>CAVXTC010000007.1:0-289199 GCA_963764525.1 uncultured Pseudomonadota bacterium | reverse complement strand
CGCGCCGCCACGGCCGGCGGCTCCAGCGCGAAAGGGGAAATGCGGGCGCGGAACGCCGATTTATCGAACCGCGCCTCCGCGGTCAGCGGCGCCGTGGCCGCCGCCCGCAGCAGCGACGGATCAAGCTCGGCGCCATCGCGGGCAAGCTGGAAGAACGGTGCGGTCCAGCGCGCGCGGGCCAGCAGATCGACCAGCGCCAGCAGCCGCAGGCACAGCGACAACCCGTAGAAGCTGCCCATCCCGATGGTGCCATCGACCGCCCCCGCCCAGCACAGCGCGTCTTGGTCGGCAAGCGCGAGGTCCGTGGTGCTGCCGTCCGCGCGGCAGAAGCGGAACCCGGTACCGCGCCCAGGCCGAGGATAGCGCTGCCTCGCGCGCGGCATACCAAGCCCGTTCGATATCGCGCCCGCGCGACAGCCGGCAATTCCTCCGGCGGAACATCAACCAAGTAGGTGCGCGACCCGTCCGGGCCGACTCCGACCCGCACCCCCGAATGGTTGCTGGAGAGGCTCATTGACGGAAAGGATGGAACGGCAATCCGCATCGCGCCAGTCTTGATCTTCACGCCCGCCGCCCCGTGCGGCCGGACAATCGGCCCCCGGACAATCAGCCGAAAGGATCAGTCATGCAGGACCCATCCCGTCTCACCGCAACCCAGGCCGCCGCGCTGATCCGCGACGGATCCTGCGCGCGCCCGAGCGGATGGAAGCCTGTCTCGACCGATCGCGTCGCGCGAGGCGGACGTGCGCGCCTTCGCCTGGTTCAACGCCGATCACGCCCGCCAGGCCGCCGCCGCTGCCCGCCCGGGTCCGCTGCACGGGCTGCCGCTGGCGTGAAGGACGTGCTCGATACCGCCGACATGCCGAGCGCATACGGCTCGCCGATCTGGCATGGCTGGCGGCCCAGGGCCGATGCGGCTGCCGTGGCCTGGGCGCGCGCGGCGGGAGCCACTGTGATCGGCAAGACCGTCACCACCGAATTCGCCACCCGCAAGCCCGGCCCGACCACCAATCCGCACCGGCTGACCCACACGCCAGGCGGCTCCAGTAGCGGTTCCGCCGCCGGCGTGGCGGATGGCTTCTTCCCGCTCGCCTATGGCACGCAGACGGCCGGCAGCGTGATCCGCCCGGCCGCCTATTGCGGCGTGGTCGGCTACAAGCCGAGCTTCGGGATGATCAGCCGGTTCGGCATGAAGGTCATGGCCGGCAGCCTGGACACGGTCGGCGTGATGGCCCGCAGCGTGGCCGATTGCGCGCTGCTCGCCGGATCGTGTCGGGGCGCGACCTCGGCGATCCGGAGCGCCGGCCGTCGCGGCCGCCGCGTATCGGCATCTGCCGCTCCCCGTCGTGGCCTGCCGCCCGCCGGAAACCCAGGCGCTGCTACCGCGCGTGACGGAAGCACTGACGCACGCCGGGGCCGAGGTGCAGGACCGCGAGCTGCCGGACGATTTTGCAGATCTGATCGAGGCGCATCCGATCGTCATGAATAACGAAAGCGCCCGGGCGCTGGGCTGGGAACTGGCCACCGCCCGCCACCAGATCAGCCCGACCGCTGCTGGACCGGCTGGAGTTCGGGTTGTCGTCGACCGAAGCCGCCCTGGCGCACGCCTATGCGGTGTTCGAGCGCTGCCAGCGTGCTTTCCCGGCGGCCACCGAGGGTCTCGACATCCTGGTCACGCCCGCCGCGCCCGGCCAAGCCCCGGCCGGCCTGGAATGGACCGGCGATCCGGCGTTCAACTTCCTTTGGACCAGCCTGCACGTGCCATGTGTCACGGTGCCGGCCGGGACGGGGCCGGATGGCCTGCCGCTCGGCATCCAGATGGTCGGTCGCCGCAACGAGGACCGGGCGGCGCTGGCCTGGGCCGAGTGGGTTGCCGCCGCGCTCGGCTGATTGACTTCCCCCCGTTACAGGAGAGGACGGAAAAGGGGTTCGAACGAAACCTAGCTCCAGGACGGCTTGCATCACCCCGGCGGCGCTGATCGCCCGCCGCCGGATACAAAGCGTCAACCAATGTCCCGTTAAACGGGAAGCGCCCACCAGGATAGTCCTGGCGGGCGCTTCAAGGGAGAACCGAGATGCTAGCACATCCGCGGCCCCTGCCACTGATCATGGTGGTCTTGACAATCCGCGTCAAGATCATTGTGAAGCGGTAGGGTCGGGCTGTCCAGACAGGCTGGACAGCCTACCCCTTGGCGCCTTCCTCAATGACCGGACCGATCACGCAGTCCCCATCGGCGCCAGCGGATCCCGCGCGTTCACCCGCACCACCGCGGCGAACAGCCGCAGCGCGTCGGTCCCGCCGCGATCCGCCAACCCGCCTGCCTCCATCTCCTGCGCCATCACCTCGGCCTGCTCCGCGATCGTCTCCGCCGCACGACGCAACGCTTCCCGCGAGACGCTGAGCTGAAGGTCCTCGGACAACAGGTTCCACTCAACGAGCACGGCATGTCCTTTGCGGATCAGGCCATTTTGGCGCAGGTCGGAACAAACGCGGCGAAGCTGCGACACTGGCCCTCGTCTGGTTAACCGAGCGTTACCTCCACCGCCGGCAGCGGTGTGAATTCGACCGTCACGCGTGCCGGGCCGGTCAGCCAGATCGGCGGGGTCACGCTGCCCAGCATGATCACCTGCCCGGCCTTCAGGCCGCCGAACGCTGCCGCCACGGACGATCCCGCCAGCCATGCCAGGCAATTCATCGGATGGCCGAGCAGGTCGGCCGCCACGCCCTGCTCCCGCAGTTCCCCGTCGATGCTCATGCGGCCGGCCAGCGCCGGAATGTCCAGGCTGCGCCATCCCGGCATCGCCGCCCCCAGCACGGCACCGGCATGGAAGACCTGGTCCGCGATCATCGTCGGCGTGCCCAGCGCGGCCAGATCGTGGTACCGGTTCTCAACGATCTCGATGCCGGCCATGAACTCGCCCACCGCCGCCTGAGCCTGGACCGGCGAGCACGGCCCGGGCAAATCCTGCGCCAGCCGCACCACCACCTCGCACTCCACGCCCGGGTTCAGGAAATCGACGAACCGGAGCGCCGCGCCCGAGGTGTACAGCCCGGCGCCGGGCATGAAGCCGCCCGCCGGACCGTTCAGCCCCAAGTACTCCTGCATGCGCTTGCCGGTCGCCCCGATCTTGAAGCCGGCCGGCGGATCAGCCTCCATCAGCCGGGCCAATGCAAGCTGCGCCGCCGCGCCCTGCTGCTCCGTCCGCGGAGCAATCGCGGCCGGCAACGGATGCATCCGTGTACGTGCGCGACGCAGCGCAAGCAGCGCGGCAGCAGCGCCCAAGGGATCGAAATCGGGATCGAAATCGGGATCGAAATCGGGATCGAGATCGGTCATGCCAGCCTTTTTCAGTTCGTCCGCGTCAGTTCATACAAAGCGACCGCCGCGGCCGCCGACACGTTCAGGCTCTCCATGGCGCCACTGGTTCCCAGCCCCGCCATCTCATCGCAGGTCTCCCGCGTCAGCCGGCGCAGGCCAGCGCCCTCGGCGCCGAGCACCAGGGCAACCCGGCGACCCGCCAGCGCCGGGCCGGCGAGTGGCGTGCCGCCGCTGTCCAGTCCCACCGTCCAGATGTCGGCGGCCTTCAGCGCAATCAGGGTGCGGGCGATGTTGACCGCGCGCAGCAGGGGGATGGTTTCCAGCGCGCCCGACGCGGCTTTGGCCAGCGCCCCGGTTTCCTCCGGCGCGTTGCGATCCTGGGTGATCACCGCGGCAACGCCGAACGCGGCCGCCGAGCGAAGGATGGCGCCGATATTGCGCGGGTCGGTGACCTGATCGAGCACCAGAATCGGCCCGGCCGCTCCAGCGCATGCGCCAGGCTGGGCGGCGGCAGCGGATCGGCGAGCAACGCGACGCCCTGGTGCACGATGTCGCGCCCCAGCAGGTGATCGAGCCGGCCACGTTCCGTGCGCTCCGCCGACAGGGACCAGGGCGGCGGCAGGCGCTGGGCCAGCAGCAGCTCGGCTTCCTCGGTCAGCAGCAGGCGGCGCAGACGTCGGGCACGGTTGGCGAGCGCCGCCGCCACTGCGTGCTGGCCATATAGCCAGAGGGTTCCGCGCGGCGAGTTCGTCCCACGCTCCCCGCGCTGCGGCCGGTCCTCGCGCTGCCCCTGCTGCGGGGCGTCCTGGCGCGGGCGCGCGTGGAGCGGGCGATGATCCGGTCGGTCGCCGCTTTGCCGATCGCCGGGCTGCGGGCTGCGTTGCTGCTGGCGCTCGCGCGCCGGATCGGAATTTCGCGGACCGAACCCGCCCGGGCGGCTCTGGCGCTCCGTCGCACCGGAGCCGGCTCCATACGGACGCTGGTTCTGCCGCGCCCGCCCGGATTGCGGCTGACCGGACGCTCCTTGCCCCGGTCCTGACGGGTTGCGAGACCCCTGACCCGGCCCGGAATGGCGACCGCCCTGGCCCGATCCGGACTGGCCGGTTCGCCGGTACCTCTCCCCTGGGGGGGCCATCGCTAATATAGCGGCGCGGCCCGCGGTCCTGTGGGGCGCGGCCCGGACCTCCGGGACGATCCCCTCCGGAACGATTGTTGTGCGGTGGCTTCATCATCGCGGTATAGCGGCGGCCGGGGTCGCTGCACAGTGAGACGGCCGGGATGCCGCGGAAGTGCCTGCGGCAGCACTTTACGAGCTGGGGAAGCCTTGACCCTCGATCGCCATTCCCACGCAACCGTCGCGCAACTGGGAATCGAGGCCCCGGTCGCAACCAGGGTGAGGGCGGATGCTGGCTTCTGGGTTCGTTGACAAGCGGGCGGGATTTGCCCTAGTGCGGCCCTCCGCGGAGGGGTGCCCGAGTGGCTAAAGGGGACGGACTGTAAATCCGTTGGCGCACGCCTACGTTGGTTCGAATCCAACCCCCTCCATTGCTAGATCGCTACGGCATTAATACCTCAGGACATGCAGGGAAATCAGGCGTTTGCGGCCGCCTCGGTGATGCAACGAGGCGCTACAAATGCCCGTCACAACGTCGCGTCCTTACCCCCATCCCAAGACCGGCGTCTATTGGCTGCGCAAGGCTGTCCCGGCGCCCCTGGGAGCCGCTGTCAGCCGGCGGGACTTGGTCCAGTCACTCCGCACCAAAGACGCCGGTGAAGCCCGCGCCAAGGCCCCCGCGGTGCTGACGTTTCGATGCCATCCTCGCCGCTGCCCGCAATGGCGGCTCCCCGCTCAGTCAACGCGCGGTCGTGGCGCTGTGCGGCGAATGGGATCGGAGCGAATGCACCCGCCTTGGCGACGATCCCGGCAGCGAAGCTGACTGGAGCTTCTGATGGACTGCAAAGCAGATCAGCTTGAGGACACCGGCCCGGAGGACGGTAGTCCAGAGGACTGGGGCCACAAGATACGGTTGTGGTTCACTGATTGCCGTCGTGCTGTTCGCCCGCTGTTGCGCATGTTTTGTGTCGCGCGACGCGAGCGGAATACGCCCCTGACTGACATTGGACCCACCGGGGGTCCTCTGGATTGGTTTCAAAACCGGCCTTTCGTTGTTCTTATAGGATAGGGGGCCCGGCTTCTACTGTGAGGGCCCCAACCCCAGGACGAGGACCCCGCGAGAGCAAAACACCTCCTGGCGACAACTTGAAGCAACCCGCGGCGGCTCCCCTCTCTTTCTTTGGCGGACGAAATTTCTTCAGCAATGGAGCACGAAGTGGCCGAGCATATTGTTGCCATTTACGATAACGATGCCTCTGCCGATGCGGCGGGACGGGACCTGGAAGGCGCCGGCATTCCGGTTTCGGCCATCCGTCGCTACCGGCCTCACTCGGGCGAGGAAAAGGTGTCGGGCACGCCCGTCAGCAGCACGGCATCCCCACCACCGGAGAGCGGCTTTTGGGCGTGGCTCTTGGGTGAGGAGTCCACTCGAAACGACGCGCCCCTTCTATCCGCGGGACGAAGAACAGTACGTGCGAGGCGCTCAGGCCGGCAAGGCCGTCCTCAGCGTTGTGGTGCAGGATACTTCCCTGATCCACCGGGTGGTGACGATCCTGGAATTGCATCAGCCGCTTGAGATGGAGGAGGAGACGGACGAGGCGGACGAGACAGGCGCCGACTTTTCGGCTGCGGCGCTACCCTCTCCATCAACCGCCCCTTCGGCCGCTGATCTCTCATCTCCCGGAATGGGGCTTGGATCCACCTCCCTCACCGATAACGAGCCACGTGACACTTCTGCGTCTGGCACCGAGGAGGTCATCCCCCTGGCCGAGGAGCAGATCGAAGTCGGCAAGCGCACGGTCGATCGCGGCATCACCCGCGTACGGCGCTACGTGGTAGAGAGACCAGTTGAGCAGGAGGTCACATTGCGCGGCGAGCGCGTGACCATCGAGCGGCGTCGGCCGATGGATACCACCGGCGCACCGGACCGGGCTTTCGAGGAACGCGTTGTCGAAGTCCATGAGACCGAGGAGGTACCGGTGGTCGCGAAGACCGCGCGGATCGTCGAAGAAGTGACCATCGGGAAGCAGGAGACCGAACGCACGGAGACGGTGCGGGATACCGTCCGCCGCGAGGATATTGAAGTGACCGACGAGCAGGGGCGGCAAGCCTCGAAGCCATAGGAGGCGAACGGGAATGGACGCGGGTTTAGCCGCGTCCGTTCCTAACACTTCGAAAGGAGAATTGTTCCGGCCTCCACCCCGAGATCGCCACCGCCAGCGCGTAGATGGTCCTGCACCATCCGATCCGCGTCGCCGAGCAGTGGGCCAGCCTTGACCTGCTGTCGCACGGCCGCGTCGGTTTCGCCGCCGGTCGCGGCTACGACCGGCGGGAATATGCGCCGCTGGGCGGCGCTCAGCTTTGGCGGACTGGCCGACGTGGCGCGGCTGTATAAGGACACCTGCGCGAAGCACGGCACCCGTCCCGGGCGGCTGATGTGCAGCTACTTCATCCATTTTCACGACACGCCGGAGCAGGAGACACCGGCGCGGGCCCGCCAGCTCCGCTACTATCGGGAATGCGTGATCCCCGCCTTTCCCGGAGATCCGGCGACCGCGCCGCCGAGCTACCGCTATTTCGTCGGAATGGTCGATCGGGTCCGGCAGGTGCGCCCGGAGGACCTGACCGACAATGCCGTGCTGCTCGGCGGCCCGGCGTGGATCACCGACGTGCTGAAACGCGTCGAGGCAGCCGGCTTCGATGAAGTGATCCTGTATTTCAACGTCGGCCTGAAGCCGCACGCCCGGGTAAAGGACGAGATGGCCCGCTTCATGGAGCAGGTGGCGCCGGCGTTTCGCGACTGAGCCGGGCCAGCGGGCAGGCAAGTATCCCGCCGCCGTCCAGGTTCGAGCTGTACGCGCTCGCAGCCTGCCGCCCTGCGCAGGGCGTAGGCGCGCAACGTCACGTCCGCCACGCCGGCGCTTTCGCCCGGCATTTCCAGACCCCAAAGCGGACCGGCGGCCGTACGGATGGCCTCGGCAATCTGCCGCGCCAGCAGGGCGCGATCTCCGGGATGAATCAGGTTGTTATTGGCACCGACGAACCGCAGGCCCGCAGGCGCGAAAGCGGCGACGTAGGCCATCGGCGACGGATCGAGCAGCACCACAAGGCTGCCCGGCGGGATCGGCGGCAGCTCTACCTGCACCGCCGAAGTGCCCGGCGTGGCCCGCCCCCAGTCGGGATAAACGGTGACCGCAACCAGCACCATCACCACGGCGATCGCACAGACACGCCGCCATCCACCCGTCAGCCGAACGAGCAACGGCCGCAGTGCCATCATCATCAGCACGCCGCTCAGCAATTCCAGAACGGCGAGATACCGCAGGATCGAGAAACACACCTCCCACGCGACATACGATAATGCCCAGAACGCCGGCAGCACCGCGGCGGCGCGGTTAGGCTGGCGCCTCCTTGCCGCGTCGACGGCAAGCACCAAGGCCCCGAGCCAGCCCAGCGCGATGCGAGGATCGCGGACCGGCAGCTCCGTGACCAGCGTGTTCGGAGCGAAGGCCCAGAACAGAGGATAGAACAGTGCCTGCGCGAGCGAGCGCGGCATGAAGCGCGTATCCGTCATGGCGATGGGCGCGGCCCCGGGTGAACGGAAGATATCGTTGAAATATGGGAATACCGGGTTGCCGAACCTTTGCCACAGGATCCACCACCAAAAACCGCCGGTCATTGCTGCCCCGATCAGGCCGCCGCCGGCGAACCACAGCAGCAACCGCGCGCCCCGTTCGGGGGTGGTCCGCACCGGCAGCATCGCAATCAGCGCCAGCGCGTAGGGCGCCGCTGTCAGCTTCAGCCCCACCGCTACTCCGCCAAGGAAGCCGGCGCAAAGGCATGTCCGTGGCGACGGGTCGTCGACCCCATCGTCGCCCAGCAGAAGCAGCACAGCGCCGAGTATGCAGGCGGCCGGCGCCATTTCGTTCATGGTGGTTGCCAGTGTCGGCAGTGCCGCCACACCCGTTGCACCGACAAGGACTGCGGCCAATGCCTCGCAGCGCGGCAGCACCCGACGCGCCAGCACCAGCACGATACCACGGCCAGCGCTTGCGGCACCGCCAGCATCACCGCCAAAAGCCGCGGAGCGTCGTTGAACGCGCCCAGTAACAATGTGTAGACAATATCGAGCAGCGGCGCGTTGAAGGTCTGCATCTGCGCCGGCGCGAGGTCCACGCCAATCCGCCCGTGCAGCACGGCAAAGCCGTTATACAGGTGGTAGTTCCTCAGGTCCCAACTTGCGTCCGGGCCGATAACGGTCGCGGCGAGCAGAACGGCCGAGGCGAGCGCGATTGCCCAGGCGATATCGACCCCTGAGTGGATCCGCAGCCTGGCGGGGGCGATCGCGGGTGCCGCGAACGTTTGCATCCGGGCAGGCTAATCTTACACCCTTGACGACCGCTTAAGCGGCTGGCTTGCCACATTCCGCGGGCGCCCCCATTACAATGCGGCGATCGCCCAGACCAGGAGCACTCATGGATTTCGACCTGTTCGTGATCGGTGGCGGCTCGGCCGGGGTGCGGTGCGCCCGCATCGCCGCCGGACACGGCGCACAGGTGGGGATCGCCGAGGACCGGTTCTGGGGCGGCACCTGCGTCAATGTCGGCTGCGTCCCGAAAAAGCTGCTGGTGCAGGCCGGCGAGTATGGCGGCTGGGCCGATGACGCCGCCGGCTTCGGCTGGCAGATCCGCAAGGGACCGCACGACTGGGCCAAACTGATCGCCGCCAAGGACCGCGAGATCACACGGCTTTCCGGCCTTTATCGTCGGCTGCTGGACAGCGCCGGGGCGACCATCTTCGACGCACGCGCGACCTTCCTCGACCCGAACACGCTAATGGTCGGCGGCCAGCGGGTCACGGCTCAGCGCATCGTCATCGCCACCGGCGGCCATCCCGTGCGCCTGCCGATCCCCGGCGCCGAACTGGGGATCATATCCGACGACGCATTCTACCTGCCGCACCTGCCGAAGCGCGTGGCGGTGCTCGGCAGCGGTTACATCGCGGTCGAATTCGCCGGAATTTTCGCGGCACTCGGCGCCGAGGTGGATCTGCTGTTCCGCCAGCCGTTGCCGCTGCGCGGGTTCGACCACGATCTGCGGGAAGCGCTGGCCGAAGCGCTCGGCGCGCAGGGGATCGCGCTGCATCCGGGCTGCACGCCGCAGCGCATCGAGGCGGATGGGACGCACCGGCGGCTGATCATCGGCGACGGCCACGCCATCCGCACCGACCTCGTGTTCTTCGCCACCGGTCGCCGGCCGGCGACCCAGGGGACTGGGGCTGGAAGCCGCCGGCGTGGCGACCAGTGCCTCCGGCGCGGTGGTCGTTGATGAGCACCTGCGCACCAGCCACCCCGGTATCTTTGCCATGGGCGACGTGACCAATCGGCTGAACCTGACCCCGGTCGCCACCGCCGAGGGGCACGCGCTGGCGGATTTGCTGTTCGGCGACAAGCCGCGCCGCATCTCGCTGGAGAACGTGCCGACCGCGGTGTTCTCGACCCCGCCGGTCGCCACGGTGGGGCTGACCGAGGAACACGCCGCGGCGCGCGGACCCGTCGATGTGTACATGACCAGTTTCACGCCGATGCGCCATACGCTCAGCGGGCGGCGGCGCAAGTCGATGATGAAACTGGTTGTCGATCAGGCGTCGCAGCGCGTGCTGGGCGCGCACATGCTGGGCGAGGACGCGCCGGAGATCATGCAAGGTTTGGCGATCGCTCTGGTGATGGGTGCCACGAAGGCGGATTTCGACCGCACGATCGGGATCCATCCGACCGCGGCCGAGGAGTTCGTGACGCTGCGCACGCGCACCCGGGTGACCGGGGCCGCAAAGGCGGCGGAGTAAAAACAAGGCGCCCTTTTGTCCGATAGCACGGTCTACGCGCTACCGACATCCACCTCTCATTTGGCTGTTGAGCCTGAAGCGAATGCGCTGTCATCACCTGCCGTCACGCGGATCGCCGCGTGCACCGCTTCCCCACCCGCATCCAGCACCGTAACCCGATAGAATCCCGGGCTTGGCGGGCTCCATTGCGTCTGCCGCAGCGCCTTGATCGACTGGATCGGCGCGCCGTCGATCAGGAAGTGCAGCGGCCGGCGCCCGCCGATGGCCTTCAGATTAATCGGTCCCCTCCCGTCGATCACCGCATCGGGCGGGGGAAAGAGCAGGCGCAAGGGGTCGGCGTCCGGGGTAGTTGCGAACGACAGTATCGGAGAGGTGCCCGACGGAGCGCGCGGCACCGCCGGCAACGCGCCGAATAGCCGCGCGAGCACCGGCAGGGCATGGTCCGCGGCCGCGCCACCATCCGTCGCCGAGCCGTCCGGGCGTCCCACCCACACCCCGATCAGGCGCGCCCGATCAAAGCCGAACGCCCAGTTGTCGCGATCGCCCCAGCTGGTGCCGGTCTTCCACGCCACGCCCCGATCGGCGGCGTCATTGGGGAAGGGTCGGGTCAGGATGTTTCCAACTATCTGTGCCGCCGACGGCGGCAGCAGGCGCGGCCCCGCCCCGCCAGGCGCGGTCAGTGACAACGGCACGACGCGTCCGTCCGTCGCCAGCCCGGCATACAGCGCCATCAGCTCCCGCATGGTCATCCCGGCGCCGCCCAGGATGATCGGCAGGCTCGGCGCCGCATCACGCGGCAAATGCAGGGGAGTGCCGGCCGCGGTCAGTGCAGCACTGAAGCGCAGCGCGCCGTAGCGGGCCAGCAGGGCGACCGCCGGCACATTCAGCGAGCGCCGGAGCGCGTCCGCCGCCGCCACCCGTCCGGCGAACCGGCCGGTGAAATCCTCTGGCCCGTATGTGCCGAAACGATCCGGCACGTCGGCCAGCAGCGTGTCCGGGTGCGCGAGACCATCGGCGAAGGCGAGGCCATACAGGAAGGGCTTCAGCGTCGAGCCGGGACTGCGCAGGGCACGGGTCGGATCGACCCGCCCGGCCCGCGCCCCGTCGTCCCAGTCGCCCAGCCACAGCGCCGACAGCGTGCGGCTGCGCAGATCCGCCACCATCACCGCCAGGGCGACGCGCGGCGGCAGGTCACCGAGCGTGGCATGGGCGATGGCGGTCACCGCCGCCTGGATCGCCGGGTCGATGCTGGTGACCAGGCTTGGCGGCTGGTGTACGGCGACGAACAGTTGCGGCAGTGCACGCGGCATCGCCAACCGCCGGTCCGGCACCGGCTCGGCCCGTGCCGCCGCGGCTTCGCCCGGGGTCAGCAGCCCACGCGCCTCGGCCAGCGCCAGGATACGGTCCCGCAGCCGCTTCGCCGCTGCGGGATGGCGGTCCGGCCGCAGCGCCTCCGGCCGGCGCGGCAGGGCGACGAGCAGTGCGGCCTGTGCGGCGTCCAGGGCGCCGGGCGGTTTGCCGAAAAAGGCGTAGGAGGCCGCCTCGACGCCAACCAGATTGCCGCCGAACGGCGCCAGCGACAGCCACAGGCCCAAGATCTGGTCTTTTGTCAGACGGCGGCGCAGGTCGATGGCGCGGGCGGTTTCCAGGATCTTCGCGGACAGACGCCGCGGCGCGGGGTCCAGCAGGCGGGCGACCTGCATGGTCAGGGTGGAGCCGCCCGAGACCACGTGCCCGGCCCGCGCCATCTGCCAGGCGGCGCGCAGAACCGCGCCCGGATCGACGCCGGGCTCGGTCGCGAAGTGCCGGTCCTCGACGGCGATGAGAAGTTGCCGCAGGAACGGCGAGACAACGTCCGGCGCAGTCTGGAAGCGCCAGACGCCGCCCGGCGCCGGTGCCAGCGCCAGCAGCGAGCCGTCGCGTGCCAGGATGCGGGTGCCCCAGAATTGCGCGGACGGCAGTGGTGCGGGGGAAATCCATCCTAACACCACGATCCCCGCCGCACCCGCGGCCGCACAGGCGATGCCTAGCCCAAGCAGGCGCCGCCAGCGCATCACGGCGTCGCCGGCGTCACCGCGATACGCACCGTGCCCTGCCGGGCGAAGACCGCGGGGCGATACATGTCGGCCACCGTAACACCGGGATATTCGTAGCTACCCGGCGTCACGGCCCGCAGGATCACCGCCAGACGGAAGGAGGGCTGATCGGCGGACAGGCTGACCACCGCGGCATAGCGGTCATCGGCCGCCGCCTGGGTTTCCGTGTCGCTGAGTTCCCCGAGCCACTCCATGCCGGCCACCTTGCCGGCGGAGAAGCGGCCGGCGATCTCCCACCCTGCCGGCAGCCCCGCCAGCACGACGGCATCGATGGTCCTGGCCATCCGTCGCAGCCCCGTCGATAACCATCACGAAGGTGCTGTTCTGCGGCAGCTTGTCGGGATCCACCGTGGAACCGTCCATCGCATAGAAGTTGCGGCGCACCGTCATGCCGGACCGCGCGGCCGGCGGCGGCGTCACCGGCACGCCCTGCGTCACCAGGCTGGCCGGGATCGCCATTCTGTCCGGGTTGCGCACGGTGACCGGGCCCGTCAGCGGCAGAGTGACGCTCGGCGCCGGGCCGAGGCTTTTTCCACCTGCAATCACCGTCACAGCGCCCGCCTTCATCGCCCCCGCCGCCGCCCCAGCCCACCCCTGCTCCTGCGTGTTCAGTGCGTCGGGATTGAGGTCGGGGCCCGGCAGCGCGGCGAGGATCGCGGTCAGGCGCTGGGGCATGACTCCGCTCTCGGTGACCAGAACCGCGGTCGCGAGTTGATCGCGGAGTGCGGAGCCGTAATCCGCGTGCCAGGACCGCCGAGTGGGATCGGCCAGGACCTGCGTGAAGATCGCGCGCGCCTGGTCGTTCTGCCCGAGACGCACCAGGGACGCCGCGATCTGCGCCCGCGCCAGTGGGGTCGGCTCCGATGCCAGGCCAACAGCAGCGACGCGGATCGCCCCCGCCGGCGCTTTGCCCGCCAGTGCCAGCACATACAGCGCATAGGCCTGCGCGGCGTAACCCTCGGGGCTGGAGGGAGGCGTCGCCACCTCATTGGATAGCCATCCCAGCGCCTGGTCCAGCATCGGCTGCGGCACCGGTGCCGCCGCCATGCGGGCGCGCAGCAGCACGTCGGTCGCGTATGCCGTCAGCCAGGGCTGTGCGTCGCCGTGAGAGGACCACAACCCGAACGCACCGTCATAGCGCTGACGGTCGCCGAGCGCTTCGACCACCTGCTGCATTCGTGCCGCGCGATCCGGCCCCGCCGCCTCGCCGCTCAGCATCGCCAGCGGCAAGCCGCGGCTCGCAAGCTGTTCCAGGCAATCGAGCGGATAGGCCTCCAGCGCGCGCACCAAGGCGGCGGCGTCGTACCGCACGCCGAGGCCGAAGGACGCGCTGGCATGCCAGGTGCCGGGAATGAATGCGGCGGCATCGGGCTGCAGCGTCTGGCTCGCGCCCGGAGCGAGCGTCAGCGGCGTCACCTGCGCCACCGCAGCCCGGGCCGAGTGGACGCTCAGCCTGGCCGTATGGCTCACATGGAAGCCGTTCGGCCCGTCCGCCTGCACTGTCAGCGTGCCGGGTCCGGCACCGCCGGCGGTCAGCGCCACCGGCACCAGGACCCGCTGCTGCGGCCCAAGGTTCAGCGCCGGCGGATCGCCGCCCGCCACAGTCAGGCTGCCCGAGGCGGCGACATGCACCGAGAAACTGCCCGAGGGCAGCTCCAGATTTTGCAGCATCACCGCGATGCGCGCCTGATCGCCAGGTGCCAGGAAACGCGGCAGCAGCGGCTCCACGATGGCCGGATCGCGCATGACGATGTCCTTGCCGAGGCTGCCGGTCTTGGCCCCGTCCCAACCCACCACCATGAGCCGCAGCGTGCCGTCGAAATCAGGCAGCGCCATCGGGAATTGCGCCACCCCGTCCGGCCCCGCCTGCACAGGCCCGGCGAACAACGACACGATCATCTGCGGAATGGGATTGGACTGCGTGTCGATATCGCCGCCCGCGCCCTGCCGGAGGATCGTGTTGGCCGCGCCGGCCGGCGCCAGCAGCCGCGCCCAATCGTCATGAATGCCCACGCCCAGCGTGCGCTTGCCGAAGAAATGGCCCAGCGGATCGGGCGTCTTGAAATCCGTCAGGGCCAGAATGCCCTCATCCACCGCGGCCAGCGTCACCCAGGCGCCTGGCGTCGTCTTCACCGCGAAGGTCGCGGTCGTGCGCGGCCGGTAGATGGGCTGCGTGTCGATACTCAGCGGCAGAGTGCGCGGCGCGGGATCGAGCGCCACCCAGGTCAGGCCGATCGCCCGCACCGGCGCCTGCTTCGCATCCGGATCGGTGCCGCCGGGGCGGAACACATGCACGCCGACATAGGCGCCCGGGCCCCAATCCGCCGTCACCGGGACCGACACGTCGAAACTGGCCGCGGACGGGGTGACGTCGATCAGCCGCTTCACCCGGTCGGTCATCACCAGGACCGTGGCCGGGCCGGCATACGGTGCCTCGACATGGATCACGGCGGTGTCGCCCGGCTTGTAGTGTTGTTCACCGGCTCGTACCGAGACCCGCGCCGGCACGTCCGGATTATCGCTGACGGCCCAGCCGGAATAAAACACGACGGAGGTCGCGGCCATGCCGCCATGGGCCTGCAGCACTTGCAGCCGATAGCGGCCGAACGGCAGGGCTCGCCCGTACGCGAACGGCGCGCCGTCGGCGGGCAACGTCACGCTCTGGCTGTCCACCGGTTCGTCATGCCATACCGTTTCGTAGCGCGCCTGCCCGTTGCTGACGGACAGGCGCCAGTCCGGCGTCTGGCGCACCAGCCGGATCTGCACCGGCATCGCCACACGCTTGCCGTCCGGCGCAACCCCGACGACGTGGAATCCTGCCTTGCTGTCGGCGTTGACCGAATTGCCCGAGAAATCCTCGGCGATGCCGATCATCGGGGCGGCCGGGCGGATCGGCAGCGTCGTGGTGGTGCCGACGCCGCGTCCGGCGGGATCGTTCACATCCACCGACACCGCCGCCTGCAAGGCGACGCTTGTATCCGGTAGCTTCGACAGATTGACCGGCACGGTGGTCCGCCCGCTCGCGTCCGTCGCGGCAAGATCGAGCTGCGACCGGTTGGAGGTGAACGCGTCGTCGCTCAGGCCAAAATGGTATGTGGTAAAATCCGCGAATGGCTTGGGATCGGGCGTGATGGTGACGCTCGCCGAACCGGACAGGTCATTGCCCGGCGCGCCGTACAGGAAGCGCACATCTACCGGCAGATTGGTCGTGCGTCCTGGCTCCAGGGTGTGCGGGTCGGCGGGCGCGAACTCCACCGCCAGGCGCGGCGGCACGAACGCATCGACCTGGAACGTTTGATCGGCGCTGGCGCGCCCTTTCGGATCGGTCTTCAGGACGATGTCCCAGGTGCCGAACTGCGCGCCCGGGGACAGTGTCACCGGCTGATGGATCGAGGCGCCGTCGGCGCGCGGCGGCACCGTATCCTGAAACACGCGGCCATCCGGCCTTGTCACGATCAGATGCAGCGGCAGGTCGGTCGGCGCGCCGCTTTCATCGCGCAAGAGTGCCATGACCTGCACGGTCTCACCGGGACGATAAATGCCGCGATCGGTCCAGATGAACGGATCGACCGGACCCGGCTGCGGCGACCCGGAAGCGCCGCGATCGGACAGGTCGAAATCCGGCGCGGTCAGGTCGAGGCGGGTGAAATCCTCTTTGTCCGCCGCGCGGATGTGCAGAGCGGCGGGCGCGAGACCGTTCTGCCCAGCCAGCAGCGGTTGGGCGAATCTCACCACACCGTCCTCATCGGTGGTGGCGCCGGCCAAGATCTCGTTGTTGGTGGCCAGCAGATCTACAGTTGCGCCCGCGACGGGCAGGCCGCTCGCGTAGCTGCGCACCTGCACCGTGTCGCCATCCGCCCCGTGCCAGACAGTCGGCGCGAGGTCGGTGCGGAGAACGAGCTGGACGGCCGCCGGCGCCTCATCCTGCGGGAAGGGCGTACCGTCGCCCGGCCCCGCGATCAGAGCGTAGAGGCCGGGCGCCGAGAGCGCGGCCGGCAACGGCAGCACGGTGTGGTTCAGAGCGTTGCGCGCAAAGCCGGCGACATCCGCCAGCCCGGTCCAGATCACGCGGCCCTGGTTCTGCTCCAGGTCGGCGGCGCCGTCGCTGCCGATCGGCCCCTGCGACGGCGGATAGGCCTGCATGACATGGAGCAGGTTGCGCTCATTGATTTTGACGAGGGTGAGCTTCACGGCGGAGAGGTTCACGCTGTCCAGCGCCACAGTGGCACGGAAATCGCGCGGCTGCAGGTAGCGCGCGCCGTCGAATACCAGCCGCGGCGTGCGGTTCGGCATGGCGATCGGGATCGTCACGTCCTGGTGCAGCGACAGCCCGTTATCGCCGGGCATGCCATGACTCAGCGTTGCCGTCGTGGTGGCGCCGGCGGGCAGGCCAGTGATGCAGATCCGGCGCGACTTCAGCGTCACCGCCGCATCCTTCACCGGCGGGGTAAGCGACAACCAGTCGCTGGGATGGAAATCCGGTGCGCTGGACGGGTCGCCCACGAAACGCAGGCAGGCGCGCGTCGGAAAGGCCTCGGCATTGGTGGATAGACCATCGAACAGCAGCCCGAGCTGCTGCTGGCGCTCCACAAGCTCCTGCTGCGCGGCGGGATCATGCGGCAGGCGGCGACCGATGGCCTGCAGCACCTTGATCTCCGGCAGTGGTTTGCTCAGCGCCGCCAACGCTTTGCGCATCAGCCGCAGCGCCGAAACCTGATCGGCCGCCGCGCTGCCGCTGCTCTGGTCGACGCTCGTGAATGCCATCCAGCCTGCCTGCAAGGCGCGGTTCCACTGCGGCGGGCTGGCGTTCAGCTCCGCCTGGGCCAGTGCCAGCCAGGTTCGCCAGTTCGGCGCTGTCCCCTGCGGCAGTCCGCCGATGACCATCTGCAACGCCGGCAGCGCCTTGGCGTAGTCGTGCGCCGCCAGGGCCGTCATGGCCGCAGCCTCGGCTTCCCGCAGCGAAGCCGTCGAAACCCCGGCCGGGTAGTTGTGGCGCAGCATCTCCTGGAAATGCTGCGCATCGGTCTGAAGGCCCGGAAATGCGAGCTCGTCTGCCGCCGCTTGTGACCTGGCTGGCAATGAGAACGCGATCAACCCAAACACGCAAACGAGCTCGATAAAAAAACCGAGGCGACGGAGAAGCGGCATCGGCGTCCCTTCCTGTCGGGCTCACGGCCCCTACGCGGGGTGATTTATCGCCTCGGCGCTCACAAAAGAATCCTAATTAGGGATGCGATCAGAAGCCAAAAAGATCCGGGTAAGCATCGAGCTAACAATCCCGAAATCGCCGGTGTGCCGGGGAGGGGGCCTCCGAGCTCCACAACCACTCGCCGGCGCGGGAGACGATTGGATGGGGTCAGCTCAGGTGGGGGGAGAAGTCCCAGCGCGTTGCCACGCTCGATTTGGCAGCGTGAGCATGGGCGTTGTCTCCGCGCCGGTTCAGAGCATCGTCAGCAGCGACCAGATCCGGTGCAGGTCATCGACCACCGTGGCCAGCCTCCACGATGTGTATTCGAATTGAGCGATGATGGCCAAAACGGATCGTAGCGGTGTGATGGGCAGCATACCGTCCATCAACTGCCGCTCGACCTGGCTCAGTTCGGCAATCACCTCGTGGATTTCCGCGCTCGGGTTCTGGTGTCCGCGGAGTGCCGTCAGCACGCTGCGGATCCGTTCCAGCAGCTCGCCACCGGTGATCGGATTTCCCGTCGTCTCCGTCATGTGACCCGCGCTCCCCGACCTGAACACCGATGGAACGGCCTGCTGCCCCGGGAAAGCCACACCAAGCCCACATATCCCCACCGAACGCGCAGCATGCCGCACGGCGCCGGGGCGGGACCAGTTTGAACGCCAGACAGGGCAAGAACACCAGACAGGGCATCCCCGTCGTCGTTGCTATCCCGGCAAAGAATGAGGCGCAGGAGATCGAAACCTGCCTGCTTGCACTCGCCGCCCAGCAAGGCGCGTCAGTCGATGCGCTCGTCATCTGCCTGAACAACTGCACGGACAACACCGCCCATGTCCTCCGCCGGATCGCCGGCAGCCTGCCGTTTGCCGTTCACGCGCTGGATGTCGAGCTTCCCCCGCATCGCGCCTGTGCGGGCGAGGCGCGACGGATCGCAATGGACCACGCCGCCGGACTCGCGGGATCCGGTGGGATCCTGCTGACCACCGATGCCGACGGACGCGTGGCGCCGGACTGGGTGGCGGTCAATCTCGCTGCCTTGCGCAATGGCGCGGATGCGGTCGCCGGCCGGGCGGAGATCGACCCGGTGGGCGCCGAGCTTATTCCGGCCCACCTGCATGCGATCGACGCGCGGGAATGCGCTTATGCCGCGCTGCTCGACGAGATCCGGTCGCGGCTCGACCCCGATCCGGCAGATCCCTGGCCGCGGCACGACGAGCATTCCGGCGCCAGCATCGCGGTTACCGTGGAGGCGTACCATCGTGCCGGCGGCATCCCGCCAGTGGCGCTCGCGGAAGACCGCGCCTTCTTCGCTGCCCTGCAACGCGTCGATGCGCGTATCCGGCACGAACCCGCCGCCCGCGTGACCGTCTCCGCCCGGATCGTCGGGCGCGCACCGGGGGGAATGGCCGATACCATGCGCAAGCGCATCGAGCGCATGGACGAGTACCTGGACGACCGGCTGGAGCCGGTAGCTGACGCCGTGCGCCGGATGCGGCTGCGCGCGCGCCTGCGGGCCGCCTGGGAAACCCGGCGGGTCCTTCCCACACTCGCCGCAAAGCTGGGACTGGCCGACCAGGAGATCGTGGCGCTTCTCACGTCGCCCTGCTTCGGCGCCGCCTGGGCCGAGGCGGAGAGCCGGAGCAAGCTCCCCCACCGGCGGGTGCCGCTTGCCCAATTGCCGATCCAGACAAAACGCGCGCAGCGGTTGCGCGACTTGCTGCGCGCCGCGGAGACGATCAGCGCAACAGATCCAATCGATACGACGCTTCCCGTCGCTGCAGAGTAGGCATCAGCCCCGCATTCGCGATGAAAGTCTCCGTCGCGGCGTCGCCGCTGCTCGGGTAGTCGGTCGGCAGAATGTAATGCACCAGCAGAACGGCTCCATCCGGCGACAGGCCGGCCCGCACCCGCATCGCCGTCCGGGCGACGTCGTCGGGACTGAGGTAGTACAGCACCTCCGACAGCAGGATCAGGTCGAACCTGCCGTCCGGCCACTCATTGGGGACGCGCATCCGCCGTATCTCGACGTGGCTCAGTCCGGCGCAGCGTGCGCGCGTCTGGGCAAGCGCCGCATCGGCGACATCCACCGCGAGCAGCGATGCGCATCGCTCGGCCAGCCGGTGCGTCAGTATGCCGATCGAGCAGCCGACCTCGAACCCAGCGGCGAACCGGCCCGCCGGCAGCGCGGCCATCGTCGCATCGTATTTCGCACGCTCATAATCGCTGCTGGCGAAGCCCCAGGGGTCGGCGTCCCGGGCATAGAGGGCGTCGAAATACGCCGCCGGCAGCGATGCGCCTGGTGTCACGCCCATCGCGGCAGTGCCGGCAGGTCGCGTTCCATGAAATGCGCGGCCCCATCGGTCAGCGTCTCGTCCGGGGCAGGCTGGCGCAGATAGACGCTCAGGTCGCGAAACAGCAGTTCGGTCAGCCCGCCGCGCCGGAAGGCGGCCATGCCGAGGGCGCGTTGCACGGTGTGGATCGCGTCCAGGCAGGCGGACTCGACCGCGATCCTGGCCAGATTCACGGTATTTGCGATGTCCTGCTTATCGCCCTCGTTCGCCTCGCCGAGCTGCGCCGCGCGGGCGACCCAGAGCCGCGCCGTCTCTTGCGCGATCAATGCCCCGCCGACACGCGCGCGCTGGTGCGGGTTGCTGTCCCGTCCGCGGGCGACAAGCTGGTTGCGCAGTTCCCCGACCAGCGCCTCCATCCCGCCGAGCGTCACCGCCGAGGTGCGCCACGCCCCGGCCGAGAAATCCGGCTGGCGCAGGTAATCCCCAGGACCGCCGATCAGTGCATCCGGACCGACGCAGATCTCGTCCAGGGTCATTCGGCCGCTGGCGGTGGCACGCATACCGGTCACGTCCCAGCAGGACAGTTCGGCGTGTTCGCCCGGTGCGAGCCTGATCGCCAGCATGCGGGACTTGCCCGACGGAAGCAGCGCGGTGACCAGCGCGCGGGTGGCATGGCCGGCCCCGGAACAGGGGGCTTTCGCGCCGCGCAGGCAAAGATCGGTCCCCAGGCGAAGCGGCGCGTCCGGCGGGTCGGTGACCCACAGGCCGAACAGATGGCCTTCCAACGCATCGTTCGCAGCGCTGCGTGCCTGGGCGTCGGTGCCGTAACGGACGATCAGCCGAGCCGCGTTGACATGTGCCTCATACAGGCGGCCGAGGGACAAGCTGCCACGACCTATCAGTCGCAGCGCTTCCATCAGGTCGCGCGCTCCTTCGGGTTCCGTCCCCATCCCAAGGCCGCCAAGCTCCGTCGGAACAGGTGCGGCAAGTGCGCCGAACTGGCGGAGAAGCTCCATGTCCTCCGTGGGGAAGCCGCCTTCAGGGTCGAGCGCCACGGCGCGGGCCTGCATGTCCGGCACGAAATCCGCCAGTGCGGCTAGCAGCCGCTGCCGGCGCTGCTCGATCTGGCGCGCTGCATCCCGGGATTTCATGCTGCGCCCGAACGCCGCCCGAGCCGTGACGTTCCCGCTTGGATCCCAGGAGCCGCGGCAAAACCCGCAGGACAACCGCCGGCGGATACCCAGACCGTAGATGGTCATTGCGGCCGACGACCTCGCGAGCATTCGTCAGTCCCGCGAACAGTCGTTATTCCCGCGAAGGCGGGAAGGACCAACCAGACCAGCCGATGGATGCCCCCAGCCGGCCCTTGACCGGACATCCATTGCAAATTCCGCGACGTCCGATTGTTGCGTTGGATGTCCCGAGGTCAGGGCCTGGCCATGACGATGTTGGTCGGTGACGGTTCGCGGCCGCTTTAGCCCGCAGTTCTCACCGGTTCCGACGGGATCACCTCGATGCAGATCAGCACGTGAAGCATTCGCGATGCATGTTGACGGAATGCGGCATCGGATCAGGCCAGAATGATCGCTGCGCCGCGCGTGCCGCCGGCACCTGCCGCCATGCTTTTTCGACACGGAGTTCGCTGAGAACGCAGAGTTCACCGAGGAAATTTCTCTGCGAACTCTGTGCGCTTTGCGACCTCTGTGTTGAATCCCGCTGCCACGCCCGGGCTGGTATCGGATAATCTGTGAAAAGTCCGGGTTAGCGCCAATGCGCCTTCGCCGGCATGTTGCCGGAGAGGACGTGATGCCGGAGAGGCGGTTGCTTTGCCGCCTGCGCCCCTAATCGTTGTTCGCGTGCTTCCCCGGCCTGTTCTTCCCCGCATCGGCCGACCGGTCGCGGAAGCAGGCGTTGCCCAGCCCGGTGCCGATCGTCAGCACGCCCCAGCGCGTTACATCCCGCATCCACGGCGCCTCGCTCAGACCCTGCACCACCGCGTCGTTGTGCATCAGCACCACCGTTTCGCGCCCGCCGACCTTCGGGATCGCCGCGCGGATGCGTTGCGGCAGGTTGAAGCGCGGGCTCTCCCAGTCGCCGGGAAGGTTCTGGCCGCCGCGCTCGATCGAGCCGTCTTCCTCGATCAGCCCCGGGCAGCCGATGCCGATGAACGGCGCCAGAGCGCGGCTCTGCTTGCCGGCAGTGCGGATCAGCTCTTCCAGCATCTCCGTCAGCCGCTCGAGCGCTTGTTCGCGCGTCGGATTCTCTTTGCGGTGCCGCCACAGCTTCGACGCCAGCACGCGCGCATCGGCAAGGCGGCGGTCCTTCCCGACATTCGGCTCGATAAGTCCGGCGCGGATATTGGTGCCGCCGATATCCACCCCGAGAATGCTGTCATGGCCGGCGAACACCCAACTGGGCGCCAGATGCGCGCAACCGATCAGCCCGGCGTCATTCGGATCGTGCCGGATCGGCCGCAGCTCGATCGCGCGGCCGTCCGCCCTCAGCAGCACCAACGTCCGCCCGATCGCGATCTCCCCGATACGGCCGGAGCGGAACCCGCCGCCGACCACGATCGTCTTGATATCCCGCCACGGTTGCAGTTGCAGCAACCGCCGGCACACAATTGCCAGCTCCTGGGCGAACTCCTCCACGGCGCTGTGGACCAGGCCGGCCGCCTCCACATCCCCGCGGGACAGGAGCTTGTCGAGGCTTTCCCGGCCGATCGCTTCCGCGGGCTCATCGCCGAACGGGCCTTCGCCGACCTGCCGCAGGCGTTCGCGCCAGTCGTCGAGGATCGACTGGAAGGCGCGCTTGCTGGCGCGATCCCCGACGAAGCCATCGTCGTCGCGCAGTTCCGCGTTGTAGGTCTCGACAATGACCTCCGGCAGGACGGTGGCCCCATGGGCTGGCAAGCTCGGCTCAGGCGTGTTCATGACATCTCCGCATCGCCGCCTGGCTGCAACCCGGCCGGCCGGCGTTTGTCACGATCAGCTTCGCGTGACGGCTTGGCCGGCGTCGCCGCCCCTGGCATTGTCAACGTGAACAATGGAGGCCGACATGGCGGAGACCTGGGTGCGTGTGGCGGGGAAGGCGGATGTGCCCGAGGACGGCGTGATCGGCGTGCGCGTCGGCGACCGCGAGATCGCGCTGTATCACCTGCCCGGCGGCGAGTTCCGTGCGACCGACAATGTCTGCACGCACGAATACGCCCAGCTCTCCGACGGCTGGCTGGAGGACGGCGTCATCGAATGCCCGCTGCACGCCGGCCGTTTCGACGTGCGCACCGGAAAGGGGCTGTGCGCGCCGATTGAAAAGGACCTGCCGGTGTTCGAGCTGCGCGTGGAAGGCGACGACCTGCTGATCCGGCTCCCCGACTGACCCCGTCCGCCACGGCATGTGTTGCCCCGGGGCTGGTAACGCTGGGCATTGCGGTGTCCTGGCTGACGCCGACCGCCACGGCATGTGTTGACCCGGGGCAAGCGGCGTAGGGCGGAAAAGCGCAGCGCATTCCGCCGCACCGGATGGCGGATGCGCTGCGCTTTTCGCCCACTTTAGTCGCCGGTCAGTTGAAGAACCGCGCCGGGCGGAATGTCGCCAGCTCCGGCCGCTCGCGGCCACGGGCGACCTCATCGGCGACAGCGGCGCCCAGGAAGGGCGACATCGTCACCCCGCTATGGGTGATCGCCAGGTAATAGCCGCGCACGCGCGGGACCGGCCCGATCGCCGACAGGTGGTCGCCGGGTATCGGGCGGATGGCGACGCGCGCGGCTTCCGGCGCCACGTCGCCGATCGAGGGCAGCAGCCGGCGCGCGCGGGCCACCAGGTCGCGGGCTTCCGGCATCTCGGGGCTGAGCTTGCTGTCGATGGTCAGCGTCGGATCGGTCGGGTTCCAGTGCAGCATCAGCCGGCCGGCGCCGTCCGGACGGGCGTCGATGATGGGCGTGCGCACCACACGCGCCAGGCTGGCGGCGACCGGGGGAGTGAACACCAGATACCCGACGGTGGGCGCCAGCGGCAGATGCAGCCCGGCGTCGCGCACCGGATCGTTCGCCCAGCGTCCGGCGCAGTTCACCACCGTTTCCGCTTCGTGCAGCGTGCCGTCCACGGTGCGCACGCCGGTCACGCGATCGCCGGCCAGCACGTATCTCATTCACCCGGGCGCCGCAGATCAGCCGCGCGCCGTGCCGGCGGGCCGCCGACAGCATGGCATGCGCGTAGGGAACCGGGTCCAGCCAGCCCTCGTCGGGGAAATACGCGATCGGCGCGTCGCCGATGGTGGCGAGGTCGATGTCGGGTTCGAGTTCGTGAAGCTGTTTCGGGCGTGATCCACTCCGCGGCATAGCCCCAGGATTTCAGGCGCTCGACATTGGTTGCCTGCGCGGCACGGTCGGCCTCCGGCTCCCATTCCAGGCTGCCGCCAGCGTGCCACCAATGTGCGCCCTGGGCGCCGGAATTCCTCGCGCAGCGCGGCGTGTGCCTTCATGCCGGCGACGTTCAGCTCATGATACGGGCGCGGCGGCTTGTTGTGCGCGTTGGTCCACGCGAAGCTGATGCCGGATGTACCGCCGCCGACGCGGCCGGCTTCCAGCACCAGCACCTCGGCCCCGGCCTGCGCCAGCCGGAAGGCGGCCGAGGCGCCCATCACGCCGGCGCCGATCACGATCACTTTTGGCATCGAGCTAGACCTTTCGTTTCATTTCGACAGATGGTTAACGCGGGGATCCCGGTCGAGCCTGACTTTGAGGTGCTCGGGGATCTCGTCACCGGGCTCCGCCGGGACGTCCGGCGCGATGGCGAGAAACGCTTTAAGATCCGCGGGCTGCGCATCGCCGCCTCGGCGCCTGAAAAAGTCGGCCGCCGTGTTCCTGCTCATCGTGTCATCTCCTTCAGCAATTCGACAGGGCGGCCGCTTCCGAAGCCAAGGCGCGGCACTCCATTTATCTCACCTCTCCCGTTTGCGGGAGAGACGCCTCGACATAGCGCCGATGTGCCACCCGAGATGAACTTGATCCCGTCATGGCCAGGGCGAATGCGGCGATCCACGTCATCTTCCTTGGCCGCCCTCAAGACTTGGATGCCCGCATTCGCAGGCAGTGGCGGTGTGAGGCTCATCGCGGATAATGACACGCCACCAGCCGATCCGCGCCCGCCGCAACCAGCGGCGGCTCCTCGGCGGCGCAATGCGCCGTGGCGGCCGGACAGCGGGTACGGAAACAGCAGCCGGACGGACGCTCCAGCGCGCTCGGCAACTCGCCACGCAACACCGGCGCGGCTGGGCGGACGGGTCGGGCACCGGTATCGCCTGCAACAACGCATGCGTGTAGTGGTGCAGCGGGTGGGCGAACAGCGCCTCGACCGGCGCCACCTCCACCATGCGGCCGAGATACATCACCGCGATCCGGTCGCTGATGAAGCGCACCGACGCCAGATCGTGCGAGATATACAGATAGGTCAGCCCCAGCCGCTCGCGCAGCGATACCAGCAGATTTAGCACCTGCGCGCGGACGGAGACATCGAGCGACGACACCGGCTCATCGCAGATCAGCACCCGCGGCGCCACCGCCAGCGCCCGGGCGATGCCGACCCGCTGGCGTTGGCCGCCGCTGAACTCGTGCGGGTATCGCCCGGCATGAGCCGCTTCCAGCCCGACCAGCTCCAGCAGGTCGATCGCGCGATCCTCCCATTCGGCTTCCGGCGCGTGCCGATGAACGCGGAACGGCTCGATCAGCGTCTGGCCGATACTCCAGCGCGGATTGAGCGACAGGTACGGATCCTGGAACACGTATTGGATGCCGCGTCGCACCGCCAACGCCGCCGCCCGGTCGCCGCCGCCCAGCACGGGAACGATGTCGGCGCCGTCGAACAGCACGCGTCCGGCGGTCGGCGGCACCAGATGCAGCATGGCGCGCGCCGTGGTGGTCTTGCCGCAGCCGCTCTCGCCCACCAGCCCCAGGCATTCGCCCTGGCGGACAGTGAACGATACGTCATCGACCGCGCGGATTTCGGCGACCTCGCGCGTGCCGAAAATCCGCCGTTGCAGCACCGGATAAAGCTTCGACAATTGCTCGACGGCCAGGATCATGCGCTCGAGTTCCGGCACGCCGCGCTGCCTCGCTTCAGGCAGCTCACGACATGGCCGGGCGCCGCGCTGATCGCGGCGGGCCGCAGCCGCCGGCACGCCGCATCGGCTTCCGGGCAGCGCGGGTGGAAACGACAGCCGGATGGCGGATCGCTCAGGCTGGGGATGCGGCCGGGGATCACCGGCAACACGCGATGGGAAGTATAGGAGCGGTCGGCCCGCGGCACGCTTTCCAGCAGCGCCCGCGTGTACGGATGCAGCGGAGCGCGGAAGATCGTCGCGGTGTCCGCCGTCTCGCAGATCGTGCCGGCATACATGACGCTGATCCGGTCAGCCAGGCGCGCCACCACGCCCATGTCGTGGGTGACCAGGATCATGGAGGCCCCGAGACGGTCCTTCAGCTCGCGCAGCAGTTCCAGTATCTGCGCCTGGATGGTGACGTCGAGGTTGGTGGTGGGTTCGTCGGCCAGCAGCAGCGCCGGGCGGCAGAGCAGCGCGCGGGCGATGCAGACGCGCTGCTTCATGCCGCCGGACAGTTCGTGCGGAAACTGGCGCAGCCTGGATGCTGCATCGGCGATGCCGACCAGGCGCAGCATTTCGGCAACCCGGTCGGTGGCTTCGCGCTGTGCCAGCTTCTCGTGCCACACCAGGATTTCGGTGAGCTGCGCACCGATGGTGAGGATCGGGTTCAACGAGTAGGCCGGGTTCTGGAACACCATGGCGATGCGCCGCCCGCGCAGGTCAGCCACGCCGGACGAGGGCAGTGCCAGCAGGTCCTGGCCGTCGAATGCGATGCGGCCGGCGATGATGCGCGCCGGGGGCGGCACCAAGCGCAGCACCGCAAGGCTGGACAGCGTCTTGCCGCTGCCGGATTCGCCGACCAGCCCCAGTGTTTCCTGCCGGCGGACGCTGAAATCGACCCCGTCGATGGCCCGCGCCACGCCAGTGCGGGCGAAGAAATGGACCGAGAGGCCGTGCACATCGAGCAGTGGGGCGGCGTCAGTGTCGGAGCCAGGAAGATTCGTCCCGGTGCCAGGCCGCCAGTTCCGTCCGTCAGGTCGCGGCGGCATGCGCCAATCGATCCTTTCCAGCAGCCCGGACAATGGCGCCTGTGCCCGGGCCGGTCAAAGGCGATCCCCTCCCCCGCTCCCGCCCGCGCGTTCCCCAGCGTGCGCGAGAACGTCATGCGACCGGCGAATCCGGATCACCTTGCCGCGCGGAGCGCGATCGGGCGCAGGGCCTGCCCCCGAGCCAGCACGGAGCATGGCGCGATGACCGACAGTCCGAATACCCATTTCAGATCTGTCACGGCAAACCGCCGCGATCTGTTTCGCCTGACCGGAGCAACCGGTATAGGAATGATCGCCCGACAGATGGTGCCGAACGCTGCCGCTGCACCGCCCTCGGAAGTTTCCGGCGCAATCCTGGCTATCAGCTGTTCAGGATCGGGTTGGCACCGATCGATTTCGTCGCGTTTGCGCGCGCGTGCGGCGCGGAGGGGTTTCGCTGCGAGCAGCCGGCCGAGGTAGGCCCGGC
Organism: uncultured Pseudomonadota bacterium; assembly: GCA_963764525.1. Lineage (GTDB taxonomy): Bacteria > Pseudomonadota > Alphaproteobacteria > Acetobacterales > Acetobacteraceae > DATDIC01. Next base: position 261,731 of record CAVXTC010000007.1, on the reverse strand, counting down.
AATTCAGGCAGCGCTGCGCAGTGCCGGGCCGGCGGTGATCGAGGCGGTCGTGGACCCGTTGGAGCCTCCGGCGATGCCCGGAAAGTTGCAAACTATGACGGACGGCGAGCTCGGTCAGGTGGTATCGGGGTCGGTGAGGAAATTCGCCTCCGCCGTCGCGTGTGCCAGCAGGGACCGCAGCGCCGGGTCCTGGTCGCCGTTCTCCGCCGTCAGCGAATCCATGGGCACGAAATACTCGTGCGCGTGAGGGATCTGATGTCGCGCGAAACCGGAATAGTCGTTCCGCTTCAAGCCATACATCACCCGCATGTCACGCACCGGCAGCACGAACGGCAGCGCCGGCTCGTAGCGCAACACGCCGGTGACCCGCCAGCGTGGCGTCGGATCGCCGGGCATGACGGGAGCGAGCAGCCAGGGCACCGGACAGACGGCCAGCAGTGAATGCGTGCTGGGCGCGAAGCGGGACCGCTTGTCGAGCAGGTTTTGCAACGTCCCGCAGGCCTCGATGGCAAAGATATCCACATAAGGGTCCACAGGCGTGCCGCCGAAATTCAACCACAACCCGTCCGGCAGCGTACGCAACCGTGTGCTGCCTGGCAATTTCAAGAAGGGATGGCAGGTTCCGAGCTCCTCGGATGGTCGTCCGCGCAACCAGGACCGTCTCGCGCGCCCGCGGGGCTGCAACCCTGGCGGGCATTGCGGCCAGGTCCTTAGCCGCTCTCGAACAATGGAATCAAGCGTCTTTGATTGACCCACGCGTGCCCCCAACGGCTGTAACGGCGATGGCCTACAACCTAAGGATGCAATGAACACGAATGTGTGTTGAGGAAAAGCAATTTCGGCGGGATTCGCACAGTTCAGGCCGAATTTCGCGCAATACCGCTTTGACGACGGATAGATTCTCTATCCGTTCCGAATGACAGCGGTAACAAAACCATGTCGGAACTGGACCGGAACAGAAATAACCCTGACAGATTCTGCGAATCTTTCGAGTTGGTTGCGGTTTCTTTCTGAGGTATCTTATCAACACGCTGTGGAGAAAGATGTCCCCAGCCAGGCATCCCTGTATGTATTTTACTGTATGAAAATCTCTCTTCGATCAAGCCGTGGACTGCACACTGCCCGGGGCAGGAGCGAAAAAACCCCGGGGCCGGCTTGGGCAGCCCCGGTTTGCGATCAGCCGCGGCGATCGAGCGGCACGTAGTCCCGCCGGGGCGATCCGGTGTAAATCTGGCGAGGGCGGCCGATCCGCTGTTCCGGGTCCTCGATCATCTCCTGCCACTGGCTGATCCAGCCCACGGTGCGGGACACGGCGAACAGCGCGGTGAACATGCTGGTCGGGAAGCCCATCGCTTTGAGGATGATACCGGAATAGAAATCGACGTTGGGATACAGCTTGCGCTCGACGAAATAGCGGTCGTTCAGGGCGATCTTCTCCAGCTCCATGGCCAGATCCAGCAGCGGGTCGTCCTTGATGCCGAGCTCGCGCAGCACGTCGTGGCAGGCGCGCTGGATGATCTTCGCCCGCGGGTCGTAGTTCTTGTACACGCGGTGGCCGAAGCCCATCAGCTTGGTATGGCGGCCCTTGTCCTTCACCTCGGACAGGAAGTCGGGGATATTTCCGACATGGCCGATCTCGGCCAGCATCTTCAGCACCGCTTCGTTGGCGCCGCCATGCGCCGGTCCCCACAGGCTGGCGATGCCGGCGGCGATGCAGGCGAACGGATTGGCCCCGGTCGAGCCGGACAGCCGCACCGTGCTGGTGGAGGCGTTCTGCTCATGATCGGCGTGCAGGATCATGATCAGGTCCATCGCCCGCGCCAGCACCGGATTGACGTGGTACTCCTCGGCCGGCACGGCATGGAACATGCGCAGGAAGTTTTCGGCGTAACCAAGATCGTTGCGCGGATACACGAACGGCTGACCGATATTGTATTTGTGCGCCCAGGCGGCGATGGTCGGCATCTTGGCGATCAGCCGGAACGCGCTGATGTGGCGGTGATCGGGATTGTTGATATCCAGGCTGTCGTGATAGAAAGCCGACAGCGCGCCTACCACCCCGCACATAACCGCCATCGGGTGCGCGTCGCGGCGGAAGCCATTGTAGAACTGCCGGATCTGCTCGTGCAGCATGGTGTGGCGGATGACGCCTTGGGAGAAAATCTCCAGCTCCGCTGCGGTCGGCAGATCTCCATACATCAGCAGGTAGGCAACCTCGAGAAAGCCCGACCGTTCAGCGAGCTGCTCGATCGGGTAGCCGCGATACAGCAGCACCCCCTCGTCGCCGTCGATGTAGGTGATCTTGCTCTCGCATGCCGCGGTGGCGCCGTAGCCCGGGTCGTAGGTGAAAATCCCCAGGTCCCCGTACAACTTACGAATGTCGGCGACCTCCGGCCCAAGCGTACCGGCGATCAGTGGCAGCTTCGCCGATTTATTGGAACCGTCGAGCGTGAGGGTAAGGGAGCGTTTTGCCGAGCCGCTCATGGCTGGATATCCTTTGTCGGGCGCCGGGAGTCGCCGGGCTCTCTGATGATGAAACTATGACTGAGGGTGCCGGGACGCAACCTTCGCGGTTGCAGCAAATCTGCGGGACCGCCGCGGCGCAAGGGATCACGCCCTGGGGATCACGCCCTGGGGATCACGCCCTGGGATCCGCCTGGATCACGCCCGGCTGGTGCCGCCGGTATAGAGATGCGGCCAACGCCGCTTCACCACCGGGCTGTCGGCCGCATAAGCCAGGCAGGTGTTCAGTATGGCCGGCGGTCCACCCATATGCTCACTGATCCGCTGGTCGAGCGCGTCGCCGCTGAGTTGGCCGGTCAGCTCTCGTTGCGCCCTGGCCGGATTGATGGTCTGGATGGCGGTGGTTGCCATCTGCTGAAGCAGTTCGCGCAAATGCGTGCACCCGACGGTCCCGCCGACCCGAGATGCTGCCTCCTTCAGGAAGCCGCCGCGGATGGTCAGGCCGGCCAGCCGCGCGAAATTGGGGGCAGCCTGCGGACAGACCGCATAGGGACCGTGGTCCGTTGCCGCTTCGCAGGCCAGGATCCGCATCTGCTCATCGATGGTCAAGCGCATCCACATGCCGTGCAGCGGCTCCCCGGCGGCAATCGTGCCGCGGTCCTCGCTGGGCACGGCGTCGGTCTTGCTGTCGGTCAGTTGGGCTTCGATGTCGTAGTGCCCGTCGAGACGGCGGTACCCCTCGATGGTGATTGCGCGGGTGTGCAGCAAATCGCGCTCGACGGGCGGGCTGAGCGGCATCGGATGCCTCCTGTTGCGGTGCAACATGTGATATTGCTCCGCAGCGGGCCGGGGCAAGGCCCGAGTGCGCCTCTCCCGCTGGCCCGTCCACCTCTCCCGCCCTGCGGGAGAGACGCCCCGCACCGCGTTACCAACGAAGCGTGACCACGAAATCGTCACGGGCGGACCCGCGGGCCGCGGCGGCCGGGTGGGCATGCTATATCCCGCCTATGCGCATTTGCGGGCGTGACGGTGTTGGGTCGCGACCCGAGGCCTGATCGAGTCGGCGGCAGGCTCTCACCCGCAAGCGGGAGGGCTGAAGTTGAAGGCGGCCGGTCAGCCGCTGGCGGTTTCGATCCGCAACTGGCGGGCGCGGGCCAGCACCTTGTTCTCGATATCGCCGACCGTCACCGGGCTGACTGTGTCATCGATCCAGTGGCCGTCCTGGAACACCTGTCGGAACAGGGTCAGGCGGATCGCGTCGGCGCGCAATTCCCGGCCGAGGATGTAGGCGGTGGCCTTGAACCGCTCATTCGGCGAACTGGGCGGCGAGTACCAGTCGGTGATGATCACGCCGCCGAACGGATCGGCCGATTGTAGCGGCATGAAGGACAGCGTGTCGAGCGCCCCGCGCCACAGATAGGCGTTCACCCCAAGAGCGCCGCCGCCACCCTGGGCGGTGGCGGCGTTCTTGTTGGTGCCGAAAATATTGCCCATCAACCCGCCGTCGCCCATCATGGAGCCGACCGCCCCGGAGCCGCCGGCCTCGTGATAGTTGGTGTCCGAGGTCGAGGCATTGCCGCCCCCGCCGCCACAGCCGGCCAGCACCAGCAGCGCCGCCAGGGCAGCTATCGGTGCAAGTATCGGTCGGATCAGCGGAGTGTTCATCCTGGCATCCTGGCAAAGGTGGAACGGCGACGGCGACCGGATTCGCGGCCTGTACTTCTGGCGCGGGGACGTTTCTAGCGCGGCAGCCGCGCCGTGGACAAGTTCCGCAAGGCCGGACAAGGCCGGACAAGAAAAAAGCGGCGGGGTGGTGCCCCGCCGCCCTGAAGGTCAGATCATGCCGCTTCGGTTACCAGCGGAACTGCAGGCCAATGCCGGCAACCTGGGAGTGCACGTTGTTGAAGTTCGGACCAGGCGCGCCGGACGAGAAGTCGAAGTTGCCGCGGTAGCGCTGGCCATACAGGTATTCGCCAAGCAGCGCCAGGCCGGGAGCGATGTTGTAGGTGAAGCCGAGCTGGATGCCCTGGTCGGTCTGCGCACCCGGCAGGGTCCAGTAGCCCTGGTACTTCCAGCGGAAATACGCGCCGCCGACGATCATCGGGCCAAAGGTGTATTCGGCGCCACCGATCCAGGCGATCGAGTCGGTGCCGCCGGAATTGAGCGGTGCCATCTGGCCGTTGTACTGACCGCCGATGAAATTGCCGCCGACCGTCACACCGGCGAACGTGACCGCAAGGCCCGCGTCGCCGACCGCCAGGTTCTCGAAGCTGGAGGTCGGATGCAGCGTGATGTGCGCGCCGTGAATGTCGGTGAAGGACGCACCGCCGACCCCGGGGTTGTTGTACCCGGGCAGGACGTGGCCGCCATACGCGCCGATGACCGATGCCGCCACGCCGAAGCCGCCGAAGGCGCCGCGGTAGCGCAAGCCGGCTTCCAGCGTGTTGCGGCGGCGCTGCAGGTCGTTCGCGGCATTCGAGGTGGACTGGGCCGAGCAGTTCACAAAGTTGCCGGTCGATCCGACAAGGCCCGCTTGGGCGCTGTTGGGGCAAGACGGACCGTCGGTGACGTTGGCGGTGCTGGGCTCGAAGCTGGCCGCAAAGTCGAAGCCGCCAAACGACGGCGACAGATACACCGCCTTGGCCGTGGTGTATTCGGCGCCGACGTCGAAGAATGGCCAGTTCGGGAAGGCACCGGTCAGGCCGTATGAGCCGCCCTGGATCCAGTCGTTGATGTCGCCGTTCCAGCCACCAGTTGCGAAGTCGTCGAAGGTGCCGATCAGCAACAGCGACATCGGCCCGTCGGTTTCGCCGATGCGCAGCGTGCCGAGATTCGGCAGCCCGACATAGCCGAAGTTACGCCGCCAGAACAACGTCTGCTGGGCGCTATTGCCGGAATTGCCGGCATTGCCGGCGGTGCCGCTGGCGGCGTTGCCACTGGTTGTACCTGGATTGGCGCCATTCCGGATTTCCCAGAACAGGCCGTAGGTCAGGCCGTTCGTCGCCTTGCCATCGAACCCGAGAAAGAAGCGCGGGTAACCGATGATGCCATAAGGCTGTTGCTTGTTGCCGTTGACGCTGTCGAGCGAACTCCAGCCGCCCACGGCATATATGTTCTCACGCAAATCGATGCGGACCACGATCTGCCCGGGCTGCGGAGCCGCCGGCGACGGCGCCTGCGGCGCAAGCTCGGTACATTGTCCATGGGAGACGGGTCAGGCCAGTTGGCGTTGCCAGTTCGATCTGGGAGGCGTTCGCCATTCCCAGCGAGGCACCCACCATGGCCGCGGTGGCCATCAGGAGCTTACGCATTCAATCCTCCTCGTTGCACCGGCGCGACCCGGCGGACATAGAAGGCCTCGCCCCGCGGTGGGCAGCCAGACCTTCCACGCATAATGAACAGAGGCTGACAGCGCCGCAACGGCTCCGTCGCCTCCGCATGGCAATCGCGAAACACTGTGGCGGGAGAGCAACAGGGTCCCCGACCAGGCCCCGATCGTCTGGCCTCGCGCCGGGGGCGGCGATGCAAGCGACCACCGGCCAATGATGCCGGCCCCCCCGGATGTGGTCGGCCCCGGCGAGCTGTGCGGCCAGGCTCAGCCCGGCTGGCTGGAGCCGACGTGGGTCTGGAGCCACCCGAAGGCTGCAAGCGTGCGCTCTCACCCGCGCCAGGTTGGGCATGACGGTGTTCCGGGGCACTCTCCCGAGGGTGGTTGACAGACCCGGATTCCGAGGACTTTCGACCGGTCTGGCCGGCCAGTCCGCGGCCTCGATGTAGGGCGGATAAGCACAGCGCAATCTGCCGTGACGACGGCGCGAATGCGCTGCGCTTTTCCGCCCTACCGTTCACGCCTGACCGGCCGTGGAAAAGTCACTCTTTTCGACGTTTGGTATCAGAGGGTTCACATGCCAGAACCACGAAGAATTCACGGAGCGCCACCACAAGCAAACAAGCCAGCCTGACCAGGGAGACGACATCGAAAGCGTTGCTCGTGACACCAGCCGCCGACTCATCCCTCGTCATGCCCGCGGTTGGTATCATACCTTGAGATGGGTTGGGCTGAGCCTTGACGGCCGGCGGCGGGGCGATAAGCCTTGCGTCCGATGTCGGAGCTTCCTGCCGCGACGATTGCCGAAAACCTTCGCCGGATCCGCGACCGGATCGGCCGCGCGGCCATTGCGGCCGGGCGGCGACCGCAGGACGTCACGCTGGTGGCGGTTTCCAAGACCAAGCCGGTGGCGGCGGTCGAGGCGGCGCTGGCGGCCGGGCAGATGATTTTCGGCGAAAACCGCATCCAGGAGGCGGCGGAAAAATTCCCTGGGTTGCGCTCGGCGCACCCGGCCGTGCGGCTGCACGTGATCGGCGGCTTGCAGACCAACAAGGCGCGCGATGCGGTGCGGCTGGCCGACGTGATCGAGACGCTGGATCGTCCGCGCCTGGCGGATGCCCTGGCCGCGGCGATGGATCGCGAGGACCGCCGGCCCACCCTGCTGATCGAGGTCAACACCGGCGACGAGCAGCAGAAATCCGGCGTGCCGCGTGCCGAGGCGGATGGTTTCATTGGCGCATGCAAGGAGCGGTTCGGTGGCCAGCTTGCCGGACTGATGTGCGTGCCGCCGCTGGACCAGGACCCTCGCCCGCATTTCGCCTGGCTGGCGGAGTGCGCCGCGCGACACGGCCTGGGCACCCTGTCGATGGGGATGTCGGCCGATTTCGAGGCGGCCATCGCCTGCGGTGCGACGTGGGTGCGGATCGGCTCGGCGGTGTTCGGGGGGCGGTAGGCGCCGGCAGGCCTGCCCATGCGTCATATCCGTGCATTTTGTCATTCCCGCGAAACTCCGTCATTCCCGCGCTTTTCCGTCATTCCCGCGCTTTTCCGTCATTCCCGCGAAAGCGGGAATCCATCTCAGGCCAGCCGCCGAACGGCCCGACACACCCGGTGTCGTTCCCGCGAAGGCGGGCATACCGGGCTGCTCAGTTTTGCGAGCGGGGGCATGGATTCCCGCTTTTCGCGAGAATGGCGATGGAGGACTCAGTCTTTTCGGCCGCTGGTATACCCCGACTCCGCAGGATTCCGAAAAAAGCTCTTGCACCGACGCGGCGCGGTACGATTCGCTGCGGCCATGGCGGGATCGGTCCTCACGGCACTGGATCGGGCACATCTGCTGCGGATGATGCGCCGGCAGCTCAACAGCACGGTGCATCGGCGGATGAACGTGCTGCTTCTGCTGGATGACGGCTGGGCGGCGGAGCGGGTCGCCGAAGCGCTGTATATCGACATCGACACGGAGACGGTGCGCGAGCACCGTCGGCTGTATGAGACGGCGGGGGTCAGCGGGCTGGAACGGCTGGCCTATGTCGGGGGTGAGCCGGACCTGACGGCGGAGCAGCGTACGGCGCTGGCGGCCGAGTTGGAGAGGCGGCTGTATATGACCGCGAAGGAGGTGTGCGCCTTCGTCGCGGTCAGGTTTGGGGTCGAGTACACGCCGAACGCGATGAGCAAGCTGCTGGGGCGGCTCGGGTTCGTCTACAAGCAACCGAAATGCGTGCCGGCGAAAGCGGACGCGGCGGCGCAGCGGCGATTTGTGGAGCAGACGCTGGCGCCGTTGATGGCCGAGGCGGCGGCCGAGAAGCCGCTGTATTTCGTGGACGCGACGCACCCGGCCTACACCGGGCATCCGGCCTGCGGGTGGATCAAGAAGGGCCAGACGCGCGAGCTGAAGAGCAACCACGGTCGGGTCAATGTCACCATCAACGGGGCGCTGAGCTGGCCGCAGCGCGAGGTGGTGCGTCATGAGGCGGGCAAGATCACCAGCGTGGCGATGATCGCGTTGTTCGAGGATCTGGCCGCCCGCCATTCCACCGCGACCGCGATCCGCGTGGTGCTGGACAACGCCAGCTACAACCACTCCAAAGAGATCAAGGCATATCTCGATCAGGACGGGTGCCGGATCAGGCTGGTCTATCTGCCGCCCTACGCGCCCAACCTCAATTTGATCGAGCGGCTCTGGTGGTTGCTGAAGAAGAAGGCGCTGTGGAACCAGCACTACTCCTGCCTCGCCGACTTCAAGGCAGCGATCGACGGGTTCTTCGACAATATCAGCACTTACCGCACCGAGATCGCCTCGCTGATCACCGGCGCGTTTCACTTCATCGGCGCATCAAACCCCCAGGCTCCCTGAGAGGAGAGGTATATCACCCCGTGCCGCCGCCCCGGTAATCTCGTCGTAGAGATCGCGCCACTCGGGATTGTCGTGCTGTATCAGGGATATCTTCCAGGCACGGTTCCATTTCTTGATGTGCTTTTCGCGCGAAATTGCCTCTGGCATTGTCACGTGCATTTCCAGGTAGACCAGAAGCCCGACGTCATATTTCTTCGTGAATCCATCGACAGCGCGCGACTTGTGCTCCCAGACCCGCCGAATGACATCGCTGGTCACCCCGACATAGAGCGTGCCGTTGCGCGAGCTGGCAAGAACGTAAACGCAAGGTGTCCGCATGGGGTCTGGTAGCACGCGAACCGTTTACGGATTCCCTACCCGCGTTCGTACAATGATCGGGGCGGTCACGACGCGGTGGTTTTGTTTCCTCCATAACGACGCCCCCTGGCGCGCTGGTAATATGGATTCCCGCTTTCGCGCAGGGCTGTCCGGGAAAAATCAGGCATAGGACAGCTGCAACTGACCGGTGAGAGGGAAGCCGCGCGGCCTTGACGGATGGACATCAGGAGGCTGATCGATTTTGGCCACCGCTTTTCGGATGAACAGGCATCCGGTGACCAGCTGGGCGAAGCGGATTGCCGGAATAGCGAGGCGGTTCTCCCGAGCGGCAATGCGCAACAGCAGGTAGGCGATCATGGCGGCAATCAGCTGAAGCCGAATGCCGTTCTCGGTCCGGCTCAGGAACTTCTTGAGCTTGAGGTGCTGTTTGACCCAGCGGAACAGCAGTTCGATTTGCCAGCGCGTTTTGTAGATCGCCGCAATCTCGACCGGCGAGCGTCGCAGATCATTGGTGATGATGGTAAGGATGCCCCCAGTCTGGCGCTTGATGCGCACCCGCCGCAACGGAATGGCCAGCTTGGCGCGACCCTGGGTTGCGAGCTTGATTTCGGCATCGCCGAGCACCGTGAAGCCTTCGCCCTGCGTGGCTTCGAGCTTGCGTCGGCGGATGACCTTGAAGGTCACGTTGGATTTCGGCCGCGTGACAAAGCAGCTGCCGGCGGCGTGAATGCGGGTCCACCACTCATATTTGCAGTAGCCTTTGTCAATGACGTAGGTGGCACCTGCCTCCAGCGGAATCTGCTCGCCGACCAGAACATCGTTGATGGTGGCAGGAGTGATCTCGATCTGCCTTGGAAGATCGGCCGTCGGATCATAGGCCACATGCAACTTCAGGCCGCGCGTCCTGCCATTCCAGTCGGCCCAGCTGACCAGTTCGTCAAGCGGGATCGGCGTTGAATCAATGATCCGCAACACCGCGCTGCCTTCGCGCTTCAGGGAGCTCTCGGCGAGAGCGGAAAGCTGTTCGAAGGCTTCTGCGAAGATCGCTGCCGGCCGCCTGGCATTGGCATCCGAGAGGGTACTTCGCTTCAGCGTCTTGCTGCCCAGGTGATAGTGATGATGGGCATTTGCGTTCCACACCGCCTCCAGACCGCGCAGGCCATCGACCCCGCTCAACTGGGCGAAGATCAGCGCCACCAAATGATCCCAACTCTGGAAGGACTTGTCGTAGGCGTTGCCGGCATGACGCTCCACGATTGCGTCAAACTGGCGCCGCGAGAGCGGCTTGATCAGTTTCCCGAAGACGCTATCGTGGTATCGCATGCCCGGCTCTCCTCCTGAGTCTCGATAACCAGAAGGTATCCGATTCGTGTCGGATTCGCCGGGCATGCGCCTGGCTCAGCGAAATATTTACCGGACAGCCCTGCGCTTTCGCGGGAATGACGGGGTTGCGCGGGAATGACCGGGGGAGGGGCGGGTCAGGGCCCCAGCGCCGCGGCGATGCGGTCCGCGAGTTGTCCGAGCGCCGTGCTCATGGCGGGGACGATGTCGGCCACCTTGCCGGATGCGGCCCGCAGGTGGATCACCACGTGCCCGCTGCGCAGCACGTCGGACGATCCGGCCCGCAAGACCGACCAGCCCGCCTCTAAGGTTACGTTTCCAACGGTGTCCCCTGCAAAGCGCTGGATGTTCAGCGACACCACGCGCAGCCCTGATTTGGGCGCGGTGCCCCCAGGCGGCAGCACGGAGCCGCTGGGCAGTCGTGCACTTAGGTCCGCCGTCAGGGTCTGGCGAATCAGTTGACCGACCGGCGCGCCCCACTGATCGTTGCTGGCGATGTCGAGCCGGGCGCCGCCGGCATCCAGCACGATGGAATTGCGATCCATGGTGGCCGGCACCGGCACCTCGCCGACCTCGATCGGCGGCGTCAACGCAGGGCCGGAGGCGGCTCGCTGCGCCGGGGATACGGGGTTCAGAGTGTAGAATTGGGTGGGCGGGCTGCTGCAGGTGGCGAGCAGGAGCAGAGCGGCGAAACCCGCCGCCCCCGCTTTGCGGGAGAGGTCGTCGCGCAAAGCGCGCCCGGTGAGGGTCCGGCGCGGCGTGCGCCATCGCCACATCGCGCTCATCCCTTGCCCCGGATCAGGGCGGTGGGATTGCGTTGCAGCATGTCGGCAAGCTGGCGCACCGAGCGGGCAGCCTGGCTGAGCTCATACAGCGTCTGCGCCAGACCGGCGGTATCGACGCCGGTGGCGGTCACCCCCGACTGATTGCTGATCAAAGTGCGCGCCGAGGCGATGGTTGCATCCGCCTGTGTCGCCACGTGCCGCAGCGCGGTGATGATTTGCGGCATCTGTTTGTCGGCGCTGCCGGTCAGGTTCTCGACATTGCCGACCGAGCGATCGAGCTTGTCCAGCGTGTCGGTCAGCTCAGGCGACTTCGCCAGCTCGGCGATGCGGGTGGTGATGGTGCGGATATTATCGCCGATCTGATCGAGCGGCAGCGAATCGATCTTGCCGGCCACCTGGCTGACTGCATTCATGATGCCGTCGATGCCGCCGCCGCCCTGCTGGGTGGGGATTCCCGGCGGATTGCCGGGAATCAGGCTGGCCTGTGTGGCACCTTGCACGAACGCCAGTTCCACGTCCTTCGCGCCGACCACCGGCACCGAGGCGCCGAGTTGCGCGCGCAGGCCCTGGCCGATCAGTTTGCTGACCAGCGCGTCCATCGGCGCGCGCGCGTTGTCCGGCCAGCCTGATCCGTCGGCCAGGACAATCCGTCCAGGCTCGATCGCGATGCCGACGCGTTCATACAGTTTGGCGGTCCGCGGATCGTATTCCAGCGTGCTTTCGGTGACCGTGCCGACGCGCTTGCCGGCAAGCTGAACCGGCGCGCCGGCGTCCAGCCCTCCGGCGGTGGCCTGGAACACCACGCGGTAGGCGACGGCCTGCGCACCCGGGGCGTATTCGGCCGCGTCCTTGCCGGGGTACAATGTGAAAGCGTGCTGATCCGGCGCCTGCGGGCCCTCGGCGGCTGCCGCCGGCGTGTCGAAATCCACCGCGCCCTGCAGCAGCGCCGGCACTGATTGCAATTGCAACTCGGGCCGTTGCCCTGCATCGAAAGCTGAACCGCGCCGGCGTTCCAGAACCGGGTGCCGGTGTGTACCAGGCGGTCGAATGGCGATTTGATGAAGACCGCCGCCTCGAAGTTGCGGTCGGGCTTCAGCGTGGTGTCCTCGACGATGCCGACGTCGAGGTCCTTGAAATAGACATGCGAGCCGCGCGACAGATTGCCGAGCGCGGCGGCATGCAGGACGAAGTGGCGGCCGGGTATCGATTCCTGCTCGACCGGCGGCTGCGACAGGCCGTCGTAATGGGCCTGTTTCGGTCCCGGCCGCGGCGACATTCCGATCGTTGGACCCGAAATTATCGACTTGAGCGACGAAAGATCCGTCAGGCTCGGGTTGGCGCCGGCGATCCAGAACTCGGTGCCCTTGCCGAGATGCCCCTCCATGTCCGCGTTCATGCGGATGTTGACATCGACGTGCCGGAGGTCCTTCTCGAAATGCAGGCTTTCGACGTTGCCGACCTTCATGCCCTGATACTGCACGCTGGTGTTGCCGGCCTGGATGCCGCCGGCGCCATCGAAGGTGACGGTGATCGTCGGGCCGCTGGCGGCGAACTGCTTGAACGCGAGCCAGGCGACGATGGCGAGGGCAGCGATCGGGATGGCCCAGATCCAGCCGGGCCAGCGGCTGCGCTGCTCCTTGGCGGGCGGCGGTTCGGGAGCGACGCGCGAGGTGGTGGGCCCGGGGTCGGGCTCGTGTTCGGGCGGCACGGCCTGATCGGGCGGGTTCATTGGACGCCACCGTCGTGCACACACCCACCTCTCCCGCTTGCGAGAGAGGTCGACGTGCGCAGGGCGACGGGAGAGCACACGCGGCGCGAGCCCTCACCCGGCTCGCTGCGCGATCCGACCTCTCCCGCAAGCGGGAGAGGTGAAGGGGATGCAACGATCCTCATGTCGGCTCCCTGGCATTGTCCCACATCAGCCGCGGGTCGAATTGTTTGGCGGCGATCATGGTCAGCACGATCACCGCCAGAAAGGCCGGAGCCCCCGTCCCGGCATGCACGCTGACGAACCCGCCGAGCTGCATGATCGGCAGGAAGATCGCGATGGTGAAGACGTCGATGTTCGACCAGCGCCCGATCTCCTCGATGAAGCGGTAGATGCGCGTCTTGCGCCTCAGCCGGCGGCCGGAATGGTGATGCACCGACCACAGCAGCCAGGTCAGGCCGATCAGCTTGATCAGCGGGATCATGATGCTGGCGGTGAAAATGATCAGCGCCAGCGGCCAGAAGCCGGCACTCAGCAGGCGCTCGACGCCATAGGCGATGGTCTGGTTGCTGACCTGTCCTAACCGGTCTTCCACATTCATCGGAAACCAGTTGGCGACCATGTAGAGCGGGTAGCCGGCGGCGACCAGCGCGGCGGCCCGGCTGACCGAGAATGGCTTGCGCGCAGCCAACCGGGCGGCGCAGCGCGGGCAGCGCGCGCCGATCATGCGCGCCGGCAGCACCAGATCGCATTCCGTGCAGCCGATGCGCGGCCCAGCCGTCGGGCTGTCCGGCGGCTGGATCATCCGCCACACCGAACGGACATCGAGGCTGGCGCGGGTCAGCATGGTGAACCCGGCGGCGGCGATCAGCGACCAGCCGCCCGGGCCGATGGTCACCGGGTATCAGGGCGGCCACCCGGCTGTAGCCGACCGCGGCGCCGAGCAGGAACACGTCCGGCATGGACCACAGATCAAGCCGCTGCGCCCACCGGAAGACCGGGCCGGTCCAGCGCCCCTGCCAGCCGAGCCGGATCGAACCCAGCACCGCCGCCAGCAGGCCGAAGCGCAAGAACGGCAAGACCACGCCCTGCAGCCCCACCACGACGGCAAGCTCCGGCCAGCCCTCCGTCCACATGCTGATCACCCCGGAGCCGAGGCGGCTCGATCGCTCCATGCCGAGCACGTTGATGGTCATCAGGGTTGTCAGATTGGCGGGAAACCAGAGGATCAGCGTCGCCAACGCCAGCGCGAGCGCGGCATCCAGGCTGCGGCCGGCGGTGCGCTCCAGGACATAGTCGCAGCGGCAACACAGCAGCCGACTGCCCCGATGCAGAACCGGCAGGCGCTGGATCGTCCCGCAGTCGGGGCATGCGATAATCATGGGCGGCCCCGGAACGTCGCCGGGCCGGCACGGTTTCCGGCTCTCGCCGTGTGATGAACTCGGGCTATCCTGGGACAGGGAGGGCGCCGATGACCCCGGTTCCGCACGGTATCCACGCGATAGCCTATGCGCTGTTCGACGCCAATGAGCGGCTCGACCGTGCCGCCATGCGCCGGCAGACCGAACTGTGCGTGGCCGCCGGCGCGCACGGGATTGCGGCACTTGGGCTGGCGACCGAGGTGGCGAAACTGTCGGAGGCCGAGCGCCGCAGCGTTATCGAGTGGGTGGCCGAGGACACCGCCGGGCGGGTGCCGCTGGGCATCACGATAGCGGGCGCCTCGGTGGCCGAGCAGATTGCGCTGCTACGCGCGGCCGAGGCGGCCGGGGCAAGCTGGGCGATCCTTCAGCCGCCTATGGTGGGGACATACGGGGCGGCGGAGTCCATCCGGTTTTTCGGGCGCGTGGCCGACGCGGCGCGCATTTCCGTCGGCATCCAGAACGCACCTGCCTATATGGGCCGCGGCCTGAGCGCTGCCGATTTCCTCGAGCTGACCCGCCGGCACCCGAATATCTGCCTGCTGAAGGGCGAGGCCCCGGCAACCGAGATCGCCGAGGTGATCGCGCTGACCGAGGGCCGCATTCCGGTGTTCAACGGCCGCGGCGGGCTGGAGCTGACGGACAATTTGCGCGCCGGCTGCGCCGGGCTGATCCTGGCGCCGGAGCTGATCGATCATGCCGTGCGCGTGTATAAGCTGTTCCGCAACGGCGATGAACCGGCGGCCGAGCTCGGCTACGCCGTGATGCTGCCGGCGATCGTGTTTGCCATGCAGTCGCTGGAAACCCTGATCTGCTACGGCAAGCGGCTGTTCGCCGCGCGGGCCGGTTTCACCGTGCACGATCGCGCGCCGGCGCTGCGGCCCACCGAGTTCGGGCTGGATTCGGTGCGGCGCTTTGCCGACCGGCTCGGGACGATGGGGGCGGCATGAGCGACCTGGACGCGCTCGATCGCGCCGATCCGTTGGCGCGGTTCCGGGAGCTGTTCGAGCTGCCGGACGGAGTGATCTATCTGGACGGCAATTCGCTCGGCCCGCTGCCGCGGGCGACGAAAGCGCGGCTGGCGGAAGTGGTGGAGCGCGAGTGGGGCCGCGAGCTGATCCGGTCGTGGGACAGCAACGGCTGGATGGCGTTGCCGCTGCGCGTCGGCGAGAAGATCGGCCAACTGATCGGCGCCGAGCCGGGCTGCACGGTGGCGTGCGACAGCACCTCGGTGAACCTGTTCAAGGCGCTGGCCGCGGGGCTGTCCTTGCGACCGGAACGACTGATAATCCTGTCGGAGCCAGGGAATTTCCCGACCGATCTGTATATGGCGCAGGGATTGTGCGCGCTGCTTGGTCGCGGTCACGAGATCCGGCTGATTGCGCCGGATGCGATCGAGGCGGCGCTGGATGAGCGCGTCGCCGTGCTGATGCTGACGCACGTCAACTACGGCAGCGGGCGCATGCACGACATGGCTCGGTTGACGCGCGCGGCGCACGCCGCCGGGGCGGTGACGGTGTGGGACCTGGCGCATTCGGCCGGCGCGGTGCCGCTGGACCTGGCGGGATGCGGGGCGGACTTCGCGGTCGGCTGCGGGTACAAATTCCTCAATGGAGGGCCGGGCGCGTCCGGGATTCCTGTACGTGGCGCCACGCCACGGCGAGGCGGCGATGCCGCTGACCGGATGGATCGGGCACGCCGAGCCGTTCGCCTTTTCGCCCGACTACCGGCCTGCCGCCGGCATCGCCCGCGGGCTGGTCGGCACGCCGCATATCCTGAGCCTCGCGGCGCTGGAAGTGGGCGTCGATATCGCCCTGTCGGCCGACATGGACGCGCTGCGGGCGAAGTCGCTGGCGATGACCGGGCTGTTCATGGATGCGGCCACGGAAGCTGGCTTCCAGGTGGTCACCCCGGCCGATCCGGCGCGGCGCGGCAGCCAGGTCTGCCTGTCGCATCCCGATGCCGCTGCCATCATGCGGCGGCTGGCCGCGCTTGGGGTGATCGGCGATTTCCGGCCGCCCGATATTCTGCGCTTCGGCATCACGCCGCTGACGCTGCGGTATGCGGAGATCGGTCGGGCGGTCGAGGCGCTGAGGGACGCCGCATCCGGATCGCGGTGACCTCGACTTTCACCTCTCCCGCCCTGCGGGAGAGGTCGGATCGCCCAGCGAGCCGGGTGAGGGCGCGCCGCGCGGGACACCACACCATCGTCACCGCCGCGCTGACGGCACGCACGAGCTGGCTCAGCGCTTGCTCGGTACTCGTCGTGGCGGCGGCGCCAGACGCCCGTCTCGTTGCGACCCTTGGGGGCACGGTCGAGCCACTGGTACACGCCCCAGAGTCCGTCCAGTCCGCGCGCATGGGTGGAATAGGTGTGGTGGACGGCGCCGTCTTCGAGCGCGAACGCGCTCATGCCGGGCTTATCGCGCGAGTACGTGGGCACGTTTCAGCCGCGCTGCCAGCCACTCTTCATGTGGTCCGGTCATGTGTCTGGTCATGCGCGGGTATCCCTTCGTTGGCTGGCGAGCAGCTTCAGCCAAGGCGTCGAATGGAAGGCACTCATCAGCAAGTACATCGGGACCATTCCGCTCAGCGGTGACGCGTCGTGCGCGGCCGAGCAGAGCATGTCCGGCGGGCTTCCACGTACACCCGTCAACAGCGCCATGATCGCGAAGATCGGCGCGGCCGAAAGACATAGCCAGTCGGCAGCGACGCGCGCCGGCGCGTTGCGGCTTGCAGAGCGGGTGGCACTGCCATCGGATCCGCCGGAATAAGCGTTGCTCATGTTTTCTCTCCTGCCAACGTGAGCGATCACGTACCTCACCTGACCGGGTCGTCGGGGGTCTGCCACGCCGATTTCCCGGTCTCCACCACCTCGATTCACCTCGGGTCAGGCGAAAGATCGGCGGCGTATTCGTCGTGCCATTTCCACCATTCGTACGGCGGGGTCTGGGGATAGCCCTCCGGCGAGTTCTCCCATTCCTCCTGGCGCCCGAGCGGAGTCACGTCGAGGTAACTCCAGGTGCTCCCCATTGCCTCGTCACCGCGGTTGTTGATGAAGTAGGTGCGGAACACGCTGTCGCCGTCGCGGAAGAACACGTTCGTGCCGTGCCACTGGTCCACGCCGAAGTCGGCGTCGAAGTCGTCGGTAATGGTGTACCACGGCATCTCCCACCCCATCCGCGCCTTCACCCTCGCAATGTCCGTCTGCGGTGCGCGAGAGACGAACGCGAGGGTGGTGTCGCGCGCGTTCAGGTGGGCGACGTGGGCGACCTGGTCGGCCACCATGGAGCAGCCGCGGCAGGCATGCTCAGGCCAGCCGAACACTCCTGGCTCGAAAAAGGCGCGATAGACGATCAGTTGCCGGCGGCTCTCGAACAAATCGAGCAGGCTGACCTTGCCCTTGGGTCCGTCGAACTGGTACTGCTTCACCACAGCCAGCCACGGCATCCGCCGACGCTCGGCGGCGAGCGCGTCACCGGCGCGGGTCAACGCCTTCTCCTTCACCAGCAACTGCTGGTGCGCAACCTCCCACTCCCGCGGCGACACGATCGGTGGTGTGTTCATTGCGAGCCGTCCGCCTTTCCGATGGTTCTCAGGTGACGCATTCATGGGTATCGAAACCTCCGAACTTTCCGTTGCTTCGGGCTGCGGCGCGATTCCATCGGCGGCGCATCGCCCCGTGTTGGTCATGAGATAGTATGGGCGCCGGGCATCGAACGGTGGGAGTGACAAGTGTGGCGGGATTCAGATGGACTCGCTGATCACGGCCACGGCGCGTGCGCTCGCGGCGGGTGATCCAATCGGTGCACTGAACCGGGTCGCCTTGCGCGACGACGCGCCGGCGCTGGCACTCCGAGGGATCGCGATAGCGCAACTGGGTGATTTCGTTCGAGCGAAAGCTCTCCTGCGACGTGCGGCACGCGCCTTCGGTGCGAAAGAGGCCGTGGCCCGCGCGAGGTGCGTCGTCGCCGAGGCCGAGATCGCGCTCGTCTCGCGCGACCTGAGCTGGCCGGCGAAAGCGCTCGACGCGGCGCGGACGACGCTCGAACAGCACGGCGATCGGGTGAACGCCGCGCATGCGCGGTATCTCGAAGTCCGGCGCCTGCTGCTGATCGGGCGCCTCAATGAGGCCGAGCGCAGGCTCGCCGAGCTCGACCCGGCGCCCTTCCCGCCGGCGTCGAGGGCCGCCCACGAGCTGGTGGTTGCGGGGATCGCGATGCGACGTCTGCGGACGAAGACGGCGCGCGCCGCGCTCGTTCGGGCCGAACGCGCCGCGCGCGACGCCGGTATCCCGGCGCTGACGGCGGAGGTCGAAAGTGCATCTCGCGTGCTGAACTCGCCGGCCGCGCGCCTGATTGTGCGTGGCAAGGAGCGCCTGCTGCTGCTTCAGGAGGTTGAAGCGCTGCTGGCGTCGAAAGCGCTGGTCGTGGATGCATGCCGCCATGTCGTGCGTGACGCACGCACGGTCATTTCGCTTGCAAGACGCCCGGTGTTGTTTGCGCTGGCACGCGCGCTGGGCGAGGCGTGGCCCGGAGACGTGCCGAGGGCTGCGCTTCTCGCACGCGTCTTCCGGGCGAAGCACGCCGATCCGTCGCATCGCGCACGGTTGCGGGTCGAAGTGGCGCGGCTTCGCACGGTGCTGCGGACGCTGGCCGGCGTAAGCGCGACGAAACAAGGATTTGCGTTGGAGCCGCGCCGTGCGCGGGACGTCGTCGTGCTGGCGCGGCCGGTCGAAGAGCAGCATGCGGCGGTGCTCGCGTTCCTCGCTGACGGTGAGTCGTGGTCGAGCTCGGCCCTGGCGTTGGCGCTTGGCGCCAGCCAGCGCACCGTGCAGCGGGCACTCGACTCGCTTGCCGCAGCGGGCAAGGCGCAGTCGTTTGGTCGCGGGCGGGCGCGCCGTTGGATGACCCCGTCCGTGCCGGGCTTCACCGCAACGCTGTTACTCCAGGCGCCTTTGCCGGATGACTGATTTGCAAGGCGACGGTGCATTTTCGATGCGGTGCCATACTGGCACGCTCGAGCGGCGGCATCGACGGACCGATTGATCGTGTCGCTGGTCGCTTCCCTGGAGAATCCAGTTATGGAACACCCGGCCTAGCAGGCAAGGTGCAGTCGTTTTGGCGCGGGCGGGCGTGTGGTTGGATGACCCCGCCGGTGCCGGGACTCACGACAACCTTGTTACTCCCCGCTGCACTGCCGAGTGATTAGTGTCCCGATTCCGAAGTGCCTCGTCATTTCGCGGAGCGAGGAATACGAACTTCTCAACCAGGCCACCAGGATAGCAGCATGAAACGATCAGCGGCCGAAATCCTCCGTGAGTATGGCCCCTTTCCGGGCGTCGACGCCGTGCATGGGGTCACCTTTGACGGTCAGCACGTCTGGTTTGCCTCCGGAGATAAGTTGAATGCCCTCGATCCAACGACCGGGAAGACGGCACGTTCAATCGATGTCGCCGCGCATGCAGGAACGGCCTTCGACGGCCAGCACCTGTTTCAGCTCGCCGAGAATCGCATCCAGAAGATCGATCCGAACACCGGCCGCGTGCTCGCCACGATCCCGGCGCCCGGGGGCGGCGGTGACTCGGGGCTCGCGTGGGCCGAAGGGACGCTCTGGGTGGGGCAGTATCGGGACCGCAAGATCCATCAGATCGATCCCCAGACAGGGGCAATTCTCCGCACCATCGAATTTAACCGCTTCGTCACCGGCGTCACCTGGATCGACGGCGAGCTCTGGCACGGCACCCGGGAAGGTGACGAGAGCGACATAAGGCGAGTCGATCCGGCGACCGGAGAGGTCCTGGCAAGGCTCGAGATGCCGCCGGGAACCGGCCTGTCGGGGCTCGAATCCGATGGCGGCGATCAGTTCTTCTGCGGCGGCGGAAGCAGCGGGAAGGTGATAGCCGTCCGCCGGCCCAGGTCGTCAAAGCGGCCCTCGCCGGCGGCAAGCCGCCAGGATTGACCATCACCCGGATCAGCCGCTGGTAGATCGAGCTCGATACCGGCGCTCCCCGCCGTCCTGGCCGCTGCGCCGCCCGCCCCTGGACCCCCACCGAACTCCGCCCCATCTCTGCGGCGGAACAAGCGTCCGAGAGAGCCATGCCGGTCCGCGCCGTTATCCTGGTCGGTCTGTTCATCCTGGCTGGTTGCGCCGCGCGGCCGCCGGTGGATGCCGCGCGGATGCCGCCCGGCAGTGGCCTGGACAGCCCGTCAAATGCGATTCAGGTACTCGGCCTGGGCGTTCGCCTCGCCGGCGCGCACCCGCGGGGATCCGGTCAGCGCGGCCACCGCCGTAGCGGCCGTGGACTACGCCGCCGGCGACATCAGCGTCGATCAGAACTGGCAGGCGTTCAGTCCGATCATCGCCGACCAGATGCTGCAGGCCCGGCAGGACGTGCGGCGCACCCTGGGCATTCTCCCCAACGCACCGTCTCAAGAGGTGGTCAATCGCATGCTCGGCGCGTCGTTCGCGCTCCGGCATGGCGACCGAGCCGCGGCGCTGTCGGCGCTGAACACACCGAATTTCACGCTCGGTCCGGAGCGAACGCTCGCCCTGCTGACCGACCTGCCGTTCATCCCGATCGCCAACCGTGCGACCATTCAGGCTGAGGGCGCGCTGAATGGCACGTTCTGCGCGCTCGGCTGCGCCCGGGGCGGCAGCTTCCTATAACCGGCGCGGACGCCGGCGAATGTCGGCGCGGACATGGCGGAAATTCAGCGTCGCCGGATCCGCCACGACGGGGCCGGGGGCGATGGCAACGATGATTTCGGCGGCGATCGGGGCGAAGTCGGCGCGGAAATGCACGGATGATTTCAGCGCCATGATCGGGCACTCGGCCGGCTCGATTC
Organism: uncultured Pseudomonadota bacterium; assembly: GCA_963764525.1. Lineage (GTDB taxonomy): Bacteria > Pseudomonadota > Alphaproteobacteria > Acetobacterales > Acetobacteraceae > DATDIC01. The sequence continues at coordinate 240,668 of CAVXTC010000007.1, read as the reverse complement.
CGACGTGGCGGATGATCGCCTGATCCAGCGCCTGCATCTTACGGCTGACCACGATGACGCGCACGCCATCGATCTCGATCAGCGCGGTGGGACCGAGATTAGCCGGATTGCCGGCGCCCATCGGCCCGGTCAATGTGAACCGCCCGTCGGTCAGCTTCAGCACGCGCGGGGTGCAGGCGAACGGCATTCCGTCCGATTTGCCGCCGAGTGACAGCGGAACCGTGGCCTCCTCCCCGGCGGCGTGGCACGCGGCGGCGCTGTCCGCATCGTTGATCAGGCAGACCAGCGCGCCGGCGGCGCCCTGGCGCACCAGTTCGGCCAGCAGCCCGGTCGTGTCGCCGTGACCCCCGCCGCCCGGATTGTCCTGCGTGTCGGCCAGCACCACCGGCCGACGTCCGGCCGCGGCGAGGCGCTTCGCCTCGGCAACCGCCTCGGCGGCGGGCAAGGTGTCCTGGACAAAGGCGCTTTCCCGCGCTGCGACCTGCGCGGCGAACGCATCGGCCGCCGCATCCGCCGCCGCCTGGGTTTGCGCAAAAGTCGCGAGTGCCGGGCCGCAATCGGCGAAGTCGGCATAGGGAAAGCCGAAGCACCAAGCGAGCTCGGCCAGCCCGTCCCGTTCGGCCAGCGCCGCGCGTTCCGCCATCAGACCGGCCATCGGCTCCATCAACGTGCACTGGCTGCCGAGCGGGATCCAGAAATCGAGCTGGCGGAAGGCGCGCGCCCACGGGGTCCGGCGCTCGATCCGTGCCAGCAGCAGACGCATCGCCTGGGCGCCGGCCGCTTTCATATCGACATGCGGGTAGGTGCGGAACGGCACGACTGCGTCGGACAGCTCGACCATCGCCCGGGTCAGGTTGGCGTGCGGGTCCAGGCTGATGGTCAGTGGCAGGCCGCCGATGATCGCCCGCACACGGCGCAGCAGCTCTCCTTCGGCGTCCGGGAAGCTCTCGGCCAGGGCGGCGCCGTGCAGGTCGAGATAGACGCCATCCAGCGGCGCTTCCTCCAGCGCATCAGACAGCCGCGCACAGATCAGCGCGGCGACCCGCTCGAATGCTTCGTCCTGAATCGGGCCGGCTGGTGCGGCGATGGTCCAGGCGAGCGGTACCGGCGACACCCCCGCCGCCTCCGCCGCCGCGATCGCCCCGGCGATCGGTACCGAGGTGCCGCGCAGGGCATCGAGCAGCCCCGGCCCGTGCTGCAGCCGAGGGAAGCCGCCGGGTTGGACAAAGTCCGGCCAGGTGGTGGGGCGTGGCGCGAAGGAGTGCGTCTCGTGCAGGAAGCCGCCGACAGCGATGCGCGGTCTCATGCGCGGCTTCCGGTGAATCGGATGTTAGCGGAGAGCGAGACGCGGATCAGGATCATGCGGATGCCTCGGGACGGGTGGGCCGGCCAGGATCGCAAGTCGGGCCGGTGACGTCCACCATGCCGGGACTGGCGGTTGCATGTGATCGTCCTGAGGTGACCCGCCGACATTGCGATTACGGGGCACCATCTGCGGAGTATGCACCGGCACCGGACAGAAGGGAGGTTCGCGCGCAGGCTGCCACCAGCCTGCTGGCGTGGCATGGGCAATCGAACGCGGACCGGCCTGGCGGGTCGGCTGCGCCGACGGCGCCCTGATCGCCTCATGAACTACCGACACGCCTATCACGCCGGAAATTTCGGCGACTGCCTGAAGCACGCGCTGCTGGTCTGGCTGCTGCACGCGCTGACACGCAAGCCGGCGCCGCTGTTCGTCCTCGACACCCACGCCGGCCCCGGACACACCGACCTTGCCACCGGCCCGGCCGAGCGTACCGGCGAATGGCGCGCCGGCATCGCCCGCCTGCTGGATGATCCGCCGGCGACGCTGGCCGATTATATCGGGCTGGTGGGACATCTCGGCCTGTATCCCGGCTCCTCCGCCATCGCCCGCGCGCTGCTGCGGCCGGGCGATCGCCTCGCGTGCTGCGAACTGCAGAAGCAGGACTACGCTGCGCTCCGCCGCCACCATGCCGGCGACCCTCAGGTCGCGGCGCATCGCCGCGACGCGTGGGAGGCGTTGGGCGCACTGCTGCCGCCGGCCGAGCGCCGCGGCCTGATTCTGATCGATCCGCCATACGAAACCCCCGACGAGTTCGCCCGGCTGGCAGCGGGGCTGCGCGCCGGCCATGCGAAATTCCGCACCGGCGTGTTCGCCGCGTGGTACCCGATCAAGCACCGCGCCCCCGTGCGCGCGTTTCACGCAGCGATGCAGGAGAGCGGGATCCCGGATATCGTCGCCGCCGAACTCTGCTTGCGGGAGCCGCTCGACCCCGGCCGGCTCAACGGATGCGGCATGCTGCTGATCAACCCACCCTTCCGGTTCGAGGACGAAGCGCCGCCGATCCTGGCCGCGCTGCTCGCCCGGCTCGGCGACCGCTCGCCGGGCGAGGGGACCGCGCTGATCCGGCTGGCGGATGAATAGCGTCGCGGTGATCGGCGCCGGTGCCTGGGGTACCGCGCTGGCGGTGCAGGCCGCGCGGGCCGGTGCCGAGGTGACCCTGTGGGCACGCGATCCTGCCCGTGCCGCCGCGATCGAGCGGACGCGGGAGAACCCACGGCTGCCCGCGAGTCCGCCTGCCCGGCACGGTTCACGTGACCGCCGATCTGCCGGACCGGGCGTCGCTGGTTCTGCTGGCCGTGCCGCTTCAGCACCTGCGGGCCGTGGCAGCCGGCCTGACCGGGGACACGCCGGTTGTTTGCTGCGCCAAGGGTATCGAAGCCGGCACGTTGCGGCTGCCGCTGGAGATACTGGCAGAGTTGCACCCCGGCGTGCCGGCCGCCGTGCTGACCGGCCCCAATTTTGCCCGGGAGATCGCCGCCGGCCAGCCGGCGGCCACGCTGCTGGCCGCTGCCGATCCGGAACTTCGCACGCACGCGGCCGGGCTGCTCGCCACTCCGGCGTTCCGCGTCTATGGCAGTGACGATCCGATCGGCGCGCAGGTTGGCGGCGCGGCGAAGAACGTCATCGCCATCGCGGCCGGCGCGGTTATCGGCGCCGATCTGGGGGAGAACGCCCGGGCCGGCCTGATCACGCGCGGGCTGGCTGAACTGGCGCGGTTGGCCGTTGCGCTGGGCGGACGGATGGACACGGTCATGGGGCTGTCGGGGCTCGGCGACCTGTTGCTGACATGCACCAGCCCCAACAGCCGCAACTACAGCCTGGGCCTGGCGCTCGGCCGCGGCGAGACGCTGGCCGACATCCTGCGGGCCCGCACCGAGGTCACCGAAGGCGTCGCCACCGCCCCGGCGCTGGTGGCCCGGGCCGGCGCGCTGGACATGCCGATCTGCCGCGCGTTGGCGGATTGGCTCAGCGGCCGAACCACGCTTGCGGATGCGGTGCGCGAATTGCTGGCCCGTCCGCCACGGGACGAATAGCGGAGGGAGGGGACCTCACGGTTCTTGGGAGAGCGGGCCCGCCAGGGGAGGGGAGTCGCCGGCGCAATTGCCGAGGGACCGCGTTTCGCGGCGTCATACCCGCGAAACGGACGCGGGTGTCTCGGCATTGCAAGCGGGGCTGGATTCCCGCTTTTCGCGGGAATGACGGCAGGCGGCTGGTATATCTTGCCGACCATGTCAGGCCAGCCGATGCTCTGCCGCATTCGGCATCGGCAGGGGCAAGTGCGTAGCCGCCACCACCACGCCGCCGCGCCGGCGATGCGCGGCAGCCAGAGTGCCGAACAGTGCCACGGCGCCCGCATCCAGACCGAGCGTCGGCTCGTCCAGCAGCCAGAGCGGCGCGGTCGAGACCACCAGCCTCGCCAGCGCCAGCCGCCGCTTCTGCCCGGCCGACAGCATTCGCGCCGGAAGTTCGGCCAGGTCCCGCAGGCCCAGAGCCGTAAGTCCGGCGATTGCCGACCCTGCCCCCAACCGCGCGGCGAAGCTCAGAATTCTCGGCCACGGTCAGGCCTGGTTTTACCGCGTCCAGGTGGCCGACATAGACCAGTCTCCGGGCGTGCGAGGAGGGGTCGGCCAGCGCGTCCTCGCCCTGCCACAGCACGCGGCCGGCGGCCGGTCGCAACAGGCCGGCCAGCACCCGCAGCAGCGTCGATTTCCCGGATCCGTTCGGCCCAACCAGGACCAGCGCCCCGCCGGCGGCGACGGAGAAGTGCAGGTCCCGGAACACCAGCCGCTCGCCCCGGAATGCCGCCACGCCATCCGCCTGCAACACGCCGGCCCGCCTCTCGTTAGCGCCATGGCGGCAGGTCGATCCCGCACCGGCCGCCCGGTCGTGTGGACGATCCGGGGACGGTGTGGTTAAAGCCGCGTCGCCGAACCATTTCTGTGACGGCTCACCGGTAAACCACGGCGGGGCACGTCACACAACAAGGGGCGTCCTTGCAGCAGGGACGAACGGGCGATGACAGCGATCGGACAGGACAGCCTGAAGACGCGCCGCACCCTTACCGTGGAGGGGAAGCCGTACGAATACTTCTCGCTGGCCGAAGCCGCTTCGCATCTGGGCGACCTCTCCCGCTTGCCGGTCAGCCTCAAGGTGCTGCTGGAGAACGTGCTGCGCTTCGAGGACGGGCGGACCTATAAGACAGACGACGCCAAGGCCATCGCCGGATGGCTGGCCGGGGCGCACTCGGACCGGGAGGTGCCGTTCCGCCCGGCCCGCATCCTGATGCAGGACTTTACCGGCGTCCCGGCGGTGGTGGACCTCGCCGCGATGCGCGACGGCATCACCCGGCTCGGCGGCAACCCGGAGAAGGTGAACCCGCTGATCCCGGTCGATCTGGTGATCGATCATTCGGTGATGGTCGATGTCTATGCTCGGCCGGACGCGTTGCAGAAGAACGTCGATATCGAGTTCGAGCGTAACGGCGAGCGTTACCGGTTTCTGCGCTGGGGCCAGGAGGCATTCGACGATTTCCGCGTCGTCCCGCCCGGCACCGGCATCTGCCACCAGGTAAACCTGGAATATCTCGGCCAGTGCGTGTGGACGGCCACAAGGAATGGCGAGACCTTCGCCTATCCCGACACGCTGTATGGTACCGACAGCCACACCACGATGGTGAACGGCCTCGGCATCCTGGGCTGGGGCGTCGGCGGCATCGAGGCTGAGGCTGCCATGCTGGGACAGCCGATCGCCATGCTGATTCCCGACGTGATCGGCTTCAAAATGACCGGAAAGCTGCCGGAGGGCGCCACCGCCACCGACCTTGTGCTGACGGTGACCCAGATGCTCCGGCGCAAGGGCGTGGTGGGCAAATTCGTCGAATTCTACGGCCCCGGGCTGGATGACCTCGGCCTCGCCGACCGCGCCACCATCGGCAACATGGCGCCCGAGTATGGCGCGACCTGCGGCTTCTTCCCGGTCGATCGCGTCACGCTGGAGTATTTGCGGCTGACCGGGCGGGACCCGCACCGGATCGCATTGGTGGAAGCATACACCAAGGCGCAGGGCATGTTCCGCGAGAGCGGCGGCGCGGACCCGGTATTCACCGACACGCTGGAGCTCGACCTGTCCACCGTGCAGCCCAGCCTGGCCGGCCCGAAGCGCCCGCAGGACCGGGTCGATCTGAAGGATGCCGCGGCCGCGTTCAAGGCGGAGCTCACCAAAAGCCTCGGCGTTCCGGCCAACGATGTCGGCGTATCGGCGAAGGTCGAGGGGAAGAACTACGAACTCACCCACGGGGACGTGGTGATCGCGGCGATTACCTCCTGCACCAACACGTCCAATCCTTCGGTGCTGGTGGCCGCTGGGCTGGTGGCACGCAAGGCGCGCGAGAAGGGGCTGACCGCCAAGCCGTGGGTGAAGACGTCGCTCGCTCCGGGGTCGCAGGTGGTGACCGAGTACCTGGACAAGTCCGGGTTGCAGCAGGATTTGGATGCGATCGGGTTCAACCTGGTGGGGTATGGCTGCACCACGTGCATCGGCAATTCCGGCCCGCTGGAGGACCCGATCGCCGACGCGATCGAGGACAACAAGCTGGTCGCTGTCGCGGTGCTGTCCGGCAACCGCAACTTCGAGGGCCGCGTGCATCCGAACGTGCGGGCGAACTATCTGGCCTCGCCGCCGCTGGTGGTCGCGTATGCACTGCTCGGCAAGATGACCGAGGACATCACCACCGCGCCGCTGGGGACCGGCAAGGACGGCAAGCCGGTCTATCTGCGGGACGTCTGGCCGACCAACAAGGAAATCGCCGACATCATCCGCACCAGCCTGTCACGCGACCAGTTCCTCAAACGCTATGGCGAGGTGTTCAAAGGTCCGAAGCAGTGGCAGGCGGTGCAGGTCGAGCCGAGCGAGACCTATCGCTGGTCGGATGGTTCCACCTACGTGAAAAATCCACCCTATTTCGATGGCATCACGATGGAGCCGCCTGAGGTCACCGACATCAAGGGCGCGCGTGTCCTGGCGGTGTTGGGCGATTCGATCACCACCGACCACATCAGCCCGGCGGGCTCGATCCGCAAGACCTCGCCGGCGGGCGATTATCTGCTGGAACGGCAGGTGCAGCAGAGGGATTTCAACAGCTACGGCTCGCGTCGCGGCAACCACGAAATCATGATGCGCGGGACGTTCGCTAACATTCGTATCCGCAACGAGATGCTGAGCAACGTCGAAGGCGGCATGACCCGGCATTTGCCCTCCGGCGAGCAGATGCCGATCTATGACGCCGCCATGCGCTACAAGAAAGAAGGCGTCCCGCTGGTGGTGTTCGGCGGCAAGGAATACGGCACCGGGTCATCGCGCGACTGGGCGGCAAAAGGCACGCTGCTGCTCGGCATCCGTGCAGTCATCGTGGAAAGTTTCGAGCGCATCCACCGCTCCAACCTGGTGGGCATGGGCGTGCTGCCGCTGGTGTTTCCCGAAGGCGTGGACCGCAAGCGCCTTGGCATCACCGGGGAAGAAGTGATCGACATCGCCGGGCTGAACAATTTGCAGCCGCGGATGGAGCTGTCGCTGATCATGCACCGGCCGAACGGGAAGACCGACACCGTGCCGGTGATCTGCCGCATCGATACCGTGGACGAGGTGGCGTACTATCGGCATGGCGGCATTCTGCAATACGTGCTGCGCGGGATGGCGCGAGCGGCCTGAGTGCGGCTGCGGTCCGCCATGAACGACCGGATCACCCCGCGGATCGATGACGCGCTCGCCGAGCGGCTGCAGCGCAATCTTGGGCGCGCGCTGCTGACGACGCGTTGGCTGGTGGCGCCGATTTATATCGGCCTGCTTGCCTCCTTGATCCTGCTGACGATCAAATTCGTCCAGAAATTCATCGAGGGCGTGCGGGAGCTCCTGGCGATCTCCCTGACCGAAACGATGCTGGTGGTGCTCCAGCTCGTGGATATTGCGCTGGTCGCCAACCTGGTGCTGGTCGTCGTGTTCGCCGGGTGGGAGACGGTGATCGGGCCGCTGCTGGCGGCGCGACGGTCCGAATACAGCGGGATCGGCTTCGGGGCGGTGAAGCTGCGGCTGATCGCCTCGGTCGCGGCCATCGCCGCGATCCAGATCCTGGAGACCTTCATGCACATCGACCAGGCGACCTCGGCGGCGGCAATGTGGCAGCTTGCGATCCTGCTCGGGATCGGGATCACCGGGGCGCTGCTCGCCCTCATGGACCGGCTGGCGGGGCACTGATCATGCAGGTCGGCATCCAGTTCTTTCCGGATGTCGGACCCGATACGAAGCCGGCGCGCGATTACTGGCAGGAGGCGCTGCGCCTGGTCGGGCTGTGCGACCGCTATGGTTACAGCCATGTGCGCACGGTGGAGCACTACTTCCACCCGTACGGCGGCTATAGCCCGAACCCCGTGGTGTTCCTGGCCGCCGCCGCGCAGGTGACGCGGCGCGCGCGACTGGTCACCGGCGCGGTGCTGCCGGCCTTCAACAACCCGCTGAAACTCGCCGGCGAGTTGGGGATGCTGGATGCGCTGTGCGATGGCCGGTTGGATGTCGGTTTCGCTCGCGCTTTCCTGCCGCACGAGTTCGCCCGGTTCGGCGTTGCTCTGGATGAAAGCCGTGCGCGGTTCGATGAAGGCATGGAGCAGGTCAGACTGCTGCTGGAGCAGGAGAACGTAAGCTGCGCCGGTCGTTTCCACAGCTTCCGTAACGTCACGTCGCTGCCGCGGCCGACCCAGCGCCCGCGCCCGCCGTTCTATGTGGCGGCGCTGGCCACACCCGAATCGTTCGAACGCGCCGGCGCGGCAGGCCACGGGATCATGGCAATTCCCCTGGCCGGCGGCGCGATGGCCGACCTGATCGCAACCTACCGGCAGGCGCGCTCCAAGGCTGGCCATCCCGGGCCGGGGACGGTGATGCTGGCGTTCCACATGCTGTGCCACCGGGACCAGGCGGAGGCGGAACATCTCGCCCGCGAGCCGCTGAACCGCTACCTGCGGTCGCTGGTGGATGCCGCGTCCGACTGGACGGCGGGAGCGGCATCAGCCGACTACCCCGGCTACGACAAGATAATTGCCGGGCTGGCGGCCGAAACGTTCGAGACGCAGGTGGAGAAATGCGCCGCCTGGGTCGGCACGCCGGAGCGGATCCTGGACACCGTTGCGACCTACCGGCGGCAGATCGGCGCGTTCGAGAGCGCGTCGTTGCAGGTGAATTTCAACGATCTTCCGCTTGCCGCGGCGGAAGCGTCGATGCGGCTGTTCGGGGAACATGTCCTGCCGCGGCTGTAGGCTGCAAACCGGCATCGTGATCACCGATCGGCGATGGCGATCGGCGCCAGCGCCTCGAGGTGTTCGGCCGAGGCTGCCTCCACTCTGCCGGACCGGCGTTCAGTCGCGCCACGCTTGCGTGGCTCCCGCCGCTCTGTGGGAATGGCCCCCAGTTCACGGACCGAGTGCAACACCCCCGCTAACGTCTCGCTGATGCCACCCGGCACCGTCCAGAACCAACACTGCGTGAGCGCCGGCGGCCACTTGCGAGCTGATTTCCTTGAGATGCTCATTCATCGCCGCGGTATTGACCGCCGGCATGATGATGGCCGCGCCGACGCCGCGCTCCGGGCAGATCGCGCCGAACAGATGTGCGGAGTTGTGACGATTGTCCTTCACCATGAGCGGGCAACAGCCGACCGGTGCCCAGACATACGCATGGGTGCCTTTCTGGCCCACGCGGGCTTCATCTTGTTAACAGATTTCGATCGGCAGGCTGCTGGCGATTGTGCTGCCGAGCAGCGCGGCCTTCACCAGACCAGCGAAGTTTTTTTAAAAGCCTCCTGCGCCGCGGCATCGTGCTTCAGATGAAAGGGACGCGGCTGCAACCGCGTCAGACCCATCTTGCGCAGCCACTTGCCTACCGTTCGCTCGCTCACTGTGACGCTGAACCGTCGGGCCACCTCCTCGCGCAGATCGATGCAGCGCAAGCCGGCGCTGCGATAGGAGGCCGGGACGTTCCACCAGCAACCTCCGCCAGCAGCTTGTCCATCACCGCAGCCGCGAAACTTGCTTCGTTGCGGGCGACGACCAGGAAGGATTGCGGGCCACCAATCACGTGATCCCGGTAATAGCGATCGAGGTCCGGCTCGACTTCCAGGATTGGCAGGCCGTTGATGGTGATCCCCGCTTCCATTGCGGCGTCGCGCGCCGCATCGACGGGCCGGCCATCGTTGTTGGCGCCGTCGCCGGAGATGTCGATCACCCGGCGATCGGCGGCGACGCCGAGGCGTGCGAACAGCCCGATGGAAAAGTCGATCGCACCGCTGATCGAGGTCCAGCCGGGGGTCGGTGCCAAGGCGGTCAGAATCGCGTCGGCGAAGCCGGTCGCCGCCGCGCCATCGTCGATCAGCGTCCATTCGACCGACTGGATCTGGCGCCCGGCATCCGACCACTCGACGAACGTCGCGATGATCCGGCCGTGGCGGCCGCCGCGGATCGCGCTTACCAAATCGGCATGACGGAACGCATCGCTGTAGCCGTGGACCTGCAGCGCCAGCCGTTCGTTGCTGATGCTGCCGCTGGTATCGATCGCCAGCACCAGGGCCAGATCGACGAACGATTGCTGCGCCATCCGCCAGATCGCTCCGGCTTCAGGCCAGTTGGCGCCCGGCCAGCCGCTCCAGCACGCGCAACGGCGATTGCGCCGGGTCGGCCATCGCCTGCACCGGCAGATGAAACGTCTGCTCCAAGGCGCAATGGCCGGCGAGCGCCGCGTGCAGCACCTGGTCGGTGAAGCAGAGCCAGGTGGTGCCCGGCGCAAACCCGATGTCGGCCCGTGGACCTTCGGCCTGGTAGGCGCTGTCCTGCTTTCCGGCATCGTGCAGCCGCAGCATGATCTGATCATAGGCGCTGCGGCGGTCTTTGGTCAGACCGAGCCGATGCAGCAGCCAGGCGCTGCCCGGAAGCGGCGCCTTGGTGCGCGGCAGGAACTTGCGGGCGAACACCGGGAACGGCTCGCCGACACGCCAGGAGCGAACGGCGCCGTCCGGCGCGATGTTGCTGAACAGACGCAGGATGCGGCGGCCGTGCAGGGGGCGCGTCGGGAACGCATCGACATGCAGCAACCGGTCGTCGTGCCGCGGCGAGGCTGGCGCGGCCGGCGATCTCGACCGGGCGGAAGCTGGTTCGGGCACGCTCCAGCGCCGGCGCATAGCCGGGCAGCAGGTCATGCAGCAGCCGCTCAGCGGCATGGCCGAAACGGTCTAGCATCGCGGTCAGCCGCGCGGCGTCATCAGGCGGGAGGGTGGTATTGCCGAGCCTGCCGGAGGCGGGGTCCAGGCTGATGTTTTTGCGTTCGCCGCCAGCCGCATCGGGGGTAGGAAGGCGGCTTCCTCGGGTTCGGTGCGGAACGACAGGCGGGGGAGGACCAGCACGCGGCCATTTTCCAGGGCCTGCAGCGCGCGCTGCCGGAGCGCCTGGGCGAACGGGCCGTGCCAGTCGGAGATCGGCAGTTCTTCCAGAACTTCGGTGGCGTTCATCATCGGATACCCGGTGCATGTCTGAAGGTCTGGCATGGCTGGCGTAGGGCGGAAACGCGCAGCGCAGCCGCCAAACCGGTGGCGGAATGCGCTGCGCTTTTCCACCCTCGCGTTCCGTGCGGTTTTGGCATGTGTTTTGTGCATATCACTTATTCGTGGGCGAGCACCCAGTCGTTGACGAAGCTGGCCAGGCCGTTGGCGTGGAAATCGCGGCGTAGCGCGTCTTCATCGTACTTCTCGCGCACCCAGTCGAGAAAGCATCTGCCCTCACCCTCGCGCGCATAGCGCAGGAAGAAGGCGTCCAGGATGCCGGTGCGGGCCGCGCGGATATGGCCGAAGCGCAGCGAGAGCTGGGCCAGCGCCGCCTGCGTCGTGCCGCCCTCGAACAGCACGAACAGCCCGGCGGCCAGCCCGGCACGGTCCGCACCGGACTTGCAATGCATCAGCGCCGGCGTGCGCATCGAGCGATAGATCTCGTGCAGCCGCAGGATGCGGTCGCGATGCGGGGCGCCGCGGCTTTCTACCGCCATGTCAATGAAGTCCAGCCCGAGCCGACCCGCCATGTCCCGCGTCAACGCGTCGGAGCCGTTATTGGCCTGACCACGCAGGTTGATCAGCGTTTTCAGGCCGTAACGGCGGGTCAGCCTGGCGAGCCGCCGCGGGGTCGGGTGATTGCAGCGGTACAGCCGCCCGGGAGCAACGGTTGCGAAATTGCTCCAGGCCAGCCGGAAGACCGCATGATCGACCAGCAGCGCGTCCAGCCAGGCCAGTGCCCGGCCGCGCGGGCTGGCGAGATCGCCGCGGAAAATGGTGTCCATGCGGACCGGTGCGCGCGGGCGATCAGCGAACAGCTTCAGGGTTGGCGCGCGAAACTTCACCGGCGGTCTCGGTTGCCCCGTCCGCGCTGAGGCCCTCGATCACGCCGGGAATATCCTGGACTGGCCGGTTCTGGCTCATTTTCCATTTGCCCTCGAGCCGGGTGATGGGGATCGTGAAGCCGATGATGGCCTTGAGCATGCCATCGATGAAGTCGGCCGGGGCGTCGGTGACCGCCCAGGGTTGCGAACGCGGCGATTTCCTGCCGCTCGGTCAACCGGGTGACGATCTCCCGCAGGCGTTCGGTGTCGTCGAAGAACGTCACCGGGCCGTAGGCATGCACCGCGACGTAATTCCAGGTCGGGACGACCTTACCGGTCTGCCGCTTGGTCTCGTACCAGGATGGGGTGATATAGGCATCCGGCCCCTGGAAGATTGCCAGCGCGTCGAGCCCGGCGACCGCGCCGCGTCCCTGCGGATTGGGCCGCGCCAGATGACCGAGCAGCGTGCCATAGGGTCCCGGCTCCGGATCGAGCAGCATGGGGACGTGGCTGGCGATCAGCCCATCCTGGGTCAGCGTGATCAGCGTCGCCAGCCGCGCCTGGCCGATCGCGGCGTGCAGCACCTCGATCCGGTCTTCGCGAAAGGCGCTGGGCTGGTACACGGGAGGCTCCGTTCAACGGTGGGATGTCACCCCTTCCCTTGCCGGGAGAACGGGCCGGAGACAAGACCCCCGCCCGGCGTGCACCATTCGGTCCAGGCGTGGCGCAGCGCGGCGCCGAGATTGCGGCCGAAGCGCGGGGCGTCGCAGAGCGGGCTTGCTTTCACCTGCGCCCGGAGCCCGGCACGCAAGTTCACCAGTGCCGCCGGATGGTTCGCCCGGGCGACCGCCAGTTCGACGTAATCATCGATATCGCGCGCCACCCAGTCGCTCAGGCCCGCATTGCTGAGATGGCTCATGGAATGGCGGGAGGCGAAGGTCTCGTTCGGCAGGGTTACTGTCGGCACGCCCATCCAGAGCGCTTCGCAGGTGGTCAGGCCGCCCGAGTAGGGAAACGGGTCGAGCACGATGTCGATCTGATTGTACTCCGCCAGAAATGTCCGGTGCGGCGAAGCTCCGCGCAGCACGATCCGATCGGCGCCAACGCCCAGCGCGGCGAATGCTTCGCGGATCCGGGCGGCGCTATCCGGCTCGGAAAATTGGTAGGTCTTCAGCACCAGCACGCTGGTCGGAACCCGGTCCAGGATTTCGGCCCAGGTGCGGATCACCTGTCCGGTAACCTTGGCCAGGTTATTGAAGCAGCCGAAGGTGATATGGCCGTTCGCCGCTGCCGGCAGCGGCACGAGATCGGGTGCATAGGCGGGCGGGCTGTAGCAGACGTAACCGTCGGGCAGACGCAGCACGCGCTCGGAATAGTGTGGTTCCAGCTCCGGCGGCGTTTCCCAACGGTCCGATAGGAACCAGTCGATCTCCGGCAGGCCGGTCGAGTGGGTCTGCATGCCGACCCACTTCATCTGCACCGGTGCTATCCGGTGCGCGCAGGCGGCCATCCGGCCGGATTCGCCGTAGCCGCCGAGGTCGATGAGCAAGTCCAGCTCCCGGTCCCGTCCCAGGCGAGCAACGGCGGGATCGTCCAGTGTCTCGATCTCATGCCACTCGGCGGCAATGGTCCGGAATCGCCGGGCGATCGCGTCCGTGGCGGTGGTCTGCGCCAGCGCGACGAGTTCGAACTGCGTTGGGTCCAGCGCCTCGAACCCGGCGATGGTCAGCCAGCCCACGGGATGAGCGCGCAGCGAACCGGACAGCAGCCCGATACGCAGCTTTTTCCCTGGATCCGGGGCATTGGCGAAGGTTGGCACGGGGCCCCGCGGCAGGTGTTCGGCGCATTCCTGCAAGTACCGTCAGCATCTCGGCCGCGCCGATGCCGCTGCGGTATGGCAGCGTGTTTGCCAGGGTGCGTCGGGCGAGGGCGGAAGCTGGGTCGAGCGCGATCGCCCGGCGGGCGGCATTCTCACCGTCTGTCTGACGGCCGAGCGAAACCAGCGCGGTCGCGAGGTTGCAGAGCACGCTCGGGTCCGGGCTGGTGTCCTGCAGGATCGATTCCAGCAGACCTCGCGCGGCCGCATGGCGTTGCAGGCGCATCAGCACCGCCGCGTGATCGTTGCGCAGGCCGGAGTTGCCGGGATCCTGCGCGCAGGCGCGGCGCAGCATTGCTTCGGCCTCGCGCAGCCGGTTGGAGCGGGCCAGCAGCCGGCCTGCCATGCTTGTCGGGCACGCTGGCGTTGGGCGCGAGGGCGCAGGCGGTTTCAAGCGCGTCGATTGCCTCGCTGCGGCGGCCGAGGCGTTCCAGGGCCAGCCCGAGCGCGACGCACAGGACCACATCGAGCGGATCGGCCTCGACGGCCAGTTGCAGCCGCGCCAATTCGGCTTCCAGACCGCCCGGCCGCGTGCGCCGCCTCGACGCGATGCAACGCGTAGCTGGTCACCGCGGGCGCGAGGCGCTGGGCTTCGGCGAACGCGGTTTCGGCGATCGCCGGATCCGCAGTGAGCATCAGGGCGAGGCCGAGCGCATCCCAGGCTTCCGCCCGGTCCGGATTGATGCCGACGCAGCGCACCAGCAGCTTTTGGGCGGCAGCGCCGTCGCCCGCCTGGATCAGCAGGGCGGCGCGGGCGACCAGCGCCTCCTCGCGCCGCGGATTGATCTCCAGTACCGCGGCATAGGCACGCTCGGCCTCAGCGGCGCGGCCATCGCGGCGAAGGCTTTCGGCCAGCCGCAGGAGCGGTTCGTCCCAGTCGGGCAGCAGCGTCGCCACTTCGCGCATGAGCCAGCGTGCCTGCTCGCCATCGCCCGTGCGGTCCCTGGCGATGGCGAGGTTCAGCAGGGTGGCCGGGGACCGGTCGCCGGCGGCGCAGGCGGCACGCAGTGTGGCAAGCGCCTCGGCGTGTTCGAGGCCGGCCAGCTCAGTGAGCATGGGCGCGGCGTTGCAGCACGGCCAGGCGTCCCGGGACCGGCATTGCCAGCCTCGTTCCGCACGGATTCCGGCTGCATCGCCAGCACGTTCAACCCGGCGGCCTGGGCGGCCGCGAGCAGGTGGCTTTCGGTGTGGGTGTAGCGGCCGCGGGACCCGAGCGTCCAGCCGCGGGGGGCCTGTTCGGCGGCAGTTTCCTCGATCGAGAGAACGAACAGCCCGCCCGGTTTCAGCCGTGCGGCGACTGCTGCCAGGACACCGATCGATCGCGCCGAAATAGCACAGCACGTCGGCCGCGATGACCACCGCATAGGCGGTTTCGTCGGCGTCCAGGAAGTCCATGATCTCCGCCTCGTGCAGGGCGGCGTAGAGCTGTTTCGATCCGGCCTTGGCCAGCATGCGGGAGGACACATCGACGCCGATCAGCTGTCCGAGCGGCAGGTCGGAAATTGCCACCCCGACCAGCCCGGTGCCGCAGCCGAGGTCCAGCACCGGCCCGTCGGGCGCGGTCGGTGTGCTGCAGCAGGGCGGCACGGATCACGCCTGGAATGCGGTAGCCGAGCGAGATCAGGTGCGCCTCGAAGCGGTCGGCATAGTTGTCGAACACGGCGCGCAGATAGTCCGGCGGGGCGCAGCTTGCTTCGGGCAATCCGCCCGAGCTGGCAACGAGATGGCGGACATAGGGATCGTCCGGGCCGAGCTTCAGCGCCTCGGCATAGGCTTCCCCGGCCTCGTTGTCGCGGCCGAGCTTGGACAGCGCGTGCCCTTTCAGGCCGAACAGGCAGGCGTCCGCCAGCCCGTCGCGGCGCGCATCCTCGGCCAGCACGAGCGCATCGTCGAACAGACGCCGACGCACGGCGAGCAGCACCGCGGCGTTGCGAAGCTCGCCTGAACCGGGTGCCGCGGCGATGCCGGCATCAAGCGTTGCGGCGGCGGCGTCCAGGTCGTTGCCGACTGCCTGCGCGGTGGCCAGGCCCTGGCGGAAGGTGGGGTTCGCCGGGTCCGCGCCGACCGCCTCTCGCAGGCAGCGCACAGCCTCGGCGGGGCGTCCCAGTTCGGTCATCAGCATGCCGAGCATCGCCTTGCCGGATGGCGCGGCGGGGTCCAGGACAACCGCATCCGCGGCGTCCAGCGCGGCTCCGGGAAGGTCGCCGATGCGATGGCGCAACTCGGCGCGGCAACGGTGCAGCACGGCCTGCCCGGGGTGTTCGCTGATGGCGGCGTCAAGCTCGCCGCGTGCGTCGCCCAGCCGGCCCTCCCGCATGGCCAGCAGTGCGGCCAATTCGGCCAGCCGGGCCGAAGGAGGCGTGAGACGGCGCAGCGCGGCCAGCATCGGCCGGGCGGCGTTGATCCGCCCAAGGGCGATCAGGTCCGACAGGCGGCGCGTGAGGGCGTCCGCGTCGGGCGAGGCGAGCAGCGTTTCCATGTGGGCTCCTTTTGAGCCGTGCGGTGAGGATCAGACCAGGAGGGATTGCGCCTGGACCGCCAGTGCGGTCATCCCAGGCGTCGTGGTGGTGCTGTTGGTACTGTTGGCCGAAGCGATCAGGTATTTCTGGACGAAGGTCTCGACGAATTTCGGGTCTTGCAGCTTGCTGACGTCGAGTTGCGATGTGATCGCCTTCTCCTGCGCCTCGAGCGGCTGGAAGGCGATCTGCAAGGGGATGCCAAGCGCGGTGGTGACCACCTGGCGCGCAATCGGATCACCGAGGATCTGATCGACCGAGGTGAACGACGATGCGTTGGCGCGGAACGTGAGCGCATTTGACAGGCCCGGGGTGGTCGCATCGACGGATTGCCGCCAGGTGATCTCGGCATATGCGTTGGCGATCGTGCTGATCACTTTCGGGTTCTGGATCACCGACAACCCGCTGGTCGCGAAGTCATAGGTCTGCGCCACCGCCGCCCAGCGTGTGTCCGACAGGGTGTTGGCGAGCGAAGTGGGGTCGCTGACGTTCGACAGCAGGGCTTTCTGGGCAAGCGCCGTATAGGGCAATTGATCGGCCAGCCCGTTGGCGGTCATCAGCACCTTCATCGCCGCCGGATTGCTTAGCAGCTGTTGCGGGCTGGTCGCGGTTTGCACGGCGGTCGTGAAGGCCGCGATGTCGCGCTGCACCGCCGGTTGTTCCTCGGTGGCCTTGACATCCTGCGTTTCGTTCTGTTCGGCCTGCTGCAGGGCGGTGACCGGGTTCTGGCCGAGCGCGTTGGTTACCGATGTGGCGGAGCCATAGAGCGTCGCGAGCAGGCTGCCGGTGCTGGTGGCCGCCGAACTCGGAAACAGGCCGGCGATCAATCCCGGCAAGTAGGAAACCGAACCGCTCATGCCTGCACCGTTCGTTCAGGCTTCGCCGGAAAGGCCGGCAGCCATGTTTTCGTTGGCGGTGACCAGAAACTCGAAGTCTGGATCGTCGCGATCCATCTCCCGTTGCACCGCCAGCGCGACGGAGACGATGGAGGCGCGCAACGGAGCCGGCAGGGGATTGTCCGGGTCGGACACGAGGCCGATGACGGAGACCCAAAGCCGGCGATTATCCGCAAAGGCGCGGGCGCGGGGGATGGCGCCGGCACCGCGGGCCGCGCGCAGGGCGCCATTGAAGTGGCGGAACACGTCGGCTTGCTGTTCGCGCAGGCTGCGGTGGGATGCCGCGGCCTGGTAAGCGCGTGTCGCCTGGGTCGGTGTCTGCATTTCATGCTGTCCTGTGCAAGTGCGGGGCCGGTTGCGCCGGCAGTCCCGGAACGTCCGATGACCGCATCTTCGTGGCGGATGATGCGCCGCACGAGCTTGAGGGCGCGGTAACAGTCGTCGGCCTCGGCCGCGGCCAATGCCTCGTCCAGCATTGCGCGGGCGAGCGACGAGGTGGTGGCCTGCTTGAACTCGGCGATCAGGTCGCGCGCAGAAACCAGGCCGCGGGCCCGCTCATCCGGGGTGCCGATATAGGCGGATTGCAGGGCGAAGTAGATGCGCCGCGCCGGGGTGCCGGCCTGATCAGGAGCCATGATCTGCTTGCCGAACAGGAAGCGTGCCCGCGCGGTCAGCTCGATCCGGGATTTGGTGCGGAACCGGATCGGGGCGCCGTTCACGATCATCACCTCGCCGGGGCGCAGTTCGAGAACCAGGTTCGACATCAAGCCCCCAGTGATCAGTGGCGCCGATCAGTGGCGCCGGACCCGACCGTCGATAAGGCGGGAGGGCGCCGAGGCCGATTTACCGTGCGGCCCCGGCGCCATCTTCTTCAGGCACTCTTGACCAGGGTTAGCAGCGTGGTCGGCGCCTGATCCGCCAGGGTCAGCGCCTGGGTGCCGAGCTGCTGGCGGATCTGCAGCGCCTGAAGCTGCGCCGATTCCTTGGCCAGATCAGCGTCGATCAGCGCGCCGAGGCCGGTGTTCAGGGCGCTGATCTTGTCGGTGTTGTAGTTGATCTGGTTGCCGATGTAGTTTGTCGCGGCGCCGTATTTGTTGAGCTGCGTCCCGACATCGTCGAAGGCATTGATGAAGCTGCCTGTGGCGGTGATCAGCGCGGCGACCGACGCGGCGCCGCCGAGCGCGGTGGTGGTGAACGCCAGCGACGCATACAGCGCCGAACCGC
Source organism: uncultured Pseudomonadota bacterium (assembly GCA_963764525.1). Taxonomy (GTDB): domain Bacteria; phylum Pseudomonadota; class Alphaproteobacteria; order Acetobacterales; family Acetobacteraceae; genus DATDIC01. The sequence goes on along the minus strand of CAVXTC010000007.1, from coordinate 222,392 downwards.
TGTATGTGGAGATCCCGTATGTTCCACCAACCTCGTTGCGGACCACCGCGACCGAGGAGATAGTGTTGCCGCCGATGTCGCCGATCAGCGATTTGCCGGCGTAGTTCGCGTCCTCCAGGTTGCTTTTCAGGTTGCTCAGCAGCGAATTGTATTGCTGCGCGTACTGCGTGCGCTCGTTTCCGGTGGTGTTGCCGTTAGCCAGCGCAACCAGAACGTCGCGCATGCTGCCCATGAGATTCGAGACGTCGTTCAGGCTTGAAGTCGTCGTGGACAGCAGGCCCTGGATGCCGCCCAACTGCTGATTGGCGGCGTTCAGCGCGCTGACGTCCGACCGGACCGACTGCGCCACCGCATAGGCCGCGCCGTCATCGGTGGCGTCGGCAACGCGGTAACCGGTCGAGACCTGCTTCTGTACGGCGTTCAACTGCGTGCTGGTGGCGTCGAGTGCCTGGAGCGCGATCATTGCGCCCACGTTGGTGTTGATGGAGTTCAGAGTTCCGGACATGGTATCTTCCTTGCCCACAGAGGTTGCGGATAGCCCCGCCTTTTGCGGGCATGGTCCCATCCTGGAGCGCGCTGGTTAACTTACGGTGAAGCCCGCGCATCAAAGCCTCATCCGACCGGCAGGAATTTTACCAGCGACAGGCCGCTGACCGCGGCGATCATCTGGTACGAAGCCTGAAGCTGCGTCTGGACCAGCGACACGTTCGACAACGTGGTCGCCATATCGACGTCCTGGACCGAGGATACCTGCGCGGTCAGCGCCGTCGCGGTATCCGCCAGCGTGGTTTGCGTCACGGTCAGCGCCGATTGCCGGTTGCCGAGCACGCCGGCATCCTCCGCCATCGCGCTGATCGCGCCGTTCAGGCTGGTCCTGGTGTCCTGCACCAGCGCCCCGAACCCGGGATCATTCTGCTGCGCGCTGGTCAATGAGCCGATGGTTGCCAACGCGCGCAGCACATCGCGCATGTAGGAACCGGTGGTCGAGCTGCCGGTCGAGACAACCGAGGCATTCGCACTGGCCAGCAGGCCGATCGGGGCGGTCTGGCTCTGGCCAACCTGCACCGCTGGTATCTGCGGCTGCAGGGTTTCCGCCGATTGCGACATATATGAGGAGAACGGGCTCGTACCGGCCACGTTCGAACTGGCCACCGCCAACGTGGCCGCGGCGGTTGCGCTCGCGCCGGCGGTGCCGAGGTTGCCGACCGCCGTCGCGATCTGCGTGACGAACCCGGAAGACAGGATGCTATCGGGGTTGGGGACCGGAGGATTGCCGGTGTCAGCGCCTCCGAACACATACGTATTTCCGTCCGTCGTATCGAGTAGGCCGGCGGCCTGGCTTAGCGCATCGCGCGCAGAGGCGGCGATGGTGTCCACCTCCGATCCGTCGGCGCCTTGCAGGCCGTCGATCTGGGAAACCAGGTTCGACGCGATCTGCTGCAGTTGGGTCATCGCCGTTTGGGTGACCTGCATGCTGCCGGTGGCGCTGTTGATGTTGCCCTGCCAGGTTTGCATGCTGGCGAGCTCGGGATTGAGGTCGAGCGAAACCCCGGCGTTGCCGCCAAGCCCCGCATAGGTGTTGGCAACCAGGCCGGTGCTCGCCTGCCCGGTGAGTGCGTCGAGTTTCTGCCGGATGGCTGTACCGTCGGTGACCAGACTGGCCATCAGCCCGTAATCGGTCGGGCTCGCGGCGCCGACGGTTCCGCTCATGGCACTGTTACCGTGGCGAGAAGCTGGTTGAACATTGCCTGCACGGCGGCCATCACCTTGGCGTTGGCGCCATAGGCGTTCTGCAGGGCGATCATGTCGGACATCTCGGTGTCCATGTTGACGCCGGTTTCGTTTGTCAGCTTGGTCTGCAGCGTGGTTTGCAGCGTCTGCGCGATGTCGAGCTGGCTGGTCACGCTCGCGCTGTCCGACGATTCCGCGCCGACCAGCGCCGCGGCGTTGTCGCCAAGCGTGGCGGGGGATTGGTATGGCGCCGTCAGCGTGCCGATCGCGCCGAGGCCGGCGGTGTTGGACGCCGGCTGTGCGACGCCAGTCTGCGCGTCGGCGCCGAATGTGTAGTCCAGGACCCGCGTGATCAGCGTGCTGAATCCGGCCGGCCCACCGGACGGGTTCGGCGTGAACGCGCTGGCGCCGGTCGCGCTGCCGGCAATGGCGGTGGTGCCGTCGCGCACGAGTGCAGGATCGTTCTGTACCGCCGGGTTTACCTGAATTTCCGCGGCGAACCCGACATAGCCGGATTGCGCCGGCGCTCCGCCCCCGGCCGGCACGTTGCCGGATGCGTCGGTAAACAGCGACAGCCCTTGCGCGGCAAACCGGCCGGCGAGGTTTTGCGAGAACTCGTCCAGCTCCGATTGATAGGTCGGCAGCGTCGTGTCGCGCAGCGCGATGCTGGCGCCGAGCGTGCCGCCCTGTAGCTGGTCGGTGACATCGACGCCGCCCAACGTGATCGCCGGGACCCCGCCGCCGGGATAATACGTGCCTGGCAGCATGTTGGCGCCGCTGGTGGTCAGCGGGTTCGCAGCCCCGTGGATCGGCAGCTCGGTTCCGGAGCCGGTGGTGATCAGCAGATCGCCGCTCGGCTGCTCCAGCACGTTCACGCTTAGGATCTGCGACAGCGAATTAACCTGAGCGTCGCGCTGGTTTTCGAGATCGGCGGTGCTCTGGCCGGCGGCTTTGGCGGCGACAATCTGATCGGACAGGGAGCCGATCGTGCCAAGCGTGGTGTTGATCGTGCCGATCTGGTTGACGATGTTGTTCTCGGCTGACTGGCGCTGCGCGGTATAGGTGTTGCTGAGCGTGTTGATGCCCTGCGCCAGGGTTGATGCCGTGGCGACCACCTGGCTTTGCTGGGTCGGGTTGTCCGGGCTGTTCAGCAGAGCTGAGAACTGGTTTTGCAGGTTTCCCAGCAGACTGCCGAGATCGCCGCCCTGGCCGGGCGTTCCGTTCGCCGCGTCGATCGCGGCGAGCGCGGTCTGGGTGGTCTGCAAGCCCGCGACCGTGGCGTTCTGTCCCAGCAGATTGGTCTGCAGTTCGGCGTCGATGCTGCGCGTTGCCGGCCCGGTCACAACGCCCATGCCGAGGCCGCCGACGGTCAGCTCTTGCTGGTTGCCGGTTTCGACGGCGTAACCGGCAGTGCTGGCATTGGCAACGTTGTGCGACACCAGCGCAAGCTGAGCATTGACATTGGCCAGACCGCTGCCGGCGATCGATAGTGCGGCATCCAGGTTCATCGCGCCGATCCCGAAGCCCGTTGCATCACGTCTTCATGTTGATGGTGACCTGCAGCATGGTGTCGGCCGTGGTGACCATCTTGGCGTTGGCACTGTATGCCTGCTGGGCGACGATCAGCTTGCTGAACTCGGTGGCGATATCGACGTTCGAGCTTTCGACCGATCCGGTGACCAGGTCGCCGGCGCCGTTGGTATTGGCGGCCTGGGCGATGGCGTCGCCGGACATGGAGGTTGCGGTGAAGGCCTGGCCGTTCTGCCGCTGCAGCGCGTCGGCATCGGCGAAGGTGATGACCGGCACCTGCGCGATGGTCTGCGACTGCCCGTTGTTGTAGTTGGCCACCACGTCGCCGCTTGCCGTCATGGTGATGCCGGTGAAGGCGCCCGGTGCAACGCCGTTCTGACTGAGGCCGCGCAGGCTGTAACTGCTGGCGGCGAACTGGGTGACCCCATTCGCCTGGCCAAAATTGCCCAGGTTCAGCGCGATGCTTTGTGCACCGTTACCGAAATCGGCGCCCAGCGTCAGCGTCGCCGGCCCGCTGGCGGTGGTGGCGGATGCGGTGATGCCGCCCGTGGTGGCGCCGAAGGTGCCAATCGTGCCGGCGGGGGCGCCGTCGGCACCGAACTGCACGTCCGCGGTGCCGATCGTCGTGTTGGGGCTGTTGTCGGGCGAGGACGCCGTCACCGTCCAGTCGTTGGCCGAATTCTGCGCCCAGCTCAGCGTTATGGCGTGCTGATTGCCGAGCGAATCATAGACGTCCACCTGCGATGACACGGGCGTGCCCGCGGCCGCCGTGGTCGGCAGATTGGCCGAAAGGTTCACCGTCGAGGTCGGTACCGGGTTGAACTGGTTTTGGGTGATCTGGATTGTCGATAGCTGCGACTGGTTGGCGACGCCGGTGCTCGGATCGACCGACCAGCCCTGCAAGTATCCGCCGGCGCTGTTGACCAGATATCCGTTCTTGTCCATCTGGAAATCGCCGGCGCGGGTGAAATAGGATTGCGGGCTGAAGGTCGGATTGGTGGTGCCCGATACCACGCCGTTCTGCTCGGAAACGGCGAAGAAGCCCTGCCCGCCGATCGCCAGGGCCAGCGGATTGCTGGCGCTCTGGGTGATCGTGCCTTGCTCATCATTGGTGTAGTCGGGCATTGTGGTAACGGCGCCCGGCTCGTTCTGCTGGCTCGTGCTGGTGGTGAGATAGTCGATGAAGTCGGTGTTCACCGCCTTGAAACCGACCGTTTGGCTGTTGGCGACGTTGTCGCTGATGTTGCCGAACGCGGTGGATTGCGCGGACAGTCCGCTGACCGCGGTGGTAAGGGCGCCGAACAACGACATACCGATCTCCAGGGGCGATGGTTGCGGGGGATTTGCACGAAGCGTGCCATGCGACTGTGGGGGCCGTCGGCTTCGGTGCGATAAAGCAGCAAGCAAGCCGGTATGAGTCCCGCCAAACAGCAGATCAACCGGCACGGCGACGAACCGAATTCTTCCATACTGGCCAACAGGTATCGACGCGCTTGATTTGCTCCGTGCTGCCTCCGCGCCTGCCGCTCATTGCGCCGGGCGGTCAAATCCACCGATCCGGCCAGCACATCCACTCGCTAACTGCGGATCCAGGATGAACTGGTCGCAGGGGCGCACTTCTGCCGGACCCGGCATGAGCGGCCCGGCATTTGCTGCCGAGTTATGCCGCCGATAGAAAGTTGCGGAGGTGTTCCGTCATTCCCACCCAAGCGTGTCCGTTTGCCGCCAAGCGAGGTCGATTGCGGAGGCGGGGCTGCCGTGGATTCCCGCTTTCGCGGGAACGACGGTGACGACTGGAATGACGGTGGACGGGCGGGAATGACGCTGTTTTGCCGCGCCCGCCGATGCTTGGCTTCACGTTGGCAGGAGACTTGCGTCGGCGGCAGCCGAGGAGAGACGCCGCATGGCCGCACTGGTTGCCAATCCGCTATCCGCGGCTGAACCCGCAACGCAACTTCCGGCTCCAGCCACCGCCGCGGCGATAACGGTTGCCACGCCCGCGGCGAACCTGTTCGGTCAGTTGATGACGACGCTGGCAACCGTCGGACTGCCGTCAAACTGTTCGTCCCCGCCGTCGGCCGGCAATGCCCCGAAGTCCACCCCAGTTGCGCACGCGACCGCCGATCCGGGAACACGTCGTGCAGGCCGGTCCGGAACGCAATCGCCCCGAGCGGCAAACCAGAATGCCGTCATTTCCGGCCGACCTCGGAACGGGCGGGCTCCATCGCGTTCGGATGTGCCGCCCTCGCCACCTCCTGCGGTCGATGCTTCGGCGGTTGCTCCGTTGGTTGCGAGTCCGCCTGAAAGCGCGCCGCGCGATACCGCGCCGGCCAGAAGCGACACCGCGGCCCGCATCGGCGCCATCAGGCCCGGCGACGCCAGTTCTGTCGTTCCCGGCAGCGCCCAAACGATAGGGCCATCTGCAACGACGCCATCTGCAACGACGCCATCTGCAACGATGCCATCAGCAACCACCGGGCCGCCGCTGTTGAACGGCACGGTTCCGGCGCCGGCATCCGCAATGCCAGTTGCGGCCGTCCCGCCGACCGCGCCGGACCCGCTTGCAATGGCGATCAGCACTGCGCCGAGCACCTCGTCCAGCGCCCCGCGGGAGGCGCGCAGCCCGGCGGCTCCCGTACGTGCGGCCGCGGAGCAAGTGGCGCCGGTCCTGGTATCAGTGGCGAAATCCCCGGCCGGCGCGCAGCACCTGACGATCCGCCTCGATCCGCCCGAACTCGGAGCAGTGCAGATTCGCCTTGAACGTCCGCCCGACGCGCCGGCCCGGGTGGAGATCAGCGTGCAACGGCCGGAGACGCTTGCTTTGCTGCTGCGCGACCAGCCGCAATTGCAGCAGGCGCTGGACCAGGCGGGCGTCCCCTCGGACGGGCGCCACCTTGTCCTTCAGCTCGATACGCCGGATCAGCGCGGCGGCACCGACAGCGGCCACCGGCAACGCACAGAGGGGCAGCCGCTTGCACGACAACAAGCGACCGACCCGGACGAACCGTTCGGTTCCGGTCCCGGCCCGCTTTGGTTGCGCGCCGGCCTCGACATCACCGCCTGACGCAAGGAAACCAGACCATGAGCTTGGCCTCCGTCGCCGCCCAGCAAAGCAACGCCCTCGCTGCCGCAACCGCCGCCCCGGCGTCGAGTACCGCCGCAACCGGCGCAGCGTCGGCGGCCGGGACCGCCGCGACCACCGGACAGAATGCGCTGTCCGCGCTGTCCGGAAATTTTTCCGATTTCCTCGGCATGCTGATGACGCAGTTGCAGAACCAGGACCCAACCAGTCCGCTCGACACCAACCAGTTCACCAGCGAACTGGTGCAGTTCTCCGGCGTGGAGCAGCAGATCAACACCAACAGCAGCCTGACCCAACTGATCCAGCTCACTCAGGCCGGCGAGGTGATGCAGGCGTCGGCGATGACCGGGAAGCAGGTCACCGTCACGTCGAACCAGATTCCGCTGCAGAACGGCTCCGGCAGCGTGCAGTTCACCGCGCCGGCCGCCGAGCCGGTGGCAATCGCGATCAGCAACGCAAACGGGCAGGCTGTGCGCGGTGTCACGCTGAACGCCACCGCTGGGCAGAATACCTGGAGCTGGGACGGCACCGACAATGCGGGCAACTCGGTTCCCGACGGCGCCTACAACATCGCGGTGGTCGGTGCCAATTCGGATGGCACCACCGCCGCCGTTCCGTTCACCGTGAGCGGCACCGCGACCGGCGAGCAGAGCACGAGCAGTGGCGAGCAACTTGAACTGGGGGCGCTGCCGGTCAACTTCGGATCCATCGTGTCGGTCGCCAACTGATGGCGCTATCGGTGACGCCGGCTTCCGGCAGCAGTCCACCTCTGCGTCGATCAGCGTCGGGCCGTTCCGTCAGCGGCAGTTCCGCGGTACCGGGATTGCCGAACATGATCCGCGCGCCTTCCTGCTTCAGCAGTTCCAACTGGGCGGTCTTTCCGGGCATGTGCGGCATGGGGTTCAAGTCGCGGCGGACGGCTTTCCCAGGGCGGCTTTCCGAGTGCGGGCGAACCGGGCAGACTGCGCCGGCGCGGGAAGCGCAACGACAACGCTCAATAAAGGCCAAGGGAGGCGATATGACCAGGATCACCCGCCGTGCGACACTCGGCGCTCTTGCTGCCACCCCGCTTGCAATGCCCGGTATCCTGCGGGCGCAAAGCTCATCGAAGCCGGTGCGGATCGGCCTGCTGAGCGACATGGGTGGCCCTTATCGCGATGTCGGCGGCCCGGGTTCGAAGGTGGCGGTGGATCTGGCGATCGAGGACTTCGGCGGGTCGGTGCTGGACCGTCCGATCGAGGTGCTGCAAGCCGACGACCAGAACAAGCCTGACGTATCCGGCGCGATCGCCCGCGAATGGGCCGATAAAGGTGTGAACGCGTTCGCCGACGGCGCCTCGACCTCGGCCGGTCTGGCAATCCAGCAGGTATCGCGCGAGAAGAAGGTGATCTACCTGATCACCAGTCCGGCGGCGACCGATTTCACCGGCAAGCAGTGCTCGCCGTACGGGTTCCACTTTTCGTACGATACCTATGCGCTGGGCAAGGGCACCGGCGGCATGCTGACCAAAGCGGGCGGCAATACGTGGTTCTTTATCACGGTGGATTACCAGTTCGGCTATTCACTGCAGGCCAACACGGAAATCTTCGTCAAGCAGGCCGGCGGCAAGGTCCTGGGCAGCGTGCGCGCGCCACTGGGGACCACCGATTTTTCCAGTTACCTGATCCAGGCCAAGGCGTCGGGCGCGAAAGTGATCGGGCTGGCGAATGCCGGCACGGATTTGCAGAACTGTGTCAAGCAGGCGGCGGAATTCGGGATCGCCAAGGGCGGCCAGCGGCTGGCCACGCTGCTGATGTTTATCACCGACGTGAATTCGCTGGGTCAGCCCACGTGTGAGGGGCTGGTGCTGACGGATTCGTTCTACTGGGACCTGACCGACAAGACGCGTGCATGGACCAAGCGGTATGTGGCCAAGATGGGGACGCCGCCCTGTATGCTGCACGCCGGCAACTACGCCGCCGCGCTGCACTGGCTGAAGGCGGTCAAGGCGGCGAACACGCTGGATAGCGATGCGGTCGCGGCCAAGATGCATGAAACGCCGGTGAACGATTTCTACCACAGCGATGTGAAGATCGAGCCGAACGGCCGTGTGGAGGACACGATGTATGTTTGGCAGGTGAAGCCGGCGTCGGAATCTCGTTACAAATGGGACTTCTACAAGCCGGTGGCGACCATGACCGGTGCGGAGGCTACGATGCCGCCGGCGGAAAGCGGTTGTCCGCTGGTACACGCGTAGCGGGTTGGGGTCAGGACTGGGCGACGAGTTCCCGACGGATTTCTGCGGGAGTTGCCGCCGGGCCTGACCAGTGGATGCGGATCACCCGGTCGGCACAGGCAAGGTCGCAACCGTCCACGTCCACCGCGACCATCCGCCACTGACCCGACTCGCCGGCGATGCGTGCGAGCGCATCCGGGTGATCGTGGTTGCAATGGGTGATGATCGAGTGCTCCGCATCTGCGATTGCCGCGACGGCGGCATGGTCCGGGATCAGATCCGCGGGTCCGAGGCGTGCGGCGCGGGCGAAGCCGCCGACGAACTGTGCGCTGGCCGGACGGATGCGCCAGAGGTGGAAATCGGCGAACTCGGCGTACAGCGCGGCGTAGGGATGCACCGCCAGATAGCGGCGCTTCAGGGCTGGTTCGTCGATCGGCTCGGCGATGCCGGTTATGGTGACGCGCGGGAGGGTTTGCGGGTTGCCGTCCTTGGTCGGTCCGACCGCCAGGACGGCGCAACGCGGATCAACCCGGAGGTGCCTTGTGTGCTCCGCCAGGTCCGAAAGCAGCAGAAGCAACGAAAGGTCGGGTGCTGTCGCCGGGGTGACCAGGGAGGCGTACGGATGTCCCTGGGCGGCGGTTGCCAAGGTCGCCATGCGGGCGGCACGCAGCAGCTTGCGGGCGGATCGGGCGGGCGTATCGGTCATGCGGGATCCTCCCCCTGGGTCTCCTCGATGGCGTAGCTCACCCCTTCACCGCCCCTCCGGTCAGCCCACCAACCAGCCGCTTCTGTGCGAACAGGAACAGGATGGTCGCCGGAAGCGCCACCAGCGTGCCTCCGGCCATCAGCAGCCCCCATTGGATCTGGTTCTCGCCGATGAACAACTGCAATGCGACCGTCACGGTCCGCACGTTGCGGCCGGCCAGCATCAGCGCGAACAGGTATTCGTTCCAGGACGCGATGAACAGGTAGATGCCCACCGCGATCACTCCCGGCATCGCCAGCGGCAGCACCACCAGGCGCAACGCCTGCAACCGCGTCGCGCCATCGGTCATCGCCGCCTGATCCAGCTCCGGCGGGATGCCGTCGATGTAGCTGGTCAGCAGCCAGATGGCGAACGGCAGGGTGAACGTCGCATGGCCGGCAATCAGCGCGATATACGTATCCAACAGTCCGAGATCGCGCATCAGGATGAACAGCGGCAGGATCAGCATTACCACGGGAAACATGTTGATCAGCAGGAACTGCGTGCGCAGCGCCGCCCGTCCGCGGAAGCGGAAGCGGGAGAACGCATAGGCCGCCGGCAACGCCAGGCCCAATCCCAGCGCCAGCGCTCCGCTCGCCACCACCAGGCTGTCGCGCAGGTTCTGGATGAAACTGGTCCGCCGCAGCAGCTCGATATGGTGCGCCAGGGTCAGGGTGTGCGGCCATAGCGCGATCGGGGACTGCGTCAGCTCGGCATCCGGCCGCACCGAGGACAGCATCATCCAGATCCAGGGCAGCAGCGCGAAGGCCAGGATCAGCGCCACCGGCAGTTCCGTCCCCAGCAGGCGCATGAGGCGCTTCATGACTCGCGGCTCCGCCACAGATACGTCACGACGACGCCGAGCAGCAGCAGCGTCAGCAGCACCGCCAGCGCCGAGCCCTGGCCGTAATCGCCGCCCGACCAGGCGGTCAGGAACGCATGCAGCGGCAGGGTCTGCGTCGCCGTCCCCGGACCGCCTCCGGTCATCACCAGAATCAGGTCGAGCGAGTTGGCCACCCAGATCATCCGCAACAGCAGCGCCGTGGTTATCACGCCGGCCAGCCCGGGCAGCGTCACGTAGCGGAACTTCGCAAACACGCTGGCGCCGTCGATCGAGGCGGCTTCGTAGAGTTCCGCCGGGATCCCCTGCAGCCCGGCCAGCAGTGTCACCGCGAAGAACGGAAATCCCTGCCAGACGATCGCCAGGATCACCCCGGCCATCGCGGTGCTCGGCTGCGCGAGCCAGGGGACGGATGCCGACAGCAGCCCCAGCCGCACGCCGATCTGATTCAGCACGCCGAGGTTGAAATCGAGCATCCAGGTCCAGATCAGCCCGATGATGACGCTGGGCAGCGCCCAGGGGATCACCACCAAAGTGCGCGCCAGCGTCCGCCAGGCGAAGCTGCGGTTGAGCAGCAGCGCGGTCGCCAGCCCGAGCGCGAATTGCAGCGACACCGCGCAGACGACCCACACCAGCGAATGCCACAGGCTTTCCCAGAACACCGGATCGGCCAGCGCCTGCGCATAGTTTGCCAGCCCGATGAACGGACGGTTCTTGGGGCGGTACAGGATCACCTGGTGCAGCGACAGCCACAGCGTGTCCAGGACCGGCAGCAGAACCAGCACGGCCGCCGCGGTCATCGCCGGCGCCAGCATGAGCCAGGGGGTGGCGGCGGGGCCGATGATGGGCCGGCGTCGGCGAACTGGCGCACGTCCTGGCGTTGGCGCGAGAACCGGGAACGGCGTCTGCTGCCCCCGCCGCTTTCGCGGGGGTGACGGTTGCCCAGGAGGCGACGGTTGTGCAGGCGGGGGTGCCGGTGTCGAGGGCGATGGTTGAAGCCGGCCGCTCAACAGCCGAAGGCGGCGGCGCATCAGCCGTAGAACAGTTTCTCGAACGTCTGCATCATGGCGTCCGGCTGGATCTGCCCGAGCAGCGCCTTCTGCGTGTTCTGCGGCCACACCACGCGGGTAAAATCGGCGGTCTGCGGCAGGTTCGGCAGCACCCCGGCGATCGGCAGCGACTGCACCGTGGCATCGACGAAACGTTTCGGGTGCAGCGTCCAGTTCTTCGCGCCCGAGGTCGTCACGGTCATCTGCCCGGCCGCCTTGTTATACAGCACGTTGTTCGGCCCGGTGGAGAGCCAGGAGACCCATTTCCACGCCGCCTCGGGGTTCTTGCCGGCACTGAACACTCCGTTCGAGCCATCACCGAAGGTCGCAAAGCCAGTGCCGTTCGGCCCCCGCGGCACCACCACCGCGGTGATCGCATCGCCGAACGTTGCGACCATGTCGTTGGCGGTGCTGATGTGGTGCACCGTCATCGCGGTGCGCCCAGCCTTCATGTTGTTGACGATTTGCAGGAAGCTGTCGGTCGGCGCCGAGGGCGGCGCCACCTTGCTGGTGCGATACAGGTCGATAAAATAGCGGTTCTGCGCCAGCGCCGACTGGGATACGAAGCCGCCCTTCACCGGCTTCGCGCCGGTGCCGAACGCGAACGGCATCCACGAATCGTGTCCGCCGGAACCGCCGCGCATGCCGAAGCCCCATTGCTCGCCGCCGGTCATCGCCTTCGCTGCGGTCAGGAACTCGTCGAAGTTCGTCGGCGGCTGCAGATTGTGTTTCGCCAGCAGATCGAGCCGGACATACAGATATAGCACCACGTATTGCAGCGGCATGTAGTACCGCTTGCCATCCGGTGCGGTGTGCAGCCGCCACAGATCGGCGGAGATGTCGGTGCGCCCAGGCCACGCGTCGATCCATTTGTCCATCGGCACCAGCGCGTCCATCTCCATCAGCCGCGCGAGGTTGTTGAACTTCACCATCGCGGTGTCCGGCCCATTGCCGGCAATGATCGAGGTATAGAGCCGGTTGTCGTAATCGCCGCCGCCGCCCCAGGGGATGTTCTCCGCCTCGATATGGATACCGGGGTTGTCCTTCTCAAAGGCGGCGATCAGGGCGTCCGGCGTCGCTGTCGGGTCATCGAAATGGTACCACCACCGCACCGTGACCGGCTTCTGCGCATGCGGTCGCGCCAGTGGTGCCGCAGCCAGCGCAGCAGCCGTGCCGGTGAGCAGCGTACGTCGATTCATGCCGTTATCCCTCCCTTGGTCCGTCTGCACCATTTTGTGCGCTTCCGTGGCGGTCCGCCATCCCCGGCGACTCCGCGAAGGATGCGTGCAGTCCACGGGAGGCATACGATCCTGTCGGTCATGGCGCGGCGGAGGCACTCGTTAGGCGATCCGACCGTATGAGTTCCGGTATGATCATGGAGAAATCGTTAGCGAGCTTCATCCGTACTGCGATGGAATTGTGCGGATGCTGCTTCGCGGAGCAGGCTCGAAAGAACCGAAGTCTGTGTGTCCTGACCGGCGAATTTCTGCTTAGATCGGCCGGATGGACATCATCGATATTCCCGGGTCCCGAATCATCGAGGTGAGTTGCCTCGCGTTCGGCCTTCCGGATGTGGATTTCGTCTGCTTCGGCGAATCGGACCAGCCGAGCCCGCGTGCGGCGCACGACGCCGCGGTGGCCGCGTTGGCCGCCGGCCACACCCGTTATCCGGATGTGCGTGGCCTGCCCGAGCTGCGTCAGGCGCTGGCCGATTATCTTACCGGGCTGCACGCCCATCCGGTGACGGAGACGCGCATCCAGGTGGTCGCTTCGGGCATGGCCGCCGTTGCCGTGGCACTGGCGGCGACGGTGCGTGCCGGGCAGCGGGTGGTGATGCACAGCCCGGCGTGGCCGAACGTTGGCAACGCAGTGCGGCTGCGCGGCGCGGAGCTGGTCGAGATGCCGCTCGACCGGCAGGAGGGCGGCGGGTTCCGGCTGGACCTCGATCGCCTGGCGGCGCTGCTGCCCCGGGCGCGCGCGTTCATCCTGAACTCACCCAACAATCCGACCGGCTGGACCGCGACCCACGATGAGCTGTTGGCGATCCTGGCGCTATGCCGTCATCACGGCGTCTGGCTGATCTCCGACGAGGTGTATTCGCGGCTGGTGTATGATGGTGGGGCGGCGGCGCCGTCCGTGCTGGATGTCGCGGAGCCGGACGACCGGGTGATCGTCTGCAACAGTTTCTCGAAGACCTGGGTGATGACCGGGTGGCGGCTCGGCTGGCTGGTGGTGCCGGAGGGTGCGCGCGATCAGGTCTGCGAGCTGGTCGAGGTGCTGCATTCCGGCGTGGCGCCGTTCATCCAGCACGCCGGGCTGGCTGCGGTGGCCGATACCGACGTGGTGGCGGCGTTCCGCACCCATTGCGAGCGCGGCCGGGCGCTGGCCGGGGAGGCGCTCGCCGGGCTGAACGGGGTGCGCTACGCGGCGCCGGACGGGGCGTTTTATGCGTTCGTTGGCGTGGATGGGGTGGCCGACAGCCTGGGTCTGGCAAAGAAGCTGGTGGTGAACCACGGCGTGGCGGTGGCGCCGGGGATCGCGTTCGGCGATCCGGGCGAGGGTTATTTGCGGATTTGCTTTGCGCAGTCCGAGCCGGTGATCGCGCGAGCGATGGGGCGGTTGCGGGACGGCCTGCGGGCGGAGCTGGCGGGGTAGAACTCGTTGGTCCAGTGAGGCATCAAAACACGCCGACTGCGTGCCGGACCGAGAGTACGCCGCCGGCGGGTGCAAGCGCGCTGACGATCACCAGTGATGGCGCAGCCACCGATCCAGCCGCAACTTCGCTGGATCCGACAAAGCGACGCCTGCATGGCTTTGTACTGGCTGATCGAAACCGTATAGCGGCTCCGACTCTCGGCGATTGTGCGCCGGTCACTTTTCGTATGGGAATTGCCCCAGCGCATCATTTCATCGCGTAGTTCTGCATAGCTTGCGAGGAACACACGACGGGGATGCCGATTGGCAAATCGGCGCGCATCATTGATGTTCGGGAGCTGTTCGAGAACGCACGCGATCACGCCGAAGCGCTCCATCAGCTCGTCGCAGCGGGAAAAGGGGTTGTCGTTGTAAATAGCATCAATATGAACGACTGCCTGTCGATTATCAGGCAGTCGTCGCTTGAGGATACAAACGTTGAAGCTGCCCATCTGGTCAATGCCCATGTAGCAATCGCTTCCGCTGGTCTGCCACGCTAATTCCCGGCGCCTGCCCTCTTCGACGCATCCCAAGCAATGCGCCATAGTAACGGGCAGTTGCTCAGCATCGAGATACGGCCGCGCCAATGTCCGGTTGTCACCTTGTTGCACGGCGCGAGTCCGGGACGCATTAAGGCTGGCCTGATGACCTAATCATTCGGTGCGCACGTATTTCGGTCGGTGGAGCTCCAGCATACGGTTCAGTGCGTGGACGGCAACGGCGACTTCGGTGGACCGACGCCTATCCGTACGCGAGCGCAAGGCGTCACCGATCACCCGCTTGTATCGACTGATGTCCGCCTCGACCAGCGCGCGATAGTTATAGCCGGAGACCTTCTGCCAGCCCATGCGACCGTGCTTGACGATCAGTCGCAGATGCTCATCACGCTGCGTCGGCGCCGTGCCGGCCTCGTCGCTTGGCACGGCGCTGGAGCGCGGCGGCACGATGACCGTCGCGTCTGGATGGCGAACCGCCACCGCGCCGTAAACATCGTCCCGGTCATACGCACCGTCACCGGTGAAGGACGCGACGGGACGCCCGACCTGATCGAGCAGAGGGCCGATCTGCGAGCCGTCGTCGACGTCGCTGGAGGTCAACGCGGCCGCCACGATGTCGCCGGTCTCGGCGTCAACGCCAAGGTGCAGCTTTCGCCAGGCCCGGCGTGTCCGCGCGCCGTGTTTCTCGACCAGCCACTCGCCGGGACCGCACAGCCGCAGCCCGGTGCTGTCGACGATGAGATGCACGGGCGCGCAGCCCGATGCCGGTTGTACCACTTGCAATGTCTCGGCTCGCCGGCTCAGCGTCGAATGATCGGGCACCGCGAGGTCGAGACCGAGCAGACGAATGATCGATCCAATCAGCCCTTCGGTCTGACGCAGTGCGAGGCGGAACACAGCGCGCAACGTCAGAGCCGTGGTGATCGCCAAGGCGGAGTAGCGCGGCTGGCCGCCGGGCGGTGCGCCGCTCGGCACACCACGCCGCGATCGCGGCCTCGGGGAACCAGACCGTCAGGCTGCCGCGCTGGCGCAAAGCGGCGTCATACGCCGGCCAATTCGTGATCTGGTGCCGCTGCTTCGGGATATGATGGCGACGATCCTGGTTCGCTTTGAAGGGCACGACGGGCTTCCCAGGTCGGAGGGGCCGCTTTCCTGACCGTCAACGCCCCTGCCGCCAACCGTCCGGTCCATGCACCAAGGTCGACGTGAACCCCTAAATGTGTAGTTCGAGATCCAGCGAGGTGGTGTGCAGTCAGCCAGGATGTCTAGCCATGAAGTCGAGGATCAGGCGCGCGATCTCGTCGGTCTTCTCGTCGAGCGCGAAACGGTCCGCGTCCAGCAGGTGGATTTCGGCATCGGGTAGATCGCGCTTGAATGCCTCCGCACCGGGCGTTGTGAAGGAAGGATCGTTTGCACCCCATGCAACCAGCGTGGGCGGCCTGTTATCGCGCAGCCAAGCCTGCCACTTCGGGTAGGAGGCGACATTGGTCCGGTAGTCGTAGAGCAGGTCCGCTTGAATTTCCCGCTGTCCAGGCTTCGAGAGATGAGCGTATTCATCGGTCCAGGTGTCGGGATTATAGCGGTCGGGATGCGATGTACCGGCGGTATGACGCTGCTCGGTCGCCTCGAAGGACAGGAACGTGTTGACGACCTCGGGATGGGCCTTTGGGTCGGCCCAGTATTCGGCAATCTTTGCCCATTTGGAGCCCAAGCCATCCTTGTAGATATTGCCGTTCTGGATGATGAGCGCGTGAAGCCGCTCCGGGTGCATCATGATGATGCGAAAGCCAACCGGCGCACCATAATCGTGAAGATAGAGCGTGTAATTATCGATCTTCAGTATTTCCAAAAGGTCATCGATCGTCCTCGCCAAATGGTCGAATGTATAGGTGTAGCTCGACGGTGGGGGCGCATCGCTCTGGCCGAAGCCTGGAAAATCCGGTGCGATCAAATGATAGTGTGTGGCGAGTAACGGAATAAGCGTATCGAACTCGCGCGACGAAGATGGGAATCCGTGCAGCAGTACGATCGTCGGTGCGTCTTTGGGTCCGGCTTCGCGGTAGAGGATTCCAAGGCCGTCCGCCTGCACACGGTGGTAAGTTGTGGTCGCTGACGTGGATTCCACGGGTGCGGCTTGCGTGACCTGTGCTGTGACAGGGGTTGCCGCCGTAGCCGCTGCCAGGAAAATCGACGATTTCATTAGACTGCTCCCGACAAGCCTGTCTGGACGCGGCCATGCATCCGAGCCAGGCGTGCGGCCTCCTGCTTGGCACGTTCGAGATCACCGGCCGGGTCAGCCGTCAGCAACGTCGGCTGAAACCGCAGCTCGTCGATCGCTGATATGCCCGCTTGGTTCAACCAGGTGCGCAAATAGGTTGAATGATGATCCACTCCGAATGCCGGCGATGGAAAATTCGGTGCAAAGACACCGGAAGTCAGAACCAGCGTTGCGCGCTTGTTTTCCAGCAGCCCAAAATAGCCAGTCTCAGGATTTAGCCCGAAAAGCAGACCCGGTTGGTGGATGATGTCGATGTATTGCTTTAGGCGGTAGGGAACACCATCATTCCACATCGGGACGGCGAAAAGGTAGCGATCGGCCGAAATGAAACGGTTGGCAATGCCGACGATCTGATCCCAGGCACTCTTCTGAGTGGCATCATGATCCTTCCCAAGGATGACGTTGAGCTTGGCCGCCGCCTTGTCGCCATCGAAGGCCGGAAGATCCGCCTCCCACAGATCAAGCGTATCGACCTCCATGTCGGGGGTCTCGGTACGCAGAGCTTCGAGATAAATCTGTGCAATCTGAAGCGACTTGGACTTAATGCTACGCGGCGACGCTTGAATGAACAACAACTTGGTCATGACTTATCTCCTTGGAGGATGTGATGCCGATGGCTCAGAGCCCGAGGTCGGTCAGGCCTGGATGATCATCGGGTCGGCGACCGAGCGGCCAGCGGAACTTGCGTTCGCGTCTCAGCGATCGGATGTTCATTGATGCTTGCAAAGCGCAGTTCCATCAGGCCTGCTGCGTTGAACTGCCAGTTCTCGTTGCCGTACGCGCGGAACCATTGCCCGCTATCGTCGTGGTACTCGTAGGCAAAGCGCACAGCCATGCGATTCCCCGCGAAGCCCCAGAGTTCCTTGATCAGTCGGTAGTCGAGTTCCCGCCGCCATTTGCGGACCAGAAAAGCCTCGATCTCTGTGCGGCCGCACGGGAACTCTGTTCGGTTGCGCCATCGGCAGTCCGGTGTATAGGCGAGCACCACCGTTGCTGGATCGCGCGTGTTCCATGCGTCCTCTGCGGCACGAACTTTCTGTGGGGCGTCTCTTCGGTGAAGGGTGGAAGCGGCGGACGGTTCATGCCTCGGCGCGCCTCGGCGATCGCCAGCGTATCGATGTATTGGCGAAAGCGGGTTATTGAGCGCTCCTTCACGGTCCAGACGTGCGCATAGCGGGCTTCTGCATGCTTGCCTGTTGTGCCATGCACCCCGGTGAAATGGCCGAGCGATACCACGGTGTCTCCGTCCACGATGAATTCGGTGGGTTCAAGCGCGAAGGTCGTCCACTCCGCCATCAGCGGCTTGAACAGCCCTTCGGCTACGTGCTCCGGGCCGCGGCCGTTCACCTTGTAGTGCCACATCGTGATCCATTCGATGTCGGGGGCCATCAGGCCCAGCGCACCTGCAGCATCTCCGGCCTTGAGTTTCTCGTAAAAGCTGCGAACAATTTCAACGGGGTTCGTCATTTTTTTCTCCATGGGATGGACGCCATGTATGTGCGGCGACCTTTTGTCTATTCATGATTTGGGCGCTGCCCGACACCGAGTTGCTGTGCCGGGCAGGGCGTCAGTGGTCAGCCGACATGCTTGCCGAGGAACTCGCGCATCGCAGCCCCGATCTCGCGGGCATGGGTTTCCAGTGCGAAGTGGCCGCTATCAACAAAACGGATGTCGGCGGAGGGAACGTCGCGTTTGAAGGCTTCGGCGCCTGGCGGCACGAAGAAAGGATCGTTCTTGCCCCACACAGCCAGCACGGGCGGCTGGTGCTCGCGCAGATAAGCCTGGATCGTGCCGTACAGCGCCACGTTCGACTGATAGTCGAGCAACAGATCGAGCTGGATTTCGTCATTGCCCTGACGCGCGAGATAGAAGTCGTCCAGGTTGCGGCCATCGGGCGACACCAGGCTCGGGTTAGCAACACCGTGGGTGTACTGGAACAAGGTGGTCTGCGGCGCCAGGAAGCCGCGCAGCGCGTCACGGTTGGCCTGAGTTCGGCTCTTTCCAGTACGCCTGCACTGGCGCGAAAGCGTCCGACACACCCTCAAGATAGGTGTTGCCATTCTGTGTAACGATCGCGGTGATCCGCTCGGGATTCTTGACCGCCAAGCGGAAACCTACAGGCGCGCCGTAATCGAACACGTAAATCGCGAACTTTGTCAGGCCAAGCACTTCGGTGAAGCGACCAATCACCTTGGTGACGTTCTCAAAGGTATAGGCGAACTTATCCCGCGCTGGCTGGTCGGTCATGCCAAAACCCGGCAAGTCAGGGGCCACGACGTGATAGCGATCCGCCAGTTCGGGGATCAGGTCGCGGAACATATGGCTCGCGCTGGGGAAACCGTGTAGCAGGAGCACTGTCGGACGAGCAGGGTCGCCGGCTTCACGGTAGAAAAGTTTGAGGCCATCGACATCGACAGTGTCGAAATGAACGGGCATGGTAAGTCTCCTTAAGATTTAGAGCGTGAGAGAGGGATCGCAAACACGCGCCAACCGTCGTCGACCGAGTGTGCCTCACCCAAGTTCGGCCGGAGCCGTGGTGGAAGCCCGACGCTGTCGCCCGTTGCGATCACAGTGGGCCGGTAATCAGCCGTGTCCCGCGGCGGAAGGTGAGATATGCCCAAAGCCATTCGAGCGCGACGACCAGCCGATTGCGCCCGCCGACCAGAAAGGTGATGTGCACCGCGCCCCAGATCCACCAAGCGAGCGCGCCGCGGAACCAAACCGGTCCGAACTCGGCCACCGCAGACTGGCGCCCGATGGTGGCCAGACTGCCGAGATGCCGGTAGCGGAACTGTTTTCGAAATGGCCGACCGGCCACCCGCGCTCGAATCGTTTGCGATACGTAATGGCCTTCCTGCTTGGCAGCCGGCGCAAGACCCGGTACCCCGTGCCCGTTCCAGCCCGAGCAGGCGGCCGTGTCGCCGATTGCGAACACGTCGGCCAATCCTGGGACGGAAAGGTCCGTATCCACGATCAGACGTCCGGAGCGATCCGCGCGGGCACTCAGCCATCGTGCTGCAGGCGATGCCATGACACCGGCAGCCCACAGCACCGTTCGAGCGCTGATGGGCGAACCGCTAACTGTAACGCTCTCGGGCTCGACGTCTTCGACCTTGCTGCCCACCAGGATCTCGACGCCCAGCCGGCTGAGCGCGCGCTCGGCATCGGCTGAGAGTTTCGGCGGAAATGCCGCGAGCAGCCGCTCTCCCGCCTCCACCAGAATCACACGGGCGTGGATGGGGTCGATCCGACGAAACTCACCGGTGAACCCGCTCCGCGCAAGTTCGACGACGGCACCGGCCAACTCGACCCCGGTCGGGCCACCGCCCACGATTACGAACGTAAGCCATGCCTGCCGGTCGTCGTCGTCGTCGCTGTTCTCGGCTTCCTCGAAAGCGAGAAGGAGGCGCCGCCGAATATTGATCGCATCGTCGATGCTCTTCAGGCCGGGTGCCAAGGCCGACCACGCGTCTCGACCGAAATAGCTGTGTTGCGCGCCCGTGGCGAGCACGAGGTAATCGTAGGGGACGCTCGCGTGGTGTAGCTGCACCGTCTTTTGCACGGCATCGACGCCCGTTACTTCGCCGAGGATCACCCGGACGTTGTCGTGGTTCCGGAACATCTCCCGGATCGGAGTTGCGATATCGGCAGGCGAAAGACCAGCCGTTGCGACCTGATACAACAGAGGTTGGAACAGGTGGTGGTTGCGGCGGTCAATCAGCGTAACCCGGCAGGCGCTGTCGCCTAAGCCTTCGACTACCGCAACCCCGCCGAACCCGCCGCCGACCACAACCACGTGCGGCAGGGAAGTCGCGCCTGCGCTGCCAGGCCTCGCCCGCAGCCAGCGCGAGAGCCGCCCGTCCAGCGACAGCCGGCCCGCACCGTTGATCACGAGGACGGCCATGATCAGCCCGAAGGAGACCATGAGGTCGCCCGGCATCACGGCCTGACTTATCGGGGCCAAAAGGGCCAGCAGGAGCGCCACGGGCCGCAGTGCAAGTCCCAGCGCGAACATGAGCGAGAGGAGGAGGTTCAGACCTCGCGGCATCGCCGTGATCGGGTGAAGCAGCCGAGGCAGCCACTCAATGCCGTGAGGTACGGCAGCGTAAGACGCGGCGATGGCAAGCCAGGCAATCACGGCTGCCAGCCATAACCTGAGGGCGAGAAGGTAGACAGGCGCCACAATCCCGTTCCACCATGCGAAGCCACGCGTGATCAGAGCGATACCAGGCAGTGCACTCCTGCGGAGGCCGGGCCTGAACAGGTGGTCCAAGGAGAGCCCTTTCGGCCCGGCGACGATAAGCCAGCCGAGCAGCACAGCCCATGCAACCGAGAGCCCGGGATCCGCAATCGTCATCGGCAGGAACAGCACCTGCAGCAACATCGCCGTCGCAGCCAGTCGAATGACCCTGCCAACGCCGTCCAGACCCACCACGCTGCAGCTGTTCTTCCCCAGATCGATCCCGAGAACCGCGATCTCCATTGGCACGCTCCTTCCCCTTCCGGTTGCCCCGATCAGCCTACGCTGCTGGGGGGAGGGGCGGGCCATCCCATAAAACTTCAGCAATCTGGTGAAGGCCGCGCTGCTCGGCAGCACGATCGCCAGCAGCCTGCCAATCGAGAGTATGGTACCAAGACGAAGCCCGCGTGGGCCAGAAAGGCACCCATGCCTACGTCTGGGCACCGGTCGGCTCTTGCCCGCTCATGGTGAAGGACAATCGCCACGACTCCGCACATCTGTTCGGCGCCATCTGCCCGGAGCGCGGCGTCGGCGCGGCCATCATCATGCCGGCGGTCAATACCGCGGCGATGAACGAGCATCTCAAGGAAATCAGCACGCAGGTGGCCGCCGGCGCGCACGCCGTGTTGGTTCTGGACGGCGCCGGCTGGCATCAGCGAGGCGGCGAGCTGCGTGTGCCGGACAACATTACCTTGCTGCCGCTGCCTCCCTACGCACCGCAATTGAACCCAATGGAGAATGTCTGGGAATCCCTGCGTGGCAACAAATTGTGCGCCGTCGTCTGGGACATTTACGATGCCATTGTCGAGGCATGCCGAAAGGCGCGGGAGTTTCTGGCCAACGACCCAGACCGCATCAGGTCAATCGGTACCCGCGATTGGGCATCGGTCAGTGGTTAGGGCGGTTGGTATAACAATCGTAACCGGTCAAGCTAGGAGCAGCTCACGAGTGTTACGCAAAGAGTTGCTCGACGGCGCGGCACCAGTCTCGATCGACACGTTGCGGATGCGCCGCTGGCGGAAGCAGCAGGCCGCGCAGAGCTGACTTCGGAACTCGCGCGGCCCAGGACTGGAGGGCCTGCCGTTCAGTAGGGCGGCGGCGCGACGTATCCAGGCGGATAGGTCGGCGGAGGAGCTGCATAGGCGGAGGAACTGGCTGCGGAACTTGCGGCCGCACCGACCACAGCACCAACCGCGACGCCCGCGGCGACGCCACCCCAGTTGGGCCCGGTGTTGTAGTTGCCGTAACAGCAGCCGCCACCACTGACGTTCACATTCCGGCTCGCATTGACGTTCACATTGCGGTTCGCGGCAGTGTTCACGTTACGAGTACTCGACACGTTCTGATGGAAGTCATTGCTGTTGAAGCCTCCGCCACGGTTCGCCCTGCCAGCGGCGGGCAGCCCACCCCTGCCTGCAGGTCGCTGAGCACCGCCGCCACGCCCGCGTCCCTGTACGAGGATCAATCCGGCACCATTGGACTGAACAGTCCTGTCGACAGCGCGCAAATCTCGGCCCGGCGCGAATGGCATCACTGGTACTGCGTTGGCGCTGCCCGCGAATGATACGACGGCTGCAAGCAACCAGAAATCCGTATCCTCTGTACACGTCAGCGTGCCAAGTACTTGGCTTGAAGCGCCTTAAAGTCCGGCATTCCGCGAATATGAACGCACCGTCGTCACCGCCTTCGACGCCTACATGAAATCTGGCCAGCCTACTACAACCAGTCCATCGACCTGCTGGTCCGCAATTATCAGGCGGTTTGCTTCGGCCTCAAGCGCCTGAGGGCACGTCTTATGGTCGAAGTCATGCCCCATCCCGTAGCCGAACGAGCCGCTGTACACGAACGCTGGCTGCAATCCGAAATGCAGGCTTACTTGCGTTGCGAGGTCAATCGCGGCTTGGCCGATTTTCGGCTGGTCCGCTTCGCTGGAGCAGGCGAAGGCCTCGCCGGACATGACGCCGATTTTGCGGATCCCTGTCATGAACGCCTCGTCGGCGTCGCTCCCCTTCTTCGGAGCATTGTCAGCAAACGCGGGGACGACGAATGTGGCCGCCAAAAGGCAGGCCCCGAGGATTGTCCGCATTGTTCCTCCTGGGCCATGTCGGAGCGATCCGGCCCTCGTTTCGGCCCCGCGCCATGTGGGACCGTAGCGGGACATTACGCCGCTTTGTGCCGCACGACAACGCGTAATTCTGCAAGATACCGCATAAAATATCACTTATAGATCCTTGGAATTCCTTTATCATCCTCGCGAGGCGACTTTGTTCCGCGCTTTTGCAGAACCGAAAAATCTGAAACGTCAGGGGTTCGACTCCCCTTGGCTCCATGGCGGGCGGGTTTCTGACCATTCCTGATGCGGTTTAATTTTTACCTCGCCCGTCCCGCAAGCGGGCGAGGTGAACAAGGAGAAACGCACATGGGTTCCTCAGAAGACCTGGCATGGCTCACCCCGCCGAACTCGCCGGGGAAGCGACGCCATCCCGACCCGAATCGTTTCGAATGACGAATATTTCCCGGCGGCGCAGAATGCGCGGAAGGGCGAGGCCGAGGCGCGCATGCTGGCGCTCGGCGACCGGCTGGCGCGCCGCCAGGGACTCAGCCGCCGCCGCTTCTTCCCGATTGCCACCGGTATGGCTGCCGGTTTCGTTGCAATGAATCAGACCTACTGGCGGTTGTTCGACCTGACCGAGGCGGAAGCCACGACACCGGAGCTGGCCGACGCCCGCGCGGACTCGCTCAACGGTCAGTTCATCAGAGGCATGCAGACGCATTTCCTGCGCGACGACACACGGCTCGACAGTTTCGTGAAGCAGCGCGAAGCGGTCGGCAAGTCCGGCTGGAACCCCGAGCTGACCGACCAGCCACAGACCCTCGACAACCTGAAGCTCAACAACTACTTCAAGGAAACCTACCTCGATAGCGACCTCGAAATCGCACTGATCTCCAGCGCACCATCTGACATTCCGCAGGAATGGCTCCTGACCAATGAAATGATGTCGCAGGCGCGCGCCATCTTCAGCGGCAACTCCCGCGCGACTATACAATTTCGCGCCGGCGCAACATGCCGCGCTGGACGACGACCGTTTCGCGGCGATGAAGTCCGGGTATCAACGCGCCAGCCCGGCGCGCGGCAACCTGCGCTACGGCTACGTGCAACGCGCCTGATCAGGTATGCGGAGCTTCGTCGAGCCGGACGACGATCCCCTCCAGCTCCGGGCGCGGCGCGCGGTAGCGGCGCATCACCTCGGGGTCGTGCCCGGGCACGATGTGCGCCGGAGTCGGTGCGGCGGCGCGCAGCAGATCGTAGCCTTCCAGCATGCCGCCGACATGGAACGCGGTGGTGAACGGCCGCTCGGTCTCCATGTTTTCATAGAAATGCGTGACGTCGGAGGCGACGACGACCCAGCCGCGCGCGGTGTGGACGCGGACGAATTGCAGGCCGACGGAGTGGCCGGGCGCCGGGTGCAGGCTGATTCCCGGCGCCAGTTCGTGCGGCCCGTTGTGCAGCCGCACCCGGCGCGCATAATTCAGCCGGACGATGCCCACCACATCGTCGATCTCGTACGAATGCGCCAGCCTATGGTAGCGCATGTAACGGCCGACCGCATAGTGCAGTTCGGGTTCCTGCAGGTGGAACTCGGCGCGCGGGAAACGGTGGAAATTGCCGACGTGGTCGTAGTGCAGGTGGGTCAGCACGACGGTTCCGACCGCGTCGGCATCAACACCGATCAGTGCCAGCGAATCGACCGGGCAGCGCAAGAACGTTCGCTGCCGTTTGCGCGCGGTCGCTTCGGTGAAGCCGGCATCGACCACCACCGCGCGGCCGGCGCCGAGCGCGACCCAGACGAAGTAATCCATCGGCATCGGCGCGTCATGCGGGTCGCCGCCGATGAAATGATCGGCGCGGCGGCCGTCGCGGGTGGCGTAGCGGATCGCGAACAGCTCGTAGTCAGGCGGTGCTTCGGTCATCGGATGAGTGTGACAGGCGCGGGGCTAAAATTCACCTCTCCCGCAAGCGGACCAGGTGACGGGTCGGCGGTGAGGCAAATATCCTGCCCGGCATGATCAGCCCTCTGCCGTCGCTGGACGCCCTGCTGCGCGCGCCGGAGGCGGCGGTGCTGCTGGCCGGCTACGGCCGCACCGCCACTGTGGCGGCGCTGCGAGCGGAACTTGCCCATCGGCGCGCGGAACGCGATTTCGGCGTGTCACCGATTGCCCTGCTGGACGCCGCGGCGGACGCGCTCGTGCGCCGCTTCGCCGTGTCGCAACGTCCGGTGTTCAACCTCACCGGCACGGTGCTGCACACCAATCTCGGCCGCGCGCCGCTGCCGCCGGAGGCCGCCGCCGCCGCCGCCGAGGCCCTGCGCTCGGCCACCACGCTGGAATTCGACCTGGCAACCGGCCGGCGCGGTGAGCGGGACGATCACGTGCGCGGCCTGCTGACGCAGATCACCGGGGCGGAGGACGCCACCGTGGTCAATAACAATGCCGCTGCGGTTCTGCTGGTGCTCAACACGCTGGCGTTTGGGCGGGAGGTGCCGGTGTCCCGCGGGGAGCTGATCGAGATCGGTGGTGCGTTCCGGCTTCCCGAGATCATGGCTCGGGCGGGCGCGGTGCTGCGCGAGGTGGGCACCACCAACCGCACGCATGCGCGCGACTACCGCGACGCGATCGGTCCGGCCACCGCGCTTCTGCTGCGGGTCCATCCGGCAAATTTCGCCATCTCCGGCTTCACTGCCGCGGTGCCGGCCGACGAGTTGGCGTCGATCGCCCACGCGGCGGGGCTGCCGGTCATCGAGGACCTCGGCAGCGGCAGCCTGATCGATCTCGCCGGATACGGCCTGCCGCACGAACCGATGCCGCAGGAGTCGCTGGCGGTCGGGACCGACCTCATCACGTTTTCGGGTGATAAATTGCTCGGCGGTCCGCAGGCGGGGCTGATCGTCGGTCGTGCCGGGTTGATCGCCCGGCTCAACGCCAATCCGCTGAAACGGGCGCTGCGCCTGGATAAAGGGCGACTGGCGGCGCTGGAGCACGTGCTGCGGCTGTATCTGAACCCGGACCGGCTGCGCGAACGACTGCCGGCACTGCGGCTGCTGACGCGTCCGGCGAAGGAGATCCGGGCAAGCGCGGAACGCCTGGTCGCGGCCTTGCGGGCGGTCTGGCCAGGGCGCCCGATCGCCGTGGAGCCGTGCCGCAGCCAGATCGGTTCGGGGGCGCTGCCGGTGGATTTGCTGGCATCTTATGCGGCGGTGATCGGCGGACGGCTCGTCGGACGCGGTTGCCGCTTCGTTGCGGGCGCTGCCGCGGCCGGTGCTGGGTCGCATCGGGCAGAACCGGGTCTGGCTCGACTGCCGATGCCTGGAGCCGGAAGACGAGCGCGCGTTGCTGGCCGGGCTCGGCCGTCTTGGTTGTGTGCCGCTGCCGGTGAACGGATAATGACGACGGAGGAGAAGCGGTCCCGGTGGACCGGCCGGCCTTCAAAGCCGGTTGGGGCCGCCCTGCGGTCCCGGGCAGGTTCGAACTCCTGCTCTCTTCCGCCGCGCCCTTTCAGCGGCGGTTCGCCTGGGTTTCGGGCCGCTGTGGCCGGCTTGCCCGCACCCCTGTTGCCTTTGGGCAACAGGACCGTTCGAATTGGCGGAAGCCCCTCGTTTTATTCTGTTCGCCGGGTTATGGTTGGTTCATCGCAAGAGCGTTGGGGGCGCGGCCCGCCCCTGGCGCTGCCCGCTTAAAAACTGCGCCGCCGGCGCGGGAAGACAACGAGGAGAGAACGAATGACGCTACGGAGCACGCTCCTGGCTGCCACCATGCTGGCGGTGCCTTTCGTCGCGCAGCGCAGGCTCAGGCGCAGCCGGTGACCGGCCTCTATATTGGCGCCGGTGTCGGGGTCAATCTGAAGTCGGATCTGAACATCAAGAACCTTCAGCAGACAAACACCCTCACAGGCGGGATCAGCACGCCCAATCTGAGCCTCGGGTCCGGAGCCGGGCCGGTGGGGCTGGGCGCCATCGGGTGGGGTTTCGGTAACGGACTGCGCGTCGAACTGGAAGGCGACTACCGGAACAACAACTTCAACAGGTTGAACAAGCAGCCAACCGGGATGTACGGCCGCTGCCGGCGGGCGGGAGGAACTGTATGGCCCGATGGTCAACGTGGCTTATGACTTCTATGGGCTGACCCCGTGGGTTGTGCCTTACCTCGGCGCCGGCGTGGGCTATCAATGGGCAAGCTTGCAGAATTTCCACATTTATGGGACCCCTGCCGATGTCGGCAGCATCACCTCCAGCAGCACGGAAGGCAGTTTCGCCTACCAGGCGATCGCCGGCGTAGGCATTCCGATTACTGCCATGCCCGGCCTGACCCTGACCGCCGAGTACCGCTTCATGGGTCTTGCCGGAAACCGCAGCTACAGTGCCGTCGGCACCATCAGAGCCCCGACCGAAACCGTCAGCGGCACGGGCAAGATTCAGCTCGGGAAGGACTACAACAACGCCTTCCTGGTCGGCTTCCGCTACAATTTCGGCGTAGCCCCGCCGCCGCCTCCGGCGCCTGCTCCGGTCGCCGCTCCGGCTCCGGCACCGGCGCGGTCCTATCTCGTGTTCTTCGACTGGGATAAGGCGACGCTGACCGATCGCGCCCGCCAGATCATCCGCGAAGCGGCGGAGAACTCGACCCACGTCCAGTACACGCAGATCGAGGTCAACGGCTACACCGATACGTCGGGCACGCCGCAATACAACATGGGCCTGTCGATCCGCCGCGCCAACGCGGTCGCCGCCGAGCTGGTGCGCGACGGCGTGCCGCGCAACGCGATCTCCATCCATGGCTTCGGCGAGACGCATCTGCTGGTGCCCACCGGCCCACGGCGTGCGCGAGCCGCAGAACCGGCGTGTCGAGATCATCATCCGCTAATCGGATTCGCAGATCCGCGGCTGCAACAGGGCGCCGCAAGGCGCCCTGTTTGTTTCGCGACCGGCCGCATTCGGGCAGCCGGCAGGCCCACTGGGTATCCGCTTGGGCAGGAGGAGTTCGAGTATGCGTTACCGTGGCGCCTTGCTGGCAGCCACCGTCCTGGCCGCACCGCTTGCTGCCCAGGCGCAGCCGATCCAGGGCCTCTATATCGGCGGCGCAGCCGGCTACGACCTGCCGCAGAACACCAAGGTGACCCCGCTCAGCAACGGGTTCGGCGCCGCCCACCTGAAGCTTGAAAAGCGGGGCGGGATCAACGGGCTTGGCAGCATCGGCTATGGCTTCGGCAACGGGCTGCGGCTGGAGGTGGAGGGCGATTTCTTCCACAACAACCTGGGCAAGCTGGGCCGCACCCCGTTCCCCACCGCCGCCAGCGGCCATATTAACCGCGAGGGCGTGATGGCCAACGCGCTGTTCGACCTGGATATCGGGACGCCGTACGTCTTCCCGTATCTGGGCGTCGGCGCGGGTTATATGTGGACCCACCTGAACGGCAGCTTCACGCAGCCGGGCGGCCCGTTCGCGTTCAGCACCAACGACACCGAAGGCCGGTTCGCCGGCAGGGCATCCCCGGCCTGTCGTTCCCGATCCCGCAACATGCCGGGCCTGTCGCTCACTGCCGATTACCGGTTCACCGACATCACCGCCGGGGCCAAATTCTCCGGCACTGAGACCACCGCCGCCGGAACCAGCATCGGGCGCATCAAGCTTGGCCCGCAATTCGATCACAGCTTCCTGATCGGCGTGCGTTATGCGTTCTATGCGCCGCCGCCCGCCCGCCGCCGGCCGCGGCGGCGGCCGCCGCCGCCCGCCCCGGCGCCCGCGCGGTCATACCTGGTATTCTTCGATTGGGACAAGGCGACGCTGACCGATCGTGCGCGACAGATCATCCGCCAGGCGGCGGATACCTCCACCCATGTGCAGACCACACGGATCGAGGTGAACGGCTACACCGACACGTCGGGCTCGCCGCAATACAACATGGGGCTGTCGATGCGGCGGGCGGATGCTGTCGCCGCCGAACTGGTGCGCGATGGCGTGCCGCGCAACGTGATCGCGATCCATGGCTTCGGCGAGACGCATCTGCTGGTGCCCACCGGCCCCGGCGTGCGCGAGCCGCAGAACCGCCGGGTGGAGATCATCATCCGGTGATCTTCACACCCCTCCCCTTGTGGGAGGGACAAGGGGGAGGGGTGCCGCCCGCGTCACCGAGGTTCGATACACCTGATCGACCCCTCCCCAAGCCCCTCCCACAAGGGGAGCGACTGTCTTGACGGTCAAGCGTGAACTGCCCGCTGGATGGTTTCGCGTCGCCATCGGCCGCGTCAAGGCTGGTGCTATCGCACCACCGCCTTCGGCGGCTTCGGCCTTGACCCGTCCGCTGCGCCGCGAAGCGGGCTTGGGGTCGGTTCGACGGTCAGGCATGCTCGACCTCTTGCCACCCTCGGCGAGTGCGGACGATCGCGTTGAGGATCGTCAGCAGCTTGCGCGCGACGGCGATCACGGCGACCATCCTGGGCTTGCCGGCGGTGATCAGCCGGTCTCGGAACGCCTTGAGGACCGGGTTGTGACGGCCGCCGACCATCGCGGCCATGAACAGCGCGGAGCGGACCCGCGTGCGACCGCCACCGATGAAGCTCTTGGCGCGCCACGGGCCGGATTGGCGGGTCCAAGGTGCGAGACCGGCCAAAGCGGCGATCCGACGGCGATCCAGAGTGCCGAGCTCTGGCAATTCAGCCATCAGCGTGCGCGCGACGATCTTGCCGACACCGGGAACCGAGGCGAGCAGGTCTTCGGTCTCACGCCATATCGGCGAGCCACGCACCGCATCATCGATCTCAGTGTCCAATGCCGACAACTCCTTCTGCAAGGCGGCAAGCAGGCGAGCGATGCTCTCCTGCAGCCGTTTCGCAGGCAGGCGCTTCTGACGTTGGCGCTCGGCGACGATCATGTCGATGATCTGACCGCGCCGGGTGATCAGGTCGGCCAGGCGCCGGGTATCAGCGTCGGGCAGCGGCCGGATCGCCGGCTTGGTTGCTTCGGCGAAGTGCGCGGTTACACCGGCGTCGATCGGATCGGTCTTGGCGCGTTTGCCCAGCGCCCGGGCGAAGGCGCGCAGCTGCGCCGGATTGACCACCACCACGGGCAACCCGGCCGCCGCGAGCGACGCCGCCACGACCTTCTCGTATCCGCCGGTCGCCTCAACGGCGATCGTGACCGGCGCGAGCGGCTTCAGACGAGCGATCAGCACGTCCAAGCCGGCCGCATCCCGCGCGACCGCGAAACTATCACCGGACGGGCGCAGCGCCACGTCCAGCCGGTCTTTCGAAACGTCAATTCCTACAACGATGGCGTCCATCCTATCCCGTCCTTGCGCAATCGGGCTTCGCTGGCGGCCCAAGCGACTGTTCGGGTTCGATGGAACGACGGGCGGAGCACCACGCTCCCCTACGGGCTTGCTGTCCCTCAGGGGTATCGGTCTCCCGCCCGCCACCGCATCCACGACATTACACGATGACGGCCGATCCAAGTTACAAGGGGGGTGTTGGTGGCCTGCCCTAACGCGTTGACCGGCCAGCAATTTGCCTGCCGGAGCCTGTTCTGGCATACCGCGCGCGCTTTTCTCCCCCGTTCCGCCCCAGGCTCGATTCGCGCCTGGGCGCGGCCGCACCCGGCTACCGAAGGAATCGCTCCGGATGGCATTTGCTTTCGTCGTCATCATCATTTGCGGCGTGCTGGCGCTGGTCTATGGGCTGGTCACCGGCCGCGAGGTGCTCGCCGCGGATGCGGGAACCGCCCGCATGCAGGAGATTTCCGCCGCCGTTCAGGAAGGCGCGCGCGCGTACCTGAACCGGCAATACGCCACCATCGCCGGGGTGGGCGCGCTGGTGGCGATCTTCCTGGGGTTCACCCTCGGCCTGCACGTCGCCATCGGCTTCATCATCGGCGCGGTGCTGTCCGGGTGCGCCGGCTATATCGGCATGAACGTCTCGGTGCGCGCCAATGTGCGCACCGCCCAGGCCTCGCGGCAGGGGCTGGCGGCCGGGCTTGGGGTCGCCTTCAAGGCGGGGGCCATCACCGGAATGCTGGTGGTCGGCCTCGGGCTGCTCGGCGTCGCGATCTATTACCTGATCCTGCGCAGCGGCTACGGCGCCACGATCACCGACGATGAGCTGCGCCGCGTGCTGGAAGCGATGGTGGCGCTCGGCTTCGGCGGATCGCTGATCTCGATCTTCGCCCGGCTCGGCGGCGGCATCTTCACCAAGGGCGCCGATGTGGGCGCCGACCTGGTCGGCAAGGTGGAAGCCGGCATCCCCGAAGACGACCCCCGCAACCCCGCCGTGATCGCCGACAACGTGGGCGACAATGTGGGCGACTGCGCCGGGATGGCGGCCGATTTGTTCGAGACCTACGTGGTGACCATCGTCGCCACCATGCTGCTGGCGGCGATCTTCTTCACCGGCGCGGTGCGCGACGCCATCCTGGTGCTGCCGCTGGGGATCGGCGCGATCTGCATCCTGGCCTCGATCGTCGGCACCTATTTCGTGCGCCTGGGGCCGGACAACGGCATCATGATGGCGCTGTACAAGGGGCTGCTGGTGACCGGCGCGCTGTCGATCATCGGCATCGCCATCATCATCGCCTGGTTCGTCGGCTTCACCACGCCGCTGCCGCTGGTCGGCGGTGGCGTGGCGCTGACCGGGTGGGACTTCTTCGTCTGCGCGATCATCGGCCTGGTGCTGACCGGATCGATCGTTTATATCACCGAATACTACACCGCGACCGAATTCCGTCCGGTGCGCAGCATCGCGCAGAGTTCGACCACCGGCCACGGCACCAACGTGATCCAGGGCCTGGCGGTGTCGATGGAATCCACCGCGCTTCCGGTGATCGCGATCTGCATCGCCATCATTCTGTCGTTTCTGATGGCCGGGCTGTTCGGCATCGCGATCGCCGCGACCACGATGCTGGCGATGGCCGGGATGATCGTGGCGCTCGATGCCTACGGGCCGGTCACCGACAATGCCGGCGGCATCGCCGAGATGGCGGACCTGCCGCACGAGGTGCGGGTGACCACCGACGCGCTGGACGCCGTCGGCAACACCACCAAGGCGGTGACCAAGGGCTACGCGATCGGCTCGGCGGGGCTTGCCTCGTTGGTGCTGTTCGCCGCCTACACGCAGGACCTGAAGCATTACTTCCCGAACCTGACGGTGCCGTTCCAGCTCGAGGACCCGTATGTGGTCATCGGGCTCATTCATCGGCGGGCTGATGCCGTACCTGTTCGGTGCGATGGGCATGACCGCGGTGGGCCGCGCCGCCGGCGCGGTGGTGATGGAGGTGCGGCGGCAGTTCCGCGAAATCCCCGGCATCATGGAGGGCACCGGCAAAGCCGGAATACGGCCGCGCGGTGGACCTGCTGACCAAGGCGGCGATCCGCGAAATGATCATCCCGTCCTTGCTGCCGGTGCTGGCGCCGGTGGTGCTGTGGCTGATCATCTGGGGTATCGGCGGTCGGATCGCGGCGTTCAGCGCGCTGGGGGCGATGCTGCTCGGCACCATCGTGACCGGGCTGTTCGTGGCGATTTCCATGACCTCGGGCGGCGGCGCCTGGGACAACGCGAAGAAATACATCGAGGAAGGCAATTACGGCGGCAAAGGCTCCGAGGCGCACAAGGCGGCGGTCACCGGCGATACGGTCGGCGACCCCTACAAGGACACCGCGGGTCCGGCGGTAAACCCGATGATCAAGATCACCAACATCGTCGCGCTGCTGTGGCTGGCGATTTTGGCGGGCTGGCTGGCGCATTAGCGGTGGCGGGCTTGGCGGGCGTAGGGCGGAATAGCGCTGCGCTGTTCCGCCCCACGGTTTCGTGAGGCGTGCATGGACATCTCCAAAATCCCCACCGGCCGCGCGCCGCCCCACGATATCTACGTGGTGGTCGAGATCCCCCAGGGATCGGCGGTCAAGTACGAGGTGGACCACGCTTCCGGCGCCGTGTTCGTCGATCGGTTCCTGTTCACCCCGACCATCTACCCGGCCGCCTATGGCTTCATTCCCGGCACCCTGGCGGGCGATGGCGATCCGGCCGATGCGCTGGTGCTGACGCCGGCCGCCGTGGTGCCCGGCGCGGTGATCCGCGCCCGCCCGATCGGCATGTTGCGCATGGAGGACGAAAAGGGACCGGACGAGAAGATCATCTGCGTCCCGCACGACCGGGTGCATCCGCAATACAGCGGTATCGAAACCATCGACGACCTGCCGCGCATCACCCGCGCGGCGATCGAGCATTTTTTCGGCAGCTACAAGGACCTCGAGGAGGATAAATGGGTCAAGGTCCTCGGCTGGGCCGGCAAGGCCGAAGCCGAGACATACATCCTGACAGCGATCGCAGCCGTCACAACTCCCTGATCCCTGTGTTGCGCCGAACGCACAGGCGCGCACCGCGTTAGCGGTTGCAGTGCGCGTTTCCCGATCGTCGATCAGCCGTTCGGGCAACTGCGCCGACACAATCGGCAGGTGTGATAATGAGAAAATCCCTTCGTAATGGAGCCCTGATCGCGATATCGACGGCATGTCTCGCGCTCACGCCCGGGTTGGCGCTCGCTGCCGCCCCCGGCGTGACCTCGGGACCGGCCGCCCACAGCAACGTCGTCCCCGGCGCGGCCGCGGCGAAGCAGGGCAATGCCGGCCAGGAGAGCACGGCGCAACTCGACACCAGCGGCAAGGCCGCGACCGGCGTGGGCGCGCCGGGCACCCCGGCGAAAACGGGCACGGAATCGGGCGAGGCCCCGAAGTCGAAATCCGCACAATAGCAATCCCCCAGCGGGGCTCGGTCAGGTACTGCGGAAACGGTACCGGAACCGATCCCCGTCGGCTTCCACCCGGCCAGCGGTGGGCGCCGGGAAATGCACCGGCAGGACCAGCGTGCCGCTATCCGCCACTTCGTTCAGAAACTGCCGGCGAGATCGCGCGGCCATCGCCGGGTCCCAATCGAACACGGTGGACCAGTCCGGCTCCCGGCATTGCAGCGCGTGGTGCATCATGTCGCCGGTAACCGTCGCCCGCATGCCGCCGGAGCGGATGTTGACGCAGCAATGGCACGGTGAGTGCCCGGGCGTCGGCGACAGCCAGGCGGTGTCATCCAGCGTGTAGTCGTCATCGACCAGCAACGCCTGTCCGGCCTCCACGATCGGCTGGCAGTTGTACCGCCAGACATTGCCGGGCGGGTTTTCCCCTCGGGCATCGGCGGCTTCCCAGGCGGCGTATTCGCGCTTGTGGAAGACGTATTTGGCGCGCGGGAAGGTCGGCACCCAGCGACCGTTCACCAGCCGCGTGTTCCAGCCGCAATGATCGATGTGCAGATGGGTGCAGAACACGTAGTCGATATCCTCGAAGCGCAACCCGAGCGCAGCGAATCCGTCCAGCCACGGTTGCTTCGGGAAATCCATCGGCGCCGGATAGCCCTTGTCCTCACCGGTGCAGGTATCCACCAGGATCGTGTGGTGCGGCGTGCGCACGACGAAGGTCTGGTAGGTGATCACCAGCCGGTTCGGACGCCGCGTCGTACACCAGCGGCCCAAGGTCCATCAGGTGCCGGCGACCGATATCGGGATCGAAGGTCCGGAACATGTCCTCGGGCCGCCGCCACGGGTCCGTCGCGTTCGATGATGCTGGCGATCGATACGTCGCCCAACTGGATCTGGTCCATAAGCTGCCTCCCGCGGCTTGCAGCCTGCCGCCCCGACGCCGACGATAGCCGGAATACGCCGATCAGGGGAGCACAGGGCGATGAGCGACATAAGGATCGTGGCGAGCGGCTTCGGCTTTGCCGAAGGTCCGGTGGCGATGCCGGACGGCTCGGTTGTGCTGACCGACATCAAGCAGGGCTGCGTTTGGCGTGTGACCCCCGATGGGACGAAACCGGACGGCGGCAAAAGCGTGCTGGCACAGACCGGCGGCGGCCCAAACGGGCTGGCGCTGGGGCC
This sequence comes from uncultured Pseudomonadota bacterium, assembly GCA_963764525.1. Lineage (GTDB taxonomy): Bacteria > Pseudomonadota > Alphaproteobacteria > Acetobacterales > Acetobacteraceae > DATDIC01. Next base: position 187,528 of record CAVXTC010000007.1, on the reverse strand, counting down.
GGACGGGGCGCTGTATTGCTGCAACAATGGCGGCGGGCTGTATCGCGGCGATCACTTCATGGCGGTCGGACCGGCGCCCGACTACGCCGGCGGATCCATCCAGCGCATCGACCCGCGCAGCGGCGAAACTCGCACGCTCTATACCGAATGTGGCGGCCACCGGCTGTCGGCGCCGAACGACCTGGTGTTCGATACTGCCGGTGGTTTCTGGTTCACCGATCTCGGGAAGCGGTACGCACGCACCCGCGAGCATGGCGGGCTGTATTACGCATTGCCGGACGGATCGCGGATCATCGAGGCCGCGTACCCGATCCTGAGCGCCAACGGCGTCGGGCTGTCGCCTGACGGGAAGGTGGTGTATGTCGCGGACACCGAACCGGCGCGACTGTGGGCGTTCGACGTGCGGGCGCCGGGGGTAGTGCACAAGAATCCGTTTCCGTCGCCGCATGGCGGACGATTGGTCGCCGGGCTGCCGGGGTATCAGCGTTTCGACAGTCTGGCGGTGCAGGCGAACGGCGACATCTGCGTCGCCACGCTGGTGACCGGGTGCATTTCGGTGATTGCGCCGGATGGTCGGGTGGTTCGGCGCGTGCCGCTGCCGGATACGCATCCGACCAATATCTGTTTCGGCGGCCCGGACCTGCGCACCGCTTTCATCACGTTGTCGGAAACCGGGCACCTGGGCGCGATGGAGTGGCCGGAAGCGGGGCTGCGGCTGAACTTCTGACGCCCTGCCGCGCCGGCTGGCTTTTGCCAGTTCACAAAGCGAGTAGCGTCCGCGCCCTTTCTTGCGCGACGGCCCATCCTCCTGGCGACCGACACCAGGAAAGATCGCCGCATGAAGATGCTCGCCGTCCATCCCGGTCCGCTTATGTACACACGCGTGTTCTTGCGACTGGAACCGCTCGGGCTCGAACTGGTGGCAGCCGCGGCGGTGCGCGGCGGGCACGACGTGCGGCTGCTCGACCTGCAGGTCGAGACGCACCGCGACTACTTCCGCAGCATCGACGACTGGCGGCCCGATGTGGTCGCGTTCTCCTGCAACTATCTGGCGAACGTGCCTGAAATCATCGATCTGGCGAAAGCCACGAAGCAGCGCAGGCCGGATTGCATTGTCGCGGTCGGCGGCCACAGCGTCTCGTTCACCGCACCGGCGATGCTCGAGCACGCCGAGGGTGCCATCGATTGCGTGCTACGCGGCGAAGGGGAAGCGGTGCTGCCCGCCCTGCTTGCCGCCGTCGAAGCCGGCCGCTCGATGGCAACGGTGCCAGGCGCCGTAACCGCGGATGGGCAAGGCCCGGCACCGGTGTTCGTGGACGACCTGGACGCCCTGCAACCGGCGCGGCATCTGCTGCGCCACCGGCGAAAATACTTCATCGGCACGCTGGATCCCGCCGCCTCGATCGAGTTCTCCCGCGGCTGCCCCTGGGATTGCTCCTTCTGCAGCGCCTGGACCTTTTACGGCCGGACGTACCGGCTGAAATCACCGGAACGGATCGTCGATGACCTGGCCGCGACCCCCGAGCCGGGCGTGTTCATCGTCGATGACGTGGCGTTCGTACGCGCCGAACACGGCATGGCGATCGCCGAAGCCATCGCCCGACGCGGAATCCGCAAGCAATACTACCTGGAAACCCGCGGCGACGTGCTGTTGCGTCACCCAGAGGTGTTCCGCGAATGGCGCCGCCTCGGCCTGAAGATGATGTTCCTCGGGCTGGAGGCGATCGATGAGGAAGGGCTGAAGAAATACCGCAAGCGCGTCAACCTGTCGCGCAACTTCGAGGCGCTGGACTACGCCCGTTCGCTCGGCATCAACGTCGCCATCAACCTGATCGCCGACCCCGACTGGGACCATGCGCGGTTCGAGACAATACGGCAGTGGTGCATGGAAATCCCCGACGTGGTGAACATCAGCGTCAACACGCCGTATCCCGGCACCGAGACCTGGGTGACCGAGGCCCGCAAGCTGGCCACGCGCGATTACCGGCTGTTCGACATCCAGCATTGCGTGCTGCCGACGAAGCTGTCGCTGGAAGAATTCTACCGGGAGCTGACCACGACCCAGCAGGTGCTGAACAGGAAGCACCTCGGCTGGCGGACGCTGTGGCAGGCCAGCGGCGTGTTCGCCGGACTGGCGCTGCGCGGGCAGACGAATTTCCTGCGCAATATGTTCCATTTCAACAGTGTCTATGACCCGGACGCGCTGATGGCGGACCACCGGCGGCCGGTGGCTTACGAACTGCCGCTGCCGCCGCCGGTCCAGGCCAAGCCGGACCGCGCCTCGCTGTACATCCACGCCGAAAGGCCGCATGTCAGGGCGGTGTCGTAAACAGAAGAAGGCCCCAGAGGAAACCCTCCGGAGCCTTCCGCATTGTCTGCACAGTCATTGGCTGCCAGTGCGTCCGATTGACGGACGCCAGATTACCCAGCCTTCTCCATGACAACGGAGATCCAGGCCACGGCGACTGGCGCCGACTGAGAGCAATGAGACACTGGATCACCTCCTTTCAGTTGTTGACGACTCGGGCAAGTCTGCCGCACCCATTCGCGGAACGCAAGCCCGTCTTTTAGGGTGCAACCAGCAGGGCCACAGGAAAGTCCGCCAGAGCCTCTCTGACCGGCAGGGTGCCACCCGGCACAGTCAGGATGCGCCCGCTGATCACGTCCCTGAACCTGCCGCCAACGCCCGGCAGCCTGGTGTCACCCCAGGCGGATGGCGGGATCAGAATTGCGTCCCCCGGCGGCAGCAGCGCCAGGGGCAAGCGCGGGACGATCGTGATCAGCACGTCATCTTCCCTGCGGCGCGCGAAGGCGATGACATTCGCCGCACGCGCACCCTGCGCCATGAGCGGCACATAATCGCCGCGCGCGAACAGCGGCGGATTGCGCCGGCGCGCACCCAGCGTCCGGGCGATGACCGCCTGTTTCACTCGCCCGTCGCGCCAGCCGGCGGCCAACTCGGTCGGCGTCCGCGCGGCTTCCAGCGCCTGTATGCGCGCGTCGAAATCAACTGGACGGCGATTATCGGGATCGACCAGGCTCTGGTCCCAGAACTCGGTGCCCTGATAGAAATCCGGCACGCCCGGGACAGTCAGCTTCAATAGCGCCTGAGCCAGGCCGTTGACGGCGCCGGCTGGCCCGATCCGATCGGCCACTCGCGCGATCTCGGCTGGAAAGTCGCCGCGCATGATGGCATCCAGGAACTCCCGCGCGGCCTGTTCGTACGGCTTGTTCGGCGACGTCCAGCTTGTCCGCAGCTTGGCCTCGCGCAGCGCCTTTCTCCTGCCAGCCGGCGATCCGCTCGACGAAGCCGCAAGTGCCGTGCGGTCGTGGGGGTCCAGCGTCGTGGGCCAGGCGCCAAGGATCGTTTGATACAGCATGATCTCGTCGCCGGACGAGGGGGCTGGCGCGCTATCGGCGGTGCCACGGAGATGTGCATTCATTTCCATCCATCGCCGCAGCGTCGCCGCCCATTCATCCGGCATTTCGCTCAGGACGGCCAACCGTGCCCTGATGTCCTCGCCGCGTTTGTGATCGTGCGTGGCGGTGGCCAGCATCGCATCGGGAAACCGCGCGCGCCTTGCCGCGCATGAAATCGTGAAATTCGGTCGGCTCCATGCCGAGGCGGGCGGCATCGAAACCCACATCGTTGCGCGACAGCAGCCGCCCATAGCGATAGAACGCAGTATCTTCCACAGCTTTTGCGGCGACGGGGGCACTGAGCTGCTGGAACCGCGTCGCCGCCTTCTGCCGCGCCAGCGTGTCCGGCGAGCGCAACCAATCGACGAGCAGCGATAGCACGGAGCGATCGGCAAGACTGTGCGCGGCGCAGGCACCCGCCTGCGCCTGTTCCAGTACCGCCGCATCTCCGGCCGGGCGATCCTCGCGGTTTGCGTAGGTGCGATAGGTCGGAAAATGCGCCAACAGCTCCACCGCTGCCCGTTGCAGCGCCGGTCGCGACGCATCCTGCGTTTCTGCGCGTTGCAGCGCCACGAGGTGCAATGCGCCGACTGCCGCTTCGAGCTGCGCGGTGAAGCTGCGCTTCAATATCTCGCGCCGGGCCTGTGTGGCTTCCTGGTCGAACACGGCAGGCCGGCCGGACAGGTCTGCCCAGACGGCTTCCAGCGCCGGTTGTGCCGCAGGGTCGTGCTGGACCGCGCTGACAGTGTCCATGAAGTCGTAACCGCTGGTACCATCGATGCACCAATCGGTGGCAAGCGCTTCATCCCGCCCAAGGATTTTCTCGACCACCACATACGGAGGGCGATCCGGTGCCAGTTCGGCCAGCCGCGTGTGCAGACGGCGGCAATAGCCGCGCGGATCCGCGAGCCCATCGACATGATCCACGCGCATGCCGTCGATCAGGCCCTCGGCATACAGGCTGAACAGCAGGGCATGGGTTTGTTCGAAAACATCAGCGTCTTCCACCCGCACGCCGGCCAGTTCGTTGATGTCGAAGAAGCGCCGCCAATTGATCTCATCGCCGGCGGTGCGCCACCAGGCGAGGCGATAGTGCTGCCGCTGCAGCAGCCGGTGCAGGCGGGCACTTCCATCTTCGTTTGCGGGATTGTAGGCGGCCGGCGATAGATGCTCGATCTCCGATTGGTCGCGTCGGGGCGATCGGGAACACATTGTCGAAATAGCGTGCTTCCCAACCGTCTGATCCTTTCACCAGCTTGATTTCTCCGGCAGCCAATACTTCGCCATATTGGCGGCCGAGCACCGGCAGCAGAACCTTGCCGCCCAGCAGCGGATTGTCCGGGTGCCAGTCGATATCGAACACCCCCGCGTGGCGGCTGGCCTGACCGTGGCGCAGCACGTCCTGCCACCACGGATTGGCACTTCCCACAGCCATGTGGTTAGGAACGATATCGATAATCAGCCCGAGGTTCTCGGTCCGCAGCGCGGCGACCAAACGGCGGAGCCCGGCTTCGCCCCCCAGCTCCGGGTTGATCCGCGTCGGATCGGTGACGTCATAGCCGTGCATCGAGCCGGCACGTGCCGTCAGGATCGGCGAGGTATAAAGATGGCTGATCCCGAGCCGCGCCATGTAAGGCGCGATCCGCGCCGCGTCGTCGAACGTGAACCCCTTGTGCAGTTGCAGCCGCATGGTGGCACGCGGGGGAATCATCGGCGGGGCCGCTCCGTAACAAGGTCCGCGATACGTCGGGCAACCGCGGGTTTATCCAACAGCCTGTCAGTCGCGTCGGGTGTGCGCCGGCGCCAGTTCGGGTGCTGGTCGATCGTGCCCGGCAGGTTCGGCTGCTCCGGCGAACCGAGCACATCCTCCAACGGCAGCAACGCCAACGGCAAGTCAGTGAGGGCGACGAAGCGGATCGCCGCGTCCACGAACGGCGCCGGATTGTCGCGGGCGGGCGCCGGCCCATCCGCGACGCCAGCCGCGCGGAAGGTCTGCCAAAGCTGTTTCCGTTCCGCCGACCGTTCCGTTTCCAACGTCTTGCGCCGCTGGTTCGGGCCGAGCACCCCGTGTTCCGCACGCAACGCGATATCCGCGCCAAGCCACCACGACGCGGCGGTCGGCAAATCATGCGTCGATGTCATCGCCATCACGCCGCGGTCCCACTGGTCCGGCGCGGCGAAGCCGGTTTCGGTCTTCTCGAACCACAGCACGCGCATGCCGTAGATGCCGTGCGTGTCCAGTCGATCGCGGAATCCTTCAGGTACCGTCCCGAGATCCTCGCCGACGACCACCGCCTGATGCCGGTGCGATTCCAGTGCCAGCAGCCGCAGCATGTCGATGAGCGGGTAATTCAGGTAGGCGCCATCGGCCGGCGATTCCCCCTCCGGCACCACCCAGAGCCGCTGCAGCCCCATCGCATGGTCGATCCGCACGCCGCCGGCATTGCGCAGCGCGGCGCGCAGCGTGGCGACGAACGGCGCAAAGCCGGTGGCGATAAGCGCGCGCGGCGAGAAGTTCGTGATCCCCCATTGCTGGCCATTCGGGTTCAACAGATCTGGCGGCGCGCCGATCGTCAGCGCCCCGAGTATGTCCTGCTGCCGGCTCCAGGCATGGCTGCCCGCCGGGTCCATACCAACAGCAAGGTCGGCGATCAGGCCGATGCGCATGCCGGCCGCCTTTGCCTGGTGCTGTGCGGCAGCCAGCGAGCGATCTGTCAACCATTGCAGGAACATATGAAACTGAACATCACGCCGATGCGCCTGGGCGAATGCGGCAATCGCCGGGCTGCGGGGGTCGCGCAGGTCGGACGGCCAGTCCCGCCAATCGCCGCGCTTTGGATTGGCCGTAAGCTGCTCTTCCTGCAGCGCCTCGAAGCAGGCGTGATCGGCCAGCAGATCGCCGCCTTCAGCCTCGAAACGCGATAAATCGGCCCGTTGCGCGTCGGTATCATCTTCCCCGGAAAGGAAGGTCACGAACAAGGCGCGCAGCAGCCGGAGTTTTGCAGCGGTCGCGGCCGGCCAGTCGATCAGCGGCAACGCCTCCAGCCGGGCGAAGTCTTGCGCCACGCCGGCCTGGTCGATGGCGCGTGCCACCGTTTCAGCACCGAACACCAGAGAAGGCGCGGCGTGCAGCGGGTTCAGGAACAGCCGGCTCGATGGCGAATATGGCCCGTAGCGTTGCGGTTGCGCCGGAAACAACGCATGCACCGGGCTGAGCGCCAAGGCGTCGCCGCCGCGATGCGCAACCGCTTCCCCCAGCGCCGCAACGCCCCCAGCATCGCCAATGCCGCCGTCGCTGTCCCGTCGCAAGCCGTATACCTGCGCCGCAAGCCCCCACAGCCGCGCGCCGGGTGAAGCCAGGTCTGCGATCGCGACGGCCCGTTCCGGCGCCACAGCAAGCACCAGCTCCCGCTCGCCGATCAGCAGCCGGTGATAACCGGGCTCCGCAATTGGGGGCAGCTCGATCCCGTTATGGGTCTCCCGCGGAGTTAGGTCGCGCGCGGCCCCGGTTTCCAGCAGCAGGCGGGCGCGCCGGGGACCGTCATCGTCCAGTGGCAACCTGGTCGCCCGCCCGGTAACGGTAGTAACCAGCGGGGGAAGTCCGTCCAGTCCCTCCGGTACCGACAAGTCGGTTCCGGCTATCGGCAATCTGATCGTCGTTGCCGCACGGGAAGCCGAGCGCCTCCAGCACGGTCCGCAGCGCGTCGGGCTCCACAACGTGCGGTTCGTTGGCATAATTGCGCCATTCCACCGCAACGCCCGCTTCCCGCGCCAGTACTTCCAGGGTCATCGATGAGGGTCCAGGAAGACCGCCGTGGCACACTCCGGCAGTTCCCCGCGCTCGGCCCGGCCGCCGGCAACGTCCGGTATGGCAAACAGCAACCGGCCAGCCGGAAGCGGCATCGCCACCGGCGCGGCGCCGAGATTGACCGCAACTGTAAGTATACCCGCGTCACCCAGCCGCCAGCGCGCAACGACCGCGGCGCTGCCGAGCGGCTGTGCGTCGATGCTGCGCGTCCGTTCCAGATACGGCGCAATCTCCCGGGCGCGGATGGCGATCAGATGCTCATAGAGTTCGCGGCGGGATTCCCCATGCGCCGGATCGGGCTTCGGGATCGAAGCGGCGCATGTTTCCGGCGCGTTCGGGTCGGGGATCTTTTCGCGCGTGGCCGGATCGGCGAATTCGGGGAAATGAGCGAACTCCTTGCGCCGGCCCTGACGTACTGCATCGGCCAGTTCCGGGCCATGATCGGTAAAGAACAGGAACGGCGATTGAGAGGCGGTTTCCTCCCCCATGAACAGCAGCGGGATTTGCGGACACAGCATCTGCGCGGCAATCGCGGCTTCCAGCGCATGCCGGTCGGCAAGCTTCGTCAGACGCTCGCCGAACGCGCGGTTGCCGATCTGGTCGTGGTTTTGCAGGAACAGCACGAACGCGGTCGCCGGAAGGTCCTTGGATGGCGTGCCGCGCGGCTGGCCGCGATGAGATGATAGCTGGCCCTGGAAGAAGAACCCCTCGGCCATTACGCGCGCCAATCCTGTCGCGCCGGCCTCGGCGTAGTCGCGATAATAACCGCGATCCTCATTGGTGAGCAGCACGTGAAAAGCATGGTGCCCGTCATCGTTCCACTGCGCGTCGATGTCACGCATCAGATGGCTGGCTTCGTTGCGTTCGTTTTCCAGGACCAGGTGTACCTGCCGGGCCGGCTCGATCGTGCGCCTGACCTCATCGGCCATTTCGTCCAGCCAGTCGGGTTCGCTGATCTCGTGGACCGCATCGAGACGCAATCCATCGAAGCGGTACTCGGTCAACCAATACAGCGTGTTTTCGGTAAAGTACCGGCGCACCTCCGGACGGCGGAAATCGATCGCGCTGCCCCAGGGGGTCTGGATATCATCGCGGAACATCTGCGGCGCATAAAGCGACAGGTAGTTTCCATCCGGGCCGAAATGGTTGTAAACGACATCCAGGAACATCATCAGGCCATGACCGTGTGCGGTGTCGATCAGCGCCTTCAGGTCCGCGGGCGTGCCGTATGCGGAATCCGGCGCGAATGGCAGCACGCCGTCATATCCCCAGTTGTGCCGCCCGGGAAAATCCCCAATCGGCATCAACTCCAGCGCGGTGATGCCAAGTTGCGCCAGCCGCGGCAGTTCTGCCATCACCCCGGCGAACCCGCCGAAGCACCCGGCGTGCAATTCGTAGATCACCGCCTCCTGCCAGGGCCTCCCGGTCCAGCCGGCGTTGCGCCACGCGTATGCGCGCGGATCGATCACCTCGCTGGGCCCATGCACGTCTTCCGGCTGGAACCGCGAGGCCGGGTCCGGCACCATCGTCCCATCCTGCAACCGGTACCGATAGCGCGTGCCGGCGCCGCATTCGGTTGTCGCCTCGAACCACTCGCCGTCGCGCCGCATCGGCAGGGTGGCGCCGCCTTCCAGCACGACCGAAACATCATTCTGTGAGGGTGCCCAAAGGCGGAAGCGCGTCTGCCCGTCCTTCAGCAGCGTCGCGCCGAACTGCGGAAATTCCTCGTTCATCCGGCAAGCTCCCCGACATCGGCGACCAGCAGCACTGCGCTCCGCGCCGAGACCAACAGTTCCGCGCGTTCGATGTCGTGCTCCGGCTCATCCGGCGCGGCGGTGTCGATCAGCAGCCGGGTCGGCTGCTCCGGCTTCGGCAGGATAAAGACGCGATCCTCATCGGTCGGGTTCAGCAGCAACGTCAGCAACGGCAACCCCCCGTCCGGCAGACGCACCGCGCGACGCAACACCAGCGTGCGATCGTCCGGATTGTTCCAGGCTTCCGGCACCAGTTGTGCGCCGCGCTCATCGAACCAGGCGATGTCGATCATATCGGGCGCCAGCTCGTGTCGGCCGTACAGAAATCGCGGACTGCTCAGCGCCGGATGGGACCGCCGCAGCGCGGTCAGCCGGGCGGTAAACGCCATCAGGCCGTGCCCCTCGTCTGCCGCCAGCGACCAGTCCAGCCAGGAGGTCTCATTGTCCTGGCAGTATGGATTGTTGTTGCCCCCCTGCGTTCGACCGAATTCATCGCCGGCCAGCAGCATCGGGGTGCCCTCGGCGAAGAACACTGTCGCCAGCATTGCCCGGCGAATCCGTTCGCGCACGGCGCGGACCCGCGGATCATTGGTGGGGCCTTCGACACCCCAGTTGGCGGACCAGTTCGCGTCCTGCCCGTCGCGGTTGCCTTCGCCGTTCGCCTCGTTGTGCTTACGCTCGTAACTGACAATGTCGGTCAGCGTGAATCCGTCGTGGCAGGCGGCGAAGTTCACGCTGCTCCACGGCCGCCGCCCGTCGCGTCCGAACAAATCAGCCGAGCCGGCAAGGCGAGCGGCGAAATCCGGGCGCTGTCCGGAATCGCCGCGCCAGAACCGGCGCACCCCGTCGCGAAACCGGTCGTTCCACTCGGCCCAACCGGGCGGATGACGCCCAAGTTGGTATCCTCCCGGCCCGACATCCCATGGTTCCGCGATCAATTTCACCGACGACAGCACCGGGTCCTGCCGCACCGCGTCAAAAAACCCCGCCCCGGGATCGAACCCGTGCGCCTCCCGCCCGAGCACCGCTGAAAGATCGAAGCGGAAACCATCTATATGGAACGACGTGACCCAGTAGCGCAGCGAATCCATGACCATCTGCAACACGCGCGGATGCGCCAGGTTCAATGTGTTGCCGCACCCGGTGTGGTTGATGCAGTGCCGCCGGTCGTCTTGCGCCAACAGGTAGTAGCTGGCGTTATCAAGACCGCGGAATGACAGCGTCGGCCCATCCTCGCTACCCTCGGCGGTGTGGTTATAGACCACGTCCAGGATCACCTCGATTCCCGCGGCATGCAGCAGGCGCACCGCCCGCCGCAGTTCGTTGCTGGAACCACTGGACAGATAGCCCGGTTCGGGTGCGAAGAAACCAAGCGTGTTGTAGCCCCAGTAGTTCCGCAGTCCGTTCTCCAGCAGCACTCGATCCTGCACGAAAGCCTGCACCGGCAGCAGTTCGATTGCCGTGATGCCGAGGCGTCGCAGATGATCGATGATCGCCGGATCCGCCAGCGCCGCGAAACTGCCGCGCACTGAAGGCGCGATGTCGTGCCGCAATTGCGTCAGGCCCTTCACATGGGCCTCATAGATCACGGTATCGGACCAGGGCACCGCGGGCGGCCGGTCGTCGCCCCAGGCGAAAGTGTCTTCGGCAACCACAGCTTTCACCATGTCGGGCGCGCTGTCACGCTTGTTGAACGACAGGTCGCCCCGCGGCGACCCCGCGCGGTAGCCAAACAGTGCATCCGACCAGTGCAGCGAACCGGCCAATCCCCGCGCATAGGGGTCCAGCAACAGCTTGTACGGATTGAAACGGTGTCCGTCATGCGGACGATACGGCCCGACCGCGCGGTAGCCATAGACCGTGCCGGGGCCGGCTTCGGGCAGGTAACCGTGCCAGACCTGATCGGTGAACTCGGGCATCACCAGCCGCGCCGTCGGGCGGCGGCCGGCGGCATCGAACAGGCACAAATCCATGCGTTCCGCATGCGCGGAAAACACCGCGAAATTGACCCCCAGCCCGTCCCATGTCGCGCCGAGCGGGTACGGCTTGCCCGGCAGCAGCGCATCGGCAACGCCTGGCACGCCGCTCAGCCGCCGGCCCGGAACAGCACTGTCGAGAGCGGTGGCAACAGCACTTCGATCGACTGCTCCTCCCCATGCGCCGCCACAAACGCGGTGCCGACCCCGCCGGCATTGCCCAGGTCGGACCCGCCGTACCAGTCGGAATCGAGTATTCAGCCGTTCGCGCCACCAGCCCGGCTGCGGCACGCCGATGCGATAGCCAGGTCGCGGCAGGGGCGTCATGTTGCACACCACCAGGATCGGCGGCACCTCGCCGGCACCGAAGCGCAGGAACGCGAACACCGAATTTTCGGAGTCGCCACCGATCACCCAGCGGAAGCCGGCCGGATGAGCGTCGTATTCATGCAACGCCCGTTCCTCCGCATAGACGCGATTGAGGTCGCGGATCAGCCGGTGGATGCCGCGATGGGCCGGATCATCCAGCAGCGCCCAATCGATCTCGCGGTCGTGGCTCCATTCACGAGTCTGCGCAATCTCATTGCCCATGAACAGCAGCTTCTTGCCGGGGTGGGTCCACATGAAACCGAAATAGGCACGCAGATTGGCGAACTTCTGCCAATGGTCGCCAGGCATCTTGTTGATCAGCGATCCCTTGCCGTGCACCACCTCGTCATGGCTCAGCGGCAGGATGAAGCGTTCTGAAAAGGCGTAGATCAGGCCGAAGGTGAATTCATTGTGGTGCCATTTCCGATAGACCGGCTCCTGCTCCATGTAGTGCAGCGTGTCGTGCATCCATCCCATGTTCCATTTGTAATCAAACCCCAATCCGCCCTCCGGAACGGCGCGCGTTACGCCCGGCCAGGCGGTGGATTCCTCGGCGATGGTGATGGCACCCGGGCAGCGCTCCGGCACCACGCTGTTCAGGTGTTTCAGGAAGCCGATCGATTCCAGGTTCTCCCGCCCGCCGTAGATGTTGGGAATCCACTGGCCCTCGGCACGGCTATAGTCGCGGTACAGCATGGAAGCGACCGCATCGACTCGCAATCCATCGACGTGGAAATGCTCCAGCCAATAAATCGCGCTGGCAAGCAGGAAGCCGGAGACCTCCCGTCGGCCGAGATTGTAGATGTAGGTGTTCCAGTCCTGATGATAGCCCTCGCGCGGATCGAGGTGCTCATACAGCGCAGTGCCGTCGAAGCGGGCCAATCCCCATTCGTCGGTCGGGAAATGCGCCGGCACCCAATCGATGATCACGCCGATGCCGCCGCGATGGCAAGCATCCACGAGACGGGCAAAACCCTCCGGTGAGCCATAGCGTCCGCTCGGGGCAAATAGGCCAAGCGGTTGGTATCCCCAGGAACCGGTGAACGGATGTTCGGCGACTGGCATCAGCTCAATATGGCTGAATCCCATGTCCTGCACATAGGGCACCAGCCGTTCGGCCAGATCGTCCCAGGTCGGAAACCGGCTCGGGTCGCCGGCATCGGGGCGCAGCCAGGAACCAGCATGCACCTCATAGACCGAGATCGGTGCATCGACCCGCTGCTTTTCGGCGCGCACCGCCATCCAGCTTTCATCGCGCCAGGCGAACGGCAGGCAATCGGCGACGATGGAAGCGGTCGCCGGCGGCGGTTCGGTGGCGCGGGCCAGCGGGTCGGCCTTCAATGGCAGCTTGCGCCCATCTGCCGCGACGATGGCAAACTTGTAACGCGCGCCTGGCCCGATGCGCGGGACAAACAGCTCCCACACTCCGGTGCCGTAGCGCACACGCATCGGGTGTCGCCGCGTGTCCCAGGAGTTGAAGTCGCCGACGACTGACGCCGCGCGCGCATTCGGCGCCCACACGCCGAACCGCACGCCGGCAACACCGTCGATCGTCAGCGGCCGCGCGCCCAGCGCAAAGGGCAGTTCGAAATGCCGTCCCTCGGCGAACAGGTAAAGGTCCAGCTCGCCAAGCAGCAGGCCGAACGAATACGCGTCCTCGGTTTCCTGCACGCCGCCCGGCCAGCCGATGCGCAGCAGATAGGGCTCGGCGTCGCCGACGCGTCCGGCAAACAGCCCCAACGGTTCGGCGGGCAGCAGCGTGCCCATGCTGCGCGTGCCGTCGCGCGACAACACCTCCACGCTCTCCGCCCCCGGGACGAACACGCGAATGATGCGCCCCTGCGCGGTATCGTGCGGCCCGAGCACCCCGAACGGATCAGCAAGACTCGCGTTGGCGAGCGCGGTCGCGGTGCCGGCATCCAGCGGCGGCGCTTCCAGGAAGACCTGATCAGTCATCGGCGGCCTGCTTCGCCGGGGCCACCAGACGATCGGCCAATCGCATCAATCCGTACATGGCACGTCGATCCATGCGGGACGGTTGGCTGCTTCATAGTTCACTTCATAGGCCGCCTTTTCGAGCAGGAACAAATCGAGCAGTGCCTGGGCGCCGCCCGCATCGACAACCGCGCGATAACCGTTCAGGAATGCGGCATCCGCCCGCTCGATGAACGCGGCAAGGAAGGCGTCGCGCCGGATATCCGGCAGATGCGCGTGGCTTTCGCGGCTTTTCCGCTGCACCACCGCGGCTGCGTAATCGAACGACCGCAGCACGCCGGCAACGTCCTTGAGCGGGCTTGCCTTGGCACGGCGTTCATCCAGGCTGCGCGCCGGTTCGCCCTCGAAGTCGATGATGTAGATCTCCCCGCTTGCCACCAGCGTCTGGCCGAGATGCAGATCGCCGTGAACGCGGGTCAACTTCGTGCCGATTCCCTGCCGCGCAAGACCACGCAGGGACGCCATCAAAGTTTCACGCAACGACAGCAGATGCGCCGCCGCCTCGGCACCCGCCGGCGGGTCCCAGTTGGTTTGCCCGGCAATCGCCGCAAATGCCGCTTCAAGCTGCCGGCTCACCTGTTCGGCCCAACGGTGTGCCGTGGTTTCGTCCGACACCTCCGGGGAAAATGCCGGATCGTCGGACGGCCGTGCCAGCACCGCATGCATCTCGCCCAGCCGCCGCCCGAGCAGTCCGGCAATGGTTTCGTAGTCCCCGAAATGCTCGCCAGGAGTGGCACCGAGGTCGCCATCGGTATCCAGATCCGAAAGGCCGCGGATCAGCCACTCCAGCGTCCAGCTCCATCCGTCGCCCTGGTTGCGGATGAACCCCTGTGCCACCGCCAGGGTATGACGTGTGCCGTCGGCGCCCGCCCGTACCATCTCGCCCAGCAGCGGGGGGATGCCGGCATAGCCCTGCTCGGTCAGGTAGCGGCCCATCTCGGCCTCGGGATGCGGGCCGCCGATGATGCGGCGGAAGATCTTCAGCATCGCCGCGTCGCCGACGATCAGCGAACTGTTGGACTGCTCCGCGGAGAGCCAGTTGATGGTTGCATCCGGTGCGATGCTGACGTCGCCCATCCGTTCGGTCGGCTCGAAGCTGATTTCGCCATCCTCGGTGGCGATTCGCCGGGATTCGTTGAAGCCTCGGATGACTGCATGGACGAAGGATGGAACCGCGAAGCCGTCCGTCAGCAGGCCGACGCGGCTGCCGCGCCGCACCCGTGCCAGCGCAAGCTGCGACGGCAAGGCGGCGGTTGGCTCATCGTCCCAGTAGATCGATAGAGGCAGCAGCCAACGGGCGGCGCCACCGGGAAGCTGCGTCTCGATCTCGGCCAGCAGCACGTCGCGCTCGGCGTCGGGCAGCGGCGAGAGCAGCGCAAGACGCACCGCCCCGAGCGCCTGGTCCTTGGCGGAGAACCACCGCCGCTTGCTGAGGTAGGTGGGAAGGATGTCCCCCTCCACCGTGCCGCGCGCGGTGGCGAGAGCCTCGGGGAGCGAGCGGCGCATGACAATGGTCTGATATTCGGGCATGGGCTCCGGCGCAGGTGTGTGCCCGGACGGCCACTCCGTTTCCCGGGCGAGAAGGAACCAATAGAAACCATAAGGCAGCAGAGTCAGCAGGTAGGTAAGCTGGCCGACCGGCGGGAACACCGATCCGCCATCCAGTTCCACTGGAAACCGGCCGGTGAATTCCGCGAGGTCTAGCTCCACCGCCTGCGGCGTGCGCGCCAGGTTGGCGACGCAGAGCACCGTTTCGTCCTGGTACTCGCGCAGATAGGCCAGCACCTTGCGGTTTTTCGGATACAGCAGCCGGAAGCCGCCGCGGCCGAACGAACGGTGCTGGCGCCGCACCGCGAGCACGCGCCGTGTCCAGTTCAGCAGCGAATGCGGGTCGCGCATTCCGGCTTCCACATTGACGGCTTCGTAGCCGTACAGCGGATCCATGATCGTCGGCAGCACCAGCGACGAAGGGTCCGCGCGGGAAAAGCCGCCATTCCGATCGGGTGACCACTGCATCGGCGTGCGCACCCCGTCGCGGTCGCCGAGGTGGATGTTGTCACCCATGCCGATCTCATCGCCGTAATAGATTACCGGCGTGCCCGGCATCGAGAACAGCAGATGGTTCATCAGCTCGATCCGCCGGCGGTCCCGCTCCAGCAACGGCGCGAGACGACGGCGGATGCCGAGGTTCAGCCGCGCGCGCCGGTCGGCGGCGTAGGTCTCCCACAGATAGTCGCGCTCGGCGTTGGTAACCATTTCCAGCGTCAGCTCGTCATGGTTGCGCAGGAAGATGGCCCATTGGGAATTCGCCGGAATGTCGGGGGTCTGGCGCAGGATGTCGGTGATCGGGAAGCGGTCCTCGCGGGCGATCGCCATGTACATGCGCGGCATCAGCGGGAAGTGGAATGCCATGTGGCATTCGTCGCCGTTGCCGAAATACTCCTTGGTGTCCTCCGGCCATTGATTCGCTTCGGCCAGCAGCATGCGGTCAGGAAACGACGCATCCACGGCGGCGCGGATCTTCTTCAGGATCTCGTGGGTTTCCGGCAGGTTCTCGTTGTTGGTGCCCTCGCGTTCCACCAGGTAGGGCACCGCATCCAGCCGCAGTCCATCGACGCCGATCGCCAGCCAGTAGCGCATCACGGACAGCACTTCGCGCAGCACGCGGGGGCTGTCGAAATTCAGGTCCGGCTGGTGCGAGTAGAATCGGTGCCAGTAATAGGCACCCGCTTCGGCGTCCCAGGTCCAGTTGGACCGCTCGGTGTCGATGAAGATGGTGCGGGTCCCGGTGTATTTCTGGTCGGTGTCGGACCACACGTAGAAGTTGCGATAGGAACTGCCCGGCTTCGCGCGCCGTGCCCGCTGAAACCACGGATGCTGGTCGGACGTGTGGTTGACCACCAGCTCGGTGATCACCCGCATGCCACGGTCATGCGCCGCCGCGACGAACCGCTTCACGTCGGCCAGCGTGCCGTAATCGGGATGCACGCCGCGATAGTCGCTGATGTCGTAGCCGTCATCCAGCCGCGGCGAAGGGTAGAACGGCAGCAGCCAGATCGCCGTGACGCCGAGTGCGGCGATGTAATCCAGCTTCGCCAGCAGGCCCGGGAAAGTCGCCCACGCCGTCGTTGTTAGCGTCGAAGAACGATTTCACATGAAGCTGATAGATGACGGCGTCCTTGTACCACAGCCCGTCTTCCTCCACCGCCTGGACGGGCGCGAGCGGCAGCGGCGTCGGCAGCGGCACGTTCATGCGGCACCTGCCGGCGGGATGACGCGCCAGATGGCGAACGGCAATTCGGCCGGGTTCAACCAGACGCGCTGGCTTTTGCCGGTCCAGGTGAAGCGGTGCCCGCGCATCAGGTCCTCGGCGCTGACCGATGCACCGTCGGGCAGGTCCCACTCCGACAGCGGGAGCTCGATCGCGACATCCTGCGCCGTATGCGGATCGAGGCTGATCGCGACCAGGATCATCGCGGCCCGGCTCGGCGCCATCTTCCCGTACAGCAGGACCTGGTCGTTGAAGGCGTTGTAGAACGCTACGCCGAGATGCGATTGCAGCGCCGGATTGGCGCGGCGGATCCGGTTCAGCGCAGCGATTTCCGCGACGATATTGCCGGGCGCCTGCCAGTCGCGCACCCGGATCTGGTATTTCTCGGAATCGAGGTACTCCTCGCGGCCCGGCAACGGCGCGGCCTCGCACAGCTCGAAACCCGAATACATCCCCCAAAGGCCCGACAGGGTTGCCGCCAGCACCGCGCGGATCAGGAAGCCGGCACGGCCCGCAGTTTGCAGGTAGATCGGGTTGATGTCAGGCGTGTTGACGAAGAAATTCGGCCGGAAGAAGTCACGCACCGGCGGCGCGTTCAGCTCGGTCAGGTAGGCGGCGATCTCCGGTTTCGTGCTGCGCCAGGTGAAGTAGGTATAGGATTGGGTGAAACCGACCTTGGCCAGCCGGTACATCGGCTTCGGCCGGGTGAACGCCTCGGCCAGGAAGATGATGTCGGGGTTCCGCGCGCGGATGTCGGCGATCATCCATTGCCAGAACGGCAGCGGCTTGGTGTGCGGGTTATCGACCCGGAAAATGCGCACGCCCTGGTTCGCCCAGAACAGCACCACGTCGCGCAGCGCCAGCCACAGATCGGGGATCGCCGCCGGCGCATAGAAATCGACGTTGACGATGTCCTCGTATTTCTTCGGCGGATTTTCCGCGTAGCGCACCGATCCGTCCGGGCGCCAACGAAACCAGTCCGGATGCGCCTTCAGCCACGGATGGTCCGGCGAGCACTGGATCGCATAGTCCAGCGCAATCTCCAGCCCGTGCCTCCGCGCCGCATCCACCAGCCGGCGAAAATCCGCCAGCGTGCCAAGCGCCGGAAGAATGGCGTCGTGGCCGCCTTCCCGGTTGCCGATCGCATAAGGGCTGCCGACCTCCCCGGGCTCGGCGTGCAAACTGTTGTTGCGGCCCTTGCGGTTGGTGTCGCCGATCGGGTGGATCGGCGGGAAATACAGCACATCGAAACCCATGTCGCGGATGCGCGGAAGCTCCGCGATCACGTCGTCGAATGTGCCGTGCCGCGTCGGGTCATCGGTCGCCGAGCGCGGAAACATCTCGTACCAACTGGCGAATCCGGCCTGTGCGCGATCCGCATCCAGCGGCAGTTCGGCGGAACGCACGGCAAATGGCCGATGGCCGGCCGCTTCGACGGCGGCGCGGGTCGTTTCAGACAGCAGCACCTCGATCCGCTGCTCCATGTCCATCTGTCGCGGTTCCGGCACGGAAAGCTGCCGCAACAGTGCGCACGCTTCATCCACCTCCGGCGTGATGTCCTGCCCGGCTTCCCGCTTGCGCGCCAGGTCCCGCCGCAGCGTGCCCCATTCGTCCCACCAGGCCTCCACCGCAAAAGCGTAACGACCGACGCGCGCCGGGGTGAAGCTCGCTTCCCACCGGTCGTTCACCGTCGGAGGCATCGGCTCGCGCTGCCACTCCGCCTCGTCGGCCGGACGCCAGAGCAGCGCGGCAGCCAGCATCTCGTGACCGTCGGCGAAGATATCGGCGGTGACGCTGACGGCATCGCCGGCCAGCCGCTTGACCGGGAACTGGCCGACGTCGACCGCCGGGGCCACGGCTTCGATCGCGATCCGCGGCGCCGCCGCGGCTTGCAGCGCCGCCGCGGTGCCTCCGCTCCAGGGCGTGGCGATCGGCGGCGCGCGGTCGTAGCGGAACACGCGCACCTCGCCGGGCGTCAACGGGGAGCGCAGATCGAGCTCGCCGTTCACCCGCACCGGACGCTCGAATGCCGCGCCGGCCGTGGCCGGCAGGGGCGTCAGCGGAAGGTCCAGCGGAGCCGCCCTGGTGAGCGCCGGATTTGCCACCACCACCACGGCGCGCGTCGCCTGCCGCACGTCAGGCGCATCGGCGCGCAACAGCGCGGTCACCCTGCCCTCTGGCCCGGTGAGCGCGCGCATGTCCCCGGCCACGCAAAGCCCGGTGATGCGGTCCGCCAGATGGTTGGCATCGCGGATCGCGCCGCTGAGGTCGATTCGTGCCTCCTGCCGGGCGTGCTCGAAATCCTGCGGGCCGGCGCGCGCCGAATCGAACGGGCCGCCGCGTGGCGTATTCGAACCCCATCGGAACGAACAGCCCGCTCGCCGTGGCCGCGGCAAGCCGGAGCGCGCGACGATAGCCGACCCCGACATCCGCCTGCGGATCAAGCCGCGGCGCCAGCCGATCGGCGAACGAAGGCTCCGGCGACGCGATGCTCGGCGCGACGTGGCGCAGCACCTCGGCTTCCTCCAGGAACCAGGTAGCGCGGGCGTCCCACCAGCCCAATGAGGACGCGACGAAATCGAACCCCACCCCGCCCAGGGCCGCGATTGCCTCGCGGGGCACGCCGGGCGTCCAGGCGATGAACAAGCGTGCCCGGAGCGGCCCGGCGGACATCGGCGATGATCTGCCGCCAGACCGCCGGCGGGACGTGGTCGGGACGAATGCAACGGAATCCGGCGACCCCTGCGGCGGCAAGGCGCAACAGGCGCCCGGCCCACCACTCACCCAGCCGGTGAGCCGGTTCCTCCTGGTCGAAGCGGGCCTCCGCGGCCTCGCGGGAGCGTGGCTTCCGCCGCGGATCGGGCGGCTCGAAGCCGGTCTCGTCGGCGTCGAACCAAGCGGGTTCAGCGGCCCGGATGGCGGCATCGACGGCCACCCGGTCCGGCACCAGGTCGAGGATCAGCCGCAGCTCGTGCCGGGCGCAGGCCTCCACCAGATGCGCGATCCCGGCATCCGCCGGTCCGTCCCAGCCGAGCGCCGGGTGCAACGTCTCGTGGTCCGCGGTCAGGAAAATGTCGCCCGCCGCACCCGGCGCGAACAGCGGCGCCGAGTCGATGAAGTCGAACCCCATGGCACGACACCGCGCCAGGTGCCGCGGCCACTCGGCCAGCGGCCCGGCAACGAGCGGGTGCATGTGGTAGATTTTCGGCGCCATCGCGTCCGCCCGCTCCTGTTGCCACCCGCCTCGTCGCCCGCCTTCGGCACGGCGCAGCCGGGGCGGCGCTCACAAACCACGAAGTCCGGTGTCTCGCCTATCGCGCCGCCGCCTGCTCACGGCCTGTTCATCCGGCGCCCGGCAGCCTCGGGTCAACGTCGGCGGGACTCGGTCGGTTCCGCCGCGTCACGAGCCGTGCTGTTCAGCGGCCGAACGCGCCGGTATGATCCGAACGTGCGAATCGTCACCTGGAACATCAACTCGCTGCGGCTCCGGCTGCCGCTGCTGGAAAAGTTGATCGCGGCGCTGGACCCGGACGTGATCTGCCTGCAGGAGACCAAGGTCCCCGATGCGCTGTTTCCGGCGGAGGCGCCGGGACAGCTTGGGTATCCGTTCGTCGCGTATCGCGGGATGAAGGGCTACAACGGCGTGGCGATCCTGTCGCGGCACCCGGTCGAGCTGGTGTCGCTCGCGCCGGATTGGTGCGCCAAGGGCGACTGCCGGCATATGGCTGTGCTGATCGAGGCGCCGGGCGGCCCGATCGAGCTGCACAATTTCTATGTGCCGGCCGGCGGCGACGTGCCGGACCGGGCGCAGAACCCGAAATATGGCCACAAGCTCGATTTCATTGCCGAGACGCGGCTGTGGTTTGCAGCGCGCAGCGGGCTGGGGCGCGCCGTGCTGGTGGGGGACCTGAATATCGCGCCGCTGGAGCACGACGTCTGGAGCCACAAGCAGCTTCTGGGCGTCGTCAGCCACACGCCGGCGGAAACCGAGGGGCTGCTGGCCTGGCAGGCGGCCGGGTTCGTGGATGCGGTCAGGCATTTCGTGCCGGCCGAGGAGAAGCTTTATACGTGGTGGTCGTACCGCAACCAGGACTGGCGCGCATCGGATCGCGGGCGGCGGCTGGACCATGTCTGGGTCAGTCCGGACCTGACCGGCTCGCTGCGACGGCAGATCGTGCTGAAGGACGCGCGGGACTGGCCGCGGAGTTCGGATCATGTGCCGGTCTGCGTCGAGTTGAGCCTGCCGGCAAAGCGGCCGGCCGCAACCATCAAGCCGCGTGCTGAGCCGCGTTCAGTTGCGCCTCGAGCGCATCGCGCTCCCCGGCCAGAAGGGCATCGAACGTAAAAGGACAGTGCCCGGGCAGCGGACCAGGCGGCTGCCCGTCGATCGTGGTGGCGCGAATCTGCTTCAGGGCAGTCTGGTATAGCTCTTCGAGATCGATCTTACTGTCGCATCGAAGGGGCGAAGCGCATGTTCGCATCCGCAAGAAAGCCGGGCACTTCCGAGCGCCAGTGCTCCACGGGTTGCGCGTCCGGCCAGGCGACGATTTTCAGCAGGTGAACCATGCCGTGCCGAAGCAAGCTCTGCACCGAATGCAGTTCGGAGGATCCCACGTCCTCGATCTCCTCGATGACGTGGTCCCAGTCCACATCGTTCACGCGCTCCCCGCCGGCGACGCGACGCAACAGTTCCGCCTGGCGCTCCGACCAGACCAGGATGTCCTGCCAGTAGAGGTCGTCCACGCGTTTGGTCACGCCGCCACAGTAGCAGCTACACCCTCCGGGTCCAGCCGGTAGCCGCCGCCCTCCGTCACCAGCAGCCGGGCATTGGCCGGATCGGGTTCGATCTTTTGGCGCAGCCGGTAGATGTGGGTTTCCAGCGTGTGGGTGGTGACGGCGGCGTTGTAGCCCCAGACCTCGTTCAAGCAGCACCTGCCGCGCCACCGCCCGGTCGCCGGCCCGGTAGAGGAATTTCAGGATCGCCGCTTCCTTTTCGGTCAGACGGATGCGCCGGTTCTTGGTCGGCTCCTGCAGCAGCTTGGCCGAGGGCCGGAACGTATAGGGACCGATGGTGAACACCGCATCTTCGCTGTTTTCAAAGATGCGGAGTTGCGCGCGCAGCCGGGCCAGCAATTCGTTCAACCGGAACGGCTTGGCGATGTAGTCGTTGGCCCCGGAATCCAGCCCACGCACGACGTCGGTTTCGGCGTCCGAGCCGGTCAGCATGATGACCGGCATCTTGTGTCCCTGCCGGCGCAGCTTGACGCAGAAATCGCGCCCGTCGCCGTCCGGCAGGCTGACATCCAGGATGATCGCGTCGAAGCGGGCGTCCTTGCCGCCCAGCCGCTCGATCCGCTTCGCTGAGGGTGGCCGCCTCGACGGAGGTGAATTCCCCATCGACGGCCAGTTGTTCAGCCAGCGTCAGCCGCAGGTCGTGGTCGTCATCGACGATCAGGATGGGTCGTTCGTTCGACATCTTGTTCTATCCTTCGCTGGTGTCGGGCGCGAAAGGGCTCCGCGCCTGATCTGACCGACCCCGTCGCGCGGGCGCGAAAGGGTAAAACGCGCAACAAACCACATGGGATGCCATCACGTCACCTTGCATTGGACGGCTGGCGAAGGGCGAACGAAGCCGCTCACAAATCCGTGAGCCGCTCCGCGACAGGTCGTTCGGTCCGCCATATACTCGTCCGTCCTAGGGTTTGTAGTCTGCCGGGTCGGAACCGGCGGCATGCTGGCCTCCGCTTATGTGACCTGCGGCTACCGTCGGGGTGAATCGTGACGAAAATAGGCCAAATCCATTTCGCTTTATCGTGATCGGAACGAATGACCCCCAAAGTCGCCGCCGTCGAGCCTCCACCGCCTGCTCCACCCGTCGCCGGGCTGCCGGTCGCGCGGTTGCGCGCGGTGCATCGTGCGGCATCCGAATTGCGCCGCGGCGCCCCGGTGCTGCTGCTCGGCGCGGCGCCGCTGGTTTTGCTGGCGGCTGAAACTGCCGGGCCGCGAGCGCTTGCCGAGATCGGCGCGCTGACCCATCAGGCGCCGCTTCTTCTGCTGGCGCCGGCACGGGCCGCCGCGGTGCTGCACCGGCCCGTCGAACAGGCCGGCTCGGCGGTCGCCTTGCGCCTGCCCACCGCGTTGCTGGCGCCGGAAACGTTGCGCAGCCTGGCCGACCCCACCGAGGATCAGGCCCTGCCGGTTCCCCCCGAAACGGTTGCCATTCCGGCGGCTGCGGATCAGGCGTTGTCGCTGGTGAAGCTGGCGCGGCTGTTGCCCGCCGTGCTGGCCGCCCCGGCCGGCGCCGGCACGCCGGAAGCGGTCGCCCGTCTCGGCCTGCTCGCCGTCGAGGGCGCGGACGTGCTGGCGTATCGCATCGCCGCCGCCGCCGGACTGCGGAAGGTCGCCGAGGCCGCCGTGCCGCTCGATTCCGCCGCCGATGCTGTTATCGTTGCGTTCCGCACCGAAGACGGCGGCGCCGAGCACCTCGCCATCGTCGTCGGCGCGCCCGGAGACGCGCGAGGCGCCGCTGGTGCGGTTGCATTCGGAATGCTTCACCGGCGATTTGCTCGGCAGCCTGCGCTGCGACTGCGGCGCGCAGCTCAAGGGCGCGATCCGCCGCATGGCCGAAGAAGGCGCCGGGGTGCTGCTGTATCTCGCGCAAGAAGGTCGCAGCATCGGGCTGGTGAACAAGCTGCGCGCCTATGCGCTGCAGGATCGCGGACTCGATACGCTGGACGCCAACCGGGCGCTCGGCTGGGGCGCGGACGAGCGCAATTTCCTGGTCGCCGCGATCATGCTGCAGGAGCTGGGGATCAGCCGCATCCGTCTGCTGACCAACAACCCCGACAAGGTGGCGGCGCTGGATGCCTGCGGGATCGAAGTGGTGGCGCGCGAGCCGCACGCCTTCCCGCCGAACGGGGTGAACGACCATTACCTCGCCACCAAGGCGCGGCGCTTCGGCCATCTGCTGGATTGAGCTCGATGCGTGCGGTGGTTCATGCGGGCGGGCGGCTGGTAGTGGGCGGCCAGGCGTTTCGGGTGGCGCTGGGGCGCGGCGGTGTGCGGGCCGACAAGCAGGAAGGCGACGGCGCGACCCCGGCCGGGCCTGTTGCCGTTGCGGCGCGTGCTGTATCGCGCCGACCGGGTTCCGCCGCCGGATTGCGCGGTGCCGCTGGAGCCGATCGCGCCGGATGACGGCTGGTGCGACGATCCGGCCGATCGCGACTACAACAGGCAGATTCGGCTGCCGCATGATGCCGGGCATGAGGAGTTGTGGCGGGCGGACGGGCTGTACGACATCGTTGGCGTGCTGGGATGGAATGATGCCCCGGTGCAGCGTGGGCGGGGCTCGGCGATTTTTCTGCACGTTGCGCGGGCGGATTACGCGCCGACCGATGGTTGCGTTGCGCTGGCGATCGAGGATTTGCGGCGTCTGCTTGCGGCCGGGGTGATGGAACTGGACATTCAGCCGTAGAGCGCGCGCTCAACCCTGCCGTCGCCGTCGTTCCCATTCCGCAAACAGGGTCGCGCAACCGAAGCACACGGCAAAATACAATGCCGCCGCGGCCGTCCAGGTCTCGAACACGTGGTTGTTGGACGAGGAGACCTCGTTGGCCATGTAAGTCAGTTCAGGAATGGAAATCAGCGAAGCGACGGACGACGCCTTGACCAGCAGTATCACCTGTCCGGCGAGCGCAGGCAGGCTGGTGCGCAGCGCCTGCGGCAGCACCACCCGCCACAGCGCGATCCACCGGCCCAGTCCCAGGCTCCGCGCCGCCTCCCATTGCCCGAGCGGGACCGCCTGCAAGCCGGCGCGGACGATCTCGGCCATGTAGGCGCCTTCATACAGCGCCAGGCAGACCGCACCGGTGACGAACGCGCCGAGCTGCCGCGGCGGGCCGAAGAGAAGCCCAGGCCAGAACTGTGCCCCGGCTGCGGCATGACCGCCCAGGTCTTCAAGACCAAGTGCCGGAAGTATCTGGCTGCTGAGGAAGAAATAGAACAGGAACAGGAACACCAGCAGCGGCATGTTGCGTGACGAAGCCGACATAAACGCCGCCGAGCAGCCGCAGATAGACGCTGCCCGACACCCGGCACAGCCCGAACACCAAACCAAGCACGAGAGCGAACAGGCTGGACCAGACGGCAAGGCGAAGTGTCGTGGCGAAGCCCTGCAGCAGAAGTCCGGTTTCCCAACCTCCCCGTGCGGCGCTCCGGTGCAGCAACGCCGGACCGAGCGACGCCCAGTCCCATCGGTATCGCAGGCACTGTATCGAGGCGGGTGACGACGAACGCCACCCCACCGCCAAGCCCAAGCAGCACCACGCAATCAGGCCACCCGAGGCGCCATCGCCGGCGAAACGCGGCGCGGCCGGCGCCCCGGCGTTTCAATGAATTGCGACCCGGCTCCCCGTACGGCGGCTCATTGCTGCTGGCCAACCTTCGCGGCCCAGTCGCGCGTCCTGAACCAGTAGTCGTAGCGTTCGGCCATGCTGCCGTCAGTGGTCCGGTAGGTTATCCAGCCATCGAACCAGTTCAGGCTGTCCACGTCGCCCTTCCGCATCGCCACTGCCTCGTCGCTGCGCAGCACCTCCTGCTTCAGCGGCAGGAACAGGGTATCCTTGTGCTGCAGCGCGGCGAAGCTCGGTTTTGGCTCACTCGAGATCCAGCCCTCGGCGCGGCCGTTCAGCACTTCCTGAAGTGCCTCGTTGTCGGTATCGAATTGCAGGACCTTGACGTTGGGTGCGTGCTGAGCGAGCCAGGCGCAACCGATGATGCCACGCCGGCAGGTCACGGTGACCCCGCTCTTGTTGAAATCGTCAAGTGAGCTGAAACCACCGGCGAGTTTGCGGTTGGCGACGATCTGCGATCCGGAGTGCGAGTAGGCATTGGAAAAATTGACTGTCAGGTTGCGCTGCGGCGTGATCGACATGCCGCTGATGATGGCATCGAACTTGCCGGCCAGCAGCGCCGGAATGATCCCGTCCCAGGCTGTCTCCACCAGCTCGACACTCACGCCGAGATCGGTGCCCACCATGTTCGCGACATCGACCTCGTAGCCGATCAGGTTGCCGTCCTTGTCGCGCATCGCCCACGGCACGAACGTGGAGATGCCGACCCGCAAACTGCCGCGGCGTTTGACCTCCTGGATCATGCTGCCGGCGGTCAGCTGTTCCTGGAGCTGCGATCCGGCAGCCTGTGCGCTGCCCGTGCGCACGACAACCCCGGCCAGTGCGACAAGCCCCGGCAGGGCGAAGCGTCTGGCGATCGATATCTTCTCCATTCGATGGACCTCCCTTATGTCATCCATTCATTCGCGTATCCGGCGCACGCGACGCTCGATCAGGTTCACCGCGCCGCTGAGCGGGATCGTCATGGCAAGATACAGCGCGGCGACAGTAAACCAGACCTCGAAGCTCATGAAAGTATCAGAGATGATGTTGCGGCCTTCGTTGGTGAGATCGAACACCGCGATCACGCTGACGATCGCTGAATCCTTGACCAGGGAAACCAGAATACCCGCCATCGGCGGCAGCATCGGCAGCAGCGCCTGGGGCATGATGATCCGGCGCCAGATCGCATTTTCCCGCAGGGCCAGGGCACGCGCCGCCTCCCATTGCCCGGCGGGAACAGCCAGGATCGCCCCGCGCATCACTTCCGCCACAAACACGCTTTCGAATATCGCAAGCGCGAGGATGCCGGTCCAGAACCGGTCGATGCCGATCAATGGCGCGAAAATGAAGTAGAAGATGTATAGCTGCACCAGAAGCGGCGTGCCCCGGATCACCTCGATGTGGACCCGCGCGAGGCCCTGGCGAACCGGTGAGACGGAAAGTCGCACCCAGGCGGTGGCCGTACCCAGCACGAGGGCGATCACGGCAGCGCGGATGCTGATCCCGATCGTCACCAAAACGCCCTGGATCAGCGGCCCAGGCACCATATGCCAGGGGCTGCCGCGAAACAGGAACACGGGAATCCGGTACCATTGCCAAGCATAGCCAAGGCTGACACTGCCACGCCAGGCGAGCCAGATCAGCAGAGCGCCAGTAGCAACGAAGCCGGCCACGCCAAAAAACGCGGCTGCTGGCGCCGCGGCGGCAATCTGACCGATCGAGGCGGTCACGAACAGTTCGGCCCGCCGATCGCCGCGATGCAAAGGCCGGTCAGGGGCGAAGGAACGCCACATCCTGTTCGCCTTCACCTCCTTTGCCGCGATGCGCGAACGCCCGGTCGAAACGCGCCCGGATATGCTCGCCGGCAACGACCGGCGGATACTTTGCCGGTCCGGCCGACCGTCCGGTCACCTCGGCCGGATCGATCACCGTCTCCCAATCCGGATCGTAGAAAACCGGTATGGAGTAACGTTCGCGTCCGGACCGGTTGATCACCCGGTGTGGCGTAGAGGCAAAACGGTCATTCGACCAGCGTGCTAGAAGGTCCCCGACATTGACGACGAAGCTGCCTTGAACAGGTGGCGCCGCCACCCACTCCCCCGCCGCATTCAGGACTTCGAGCCCGCCGACCTCGTCCTGCCAAAGGATCGTCAGGAAGCCGTAATCCGTGTGCGGCCCTACACCGAACTGATCGGTGCCGGTCTCAGGCGGTTGCGGCGGATAGTGGATCACCGCGCCACGCGCCAGCGGGCGGGTGAAGTGGCGCGTGAAAAAGTCCTCCGGCTGATCCAGCGCCACCGCAAAAGCGCGGGCCAGGTCGCGCCCGACGCCCAGGGCGGCAGCGAAATACGCACTGACCGCCTCGCGCAGGCCCGGCACCTCGGTGGGCCAGCGATTGGGGCCCATCAACGTGCGTTCTGGAGTTATTGCCGGATCATCGGCTGGGAGCTCCAAACCCCAGACGAAACTTTCCTTGAGATCGGGACGAACCTTGGCATACATGCGGGCGCCCCCGGGGGCGACGTAGCCGCGGTGGCGCGCATCGACGGCGAGCGCCTGTTTCTCGCGCGGAGGCAGCGCAAAGAACCGGCGCGCCGAGCCGAGCAGATGAGTGGCCGCAGAGGTGTTAACGCCGTGGCCGGTGACGTAAAAGAACCCCACCTCCCGCGAGGCGCGATCGATCCCGCCGGCGGCGCGTTCGAGCGCACCAGTTTCATCTGACCGCAGATCATGAAGGTCGATCAGCGGTATTGCGGTGAAGCCCGCCGCCCGCCCCGTGGCATAGGCCATGGTTTCCCCCATTCAGGGTTTGTAGTAGCCGATCGTGTCGCCCTCGGCATCCACACCGAGGCCGTTTAGAAGCCGATTCGAATAAGCGAAGTACGCGGCGACCTGATTCACTTCCAGGATTTCCCCGTCGTCGCAGCCGGCTTGCTTCAAAGCGGTCCAGTCCGAACTCGTCATCTGCCCCGGATTGGTGGTCAGCTTGTGCGCATAAACCAGCAGGGCTGTTTCGCGGGGAGGGAAGACCCGCTCCGGCCGGTTCTGCTCCAAGGCCGCCCACACCTCTTGCGCGCGGTCGGGTGAGGCCATCAGCCGTTCGGCGTTGGCGCGGTGATGGGCGACGCTATAGGCGCATTGGTTGAGCAGGCTGACATACGTTCCGACAACCTCCAGAAAGCTGAGCGGCAGGCGGTTCTCGGGATTGTGCAGAACCGCGCGATACAGCGCGAGATGCCCGTCCATCGTCGCCGGACGAAGCGAGTGCGCGCGCATGACGTTGTCCACCGTTCCATGCGGCGTGCGGGCGCGATCATAAAGTTCGCGAAGTGCCCCCTGCGCGGCCTCCGGTGCCACCGTCGTGATCCAGGCGCCCATTCCGCGTCCTCCGCTCCGGATTGGACCCTAGAACGTTCCCGCGCCGGTGGGGAAGCGCCGGCTCTGTCCGCATTCGCCGTGGCCAGCTATAATGCGCTCCAGGGACCGCCAGGGAGCATCGGACATGAGCACGAGTTTCACCGTCGGCGAACTGACCATCCACCGCATCGTCGAGCAGGAAATCCCGTTCACCGATCCGTTCGAGTTCATCCCCGGCCTGACCCCCGAAGTGCTGGAAGAAAACCGCGCCTGGATGGAGCCAGCCGCGCTGGATCCGGCGACCGGCAAGCTCGTGCTGTGCTTCCAATCCTACGTGGTGCGCACGCCTGATCACACCGTGCTGGTGGACAGTTGCGTCGGCAACGACAAGGATCGTGCCACCCGCCCGACCTGGCACATGAAGAAAGACGATGCTTTCATGCGCGGCCTGGCCGCCGCCGGCCTGAGCGTCGGTGACATCGACTTCGTCATGTGCACCCATCTGCACGTCGATCATGTCGGCTGGAACACAAGGCTGGACAACGGACGCTGGGTGCCGACCTTTCCGAATGCGCGCTACCTGTTCTCGGAGCGTGAATACGCCTACTGGATCGACCAGCACGCCAAGGCCCCGATCGCCTGCATCGCTGACAGCGTGATCCCCATCGTCGAGGCGAAGCGTGCCGATTTCATCACCAGCGAACACGCGCTGGATGACCACGTCCGGCTGCTGCCGACACCGGGACACACGCCGGACCATTTCGCCGTGCTGCTCGGCCGCGGCGGCAAGGACGCGATCCTGACGGGCGACCTGATCCACTCACCGATCCAGGCGCGCTATCCGGAGCTGTCGATGCGCGCCGACTACGACCCGAAGCAGGCGGCGGTAACCCGGCGCAGTTTCCTCGACCGGGTGTGCGAGGGCGGTACGCTGTGCTGCACCGCGCATTTCCCGTCGCCCTCGACGGGCCGTTTCACCCGCTGGGGAAACGGGTTCCGCTGCGAGCCGGCATGAAGCAACCCGCCCTGCCGGCGCGGCTTTCCGAGCCGAAGACGCTCGGGCTGATCTGCTCGGCGCATCTGGTCAGCCATTTCCATTATCTCGTGCTGGTGCCGCTGTTTCCGCTGCTGCACCAGCGGCTGGGTGTGGATTTTGTGCAGCTCGGGCTGGCGATCACCGTATTCAACGTGGTGTCGGCGCTGGTGCAGGCGCCGATGGGCTGGGTGGTGGACCGGTTCGGCCCGCGGCGTGTGCTGATCGGCGGGCTTTGCCTGTCGGGCGTGGCGTTCGGATCGTTCGGACTGTTCCCATCCTACGCCTGGCTGCTGCCGGCAACCGCCATCGCCGGCGTGGCCAACAGCGTGTACCATCCGTCCGACTATGCCATCCTGGGCGCCGCGATCGAGCCCACGCGGGTTGGCCGGGCGTTTTCATTTCATACTTTCGCCGGATATCTGGGGGGCGCGATGGCGCCGCCGGTGATGCTGGTGGTCAGCACCCATTTCGGCATGAGCGCGGCGCTGTTCCTTGCCGCGCTGATCGGGCCGGCGGTGGCGGTGCCGCTGGCATTCGCCAAACGGCTGGACGCGGTCACCGCGACGTCACGGGAGCCGGCCAGGGGGTCCATCAGCGGGAGCCAGGCGGCCGCGCGGCTGCCGATCGGGGCGCTGCTGACCCCGACAATTCTCAGCCTGACCGCGTTTTTTGCGTTGCTGAGCCTGTCCACCGGGGCGATCACCAATTTCTCCGTGGTGGCGTTGCAGGCGCTGTATGGCGTGCACCTGACAGTTGCGAACGGCGCGTTGTCCGCGTTCCTGTGCGCGACCGCGCTGGGTGTGCTTGCCGGCGGCGTGATCGCCGACATGACGCGGCGGCACGGCGAGGTTGCGGCGGCGGCGTTCGGAGCAACCGCCGCGGTGATTTTCCTGATCGGCACGGTTGGTCTGGCCGCGCCGGTGCTGATCGCGGCGATGGCGGTCGCCGGGTTCTTTTCCGGGATGATTGCGCCGTCGCGCGACATGATGGTGCGCGCCGCGGCGCCGCCGGGCGCGGCCGGGCGGGTGTTCGGGATCGTTACCACCGGCTTCAATATCGGCGGCACGATCGGGCCGATGCTGGGCGGCTGGATCATGGATCGCGGTGCGCCGCGCTGGGTGTTCTATGCGTCGGTCCTGTTCATGCTGATGACGGTGGTGATGGCGCTCGGCACCGAATGGCGCGGGCGGCGGCGCACCGTGCTGGGCTCGTCGGTGGCGTTGTGACCGCCGGGCGCCGTGACGCAGCGCCGGGTTCGGCGTTTTCCCCTCCATGCAGAGGAGATTGGCCATGTTGGGCAAATGGTTCCCGCTTCTTGGGCTCGGGTTCGCGGTCGCCGGGGCGGACAAGCTGCTCGGGATGCGCGCGTATGACCGGCTGTTTGCCAAATGGGGCTGGTCGGAAACCACGCGGCAGTTGATCGGGGTGGGGGAGTTCACCGGCGGCGTTCTGGTCGCTTCAGCGACGCTGCGGCATCTCGGCGGGTGGCTACTGACCGCGACCTCCGCCGCGATGCTGACCGCTGAAATGGGGCGGAAGGAGCGGGACCTGGCCCTGCCACGCGGGCTGCTTCTGGTCGCGGCGGCGACCGCGCTGCTGTCGCAACCGCGCTGGCTGACGAAGGAGTGAGAGCTCGCAGGGTCACCTCTCCGAGGCCGGCGCGGCGTGAGCCGTGGCGGGTTAGGGGCGCGCCGCCGGGCCCTCACCCGGTTCCCCCCGGACAAGTCCGGGTCGCGACCGGACCTCTCCCGCGCGGGAGAGGTGGACGGCGCTCAGTACCATGTGCTGGCCGCCGTTGATCGACAGCGTGCTGCCGGTGATGTAATCGGCCCCATCGGCTGTGAGGAACGCCACGCCGCGGGCGATGTCGTCGGCGTGGCCGAGCCGGCCGACCGGGATGCGGGCGACGATCTTCTGCAGCACCTCGGCCGGAACCGCGCGCACCATGTCGGTATCGACGTAACCGGGCGCGATCGCGTTGACGGTGATGCCGTAGCGCGCGCCTTCCTGCGCCAGCGCCTTGGTGAAACCGTGGATGCCCGATTTGGCGGCGGCGTAGTTGACCTGGCCGTACTGCCCCGCCTGGCCATTCACACTGCCCACGTTTACGATACGGCCGAACCTGCGGTCGCGCATACCATCGAAGGTTAATTTGCACATGTTGTAGCAGGAACCGAGATTGGTATCGATCACCGCGTCCCACATGTCGCGATCCATGCGCGCCAGCGTGCCGTCGCGGGTGATCCCGGCGTTGTTGACCAGGATCTCGATCGGACCCAATTCCGCGGCGAGCTGCTCCACCGCTGCGTTGCATGCCTCGAAGCTGCACACGTCGAATTTCACGACCGTAATGCCGGTTTCGTCGTGGAACGCCTCCGCCGCTGCGTCATTGCCGGCGTAAGTGGCGATGACGGTGCGACCCTCGGCTTTCAGCGCCTTGCTGATGGCGGAGCCGATGCCCCGGGTGCCGCCGGTCACGAGTGCCACGCGTGCCATCCTGGAAGCCTCCCTCTGTTGGTCTTGCGGTCGCCAGCCTAGCACCGGGGGAACGCAGCGTCAGCCCGAATGCCGGTCAGGCGGTGAACCGGTCACGCAACTTCCCGCCAGCGACCCGGTCTATCGTGACAAACGAGTTGTGCGGTACAGCGCGGCAAGGGCGACCCGAAACCCGATACTGTCGAGCGTCAGCTCGCCGCTTTCGATGCTTGCCGGCCGCTGCGGCCAGGTCCCGTCCGTGTTGCGGCGCAACAACTCGGCGCCGATGCTGGCGGCCTTCACGATCAGGATTTCCCGCACGCTCGGGATCGTGGTGTAGGCCCAGACATTGGCCCAGGTTTCAGCCTGATTGCTGGGGGAGAGAATCTCGATCAGCAGAACCGGGTCCGCCAACGCGGTCTCTTCGCTGTGGTAACCGGAGCAGGTCACGGCCAGATCGGGCACGCGCATGTTGGTGTCCGACTGGACGTGCGGGATCACGCCGGGGGTCACGATCAGGCTGCAGGGACTTGCCGTGTCTGCTCAGATGGTTTCTGATGAGGCTTCCGAGCTCGCCCTGGATCGCACCGTGCGTGCGGTTTGCCGGCGCCATGGCCTGCGGCTCACCATCGACGAGCTGCCAAACCTGTCCTCCCGGCGGGTTCCAGGCCAGGAACTCGGCCACCGTCATCCGTACCGGGATCTTGAGCGCCTGCGGTCATGCCGCATTGTAGCACCGACATGGTCCGACGGTCAGCCTATCGGTCGTACGCCACCAAGGCCTCGCACGGCACGTCCAGCCGGCGCCGTCCGTTCAGGAACGCCAGCTCGATCAGCGCGGCCGCGGCCGGCACCACCGCGCCCACCATGCGCAACAGCGCGATGCCCGCCGCCATCGTGCCTCCGGTGGCCAGCAGGTCATCGACCACGACCACCCGTTGCCCGGGCTCCGCCGCATCGGCCTGCATCTCGATCCGGTCGCTGCCGTATTCCAGCGCGTAGTCGTAGCCGATCGTCTTTCCCGGCAGCTTGCCGCGCTTGCGCAGCATGATGAAACCACAGCCGAGCTTCAGCGCCAGCGGCGCCGCGATCAAAAATCCCCGGCTCTCCACCCCGGCGAGCAGATCCGGCTGGTAGGCGCGCACCGCCTTGGCCATCCGCCCCATCGCTACCTGCCAGGCATCGGCGTCCCGCAGCAGCGTCGAGATGTCGTAGAAATAGATGCCGGGCTTGGGGAAGTCGGGAATGCCCCGGATGTGATCCTTGAGGTCCATGGGCCGGGCCTTCCTGGCTGAACTGGTTCAGCCCGTCTATAACGTCCTCCGCCGCGACCGCAACGGGAGGGGACACCATGGCCGACGCCGCACTGCTGAATGCCGATATCGACGCCGCTCTGTCGGAGGCCAAGGAAACCTACGTCGCCCGCAACCCGAAAAGCTTCGCGCGGTTCATCGAGGCCACCGCCGTCATGCCCGGCGGCAACACCCGCACCGTGCTGCACTACGATCCGTTCCCGGTCGCGATGGTGAAGGGCGAGGGCTGCCGCCTGTGGGACGCGGACGGCGCCGAGTACATCGATTTCCTCGGCGAATACACCGCCGGGCTGTATGGCCATTCGCATCCGGTGATCCGTGCGGCGATCGACCGCGTGCTGCAGTCGGGGATCAATTTCGGTGCCTCCAACATGCTCGAGCCGGGCTTCGCCCGGGCGGTGTGCCAGCGCTTCGGGCTGGACCGCGTGCGCTTCACCAATTCCGGGACCGAGGCCAATCTGATGGCGCTGGCGACCGCCTGCGCCTTCACGAAGCGGCGCGGCGTGATGGTGTTCCGCGGCGGCTATCACGGCGGCGTGTTCACTTTCGCCACCGGCGGCAACCCGATCAACGCGCCGTTCGACTTCGTGGTGGCGCCCTACAACGACATCGACGGCACGCTGGCGCTGATCGGGCAGCACGGCGACCGCCTGGCGGCGATCATCCTGGAGCCGATGATGGGCGGCGGCGGCTGCATCGCCGCTGAGCCGGCTTTCCTGCACGCGTTGCGGGAAGCGGCGTCGCGGATCGGCGCGGTGCTGATCCTGGACGAGGTGATGACCTCGCGGCTGGCGCCCGGCGGGCTGCAATCGCTGCGCGGCGTGAAGCCGGACCTGACGACGTTCGGCAAGTATATCGGCGGCGGCATGTCGTTCGGCGCGTTCGGCGGGCGTGCCGAGATCATGGACCTGTTCGATCCGCGCCGTCCGGACGCGCTGCCGCACGCCGGCACGTTCAACAACAACGTGCTGACCATGGCGGCCGGGCTGGCCGGGCTGACCGAGGTCTATACGCCTGATGCCGCGGTGGCGCTGAACGCGCGCGGCGATGCGTTGCGCGAGCGGCTGAATGCGCTGTGCCGCGCGGCGGACGCGCCGGTGCAGTTCACCGGGATCGGGTCCATGATGTCGGTGCACATGCTGCGCGGGCCGATCCGGTCGCCGGCGGATGCGGCGAAGGGGGATGCGAAGCTGAAGGAGCTGTTCTTCTTCGACATGCTGGCGCAAGGGGTGTGGCTGGCGCGCCGCGGCATGATGTCGCTGTCGCTGCCGATCGGAGATGCGGAGTGCGACCGGCTGGCGGGCGCGGTGGAGGAATTCCTTGCGTCGCGGCGGTCGTTGATGCGGCAGGATGGCGGGTGAGTGCGAGAGCGGCTCAGGATTTCCGCGCCGACCAGTTCAACCCCAAGCCCCCCGGCCCCTATGAGGATGGTCGCTGATTTTTCTCGATCAGTCACGAGGATACCCACCATTGGATCAAAATCTGCACCCCTCGGTTACAGATGCGCACGGCGTCGGTCACCCCCGATCAGACCCCGGAGCCATCGGCAGTCCTTGGCGCGCTCGGCAGTCCGGCCCTCGATCCGCTGTTCTGGAACAATGCGCGCGCTGACTTGCCAAGCGGCTGGCATGCGCACGTGCCCTTCGCACATTGGCTGGTTCATGCCTTGCGGCCGCGTGTGGTGGTGGAGCTCGGCACCCATTACGGAATCTCCTACGCTGCTTTCTGCGACAGCGTTATCCTGTCGCGCCTGGATACCCGGTGCTACGCGATCGATACGTGGCGAGGCGACGCACATGCGGGACATTACAGCGAGCAGGTTTTCAAGGACTTCCGCCGCTTTCATGACGCAAACTACGCGGGGTTCTCCGAGCTCTTGCGCACCACATTCGACGAGGCGCTGCCCTATTTCGCTGATGGCTCGGTCGATCTGCTGCACATAGACGGGCTGCATACGTTTGAGGCGGTCGCTCACGATTTCCGACAATGGAGCCGCAAGCTCTCTGAGCGGGCGGTGGTGCTGTTGCACGATACCAATGTGCGCGAGCGTGATTTCGGTGTCTGGCGTCTATGGGACGAACTGAGGCGGAGTCACCGCAGCTTCGAGTTCCTGCATGGCCACGGACTTGGCGTGCTGCTGCTGGGACACGACGTGCCGGCCGCGGCTGCCGCTCTCGGTGAAATTTCGGACCCGGCAGCCATAAACCGGGTGCGCGACCGCTTCGCCGTGCTGGGCCAGCGTTACGTGCTGCAGGGCGAGTCGATCGCGGCACTGGCCGCGCTCCGCGCCGAGGCTGAAGCCGCACAGCAAGGTCTGCACGCGCAAGCCGTTGCGACCGAAACATCGCTTCGGCAGGAGTTGACTGCCATACAGGCGCAACTCGCCGAGGCGCTCGGCTCCGCTGACACGCTGGACCGGGAATTGAAATCGGCCAGGGCCTGGGAACAGCATGCCCAGCGCGCGGAAGAAAACCTGAACCATCTTCGTGATGAGGCGCGCAGCCGTCGAGGCCGGCTGCTTGCCGCACAGACCGTGCGCGCCCGCGCTGCCGAGGCGGCTGCGGCGGCTGTTCACACAGCGCGGGCGGAAGCATCCGAACTGGCCGCGCGACTCGCGGCAACCGAACATACTGCACATGTTGAAGCGGTTGACGTGGCGGCGAGGCTTGATGCCACGCAGCAGGCACTCGATCAACGCCGAGCGGATCTTGATGCTATTCTTGCGTCAAGCTCATGGCGGGCGACAGCCATCCTTCGCGCCGCTGCGACAGGCCTGCGACGGCAGCGCCGGCGTCTCAAACTGTTCGGACACGCATTGGCGCCGTCCGGACGAAATTCGCGCAACGAGATCGCTTGCGCGATCCGCCGCCGCATCCGGCCGGTGCCGGAGCGTCTCGATCCGATAGCAGCCGAAGGGTCCAGCCCGGCGCCGCCCGCCCGCAACCCGACCGCAGCTGAGCCCGAATATGAGCTGTGGGCCGCGCGCTTTGACGAGATTGGGCCGGGCGGTCGTCGGGCCATAGCGACCCACCTGGCCGCCGGGGATCTTCCATCGATCCTCGTACTGGCGGTTTTGCAGCGCATAGCCCAGCAGCATGCAGATGCCTGGCTGGACTGCTTGCAGCGGCAACTCTTCCGCCACTGGCAGGCAGTTCTCTGCTTCGATGCCGACTGCGCCCCGGATGCGGTGCGTCACATACAGGCCAGGGCCGCAGACGATCCACGGTTCGTCGTGGTCCGGATGCCGCTCGATGACGCCGATCGGGAAATCCTCGCCCAACTCGGTCAGCAGCGACACGTGCTCGTGACGTCAGCGGCGGCGCTTCCACGGGATCACGCTCTGTACAGTTTTGCCGCGGCATCTGCCGAAAATCCTGATAGGCGCCTGATCTATTCCGACGAGGACCACCTGGGAGCGGACGGCAAGCGTTCAGCACCGTGGTTCAAGCCAGATTTCTCCCCGGAGCTGCTCCGCCACTCATGCTATCTCGGCGCCTGCGCGCTGCTTCATGAAGCGGGCATCGAACCGGCCGCGCTGCTGGACCGCATTGCCGAAGCCGGCGGAGCGGCACAATTTCTGCACGGGCGGGGAGGAACCCTGCCGGACCAGACCATCATGCACCTGCCGTTCGTTCTATACCACGATACGGCTGAGCCGTGCAGCCCCGCCGGAGTGACTGTTACCGAAGCGGACCTTCCCGACGGCCCCCCCCAGGTCAGCGTCATCATTCCTACCAGAGATCGACTGGAACTGTTAGTCGCCTGCCTCAAAAGCCTGGAGACGACAGCCTATCCGCCAAACCGGCTCGAAATCATCGTGGTCGATAACAACTCGTCCGATCCCGATACGCTGCGCTTTCTCTCCGTCGCGGAAATGCAGGGTCGCATACGCCTGCTGCGCGATCGGGAAGCATTCAGTTATAGCCGCATAAACAATGAGGCGGCTCGTCTGGCAAGCGGAGAGGTACTTGTCTTTTTGAACAATGATACCGAGGTGAACCGGGCGAACTGGCTCCGACGCATGATTGCGTATGCCATGCAGCCGGGGATCGGGGCTGTGGGTGCCAAACTGCTTTATCCCGACCGCACGGTCCAGCACGCAGGCATCGGTACTTGGCATCCAAGGCGTGGCCGCCCACGCCCATGCCGGTCTCACCGAGGATGACGGCGGCTATCGTAACCTTGCCAACGCCACCCGCGAGGTATCCGCGGTGACGGGCGCGTGCATCGCGATACGGCGGACGGTCTTTGCCGAACTGGGTGGCTTCGATGAAACCCTTGCGGTTGCCTTCAGTGACGTGCTGCTGTGCCTCGAGGCGGTCGCACGAGGTTACCGCAACATCATCATCGCCGAACCGCTGATGATTCATTACGAATCCAGGACGCGAGGCCTTGACGACACGCCGGAGAAGGTCGCGTTGTTCCATCGGGAGGCTGAATACACCCGCACACGGCACAGAGCACTGTTCAGGAATGACCCGTGTTACAGCCCGAAATCTTAGCCTGGATCGTCCATACGATCTCGCCTGGCCGCCCCGCGGCGTCAAGCCGTGGCACAGCTTCGCGCGCCGTGCCGGCGGTCCGCTGCGGGTCCTGATGCTGAGCGTCAGCCATGAAATCGGACATGGCGTGGCGGTCGTGACCAACCAGCAGAGCGTCGATCTGGCCCGCCGCGGGTTTGAGGTATTCGTCGGTGGACCGATGGGCCGCAACGAATTTGCTTACGACGGATGTCACCGCGTCTATCTGGATGATCCGCGGGAAGCTGCCTGCTTCGCAATCGAGCATGACATCGACTGCGTGGTCGCCCATACGCCGCCATTCTTCGCCACCCTTCGCTGGCTGGGTGAATGGCCGAAATCGATAATCTACGATTATGGCGAACCCCCTCCTGATCTGTTCCCGGATGCTGATGCCCGCAGGGGGGTACTCGCCGAAAAGCTGTTCTGTTATCGGTTGGCGGATCGTGTCCTGGCTATTTCCCGTTCCGTGCGGGAGGAGTCGGGATACGAACCGGCGGAGGTGCTGCGCCTCGGCAACTCCCACCTGGCTTTGTGGGACACGGCGACCGCCGCCCGGCGCGAGCCTGCGCGGAAGGCGCTTGGGTTCGACGGTCAGGTCATTGTGCTGAACGTGTGCCGATTTCATCGGGCGGAGCGTTTATACAAGGGCATTGATAAATATGCCGACGTAGCCGATGAACTGCTGTTGCTGCGACCGGACCTGCGGGACCGGGTCGCATTCGCGCTATGCGGCAAGGCGACCGACGAAGATGTGACCGAAATGGAGGCGTTGGGTTTCCGCGTGTTTGCCAACCTCGATGACGACGCGCTCATCGATTTGTATGCGGCGGTTGATGTCTATGTGAACCTTTCCCGGTGGGAGGGCTACAATTTGGGCATCGCGCAGGCGCTTGCGCTGGGGTTGCCGGTCATCGCCTCGGACATTCCGGCGCATCGCGAGTTCCCCATCGCCACCTCCGACGATCCGATTGAGATCGCCAGCCGGATAGCGACGATTGCCGAGGAATTGCTGGCCAGTGGAGTCCGTGCACAGCGCAAGCCGCTGATCTATTCGTGGGAGGAGCCGCTGGCGCAATTTGCCGGCATTGTTGCCGATCTATGCCAGGAGCAGGTTCTGGCGAATGTGCCATTGTCGCCGCGGCAGCAAGCCACTATTCCCGAGGGCGATGCACCGGCGGACCCTCCGTCCCGCCGCGGTGAATATCGGCCGGGAAGCGTCTTCACCCATCGCGGGGTCGAGCGATGAGACCTGCCATTCCCGTCCCGAGCGAAGACGCCACTGATTCCAGCCAACTCGCCAAGCGCCGAGACGCGCCGGTCGGGCGACGTGAAAAAATTCTATGCGGCCTTGATGTCCAACACCTTGTCGGGATCGAAATCGGACCCTTGAGCAGACCGATCGTCACCAGGGACGATGGTCACATCATCTATGTAGATCACACTGACACTGCAAGCCTTCGCAGCAAGTATGCCTCGGTGACGTCGGTTGACGTTGCGCGCATTGCCGAAGTCGATGCGGTGTGGGGCGAGCAGACCCTACGGCAGGCACTCGGGAGCGACATTAGCGCCCACTACGTTGTTGCCTCCCATGTGATCGAACACGTACCCGACCTGTTAGGCTGGCTTCGCGAGGTGTATTCGGTCCTTGGTCCGCAAGGTGAGGTCAGGCTCGCAATCCCGGACCGACGCTTTACCTTCGATTATCTCCGGCGCGAGAGTACCCTCGCTGACGCACTCGATGCGCATTTGCTTGGTGCCCGCAGTCCCTTGCCGCGCGCGATCCTCGACCATCACCTCAATTTTCGGGAAATCGACAACGTTGAAGCCTGGAAGGCCACGCCTCAGCTTTGCCAACAACCCACGGTTGGGGCATTTCAGAACGCGATGATGGCGGCGCGCGAAGCTATTGCCGGCGCCTATTGCGATACGCATTGCTGGGTTTTTACTCCGCACTCCTTCGCCAGGTTGT
The DNA here is from genome assembly GCA_963764525.1 of uncultured Pseudomonadota bacterium. Taxonomy (GTDB): domain Bacteria; phylum Pseudomonadota; class Alphaproteobacteria; order Acetobacterales; family Acetobacteraceae; genus DATDIC01. Next base: position 147,869 of record CAVXTC010000007.1, on the reverse strand, counting down.
TCGAATGCTGCGCGAGCTTTGACCTGATCGACTTCGCCTGCCACGACTTCTACGATACCGAACGGAACGAGATCGAGTTCTTCGTCCACCTGCGCAAGTGTGATGACCGATCCCGGATGGTCGAGAGTTGGCGACGAATGGCGGAAGTCACTCGTGGCGACGCTCCCGGCGGCCCAGAATCGGTCCAAACGGACCTCGCTGCAATGCGTGCAGAGATAGCAGACGGATTTTGCCGAACGAAGCAGTTGCGAGCGAAGCTCCGGCAGGCGGAAGCAGAGGAATCCGGGCTTTGCACAGCTCAAGCTCTTGGAAATTGACCCGCCCACTTCGTTTGGTTGCCGAGATGCTGCGGCGGCTGCCGCGCGGTTGAGCGGCTGGCATAGCCTGGCTCGGCCCCCTTCCCCGGCGGTGTCACCGCGTGGGCATTGACCTGTGCCTCAACTTCCTTCCACTCAGAAGTAGAGGACCAGTCAGCGTTCAGGCACCCGACTCGGTCGCGCACCGAGGTGACCCGCTGGTTTCAGGTCCAGTCGACTTCGGCGCCAATTTGCCGCCAGCCGGCGATATTCCACGACCAACTCGCCCCGGTGATCCGCCTGCGGAACGGCCAGCGGCTCATGCAAGAGATGCGCTGGGGCTTCCCGCTACTGCCCAATCTCGGCAACCGGACGGTCACGAACGTGCGGACCACGGAAAGCTCCCTGCTGGCGAGGCTGGCTCAAGCCCGATTTCCGCTGCCCGGTGCCGGCGGAGGTGGCGCTTTAGCTTCAGCTCCCGGCGCCGGAGGGATTGCTACAAGTCGTGGCAACCCGTTATCCTCGCGTTGCGGTGACAGTAAAAAGGTCGGATGCCCGACCTGCGTGCTGCTGGGTGTGCGTCGTGACCACCGGATCGGGATAGCCCAGCACGCGCAGGTATTGTGCAAAGAATGCTGTGCTGAAGTGCCACCATGTTCCCCAGTCCTTGTTTTCGGCGGTTGGCGATAGCCGACACACGGCGCCGCGGCCCTCCAGATCAGGCCACAGAAGGTCGGTGATGATGATCGTCTTGGCCCACTTGGCGCATTGCTCGACAATCTGCAGGGGTGCGCGGGTGTGCAGCAGGACTGCGCCCATCAGGGCTACGTCGAACTGACCCATGTCGGGGATGGCATAAGCGTCGGCATAGATCATCTTCGCCTGCGACTTGAACGCGGCATGGACAAACCACCAGCTATTCTTTATCCGCCGCATGTGTTCCCGGCGGGGTTCGTAGACTGGGGCCATCACTGCATCGGGAAAGGGGACGAAATCCCAACCGGGATCATCTCTCACCTCCAGGGCCACGACATCTGCCCCGCGCCTCACCATCTCCGCGGTCAAAAATCCGCTCGCCGGCCCCACCTCCAGTACTCGCTTGCCGGCGAATTTGACGCCACCAAGATAGGCATCGACGCCATCGCGCAGATCCCACTGCCCGTAAACGACACCAACACCGGGAATATCCATCGTGTGGTAAAAATCGCATTCGGAGATAGACTGGATATTCCAGGGGGTTGCGAACTCAAGCACCGGGCTTTACTCCTTTTCGATCGCACTCGACCTGCAGGACCCGCCAGATGATCTGTTCAACAATGTTCAGGCTCAATCCGTAGTTTCCTTCATGCATCGAGTTTTGGGCGCGTCCCAGGCGGGATATGGTGGAGGATTTTCTCACATGAGAGTGAGATCGGCAAGAAAGGCCAGGAGGCGATGCAGCCCCGGCCAGCACGATCAATGGCGGGCAATGGCCCATTATTCGGCTGACTACGAGGTAATGTTACCCAGAGGATCCACTGCGCGCCTTGGGCGGCCGCCGCATTTCCCGGTTGCGCTGACGGCACCCGTCGCGGACAAGCGGGCGACGCCTCTAACCAACGGTCCGAAAGTCCTCCGCTTTCCGGAGTGAACCGATTCCATCCGCAACGAACAGCGTCGAACGCGCCGGCGACGCCTCGAAATCTATCGCGCCGGCTTGTAAGCCTTGGCGACGGCCTGCGCCTTCTTCATGCCGGCGACGGCCTCCGCGCCCGACATGAGGACGGTTGTTTTGGCGGATTTCATGGCGCCCCCGGCGGTGACCGCCAGCGACAGGGCGGTCATGCTGGTGTTGTCCGGCAGGTCGGCGATCAGCAACAGGTCATGCTCGCCGAAGGAATACCAGGCCCCGATCAGCTTGCCGCCGGCGGCTTCGCACAGCGCACGGCCGACAGTTTCGGCACGGTTGTGCGGGTCCTTGAGTTGAGCCGCCCAGGATTCGGGGCTGTAGGTTCCCTGATACATATACAGCGGCATGATCGCCTCCCGTTTTTGTTTCGCCAAGGTCGTATCGGCGCCAACGATGCTGCGCGATTTTCTGCGTGCGCGCAAGCCAATTCCGCCCGGAACCACCACCGCCGATCGGCGTGATACGGGCCGCTGGAAATTGTGACGCCCGATCGCGGGCATGACGGGGGAGTCGGTCCATTTGGGATCGAGAATAACAACAGTAGTGAACTGGTCGCCTCCGGTCCCCGCCTCACCGGCCGAAGCTACGGAGCAGGTCGGCAGCCGGCTTGCCGCTGATCCCGAACGGCACACCGCACGCCGGCAGCAGATCCTCGGCCCGGCGGGTGGAGAGCGAGGTCATTGATGGTCCCGGCAGCGACCCGGCGGGCGTCGGCCGGGGCCGGGCGTCGGTCGCCGGACGGCGCGAAGCGGCGGATTTCGGCGGGGATTGCGCGGCGATGGCCCCCAACGCGGCAGCTTGTTGCTGGCGTAACGTTCGCAGCGTGGCCTGCATGGTGCGCGACAGCGTGGCGGCGTTGGCGCGCAACCGGACGGCGAGCGCCGGGGGAAGGTCCGGCTGCGCGGCACGCCGGTACGCGTCCATGATGGCGTAATGCGCGCTGACGATCTGTGCGGCGAGCATGGCCTGGAACGGGTCGGCCGGTCGCAGCGCCAGCAGCAACAGCCGTGCGGCGGCGCGGCGCAAGGCGCCGGCCCGATCGGATTCGCCCGGATCGGCGGAATGGCTTCGCTGATCCCGTCGAGCAGGTGTTCGACGAGGACGGGATCGAGGTCGGCGGCCGTGGCTGACATGGGCGGATTTCCCGAACCGGCTGAAAGGCGATCCGCATTACAACTCTATAGGAATTCTGTCAAGATCAATATGACCATAATCCTACGACGCCCGCGCAAGCAGGCGATTTAATGCGACAAGCCCCCGGACTGATCCCATATTGTCGGCGGATAGCGGGTCGCGGAACTTACGTGACCGGCGGCCGGATGCGGCCTCCTGCTGCGGACAGGACCGCGGCCCCTCGAACCGAAGGTTCGCAATGGGGGTGAACATGGTCATCCGAAATCCGGTCGTGTGGGGGTGGGATCAGGTCAGGACTGCCGCCTCGGCGGTGGATTCAGCCGCGCACGACGACATCCGCAGAGCCGATGCGGTCGGCCTCGATCGGCCAGCCGTGCGTGTGGTCGGGCTGCCGGATATCCGCTACGCCCTGGCCAGAGGGTGGGACGATTTCAGCGCCGACCCGACCCATTATTTGTTCCTGTGCGCGCTGTATCCGGTGGTCGGCATCATCCTGGGACGGCTGGCCTTCGGCTATGAGGTGCTGCCCCTGGTGTTCCCGCTGGTGGCCGGGTTCGCCCTGATCGGTCCGATCGCGGCGATCGGCATTTATGAACTCAGCCGTCGCCGGGAAGCCGGCGCCGAGGTCTCCTGGTGGAACGCCTTCGACGTGCTGCGCGCACCGGCCATCGGGGCGATCATCAAGTTGGCTGTCATGCTGTCGGCGATCTTCGTGCTGTGGCTGGTGGCGGCCGAAGTCATCTATCGATTGACCCTGGGCTCCGCGCAACCGGTTTCGGCCGCCGCCTTCCTGCACCAATTGTTCGCAACGCCGGCCGGCTGGACGCTGATCGTGGTGGGCAATCTGGTGGGGTTCCTGTTCGCCGTCCTGGTGCTGACGATCAGCGTCGTTTCATTCCAGCTCCTGCTGGACCGGGAGGTGACCGCCGAGGTGGCTATACGCACCTCGGTCCGCGCGGTGCGCACGAACCCGCTGACGATGGCGGTGTGGGGACTGGTCGTTGCGGTCGCCCTGGCGATCGGCTCGGTGCCGCTGCTGCTGGGGCTGGCGGTCGTGCTGCCGTGGCTCGGCCATGCAAGCTGGCACCTGTATCGGCGGGTCGTGGCGACCTGACGCGCGCGGCCTGATTACCCCGGCCCCGGCCTTCTCGGAAGCGTCATTCTCTCTATACTGGAAGGGAAACGCGGCGCCGTTATGCTGCGCCCAACCTGATCGGGAGGATCCGTCGCATGAACCGCATGAAACGCCGCACCCTGCTTGCCGGCACAGCCGCGTTCGCCGCCGCGCCGCTTGTGCGGCCGGCCGGCGCCCAGGCGTCCAAGACGAAGATCGTCTGGTGGCACGCCATGACGGGTCGGCTCGGCGACCAGGTCAACCAGATCGTGGTCGGCTTCAACGGCGCGCAGAGCACGGTCGAGGTGGAGGCAATCTACAAGGGCGGCTACGCCGACCTGATGACCGCCACCATCGCCGCCTTCCGGGCCGGCGAAGCACCCCATCTGGCGCAGATTTTCGAGGTCGGCACCGAGACGATGATCGCCGCCGGCAAGGCGACAAAGGAGGTGTGGCAACTGGTCAAGGAGACCGGCATCCATATCGATCCGAAATCTTACATCCCGGCGGTGCGCGGCTATTACAGCCTGCCGGACGGACGGATGGCGTCGATGCCGTTCAATTCCTCCACCGCGATCATGTGGCTCAACACCGACGCGTTCCACAAGGCCGGCCTGGATCCCAGCAAGCCGCCGGCGACGTGGGACGACGTTACCGCCGCGGCGCAGGCGATCAAGGCAAAGAACGCCGCCGAAATCCCGATGAACACCTCCTGGTTCTCGTGGATCATGATCGAGCAGTACAGCGCCATCCACAACATTCCATTCGCCACCAAGGCGAACGGGTTCGAGGGGCTGGACGCGGTGCTGCAGATCAACACCAAGCCGCACGTGGCCATCATCGATCGACTGCTGACGATGGCGAAGGATGGCACGTTCAAGTATGGCGGCCGGGACAACGCACCTGATCCGGTGTTCCTGGCCGGCCAGTCGGGGATCACCTTCAATTCTTCCGCGTATCGCGGCGACCTGGTGAAGAGCGCGAAGTTCGCCTTCGCGCCGGCGCTGCTGCCGTATGATCCGAACGTAACCAAGGACCCGATCAACTCGATCATCGGCGGCGCCAGCCTGTGGCCGATGACGACGCCGAAGCGCACCGCCGCCGAATACAAGGCCGTCGCCGAGTTCCTGCAGTTCATCGGCAAGCCGGAGATCGACGCCACCTGGGCGGAGAACACCGGCTATGTGCCGGTCACGCTGGCCGGGGCCGACGAGATGCAGAAACAGGGCTGGTTCACCAAGAATCCCGGCACCGACCTGCCGATCCGGCAACTTACCCGCGGCAAGGTGACCGACAATTCGCGCGGCATCCGGCTCGGGCGGCTGCCCGAAATCCGCAACATCATCAGCGAGGAGTTCGAGAAGGCGCTGCAAGGCGGCGTGACCGCGCAGCAGGCGATGGACAACGCGGCGGAGCGCGGCAACCAGGTGCTGCGACAGTTCCAGAAGGCGGTGAAGGCCTGAACCCGGGTCTCGCACGATCGGGGCCGAACCGCTGCCCACTGGCCCGGCCTCCCGTCATGCGGGAGGGGGTGTCGCACATCGAACCCCCTCGGGCCCTTGTGGCGAGGCGGGCAGGGCGAGGGCGTTCCGCAACGGCGCTTGGGATCGACACTGCGAGCGTCGGCAATCGTCCTGCTCGCCGTCGCCTTCGCGCCGCCGCCTGCATTCGCGCAGAAAGCGCCGACGGACCTTGCCGAGATCGTCGCGCCGCTGCTGGCCGATGTCGTGAACGTCTCCACGGTGCGGATCACCCAGACGCCGCAGGGCCCGCACCGGGACCTGTCGGCCGGCTCCGGCTTCATCATCGATCCAGCCGGCATTATCGTCACCAACAACCACGTGGCGGATGGCGCTGCCGAGATAACGGTCACGCTGCACGACAACACCGTGCTGCCGGCCACACTGCTCGGGCAGGACGAGCTCACTGATCTCGCGGTGCTGAAGGTGAAGTCCGAAACACCGTTGCCGGCGGCAACCTTCGGCGACAGCGAAAAGTTGCGGGTCGGCCAGGCGGTGATCGCGATCGGCAATCCCTATGCGATCGGTACGTCGGTCAGCGCCGGCATCATCAGCGCACTCGGCCGCGATATGCGGGAAGGTCCGTACGACAACTATATCCAGACCGACGCGGCCATCAATCACGGCAATTCCGGCGGTCCGCTGTTCGATCTGCAAGGCCAGGTGATCGGTGTCAACGCGGTGGTGTTCTCGCCGTCGGAATCGGGCGGTTCGGTCGGCCTCGGGTTTGCCATTCCGTCCAACGAAGCCCGGTTCGTGGCACTTCAGCTTGCCCGGCAGGGCTATGTCCGCCGTGGCTGGCTGGGCGCTCGGATCCAGGACATGACCCCGGCGATGGCCGACAGCCTCGGGCTGCCGCACACCGAGGGCGCCATGGTGGTGGCACCGGTGCCGGGCAGCCCCGCCGCCAGGGCGGGGATCGAGACGGGTGACGTGATCCTGGCGTTCGGCGGGCGGGAGATGGCGGATTTCCGCGCCCTGTCCCGCGCCGTGGCGACCCAGGAGATCGGCGCCTCGGTTCCGGTCACGGTCTGGCGCGATGGCCGGCCACAGGCACTGACGGTCACCATCGCCGAGCGCCCCGGGGACCACCCACACGCAATTGTTACCTCTGCCCCCAGCGCGGCGCGGGCGGAGCCGACTGGGCTAGGGATGGGGCTCGAACCGATCACTGGAATGCTGCGAGCGAAATTCAAACTGGACGACGCGCAAGAGGGAGTTGTGGTGACCGCGATCACCCCGGACAGCCCGGCCTCCGATCAAGGATTGCGTCCCGGTGACGTGATCGTGCGCGTGCAGCAGAAATCAGTCGGCTCGCCGGCTGAGGTGACGCAAGATCTGGACGAACTGCGCGCCGGGCACCGCCGCCACGTGCTGCTGCTGGTGCTGGCTCCGGATGGGCTCCGGTGGGTGGCGCTGCGGCTGCCGCCGAGCACTTGAAACACGGCAGGCCGGACGCCCTGGGGCGCCCGGCTGCTCGTGCCGTGGTCAGTCAGTCACTTACAGTCTCAGGAGCAGGGACGGGCCGAGGCGAGCTGGTTGCTGCCATTTCCGCCGCCGGCCTCGGCCAGCCGGTTGCCAGCGCCACCGTTGCCGCCGCCACCGCCTTCGGCCAGCCGGTTACCGGCCCCGCCGTTGCCGCCGCCGCCGCCTTCGGCCAGCCGGTTACCGGCCCCGCCGTTGCCGCCGCCGCCGCCTTCGGCCAGCCGGTTGCCGGCCCCGCCGTTGCCGCCGCCGCCGCCTTCGGCCAGCCGGTTGCCGGCGCCGCCGTTGCCGCCGCCGCCGCCTTCGGCCAGCCGGTTGCCGGCGCCGCCGTTGCCGCCGCCGCCGCCTTCGGCCAGCCGGTTACCGGCACCGCCGTTGCCGCCGCCGCCGCCTTCGGCCAGCCGGTTACCGGCCCCGCCGTTGCCACCGCCGCCGCCTTCGGCCAGCTGGTTGCCAGCGCCGCCGTTGCCGCCGCCACCGCCTTCGGCCAGCTTATTACCCGCGCCGCCATTGCCGCCGCCGCCGGATTCCGCCAGCACCTGGGCGCAGTTGGTCGATTTGGTCTGCGCATACGCCCCGCTGGCCATGGTCATACCCACCGCCAGGAACGCATACGCAGCAACTGTTGCGTGTCGCATCCTATCGTCTCCTTTTCCTCCGAGCAGGTCAGCCCCCTGCTCATGGGCATCCTGAGGTTCGCGCACCAGCCATTCGGCGTCAGTGAGCTGCCTCACAGAATATGGGCGTCCTGCAACGCGGCGAACAGTTATTTCGGCAGGACCATTCGGGAACGCTGACATGTCCGATCACGGCCTTGCCGGATCGCGACGCGATCAGGGTTGCGGTCGGCCGCGAAGTGGTCGGCGCTGTCATGGCGATGATCGGGATCGGGATCATATCACTCTGTCTCGGTTTCGCGGCTTTTGTTGCTGACCGCCGCGATTTAAATCTCGACGACCTTGCCGTCGGAACCCGGCTGCAGGACGTGTACGTAGCCGGGGTGGCCGGCGATCGCAGGGGCGATCGTTGCGATGGGCAGCGCGGTCGCGGCATTGCCGGGAACGCTGCCGAACGCTCCGGCCGCCATCATCAGGACCTTCGTCATCTGCTTCGCCTCCGGGGTATCCATTGGTTTCAGCGATCCTGCGGCGAAAAGTTCGCGATGTCGTTGAACTGGATCACACTGAAACGATGATCTGCGTCACAGCGGCGCCGCGGCTGGGATGACCCGCCGCCCAGGACATCGCCGCAGGCCCGCTCGCCGGCTGCCAGATGACCTTGTGGTTGCCCCGGACCAGGCGCTGCCTGCAAATCAGGACTGTGCGACTGAATGGAACGGTCCGCTGTGATCAGCGGCCGTGCGACCAAAGCGGCCGACGCGCATGGTCAATAGGTTACGCGGAGGGTAATCCCGACTGCCGCGAGGGCCAACTCTCCCGGCGGTCCGCCCGCGAAGGCGGGCATTCACCGGGTGTTCCGGTTTTGCGGGCCGTGGCGTGGAGTCCCGCTTCCGCGGGAATGACCGTCGGGTATCAGTCTTTCCACCGGCTGGTATACCTCGACTCCGAGGGAGTGCGGCGCGAGCGGTTGAGAATGTTTCTCACGGAGAGCCACGAAGACTCCACGAAGAGTCACGAAGGTCGGGAATCGTGCTCGTCGCGCATCGACCAGAACTTGGCCGGCGGGCCGATCGGCGAGCCTGCGTGGCGCTTCGCGCACCTTCGTGGCCCAGCGCGTGCATATTTTGGAAGCGCACCGATCATGAGCGGCGAGGTTACCAGTTCGCCGGGTGCCGGGTGCCCGCATCTAACACCGGATTTGTTGAGAGAAGCGGTATATTAAGATACCAAAGCTATTCGGCCGGTATCTTGTACTTCACATACGTTCTTATCCAGGCATCCTGAGGCTGCCGCAGCTTGTTGCGCCCTTCGGTCTTCTGATCGGTCACTTTCTTACGCGTTGCCTTCATGCCATTCGCCTCGCCGTCGCCAAGCCTGGTTTCCATCAGGCCTTCGATTTCCCGCCCGCTCTTTTCGTATTCTTCGATTTCCTGTTTGGTCCAAAGGCGGGTGCGCTCCTCTTTCAAAGCTGAGTTCGCCGAAATGCCGCCGTCCTTTTTGACCGTGGCCTTTCCGGAGGTATCGCTTAGTTTCTTTCCGCTGCGATCGGCAACCCGCATGCGCGATACCACGCCGGTCTTGGCCAGGGCTTCCAGGGTGCCCGGTATGTTGTTATAGGAACTTTTCTGGATGTTTTCGGGCACATTGCGTGGCGGCGCGTTTTTCTTCGGATCTTTCTCGAATTCCACGAAAGCCTTTTCGTATCTGCCCCGAACGCTCTGCTGGCTGACCTCGAGCGAGGTGGCGATGACGTGCACTTCCACCTGGTAGCCGCCGTTCGCTGCCTCCTTGGCCATGCCGGTCGCGCCCGACGTATTGCCGAGGGTGCCGTCGAAGATGATGTTGGTCTTCTTTTTTATCGCCGCGGCACGCAGCTCGGCGGCCCAGGCCATCGCGTCCTCATGCACCCGCGAAGCGGCGGTCTCAGGGTTTTCCTTGACGAACGCGACATATTTCGGGTGGTAGATGCGCAGCTCGTCGGGATCGATGGCCAGTGCGCCCTGGCCTTGCGGGCTTTTTTCGATCGCGTCGCGCACACGCCCCTTGCCGGCGCCCGGCTGACCGCCGAGCATGAACAATCTCGGGTTGGTGACGGGCTTCAGCGGGTCCAGCTTCTCCTTGATGAGATCGTCAAGGATGCGCTTATGTTCTTTGGCGGAGAGTTTGTCTGCCATCGGATCAAAGACCGTTTCGCTCGGTTGTCAGGTCGGCGATGGTCTGCCGCAGTTCGGCGATTTTCGCCTGGTCACCCTGCTCCTCCGCGGCGTACAGGTCGCTTCTCGCCATGGCCAGTTGTCCCAGCAGGATCTCGCGGCGCACGGCACGGTCTTCGGTTTCTTCCCGAAGCCGCCGGCGCTCGTCTTCGTCCAGCGAATCCTGATCATCGATATCGGCTGGTTCGTAGTCGTCATTCTGGTCCTGCGGTGGTTTCGGCATGCCCGACCTCGTTCGTTGTGTGATGGTCCGCATCCTGCCGGACCGTTATGCCAGAGCGTGTTGGCCGGCGTCGCCTCTCAGCGCGCCAGCGAGGCCACCTGATCGAGCGCACCTGAAATGGTCTTGCGGATCGACAACGCGACGAAGGGGTTTTCGTCGAGCGCCCTGATCAGGTCCTCATCAGTGAGGGTTTTCCGGTAGGTTTCGATCATCGTGCCGGCCTCATCGGTGAGCTTCTTGCGCTTCACCTTGTCGTCCACCTCGGCCACGATATCGTCCAGTTTCCTGGCAAGATCGTCGCCGAACAAAGCTTCGGTCTTGTCCTGGATTTCAGTCTTGTACTGACCGTCCACGGTGATGGCATAAGCCTCATTTTTGTAGGTCGCCGTGATTTCAGATGCAAGCTTCAGCAGGCTGCCGCTAACTTCGGTTCGTGCGGCGAGCCAGATGGTACCCGCCTTGGGAGACATCCCACCGGGCAGCCCGAGTTCGATGAAGCGTACGCCCAGCTCCTTCATGGCTTTCGGATAGTTGGTGAGCGGGTCGGCGACCTTGTCGAAATAGCCATAGGACTGGGCCGAGAAAAGCAGCTCGCTGGCGCTGTGATGGCCGCCGGCCAGCAGTGTTGCCATGTAAATGCCGATCAGCTTTTCCCGTTCGGCCCTGACCTCGTCCTGTTTGTCCTTGGGCACGTCCTTCAGGGGTTTTTCCAATTCCCATGCCATCACCAAACCCTGCATGGTGCCCGAAACGCCGCCGATGAACGGGGCGCCCTGCTCCGCGAACTTCTTGTAGGTATCCGATTTGGGATCACCCTCGAACGTGCCCTTGGCGTGCACCACGTCTTTTTCGAAGAAGTTCTCGGTGCCCTCCTGCCGGAACACGTGATCGGTGATACCGGCGTGCGGGTTGCTGAAGCTGTTGCGCCGCTCCCGGCCTTGCTTGCGGCCGCGATCGGTGAATTCCTTCTTCTCGCGGCATTGGTTATAGAGCGTCTTGTCCATGCCTTTCTGGTTGCGGTTCAGACCATCAACCGCTTCCTTGAAATCATACTCGCCTTCCAGCATCAGGCCGACCAGGTCGGAGGGGCTCGGCGTCTTGCTGCCGTCCGTGCCAAAAAACTTGTCATATCCGGTGTTGAACTTGCCCGCGCATTTCTTGGTAATCATGTCGGAATCTTTGGTGTCGTCATGGACCCGCTTGAGGTCCTTGGACAGAAGCTTGGCCGACTCGGCATTCAAACCGGACAGCGTGTTCACCGCCCAGTTCGAACTCGGCCTGGGTGTTCACCGCGACGTTGCCGCGCGCATCCAGGCCCTTCGTCCGGTCCTTCAGGATTTTTACTTCGGCTTTGGATTTCTTGCACATCGTCCAGCCTGCGTTCGTAAGGATGTGGTTTCGGGATCAGGCGGCGGCGGCCGGCAGCAGACGCGGTTGCGCGCCGGCGCCGCCATGCACCAGGGCGGCCCCGTCAAGCGACCGCAGCGCCGGGAATTCAACGCCATAGCGATCGACCAGCGCCTTTATCTGGGCGGGAAACTGCTGCACCCGCTCGTCCTGGGTGGAAAACAGCAGCTTGTCGGCGGAGGACCGGCTGAGCAGCCCGCAGATCGCATCGGCGAAAGAATTGGCGAACCGCTTGTAAAGCCGCGGCAATTCGGACCGGAACGCCTCGCCTTCCGGATCGCCGTCGGTTGGCACAAGATGCAGGAAGGCTGGGCCTGCCATTCCGTCCGACGGGCCGCCGGTGATCCAAAACCAGCATTCGCCACCGGTCGGCAAGCCTTCAAGCAGTGCGGCGGTGGCGCGGATCGTGCCGGGTACCGGCTCGCGTTTCACGCCAGCCCAGAGCGCCGGATCTTCATGAATTGCCTCGACGCTGCTTCCGGTCGCGACGAGCAACTGACAATCCACCAGGCGCCCGAGGGCAGGATAATCCGCCTGATTGCGTGCCACCCAGCGGGCGAGGACTTCCAGCATCGACCGATAAAGGCCGGTGCCCAGGAACTGGATGGTTCCATCGTCACAGATCGTGGCCGTCCCGGTCGCGCCGTCGCCGGCGCCGAGGTCGTCGTTGCGGTCAACCAGCCAATTGGTCCGATCGTGGTTCGGATCCCAGGCGACCGGCTGAAGGATCAGCGGCAGCGCGACATCCGATTCGTCTTCGGCGAGCCAGAACCACATGCGCTCACCCGGCGGGGTGGCCGCGAGGGCTGCCGCGACGGTCGCGGCGTCGGGGCGGAGCAGATCGTCCCAGAGCGCCGGATCATAGGCAATCTGGTCCGCGGCGGGGGCGATCTGCTGCGCCGCCGCGTCGTCGGCCGGATCGATCATCAGTAGTGCGGCGCCGGCATCCGCCAGCAGGCCGACCGCCGGGACCGTGGCGATCGCTTGCCGGGCCCAGGGCGCGAGGCGGCACAGGAACCCCATCGGATCGGTCGCGACGCAGAAGATGAGCTGATCGTCATCACTGACGCGCAACAGACCGCTGTCCACGTCATGACCCGGCGGTCGGCGTTCAGCGATCCGCGCCGGCAGCGTGGCTTTGGCCTGCCCGACACGCTCGAGCGTCAGGCCCGGGTCGGCCAGGGGATCAAGCGACGGGTCGAGCAGGAACCGGTACACCTCGCCCGGCTTTCGCAGCCACAGGGCGCGGGAGAGACGCTCATGCGCCGGCGTTTGGCGCCCGGCATCGATCCCCGGATCACTGAGTCCCGGGCCACTGAGTTCCCGGGCGGGCGCTTGCATCAGGCATTGTGGGCCTGCTGCAGCGCCGCGGTCTGCTGGCTTTCGGACAGGCTGTTGAACTTCGCTTGCAACTCGGCCATCAGCCGCAATCCGCGTTCCTCGGCGGCGATGCTGTCGGAGCGGCCGGTGTTATAGGTCGCGAGGGTGGTGGAATAACCGTCTTCGTCGCGTTCCTCGGTCTGATCTTCGAAAATATCGACGCGACGCTCGGTGGTCTCGGCCTGGTCCAGGATGGCCTCCCATTCGATCATGCTTCGTTGCGCTGCCGCGAATAAATCGGCGATGCCGAGAATCTGGTCCGGGGCGCTGACTTGCTCACCCACTTCCAGCCGCTGCGACGCGGCCGGCCTTTCCGTCTCGACCGCGACCAGGAAGCCAGGCAGGAATGCGGCGACGTGGGCCGGCGCGTCCGCCGGGTCCGACGGAGCCGGTTTGCCGGCCACCATGCCAAGCAGGCGATTGGTGGTTTGCGCCTTCGGTGGCGCATTCGGGCGCGGTGCGCCGACCTTGCCGGCCTTGGTGGTCAACGCGGTCAGCGCGGCCTGATCGCCTTCGCTCGGCGCGACATGCACCCCGAGGACGCGCTCAACCCAGTCATTCTGTTCCTGGCTCGGTGCCATGACGCCACGCTCCCGCTCGGCAGCCGATACAATCCCACACCGGCTTCGCTACCGGAATAATGCCTCACAACCGCACCCGTGCGCAATCCATTTTTTACCAGCCGCACTCTGGAACGACTGGTCGCGCCATCGCACCGGCCGGTATTCCGAGGCCTGATCGTCAGTTTCGCGAAGCTTGTGTCCGCGCAAGCGGGGAACGGGACTCGATCTGCCGCCGCTGCCTATCGGGGCTCGAGGGGCGGTCCTGATGCCAACTTGATAATACAAATCACCCCCCGTCCGGCAGCACCCAGCCGTCCAGGATTCGCACCCCGACGCGCGTTCCGCCGCCCGGCGGCTCACCCCGGTGCACGATGTCGAGCGGCGTCGCCGGTACCGCATCCAACACGACCCGCACCAGCCAATGGCTACCCTGATAGCGCGCATCGAGCACCGCCGCGCCCAGCGTACCAACAAGCGCGGCCGGCTCCAGCGCCAGATCGTGCGCCCGGACGCACAAGGTGGCGGGACCCGGCCGCCGGCCGGCGGGGGTGCGCAACAGCCACTCAGTACCGGCGAAACCAACAGGCGTCCGGCCGCCGGTTTCATCTGCAAGCTGCTGTCCTGGCAGCAGAACCGCGTTGCCCATGAACCGCGCGACCGCCGCGCCGGCCGGGCACTCATAAATCGTCCGCGGCGTGTCGCATTGCAGGATGCGGCCGTGCTCCAGCAGCGCGATACGGTCGGCCAGCGCCAGCGCCTCGGTCTGATCGTGCGTGACATATACGAACGTCGAGCGAAGCCGTGCATGCATGGTAACGAACTCGCGCTGCACGGAGCCGCGCAGTGCCGGATCGAGGTTGGCCAGCGGCTCGTCCAGCAGCACGATCCCCGGCGATTTGGCCAGGCAGCGCGCCAACGCGACGCGCTGGCGCTGACCGCCCGAGAGCTCGGCGGGACGGCGCGATCCATGGCCGTTGAGCCCGACCTGGCGCAGCGCCTGCGCCACACGATCCCGCCGCTCGACCCGGCCCAGACCATCAAGCCCGAACCCCACATTGCCGGCAACCGACATGTGCGGCCACAGCGCATAAGACTGGAACACGATGCCGAGCTCGCGCTGTTCCGGCGGAACGAAACGACCAGGACCGGATACCATCTCCGCGCCGATCCGCACGCTGCCCGATTGCGGCCGATGGAACCCGGCGATCACCCGCAACAAGGTCGTCTTGCCGCAGCCGGAAGCGCCGAGAACCACCAGGAATTCGCCCGAGCGGATGGTCAGGCTGACCTGGTCCAGCGCGCGAACCTCGCCGAACCGGCAGACAATATCGGCGATGTCGATCCTCATGCCGACCAGGGCAACACGCGGCGCGCCGCATCGGGCAGCAGCACGGTCAATCCGGCAATCGCGAACACCGCAACGAGACACATCACCGACACCGCGGCGGCGCCGGCGATGTCGCCGCCTTCATTCAACGAGAAAATCAGCACGCCGATCGTTTCATTGCCCGGCGACCACAACAGCGCCGAAACCGTCAGCTCCCCGAACGCGGTCAGCAGGACCAGGATGCCGGCGCCGGCGGCTGCCGGGCCAAGCAGCGGGATGGCGATCGCCGCCAGCCGGTGCACGAACCCGGCGCCCTGGGCACGCGCGGCCTCGTCCATCACCGGGTCGATGCGGGCCAGCGCCGCCTGCACCGGGCGCAGCCCCAGCGGCAGGAATCGCGGCACGTAAGCGAGCAGCATGATCCACGGCGTGCCGTACAGCGAAACGCGCAGCAGCGGCAGCGGCGCCAGGTAAAGCAGGATCATGCCGATCGCCAGCACGATCCCCGGCAGCGCGAACGGTGCATCGATCGCCGGATCCAGCAGGTGGATCAGGCGTCGCAGCCAGCGCCGCCCACTCCAGGACCGCAGCACGGCAAGTGGGATCGCCAGCGCGGTGATGACAGCCGCCGCGGCCAGCGACAGCCAGGCGGAGGTGGCAAACGCGTGCGCCATTTCAGGCGTGCGCAGCACCGTCGCGTAATGGCCGAGCGTGGCCGTGGCCGGACGCAGCTCCACGCCATAGGCGCGCGACAACGACGTGGCGATCAACGAGGCAAGCGGCAGCAGCATCGTCACCGTGGACACCGCCAATAGCGCCGTCGTAACAGCGGTGCGCCAACGGCCGAGCTCGATCCGATATGTGCCGCCCGAGGCGCTGCCGCCCACGGTCCGCGTATCCACTCGGCGCGCTGCCCATCCGGTTGCCGCCGCGGCCAGCACGGAGACAACAGCGAGGCACAGCGCCATTGCGGCGGCTTCCGGCAGTGCCGTGGGGCCGAACCCGGTCAGCCGCTGATAGATCAGCACGGCCAGCGTGGGATAGCGCGCCGGAATGCCGATCATTGCCGGAATGCCGAAGCTGCCGAGGCAGGCGACGGTGACCAGGCCGAAGCCGGCGGCCAGGCCGGGCGTCGCCAGCGGCAGCACGATGCGGCCGAGGATCCGCGGCGCGCGCGCTCCGTCCGCCTGCGCGGCTTCGATCAGCTCGGCCGGTATGCTCGCCATCGCTGCGCGGGCGGCGAGGAACACGATCGGAACGTGCTCGATGCCCAGCAGCAGCGCGATGCCCCAGGCGGAATACAGCGGGTTATCGCCGCTCCACGCCGCCGGCAGCAGCCCGGCCGGCGACAGCATCTGCATCCAGGCCAGCGCGATGATCTGCGCCGGGATCAGCAGCGGCAGCAGGGCGGCGGCCGACAGCAGCCGGCGCGCGCCGGCATCGGTGAGCGCGACGGTCAGCGCGAACAGGCCGCCGAGCAGCAGCGCGATCAGCGCGCCGCCGAGGCTGGTCAGCACCGAATGTCCGAGCGCCCTCGCCAGGGCCGGCGACCTCAGCACACCGGCAAGAACCCCCGGCCGCAACGCCTGGGCCGCCAGCCGTCCCAGCGGCAGCAGCCCAAGCCAGGCGATCGCCGCCACGATCGCAATGCCGAGGCACGGCTCGACACCCGGTCGCCTTGCCGACGGACGTCCGGGAGGGAGGCAGGAGACTCCCCCTCCCCTTGTGGGAGGGGGCTGGGGGGAGGGGTCGGACCGCTCCGCAGAAAGCTTGGGGGTGAGGTCCGCCCAATCCCCTTTTCCCCCGGTTGGCATCACCCCCCGAAATCGTCGGCAAAACGATGCAGGTTGGCCTGATCCTGCTGCAGGATGGTCGCGATCGGCGGCGGCAGCAGCTTGATCCGGTCACGCGCCGGGAATCCCGGCGGGGCTGGGACATCGGCGCGCATCGGCAGATAGCCCTGGGAGGCGGCGAGGCGCTGCCCAGCCTCGGACAGCAGGAAATCGACGAACGCCTTGGCGGCGGCTTGGTTGTGCGCCGTCGCCAGGATCGCCACCGGCTCGGTCACCACGGTCACACCTTCCTTCGGGAACACGAAATCCACCGGCGAGCCTGCCTTCTTCGCATTCAGCGCCATGAAATCCACCACCACGCCATACAGCTTCTGCCCGCCGGCGACCTGCGTCAGCACCTGGCCGTTGCCTTGCGCCGCCACCGCGCCGTTATGCGCGAGATCGTCGAAATAGCCGGCTCCGAGGCCCGGCAACCCAATCAGCGTGCCCACGAAGATCGCGGCGGCTCCGCTATACATCGGGCTCGGCAGCACGACCTGACTGTGTGCCGGAGGTCCCAGCAGATCCTTCCAGCTTTCCGGGCGCGGCGCCTTGACGTTGTAAATGATCCCGGTGGTGATGAACTTGGTGCCGAAATAGGTGCGGTCGGGGTCGTAGGCTGCCGCCGGAAGCCCTTGCACATCGGCTTGCGGGTCGGGCAGCAGGCGCTTGTCCTGCTTCAACCGTTCCATCGACATCGCGTCGGCGATCAGCAGCACATCGGGCCTCGGCGCACCGGCAGCGAACTCGGCTTGCAGGCGGGTCATCAACTGCGTGGTGCCGTCGCGGATGAACGACACGTCCACGCCGGGCACTGCCTGACGGAACGCCGCGACGGTTCGCCCGGCGTCCTGCGGCGGCTGGGAGGTGTACAGCACCAGCTTGCCGGAGGGCGCCTGAGCGTGGGCGGCGCCGAGCGCCAGCGCCGCCGCGGCCAGCATTGCGAGGACAAGCTTCATCATTCGTCTCCGGTCTGATTGCGGCACCGCAAGCGATCAAGCCAGGCCGGCGGTGTCAACGGTCTGGCGGGAGACATTGGGGAAGACTTGCCGGTTCGGGAATGCAGCTTCTACGATCATGGTGAGCGAAATCACCTACCCGCGGTGTCATACGCGAATGACTCAAAGCCTCGCCCGTGTCGTACCGGCCGCCGACGAGACGAACTCGTCATGCTTGCGAAGGCGGGCATCCTGGGGCATGGATTCCTGCTTTCGCGGGTATGACGATCGACGGCCAATGTTTGCGCGGAGCGGCAATGGTTATGCGATCCGGTTTGCGGCGCTGCTGCTGGCGGCAGCGGGGCTTACCGGCTGCACCAACACGCTGGCGCAGCGCCAGGCGAGGCTGACGCCGCTGATTGGGCGTCCCGTCGGGGACCTGATCCAACAACTCGGTGTGCCCAACAGGACGTTCGAAACCGGCGGCGTGAAGTATCTCGCCTATGACCAAACCCACGTCCAGGTGCTGCCGGGCGCGCCGGGCGCTGGGTTCTGGTCGGGCGGCTGGGGCAGCGGGATCCCGCCGGAGATCATCCAGTGGCGCTGCGAGACGACATTCGCGGTCGCCGACGGACTGGTCCGCTCGTTTGCGCTGCATGGGAATGGCTGCGGGTAACGTGGCGCTTGCGTGGGCTCCGCCGGTTGCAAGTAATACCGGGAACCATCGATCAGACGGAGCTGGACGGAACCGCATGGTCCTTCCGCCGGGGGTTTCTTGACGTTGCCAGACAGGCCCTGGGCGCGTAGGTTTCGGATCGATCGCAGCGGTGGGGGATCGGATGCGGATGCGGCAGAGATACCTTAGGATCATGTCCAGCATCGTCCCGATGGGGGCTGTGGGCGCGGCCTTGCTGCTCGGTTCGGCATTGCCGAGCGTCGCGGCCGAACGGCCGGTCGCAAATGACTCAGCGGTTGCCGAGCGGCTGACTGCCATTCGCGAGGCCGTCTTCGTCGTCGTCGGACCGGGGGAAATCTCCAGGCAGGATAACCGCAACTTCCACCTGACCTGGGGCAATCGCTGGAACAACTGGGGATGGAGGGGAGGCCCTCGCCGGGGTTGGGGGCGGCCAGCCTGGAACAACTGGCGCAACGGCTGGCCGAACTGGAGCAATGGCTGGCGCAACTGGTAAGCCAGCGGCAGACGTCCGGGAGTCGGCGATGCGTGCCATGCCCAGGATAGAGCTTCTCGTCATCCAGCCGACGCCATTTTGCAACATCGACTGCACATATTGTTATCTGCCCGATCGAAACTCGAAAGCTGTCGTCTCGAAGCAGACCCTCGTAAACCTGTTCTCGCAGATCTTCGCATCTGGTTGGGTCCAGGACTGCCTTTCCGTCGTGTGGCATGCCGGTGAACCCCTGGTGCTTTCCCGGGAGTTCTATCGTGATGCTTTTCGGACCATCGATCGATTGAAACCCGCCGGACTGGCGATCGCCCATGCATTCCAGACCAACGGAACGCTGATCAACGAGGCGTGGTGCGAATTTTTCACTGCGGAACAGGTCAATGTCGGCGTCAGCATCGACGGACCCCGGCACTTCCACGACCGGCACCGGCTGACACGCGCCGGCCGCGGCACCTTCGACAGGACGATCGCCGGGATTCGCCTGTTGCGCCAGACGGCTGTTCCGTTCCACGTGATTTCGGTTCTCTCATCGATCAG
Source organism: uncultured Pseudomonadota bacterium (assembly GCA_963764525.1). Classification (GTDB taxonomy): domain Bacteria; phylum Pseudomonadota; class Alphaproteobacteria; order Acetobacterales; family Acetobacteraceae; genus DATDIC01. The sequence continues at coordinate 128,424 of CAVXTC010000007.1, read as the reverse complement.
CATGCGAGCTCCCCGCGAGATGTTCGATTTTTACGTGGAGGAGGGGATCGAGGAGGTTTGCTTCAACGTGGAGGAATCGGAAGGAGACCACGTCTCCAGGTCGTTCGCCGATGCGGGGATCGAGGCGGCTTACTATCGGTTCCTGAGCGAGTTCTGGCGGCTTTCCGCCACCCATCCCGGCCGTATCGCCTTCATTCGCGAGATCGAGCACGCGATCAGTCAGGTCATCCGGCCGAAGGATGCCCCATTCGCGAACCAGCTCGTCGAACCGTTCGCGATCACCAGCATGGACTGGGCCGGAAACATCTCGACCTTCTCTCCTGAACTGCTCGGGCTGAAGAATGCCGATTACGGTGACTACCTGCTCGGGAACATCAATCGCGACGCCCTGATAGATCTTCCGCACTGTCCGAATCTCGCGCGCATGTTGAAGGACATCCGGGCGGGCGTGCGCATGTGCCAGGAAACCTGCCCGTATTTCAGCGTCTGCGGCGGCGGCGAGCCGGTGAACAAGCTGGCTGAGAACGGCACGTTTGCCAGCACCGAGACGAGATATTGCCGGCTGACGAAGATGCGCGCAACCGATCTCGTGCTCGATTCGATCGAGGGTGTGCAGCAGAGCGGCGAAGGCACCGATGGCTCCGACGGTTGCCATCTGGAATTGCCCGACCAGGCCGCCTGCGAGGACATGGAACAGGCAAGTCACGACGGTTGACCCGGAGGCCAGAATGCATGCGCTAACCCGGCCATTGGCCATGTTTGCCCTCAGTGCAGTGATGCAGGGGAGCACAATGGGATTTGTTTTCGCCCAGAATGGTCCGCCTGCTCATCCGCCGGTCCCTGGGGCCGCGCCGCCTTCCTTCTCCGGTCCCGGGTGGGGGCCCGAGGAGGAACAGCCAGCCACCGCACCCGAAAGCACACCGCCCACGGAGCTGCCCGTGCTCTATGTGACCAGTGTGGAGATCTTGCGAACCTCCGCCGAACCTGAGGTGGAGATCGTGCGGGTGACCGGACTCGCGGCATCGGGGGGCTGGAGCGTGCCGCAACTGGTTCCCACCTACCCCGGGAAGCCCTCCGACGGCATCCTTGATCTGGAGCTGATTGCGACCTCGCCGGAGCAGTCGCAGGACGCCGATGGCTTCGTGCCGGTCAGCGCCATCCTGGAAGTCGAACCGGACCAGCCCTTCAAGGGCGTCCGTGTCCGCGGCTCGGAGAATGCGATGGCAGTCACGCAGATTCCCGGCGCCGGCCACGTGAACCTCAACGTCAACGACTGCTCGGACTGCATCGGGAAAAAATTCATCCCGGAAGGCGGCGCGCCGCAACCGCAACAGGGTATCGTCCGCCAGGAAGACCTTCCGAAACTTCTTCGGGTCATCAAATCCAACGACGGTATCAAAGACATCGAGCCGGATCCCAACCGCCTGACCCTGATGCTCGGGGACGACAACACGATCGTCGAGGCCTTCTGGGAATAGCAGCCTCCCAGTCGGACGCCAGCGGGGCGGCGCCCCTCGGACGGGGTGGTTCTCCTGGCGCTGATCTCTCCCGCAACAGCGGGAGAGGCGGAGGTTGGGGTCAGACGTCCAGAAATACCGTTTCGTTCGCACCCTGGAGGCAGATGTCCATCCGCCAGGTCGCGGTGCCATCGGGCCGGGCGATCAGGGTACGGCGACGGGCCGGGTCCTCGATCGAGGTCAGCAGCGGGTCGGTCGCGTTCAGCGCCTCGTTTTCGAAATAGGCTCGGGTTACCAGTCCGCGCATCAGGCCACGCGCCAGCACGCACACCGCGATATGAGGCGCCTGCTGCGCGTTTCCCCTGCCGGGCACCGGGCCCGGCTTCAATGTTTTGAAACGAAACTGGCCGGCGCGGTCGGTGCCGCAGCGGCCGAACGCCGGGAACCGGTCAGACGCCGCCGGGTCCGCCTGCCAGATCTCGACACAGGCTTCCGGGAACGGCAGTCCATCGCCGTCGGTCAGCACGCCGGTCAGGATGATCCGTTCGCCCTCTGCGCCGAACCGGGTCAGATCGGCCCAGGACGGGTCTTCCAGCAAGTGCCAGTAGGGGCCGATGGTCTGGCTGGCGGTGGCGGCCGGCATGACCCTACAGCCCCATCGGCGTCGCGGCGCGCCCACGCAGCACCACGTCGAAGCGATAGCCCAGCGCCCGGTCAGGCTCGGTGATCTCCAGGTCGAAGGCAGCGATCAGGCGGTTGCGCGCGCGTTCGTCCGGGACGCCGTTGAAGATCGGATCGAGTGCCAGCAGCGGATCGCCGGGAAAATACATCTGGGTGATCAGGCGTGTCGCGAAGGCCGGCCCGAAATAGGAGAAATGGATGTGGTTCGGCCGCCAGGCATTGGCGTGGTTCGGCCACGGATAGGCGCCGGGGCGGATGGTGACAAAGCGGTAGCGGCCCTGCGCATCGGTGAACACGCGCCCGGCGCCGCGGAAGTGCGGATCGAGCGGCGCGTCGTGCTGATCCGCCGCATGATGGTAGCGGCCGGCGGCGTTGGCCTGCCAGATCTCGACCATGGTGTGCGGCACCGGCCGACCATCCTCATCGGTGATGGTACCGGCGACGATGATCCGCTCCCCCAGCGCCGGTTGGCCGCTGGGCATCGTCAGGTCGAGCGATCGGGGGAAACCGCTCGGCGGAGAAACTCGGGCCGGTCGTTTCCGTGACGCTGTGCGGCAGCGGGTGTGGCTTTTGCTTCGGATGCCGCTTGCTGGTGCCGAGATAGGCCGGCACGTCGTATGGCGGCTGGGTGCCGGGCTGGTATGGACGGTAGGGCGTTGGGTCGGCCATGGCAGGTCCCTTCGCGTGAAGTGTCGCAGATTAGGTCGCCGCCAGCGCCTCGACCAGAGCGCGCGCCTTGCCGGCGACCACGGCAGCGGTGTCGCCAGGACGGTAGATCGAGGAGCCAATGCCGAAACCGGCGGCGCCAGCTTTCCGCCAGCCTGCCAGGTTGCCGGCATCGACCCCGCCCACCGGCAGCACCGCGACTTCCGGCGGCAGCACCGCGCGCAGTGCGCGCAATACGGCGGGACTTGCGGCCTCTGCGGGGAACAGCTTCAGCGCGTCGGCGCCGGCAGCCAGTAGCGCGAATGCCTCGGTGGGGGTGAAGCAGCCGGGAACAGCCAGCAAGCCGCGCGCCTTGGCGGCACGCACCACATCCACAGCGGCGTGCGGCGTCACGATCAGGCGTCCGCCGGCCGCGGCGATCTGCTCGACCTGTGCTTCGGTCATCACCGTGCCGGCGCCGATCAGCAAGCGATCGCCAAACTGCTCGGCGAGCCGGGCGATGCTCTCCAGCGGATGCGGCGAATTGAGCGGCACTTCGATGATGACCACGCCGGCAGCTTCCAGTGCGGCGGCGATCTCCGGGGCTTCGTCCGGGCGGACGCCGCGCAGGATGGCAACCAGGGGGCATTGTTCCAGCCAGCCGGCAATGGTTTGCTCCGCAACGATTGCTTCGCTCTGCTGGTCCATCGTCGTTACTCCAGATTGTATCGTTCCTGTGAGCGTCATCGTTTCGGCAATACCCCGCTAAGGGGATAACGGGGAGCGGGGATAACGGGGAGCGGAATGACGGATCTGGGTCAGCCCCACGCCGCGTGCTCACCGATCAAAGCGAGGCCCCGGGCGGCAGCGTCGCCGTTCAGCCGCTCGGCCATTCCGCCGCAGGCCTCGATCGCCCGCGCGTAGAGCGCGGTCAGTTCCGGCGCGCCGATGATGTGCACCACGGTGTCGCGCGGCACATCGGCCAGCGCGGCGCGCGCCTCGTGGCCGATCAGCAGGCCGGACAGGTAGGAAGCCGCGGCACTCTCCGGCAGCCGTCCGGTCAGGCCCAGCGCCCGCACCCCGAACAGATGGTGCAGCAGGCCGCCGGGATCGCCGGATCTGGCGACGCCCTGGTCAAAGGCCGCCGGCTCGGTGGCGCCGTCGAGCATCAAGCGGCCGAGGATGGTATGCCCGCGCAATGCGGCGAACGCCTCTCCGGTCAGATGCGTGCTGAACCCGGCGATTCGCCCCGCTTCCACACGGGCCCATTTGCAATGCGTGCCAGGCAGGCAGGCCCGGCCGATGCTGCCCACTGTCACCAGCGCGCCGGCAAGCTGCGTCTCTTCGCCGCGCAGCACCTCGGACACGCCTGACTGGTCGGCGGCGGACAGACCCGGCACCAGTTTCACCTGCGCCCAGTCGAACGGCACCTCGATCAGTGCCGCGGCGATCTCGGCCGGGCCCGCCGGGCACGGAAGGTACGGTGCCTCGATCCAGCCCTGCCGGCTGCCGATCATGCCGGACAGCAGCACGTGGCGCTCGCCGGCCGCCAGCCAGGGGCCGATTTCCTCGCGCAGGGTGTCGGCGAAGCGCCCGTCCGGCACCGCCATGATGCCGCGCGGCCCGCTTTTGCGATCGCGGATGCCGCCATCCCGCGTCAGGCGGTAGGCACGAAAGCTGCTGATACCCCAATCGACGCCGATCATTCCCCCTGGTTCCTTCGTGCGGCCGGAGGGAATGTGGGAGCAGCATGCCGACCCTGCACCGTCTCGTCCGCATGGAATTGCCGCAAGACGCGGGCGCGCTGGCCCGCTTCCTGATCGGCAAGCTGGTGGTGCGGCAATGGGCGGAGGGGTGTTCCACCGGCCGCATCGTGGAGACCGAGGCTTATCTGCCCGGGGATGCCGCCTGCCACGCGTTCCGCGGCCGTACCGCGCGCAATGCGTCGCTGTTCCTGGCGCCGGGGTATGCTTACGTTTACCTCGCCTACGGCACATCTTTCATGCTGAACGTCTCGGCCGAGGCCGCCGGGATCGGCGCCGGCGTGCTGCTGCGGGCGCTGGAGCCGCTGGACGGGATCGCGCAGATGCAATGCCGCCGCGGCAGAGCGCCGCTGCGCGATCTGGCGCGCGGGCCGGGGCGGCTGGCCGAGGCGCTCGGGATCGACCGCGGGCTGGATGGGGTGGATTTGTGCGCCGACGGGCCGCTGATGCTGGCCGCGGACGATGCGGCTGACGGCGAGATCGGGGAAAGTGTGCGCATCGGCATCACCCGGGACGCCGAGCGGGTGCTGCGCTTTTACCGGCGCGGCAGTCGGTATGTCAGCGGCCCGCGCTGGTTGAGCCCGTGATGGCGGTTATTGCGCCGGCGGCAGCGTTCGGCGGAATGCGCTTCGCTTTTCCGCCCTACCGTTCCGACGCAAAACCGTTACCGCACCGGCGCTTAACAGCGGCGTAGGGCGGAAAAGCGGAGCGCATTCCGCCACTCGCCTGGTGGATTGCGGGTTACATGCAAAACTGTCAGCGCACACGCGCGAAACAGATGCAGTCGCGCGGTTCGGCGGCGATGTTGGGGTGCATGACCCAGCGCCGCAGCAGGCCTTCGCGGGCCATGCCGGCTTTTTCCATGGTGCGGGCGGAGGCGGTGTTGTCGATATCGGTCACCGCCCAGATGCGCCAGATATCGGGGTCGTTCAGCGCCCAGTCGAGCACCGCGGTCAACGCCTCGGTCATGAGGCCCTGGCGCCAATGGGCGCGGCCGAGCACATAGCCGAAATTCACCCTGGTGGCGGCGTCGGCACGGATGTCGAAGGCGCCGATCATGCGGCCGTCAGCGCGCAGCGTGATCGCGTATGACCCGATCTCGCCGGCCGCATGGCGGCGGGCGAGGTGGGCGAAGAAGCCCACACAACTCGCCGCGTGCTGGTAGGGCGCCCAGGTCAGATAGCGGGTGACCAGGGGGTCGGCGGCATACTCGCGAAACGCCTGTTCGGCGTCGGTAGCGGCAATCGGGCGGAGCACCAGGCGCGCGGTATCGAGTTGGGTGGGAAAGGCGGGCATGGGCGCGAGCATGGGGCTGCTGTACCGGCGAAATCAAATGCGACGACACTTCCTTCGCTTCCCCTCTCCCGCCCTGCGACAGAGGCCGGATCGCGACCCCCGGACTTGATCCGGGGGGGAGCCGGGTGAGAGTCCCGCGAGCCGTGCCCTCACCCGCCCGGCTGCGCCGGGCGACCCCCGATCAGGTCGGGCGCAGGCTCTCTCCCGCGCCAGCCGGGAGAGGTGAAGGGGCCCAGCCGGTCATGACAGCCAGCCGAAGCGTCACCGGAACGCCGTCGTCCGCCGCCGGCATCGCGCCCAGCGCGGCTGGAAAGAGTGCGCGCGGGGGAATGCGGCGGTCGCGCAAGCGGATCGCGTTGGTTTCGCCGGCGGCGCGCAGGTCCCGCAGCAGCGCCAGCGGGTCCGCATAGACCAGACGGATGTCCTCCACATCGGCGACCGGCAGTTCGTAGCCGGCCCGTTGCAGCAGCGCGGCGCAATCGCGCAGCGCCGGAAACGGCGAGACCCGCGGCGCGGCCCCGCCGGTCAGCGCGGCCTCCGCCTCGGTCAGTGCGGTACGTAACCCGTCCAGCGTGCCGAGTGCCGGCAGGCTGGCCAGCAGCAGCCCATCCGGCCGCAGCGCGTGGCGAAGCTGGATCAGCGCACCGGGCAGATCGTTCACCCAGTGCAGCGACAGGCTGGCCACGACCAGATCGAAGCTGGCCGGCGCGAACGGCAGGTATTCCTCGTCGGCAACGACGGCGCGCGGGTTCAGTGCCGCGATGGCCGGCGAAAGATCGCAGCTTATCGCCTCGATCCCGCGCGCCAGCAGCAGCGGCGCCACGACCCCGCGCCCGCCGACATCCAGGGCGCGGGTGAAACGCACTGTCATGTCGTCCAGCCGGTCCAGCAGCCGTTCGGCCAGATCGCGCAGCAGGTTCGCCACGATCGGGAGCTGGCTTGCCGCGCGATCCCGGTGCAAGCGCACGGCGCGCCGATCGAACACACGGGAATCGTCGCTCATGGCGCGTCGGCCAGAACCGCCGTCACCTCCAGCCGCTCCGACCACGTCACCAGGGACGGCCGCATGCGGATGCCATGCGCGATCAAGGCCGGTGCCATTGCCGCGCAGGGATTGTCGGACGCCAGCCGGACCGCCGGCCGCCGGCGAGGCCAGCCCCCACGCCACCAAATTCCGCACCGCCTGATCGAGCGTCAGCGCCGAACCGGCCAGAACCGCGCTGCCGGGCACCCGCACCGAGCCGTCAGGGGCGTGCTCGATCGCCATGCCGGCCAGTTCGTACCGGCCGGGCGGCGCGGCGGCGGCGGCCGTGGCGTCGGTGACCAGGATGCTGCGGTCCAGCCCCTTGGCGCGCAGCAGCACCTTCAGGGCGGCCGGCGGGATATGGATGCCATCGGCGATGAAGCTGGCGCCCAGCCGATCCTCGGCAAGCTGCGCGATCATCGGGTTGTCGAACTTCGGCAACGGACTGCGCAGCCCGTTGCCCAGATGCGTGCTCAGGTAGCGCCGGCTTCGACCGCGGCGGCGATGTCCACGGCCGATGCGGCGGTATGCCCGAGCGCCACGATCTTGCCGCGCTGGCGGCGCCCAGCGGATCAGTCGATCCGCCCGGGCGCTCGGGCGCCAGGGTCAGCAGCAGGATCGGCCGGCCAGCTTCGCCTCGATCCGCGAACCAGTGCCGGGTCCGCGGCCACCATCGCGCAGGCGGGTGGCAGCCGGCATAGCCTTCCTCCGGACTGAGAAACGGCCCCTCCAGGTGATAGCCGGGCACCATTGCGGGGCCGAACCGGCTGGTTGCGACGGCGTGATCCAGCGCGGCCAAACGCTGTGCCAGAAGATCGGCCTGTGCGGTGATGATCGTCGGCAGGCAGTGCGTCACGCCGTTTTGCATCATCGCATGCAGCGCATGGTCCAGAGCGTCTTGGGTTATCTGGGCGGAGTTGAAGTCGATGCCTGCATAGCCGTTTACCTGGAGGTCGAACAGTCCGTGGGCGTGCATGCGGGAACGGTGAGGCGTGCCACGGGTCGCGTCAATTGGGCGGCTGTTGCGAAGCAGATGTTGGACGTCAACGTTTGGGCGGTCGTTCCGGAACGGGAAGCGTCAGCGATGACCTTGGGAGAGAAGCCGCCCGAGGTCGCCGTGACCTTGAAGAATTGCACGCTCAAGCCGGCGGTGCAGTTGTTCACCGACACCTTGTTGCACGGCGCGAGTCCGGGACGCATTGAGGCTGGCCTGATGACCTAATCATTCGGTGCGCACGTATTTCGGTCGGTGGAGCTCCAGCATACGGTTCAGTGCGTGGACGGCAACGGCGACTTCGGTGGACCGACGCCTATCCGTACGCGAGCGCAAGGCGTCACCGATCACCCGCTTGTATCGACTGATGTCCGCCTCGACCAGCGCGCGATAGTTATAGCCGGAGACCTTCTGCCAGCCCATGCGACCGTGCTTGACGATCAGTCGCAGATGCTCGTCACGCTGCGTCGGCGCCGTGCCGGCCTCGTCGCTTGGCACGGCGCTGGAGCGCGGCGGCACGATGACCGTCGCGTCTGGATGGCGAACCGCCACCGCGCCGTAAACATCGTCCCGGTCATACGCACCGTCACCGGTGAAGGACGCGACGGGACGCTCGACCTGATCGAGCAGAGGGCCGATCTGCGAGCCGTCGTCGACGTCGCTGGAGGTCAACGCGGCCGCCACGATGTCGCCGGTGTCGGCGTCAACGCCAAGGTGCAGCTTTCGCCAGGCCCGGCGTGTCCGCGCGCCGTGTTTCTCGACCAGCCACTCGCCGGGACCGCACAGCCGCAGCCCGGTGCTGTCGACGATGAGATGCACGGGCGCGCAGCCCGATGCCGGTTGTACCACTTGCAATGTCTCGGCTCGCCGGCTCAGCGTCGAATGATCGGGCACCGCGAGGTCGAGACCGAGCAGACGAATGATCGATCCAATCAGCCCTTCGGTCTGACGCAGTGCGAGGCGGAACACAGCGCGCAACGTCAGAGCCGTGGTGATCGCCAAGGCGGAGTAGCGCGGCTGGCCGCCGGGCGTGGTGCGCCGCTCGGCACACCACGCCGCGATCGCGGCCTCGGGGAACCAGACCGTCAGGCCGCCGCGCTGGCGCAAAGCGGCGTCATACGCCGGCCAATTCGTGATCTGGTGCCGCTGCTTCGGGATATGATGGCGACGATCCTGGTTCGCTTTGAAGGGCACGACGGGCTTCCCAGGTCGGAGGGGCCGCTTTCCTGGCCGTCAACGCCCCTGCCGCCAACCGTCCGGTCCATGCACCAAGGTCCATGTGCTTCGCTCGGGGGCGGCTCCTGTGTGGACCGAGGCGGCTTACGTGTCCTTGCGGCGACGCCGCAGCGAACCGAGGCCGAACAGTCCGACGCTGAGCAGGGCCAGCGAGGCGGGTTCGGGCACGCTTGTGCTTACGGGAGTCGCCAAGAAGCCGTGACTTCCTGTGCGGTCCGAGTAGTCACCTACGATCTGTCCGGCATCGTTTATACCGCGGGCTTCGGTCTCGCCGGGTGCATTCGGATCCTCGATGGTGATGAAGTTACCCGAGGCGTTGCGTAGGAAACCTTGAGTGCCGGTGCTGGCCGCGTAGCTTCCTACGATCTCTCCGGTGTTGTTAATATCATTGGCGATGGTGGCCAGTCCATTCGGGTCGTCGATGGCGGTAAAGCTGCCTAATACGTCGCGCAGGAAGCCATGCTCTCCAGAGCGGTCATCGTAGTATCCGACGATCTCCCCGGCGTTGTTGAGACCGTTAGGCAAAGTACCTGTAGTCGCATTCGGGTCTTCGATAGTGGTGAAGTTGCCCGCGGCGTCGCGCAGGAAGCCGTGGCCGTTGGTGCTGTCTACATAGACCCCGACGATTTGCCCGCTATCGTTGATGCCGTACGCTCCGGTATTACCGGGTGCGTCCGGATCGTTGATAGTGGTGAAGTTGCCCGCGGCATCGCGTACGAAACCATGAATGCCGGTGCTGTCTCCATAGGTCCCGACGATTTGTCCGCTATCGTTGATGCCGAGCGCCTCGTTATATGTCGCAGCCGGATAGTTGATGGTAATGTAGTTGCCCGAGGGGTCGAGCAGGAAGCCGTTCGTTTCGGGATTTTGAAGGGAGCCAGAGATGTAGTCTCCCACGATCTGTCCGCTATCGTTGATGCCGAACGCTTGGGTGCCTTGCGTGGCATTCGGATCGCTTATGGTGGTGAACGTGTAGCTCGGGCTGGCGCGGGCATAGCTCGGCACGAGAGCGGCAAGGGCAAATCCCGCCGTGGCAGCCAGCAGTATACGTTGTATCGAATAACCGTCCGGTCTGTTCGGTCTATTCTTGCTTACCACCGCCAACACCCGGACTCCCGCATCACTGAAGCCAGGCAAGGTGCCATTCTGCGTGGCACAAAGGGGGTCAGCACTCTCGCAACTCCAATCGCAGCAACGGTCTCGGGGAGGCTGTAGGAACGCGTTGGGGATTCAACGAAGTCGCGACGATAACTGTTGCTAGATTAACCTCTTGCAAGCTTGAATGGAAGGCAAAGTTAATGGGATTTGCTCGACTCTCGAACTCGTGATGGGGCTCTTATATTTTATCAAGTGTCAAGTTGCTGAGCGCCTTTGCCCGGTCGGCTGGCTGCTGACACGAAACTCGCGCATCGCAATCATTGCCTGGGCGTGCTGGTGTCGGTGCCTGCTGCGCTGTTCCTCTGCATGTGCTGGCTCGACCCGAACTATTTAACCCGCCCGAAGCTGACAGCCGCATTTTCGGTTTGGCGTTGTTCACCTCCTTCGCGGTGCTGATGTGGGTGTGCGTCGTCGTGCGGCTGCGCCAGTTAAGCAAGCGCCGTGTTCCTGAACCTGCGCCGGGCCCTGCCCTGCCGAAACCGCCTGCGGTGCTGGCTGAACACGCGAAGTCCCACGGTCAATGACAGGTGAGCTACAGGTCATTGGGCCGGCAGGGACCGCATGAGCGCCGCTCGGGGACGGCCACCCGGTTCCGGCGCTCGTTGCCTTGTCCGGCCAAGCGCCCGCCTGGCGGTATGTCGAATCCTTCACCTCCAATGCCCGCAACCCGCATCCGTCCGTGACGCCAACCGGCACCCGAATTGGCTGCGTCCATTGGAACTCCCGTCCGCAGGCCCGTCCCTCCCCGGGCACTGTGCGGAACGTGAATGCCGCCCGGCAACCTTTCGATAGCAGTGCAGTTTTCGCCCCGTGCCGAACCCGCCAAAGCCCCGGATGCCGACACCCCGGATGCCGACCACAATGTGGTGGCTTTGGTTGCCGCTGCTGGCGATCAGTGTGTTCGGTCTGTTCGCCGGAGGCCGGCACGCCCAGGTTCGGACGATCCCGTACAGCCAGTTTCAGACGCTACTCGACCAGGGCAAGGTCAAAAGCGTCGTCGTGTCCGGCGATGAAATCCAGGGCACGCTGTCGGCCCCACTGCCGAACAGCAAGGTCACCAATTTCACCACCACGACGGTGCCGCCGAACCTGGCCAGCCAACTGGCGCAGCATCACGTCGAATTCACCGGGGCGTCCACCTCGTCCGGCTTCGGCACGCTGCTTTCGTGGATCATCCCGCCGCTGATCTTCGTCGGCATCTGGCTGTTCGCCATGCGTCGCATGGGGGGCGGCCGCGGCGGTTTCGGCGGCGGCCTGATGTCGATCGGCCGCAGCAAGGCGAAGCTGGCCGCAGAGACCGGTGTGACGACCAAGTTCAGCGACGTCGCCGGGGTCGATGAAGCCAAGGAGGAACTGCGGGAGTTCGTCGATTTCCTGAGCCACCCCAAAGAGTTCAGCCGGCTTGGCGCGCACATCCCGCGCGGCATCCTGCTGGTCGGTCCACCGGGGACCGGCAAGACGCTGCTCGCCCGTGCGGTGGCCGGCGAGGCCGGGGTGCCGTTCTTTTCCACCAACGGCGCGGAATTCGTCGAGATGTTCGTCGGCGTCGGCGCCGCGCGGGTGCGCGACCTGTTTGCCGAGGCACGCAAGCAGGCGCCCTGCATCATCTTCATCGACGAGCTGGACGCGCTGGGCCGCGCGCGCAACGCCAGTCCGGTGCAGGGCCAGGACGAAAAGGAGCAGACGCTCAATCAGTTGTTGGCCGAGATGGACGGGTTCGAGCGTTCGGTGGCGATCGTTGTGCTGGCGGCGACCAACCGGCCGGAGATCATCGATCCCGCCCTGTTGCGCGCCGGTCGGTTCGACAGCCAGATCCTGGTCGATCGGCCCGACAAGAAGGGCCGGGTCGAGATTTTGCGCATCCATTTGAAGCCACTGACCATCGCCGAGGGGATCAGGCTGGAGGATATCGCCGCCCTGACACCTGGCTTCACCGGCGCCGACCTGGCGAATCTCGGCAATGAGGCGGCGGTGCTGGCAACACGGCGCGGTGCCGAGTCGGTGGCGATGCAGGACTTCACCGAGGCGGTGGAGCGGATCATCGCCGGACTGGAAAAGCGGTCACGCATCCTGATCCCGAAGGAGCGGCGCACGGTGGCGTATCACGAGATGGGCCACGCGCTGGTGGCGCTGGCGATCCCCGGCACCGACCCGGTGCATAAGGTATCCATCATCCCGCGCGGCATCGGCGCGCTGGGCTACACCATGCAGCGTCCGACCGAGGACCGGTTCCTGATGAGCCGGCAGGAGCTGCTGGACCGCATGTGTGTCATGTTCGGCGGCCGGGCGGCGGAGATGCTGCTGGGCGATGATATCTCGACCGGCGCGGCCGACGATCTGGCGAAGGCGACCGACATCGCCCGCGGAATCGTGCTGCGCTATGGCATGGATGATCGGCTTGGGCCGGTGGCATGGGACACCGATCCCGGCAGCCAGTTCCTGCAGCAGCAGCCCGGCGCGTTCTGGCGGCAGCGGCGGTTCAGCGAAGAAACGGCGCATGAGATCGATCAGGCGGTGCGGGCGTATATGGACGCGGCGCTGAAACGCGCGGTGACGATCCTGCGCGAGAACCGCGCCGCATTGGACGAAGGGGCGGCGGCGCTGCTGGCGCACGAGACGCTGGTCGGGGCTGACATTCCGCGCCCGAAGCCGGTGGCGCTGGCCGCGGAGTAGCTGTCCGTGAGAGTGAGAACCGCGAACCGCGAGCGGTGCGATCAAAGCCGCCGCAATCCGCGCAGCATCAGCAACAGACCCGCGTCGTACGGTATCGCCGGCAGCTCGCGCAGCCGCCAGTACCACCGCTGCCGTATCGAACGCGCGGCCGGCACGATCGGTGGGACGGCAGCGCGGGCGTGCAATCCCGCCAGTCGCAGCAGCAACACGCAGCGCGGCAGGTGGTAGCCGCTGCTGGCCGCGTAGACCGGCCCGGCATGGCAGCGCGATCGCAGCAGCCGCCGCACCGCCCGCACCGACGACAGAGTGTCCGAGCCGCTGTCCTCGAGCAGGATGCATCCATCCGGCACGCCGGACGCGATCAGCAGGTCCCGCATCACCGACGCCTCGGAAGGGCCGAACCGCCCGATCCCGCCGGTGGGGAGATACAGCGGCCTGTCGCGGGCACGCCCGAACGCGACCGCTGCCTCCACCCGGCGCCGCAACGTGAGGCTGGCGCGTCCGTCGCGAAGCACCGCCGCGCCGAAAATGACGATGACGATTTGCGCGCTCACGTCGCGGCGGCGCTGCTTTCCAGGTCCATCGCCTCGGTCGTGTCGGGCACGCCGGGATCCGGCTCCAGCAGGCTAATGCGATCGAGGTCCGCTACCGTGCGTCCGTTCTCGTCGATCGAGACGGCGTCCGCATAGCGAACGCCGAACAGCACATCGGTATGCGAATAGTCCTGCGTGTCGTGAACGGATGCGCCCAGCGTCGGATCGCGTGCCTCGATGCTCAGGAACAGACGGACGTCGGCCGCTTTCATCCACTCAGGATCGCAGTCGCGCAACGGGCTGTCGTCTTCCAGCACGTGCATGACGGTCCAGGTGAGCGCGAAGATCGGGAGTCGCGGCCGGAGCAGTTTCAGCTCCTGGATCAGCCGATAGAACTGGCCCTCCGGCATCTGCTCGCTCACCAGCGCACCGAGCCGGGCAACGGCATCGGTCAGCGGCCCCAGGCGGCCGTTGCCGACGCGGATCATCAGCGTCCGGCGGCCGCGATGGATGGCAACCACCGCCTTGTCAGCGTACAGCAGCCTGACCTTCGGTCGGGAAAACCGGACGAATGTCAGGCCGGTGGCGAGCGCGATGAAAGCCAGGCCACAGCTCAGTTCGATGGTTGCGATCGCGTGGCCGTAAAACGTCGCCGGCGACATCGCGCCGTAGCCGACGGTGGCGAGCGTCTCGACGCTAAAGAAGAACGCATCGCTGAAAACACCCGGCCTTGCATTGGCGATCGATCCCGGCTGGATCAGGTACAGTCCGGCAAAGACCATGTTCACCGCGAGATTCAGGCTGAGCAGGGCAACCAGAAACCAGCGCCAGCGTAGCGCCAAAGCGAGGTAATACGGGTCGCGCCAATCGAACCGCGGCGCGCCCTTTTTGTCCAGTTCGAACGCGCCGAACCGGACGCGCATCGTGTCGTCGCGTGGCTTGCGGAAGATGGGGACCGGCTTCCTGCTCACCGCGCCATCCGGCATGAGATTGGTCGGAGTGAGAGGATTCGAACCTCCGGCCCCTGCGTCCCGAACACAGTGCTCTACCAGGCTGAGCTACACTCCGGCCGACGGGCGCATATAGCGAGCGGCACGCAGGCCGGCAAGTCCTACAACCGCGCCGCCTCGGCGCCGGATTGCCTGGGGACCTTGCCGCCGATCAGCCGGGCGAGCGTGGCCGGCACACCCGGAACGACCTCGAACAGCCGACGCACCGACGCATTGGCGAACCCGCGCGCCACCGCGGCATCGATCGCGCCCAGCAGCGGCGCCGCGGAGCCGGCCACGTCGCACAACAGGATCGGCTTGTCGTGCAGACCAAGCTGCCGCCAGGTGATGATCTCGATCGTCTCGTCCAGGGTGCCGAGGCCGCCGGGCAACGAGACGAAGGCGTCCGACAGCTCGAACATCCGCCGCTTGCGGGTGTGCATGCTGTCGGTGACGATCATCTCGGAAATCCCGGCATGGGCCACTTCCAGCCTGGTCAGGAACTCCGGGATTACGCCAGTCACCCGGCCGCCGGCGGCGAGGGCGGCATCGGCGACGGCGCCCATCAGACCGATCCTGCCACCGCCGAACACCAGGCTCAGCCCGGCTTCGGCCATGCCGTGCCCCAGAGCCGTGGCGGCGGCCCGGAACACCGGGTCGTCGCCGGCATGGGCTCCGCAGAAGACGGCGACGGCACGGATTTCGGGCATGGAGGCTCCTGACGGTTTTCGAACGGACGCAGCACGATTTCGGGTGGCGCGCCCGAACGGACAATGCAAGATGCGGCCGGTGATATCGCGACGGGAGAGGGAAACGGATGAACAGCATGAGACTTGCGCTGCTCGGGATCGCAGCGGCCGGTGCGGTGGGCGTCGTCGGCGTTGTGGCGCGCGCGCAGGCGCCGGCGTTCGATATCATCGAAACGCGTCAGGCCGGGCAGGACCTTCTGTCGGGGACCTACACCGGGATCCTGCAGGGCGTCGCGCACCAGGCGCCGGTGAAGAACTTCACGAACCCGGCCGCCGCGATGGCGCGCTGGATGGCCCAGTTCCCCTCAACTTTCCCGCCCGGCAGCGACCACGGTCATAACACCAAGGCGCTGCCGGCGGTGTGGTCCGATCGGCCCGGCTTCGAGCAGGCAGCGGGCAACCTTATTGCAGCCACGCGGAAATTGTCGGCACTCGCGAAGGCAGACGATACCGCCGGATTCGACGCCCAGGTAAAGACCGTGGGCGACGCCTGCAAGGCTTGCCACGACAAGTTCCGCGCTAAGTAGGCGCCCACCAGGACACCACGAATATCACGATGGCGGCGGCGGCCCCTAGGATGGCCACCGCCAGCAGCGGGCTGGCGATGCGCGGGGGATACACCGAGCCTGCCAGGCGTTTGCGCCCGGTGATCATCGGCAGGATCAGGTTGTGCCGCTTCACCGCGGCATAGGCCAGCACGGCGCAGACATGCAGTACGATGACCAGCTCGATCGCCTTGAAATTCAGCACGTGGATGTGGGTCAACCAGTCGCTGGTGTCTTTCCCCACGGTTTCGGCGAACGGCCCCTCAGTCGCGACGTCGTCGTTGGCGCACAGGCCGGTGGCCACCTGCAACGCCAGCAGCGCCAGCATCAGCAGCACCATCCAGCCCCCGGCGGCGTTGTGTCCGATCTGATCGTCGGGGTCGCGACGGTGGAACCGCGCGAGTTGCCGCACCACGGACCAAGGGCTTCGCAGGAACCGGCTGAACCGCGCCGTGTCGCTGCCCACCACGCCCCAAACCAGGCGGAATAGCAGCAAGGCGAAAATCGAGTAGCCGGACCGGAGGTGCCAATCCATCCAGCCCTCATGGGCGGTGAGCCAGCTCGCGAACACCAGAACGACGATCAGCCAGTGGAACAGCCGGGTGGGTGCGTCCCACACTTTCATCGGGAATCGCGGCTCACGCATATCGGCTCCGGGTCGGCAGGTCGGCACGCTGCTATCCGGCCGCCCCCAGCTTCGTCCACACCGCATTGCCAGCCGCAGAGGCGACGGCAGCAGCGATGAAGCGGACCCCACGCACCCCGTCTGTCACACCCGGCAGCAAATCCGTGTCGGGAGCGGGCGTTCGGTCCTCGGTGCGCGCACGGATCAGTTCCGCCGCATCGCGGTAGAGCTGAGCGAAACCTTCCAGGTAGCCCTCCGGATGCCCCGCCGGGATGCGGGTGGCGCGCACCGCCATTGGGCCGGTCGCCGGACCGCCGCGCGCGAGCATCCGTCGGGGCAGCCCAAGCGGGGTATGGCACAGCCGGTTCGGGGTTTCCTGCGCCCAATCCAGCCCGCCCTTCTCCCCATAGACACGGATGCGCAGCGCGTTGGCGTTGCCGGGTGCGACCTGGCTCGACCACAGCGTTCCGCGCGCGCCGCCGTCGAAACGCAGCAGCACCTGCGCGTTGTCATCCAGCTTGCGCCCTGGGACGAACCGGCTGAGCTCGGCGGCCAGTTCGGTGCAGCGCAGGCCGGTGACGAACTCGGCCAGGTTGAAGGCGTGCGTGCCGATATCTCCAAGGCTGCCGCCCGGGCCGCTGAGGGCCGGATCGCCGCGCCATTCAGCCTGCTTTCCCTCCGCGCGCGTGGTCAGCCATTCCTGCGCGTACTCCACCTGGACGATGCGGATCGTGCCGAGTTCGCCGGCCAGCACCATCTCGCGGGCCTGACGGACCATCGGATAACCGGTGTAGTTGTGGGTCAGCACGAACACCAGGCCGCTGCTTGCGACCGCTGCCGCCAGATCCTCGGCCTCAGCCACGGTGCGGGTCAGCGGCTTGTCGCAGATCACGTGGATGCCGGCATCCAGGAACGCCCGGGCGACCGGGTGATGCAGGTGGTTCGGGGTGACGATGGCGACCACGTTGATGCCGTCCGGCCGCGCGGCTTCCTGCTTTGCCATGTCGCGGTAACAGGCGTAGGCCCGGTCGCCGGAGATGTGGAGCTCCGCGGCGCTGTCCCGTGCGCGTTGCGGATCGGCGGACAGCGCGCCGGCAACGAGTTCGTACTGGTCATCGAGCCGCGCTGCGATCCGGTGGACCGCGCCGATGAACGCGCCTCGCCCGCCGCCGACCATCCCCAACCGCAACGTCGTCGCGCCGGCGCGTCGGTCATCGCGTCCAGTCCCAGCAGGCGACGGTTCGTGTCTGCATCACCGCCGCTCGCGGCGAAATCGTCGAACGCTTTCGAGGTGACGTCGATGATTTGGCGGCGGATGAATTCGGCGCCTTCGCGCGCGCCCTGTTCGGAGTTTTTCAGGCAGCATTCCCATTCCAGCACGGCCCATCCCTGGAAATCGTATTGCGTGAGTTTGGAGAAGATCGCGCCGAAATCGATCTGGCCGTCGCCCAATGAACGGAACCGGCCGGCGCGATCGATCCAGGGCTGGTAGCCGCCATACACGCCGACCCGGGCGGTCGGGTTGAACTCCGCGTCCTTCACGTGGAAGGCGCGGAGGCGCTGGTGATAGACATCGATGAAACCACAATAATCGAGTTGTTGCAGCAGCAGATGGCTCGGGTCATACAGGATGTTCGCGCGCCGGTGGCCGCCGACGCGGTCGAGGAACATCTCGAACGTGATGCCGTCGTGCAGATCCTCGCCGGGATGGATTTCGTAGCAAACGTCAACACCGGCGGCGTCGAAGGCATCCAGGATGGGCGTCCAGCGGTGGGCCAGTTCGGCGAAGGCGGTCTCGATCAATCCCGGCGGGCGCTGCGGCCAGGGATACATGAACGGCCACGCCAGCGCGCCGGAGAAGGTGGCGTGCGTGGTCAGGCCAAGATTCGCCGACGCCCGCGCGGCAAGCAGCAACTGATCGACGGCCCATTGCTGACGCGCGGACGGGTTGCCGCGGACCTGCTTCGGGGCGAACCCGTCGAATGCAAGGTCGTAGGCCGGATGCACCGCGACAAGCTGGCCTTGCAGGTGCGTCGAAAGCTCGGTGATCTGCAACCCGGCTTCCGCCAGGATGCCGGTGACCTCGTCGCAATAGTCGCGGCTGTCGGCGGCGCGGGCCAGGTCGAACAGGCGCCGGTCCAGGGACGGCATCTGCACGCCTTTGTAGCCATGCTCGGCAGTCCAGCCGGCGATCCCGCGCAAGGTGTTGAACGGTGCTGCATCCCCGGCGAATTGGGCGAGGAAGATCGCGGGGCCTTTCACGGTCTGCATGATCGGACTTCCTTCGGCTGGCTGTGCGGGGCACATTCAGGACGGGACAGCGTCGCCGTCCAGACTGCTGCAACCGCCGTCACGCGATCGCCGGAGATCAGTGCGCACGCCAGCAGCAGCACGGCCGGGCCAACACGGCCCAGGACAGCAGCGGTTTCATAGGTATCCCGTTCGGCGGCTGAACGGTCCAGGATGCGTCCGGTTGCTTCCTGCGCCCCTCCCCACTCGCCCTCTCTCCAGTAAGACCCCTCACCCAGCCCTTTCCCCAAAGGACGCTTTCATGACCGAGACCCGCCGCACGCGCATCGTCCCCGAGGTCGATTTCGAAAAGAAAGGCACGCAGCATGGCTTCCTGCGCCTGTTCCATTCCACGCACGCCTCGGCCTACGGCTTCATCCCGATCCCGATCGTCGTCATCCGCAATGGCTCCGGCCCGACCGCCTTTTTCATGTCGGGCAATCACGGCGACGAGTACGAAGGCCAGGTGGCCATCTGCAATCTGACGAAATGGCTGTCGCCGGACCGCATCAGCGGACGCGTCATTTTGCTGCCGGCGGCCAATTTTCCGGCAGCCATGGCGGGCCGGCGGGTTTCGCCGATCGACGACGCCAACCTCAACCGAGTGTTTCCCGGCGATCCGGACGGCAGCACCACCCAGCAGATCGCGTGGTATATCGAGAACGAGCTGATCCCGCTGGCCGACATCATGTGCGATCTGCATTCCGGCGGCTCGTCGCTGATGTACGTGCCATCCGCGCTGATCAAGCGCAGCGACGATCCCGAACGGCTGCGCAAGCAGGTCGCGGCGCTGAAGGCGTTTGCCGCGCCGGACGCGTACACCACGCAATCAGGTCCGGGCGGCGACGCCACCGCCTCGGGCGGTGCCGACCGCAAAGGCGTGCTGGCGCTGGGGACCGAACTCGGCGGCTCCGGCACCGTCACCCCGGCGGCGCTGCGCATTGCGGAACGTGGCCTGCGGAACCTGCTCGTGCATGTCGGTATCCTGCCGGAGAGCGAGCGCGTCGCCGCGGAACGGCCGACCCGGCTGCTCGATGTCGGCGGTCCTGACTATTACACCTACACGCCCGATCCCGGCGTGTTCGAGCCGGTGGTGGAGTTGGGCGACACGGTGCGCGGCGGTCAAGTAGGTGGGCGCATCCATTTCCCGGAAACGCCCTGGGCGCCGGCGGTCGAGGTGCGGTTCCAGCGCGACGGCGTCGTGCTGTGCAAACGGATTCCCGGGCGAACGACGCGCGGCGATTGTTTGTTCCATCTGGGGACGGAAAGCGCGACGGTGACGATGAACCGCTTCACCTCTCCTGCAAAAGCGGGAGAGGTGAAGCGCCTGCACGGGCGAGATGAAGTAAACTCTACTCTGCCGGAGCCCCCGCCGGGATGTGCTCCAGCCGCCGGTCGTGGCCGAGCAGCAGCAGCACGATGCCCGATACCAGCGTGCCGCAGGCGATGGTCAGCAGGCCGATCGTGAAGCTGCCGGTGGCGTCGCGCACCAGCCCCATCGTGTAGGGGCCGGCAAACCCGCCCAGATTGCCGACCGCGTTGATCAGCGCGATCCCGCCCGCCGCGGCGGTGCCGGTCAGCATCGCCGTCGGCAGCGTCCAGAAGGTCGGCGCGATGGCCGACTGTCCGATCTGCGAAAACACGATCGCCACCATCAGCAGCAGCGGGTTGTCGATGAATACGCACACCGCAAGCCCAAGAAACGACAGGAAGCAGGCCGACGCGCAATGCCAGGTGCGTTCGCCGGTACGGTCCGAATGCAGGCCCCACAGCACCATCGCCATCGCGCCGAACACGAACGGAATGGCATTGATAAAACCAGTCGCGAGATTGCTGACGCCGAACCGCTTGATGATCTGCGGCAGAAAGATCACCAGCCCGTAGCCGGTAACGTTCTGTCCGAAATACACCAGCGTGAGCGCCCAGACGCGGCCGTTGCGACAGCGCCTCGCCCAGGCCGAAATGGTGCATGGATTCACGGTGCGCCCGCTCCGCCGCCAGCCGGTCGGCCAGCCATTGCCGCTGTTCCGGTAGCAACCAGTGCGCGCCCGCCGGATGGTCGGTCAGGTGCAGCAGCACAATGACGCCCAGGATGAGAGCCGGCACCGCCTCGATGATGAACAGCCACTGCCATCCGGCGAGGCCGAGCAACCCGTCCAGGCTCAGCAGGATGCCCGACACGATGGAGCCGAATATCACCGAGAACGGGATGGCCGTCATGAACAACCCGATGATCCGCGAGCGGTAGTAGGTCGGGAACCACCAGGTGATATACAGGATGATGCCGGGGTAGAACCCCGCCTCGGCGAGACCCAGCAGAAAACGGACCCCGTAGAAACTCAGCTCTCCCTGCACCGCGGCGGTCAGGCCGGAAATGATGCCCCAGGTGATCAGGATGCGGGCGATCCAGCGGCGCGCGCCCACTTTCTCCATGATCAGGTTGCTGGGGATTTCGAACAGGAAGTAGCCGATAAAGAAGATGCCGCTGCCGAAGCCGAACACGGCCGAGGAAAAGTGCAGGTCGCGATTCATCGTGATGCCGGCAAAGCCGACGTTCACGCGATCGAGATAGGCCACGAAATAGCAGATCATCAGCAACGGAATCAGGCGGGTCACCACCCGGTGCATGGTGGCGCGCTCGATCTCGCTCGCGTTCGGGTCGCTCAAGAAACCGAGGGCCATGGAAGTCCCCTTCCTGCGTTTTTGGCGGGATCAAAACGCCGGAAGAGCACGCCTGTTTCACCTCTCCCGCAAGGGGGAGAGGTGAAAGGCGCAGGGTCAGGCTTTGGCCCCCTCGATCACATCACCGAAGCGGACCCAGGTCTTGCCGTCCCATTTCTGAAGCTGCATGGCCTGGATCGGGTGGTAGTTGGTCGGGCTGGTGGCGACCGTAATCCCCGGCAGCAGGGTGGCGACTTCCAGCGTCTTGATGCCGGTGGCCTGCTTCATCACGTTCTCGCGCGAGAAATCGCCGTTGCACGCCTGAAGCACGTGCAGCATCACCCGGCTGGCCGTGTAGCCATACACATAGTTGTTGTCGGTCAGCTCGGCCCCCGGCATGTGTTTGCCCATGAAGTCGCGCCATTCGTTCATCCCGGCATCGTCCTTCCAGGCCGGATCGCTCTGGTCCTTCAGCCAGCCGCTTGTGATGATCCCGATGCCGTTCTCGCCCGGCCGGCTGCATCACCGACCCCGCCGAAATCGACGACATTGGTCATGAAGAACAGCGGATGCCAGTTCAGGTCGTGCACCTTGCGGATCGCCTGCGCAGCCTGTTTCGGTGCCGCGGCGGCGACCAGCACGTCGGCCCCGCTTTCCTGCAGCGCGGTGATCTGCGAGTTGATCGTCGGGTCTGTGATCTCGTAGGAAACGACCTTGATCACGCGCTTGTCCCAGTCGGCGCCCAGCACGTCGCGCACGCCGGCCAGGTAGTCTTTACCGAAATCATCGTTTTGATAGATAAACCCAATCTTCGCTTCTGGCTTCTGCTGCAACGCGTATTTGGCGTAGATCTGCGCCTCGGTCCGGTAGCTCGGCTGCAGGCCGATGGTCCACGGAAAGTGCTGCGGATCGCCCCATTTGTCGGCGCCGGTAGCAACGAACAGATGCGGCACCTTGGCGTGGTTCAAATAGCGCTGGATCGCCGAGTTGGTCGGCGTGCCCAGCGTGTTGAACAGGAAATCGACCTTGTCTTCCTCGACCAGCCGGCGCACGTCTTCCACCGTGCGCGGCGGCAGTTAGCCGTCATCGAACGAAATGAAGTCGATCTTGTGCCCGGCGACGCCGCCCTGTTCGTTTACCATGGCGAAGAACGCGGTCTCGGTCTTGCCGATCGCGCATAGGACGATGCCGGCCCGCTGTAGGGCATGGTGTTGCCGATCTTGAGCCCGGTGGCGGTCACGCCCGGCGTGCCCTGCGCCCGTGCCCGCAGCAAAGGCGTGGCTGCCGCGGCCACGCCCGTTGCGAGCGCTGCTCGTCTGCTGATCATCCTGGTCGCCTCCCTGTTTGGTTGTCGTTGGATCGGAACGCTTTGTGGCGGTCTCCGGCGCGGCACGCAATACGCCAGCCCCGCTTCAATAGCCGCGCGCGGTGTCGAACCGGTTGGGCATGGCGCGGCCTTCCCGCAGCGCGCGCAGATTGTCGAAGAAGATGTCCAGGCTGTGCGGGTTGTAGGTGTTCGGGTCATCCGCCGCGGTGTGCGGGCTGATGATCAGGTTGGGCGTGGTCCACAGCCGGTGGCCGGGCGGGATCGGCTCGGGTTCGAACACGTCCAGCACCGCGCCTGACAGCGCGCCGTGTCCAGCGCATCGCACACGCATCCTGATCGAGCAGCTTCCCCGCGCCCGATATTCACCACCCCCGCCGCCGCCGGCAGCAGCCCGATGCGGCGCCGGTCGATCAACCCGTGCGTGGCCGGCGTGAGCGGACAGGCCAGAACCAGGAACTCGGTCCCCGGCAGAACTAGGTCCAATTCGGCAACGGCGATCACCTCGGCGCAGGCGGGGTGCGGCGTGGCGCGAGTGCGCACGCCGGTGACGAGCATGCCGAACCGCGCCGCCTGCGTCGCCACCGCCCCGCCGAGCGCGCCGAGTCCCGACCACGGTCACGCGCCGCCCGTCCAGCACCGCGCCCCACAGCTTCTGCCATTGCCCGGCGCGCTGGTGCGTCACCATCTCCGGCACGCGATTGGCCAGCATCAGCAGCGCCATGAGGCCGAACTCGCCGGCCTTGGACGACATGCGTGCCCCGGTTGTTGAGCAGCGTCACGCCGGGCGGCAGCCAGTCGAACGGGGCGAGGTTATCCAGGCCGGCATTGGTGACGAACAGCAGCGCAGTCGGGGCGCGTCGCAGGGCAGCAAGGCGCGGATCACGTCCTTGTCGCCGATCAACGCCTCGGTCTCGGGAATGGCCGCGGCGAAGTCGGCTTCGGTGTCGCCGAAGCTGACCTGATGACCGAGCCGCGTCGCCGGCCCGTGTCGTGGCGGCCTGCCACATCTGCGGGGGGATGCGGAAATGCGGGTCGTGCGGCGGGTTCTGGACATGAATGCGCATGGATGCTGCTTTGTTTAGCGCTCGACATCATTAGCGGCAGTGCTTGAATTCATCCCGGGATCCTGCTCAGATGTGTTTTGGCGGCCAACTCGTCATCGACGCTTGGCTTCGATGATGCTGAAAGACGACGCGGTCGGAATGATCGCCTCGACCTCAAGGCCGCTCGAGCCCATGAGTTCGCGATGTTGCGCTTCGCTGCGCTCGCGTCCGCCCGTCATGACAAGCATATTGAGGTCGGTCAGCAGGACTCGCCGATGAGCAGGAGTGGTCTCTCCTTTTGCGGGCAGCACTTGCTCGATCAGCAGAAGCCTGCCATCCGGCGGCATCGCCGCGGCGCAGTTTCTTAGAATGATTTGGCATTTCTCATCATCCCAGTCGTGGACCACGCTCTTGAGAATGTAAGCATCAGCGCCTTCCGTACACCTTGAAAAAATCTCCGTGAAGAATTCGACAGCGGTCAGTTATACCACGTGCCATGAGAACCTCCGAGGCTCCCGTAGTTCCAGAGGGCAAGTCAAAGATTATCCCATTGAGGCTCGGCGTGGCGCCCAGCAGAAATGCCAAGAGGGTTCCGTTGCCGCCGCCTATGTCGATGATTGTGCGAACGCGGCCAAAATCGTACGCCGCAATGACGGCTGCAGCGACCTGGCACGTCATCTCCGCCATCGCCTCGTTGAATATGGCGGCATCCTCAGGATGGTGCTGGCGGTGTTCAAACGTGTCGACCCCGAAAGCGTGGTGAAAAGCGGAGTGGCCCGTGCGCACGCTCTGGACGAGATCGCTCCATGCTCGCCGCGCGTCCTCGCCGCCTACCATGATGGCGAGGTTGCGGAGGGATCCGGGGACTCCGCTCCGCAACTGATTCCCCAGCGGCGTGAGGCCAAACAGGCCGGTCTCGATCTCCTGGAACACCCCAAGGGCTGCAGTACCCGCAGCAGCCGAGCAAGCGCCATCGGATGCGTCCCGGTCGCCGTCGACAAAGCCAGATCCTGCTGCGGCCCTTGCGCCAGCAGGTCCGCAAGACCCAGCTTGGCGGCGACGCAGACCGCTTGCGACGCCCACGCACCGTGATCACGGGCATCAATGAGAGCGCCTCGGGCTCGACGCGTGGTGGGCTGTACCGGCATTGTGGTGGCTCCGCCGCAGTTCGATCAGGAGGGGATGATCGAGGGCTGGTTCTGCTGGTCAATCAATTCGCCGAAACGCTCCCAGCTCCTGCCATCGAACCGTTGGAGTTGCATTTCCGTAATGGCTGAAGAGCGATCGGCGCCGGTTCGCACCCTGATACCGGGCAGCAGCATCGGCAATTCGAGATCGAGATTGTCGGCCTGGCGCATGATGTTCTCGCGAGTCAGATCGTCGTTGCATTGCCTCAGCACCTGAGCCAGCGTCATTGCGCGGCTATATGCGACGACGTTGTTCATGCTCGCGGGATCGCCATCCGGATAATAGCGGCGCATGAAGGCGATGTACTCGCGGACGCCCTGATCTTCCTTGAATTGCGGGTCGCTCGGATCCTTGCCGTACGCCGCGCTAATGATGCCGACGGCTTTGTCGAGGCCGGCCGGCTCAAGGACGGTCGCGACAGAAGACGAAATCGAATTGAGCAGGTGTAGCGGATGCCATCCGATATCGCTGCTCTTGCGAATGGCTTGAGCTGCGAACTTTGCGGTGGTTACATCGAAAAAGACGTTTGCTCCGGATGCCTGCAGCATGACGATCTGCGAGTTGATGGTGGGATCACCCACCTGATATGTCAGTTCCTTGACGATCATTTCATCGGCCTTTGTGCCAAGGCCGTCCCGCAGTCCCCGGAGATAGTCCTTACCGTAGTCGTCGTTCTGGTAGAGCACGCCGATCTTGGCGTCGGGCTTCGCATGAACCAGGTATTTGGCGTACATCATGGCTTCGGCGCGATAGGTCGGCTGCCAGCCGACCATCCATGGAAATTTACCTCGGTCCTCCCACTTGCTGGCCCCGGTGATGAAAAACAGCTGCGGAATCTTGTGACCAGCGAGATATCTTTGCACGGCCGACACGGTCGCGGTGCCGAATGCGCTGAACATCAACAACACGTCATCGCTCTCAATAAGTCTCCGAGTCTCTTCGAGAGTCTTCGGCGGGCTATAGCCATCATCCACCGAGAGGAAGCGAATCTTGCGGCCGTTAATGCCGCCTTGCCCATTGAGCATTCTGAAATAGGCTGCTTCTGCACGACCGATAGTCCCGTAGGCAGACGCGGCGCCACTGTAAGGCATCGTGTTGCCGATCTTGATTTCGGCGCCGATGGCGAGATTCGATTTCGCCGAGGCGGGCGCAACAAGGATTAGCGCTACAAGCAAGCTGAGCGACACACGCGCAAAGGGCCCGGCCTTGTCGGCACAACGGGCTTTTTGAGATGAGCAGATTTGCCACCGCCGATACCCTGTCATCGCATCCTCCTCATTTCACCAACTCAGGACTGGGCTGCCGGCGCGGTTTGCGCCGGGCGTTACCGGGGCGGGCGTAGGAATGGTTGGCCTCGATCACGCGGGACAGCATGTCCAAGAGTACCGTGCGCTCGGCGAGCGAGAGCGGAGCGAGCAGCCGCTCCTGCGCCGCAAGCAGCGATGGCCGCAACCGGTGCCGCAATGCCGTACCGCGCTGCGTCAATCGAAGAACGCGTGCCCGGCGGTCGCTGGGGTCGATCTGCCGATCGACGAGCCCCTTTTGCTCGAGACAATCGATCATCTGGCCGGCGCTGACGGGGTCGATACCAAGGCGGCTCGCCAACCGGCGCTGACCAATGCCCGGCTGCTCCTCAATACCGGCCATCACACCGTAAAGCAGCGGCATCAGACCCTCCGGTTCCAGGATTTCTGCCGTGACCCCGAGACAAATTTGATGGAACCGCCGCGCCAAATGGGCGGGAACACGATGCGACGTGGGGATGGGCACTCTGTCTTGCGGAGAAGGTGGCTCGGGCATTGCCAGGCGCGGGACGTGTCGCATATCGATCGGCCTTAATCAGTAGAATTCTAAATATCAGAATACTTTCTATCTTGTCAACTGACGGCGGCTGGCACTCCCTAGCGGGCATCCGGCTTCGCCACATATTCAAGCGGTCTGAAAGCCAGCGCGTCTGCCGGTGACGTCGAGTGGTTATAGCCGTGGACGCGGCCTGGTTTGACAAGCCCGGATGCCGCCCCTATAGCGCCGCCTACTGCCGGGAACGTGGACGGATCTGCGGGATCCGCGGCCGCCGCGCTGGCTTGCGCGGCCTACCGGTGCAATAACAGCGCACGAAAGGTGCCGCGAAACCTTATGACCAAACGTCTCGAAAGCAAGTACAAGATCAACCGCCGCCTGGGGGTGAACCTCTGGGGCCGGCCGAAATCGCCGATCAACAAGCGCGATTACGGCCCCGGCCAGCACGGCCAGCGGCGCAAGAAGCCGTCCGATTTCGGTGTCCAGCTCGCCGCCAAGCAGAAGCTGCGCGGCTATTACGGCAATATCAGCGAGAAACAGTTCCGCAAGTATTACGAGGAAGCGGTCCGCCGCAAAGGGGACACGTCGGAGAACCTGATCGAGCTGCTGGAACGTCGGTTGGACGCCGTCATCTACCGGATGAAGTTCGCCATCACCCCATTTGCTGCGCGGCAGTTCGTCTCCCACGGGCATGTGCTGGTGAACGGCAAGCGGGTGAACATCGCGTCCTTCCTGGTGCAGGACAACGATAGCATCGAGGTGAAGGACCGCTCCAAGCAGCTCGCGTCGGTGCTGGACGCTTCGCAGAGCGCCGAGCGCGATGTACCGGAATACCTGGAGGTTGACCATCGCGCCATGAAGGGCCGCTTCGCCCGCACGCCGAAGCTGACCGATGTGCCATACCCGGTGCAGATGGAACCGAACCTGGTGGTGGAGTTCTACTCGCGCTGACCGGCGGGGGGCGCGATACCGGTAATTCGGTGTCTGGTCACTCCGGCAGGAATTGGTCCGACATCACCTGCTCGATGCTCCAGGGGCAGGTCTCTGGCAGTTCCAAAAGTCCGGTCTCCTGGATGGCCCAGCCGTGTCCCAGCCGGAAGGCGCCGGGCAGCACCGCCGGCAAGGCGGCCCGAAGACTGGGGCTGTCGTCCAGCACCGCAGCAAGCTCATTGCGCTGACGCAGGATGGTCGTGGACCAACTGCGACTGCGATATTCGGGCTGATACTGCCATTTCAGGAGATGTTGCAGCAACCGGGCCAGGCGTCTGCGCACCTCACGACGCTCGCTCGCTCCCACGCTTTCGATTTCCTCCGCCAGATGCCGGGCATCGATTTCGGACAGCTCGCCGGCCCGCAGCAATGCCGCCTGCTGCTCGGTCCAGGCCAGAAAGTCCCGCTCATACAGGTCCGCGTTCATGGCGCGCTCCGTATCCGCCGGCGACGGATCGTAAACCGTGATCCGGCCCTTATATATAGGACGGGATGCAGCGCCGGGTCCCTGCCCGGCGCTTTCGCATGAGGACCGCATGACCGACCCGACCACCCAATTCGCCGCCGAGATCGCCCGCCGCCGCACCTTCGCGATCATCTCCCACCCGGACGCCGGCAAGACCACGCTGACCGAGCACCTGCTGCGCGCCGGCGGGGCGATCCAGCTTGCCGGGAACGTGCGGGCGAAGGGGGAACGGCGGCGCACCCGCTCCGACTGGATGGGCATCGAGCGCGAGCGCGGCATCTCCGTCGTCACCTCGGTGATGACGTTCGAGCACGCCGGCTGCGTGTTCAACCTGCTGGACACGCCGGGGCACGAGGATTTCTCCGAAGACACCTACCGCACGCTGACCGCCGTCGATTCCGCTGTCATGGTGATCGACGCCGCCAAGGGGATCGAGGCGCGCACCCGCAAGCTGTTCGAGATTTGCCGGCTGCGCGACATCCCGATCGTGACGTTCATCAACAAGATGGACCGCGAGAGCCGCGATCCGCTGGAATTGCTGGACGAGATCGCCAGCACCCTGGCGCTGGATACCGCGCCGGTAAGCTGGCCGGTCGGCCGGGCGGCTGATTTCGTCGGCACCTATGATTTGCGCAAGCGCGATCTGCGGCTGACCCAGCAGTTGCCGCAGTCCGACCCGCGCCTTGCCGCGCTGGGCGACGAGATCGACCTGGTGCGCGCCGCATTGCCGGAATTCGATCCCGCTTCATTCGCGGAAGGCCATCTGACGCCGGTGTATTTCGGCAGCGCCATCAAGGGGATGGGCGTGGCCGACCTGATGGACGGGCTGGCGGAGTATGGCCCCAGCCCGCGCCCGCAGCCGGCGGATGCGCGGGTGGTGCAGCCGGACGAGCCGGGCCTGACGGCGCTGGTGTTCAAGATCCAGGCCAACATGGATCCCGAACCATCGCGACCGCATCGCCTTCGCGCGGGTCTGCTCGGGGCGTCTGGTGCGCGGCATGCGGCTGCGGCAGGTGCGCACCGGCAAGCTGATCCCGCTGCACGCGCCGCAATTCTTCTTCGCCCGCGAGCGCGAATTGGCCGAGGAAGCCTTCGCCGGCGATGTCGTCGGGATTCCCAACCACGGAACGCTGCGCATCGGCGATACGCTGACCGAGGGGGACGAGCTGAACTTCGTCGGCGTGCCGTATTTTGCCCCGGAGATCCTGCGCCGGGTGCGACTGGACGACCCGATCAAGGCCAAGAAGCTGCGCCAGGCTTTGGCCGAACTGGCCGAGGAAGGGGTAGTGCAACTGTTCCGTCCGCAAGACGGCGCGCCGCCGATCGTCGGTGTGGTCGGCACGTTGCAGCTCGATGTGCTGGCGGCGCGGCTTGGCGCGGAATACGGGATCGCCATTGGTTTCGATTCGACGCCTTTCGCGTTGGCACGGTGGGTGTCGTCCGACGACCGGTCTGCCCTGACTGATTTCATCGCCGCGAATTGCGGGGCGATGGCGGACGACGTGGATAGCGATCCGGTGTTCCTGGCGACCTCGGCCTTCATGATGCGCCGCGCCGCCGAGCTGAACCCGGCGCTGGCGTTCCGGGATATCAAGGACGTGCGGGCGGAGACGGTGGCGGCGTAAGGGCTGGTTCCCCCTCCCCCTTGTGGGAGGGGGCAGGGGGAGGGGTTTCGCACGGAGCGCGGAACCAGATTTGTCCGTAACGTTCCCTACAGCAGCTTCTTCTCGAACGGATACGTGTTGAGCGCAACAGCGCCGTCCTTCGTCACCAGCACCTGGTCTTCCAGCTTCACGCCGTACGCTTCCCCATCCTTGCCGGCGTAGCATTCCAGGCAGAACACCATGTTTTCCCGGATGATCCGCCCGCCGGGCGAATCGTCCCGCAGATCCTGCGGATAGGGGATGCCGGGGCCTTCGTCTTCCAGTCCGGCCTGATGCACCATCGTGCTGTAGCGGCCGTTGACGTACCCCTCGGGCAGTTTCGGCGCAGCGTGGGAGAATTCCTCGAACGTCATTCCCGGTTTCATCAGTTCGCGCATACCGTTCACGCAATCATAGGCGATGCGGTACGCCTCCTTCTGGCCGGGCGTGCCTTCGTCGCCGCACAAGAAGGTGCGGGACACGTCCAGCACATAGCCTTCGTATCCGTTGGCGTCGGTGTCGATGCCCACCAGGTCGCCGGGCTGCACCAGCTTGTCGTGGGCTTCCGACATCCAGGGGTTGGTGTTGGTACCGGACGCAACCAGACGCGTGAAGATGAACTCGCCGTGGTTGCGCAGCAGCGTGTCGCTGAGCACCGCAAGCAGCTCGTATTCGCGCACGCCGGGGCGGATCGACGCTTCGAACTCGGCGAACAGCACGTCGGCGATGGCGCCGTTCAGGATCATGAGCTGGACTTCTTCGGGCGTCTTGATTTCGCGTGCATCGACGGTGGCCGGGCTGGGGTCGGTGACGCGGATGCCGAGATCGGTCAATGCCTGAAAGCCGAACCCGTCGAGCTTATCGACCGCCAGCGGCGCGCCGGCGCAGCCGAGTTCCGCCATCACGCCTTTCACCGACTCCGCCCAGCGTCGCGCGCGGGCCGCGCCCTGGGTTCCGCCGTACTGCCAGGAGATGGCGGGACGCACATCGGCCACCAGCTTCTGCGAGACATGCGCCGAGGTCTTGTATTCGAACAGCACCGGCTTGCCCTCGGCGGCGAGCAGGCAGTAGCGGGCCGAGCGTGGTCGCGGTCCACACGCCCATGACGTCGGTGCCGGTCGCGTAGCGGATATTCGCCGGATTGAAGAACAGGCAGATCGGAATGTCGTGCTGGCGCATCATGGCTTGCAGGCGCGCGAGGCGGTTGGTCCGCAATCCCGGCATGTCGATTTCGCTCAGGTTCGGGACGCGCAGCCGCTGCACATGCGGGTTGTGCGGCCGGTTCGCTCCGGGATCGCCGACGGTTGCCATGATCGTTCCTCCTGCGTTTCGGGCGCCGGCGCTTGCTCCGGCGTGGCGGGCACAGCATAGTCAGTCGCACGGGGAGGATCATGCGCTATTCCGGATTGCGGGTGCTGACGGAGGCTTTGCGGGGGAACAGCGGCTGGACTCCGGCGTGGCGCGATCCGCCGCCGAAGCCGCGCTATGACGTGATCATCATCGGCGGCGGCGGGCACGGGCTGGCCAGTGCCTATTACCTGGCCAAGGAGCACGGCATCACCAATGTCGCGGTGCTGGAAAAGGGGCCGATCGGCCTCGGCAACACCGGGCGCAACACCACGATCGTGCGGTCCAACTACCTGCTGCCCGAGAACCACAATTTCTACGAATGGTCGCTGAAGCTGTGGGAAGGGCTGGAGCAGGACCTGAATTACAACGCCATGGTCAGCCAGCGCGGCGTGCTGAACCTGTTTCATTCGGAAGGTGCGCGCAATGCCTCGGCACGGCGCGGCAACGCGATGCGGCTGTCGGGCATCGACGCGGAGCTGCTGGACCGGGATCAGGTGCGGCAATTCTGCCCACTGGTGGATACCGGTAACGGGCGCTTCCCGGTCATGGGCGGACTGCTGCAGCGGCGCGGCGGCACCGCGCGGCATGATGCGGTGGCCTGGGGCTTTGCGCGGGCGGCCGATGCGCGCGGGGTGGATATCATTCAGCATTGCGAGGTTACCGGCATCGACGTGGAGGGTGGGCACGTCACCGGCGTGCGCACCACGCGCGGTGATATTCGCGCCGGGAAGATCGGGTTGGCGGTGGCGGGCAACACATCGCGCGTGGCGCAGATGGCGGGGCTGGACGTGCCGATCGAAAGCCATGTGCTGCAGGCCTTCGTCAGTGAGGGCATCAAGCCGCTGGTCAATTCGGTGATCACCTTCGGGGCGGGGCATTTCTACATCAGCCAGTCAGACAAAGGCGGGTTGGTGTTCGGCGGCGGGTTGGACGGCTGGAACAGCTACGCCCAGCGCGGCAATTTGCCGGTGCTGGAGGATGTGTGGACCGCCGGGATCGCGATGATGCCGTCGCTGTCGCGGCTGCGGGGATTGCGCAACTGGGGCGGCGTGATGGACATGACGTTCGACGGTTCGCCGATCATCGGGCTGACACCGATCGGCGGGCTGACGCTGACTGCCGGGTGGTGCTACGGCGGGTTCAAGGCGACGCCGGCTTCCGGCTGGTGCCATGCCTGGACGATCGCCAAGGGCGAACCGCACAAGCTGAATGCCGCGTTCACGCTGAACCGGTTCCGCGAGGGCCGCATGCTGGACGAACGCGGCAGCGGGCCATTCCCATGGTTGCAGTAGGTTTCACTTTACCTCTCCCGCTTGCGGGAGAGGTGTATCTGGCCGGCGCTCATGATCCAGATTGACTGCCCCTGGTGCGGTCCGCGCGACGAGATCGAGTTCACCTATCGCGGTGACGCGACAGTGCGCCGCCCGGCGGCCGACGCCCCGGTGGAGGCATTTCACGACTACGTCTATGCGCGGCGCAACCCGCGAGGGTGGCACAAGGAGTGGTGGTTTCACGCGCACGGCTGCCGCCAGTTCCTGCAAGTGGTGCGCCACACGCTGACGCACGAGGTGCGCGCCGTCGCCGGCCCCACCGACACGCTCGGCGTTCCCCCCGAATGACCCAGCAGTTTCGCACGCAATCGGGTGGCCACATCGATCGCAGCCGCACGCTGCGATTCCACTTCGATGGCCGCGACTACCTCGGCCATCCCGGCGATACGCTGGCCTCGGCGCTGCTGGCGAACGGGGTTCGCCTGGTCGGCCGCAGCTTCAAGCTGCACCGCCCGCGCGGCATCTTCGCCGCCGGTGCCGAAGAACCGAACGCGCTGGCCGAACTGCGCAGCGGCGCGCGGCGCGAACCCAACACGCGCATGACGATGGTCGAGCTCTACGACGGGCTGAATGCGGCCAGCCAGAACCGGTTTCCGTCGCTGCGGTTCGACCTGATGGCGGCGGCTGGCCTGGTTTCCCCGCTGCTGTCGGCAGGGTTCTACTACAAGACCTTCATGTGGCCGGCGGCCTTCTGGGAGAAAGCTGTACGAGCCCTGGATTCGCCGCGCCGCCGGGCTGGGGCGCGCCTCCGGGCTGCCAGATCCCGACCGTTACGAGGCCATGCACGCGCATTGCGACGTGCTGGTGGTGGGCAGCGGCGCGGCCGGGCTGGCGGCAGCGCGCGTGGCCGGCGCAGCAGGCGCACGGGTGATCCTGTGCGAGCAGGATTTCCTGCCCGGCGGCGGTCTGCTGGCCGAACGCCCGCACGAGTTGTGGCGGGAGCAGACGCTGGCCGCTCTGGCCGCGATGCCGGACGTGAAGCTGCTGCTGCGAACCACTGCATTCGGCTATTACGATCACAACGTCCTGGGCGCGGTGGAGCGGGTTGCCGATCACCTGCCGGAGCCGCCGCCGCACACACCGCGCCAGCGCTACTGGACCATCCGGGCGCGATCGGTGGTGCTGGCGACGGGTGCGCATGAGCGGTTCATCGCCTTCCCCGGCAACGATCGGCCGGGCGTGATGCTCGCCGGAGCGGCGCAGATTTATGCGGCGCGCTTCGGCGTGCGAGCAGGCCGCCGTGCGCTGTTGTTTGCCAACAACGACGCCGCGTACGATAGCCTGTTCGCGTTGCAGGAAGCCGGGCTGGAAATTGCCGGCGTGATCGATGCGCGGAACGACGGTGCGGCTGCGTCAGCGGCGCGCGAACGCGGCATCACGGTCTGGGCGGACAGCGAGGTGATCGGCACCGCCGGTCGGCTGGCGTTGCACGGCGTGCGCATCCGCCGGCGCGACGGCGGCGAAACCAGCGTGGCCGCGGATCTGCTTTGCGTGTCCGGTGGGCTCAATCCGGCCGTGCATCTGGCCAGCCAGTCGGGCACGCCGTTGAGCTGGGACGACCGGCTGGCGAGCTTCGTGCCCGGTCCGCCCGTGCAGGCGCAGCATTCGGCCGGTGCGGCGGGCGGGATTACCGGCATCGCGGCGGCCGCCGTGGACGGCGCGCGCGCCGGTGCCGCCGCGGCGCATCAGGCGGGCTTCGTCGCCGACAACTCGATCGAACTGCCGACCGGCGATTCGCCCGACGCGACGGTGTTCCCGATCTGGCAGGTAAAAGCGCGCGGCAAGGCGTTCGTCGATATCCAGGACGACGTCACCGCCGATGACATCCGGCTGGCGTATCGCGAAGGCTATCGGCATATCGAGCACGCCAAGCGCTACACCACGCACACGATGGGGACCGAACAGGGCAAGACCGGCGGGCTGGTCGGAGCCGCCGTGCTGGCGGAAGCGCGCGGCGAGCGCGTGCAGGATGTCGGGCTGCCGACATTCCGCCCGTTCGTTACACCGGTTACCTGGGGCGCGATCGCCGGAGCGCGTGTCGGCCAGGAAGCGGCGCCTGTCCGCCTGACCTCGCTGCACGATTGGCACGTGCGGCGCGGCGCCGAGTTCGTCGATACCGGCCAGTGGCTGCGGCCCGGCCTGTACCCGAAGCCGGAAGATGCCGATGCCTGGGCCACCGTGCTGCGGGAGGCTCGGGCGGTGCGCCGGGCGGTCGGCATCTGCGACGTGTCCACGCTGGGCAAGATCGACGTGCAGGGCAGCGATGCGGCCGGTGTTCCTCGATCGTGTGTACGCCAACACCTTTTCCACCCTGCCGGTCGGCCGCGCGCGCTACGGGCTGATGCTGCGGGAAGACGGCATCGTGTTCGACGACGGCACCACCTCGCGATTCGCCCCAGACCATTTCGTCGTCACCACCACGACCGCGAATGCCGGCCCGGTGCATGGCGCATCTGGAGTTCCATCTGCAAACGTGCTGGCCGGAGCTGGACGTGCAACTGGCCTCGGTGACGGATCAATGGGCGGCGATGTCGATTGGCCGGCCCGCGCGCGCGCGACACGCTGCATGGGATCGTGCGGGGCCTCGATCTGGCGAACGAGGCGTTTCCGTTCATGGCGGTGGGCGAGGCGGAAATCGCCGGCTGCCCGGTGCGCGTGTTCCGCATCAGCTTCTCCGGCGAGATGGCCTACGAGATCGCCACGCCCTGGGGCCATGGCGTGACGGTGTGGGAAGCCGTGATGCAGGCGGGCGCGCCGTTCGGAATCGAACCGTATGGAATGGAAGCGCTCGGGCTGCTGCGGATCGAGAAGGGCCATGTGGCCGGACCCGAACTGAATGGGCAAACCACGGCGGCCGATCTCGGGCTTGGCCGGATGCTGAAGAA
This sequence comes from uncultured Pseudomonadota bacterium, assembly GCA_963764525.1. Taxonomy (GTDB): domain Bacteria; phylum Pseudomonadota; class Alphaproteobacteria; order Acetobacterales; family Acetobacteraceae; genus DATDIC01. The sequence continues at coordinate 93,083 of CAVXTC010000007.1, read as the reverse complement.
GCGTGGCGATTTCATCGGCCGCGCGCTGGCGCAGCGACCCGGCCTGACCGATCCCGACCGCCCGCATCTGGTCGGCGTCATGCCGGTGCAACCGGGGACGGAGCTGCGTGCGGGCGCGCACTTGGTGGAACCTGGCAGCACGGCCAGCCTGGGCTGGGTCACCAGCGTGACACGCTCGGTGGAGCTGGATCGGTGGATCGGGCTTGCCATGCTGCGCGGAACGGAGCAAGCGCCTCCTGGACGCGGCGTTTCCGCTGAAGAACGAGACGGTGGCGGTCGAGATCGTCAGCCCGCATTTCGTCGATCCGGAGAATTTGCGTGTCCGCGCCTGAACCACGCCCTGAAGCCGGGCCGATACGGCGCCCCCGGCGAGCAGCCCGTACGCATCGCGGCGCGCCGATGCGCTCTGGTGCAACTGATGGCCCGGCGTGGGCAGGCCGAGGCGCTGGCCGCTGCCATGCGTGCCGCTTTCGGCCTGGACCTGCCGCCGCCCGGGCACTCCGCCATCGCCGGCGACCTGATTGCGCTGTGGCTGCAACCGGATGCCTGGATGCTGATGGGGCGCGATGAAAGCTGCCTTGGCGCGCACTGTAAAAGCGGCGTGCGGCGATGTGGGTTCGGTGGTGGACCAGTCGCACGGACGCGCGGTGCTGAGCATCTCCGGCCGCGATGCGCGCGACGTGCTGGCGCGGCTCTGCCGGATCGACCTGCATCCGCGTGCCTTCACCACCGGGCGAGTCGCTGTTACCCCGATCGCGGAACTGGCCTGCCTGTTGTTTCAGCGCGATGCAGTGCCCAGTTTCGACGTGATCGTGTCATCGAGCTATGCTGGCTGGTTCGTTGACGCGCTGACCCACGCCGCCGCGGTGGTCGGATACGAGGTGCCGGATGCCGGACAAACCGCAGAACTTCGTGCTGGTGCCGTATGAAAGCACGGGTCCAAAACGGCCCGGCCTGCTCGCGCGCATCCGATCGGCCCTGATTCCGGGCGGCGCCGTTGATGCGGCAACGGAGATCCCGAAACGCCCGCGCCTGGTGTTCGGGTTCGACGCCACCGCCTCGCGCGAGCCGGCCTGGGGCGTGGCGCGCAAGGTGACGGATGCACTGGTGCGGGCGCTGCCCGGGCAGCTCGATGTGGCGCTGGCGGTGCATGGGGGTTCGCGGCTGCACACGTTCACGGATTTTACCGCGGACCCCAAAACGCTGCGCGATCGCGCCGCCAGCATTGTCTGCGAGGCCGGGCGGACGCGATTGCTGGCGATCCTGCGGACCAGCCTGGCAAAACCCGGCGTGCGCGTGATCGTCTATACTGGCGATGTCTTCGAGGAATCGACTGACCAGCGGCCGGATGCTGGCCGACGCGCTCGGGTTGCGCGGCATCAGGCTGATCGTTCTGCACGATACCAGCGATCCGTCGGCGCGCCGGGATGCGGAAACGTTCCTCGACCTGGCGCGCCGCACCGGCGGTTGCGTGCTGCCGTTCGACGCCAGCGCCCCGGACCGGCTGCGTGAGCTGCTGGCGGCGATCGCCGCATTCGCGGTCGGCGGCACCGCGATGCTGCGGGAAAAAAGCAGCGAGCTGCCGGGAGCGTTGGTGCTGCTCGAGCATCTCGAGCGCCGCTGAACGGGGTCAGAGATCGATGATCTCGATCCAGTTCGGATTGCGGCCCGGTCGCATGGCGCGCCAGGAGCGACAGCCTGCCGCTGGCGGGGTCGATCGCATAGACGCCCACCGTATCATCCGTCTGTCCGGCGCAAAGCAGGAATCGTCCGTCAGGATCTATGGCGAAGCCGCGCGGTGTTGCCTCGCATGGCGTGGTGCCAACAGGGGCGACGGTGCCGTCCGGCTCGACGCGAAACGCATGCAGCGTGTTGCTGGTCCGCTCACTGGCATAGAGCAGCGCACCGTCGGGCGTGAGGTGCAGGTCGGCCGCCGCGCGCTTGCCGTTGTTCGCAAGCAGCCGCACGGTCTGCCGCTGCACGAGATCGCCGGCCTGTTCGGCCAGCACATCCAGCGTGGCGTCGAGCTCGTTCAGGCAATAGACGATATCGCCGGATCCCAGCCGAAGATGCCGCGGTCCGGCGCCTGTCCTGAGCCGTGTCGTGCGCAACGATCTTTCGTCCAGCCGGCCCGCTGCGAAGTGCCAGCGCAGGATGGCGTCGCCGCCGAGGCTGGTGGCGTACACCCAATCCCCCGACGGCGCCGGAACGATGCAGTGCGCCTTGGGCGGCGTGGCGATCACCTGGGCGGCCGCGGCGCGGATCGCGCCATCCGGCTCGATCGGTACTGACGGCAACGAGCGCGCCGGGATAGGAGGCGCTGAACAGCCAGCGCGCGGTCGGATCGGTGGCGATATAGGCCATGCTGTCGGGCAGCGGCGCGCTGGCAAATGGGGTGAGCTCGCCGGTACCCGGATCGATCGCGAAGCTGGTCAGCGGAAACGGCGGCGTGCGCAACGCGGCATACAGAAAGCGCCGGTTGGGGCTGATTGCCAGCGGCGTACTGCCGGATGGCTCCGTGGTGCCGGGGATCGGCACCGTGGCGATCGGCCGCAGCGCACCATCGATCGCGAGTTCGGACACGTGGATGGTGCGATCGCCACCGCAGGAGACATAAACGCGGCGGGTCATATGCGTTCTCCGGTCATTGCTGCCCTGCATCCTCGTGCCGCCGATGGGCCGTGGCGCGCTCTGCGGCCCGGTGGTCGTTCGCCTTCTGCGCCGCCGTGCGCCCGTGGCGGACCCGGTTCTGCTTCGCCGTTTGTCGCTCCGCATCGCGCTGGCGCAGCTTTTTGATGCGGCGGAGGTTGACGATCTCGTTCATCTCGCCATCCTGACCGCCGCCACAGGCGAAAACAACCCGGGGAGCGACATGGGCAGCACGATCGACCTGACCGCCGCGGACGGCCACAAGCTGTCTGCCTACACCGCCGGCCCGGACGGCGCGACGAAGGGCCTTGTGGTGATCCAGGAGATTTTTGGGGTCAACCATCACATGCGCAACGTGGTGGATCGGTTCGCCGCGGAGGGCTACGCGGTCTGTGCGCCTGCGCTGTTCGACCGTGCCCAGCGCGGGGTGGAGCTCGGTTACTCGCCGGACGACATGGCCGAGGGCCGCGAGGTGCGGATGAAACTGTCCGAAGCCGGCGTGATCGCGGATGTAGAGGCGGCGGCCCGTCATCTGGGCGGCAAGCGGCTTGGTATCGTCGGCTACTGCTATGGCGGGACCGTCGCCTGGTGGGGAGCGACGCGCACCCGTCTGTTTGCCGCGGCATCCTGCTGGTATGGCGGCGGCATCGCCGCGACGAAGAACGAGACTCCGAACTGCCCGGTGCAGATGCATTTCGGCGAGAAGGACCAATCGATCACGATGGCCGACGTGGACGCCATCCGCGCCGCGCAACCGAAGGTTGAGATCTATGTCTATGCCGGCGCGCAGCATGGTTTCGGTTGCGACGAGCGGGGCAGCTTCAGCAAGCCGGATTATGATCTGGCGCAGCAACGAACCCTGGCGTTCTTCGCCAGACATCTCGGCTGACAATTCCGCGAGCCGGGAACCGGAATCCGATGTCGCGCGTCAGCAACCAGAGCAAGGTAATTGCGGGAGGGGGGATGGCACGCTGGCATATAGCACTCGGTGCGGGACTGGCATTGACGCTGACTGCGCCGGCGTTCGCCGAGACGCCGGCTCCTCTTTCACCACAGGCGCAGCAGGAGGCGGTGAAGCTCAACAGTCTTCCACCGGTTGCGCCTTCGCACGCGAAGAAGCCGCCAATCGATCATTCCGGGCGTGCGGAGGCCGGCAAGGCGTCGTTCTATGCGAAACATTTTAGTCACCGAAAGATGGCAGACGGTCAGCGGCTCAATCCCAATGACAACGTCGCCGCGAGCAAGACCCTGCCGCTCGGGACCACGGCGAAGGTGACCAACCTGAATACCGGGAAATCGGCGACGGTGAAGGTGGAAGATCGCGGCCCGCACATCGATGGCCGCGTGCTCGATGTCAGCCCGAACGTGGCTGCGACGCTGGATATGAAGCACCCCGGCGTGGTGCCGGTGGAGGTGAAGCCGATCGCGGTGCCGCAGCCGGATGGTGGCGTAAAGCTCGGGGCCGGCGCGGCCGAGACGTCGCCGCAGCAGGTGAAGGCGGCGGTGCAGACGACCGAACGTCTGACCGACAAGGGCAGCGGCAAGCCCTGAGCGATCGGCGGCGGCGGTTGCGTTGGTGTTGCCGGCCATGACGACGGGGGCACCGGTTGCCCTGGGACGAGAGTGATCTACTCTTGGGGCGGCTGGCTGGCTTCGGAACCGCTGCTCCAGGACCCGCCATTGCGCGGCAAGTGCCCCAGATCGTCGATGGCGCCAACCTGAAGGGGCCGCGCCTCCGACCAAGTCCAGACCACGACGTTGGAATTGCCGGTCCGCGCCCCCGGCGCGAAGCTCGGAACGATGATGCCCGCCACTCCGAAAGCCAACAGGCTTCGCGCCAGCGACCAACTCGGTGGGGTCAGCCGGCGCTCGACCAACTTCTCCCACGCGCACGTCAGGGCGTTTGGGTCGATCGCCAGTGCGCCCTGTACCGATGGGTCCCGAAGGTCAGCAATGTCGTCGCAGTCAACCCGATACGTGCAGATCGTCAGCGGTTGCGCCTTGAAGGCGAAACCTTGTTGTGCCTCACGCCACGCGGTCTCGACCTGCAACGACGTATAGAGCGCGTCCACTCCAACCGGATTGAACCGGCCCCCATACAGGGCAGCCCCTCGTCCGGACATCGGTGCGAACGACCAGCGCGGGTTGTGCGCGCGATAGACCAACCCCGTCAGCCTCACGCATATCCGCCGACGGCGATCCGATCGAGGTAGCGTCTGACTGCTTCGGCTCGGCCTTCCTTGACCAGGGCCTCGGCGGTCTGTTCACCGAAAGAAGGGATCGGTTGCGACCGGTACCAAGCGAACGCCTGATGCACGGAGCCCGCCCACGGGCGCACCCGGTTGATGATCTCGGCCACGTCCCGCAGGCGGGCCTGCGTCGCCGGCGCCTTCAGCCGGGCGGCCTTCGACACGGAGTCGCGAGACAAGCCGGTAACACTGGCCAGCTCTCCCTTGGTGATGCGCAGCATCTCCGATAGGCGATCTGCCTGTATCGCCCCTTCGGTCCCGACAACCTCTTTGATGAAAACGGCATCCGACATCCGTGCCCCCAGGTTTGCCTCACATCCGGGGCAGAACGTGGGGCATCAGCACCCCTGCCGCAAGTCCCGCGATCAGTGGCCGCCGTGCGCCCCCGAAAAGTCCGGCGCCTGCAGCCCGCTCGCCTCCAGATGGCGCACCAGGTCCGCCTTCAGCCGCTCCAGACCGTCGGCGCTCGAAGCCTCGGCCCGAGCGACCAGCACCGCCTGCGTGTTGGACGCGCGCAGCAGCCACCAGCCGTCCTTGGTCAGCACGCGCACGCCGTCGATTTCGGCGACCTTGGCGCCCTCGGCGCGCAGCCGCGCGGCGACTTCCTCGATCACCGCGAACTTGCGGTCCTCGGGGCAGTCGAACCGCAACTCCGGCGTGTTCACCACTTGCGGCAGCGCCTTGCGCACATCCGAAAGCCGGCCGTCCATCCGCGCAACGATCCCCAGCAGCCGCACCGCCGCATAAAGCGCATCATCGAACCCGTACCATCGGTCGGCGAAGAAGATGTGCCCCGACATCTCGCCGGCGAGCGGCGCGCCGGTCTCCGCCATCCGGGCTTTGATCAGGCTGTGCCCGGTCTTGTACATCTCCGGCTTGCCGCCGGCGCGCGCCACTTCATCGAACAGCACCTGGCTCGCCTTCACGTCGGCGATGATGCTGGCGCCGGGATGTTTCTTCAGGACGTCGCGCGCCAGCACGACCATCAACTGATCGCCGAACAGGATGTGCCCGGTGTCATCGACCAGCCCGATGCGGTCGGCGTCGCCATCGAAGGCGATCCCGACATCGGCGTGGTGCGCCGCGACTGCCGCCTGAAGTTGCTCCAGGTTCTTCGGCACGGTCGGATCAGGGTGATGCGCCGGAAAGCGCCCGTCGATCTCTCCGTTCAGCACGGTGTGCTCGCCGGGCAGCGCGGCCACGAGTTGGGACAGGACTTCGCCGGCCGAGCCATTGCCGTTGTCCCACACCACGTTCAGCGCACGGTCGCCGCCGTCCCAGTCGGCCAGCAGGCGGGCGACGTAGTCGGCGCGGATGTCGAGCGTCTGTTCGCTGCCGGCCGCTTCCTCGACCACGTCGGACGACCGCGCCAGGATGCCGAGTTCGCGGATCTGCTCACCGAAGAACGGCTTGCCCCCGAGCACCATCTTGAAGCCGTTGTAGTCTGGAGGGTTGTGGCTGCCGGTGACCATGACGGCGCCATCCGTCTTCATTTTGGTGGCGGCGTAATACAGCATCGGCGTCGGGCCGCGGCCAATCCGCAGCACATGCAGCCCGCACGCGTCCAGGCCTTTCACCAGCGCGGCTTCCAGCTCCGGGCTGGACAGCCTCCCGTCGTAGCCGACCGCGACAGTGCGCCCGCCGGCCCGGACGATCAGGCTGCCGAAGGTGCGCCCGATCGCGAAGGCATCGTCGGCGTACAGCGTGCCGCCCACTGTGCCGCGAATGTCGTATTCGCGCAGCACGGTCGGATCGAAGCGATGCGAAAACGCCATCGGCCGCTCCCTGGAGCTTTGTTCTAGAGCGTGATTCACGCTTTCCGACGGTCCCGCCGAAAGCGATCACGCTCTATTCGCAGTAGGTCTTGAGGAAGGCACGCACGGCGGGACCGAGATCGTCCCGCTTCAGGGCGAAGGCGATCTGCGCCTCCAGATAGCCGATCTTGTCGCCGCAATCGAAGCGGCGGCCCTCGTACCGCAATCCGTGGAACGGCTGGCGCCCGATCAGCCTGGCCATGCCGTCGGTGAGCTGCACCTCGTTGCCGGCGCCGCGCTCCATCCGCGCCAGCTCGGTGATCACTTCCGGCATCAGCACGTAGCGGCCGATGATGGAGAGATTGGACGGGGCATCCTTGGGCGCCGGCTTCTCGACCAGTCCCAGCACTTCCACCAACCGCCCGTCGTCGCTGCCGATGCGAAGAATGCCGTAACGGTTGGTCTGCTCGCGCGGCACCTCGGTCACCGCCACGATGTTGCCGCCGGTGTCGTGATACGCATCGGCGAGCTGACGCAGGCACGGGGTCTCCGACAGGATCAGGTCGTCGGGCAGCAGGATGGCGAAGGGGTCGTCGCCGATGAAGGCGCGGGCGCACCAGATCGCATGACCAAGCCCCAGCGGCACCTGCTGCCGCACGGTCACCATCGAGCCGGGCTCGACCTGGATGTCCCTGAGCAGCGCCAGTGCGTCCGGCTTCTCGCGCTCGCGCAGGGTGGCTTCCAGCTCGAAGGCGATATCGAAATGCTCGACCAGGGAGGTCTTGCCGCGTCCGGTGACCATGCAGAACTGCTCGATGCCGGCCGCACGCGCTTCCTCGATCGCGTACTGGATCAGCGGTTTATCGACGACCGGCAGCATTTCCTTGGCGATTGCCTTGGTTGCCGGCAGGAATCTTGTGCCCAGGCCGGCGACCGGCAGCACGGCTTTGCGCAGCGGCTTCATCGGGTCGGCATCCCCATCACGTCGTCCCCCTGCGGTGGCCCGTCAGCATTAGCCGAGGTAGCATCATCAGTGCCGCCAAATGTGGCCCGCCGCCCAGGCACCCGGCGCAACTTCCCGGGAGATCGTTCAGGACCAGCTTCGAGTACGGTTGCGCGCCGGGCCGAGCAGCACGTCACGCGCCTGGTTGATGCGCGCCGCCAGCCAGTCCGATCCGCCGCTGTCGGGATGCGCCCCCCGCATCAGGCGGTGATGGGCGGCGCGGATCTCGACCTCGGTGGCGCCGGGAGCCAGGCCGAGGATCTGATACGCCTCCTCACGCGACATCGGGCCGCCGGGGCGGGGCGGCGGCGCGCCGGATTGTGCCGAGAACCCAGAGGCGAAATGGGACGCCCAATGGGAGGCACGAAACCGGTTCCAGATCACCGGCCCGGCCATGCTCAAGGCGCCGAGCGCGATGAAGCCGCGTCCGGTCAGGATCAGCATCAGCGCCAGGCTGATCCCGCCGAGTGCCACGACCCACAGCAGGAACGACTTGATCGTGGTGACGGAAGCGCGCTCGAACGCACGCAGCCCGCCTAGCAGCAGGAACAGCGTAAAGCCACCGAGGGCGAGCCAGATCATCGGTCAGCGATCCTCGCGCGTGTGCCAGACGCGAGCACGAACACGACATTGTCGCGGATTTCGTAGCGCATATCATACCGTCCCACCAGCAACCGGCGGACCTCGTCGGGCTGCTCGCGCGCGATCCGCGTCCCGATGCGCGGGAAATCAGCCAAGCGCCTCGCCGCCGCAGCCAGCGTGACGATAGCCTGGTCGGCGGCTGCCGGGGCTACCGGAGCCAGAAATGCATGCAATCGGACAAGATCGTAAGTGGCCCGCTCGGTCCAGCGGACCTCCATCAGGCCGGCGGCGGGAGGGGATGATCGCTCCCAAGGCTGTCAGCCCAGGCCTGAATCACGGCGTGGTCAACAATGCGGCCGTTATCGATGTCGGCCATTGCCTCACGCGTCAGGCGATGACGCTCCTCTTCGATTTCGATCCAGTCCGTAAGCGCCTGCTCAATGATCGAATTCTGCGGAGCAATCCAACTCTTGCGCCAGATCGTGCAAGCCGCTCCACCAGGCCATGAGGCAGGGCGGCCGTGAGAGTGCTGCTTTCCATAGTCGGATGATGGGCTGCGCGGATCAGTGCTACCAGCAAGCGCCCTAGGGACACGGGTGGCGTGTCCGATGTCTCTCGCCCATTCCCTGACCTCTCGGCGGTGAACCCTCGCGCCATCGATATCGGCCAGAAAGCCGGCGTCATTCGGGCGGCGCCCTCACGAGCGCTGGCTGACGCAGTCCGCCAGCTTGGTTTCGCCTGGCCGGAGCCTCGCTTCGTGGCTTTCGTCGCGCACGCCCTTCGTTGCAGCGGTGCCGCGGGTGCGCCTACGCTGCGATGCGGAGGGGAGGCCGCGCCATGGCGCTGCTGCCGGCCGAGCAGACAATCGTGGCCGCGGCGGAACGCGGCGACTGGGCGGAGTTGTCCGACAAGCCGGAGGACGAGCGGCGCGTCCGCGCCTCGTTCCTGCGGGACCTGTTGCTCGGCCTGCCGGTGGTAGGGGACGGAGACGGCTCGCGACCCTGTTCGGTGCGGCTGCCGGGCGTGCGGGTGCGCGGGGCGCGGGTCGAGGGCGCGCTGAACCTTGCAGATTGCGCCGGGCCCGAGGGCGGCGGGCTTCCCGGCCTCGCGCTGGAAGACTGCGACATCGGCGCGAAGATCAATCTTGCGAACGCTCGGCTGGCGCGGATGTCGCTCAGGGGCAGCCGGATCGGTGAGGTGCGGATGCGCGGGGCGCAACTGGACGGGCCGTTCGACTTTTCCGCCGCGCGCCCGGCGTCCGATGCGTCGGACGACCCGCCCGCCTGGATCGACGCGCATGGCTGCGTGATCCGCGCCGAGGTGGTGGGCGATGGTGCAAAGCTGCACGCCCCGCCGAAGCGCGAGGAGGTTCCACCAGGACAGGAGTGCTACGCGCTCAACCTCTCCGATTCGATCATCGATGGCAGCCTTCGGCTGCTGAACAAGGCCCAGGCGACCGGCGGCGTCAGCATCGCGGCCGCGCGGATCCGCGGCAATCTCTACGGGACCGACGCCCGGATGGAGGCCGGGGAAGGGAGCGCATTAACGGCCCAGGCAGCTCGGATCGGCGGTGCCGTTGTGCTCGACGGACTGACGGCCCGTGGCGAGGTCCGGATTTACGAGGCGCGGATCGATGGAACGTTGCAGTTGAGCCGCGCGAACCTCAAGAACCGCACGGAGAACGGCAGCGGCTTCGCGCTGCTCGCGCAGAACGCCGAGATCGGCGGCGACGCGCTCCTGCGCAACGGCTTCACGGCGGAGGGGTGCGTCTCCCTGCACGGCGCGAAGATCGGCGGCAACCTGGCGTGCGATGGCGCACACTTCGCCAATCGCATGGAGAACGGCAGCGGCGACGCGCTGATCGCGGAGAGCGCCGAGATCGGCCGCGACGCGCTCCTGCGCAACGGCTTCACCGCGGAGGGGTGCGTCTCCCTGCTCGGCGCGAAGATCGGCGGCACCCTGGCGTGCGATGGCGCACACTTCGCCAACCGCACGGAGAACGGCAGCGGCGCCGCGCTGGTCGCGGAGGGCGCCGAGATCGGCCGGCGCCGTCCTCCTGCGCAACGGCTTCACCGCGAAGGGGCGCGTCTCCCTGCTCGGCGCGAAGATCGGCGGCAACCTTGAGCTGCGATGGCGCGCACCTTGCCAACCCGCACGGAGAACGGCAGCAGCGACGCGCTCGTCGCGCGAGAACGCCGAGATCAGCGGCGACGCCGTGCTCCTGCGCAACGGCTTCACGGCGGAGGGGTGCGTCTCGCTGCACGGCGCGAAGATCGGCGGCAACCTCGAGTGCGATGGCGCACATCTTGCCAACCACACGGAGAACGGCAGCGGCAACGCGCTGCTCGCGCAGGGCGCCGAAATCGGCGGCGCCGCGCTGCTGCGCAACGGCTTCACGGCGGAGGGGTGCGTCTCCCTGCTCGACGCGAAGATCGGTGGCCTCGACTGTGATTTCGGCGACGCTGCGCAACTACAGCGGCGGCGCCGCCGCGATTACGCTCAATCTAACGAACGCAACGATCGACCGCGACGCCCGCCTGGGGCTCCTCAGCATCGGCGGAATTTCGATTTGGGGCTGCCGGGTCGGACGCGATGTTGACTGCACGGGTGCGACGTTCGTGGCGTGGCCCCCAGAGCACTGGCAGAACGCGCTGCATGCCGCCAACCTCACGGCCGGCGGCGACGTGATCCTGGACGACGCGACCGTGCTCGGGCGGCTGGTGTTCGAGCACGCCGAGATCACCGGCAGCCTGCGATGGGACGGCATCCGGTTTCCTCTCTCGGTGCCGGTGCGGATCCCCACGCTCGGGGAGGCGAAGCTCTCGTGGGAGGACACCGCGTGGTCCTACCACGGCCGTGTCCACGCGCCGGCGGCGGACTCCGGTCCGGCACCGCCGCCCCCGGCACTGATGTCGCATCCCGTTCGCGCGCATCGTGCTCGCCCATGCGCATATCGGCGCGGCGCTGCAGGCGCACGAGCTTGCCGCCGAGGTGCCGCTGCGGATCGATCTCAGCGCCGCCCGTGCGTACACCCTGGACGACGTCAAGAACGGCGATACGAGCAGCTTTCCCGCCGGCTGGGGCGGCCCCAGGCGGATCGGCTGGCAGGTGCCGCAGCTCGACCTCGACGGGTTCGTCTATGAGCGGATCGAGCATTTCCCCACGGAGCGCGGGCGGCTGCGGCAATGGCTGTCGCGGCTGCTCCGGCGGATCGGTGCGATTCTGGCGCCGCTCGGCCGGCTGCTCGCCCGGCTGCTGGCGCCGGTGCGCGAGACCCCGCCCGCCCGGGCCGCGGCGCGTGTGTGGAACTGGCTCCGCGACTGGGCGAGCGGCCGGGAAGATATCGCCGGACCGAGGCTCGACTGGCTGCGGCGCCAGCACGTCCCGCACCGTGGCGATTTCTTTCCCGCAGCCGTACCGGCATCTGGCGACCGTGCTGCGCGCCCAGGGCCATATGCAGGCCGCCCGTCGGGTGGCGATCGCCGAACAGCACGCCACGCCCTACGGGTTCTGGTCGCGTCCCCGGCGCTTTTTCTTCGGCAGATGCTTCGGCTACGGCCTGTCGCCGCTGCGCGCTACCGTCACGCTCGTCCTTGACGCTGGCAATCGGCACCGCCCTTGTGTGGGACGGCGTGGGCACAGCCATGGAAGGACAAGCATGCGGCAGGGGCCGACCCGCTGCTGGTGCTGACCGCCGACCGAGAGGCCGCGCTCAGTGCCCAACAGCAACTCGCCGGCATGCACGTGGACATCGCGCCGCGGCCGTGCGGCATGCACGAAATTCAGCCGCTGTTCTACGCTATGGACATGATGCTGCCGGTAATCCCGCTACATCAGGAGGATCGCTGCGAAGTCGCCGCCCGGCCGGGGACCTGGTGGTGGCAGGTCGCCTGGGCGGTCTTCTCGATCCTCGGCAAGATCGTGGCGTCACTGGCACTGGTCACCTACTCCGGCGTGCTGAAGCCGAAAGACGAGTAGCTGCGCCGCCATAACAATGCTCCTCGCCCTTTGCATTTGGTTCGGTTCGCGGGCCTTCGGCACGCGGCCCACGACCTGCCGGCCCCACGATCGGCCCCCGCTCGATCCTCCGCTGTGCAGAGGCGCTGGCCGCGCGTCAGCCCGTACCACAACGTGTGCAGGCAGGGATGAAGTCGGCCTCGTCGCCGGCCGGCCGGAACTCGCCGCGAGGCTGCGGCGCTCGCCGGCGGCTATCCGGCCGCCGGCTGCACCTGCCGCGCCGCGAATGCGCTCAAGATTGACGATCCCCCGCGCCGTCACGCTGTTCACCAGCACGTGGATCGGCTTGGCCATCCCCAGCAGCATCGGCCCGACCGGCAGCGCATCGACCGCCGCCTTCAGCAGGGTGAATGCGATGTTCGCCGCGTCCAGATTGGGCATCACCAGCAGGTTCGCCACCCCGCTCAGCCGGCTGTCGGGCACCGCGCGGTCGCGAATCGCCGGGACCAGGGCGGCATCGGCGTTCATCTCGCCATCGACTTCCAGCTCCGGCGCCTGCTCGTGCAGCAGCGCCAGCGCCCGGCGCATCTTGCGCGCGGAATCCGAATTGCTGCCGCCGAAATTCGAATGCGACAGCAGCGCCACTTTGGGCACGATCCCGAAAGCGCCGACCGCCTCGGCGGCCAGCAGCGTCATCTCGGCGATCTGTTCGGCGCTCGGATCGACCACCATCTGCGTGTCGCAGAGGAACAGCGTGCCCGACGGCAGGATCAGGCAGCCGAGCGCATAGACCCGCGACACACCGGGACGACGCGGAATGATCGGCAGGACGTACTGCACCTGGTCCCACCAATTGGCCGCTCCCCCGCAGATCGCGGCATCCGCCAAGCCGCCCTGCAACAGCATCGCCGCCGCCACCGCGCCGCTTCTGCGCAGCAGCCGTTCGGCGATCCCCAGCGGAATGCCGCGCCGCCCCGCCAGCCGCTGATACTGCGGCAGCAACTGGCCAAACACCTCGTGGTCCTCCGCCGGATCGAGCACGCGGACGCCATCGACCAGGTCCATGCGCAGACCCATCTCGCGCACCTTGCGGGAAATCTCGGCGCGGCGCCCCAGCAGGATCGGCTGGGCGATCGCGTCATCCACCAGGGTTTGCGCCGCCCGCAGCACCCGCTCGTCCTCTCCTTCGGCATAGACGATGCGTTGCGGATGCTGCCGTGCCGCCTCGAACACCGGCCGCATGAGCTGGCCGGAGCGGAACACGAAGCGTTCCAGCTCACGGCGGTAGGCGGCGAAATCCTCGATCGGCCGGCGCGCAACGCCCGATTCCATCGCCGCGCGTGCCACCGCCGGCGCGATCTCCAGGATCAGCCGCGGATCGAACGGCTTGGGGATGATGTAGTCCGGCCCGAACACCGGAGCGGCGCCGCCGTACGCAGCCGCCACCACCTCGCTCGCCTCCATCCGCGCCAGTCCGGCGATCGCCTCCACCGCGGCGATCTTCATCGCCTCATTGATCGTGGTGGCGGACACGTCCAGCGCGCCGCGGAAGATGAACGGGAAGCACAGGACGTTGTTGACCTGGTTGGGCGTGTCGGACCGCCCGGTGGCGATGATCGCATCCGGCCGCATTTCCCGCACCAGGTCGGGCATGATTTCCGGATCCGGATTGGCCAGCGCCAGGATCAGCGGCTTGTCGGCAAGCCGGTCCAGCCATTCCGGCCGCAGCACGCGCGGCGCCGACAGCCCCAGGAAGATGTCGGCGCCCGGCAGCGCGTCTTCCAGCGTCTCCGCCCCGGTGTGGCGGGCGTAGCGCGCCATGTTCGCCAACATGCCCGGACGCTCGGTCCGCACCACGCCGGCAATGTCCGTCAGCGTCACGTTGGCGGGTTTCAGCCCCATCGAGACCAGCAGATCGACGCAGGCCAACGCCGCGGCGCCGGCGCCGGAAGTCACCACGGTGACGTCTTCGAGTTTCTTCCCCTGCAACAGCAGCCCGTTGCGGACGGCGGCGGCGACCGTGATGGCGGTGCCGTGCTGGTCATCGTGGAACACCGGGATGCGCATGCGCCGGCGAAGTTCGGCCTCCACCGCGAAGCATTCGGGGGCCTTGATGTCTTCCAGGTTGATGGCGCCGAAGGTGGGTTCCAGCGCGGCGACCACATTGCAGAACCGCTCGGGGTCCGGCTCATCCACCTCGATGTCGAACACGTCGATCCCGGCGAATTTTTTGAACAGGACCGCCTTGCCCTCCATGACAGGCTTGCCGGCCAGCGCGCCGATGTTGCCAAGCCCCAGCACCGCGGTGCCGTTGGAGATCACCGCCACCAAATTGCCGCGCGCTGTATAGTCGAGCGCGGTGTCCGGATCGGCCTTGATCGCCTCGCACGCCGCAGCGACGCCCGGCGAATAGGCCAGCGCAAGGTCCCGCTGCGTTGCCATGCGCTTGGTCGGCTCGATGGCCAGTTTCCCCGGCCGGGGGAGCCGGTGGTAATCAAGGGCGGCGCGGCGGAAGTCTTCGTCCATTTTATGCCCCCTGGGTTGGGCGAAATGCTATTGGCGGTCGCACAATCGAGGCCGTCTGACTATAACGGACAGGAATGATCGTCCTCAGCAAGCACGCACGCGAGAGGCTTGAGGAACAGAACCTTTCCACCGCATGGGTCGAGGAGACGATCCGACAGCCAGACCGGACCGAACCGGACACGATAGACCCGGCGCTGACCCGCTCCTTTCGAGCGGTCCCGGAGCTCCACGGGCGGGTGCTTCAGGTTGTGCATCGGAGGCACGGTCACGATCTCATTCGGTGGTGACAGCGCACCCGGACCGGGGCGCCAGGAGGCGGCGATGATGACCACCAGCTACGACCCTGAGGCGGATGCCCTGTACGTCGGCTTGCTCCCAAGGGAACGGCAATTGCCGACACGAAGGAGGTCGCCCCGGACGTGATGCTGGACTTCGATCCGGCAGGTCGGCTCGTCGGGATCGAAGTTCTTGCCGTGCAGGCCAGATGGTCCGTGCCGACGGTGGGCTCCGAGGGCCAGAGCGCGGTCAGGCGCGCCCAAACTCTGCTGGACCGGTATGTGCCGGAGGACGTCAGCTTGTCGGAAGAGCTGATGCGCGAACGCAGGGCAGAAGCCGCCCGCGAATGAATGATTTCGGCCTAGAATCGCTCGCTTAGCGCAATCGCCACCCGGCACCCGGCCTTGATCGCCCCGGATAGCAGCCGGTAACCCGGCGCCCGCTCCGCCTCGTGCGCCAGCCCGATATCGCGGTGCTCCAGTTCCTCGGCACGGAATTCGTGCAACCTGGCCTTCAATTCCGGTTCGGTGTCTTCCAGCGCCGCGATCTGCCCGGAATAGTGCGCATCGATCGCCTCCTCCACCGCCACCGTGCAGGCCATCGCGGCGCGCGAACCGAGCGCCGCGGTGGCTGCCCCAAGCGCGAACCCGGCCAGGTGCCACAGCGGCAGCAGTGCCGTCGGGCGCACGCGACGGCGGGCGATCAGTTCCTGGAAGGCCGCCAGATGCCGCTGCTCCTGCTCCGCCATGTGGCGCAGCACGGGGCCGTGCTCGCCGCGCCCGAGCACCGCGAGCTGGCCGGCATAGATGCGCGCCGCACCGTACTCCCCGGCATGATCGACCCGGATCATCCGCTCCACCGCCGCCCGCTCCGGCGGATCGCCTGGCAACCTCATCGCCGCCTCCCGCCGCTGCGCCACAGAAAGCCGGCGAGCAGCACCGAAAACACCAACGCGTAGATGAAGTTCATCGCCGCCATGGAAACCGGCAGGCCCGGGATCAGGAAGGTCGGCGCGTCGCACGGCTTGGACGGCCGCATCGGCATCGCCGCGAGCCGCTGCGCCAAATCGCCGGCGGAAAAATGGGGTGCGGCGCATTCCGGCAGCGGACTCGGCCACCACCCTTGCTCGACCCCGACATGCAGCCCGGCCAGCGCCACGGCAGTCAGCATGGACAGCAGCACCAGCACCAGTCCCAATCGTGCGAAGCCGGGTGGCAGGAAGAACGATACCAGCCCCAGCAGGATCGCGGCGCGATATGGCCAGCGCTCCAGCAGGCACAGCGCGCAGGGCACCAGCCCGCCCCACCGCTCCGAGGCGAGCGCGATCCCCAGCGCCAGACCCGCTGCCAAGATGCAAAGCGCCGCGGCGGTATGCGTGTGCGGCTTCCTCATGCGCGCGGTTTGCCCGGCTTCCCGCCGGCGCGCAACCGGCCTAGGCTGCCGCGCCGACCAAGGGAGGAATCCGCCGATGCGCCGCATCCTGTGGGGCCGCAGCACGTCCAGCAACGTGATGAAGGTCATCTGGCTGCTCGAGGAGCTGAAGCTGCCGTATGAGCGCATCGATGTCGGCGGCCCGTTCGGCAAAACTGATACGCCCGACTACCGCGCGATGAACCCGACCGGCCTTGGTGCCGACCCTGCAGGAGGACGATTTCACCCTGTGGGAGAGCAACGCGATCCTGCGCTACCTGTGCAACGCACACGCGCCGGACAGCACGGCATGGCCGCGCGACCAGCACGCCCGCGCCAACGTCGATCGCTGGCTCGACGCGCAGCAGACGGTGATGAACCGGCCGCAGGGGATGATCTTTATCAGCATGGTGCGCACGCCGCCGGAAAAGCGGGACAAGGCGGCCATCGCGCAGGCCATCACCGAGGCCGGGCGCGCCTGGGGCATGATCGCGGCGGAACTCGGGAAGCACCCGTATATCGCCGGAAACGAACTGACGCTGTGCGATATCGCGTGGGGCGTGCACGTGCATCGGTGGTTCACCATGGACTTCGCCCGGCCGGAGATCCCGAACCTGCGGGCTTGGTACGACCGCCTGCTGGCGCGGCCGGTTTACAAGGAACACATCGCCCGACCGCTGGTCTGAGCGGTCCGCCGGCCGGACAGGACAGTCGTCTGCATCCGGCGCCGGGTGACGGGATTCGGTGCGCGTTGCATGACACGCCGCCGCGGCCTAAGCCGGTGCCCGGAACGAGGGGCCGAACGGTGCGTCCTTGGCTGTTGCCGGATTCGTAACTGACCGACTGCCGACGACTCGCCGGCGAAGTGGGCGCAGGCTCCCTTCCGTCCTCGTTTCGTTGCTGCTGCACGCCGCGGTGCTGCTGTTGCTGCTGATCGGCATCCGGCTGCGGCCGCACCAGCCGGAGTGGATGCCGCCCCCGTCCGTGGAGATGCAGTTCGAGGGCGGGTCGAAGGAGGCGCCGTCGGTACCGAACAAGGCGCCGGAAAAGCCGAACGCGCCGGCCTCTCCGCCGCTGGCGCTGCCGTTGCCGCCGGCGCCCCCTACACCGGAATCGCCTCCCGCCGCGGCTTCGCCGCCGCCGACCGCTCCGGCGCCGCAGCCGGAGACCGCGCCGGCCACACCGGCGCCGGAAACGCCACCAGCACCGACACCGCCGCAGACGTCGCCCGCTCCAACGCCGCCGCAGCCGGCGAAGGCGCCTCCGGCGCCGGAGGCACCGCCCATGCCGGCGCCACCGATGGTCGCGCCCGTTCCGCCCCCGCCGACGCCCGCTCCGGCCGAGCCGATCCCGACGCCGGCACCGGCGCCCCCGGCGCCGATCCCGCCCCAGGCCACAGCGCCACCACAGATGGAAAGCTCGATCCAACTGATCCCGCCGCCGCCACTTCGGTTGCAGCCGTTTCCACTGCCGCGACCCGAGCCGCCGCGGCCGGTGACGCCTCCGCGCCGGCGCAGCCCGGTCCTGCCGGCACCAATGGCCTACTCCTTCGGCCCGCGGCTACGCACTTCTCCGTCCGAGCCACGGATGCCCGGGCGGCGGGCCGGCATCGACTTGTCGTTTGCCCCGGTCGGGCGCGGGTCGGACCGGTTGCAACCGAATGGCCGGTCCGATAACCCCGAGGTCGGCGAGGATTGGCTCAACCTGGTCTCCGCCTGGTGGCGCCGGCACTCCTACTACCCACCGCAGGCCGGCGAGAACGGCGAGCAGGGCGACGTGACCGTGGGCGTGGTCGTCCGCCATGACGGCAAGGTGGAATCCGTGCGGATCGAGGATCGGTCCGGTTCCCAGTGGCTCGACATGGCCTCGGTCGCGGTGTTCCGCGACGCGACGCTGCCGCCGCTGCCGCCGGATGTAACAGCTTCCAGCGTGCCGCTGCATTTCACGATTCATTATATCATCGAAAATTAGGGCGGTTTGGCGGAGGCGGAGATTGGAGCTGGCCGAGGTCACGCAAGCGCCATGCGCCGGCGCCCGCGGCGTTCCAGCCGGCGGATCGCGTGGCTCAGCGCATAGCAAATCACGAAGAACATCGCCGCCAGCATCGCATACAGCGCCAC
This sequence comes from uncultured Pseudomonadota bacterium, assembly GCA_963764525.1. GTDB lineage: Bacteria > Pseudomonadota > Alphaproteobacteria > Acetobacterales > Acetobacteraceae > DATDIC01. The sequence continues at coordinate 74,557 of CAVXTC010000007.1, read as the reverse complement.
CGGGTCCTGCTCGCGCGCGTTGATCACGTTGGTGGTCTGCATCACGTCCGGCACGCTGATGATGCTGGCGATCGTGGAATCCTGGAACGCGATCAGCCCCTGAGTCAGCAGCGACGGCAGCATCCGCCGCAGCGCCTGCGGCAGCAGGACCAACCGCACCGCCTGCGCGCTGGTCAGCCCGGTTGCCAGTGCCGCGTTGCGCTGGCCGACCGCTACCGATTGAAGGCCGGTGCGCACGATCTCGGTGAAATACGCAACCTCGAATGCCGCCAAAGCCACCAATGCGGAAAAATAGGCAGAGTTCGGGTGGCCGGTTACGATCGGACCGATCGTGTATGCCCAGAACATGATCATGACCAGCGGGCTCGATCGCAGTATGTTCACATACGCCGTGGTCGGGACGTGAACGATCCGCCAGCGCGACAGCCGGAACACGGCGAACAGACAGGCAATCGGCAGCGCGATGGCGACCGCGCTGAGCGTCATGCGCAGATTGATCCGCACCAGCGCCAGCAGCAGCGCGCCAAGCCCGTTGAGCAACAGCATCACCCGGTCTCGCGCCGCAGCAGTCCCGGCACGCGCGTCCGACGCTCGATCACCCCCATCAGTGCGGCGATCGCCCAGGCGCACACCAGATATACCGCGGTGCCGGCGCTGTTGGCCTCCACCCAATGAAACGTTTCGGTGCCAAGCTGCTGGGTGACATAGGCGGTTTCCGCCACCCCGACCGTCATCGCCAACGACGATCCCTTGAAGATGGTTACGAACTCCGAGGTCAGGCTCGGCGCGATCACACGCAGCAGCAGCGGCAGCACGACATAACGCTGCGCCTGCCACCAGGTCAGCCCGGTGGCGAGCGCGCCGGTCCGCAACTGCTGGCCCACTGCGTTGAGCCCGGCGCGCACGTGCTCGGCGATCTTGGCGGAGCTGTAAAGCGCCAGGGTCAGCACCGCGCTCCACATCTCCCACCCAAGCTGGAACAGCATCCGCCGTTCCGCCAGCGGCAGCAGCCGCGGCAGCACGTAGTAGATGAAGAACAACTGCACGAGCACGGGGATGTTGCGGAACAGCTCGACATGCGCGGTGGCCAGCGCGCGGACCGGCGCGGATGGCGCCTCCCGCGCGACGCCGACCAGCAGACCGAGCGTCAGCCCCGCGATCCAGGCATAAAGCGCGATTTCGCCGGTCAGCAGGATGGCGTCGCGCAACTGCTCCCCGAACGGCGGGCGCCACAGGATCGACCAGTCGAGCCCGCTGAACACGTAAGATCACCTCTCCCGTTTGCGGGAGAGGTCGCCGCGCATGGCGCGGCCGGTGAGGGTGTCGCGCGTAACGCAGCTCAGTCCAGCACTTCCTTGTTGATCACGTTGCCTCGGTTCGGTTTGCCGTCCAGCACGCTCAGGATGTTCTCTGCCGTGACCCGCGACATTCCGGCAACCGACTCGGTGGTCACGCCAGCGATGTGCGGCGAGGAAATCACCGTCTCCAGCTTCAGCAGCGTGTTGGAAACCGGCGTCGGCTCCGCGTCGAACACGTCCAGCCCGGCGCCGGCCAGATGCCCGGTGCTCAGTGCCTCATGCAACGCCGGCTCATCGATGATGCCGCCGCGCGCCGTGTTGACGATGAACGCACCGCGCTTCATGCGTCCGAGACGCGCGGCGTTGAACATGCCGATGGTTTCCGGGTTCTTCGGGCAGTGGATGGTCACAAAATCGACGCGCGGCAGGGCGGCGTCCAGATCCCCGACCGGCTCGCAGCCCGCCGCGTGGATTGTTTCCGCCGGAACATACGGGTCATAGACCAGCACGTGCATGTCGAAGCCGGCGCAACGTTTTGCCGATCGCGTGCCGATCCGTCCGAAACCGACGATCAGCACGGTTTTGCCGGCAACCTCGGTGGGCAGCCCGTCATGGCGATCGGCCCATTTGCCGTCGCGCACCTTGCGGTCCATCGCCGGCCCGCGCTTGGCGAGGTTCATCATCAGGTACAGCGCGTGCTCGGCGACGCTGGTGGAATTCGCCGTGCCCGCCACCATCAGCGGAATCTTGCGCGCGGTCAGCGCCGGCACCTCCACCGCGTCGTAGCCGACGCCGATGCGGGCAACGACCTGCATCGCCGACGACGCATCCAATTCAGTCTTGCGATACGGCGTGCCGCCGAGCGAAATGCCGACAGCGTCCCCGAGCAGCGGCAGCAGGTCGGACTGGCTGATCGCGCCGGGATAAGTGCGTACCTCGATATCGTCGCGGGCCGTCAGCAAAGCGACGCCCTCCTTGCCCATCGTGTTGGGGACAAGGACTTTCTTACGGTTGGTCGGCATCATCGATCCTTCAAAGCTTGCGCTGCAGGTTGGCCACGTAGCCACGGTTCCAGGTCGGCGCGATCATCACCTCGTTGACCACCACGTGCCGTGGCAAACACGCGATGTAGCGCACCAGGTCGCCGCAATCCTCCGCCTGCACCATGCGGGCGCGCTCCTCCTTCCCCACCGGGTTGGGGCGCTTGTCCAGGATCGGCGTCGCCACTTCCCCCGGCAGCATGGCGGTGGAGCGGATGCCGTTGACGCATTCTTCCATGTTGATGCTGTGGCTCATTGCCACCACGCCGTGCTTCGCGGCGGTGTAGATCGGTCCGCTGAACCCGCCGATGAAGCGTCCGGCCATTGAGGCGGTGTGGATAATCAGCCCGTCCTTCTGCGCCCGCATGATCGGCAGCGCCACCGTCACGCAATACAACGCCGAGGACAGGTTGCCGTGTATCACCTCGTCGATGCCTTGTGGGGTCAGTTTGTCCCAGTGGCGTTCGACGATATTAAGCCCGGCGTTGTTCACCAGAATATCCAGCCGGCCGAGCGTGTCCTTGATGAACGCACCGATCTTCTGCACCTGTGCCGCGTGCATCAGGTCGGCCGGTTGCACATGAGCCGTGCCGCCAGCTTCGCGGATCCGGCCGGCGACGTGTTCCAGAGGCTCGCGCCGGCGGCCGGTCAGCACGATGGCGGCGCCTTCGCCGGCGAGTGCCAGGGCGGCGGCCTCTCCGATGCCGCTACCGGCGCCGGTGACCCAGGCGACCTTTCCCGCGAGCTTTGGCATATGGCGTTCCTTCCCCTGCTGATTCCGCCGTATTCAACTTGCTTGCCGCGATAACGGCAAGGCTGGGCCTATTTGCAGGGGAATCGTTCGGCCAGGAATTGCGCCAGGCCTTTGGCTGCCGGCAACTGCGCGTGATCCGGCGTGGCGCGCACCCACTCGCCAAACTGCGCGAGCGTGGCGGTTCGGGTCGGCGCGGGATTGGGGAAGCAGAACGGTTTGTTTGTGCCGGCGGTACCTAGCAGCACGTCCGCGGCACCCTGCGCGAAGCCGTGGCAGTAGTTGATGCCGGCGTCAGCGCGCGCATTACCGGGTCTGGCGCCGCAGAGCTGAGCAAGATCGCCGGCGGTGCGGGCGTTCAGGCTGATAGGGCGCTGCGCGTGGGACATGGCCGGGGACAGGGCGAGCACCAGCAAGGCGCCGGCCGAAAGGGTGAGCTTCATGTGCGTGTGGCCTCCGGTTGGACAGGCGGATCAGTAGGCGATCCGGCGGCGGAGGCAAGTGCGGGACGTACGGGACCGGCAATCGTCGGCACCGAATCTGGCGTGATAGGTAACATCGCTCGAAACAGGCCTGTCCAAACCGCTCTCAGACCACCTCACCGGCCGCCGCCCGCAGCGACCCACGCCACCGCGCCCAGCCCGCTGCCCGCAACTCGCAGGCCGGGCAGGCACCGCAGCCATACCCCCACTCGTGCCGGTGCGAGCGATCCCCGAGATAACAGCTATGGGTATGCTCGATGATCAGATCGACCAGCGCAGCCCCGCCCAGTGCATCAGCCATCGCCCAGGTTGCCGCCTTGTCGCGCCACATCAGCGGCGTCTCCAGCACGAAACGCCGCTGCATGCCGAGGTTCAGCGCAAGCTGCATCGCCTTGATGGTGTCGTCGCGACAATCCGGATAACCGGAGTAATCCGTCTCGCACATGCCCGCAACGATCCGCCGGATGCCGCCGCGATACGCAATCGCCGCGGCAAAAGTCAGGAACAGCAGGTTGCGTCCGGGCACGAACGTGTTGGGCAGCCCTTCATCGGTCATCGCGATTGCCGTGTCCGCGGTCAGCGCCGTCTCTCCGATCGCGCTCATCGCAGCCGCAAGGTCCACCACGTGGTCCGCCCCGAGCCGAGCGCCCCAGCCGGCGATGTTGCCGATGCGCTCGCGGATCGGCGGGCGGCAAACCAGCTCCACCGCATGGCGCTGGCCGTAGGCGAAGCCCACCGTCTCCACATGCGGGTAACGGGCCAGCGCCCAGGCCAGGCAGGTGGCGGAATCCTGGCCGCCGGAAAACAGCACAAGCGCATGGTCTTGCATGGCGATCCGCGTCACTCTCGCAGCGGAATATGGATATTGCCATATCCGGGAACTTCAAGGTTGAGATGCGGTCCCTGGCGCCGCCCGTACTGACCCGGGACCAGATCGAATCGCAGTAACATCCCGTTCGGGAACATAAATTGGCTGGCGCCTTTGGGTGTGCGCAGCAACGCCGGCGTGCTTCCGCCGAGCGCAACCAGGTCGGTTGCGAAATCCGGCCTCAACGGCACCGACAAGCCGCGGCTACGCGGCCCGGAAGATCAAATGGTCGATGTTGACTCCTTCCAGTCGCCGCCGAGCCTCAACACGGTCCGGAACCCCCGGATTTTCCTCGACCGCGCGGCCATACCAGTACTTGGCGGCGTGAAGATCGCCCATCCGCTCGTAGCATTCGCCGATCCGCAGTCCCAGATATCCAGCGTCGAGAGATCTATCCCCGTCAGCCATGTAGAGGTAAATCTTGAGCGCGTCGGCCGGACGGCCTGATGCGATCAGTTCCTTGGCGCGTCGCTCCAGAACGTTGAAATCGTGCATCCGATCGCTCCCGTGCGAGGCTCCCCGTCGGCCGCCATCGCCAGACCGGCTTTGAATATAGCGGGACGGCCCGAATAATGCACCAATCTGGCCACACCGTCAGGCAACACGCATGCATCCCGAACAGGCCCTTGCCGACCTCTGGACCGAAGCCGGCATGCCGGCGGAGCCCCTGGCGGACGTTAATCTCGCCGGCGCCGACCCGGTGCTGCCGTCGTCGTTCGCGATCGGCACCGCGGCACAGGCCGCAATCGGCGCCTCGGCGCTGGCCGCCGCGACCATCGGGCGGCTGCGCGGCGGCCCGCGGCAGCGAGTCGAGGTGGATATGCGTCATGCGGCAGTCGAGTACCACTCGGAACATTGGCTGCGGGTGAACGACCAGCCGCCGCCCGAACAGTGGGACAAGATCGCCGGTACCTACAAATGCGACGACGGACGCTGGGTGCGGCTGCACACCAACTTTCCGCATCACCGCGACGGCGTGCTGCGGCTGCTCGGGTGCGCCTATGATCGGGACGCAGTCGCGGCCGCATTGGCACGGCACGGCGCGTTCGAGATCGAGGACCGTGCCGCGGCCGCCGGCCTGTGCGTCACCGCGATGCGAAGCTTTGAGGAGTGGGATGCGCACCCGCAGGGCCGCGCGGTGCAGGCGGAACCCCTGGTGGCGATTACCCAAATCGGGGAGGCGCCGCCGCAGCCGCTGCCCCCGGCGGCCCGGCCGCTCGGCTGGGTGCGGGTGCTGGACCTGACGCGGGTGATCGCCGGACCTGTGTGCGGGCGGACGCTGGCGGCGCATGGCGCGGATGTGCTGCTGATCACCGGCCCGCATCTGTATAACCCGCTGCCGCTGGCGATCGACAGCGGACGGGGGAAACTATCGGCGCAGCTCGATCTGCGGACCGAAGCGGGGTGCGAGGTGTTGCGTGGTCTGTTGGGCGGTGCAGATATTTTCGTGCAGGGCTATCGGAAGGGCGCGCTGGACGCGCTCGGCTTCGGACCGGATGACAGCGCGCGGCTGCGCCCGGGGATCGTGCATGTGTCGCTGTGCGCCTACGGGCATACCGGTCCATGGGCCGGGCGTCGCGGGTTCGACAGCCTCAATCAGACGGCAACCGGCTTCAATGCCGCGGAGGCCGAGGCCGCCGGCCAGCCCGGGCGGCCGAAGCCGCTGCCCGTGCAGGCGCTGGATCATTCGAGCGGATACCTGATGGCGCTCGGCGCGCTGGCCGCGCTGTATCGGCGGGCGACGATCGGGGGAAGCTGGCATGTGCAGGTGTCGCTGGCGCGCACCGGGCATTGGATCCGCGGACTTGGGCGAGTGGCCGATGGTTTCGCCTGTTCGGCACCGTCGCGGGAACAGATCGGCGGTTTTCTGGAAAACAGCGAGTCCGGTTTCGGGCTGCTGTCGGCGGTGCGGCACGCGGCGCACCTTTCGGAAACGCCGGCGCGGTGGGAGCGGCCGTCGGTGCCGCCCGGAACGCATCCGGCCGCATGGCCGTAGGCGTCTCGGTGGTTGGTTATCAAATCTCCGGAAATTCGGCCATGGGCGGCACGCCTCGTTCCTGCGCCACCGCGAAGTAATCGGCCAGGAATGTGGTGACGTGGCGGCGCGGCTGCTCGGTCTTTTTGATCGCGGCCTGCGCGGTGGCATTCAGCCGCAGCAGGTTCGGCAGCAACGCGCGCAACGATCCGGCGATGTGCTTATGCGTGCGATTGCAAGCGTTGGCGACTGAACTGGCCTTCCTCCGCCACATAGATCGTGTGCTCCGGATCGTCGGGAAGGCCCCGCGCCGGCACGCTGTTGGCGCGCCAGCGCAGGCCAACCTGGCGCAATGCTGCCTCGAACGGTGCCGAACGATCGGCTGACCACACGGCCAGCACCCCGGCGGGCCGCAGCGCCCGGCAAATCGCGGCCACGCCGTCGGCTGTGTAAAGCCGCCGGTTCCGGTCCAGCGAAAGCGCGGCGGGGCCGTTGTCAACGTCCAGAAGGATGGCATCGAAACGTTGCGAGTGAAACATGTCCGCCACATCGCGGCACGCGACAGTGACCCGTGCATCCTTCAGCGGATCGCCGGCGAGTTGGGCAAGCGGACCGCGGTTCCAGGTGATGATTTCGGCGACCGCCTCGGCGACGATGACCCGGGATTCGCCGGGCAACACGTCCAGGGCCGCCCGCAGCGTGTAGCCCATGCCGAGCCCTCCGATCAGCACCGACGGTGCGGCAACGGTGATAGGGGCGCAGGCCAATCGCGCCATCGCTTCCTCCGAGTAATGGGAGCGGTTCGACATGAGTTCCCAGCCGTTGCAGCGAATCTCGAAGCATGCGCCGCGCTGGCGGAGAACCAGTCGGTCGCCATCGGCCGTATTGGCGCAAGCCAGTTCAACCCATGTGGCCATGCGGATGCCGGAATCCTGTAGCGGGGAGTCAGGATGGATCATATCATGCGGCGATCCGTCGCTCCGGGGAGTACCGGCAGTTGCCTGAAGCATCGATCGCATGGCCCCGCAAAACGCGGGAAATGCACAACCATCATTTCGACTCCACCATCTGGAATGAGTTTGCCTTCCGGGACGACGATATCATCATTGCCACCTACGCCAAGTCGGGCACCACCTGGCTGCAGCAGATCATCGGGCAATTGCTGTTCGGCGGGGCCGAGCATGCCGCGGTGTCGGAGATGTCGCCCTGGCTCGACCTGCGGGTGCCGCCGAGTGTCTCCGCAGGCAAGGACGCCGGACCCCGGCGTATTATTCCACGGCCCTCTACAACATGCGCTGCAGGATGATCTTTTGCACGTCGGACGTGCCCTCATAGATCTGGCACACGCGCACATCGCGGTAGATCCGTTCCACCGGATAGTCCGAAAGGTAACCATAGCCGCCCAGCGTCTGAATCGCCGCGCTGCAGATCGCCTCGGCCGCTTCGGAGGCGAACAGCTTCGCCATGCAGGCGGCCTCCAGCGCGTTGCTGCCCTCGGCCCTCAACCGCGCCGCGTGCAGCATGAGCTGGCGGGCGGCTTCCAGGCGGGTCTTGGCATCAACCAGCCGGAATGCCACCGCCTGATGCTCCAGGATTGGCTTGCCGAAGGCGGTGCGGTCGCGCGCGTAGGCGATTGCCACCTCCAGCGCCGCGCGGGCCATGCCGATGCTTTGCGCGGCGATGCCGATGCGGCCGGACTCCAGCGTGGAGAGTGCGATCCGGTAGCCCTCGCCCTCGGCACCGATGCGCTGGTCCTGCACCACCTCCATGTCCTCGAACGCCAGGGCGCAGGTGTCGGAGGCTTTCTGGCCGAGCTTTTCCTCCTTGCGCAGAACCTTGAACCCGGGCGCGGACTTATCGACGACGAAGCAGGACAGCCCCCGCTTGCCGCCCGCCGGGTCGGTGACGGCGAACAGCACGATGCTGCCGGGCAGCGCGGCACTGGAGATGAACTGTTTCGATCCGTTTAGGACGTAACGATCCCCTTTCCGGGTCGCTCGCGTGCGCAGGTTGGAGGCGTCCGAGCCGGCCTGCGGCTCGGTCAGGCCGAATGATCCCAGGTGACGGCCGGTCGCCAGCGGCCGCAGCCAGCGGTCCTTCTGCGCGTCGGTGCCATATTGCGCCAGCACGGCGCAGGTCGGTGAATTATGCACCGATACCAGCGTGGAGACCGCGCCGTCGCCGGCGGCGATTTCTTCCAGCAGCAGGGCATAGGTGACGGGATCGAGATCGGAGCCGTCCCAGTCGGCCGGCGTGGTGGCGCCGAGGATGCCGAGCTCGCCAAGCTCGGCGATGATGTCGGGCTCGATCGCGGCGGCCTTTTCCCGCGCGGCGGCGCCGGGAGCAAGGCGTTCGGTGGAGAACTTGCGGCCCATCTCCAGGACCATCGGGTCGGGTGTCATCGGTGCCTCCGGTTGCGGCGGCTGCTGAGGGGCAGATTACGGACGTCGGCGTGTTCGGTGCAACGCCCGGCACCACCCAAGCCTCCGCGGGAGGGCCGGCTTCGTAGCAAGGCTTCTGACGACGGGACGACTGTAAGCGATCAGGGAAAAACATGCGACGGGTTGTTCTCGCTGCGTCGGTGATTGTTATATCGGCGACTGCATATGCACAATCTGTATGGGCGTCGCCGAATGAGCATTATTTCGGAGCAGCGAGCTGTCACCCTCGTTGTCAGCCCGGCCAAGTCAATCGGTCCGATGAGGTCTGGGTTCGGCTAACTGCAAAATGAGGCAGGTCTTGCAAGCGCTCCAGTGCGCGCTCCCCTGACATTATCGGTCGGGCATGTCTTCGGGCCATAGTCGGGAGCTGTGCAGCACGCGGAGGATGCGCAATGTACCCCCTACAATCCGATATACCACGATGTACGGTGTGCGGATGATGACCAACTCGCGCGTGCCTTCGACGCGACCGGGGCGGCCACTCTTGGGGAGCCGCAGCAGCACCTTCACTCTGTCGCTGATCCGCTTATCGACCGCGACTGCCGCGCGGGGGTTATCAGCCTCAATGTAGTCGAAGATCGCGTCACGATCCGCCTGTGCCCACACGGACCATTCGAGCTTCACGCTTCATTCTCGCCCACCTTGCGAAGCACCGCGGCGCGGCGCGTGGCGAAATGTGCCTCCAGGTCGTCGTGCGGAACAGCCGGACGGGGATCCGCCAGGGCTTGCTGCACCTTCGCCCGGAACCAAGCGTCGTGCGCAGCCGGGTCGGCCGCCAAGGGGAATGGTAGCGCCCCCTCGTTGGCAATCCGAGTCAGCAAGATGCGCACGGCGTCGGAGACGGTCAGCCCCATGTTATCCAGCACCGCCGCTGCGCGTTCTTTCAGGACCGGGTCGATGCGGGTTTGCACCAAGGCGGTTGCAGCCATAGTCGGCACCTCCTCCTGGTTTGCCGTCCGCTATGTAATTCAATTGCATGACGAAGGCAAGCCCGTCTGCCTAACTGAGGTAGGTTCAGGATACGTGTAAGCAGTGGTCACAGGGCTGACGGCCGCGGAGCCGAACACGTTTGGTGATTTCGCCGACGGTGCCCTGGCGCCCCGGTCGGCGTGGATGCGAGACAACGCGGCCGTCGCCGTGGCCGCGCTGACCGGTGAGAGCCGTGTCGGGAAGACCTACAACGGCAGCGTACTCCTGAACGGCACGGCGCAGCCAGCAGACGCTGGGCCGCGAGTAACAATTTTTATACTATCCGCAACCTACCCAGATAGAGCGTTGCGTCGTTCAATGCGGCCGTCTTCTGGTCTGCAACGAGACGGTGCGGAGGTATGTGGTTGATGATCCGCGACAGCGTGCCCAGCACCCTTTCTCCGCTCATCGTGAAGCATCCAGGCTGCGTTCGAGATACGTATCCAACTTGTGCAAAATCGCCGGCCACCCGTAGCCCTGCTCCACGGCGCGACGGCCGGCGGGGCCGATCCCGGGATGCCGCCCCTCGATCACCTCGTTCACCACGCGCGCGGTTTGTTCGGCGCCATCGGCCAACAGCAAATCGCGGCCGGCGACCGCGCGCACGCCCTCGAACGCCTGCGGCGAGGCGACCACCGGGCGGCCCATCGCCATAGCCTCAAGCACCTTGTTCTGCACGCCGCGCGCCATCCGCAGCGGGCTGACCGAGACGGTGGCGTGTGCCACATAGGGGCGCACGTCCGGCACCCGTCCGGTCACGCTCACGCCGGCGGTTTCCTTCAGCCGCAGCACGTCGCGACCGGGATTGTTGCCGACGATATGGAACTGTGCGTCCCGCCAGCGGCGCCGGACCAGCGGCAGCACCTCGGCGGCGAACCAGGCCACCGCGTCGGCATTCGGCCAGTAATCCATGTTTCCGGTGAACACCAAATGCGGGCCATCGCCGGCAAACGGCGAATCGAAGCGCACCTCCGGCGAGAACCGGTCGAGATCGACGCCCATCTCGATCCAGGTGAGACGATCGGCGGTTTCGGGTGCAAGTTCAGCGAAGCGGCGTGTTTCGGCTTCGGTGACGAAGAACGTCGCGTCGCAGGCCATCGCGGCTTGCCGCTCGTACGCCAGCAGCGTGCGCGCCTCGCGCGCCCAGACGGCGCGCATGGGCCACCGCGACTGGCGGGCATAGAGCGCCCATTTCTCCGAGTCGATGTCCTGCATGTCGAGGATCTTGCCGGGCCGATCCTGGTGCAGCGCGTACGGTGCCATCGCCGCGGAATAGATATAGACGATATCCATGTGCGCGCCGGCCAGCGTGGCGTTCACCCAACGCTGCAGCCCGCGGATGAAAGTAATAATCCGGCATCAGCGGCCGGCCCGGGCGAATTCTCGCCAACGCCTTCAGCTTCTGCCGCCGCTTGTCGATGCCGAACGCGGCGACTTCGGCGCAGATCGTCCGCAGGTGCGGGATGTGCTCCCAGTCGGCCGGATCGTCGATCAGGCAGCCCAGATGCACCCGATACGACTTCGCCAGATGGGTGATCAGGTTGTAGCCGCGGATCTTCTCGCCCTTGTTCAACGGATAAGGGATCCGGTGGCTGATGAAGATCAGCTGCGGTTCTCGCAGAGGCCCTTGCGGGCTGTCGCCTGTCAGATGTGCGCGTCGGAATGGCCCAGGCTTCGCTGCCGCGCTCGGTCAGCTTCACCGGATAGGCCTGACCGCCCGCTTCATTCAACGCGGCGATCAGCCGATAGCGCCGCTCGGTCGGCACCACGAACATCATGAAACCGCCACCGCCGGCGCCCGACACTTTCGCCGCCAGTGGCGCCGTTGCGGCGGGCCAAGGCCTCCATCGCCTCGATGCTTTCATTGGAAATCGACGGCGCGGTGCGCTTCTTGGCCAGCCAGGAGCGTTCCAGGACAGTTGCAAACGCCTCCATGTCGCCGAGCAGCACGGCGCTCTTCATTTCCGTGGCGTCCTGCTTGAGCTGGTGCATCGCTTCCAGCGCCTCGGCGCTGCCCGCATCCAGCCGTTCGGACTGCTGGCGGATGATCCGGTCCGACAGGCGCGACTGCCCGGAGAAGCAGACCACCAGCGAGGATTCCAGCTCGTTGATCACCGCCTGGCGGAAGCGCAGCGGGTTGACGATGACGCGGCCGCCCTGCAGGAACTCGATGAAGTTGATGCCGCCGAACGCGGCCGAGAACTGGTCCTGCTGACCGCCGGCCAGGCCGAGATCGACCCGCTCGATCTGGTGCGCGAGATGCGCCACCTCATACCGGCCGAGCGGAATATCCAGATAGGCGCAATAGGCCTCGATCAGCGCCACCACCAGCGCCGACGAAGAACCGAGACCGGAGCCCATCGGCGCATCGACCACCGTGGTGACGGTGATCGCCAGCGGCTCGCTGCCGTTGTATTCGCGCACCATGCGTTCATAGACGCCGCGATGCAGCAGCAGGCGGGAGTTCGGGACCGTCGGGGTCGCCGGCATGGGTTTCCTCCTGGCCGACATCGCAGGCGTCGAACACCAGGCAGCCGTCAGTCGCGCGGCTGGATCGAGGCGAAGGCATAGCGGTCGATAGTGGCGTTCAGCACCGCTCCGCCGAACGATTCCGCATAGCTGGGCAGATCGGTGCCGCCGCCGGCAAGGCCGAGCCGCAGCGGTGCACGCGCGCGGACAGCCTGGTGCCGGTGATCGGCGCCGTGCAGGGTGACGCGATGTCCCGTCCGGCGGCCAGCGGGTCAACGATGTCGTCCATATGCGCGCCTGACCATCCAGATTGCGACGGTCCTATAATCGCCGCGGCGCGACGCAACAACCAGACATGCGTTCCGACTATCTGCGGCGTGGCGCGCGGCGGCGGCGTATCGCTACCCCAGCGGACACCGGCCGCTTTCCAGCCTGATGTCCTTGCCGGACACGATCCCGCACGGCTTCATTTCACGCTTGGCAGAACGGGATCGCTCAGGCACAAGCGCAGGATGACCAGTGAACAACAGCACTATATCGACGCCGTACCTGGCACGATCCGCCGCCGCGATGGCGGAACTGGCGGGCGATACAAACGTCGCGCGCCTGCTCGCCGGCATGGCCGACGCGACCTGCGCGGCGATGCGCGCCGGGCGCAAGCTGATGATCGCCGGCAACGGCGGCAGCGCCGGCGATGCCCAGCACATCGCCGGGGAGTTCATTTCCCGACTGATGTTCGATCACGCTCCGCTGCCGGCGATCGCCCTCACCGTCGATACCTCGGCGATGACAGCAACTGCCAACGATTACGGCTATCAGCACGTGTTCGAGCGGCAGGTGCTCGGCCTCGGCCAGCCCGGCGACGTGCTGCTCGGCATCTCCACCTCGGGCCGGTCGCCCAACGTGCTGCGCGCGTTCGACGCGGCGCGGGCAAGGGCGTGATCGCTGCCTCGGCTTTGCCGGGCGCTCCGGCGGCTCGATGGCGGAACGCTGCGAGCTGCTGTTCCGTGCGCCCTCGGACGAAACGCCGATCATCCAGCAGCTCCACATCACCGCGGCGCACGTGTTCTGCGCGCTGATCGAGCGGGCGATGTTCCCGGACCTGGTCCCGCGCTGAGCCGGTGCCGGCCGATCCGGCAATGCGCCATCCTGGCCGGCGGCCTGGGCACGCGGCTCGGCGCGATCACCGCCGCCACGCCCGAAGCCGGTCGCTGGACATCGGCGGCCGGCCGTTCCTGGCCTGGCTGATGCGCGAACTGCTGCGGTTCGGGATCGACGAATTCCTGCTGCTGACCGGGCACCTGTCCGCCGCGGTGGAGCAGGCCGTGCGCGACGCCGCCGACCGGCTGCCGCAGCACGTGCCGCGCTGCGCTTCTCGGCCGAGCCGGCGCCCGCCGGCACCGGCGGCGCTGTTTTCCATGCCGCGGGACCTGCTGGCCGAGCGCTTCCTGCTGTGCAACGGCGACAGTCTGTTCGACTGCAACCTTGCGCGACCTGCTGCGCGACGCCGCAGGCGATACCGATGCAACCATCGGGCGCATGCTGCTGCGGCGCGATCGGACGATGCCTCGCGCTACGGCGTCGTGGCGCTGGACCAGCGGCCGGGTCGCCGCGTTCCGCGCACGGCCGGACACCGGGACATGCCAGGCATCATCAACGCCGGCATCTACGCGTTCGACCGGCAGCGTGCTGGCATCATGTCGCGCCGTCCTGCTCGCTGGAACGGGACGTGCTGCCCGGGCTGGCGGCGGCAGGCCGGCTGGGCGGGACGCTGGCCGATGGCTGGTTCATCGATATCGGCATTCCCGAGGATCTGGCCCGCGCCCGCGCGACCTGCCGCGCCGGCTGCACCGCCCGGCGCTGTTCCTGGACCGCGACGGCGTGCTGAACGTGGATCACGGCCATGTCGGCACGCGCGACCGCTGGGACTGGATTCCGGGCGCTCTGCACGCGATCCGGCTGGCAACCGCGGGCGGCTGGCACGTCTTCGTCGTCACCAACCAGTCGGGCGTGGCGCGTGGGCTCTATGACGAGGCGGCGGTGCAGGCGTTGCTGGCCTGGCTGGGCGACGAGGCGCGGCGGATCGGCGGCACGGTCGATGATTCGCGCGGTACTGTCCCGTACCACCCGGACGGGGTGGTTGCCGGCGTATCGCCGGACCAGCGACTGGCGCAAGCCGGAGCCGGGCATGCTGCTGGACCTGATCCGCGCGTGGGAGCTGGACCCGGCGCGGTGCGTCCTGGTGGGGGACAAGGCGACCGATCTTGCCGCGGCGGAGGCAGCGGGACATGCGCGGCCACCTGTTCCCCGGCGGCAATTTGGCAAGCTTCGTCGAGCCGCTTCTGGAGTAGGGACGCGTAGCGTGCGAGACCCATCCGCCTGCCCCCTCCCACAACGGGAGGGGAAGTCAAAGGAGACGAACGAAATGGCCTTCTACGAACTCCGCCAATACAGGGTTCTGCCCGGCAAGATGGATGAATGGGTCAGGATCATGGAACAGGAGATCATCCCGTTCCAGGTCTCGAAGGGCATGGTCATCTGCGGCAGTTTTCGCAGTGAAACCGACGACTCCAGCTATGTATGGCTGCGCCGCTTCGAAAACGAAGCCCAGCGTGAGGCGCTGTACAAGGCCGTCTATGAGACGGATTACTGGAAGACCAAAATCGCCCCGCGCGTGCCGGACTGTCTGGACCGCCCGAACAACGTGATAACCCGGCTGATCCCGACACCGAAATCCACCGTGCAGTAAGCCATCGCCTGCCCCTCAGGCCGCCAGCGGCAGCGACACCCAGCGCAGCCCCCCTTCGTCCTGTATCAGCATCAGGACGAAGGGCCGCCGCTGGCTCCGCGCGGCATCGATGCGCTGCTGCACCTCAGGGGGCGAGGTTACCGGCAGGCGATCGACGTTCAGGATCAGTGACCCGGGCGCAATCCCATGGTCGGCGGCGACGCTGTGCGGCGTCACCGCGGCGACGGCAACGCCGATGCGTGGTGTCGCGGTCAGGGCAAGCTTGCGTCTGATATCATCCGTGACCGGCCCCACCACCAGGCCGAGATCGTCGCGGGTGACGCGCTCCGGCTGCCGGTTCTCCGGCATGGTGATCTTGGTGGCCGTCGGCTCCGGCGGAGCGGCGCCGATGGTCACCATCACCACTTGCGACGCTCCGTCGCGCCAAACCGTCAGGCCGACCGTGCTGCCGACGCGGGTTTCTGCGATCTCCCGGTTGAGGATGCGCGGCTGCTCCACGACATCGTCGCCGACCTTGAGGATCACATCGCCGACGCTCAGGCCGGCCCGCGCGGCGGGCGTGTCGTCGCCGACCGCGAGCACGATTGATCCCATCGGTGATCCCATCGGCGCCGCAAGGCCGACCGCGGCGGCGGTATCGGCGGTGACCGACTGCACGCGGGCGCCGATCCAGCCTGGGTTGACATGGCCCTCGGCACGCAGGCGGCGGATGATGAATTGCGCATCGTTGGCGGGAATGGCATAGCCGAGGCCGACGGATCCGGTGTCCGCCCCGGTGCTGTACAACGCCGTTCCGATTGCGACCACCTCGCCTCCCGCGTCGAACACCGGACCGCCGGAGTTGCCGCGATTGAGCGCGGCATCGATCTGGATGAACGAATTGGACTGGCTCTCGGGCGTGTTGCGGTCCAGCGCGCTGACGATGCCCGCCGTCACGGTGCCGGCGAAGTCCGAACGGATTGCCGATCAGGAACACGGGATCGCCGGGACGCAGCTTGTCGCTGTCGCCGAACGTCACTGCCGGCAGCGGCCGATCGGCATCGACTTTCAGGACGGCGATATCGCTGTGCCCGGCCGCGGCCAGCAGGGTGGCGCGCAACCGTGTGGTGTCGTTCAGAATGACAATAACATCCGCCGCATCGGCGATCGCGTGCCGGTTGGTGACGATGACGCCGGACGGGTCAATGATAAAGCCGGAGGCCTGGGTCTTTTCTTGCTTGATCGATAGCTGGCTGGCCATGTTGGTGGCCACTGCCGGGGTTTTTGTGTATCTCGTGACCGACAGGTTGACCACCTCCGGCAGCAGTCTGGCGATCAGTTCGGCGCCTGGTGCCCTCGGTTGGGTGATTGCCGGGAACGCTCCCAGCAAGATAACTGCGACGAGCGCGGCGACGGGAAGGCGCGGGCGCGGTGCGGGCATGCGGAGCTCCCTTGTTCATGCGGAGTTTGCATACCGCCGTGGTCCGGTCGAGCCGTGCCGTGCGCTACCCCTCCCCCAACCCCTCCCACAAGGGGAGGGGGAAACAGCGAACAGCGACTCTACTCGGCTCGCGCACGTCCGAAGCCGGCAATCAATTCCTCGATCCGCCGCGCGTCCGATTGCTCCATCACCCGCCGGGCGAAGCGGGCGCAATCGTCGATTTTCACCGATCGCACGGCCTGTTTTACCCGCGGCACCGCACCGGCGTTCATGCTGAAGCTGCGCAGCCCCAGGCCGAGCAGCAGCGGAGTCAGCCGCGGGATCGGCCGCCATCTCACCGCAGACCGACACCGGCATCCGCATGCGCAGCGCCGCCTCGGTGGCGAACTGCACCAGCCGCAGCACCGCCGGATGCAGCGGGTCGTACAGCTCGGCGACCTCGCTCTCGGCGCGATCGACCGCCAGGGTGTATGCGGTCAGATCGTTGGTTCCGATCGCGAAGAAATCCGCCTCCAGCGCCAGCGCATCGGCCGAAAGGGCGGCGCCCGGCGTTTCGATCATGATCCCGAGCGGCGGCAGCTTCTCCGGTATCCGCTCGCCGCACTTGCGCAGCCGCAGCGCCACCCGGTTATAAATCTCGCGCGTCGCCCGCACCTCGGCCACTGTGGTCACCATCGGCAGCATCACCCGTGCCGGACCGGCGGTGGCAGCACGCAGGATCGCGGCGAGCTGGGTCTCCAGCAGCTCGGTTCGGCGCAGCAGCAGGCGGATGCCGCGCAGCCCCAAGGCCGGGTTAGTGTCCGCCTCTTCGGCCACTATGCCGGCGCTGGCCAACGCCTCGATTTCCTTCTCCCCGCCCCAGTCGAGCACTCGGATGGTGACCGGAGCGCCGCCCATCGCTTCGATGATCGCGCGATAGGTGCGGGCCTGCGTGTCCTCATCCGGGACCGTCTCGCGATTCATGAACATGAATTCGGTGCGCAGCAGGCCGATGCCGAAGGCGCCGGATTGCTGGATCAGCGGCAGCTCGACCAGCAGCTCCAGATTCGCCTGCAGCTCCACCGACTCGCCGTCCAGCGTTTCGGGTGACAGATGTCGCAGCCGGGCGAAGCGCTGCCGCTCCCGGGCGAACGCGGTCACCGCCCGGCGGGCGCTTGCCAGCCGGGGATCGGACGGATTGAGCACCACCTGCCCGGCGCTGCCATCCACGATCGCCATGTCGCCGGCGTGGATGGCATGGGCGAGGCCGGGGGCGCCCAGTACCGCCGGCACGCCTAGGGCGCGCAGCATCACCGCGGTATGGCCGTCGGCGCCGCCTTCTTCCGTGGCGACGCCCGCCAGGCGCGACGGATCGAGCAGCGCCGCGTCGGCCGGCCGCAGCGATTCGCAAATCAGAATGGCGCCCTCCGGCAGTCCGGCGAAGCTGCGGAACGGTGCCCGTGTCAGGTTGCGGATCAGCCGGCGGGCGATTTCGCGGATCTCGTCGGCACGGCGCCCCAGGCTTGCCTGATCCTCCTGCGGCATTCCCGGCTCGGCCTGCGCGACGATGGCAGCGGCGATTTCCTCCGATTCCTCCGCCACGGCGCTTTCCGCCGACAGCAGCAGCTCGGCTATCCGCCGGCGGGCGCCCGCGGATCAGCCGCGAGGAGCCGAGCATCCGCAAATAGGCGTCGATCAGCGGGGCTATCTCAGCCTGGCTGTCCTCCGGCAACGCCGCCAGCCGGGCGCGGATCTTTCCGAGTTGCTTGCGCGACTGGGTGATGGCGGCGTCCAGCCGCGCGCCCTCGGCGCCGGTGTCGGCTGCGTGGATCTTGTGGCGGGTGATCTGCGCTTCCGGTTCGGCGGCGCCGAACACCGGGCCGATGGCCACGCCGGCGGACACCGGAATGCCGATGAACACGCGCCTCCTGCCGGTCGGCGCGCGGAACCTTGGCGGACAGCCGTTTATGTTGCGGCGGCGGCGGCTCAGTCCTGCTCATTGAAACCGGACTCGACCAGGGTGGCCAGGGCGTCCAATGCCTCCCTGGCGTCCCAGCCTTCGGCGCGCAGTTCGATCTCGGCGCCCGGGCCGGCCCCCAGCATCATCAGCCCCATGATCGAGCGCGCCGACACGCTCTGGCCGTCACGGACCACATCGACGGAGGCACCGAAGCGTTCGGCCAGGGTGACGAACTTCGCCGCGGCCCGTGCGTGCAGCCCGCGCTTGTTGGTTATCCGCACGAAGCGGGTAAGGACGGGCTCGCTGGATCCGCCGGAGGCTTCGCGCTGCGGGTCGAAGCCGTCCGAGTCTGTCATGCCAGGCGAACACCCACCTCTCCCGCGTGGGGGAGAGAGCCTGCCCCGCAATCGATCCGGGGTCGTCGCGCGAAGCGCGGCCGGTGAGGGCACGCGGCGCAAGACCCTCGCCCGGCTTGCCTCGCAAGCCGACCGCTCCCACAAACGGGAGAGGTGATCGCCCCCGCGTCATCCGCACCCGCTGCTGCCGTTCGTGCCGTTCACCTTGCCGCAGCCGTGCAGCACGTGGGAGGCGGCGGCGATGTATTTGCGCCCGGCCGCCTCGGCGCAGTTCACCGCGTCGGGCAGCGGCTGGTTGGATCGCACCTTCGCCAGCTTCACCAGCATCGGCAGGTTCACTCCGGCGATCACCTCGACGCCCTTCCGCTCCATCATGGAGATGGCCAGGTTGGAGGGGGTTCCGCCGAACATGTCGGTCAGCAGCACGACACCATCACCGGTGTCGCACCTGTCGATACAGGCCTCAATTTCGGCGCGCCGATTTTCCATGTCGTCCTCGGGGCCGATGCAGACGGTATCGACGCGCCGCTGCGCGCCGACCACGTGTTCCAGCGCGGAGCGCAGTTCCACCGCCAGACGGCCGTGGGTGACCAGGACCATTCCGATCATGGTTGGTTATACCGACCCCGCATTGAAAGTCCGACTAAGATCGCTCATGGTTTTGCCTCAGGCCTCCTGCGCCTGAACCGGCGGCGGCCGCGCGCCCCCGCCACCCAACTCATCGGCACCTCCGACCGGGCGCGGACCCGGACGGTCTGTTGCGGGCGCTGCCGGCGCCTCACGGGCCAATTCGCGATGGGCCGTGTGCACCCGCCAACCGGTTTCGGCGTCGCCGGCTGCGAACCGGGACGCCAGATGGGCGGCAAGCCGCTCAATGATGTACACGGAACGGTGACGGCCGCCCGTGCAGCCAACGGCGATCGTGGCGTATTTCTTCCCTTCCTGGACGAACCTCGGCAACAGCAGGTCCAGCAGCCCGGTCGTCAATCCGAAGAACGCCGCGAAGTCCGGATCGGCTTCAATATACGAGCCGACCACCGGATCAAGTCCCGTCCGAGGCTGCAAGATGGGGTCGTAGTGCGGATTCCGCAAAAACCGCGCATCGAATACCAGATCCGCGTCCGGCGGCAGGCCAAATTTATAGGCGAAGGAAATCAGCGTCACCGCCATCCGCGGCGCCCGCGCGCCGTTCGGCGCCGGAAATGCCGCTCCACCAGCCGGCGCATGTCGGTCGACCGGCAGATCCGAGGTGTCGATCATCAGATCAGCGACGTCACGCAACCCGGCGGTCAGCACGCGTTCTTCGGTGATGCCGTCGAGCACCCGGCCCTGCGGCGCCAGCGGATGCCGCCGGCGCGTCTCACTGTAGCGGCGGAGCAGCACGGACTGATCGGCCGTGACATAAACCAGATCGGGCCGCAACGCCGGGTTGGCACGCAGCCGCGCCAACGCCTCCAGCACCCGGTCCGAGTCGAACCCGCGGGTGCGGGCGTCCACGCCTATCGCCAGTTTCCGCTCGGTGCGGGTGACCATCTCCTCCAGCATCGGCAACGGCGGGTTATCCACCGCCTCGAAGCCGAGGTCTTCCAGCACGCGCAGCACCGAAAGCTTCCCGGCGCCGGACAGCCCGGTCACCAGCACGATGGGCAGCGGTGCGGCCGTGGTGCTCATGACACGAAGGCCCCGGCGAGCTGCGCCCGCCGGCCGAGCGCGCAGTCCAGGGCGAGGCCGATGCGGTCCGGGGCCGAGGCGGCGAACGCGTCTATTGTGATCAGCGGCAGGTTGAAATGAGGGTGAGTCTGTGGCTGCGGCAGGCGCTGAGAGCCCCGTTCGTCGGAGCCTGAGGGAGTCTGCCCGGGGGCAGCGAACCAACTCCGCCGCCAACGCCAACCGCGCGGGCGCGCGCATACGGCAGCCGCACGATGCCAAGCCCCGCACCTCCAGCAGCCCGGCCAACGTGGGGGCCGGCCTGGCGAACCCATCCTCGATCACTACTTGATCATCCGCCACCAGCACGAACCCCCGCGACAGCAACCGCAGCGTGAGGTCCGACTTGCCGCAGCCGGACGGCCCGAGCAACAGCACGCCGGCCCCGTCCCGCGCCACGCAGCTTGCATGGATGGATTGCGGTCTGTTCATCGCCGCGCAATTTGATCCGATGCGCGCCGGAAAGGAAGCGAAACGCACGCATTGTCGCAGGAATGATCCCGTGCAAGCCTGCGCGGCATCATGAACCAGCCTCTGCCCGATCGGACCGCCATTGCAGCCGCCGCCGCTCGCATATCAGGGTATGTCCGGCACACACCGCTTCTCCGGCTTGGCGAGCAGGAGCTGGGAATGTCCGGCACGGTCGCCCTGAAACTCGAACTGCTGCAGCACGCCGGAAGTTTCAAGCCCCGCGGAGCGTTCAACCGGCTGCTGGTCGCGCCGCGCCCTGCCGGCGGGGTGATCGCCGCGTCGGGTGGCAATCACGGCGCGGCGGTCGCCTACGCGGCGCGCGCACTCGGCATCGCGGCGGAGATTTTCGTGCCGGCGCTGACGCCGGCCGCCAAGGTGGCGCGTATCGAGAGCTACGGCGCCCGGGTCGTTCAGGACGGCGAGACCTATGCCGAGGCGCTGGCCGCAAGCCGCGCCCGGCAGGCCGAGACCGGAGCGCTGGAAGTGCATGCCTATGACGACCCGGATGTGCTGGCGGGCCAGGGCACGGTCGGCCGCGAACTGGAGCAGGACGCGCCGGAGCTGACGCATCTTCTGGTAGCGAGCCGGCGGCGGCGGCCTGATAGGCGGGATCGCTGCCTGGTACGCCGGCAGCATCAAAGTGATCAGCGTCGAGCCGGAAGGCTGCCCGGCTTTGCACGATGCGCTGGTGGCCGGCCGGCCGGTGCCGGCCGCAGTGGGTGGGGTGGCGGCCGACAGCCTGGGGGCACGTCAGGTCGGCACGCTCATGTTTCCCATCGCGGCGCGCTCTGTCAGCGCTGTGCTTGTGCCGGATGCGGCGATCCTGGCAGCGCAGCGTCTGCTGTGGGACCGCGTCCGGCTGGTGGCCGAGCCGGGCGGCGCGACCGCGCTGGCCGCCCTTCTGTGCGGCGCTTTCACCCCCCCGGCCGGTGCCCGGGTCGGCGTGCTGGTCTGCGGCGGCAACACGGATCCGGCGAAGGTGAGCGGGTAGCAACATCAACAACGGAACGACCGTCCTCACAACGAGGTGATACCCACCGTCGGCTGATACCAAGCTCGAAAAGAGTGGGTCTTCCACGGCCGGTCATGCGTGAACGGTAGGGCGGAAAAGCGCAGCGTATTCCGCCGCCGTCACGGCGGATTGCGCTGCGCTAATCCGCCCTACATCGAGGCCGCGAGCCTCTCGCGTATGTCAACCTTTCCGCCGCTTGGTATTATATCCATTTCGACACAAACCTCACCAAGGCCGCCAAGAAGGTTGTTTCGGGAGCTTCAGGAGCCTTGGTGAACTTTGTGTCGAATCCTGCAACACCTACGCAACCACGCTGGCGCGCGCCGGCCGGTCCTCCCGCGCCAGCACGGCGCCGATGTCTTCGGCGGGCAACTCCGGAAACTCGTTCAGCAGAAAACACGCGGCGGCGCGGCGCGGGTCCGTCCGGTACAACGGCGGGGGCGCCAGCAGGCATTGCGGCATCGCCACCGGGCATCGATCGGCAAACTTGCACCCCTGCGCGATCAGCGTGCCGTCCAGCGCAGGCCGTTCCTCCGCCGCCCATTCCCGCACCGTGCTGACGCGCGGGATCGAACCCACCAGCAGGCGCGTGTAGGGGTGCCGCGGCTGCTTCACCACCAGCTCCACATCCCCCGCCTCGGCCACCGAGGCGCTATACAGCACCAGGATCGAATCGGCGATTTGGTACGCCGTGGCCAGATCGTGCGTGATGTACAGGATCGAGATGCCCAGATCGTCGTGCAGCTTGCGCAGGCTGCCCAGGATGGTCGCCCGCAGCGACGCATCCACCATCGAGACCGGTTCATCAGCAACGATCAGCCGTGGGCGCAGCAGCAGCGCGCGGGCCACCATGATCCGCTGGCGCTGCCCGCCGGAAAGCTGGTGCGGATAGCGGCCGAGGATCTCCTCGGGCTGCAGGCCGACCGCGCGCAGCGCCTGCTCGACAAGCTGCCGGCCCTCTGCCCGCGACCGTGCCAGGCGAAACTTCGCCACCGGGGTGGTCAGTACGTGATCGACCCGATAGAACGGGTTGTACACCTCGTACGGGTCCTGGAAGATCGCCTGCACCTGGCGGCGGAAATCCCTCCGCTCATTGCCGGACAGCGCGCGCAGGTCACGGCCGTTGAACAGCACCGCGCCCTCGGTGGGCTCGACCAGCCCGAGCAGCAACCGCGCCAGCGTGGTCTTGCCGCTGCCGCTCTCGCCCACCACGGCGGTAATTCCCGGCCGCTCAGAATCGATCGCGAAGGAGAATTTCTCCAGCGCGACCTTGCGTCCCCGCCCCAGCACGCCGCCGGCAAAGGTCTTGGTGACCTCGCGTAGTTCGATCAGCGTGGTCATGCGAAATGGCACGCCGCGGTTGCATCCGGACCCATCGCCCGCACGGCAGGTTTCTCTGCCAGGCAGCGTGCCTGCGCCATCGGACAGCGCGGATGGAAGGCACAACCCGACGGCAGCTCCCGCAGCAGCGGCGCCAGTCCGGGAATGCCGTGCAGACCGCCTTTGTGCTCCAGCGACGGCAGGCTTTCGATCAGCAGCCGTGTGTAGGGATGCCGCGGGGCGGTGATGATGTCGCGGATCGGCGCCACCTCCACCAGCCGCCCGGCATACATGATGCCCAGACGGTCCACGAACTGCGCCATCAGCCCCATGTCGTGGCCGACGAGGATCACCGCGGCGCCAAGCTCCGTCTGTACGCGACCGAGCGTTTCCATCACCTGCCGCTGCACCACCACGTCCAATGCGCTGGTCGGCTCATCGGCGATGATCACCTTCGGGCGCAAACAGATCGCGATGGCGATGCAGGCGCGCTGCTTCATCCCGCCGGACAGTTCGTGCGGATACATGTGGGCGACCTGCGGCGGCAGCCCGACCTGCGCCAGCAATGCGCGAATTCGCTCTGTGGCGGATCGCTTCGAGAACTTCTCGCCGTGGTCGCGCAGCGCGTCGACGATCTGCTCGCGGATGCGTACCGACGGGATTGAGCGAGTTCATCGAGCCCTGCGGCACCATGGCGATGCCGGCCAGCCGCAACCGACGGATCGCATCGTCGGTCAGGCGCGACAGCGCGGTGTCTTCCAGCCAGACCTCGCCGCCCTCGATGCGGCCGGGCGGCTTGATCATGCGCAGGATGGCCAGCGCCATGGTCGATTTGCCGGAGCCGGATTTGCCGGCGAGGCCGAAGCGCTCGCGCGGGCGCAGCGAGAATGTCACGTCATCGACCGCACGCACCGCACCAAGCGGATGGTCGTAGGCGACGTGCAGTTTTTCCACACGAAGGACGGGTGCGATCATGGACGGCGGATCCGGCCATGGCCGCGCGAACCCCTCCCCCCGACCCCCTCCCACAAGGGGAGGGCGACTCCCCCTCCCCTTGTGGGAGGGGGCCGGGGGGAGGGGTCAAACGGTTCGGAATCAACGCCCATCGCCATCACACCGACCGCCGCAGCCGAGGATTGGCGACCTCATCCAATCCGACCGTCAGGAAGAACAAACCCAGGAACACTATCACGATCACCACCATCGGCGCCGTCCACCACCACCACCAACCGTTGATGATCGCCGCGTTGAACAGCACCCAATACAAGGTCATGCCGATCGTTGGCGCCTCCACCGGGCCCAGCCCCAGCACCTCCAGCCCGACCGAGGCCAAAATTGCCGCCGAGACGCTGCTGACCAGAGTTGCCGCCAGATAAGGCAGCAGGTTCGGCATCAGTTCCCGAAAGATGATCTCCGGTCCGCCCATTCCGTTCAGCCGGGCGATCTCCACATAGCCACGTTCCCGCAGCGTCAGCACCTGGGACCGGATGGTGCGCGTCGGACTGAGCCAGGACAACAGCGCCACCACGAGCGCCATCTCGTTCACCGTCAGGCTGCCCTTCACCGACACGGCGATGATGATCAGCACAAGCAGCCCGGGAATGGTGAGACCGATATCGGCGATGCTGCGGATCACGGTATCGACGATTCCGCCGTAATAGGCTGCGGTGAACGCCAGCACCGCGCCCACCCCGACGCCGATGAATCCGGCGATGAAGCCGATCCGCAACGTCAGCGGCGTGCCCGCCACCATGACAGCCAGCAGGTCGCGCCCCTGCCGGTCGGTGCCAAAGGGATAGTCCCACGACGGCGGCTGCAACGCCGGGGCCGACAGCGGCTGGGCGTTGCCGGTATCGACCACGAAGGCGCCGACCACCAGGAACACGACCAGCAGGCCGAGCAGCGTAACCCCGACCACCAGCGAGACGTTGCGCCGAAGATAGCTCAGCACCGCTAACTCCGCCGATACGTGATGCGCGGGTCGAGCAACGGATAAATGATGTCCAGCACGAAAGTCGCAAAGCCGAGCGCCACGATCACCGTGAACACGATGCCCTGGATCAGGAAAAAATCGTTCTCCTCGATGGCCTGGAACAGCAGGTCGCCGATCCCCGGGTAGCCGAAGATCACCTCCACCAGCACGGCACCCGACAGTATATACCCCAGTGCCAGTGCCAGGCTGGTGGTCTGCGGCAGCATCGCGTTGCGCATGCAGTAGCGGGTGAAGATCGTGGCGCTGCGCAGCCCCTTGGCTTCGGCGAAGGTGACGTAGTCCTCGCCCATAGTGGTGACCATCATGCCGCGCATCGCCAGCGCCCAGCCGCCGACCGAGACCAGGATGATGGACAGCCCCGGCAGGATGGCGTGGCGCAGCACGTCCAGCACGAACCCCCAGCGCCAAGCCGGGTTGGCGCCCGGGCTGTAGCCGCCGAAGATCGGCAGCCACTCGAAGTGGAACGCGAGCAGCCACATCAGCAACAGCCCGAGCAGGAAGAACGGGATGGCGTGCAATGCCCATAACGGCGGCATCAGCCATCGCATCCAGCGCGGCGACCCCGGCCAGGCCAGCAGCGCCCCCAGGATGGTGCCGATTGCAAACGAAAGGATCGTGGTGACGCCGAGCAGCCCGGCCGTCCAGGGCAGCGCCTCGCCGATCATCTCGCGCACCGTGCGGGGATAGTTGGCGATCGAGTAGTTCAGGTCGCCATGCGACACGTCGTGCAGATAGTTCAGGTATTGGCGCCACAGCGGCTTATCCAGCCCGAAGCGCTTCTGGTACACCTTCACCATGTCCTCGATCCCGGCGTGCACGTAGCCGCCGAGTGCGGCCTGTTCCAGCAGCTTGGTGCGCACCGGGTCCTGGCCCGACAGCTTGGGCAGGAAGAAGTTCAGCGTCGCGGCCAGCCAGACGATGAGCAGGAAAACCGCGAAGCGCCTGGCGACATAGGCAATCTGCATGATCCGTCAGGCCGGCTGCAGGTTCCACAGCACCAGCGGGAAGGTCAGGTGCCAGGATGCGCCGTTGATGTAGGGGTTCTGTGCCGTCGGCCAGTTCTTCCAGTACGTGGTGTTCATCGGGATGCGGTGGTGGTTCTGCACAAGCTGGATGTCCGGCAGGTCCGGCAGCCAGATCTCCATCGCCGCGCGGAACAGGTCCTTGAGCTTTGCCACGTTCTCAGGGTCGGTGACGTACACCTCATCGACGATCTTGTCGTAGTCGGCGTTCTTCCAGCGGCTGAAGTTCACCTGATGAGCGCCCGGCACGGCAATGCTCTTGCCCTGATACAGCCGCAACGTGTCATACGGTTCCCGGATGCTGCCGCCATGGCCGTAGATGGAGCCGGCGTATTGGCCCTTCTGGAACCGGTCGTTGAAGTCGGGCGGCAACGCAAGGTTCGCCTCCACCCCATGGCGCTTCAGCATCTCGGACAACACCGGTCCGATGGCGGAGCCGAAGGTCCCGGTGCTGATGATCTCCAGCGTGAACGGCTTGCCGTCCGCGGTGATCCATTTGCCGTTCTGCTTGTGAAAGCCTTTGGCCGACAGCAGCGCGTCGCCCTTCTTCGGATCGAACGCCAGCGTGTCGTACTTGGCCAGCAGGTCCTTCACCGCCGCGAAATACGGCAGCAGCGGCTGGTACGGCGGCATCGGCAGCGCAGACACCTGTGACGCGCCGAGGAAGGCAACGTTAACGATCTGGTCGCGGTCGATATAATGGCTGAGTGCCCAGCGCACGTCACGGTCGTTGAACGGCGCCGTCTCGTTGTTCACATACAGCGAGATCGGCCACCAATCGACGTAGCCGTAGGGCGGCTTCTGCCCGGTATGGGTGGTGATCTTCGGGTTGCCGCGGAACATCGTCGGGAACGTCGCCGGCTGCATGTCGTAGGCGGTGTCGGACTGGTTGGTGATCATGGCCTGCGCGGTCTGCTGCTCCCCGGTGTTGGGCAGCCAGATGCTGCGCAGCATCTGTGGCATCGGCGCCAGCTTGCGGTCGGCCGCCCACCAGGTGTCGCGCCGGTCGAACACCTTCTGCCCCAGCGACGCATCGACCACTTTCCACGGCCCGGTGGTCACCGGCCAGCCCTTCGCGATGTCGAAATGCTTGAAGCTGGTCCAGTCCTGGCCCTGGAAGATGTGCTTCGGCACCATGTAGATGCCGATGTCGTATTTGTAGGTGGCGAAGAAGAAGAACCGCGGCGCGGGGATCTTGAACTTCAGCACCACCGTGTTCGGATCGGTGACGGTGGCCTCATCCAGCGCCTGAGTGACATCGATGCCCCATTTCACCTTGGGGCCGAGGTCGCGCAGCGTGTTGAACGTGTAGGCGACGTCCTCGGCGCTGAACGGCGCGCCGTCGCTCCAGGTGACGCCCTGGCGGGTCTTGATGGTAAGCTGTCGGAAGTCCGGCGTGTAGTCGGCGCTTTCCGCCAGCCACATGTACATCTTGTCGCCAAACGCGCTGTAATACGCCAGCGGCTCGCAGATGATGTTCGGCCCGTTCTGGTGATTGGATCCGATCGAATACGGGTTCCACAGATCGTAATCGACCCAGCGCCCATCACGGCCGCCGTTCTTGATCAGCACCAGCGTACGGTTGCGCGGCACCCCCGCGGGCTGGGCGCCGGCAATCCCGGCCGGCAGCATCGTCGCCGCGCCGGTCAGCAGCCCCGCCGCAATCACGTCACGGCGGGGCAGGATCAGGTCCGTCATGGCTGCCTCATGCCTGCGTCGACTGCACGGTCCACAGCACCAGATTGTAGGTCAGATGCCACGAGGCGCCGTTGATGTACGGATTCTCCGCCGTCGGCCAGTCCTTCCAGCGCAGCGTGTTCATCGGGATGCGGTGATAGTTCTGCACCAACTGGATATCCGGCAGGTCCGGCAGCCAGATCACCATCGCCGCGTGGAACAGTTCCTTGAGCTTCGAAACGTTCTCCGGATCGGTGACATAGACCTCATCGACGATCTTGTCGAATTCGGGGTTCTTCCAGCGGCTGAAGTTCGCCGCATGGGCGCCCGGCACCGCGATGCTCTGGCTTTGATACAGCCGCAACGTGTTATACGGCTCGCGGATGCTGCCACCGTGGCCGTAGATCGATCCGGTGTACTGGCCCTTCTGGAAGCGGCTGTCGAAATCCGGCGGCAGGCTCAGGCTGGCCGCCACGCCGTGGCGCTTCAGCATCTGCGACAGCACCGGCCCCATGGCGGAACCGGACGCGCCGAAGCCGATGATGTCGAGCGTGAATGGTTTGCCGTCCGGCCCTTCCCACATCTCGCCGGACTTCTTGAAGCCCTTGGCGGACAGCAGGGCGTCGCCTTTCTTGGGGTTGAATTCCAGCGTGTTGTATTTGGCCAGCAGGTCCTTCACCGCGGCGAAATACGGCAGCAACGGCGGATAGGGCGGCATCGGCAGCGAAGACACGGTATCCGCCCCCAGGTACGCGACATCGATCACCTGCTTGCGGTCGATGTAGTAGCTGATCGCCCAGCGCACGTCGCGGTCGTCGAACGGCTTGACCTCGTTGTTGACATACAGCGACAGCGGCCACCAATCGACGTAGCCCCACGGCGGCTTCTGTCCGGAATGGGTGATGATCTTCGGATTCTGCCGGATCACCGTCGGGAAGGTGGCGGGCTGCAGCGAGCCGCCGAAATCCACCTGGTTGGTGATCAGTGCCTGGGCGGATTCCTGCTCGCCCACGTACGGCAGCCAGATGTTGCGCAGAATTTGCGGCATCGGCGCCAGCTTCTGGTCGGCCGCCCACCAGGAATCCCGGCGATCGAACACTTTCTGCTGCAGCGACGATTCCACCACCTTCCACGGCCCCGTCGTGACCGGCCAGCCTTTGGCCAGGTCGAAGGCCTTGAAGGCAGTCCAGTCCTGGCCCTGGAAGATGTGCTTCGGCACCATATAGATGCCGATGTCGTATTTGTAGGTGGAGAAGAAGAAGAACCGCGGCGCCGGGATCTTGAACTTCAGCACCACCGTGTTCGGATCGGTGACGGTGGCTTCATCCAGCGCCTGGTTGACATCGACGCCCCACTTCACCTTGGCGCCCAGGTCGCGCAGCGTGTTGTACGTGTAAGCCACGTCCTCGGCGCTGAACGGCGTGCCGTCGCTCCATTTGATGTTCGGACGTGTCTTGATCGTAAGCTGCTTGAAGTCCGGCGTGAACTGGTAGCTCTCGGCCAGCCACATGTACATCTTGTCGGCGAAGGCGCTGTAATAGGCCAGCGGCTCGTAGATCAGGTTCGACCCGTTCTGGTGGTTGGCGCCGATCGCATATGGATTCCACAGATTGTAATCGACCCAGCGCCCATCGCGGCTGTTGATGCCGATCAGGATCATGGTCTTGTCGCGCGGAATGGTCGCGGTTTGCGCCCCGGCGATGCCGGCCGGCAGCATGATCGCCGCCGCAGCGGCCGCACCGCCCACCATCACCTCGCGCCGGCCCGGACGCATCGTCTGCTCTGTCATTGCCCATTTCCCCCGTGACCCGGCGGATGATCCGCGGATGATCCGCGTATGATCCTCTGCCGGCCCTTATCCGTGATTCGCACCACCGAAGCAGGGGCTGTCAAGCGGCACCCGGCGCGGTGCAGCATCCGTCGACCGCGTCAGGTGAAGGAGATGCAAAATGGAATTGGACATCCCACAATTTGCCGCCGCGCTGATCGCCGAGATGCCGGACGCGGTGATCTATGCCGACCAGGACGGTGCCATCCGGTACTGGAACCACGGCGCCGCGCGTGTCTTCGGCCATGCGGCGACCGAGGCGATCGGCCAGTCGCTCGACCTGATCATCCCGGACGGCCTGCGTGCCCGGCACTGGGCGGGGTATCGCCACACCATGGCCACCGGAGAAAGCCAGTACGGTGCCGGCGACCTGCTGGCGGTGCCGGCGCGGCGCAAGGACGGCATGCGCATTTCGGTCGAGTTCACCATCGTGCCGTTCCGCGGCCCAGACGGGCGCATGACCGGAATCGCCGCGATCCTGCGTGACGTGACCGCGCGGTTCCAGGAGACCAGGGCGCTCCGGCGAGAGCTGGAATCGCTGCGGCAGCGCGTAAAATAAAAACAGCCCCGCGCCGAGATGGCGCGGGGCCGAAGGTAGCAGCGCGCCAGGACGGAAGGTGCTGGCGGCGCGCTGCTGCTGGGGGAGGAAGCCAGCGAACGTTATCCAAGTTTGGCGGGGATGCGGGCTTCTTCCCGGAAATATTGCGGCAGGAATCTGAACATTTCCCCCGAAGCCGCAACTTTCCGTGACCCGCCACCAGTCCGGGTGCCGATTGGCGCTAACCGTTTGGCGACACATTGCCCCCATGATGAGACCCGGTTCCAGCACGCCCGGTCCCACAGGAGGTGGGTGGCAATGCAGACAGATCGGACGGGCACGACGGCATCCGGGTGGGAGCTGGCGTGCTGGCGGCTGGCGGTCGCCCGCGACCGGATGGCGCGGCACGCGCCATCTCGGGCAACAAGTCGGGGGCGCCAGCCTGCCCGTGGAAGCTGGTTCCACCGACAGCTTCGGCGCGCCTCACTGCTGGCCTGGTGGACGGTGACGCTGCAACTGCCACGCCATGCCGCCTGGTGGTTGCGGGCGCGGCGCACGCGCCAGCAACCGGTCCAGCGGCTGGCCGCACTGATCACCGATCCGGTCAGCCCGACCGCGCTGCGATTTCACGCGCACGCCGCGCCGGTCGTGTCGATTATCGTTACCAGCCATGGCAAGGTGGAGCACACGTTGCGCTGCCTGGCCTCGATCGCCGCCTGGCCATCGGAAACGCCAACCGAGATCATCGTCATCGACGACGCCTCCGGCGATCCCGATCTGGTCCTGCTCGAGCTGGTGCGTGGCATCGTCCTGGCGATCAACCCCACCAATCTCGGCTACCTGCGAAGCTGCAACGCCGCCGCCCGGCTCGCCCGCGGCGAATTCCTGCTGCTGCTGAACAACGATACGCAGGTGACGCCCGGCTGGCTGGATGCGCTGGTCGGCTTGCTGCGCGCCCGGCCCGATGCCGGCGCCGCCGGATCGATGCTGGTCTATCCGGACGGAAGCCTGCAAGAAGCCGGCGGCATCATCTGGAGCGACGGTTCCGGATGGAACTACGGCCGCGGCGGCGATCCCGGGCGGCCGGACTGCAACTACGTCCGTGAAGCGGATTACTGCTCGGCGGCTTCGCTGCTGGTCCGGCGAGCATTGTTCGACGAGCTGGGCGGTTTCGATGAGGCGTTCGCCCCGGCCTACTGCGAGGACAGCGACCTGGCGTTCCGCATGCGCGCCGCGGGCTGGAAAACGCTGTATCAGCCGCGCTCACGCGTGGTGCATCTGGAAGGCGTGTCGCACGGCACCGACACCGGCAGCGGAATCAAGCGGTACCAATTGATCAATCAACAGCTTTTCGCGCAGCGCTGGGCCGCCACGCTGGCCGCCGATCACCTTCCGTCCGGCCGCCACGTGCTGCGGGCGCGCGACCACGCAAGGCATCGCCCGGTGGTCCTGGTGATCGACCACTACGTGCCGGAGCCCGACCGAGATGCCGGCTCCTGCACCATTCTGGCCTATGTCCACGCCCTGCTGTCCGCCGGTGCAGCGGTGAAGTTCTGGCCGCACAACCGAAGCTACAGTCCCGGCTATACCGAAGCGCTGCAGGATGTCGGCGTCGAGGTCTTTTTTGGCGGTCGGTCCGACGCGTTCGACGCGTGGGTGGCCGAGCACGGCGCCGAGCTCGACCACGTGCTGCTGAGCCGGCCGGAGGTCGCGCAAGCCTATCTCGGGCCGCTCAAGCGCCACAGCGGGGCGCGGCTGATCTATTACGGGCATGATCTGCATTTCCGCCGGCTGCGGATGGAAGCGGAGCTGTCGGGAGATGCCGCGATCGGGCGGGAGGCGGCACGGCTCGCACGGCTGGAGAGATGGATCTGGCGCAGCGTCGATACCGTGCTGTACCCATCGGCCGAGGAGATCGACGCGGTTTCCGCGCTGGAACCCGCGGCGGACGCCCGCACAGTGGTGCCGTTCGGCTTCGCCAATTTTGCCGAGTCCCGCGCACCGCCGGCCGGCCATGACATCCTGTTCGTCGGCGGCTTCGCGCACCCGCCGACCGAGCAGGCGGTAAGGTGGTTCGCCGCTGAAATCCTGCCGCTGATCCGTGCGCGCGACGGACGGGCGAGGCTTGTCGTGGCCGGCTCTCATCCCGGTCCCGGTGTACTTGCGCTGGCCGGCACGGGGGTCGTGCTGCGGGCCGATCTCAGCCCGGCCGAACTGCGCAGCCAGTATGCGGCGGCGCGGGTCGCGGTCGCGCCGGTTCGGTTCGGCGCCGGGGTCAAACTGAAGGTCGTGGAAGCGCTGCGCGAGGGAGTGCCGCTGGTGACCACCTGGGTCGGTGCGCAGGGGCTGCCGCGGCTGGAGTTCGTGGCCTCGATCGCCGACGATCCGGCTACCTTCGCCGGCGAAGTGTGCCGGCTGCTGGCCGACGATGTGCTGTGGCAGCAGCGTTGCAGCGCGCAGATCGGCTATGCGCGCGAACAATTCTCTGAGGCCGCGCTGCGGGCGTCGTTCCTGACCAGCATTGGGATGGCGGGGGGCGGGGCAGGCCAGGAGGCCGGCGGGATGTGAGCGGCATCCGTCATTCCCGCGAAAGCGCAGGGCTGTCCGGTAAATATTTCGCTGAGCCAGGCGCATGCCCGGCGAATCCGACACGAATCGGATACCTTCTGGTTATCGAGACTCAGGAGGAGAGCCGGGCATGCGATACCACGATAGCGTCTTCGGGAAACTGATCAAGCCGCTCTCGCGGCGCCAGTTTGACGCAATCGTGGAGCGTCATGCCGGCAACGCCTACGACAAGTCCTTCCAGAGTTGGGATCATTTGGTGGCGCTGATCTTCGCCCAGTTGAGCGGGGTCGATGGCCTGCGCGGTCTGGAGGCGGTGTGGAACGCAAATGCCCATCATCACTATCACCTGGGCAGCAAGACGCTGAAGCGAAGTACCCTCTCGGATGCCAATGCCAGGCGGCCGGCAGCGATCTTCGCAGAAGCCTTCGAACAGCTTTCCGCTCTCGCCGAGAGCTCCCTGAAGCGCGAAGGCAGCGCGGTGTTGCGGATCATTGATTCAACGCCGATCCCGCTTGACGAACTGGTCAGCTGGGCCGACTGGAATGGCAGGACGCGCGGCCTGAAGTTGCATGTGGCCTATGATCCGACGGCCGATCTTCCAAGGCAGATCGAGATCACTCCTGCCACCATCAACGATGTTCTGGTCGGCGAGCAAATTCCGCTGGAGGCAGGTGCCACCTACGTCATTGACAAAGGCTACTGCAAATATGAGTGGTGGACCCGCATTCACGCCGCCGGCAGCTGCTTTGTCACGCGGCCGAAATCCAACGTGACCTTCAAGGTCATCCGCCGACGCAAGCTCGAAGCCACGCAGGGCGAAGGCTTCACGGTGCTCGGCGATGCCGAAATCAAGCTCGCAACCCAGGGTCGCGCCAAGCTGGCCATTCCGTTGCGGCGGGTGCGCATCAAGCGCCAGACTGGGGGCATCCTTACCATCATCACCAATGATCTGCGACGCTCGCCGGTCGAGATTGCGGCGATCTACAAAACGCGCTGGCAAATCGAACTGCTGTTCCGCTGGGTCAAACAGCACCTCAAGCTCAAGAAGTTCCTGAGCCGGACCGAGAACGGCATTCGGCTTCAGCTGATTGCCGCCATGATCGCCTACCTGCTGTTGCGCATTGCCGCTCGGGAGAACCGCCTCGCTATTCCGGCAATCCGCTTCGCCCAGCTGGTCACCGGATGCCTGTTCATCCGAAAAGCGGTGGCCAAAATCGATCAGCCTCCTGATGTCCATCCGTCAAGGCCGCGCGGCTTCCCTCTCACCGGTCAGTTGCAGCTGTCCTATGCCTGATTTTTCCCGGACAGCCCTGCGCGAAAGCGGGAACCCAGGCTGCTGGCAGGTTGGCGCGGTTCCCGCTTTCGCGGGAATGACGGATGGGGCGCATGACGATCGAGCGTCAGCGCTTGCGGCGCCTGGCGTCACATCCTTCCGGCATCAATCACCCAAAGCTGCGCCGTGCACATACGGCTGTCATCGGATGCAAGCCACAACACCATCCTCGCCACATCAGCCGGCGCCAGCTTCTGCTTGAGGCACTGCATCCGCAGCAGATTTTCTTCCGCTTCCGGCGTCAGCCACAGCTTGATCTGGCGTTCGGTCATGATCCAGCCGGGGATCACGCAGTTTACCCGGATACCGTCCGGCCCCAGGTCGCGCGCCATGCCCTTGGTCAGTCCTTCAACGGCCGCCTTCGCTGTTGTGTAGGCCGGCATACCGCCCTGCGACGCATGCCAGCTTATCGAGCCGAAATTGATGATCGACCCGCCGCCCGCCGCCTTCATCATCGGCGCGACCGCCTGGATCGCGAAGAACTGGTGGCGCAGGTTCACCGCCATCCGCTCGTCCCAGTACTCCGGTGTCATGTCCTGCCAGTTGTGCCGCTGGTCGTGCGCGGCGTTGTTCACCAGCACGGTGATCGGGCCGAGTCGCCGGCCAACTTCGGCGATTGCGGCGCGCAGGGCGGAAATGTCGGTGACATTGCAGTGCTGGAAGAACGGCTCGGGATGACCGTCACTTTTCAGCTTCGCGACCAGCGCCTGGGATGCCTCATCGGCGATATCGACGAAGCCGACACGCGCCCCCTGGGCGGCGAACCGCGCCACATCTTCCGCACCGATTCCGCTGCCGCCGCCGGTGACGAACACCACGCGGTCGCGCAGGCTCGGATAGCTCGCAAATCCGTCACTCATGATGCCAATCCTCGCTGCTGCATCGCCGCGATCACCGCATCGACGATCCCCGCCGGTGGCGGCGCCACCGACACCACGATCGGGCTCTCGTCCGGCCCGGGTTCTTGCAGATCGGCGAACTGGCTGTCGAGCAGCGCCGGCGGCATGAAGTGCCCCTTGCGCGCCGCCACCCGCTCGCTGATCAACGCCGGCGATCCTTGCAGATAGACCAGCACGACGTGCTTCCGCGGCCCGATCAGGATCTCCCGGTAGCTCCGCTTCAGTGCCGAACAGGCGACCACGGCGGAGCTACCCTCGGCCAAAAGCTGGTCGATTGCCGCCGCGATCGCGTTCAGCCAGGGCAGCCGGTCGGAATCATCGAGCGGAATGCCGCGGCTCATTTTCTCGATGTTGACGGGCGGGTGATAGGTGTCGCCTTCCAGCACGTCCCAGCCGAGCCGCGCGGCGACCCCCTTGGCGATCGTGGTCTTGCCGCTGCCTGATACGCCCATCATCACAACGACCACGGCGGGCACGGTTATTTCTCGTGCAACATGTGCTCGACGTGGCCGCCGAAGCCGAAGCGCATGGCCGAGATCATCTTTTCCCCAAACGTGTGGTCGCGACGCGAGCGGAAGCGGGCGAACAGCGCGGCGGTCAGCACGTTGGCCGGCACCGCTTCCTCCACTGCCGCGTCGATCGTCCAGCGGCCTTCGCCGGAGTCTTCGACGAAGCCGGAGAAGTGCTCGAGGGTTTCGTCGGTTGCCAGCGCATCGGCGGTCAGGTCGAGCAGCCACGACGAGATCACGCTGCCGCGCCGCCACACTTCGGCGATGTCGCCCATGTCCAGCGTGAAGCGTTCATGCTCCGGCAGGTCGTCGCGGGACTTACTCTTCAGGATGTCGAAGCCCTCGGCATAGGCCTGCATCAGGCCGTATTCGATGCCGTTGTGCACCATCTTCACGAAATGCCCGGCGCCGACCGGCCCGGCATGGATATAGCCGCGTTCCGGGCGGGAATCGCGCTGTTCGCGCCCGGGCGTGCGCGGGATGTCACCGAGCCCTGGCGCCAGCGCGCCAAAGATCGGGTCGAGGTGATCGACCGCGTCCTTGTCGCCGCCGATCATCAGGCAATAGCCGCGCGCCAGCCCCCACACGCCGCCCGAGGTGCCGCAATCGATGTAGCGGATGCCCTTGGGGGCGAGCGCCAGGCCGCGGCGGATGTCGTCCTTGTAGAACGTGTTGCCGCCGTCGATGATGATGTCGCCTTTGCCCAGCAGGCCACCGAGTTTGCCGATCATGTCTTCGGTGATCTTGCCCGACGGCAGCATCACCCAGACCGCGCGCGGCGAGGCACCCAGCGCGCGCACCAGTTCCTCGACCGAGGTGGCTGGTGTCGCGCCCTCCCCGCCCAGGGTTTTCACCGTGTCAGGATTGGCGTCGAACACCGCGCAGGAATGTCCGGCCTTCATCAACCGCCGCGAAATATTGGCCCCCATGCGGCCCAGTCCGATCACACCGATCTGCATTGCACCCTCCGTTGCCGGCATCGTGGCGGCGAGACCGATCGCGGTCAACGGCGCCACACCCTTCGCCTCTACCGCTCGCGGGAGAGCGGCTCGCATCGCGCCAATGCGCCACCAGGGATGGAAATGATACCGCCATGGCCGCCAATGCGGGCATGACGGTGTGGGGATCCGATAGCTCGCGGGGGCATTCTCATAGCGCGCCGGGTCAGGACCTCAGCCGGCCGTTTCCACACCTCACCAACTTGCTCTAGGCTTCGGCAACACACGCGGGAGGGTCGTCTTGGCGGACGTGGCAATCGGCGCAGATCCGGTCGGGCAGGCGACACTGCGGCGCGTCAATCTGTTCACCGTTGTCGGCAGCGTGATCCTGCTGGCGATCGGCCGGCCGCAGCATGCCGCGACGGTACCGGCGATAACGGAGTAACCCAGGCCGATGCCCTCGCGATTGAATCACTCGCCGCTGGCGCGATCGTCCATGGCCTATGTGCTGGCGGGCGGCCGCGGCAGCCGGCTGATGGAACTGACCGACCGCCGCGCCAAGCCCGCCGTGTTCTTCGGGGGCAAATCGCGGATCATCGATTTCGCGCTGTCCAACGCGGTAAACTCCGGCATTCGCCGCATCGGCGTGGCGACGCAGTACAAGGCGCACAGCCTGATCCGCCACATGCAGCACGGCTGGAACTTCTTCCGCCCCGAGCGCAACGAAAGCTTCGACATCCTGCCGGCCAGCCAGCGCGTGTCGGAAACTCAGTGGTACGCCGGCACCGCCGACGCGGTGTTCCAGAACATCGACATCATCCGCAGCTACGGCCCCGAATACCTGGTCATCCTGGCGGGCGACCACGTGTACAAGATGGACTACGAGCCGATGCTGCGTCAGCACGTCGAACGCAAGGCCGACGTCACGGTGGGCTGCATCGAGGTGCCGCGCCCCGAAGCAACCGGATTCGGCGTGATGCATGTGGATAGCGCCGACCGCATCGTGGATTTCCTGGAAAAGCCGCGCGACCCGCCCGCCATGCCTGATAATCCCGACATGGCCCTGGCCAGCATGGGCATCTACGTGTTCGAGACGCGCTTCCTGTTCGACCAGCTTCGCCGCGACGCGGAACACCCCGGCTCATCGCGCGACTTCGGCAAGGACATCATCCCCCATCTGGTTAAACACGGCACCGCGGTCGCGCATCATTTCACCGATTCCTGCGTCCGCTCCGGCCAGGAGAAGGAAGCCTACTGGCGCGACGTCGGCACGATCGATGCCTACTGGAGCGCCAATATCGACCTGACGGACGTGTTGCCGGCGCTCGATCTGTATGACAACGACTGGCCGATCTGGACTTACGCACCGATCACCCCGCCGGCCAAGTTCGTGCACGACACCGACGGGCGGCGGGGCATGGCCGTCAGCTCATTGGTGTCCGGCGGCTGCATCGTGTCCGGCGCGGCGCTGCGGCGGTCGCTGCTGTTCACCGGCGTTCACGTGCATTCCTACACCACCATCGAAGGCGCGGTGGTGATGCCGCACGTGCAGATCGGCGAACATGCGCGGCTGACCAACGTGGTGATCGACCGCGGCGTGCGCATCCCGGAACGCCTGGTCGTCGGCGAAGACCCGGAGCTGGACGCCAAGCGCTTCCGCCGCACGGCCAACGGGATTTGCCTGATCACCCAGCCGATGATCGACCGACTGACGCGATGAACGTCCCCGTGGGGAGAGTGCTGTCCGTTGCGTCCGAAATCTTCCCGCTGATCAAGACGGGAGGGTTGGCGGACGTGACGGGCGCGCTGCCGGGCGCGCTGGCCGCCGAGGGCGTCGCGGTGCGTTCCCTGGTGCCAGGCTATCCGGCGGTCCTGGACGCGCTGGCCGGAGAAACGGTGCTTGGCTTCGAGGACCTGTTCGGCGGCCCGGCGCGTGTGCTGGCGGGTCGCGTCGGTGCATTGGACGTGTTCGCGCTGGACGCGCCGCATCTGTACGCACGGGAAGCGCCGCCGTATGGCCACGGCGATGACGCGTGGCGCTTCGCCGCGCTCGGCTGGGCCGCCGCCGAGATCGGCCGTGGGACGCTTGCCGGATTTGTGCCCGATGTGGTGCACGCGCATGACTGGCAGGCGGGACTGACCGCGGCCTATCTGCACTATGCCGGCGGCCGGCGGCCGGGCACCGTGATGACGGTGCATAATCTCGCCTTTCAGGGACAGTTTCCGGCGTATCTTCTGGGCGCGTTGCGGCTGCCGCCGGCAGCGTGGTCGATCGACGGGGTCGAGTATTACGACTCGATCGGTTTCCTGAAGGCCGGGCTGCTTCTGGCCGACCGGATCACCACGGTTTCACCGACCTATGCCGACGAGATTCGCACGGACCCCGGTGGCATGGGAATGAGCGGCCTGTTGCGGGCGCGCGGTGCGGCCCTGTCCGGTATCCTGAACGGCATCGATGCCGCGCGTGTGGGATCCGGCCACGGACCGGCATCTGGCAGAGACATACGATGCCTCGCGGCTGGATGCACGAGCTGCTAACAAGTCAGCACTGCAAGCAAGGCTCGGACTGGCGGTCGATCCCGCTGCACTGCTGGTCGGCGTGATCAGCCGGCTGACCTGGCAGAAAGGGATGGACCTGCTGGCCGATGCGGTGCCGGCGCTGCTGGCGGCGGGGGCTCAGCTTGCTTTGCTCGGAGCCGGAGAACCAACGATCGAAATCGACGCTTGCCGCTGCCGCCGTCCCCGGGCGCATCGGCATACGGTTCGGCTACGACGAAGATTTGGCACACCTGATCCAGGGCGGCGCCGATGTGATCGCCGTGCCGTCGCGGTTCGAGCCGTGCGGGCCTCACTCAGCTTTGTGCGCTGCGCTATGGCGCGCTGCCGCTGGTGGCGCGCATCGGCGGGCTGGCGGACACTGTGATCGATGCAAACGAAATGGCTCTGGCGGCCGGCACCGGCACGGGGTTCCAGTTCGCGCCAGTTACGGACCAGGCGCTGGGGTCGGCACTGGCCCGGACGGCACGGCTCTGGCGGGACAAAGCGACGTGGCGGCGGCTGCAAGGCAACGCGATGGCAAGCGATGTCGGCTGGACGCGGCCGGCGCGGCGGTATGTGGAGCTGTATCGGGCCGTCGCGCCGGCCTGATGCCGCGCGTTTCCGCGGTTATACCTGCCGGCGAAAGACTGATCCACGACCGTCATTCCCGCGCAACCATCATTCCCGGACGCGTCGAAAAGAGTGATTCTTCCCCGGCCGGTCATGCGTGAACGGTAGGGCGGAAGCCTCTCGCGCACGTCAACCTTTTCGCCGATTGGTATGAATCGCGGCCAGTCTTATCGTCGGCGGCTTTGCTGCCTCGTTTGAAGCCTTGACGCCGTCGATCACCTGCGGTGACGCCGTTCCAACGATCTATCGGCCGAGGCCTGCGCTGATCAGGATTTTTGTTCACCACATGCGGGACGGTAACGAAGCGCCTCAACCAGCATGGCGAAGGCGGCCGAAGGCTGTCGACGGCTCGGATAGTAGAGGTGGTACCCTGCGAACGGCGGGCACCAGCCCGCCAGCACCCGGACCAGGGTGCCGCGGTCGAGATGCTCCCTGACCTGCTGCTCAGTGAAATAAGCGAGGCCGAAGCCTTCGAGCGCGGCCTTCAGCATCAGCGAGGCGGTATTGAACACGAGCCGTCCATCCACCCGCACATTGAGTTCGCGACCGTTGCGCTCGAACTCCCAAGCATAAATGCCGCGCTTAGCCGGCAGGCGCAGATTGATGCACTCGTGCTCGGTCAGATCACGTGGGGTTCTCGGCGCCGAGCTTCCCGCGAGATAGTCCGGCGAACCGACAACGGCCATCCGCATCGGTGGGCCAATCGGCACCGCGATCATGTCCTTCGCTACGGTTTCACCGAACCGCACGCCGGCATCGACTTGTTCGGCAACGATGTCCGTCAGCCCGTAGTCGATGACCACCTCGACCTTGATGTCCGGATATTCGGGCAGCAGCATGCGGATCGCCGGCCAGAGCACCGCCTCTGCGGCATTCTCGGTCGCGGTCAGGCGGATCAGGCCGGCGGGCTTCTGACGAAGCTCGCTCGCCGCCGCGAGGGCTGCATCAATCTCCTTAATACGGGGCGCCACGGTCTGGAGCAGGCGCTCGCCCGCCGGCGTCGGCGATACGCTGCGTGTCGTTCGGTTCAGCAGGCGAATGCCAAGCCGCGTCTCCAAACCCCTGATCGTCTGGCTCAGCGCCGACTGCGACAACCCCAGCCTGGCCGCGGCGCGGGTGAAACTGCGCTCTTCCGCGACGGCGATCAGCGCCGCCAAGTCATCGAGGTGATCGCCCGCCATTCATAAGCCTACCTAATGGTTCTTTCCGGATACTAGGGCCTAATTGCCGGACAATGCAGTGGCTAAATCAGGCTCACAAGACAGGACCCGTTGGTCCGGTTTCCACAGGATGAAAACAGCATGGACATCATTCGCGCAGGTTCGCAGCCGTCGGGAAAAGGCCCCGCCGATTACTTCACCGGCACCGTCCGCATCGACCCCTTGAACGCGCCGCCTGAGCCGGCGCGCGTTTCGATGGCGCTCGTCACCTTCGAGCCGGGTGCGCGTACGGCCTGGCATACCCATCCGCTCGGGCAGACGCTGATCGTCACCGCCGGCAGCGGCCGGGTGCAGCGCGAGGGCGGCCCGATCGAGGAAATCCGCCCTGGCGACGTCGTGTGGTTTCCGCCCGGCGAGAAGCACTGGCACGGCGCCGGGCAGGCCACGGCGATGAGCCACATCGCCATCCAGGAAAAGCTGAACGGCTCGCCCGTGGACTGGATGGAGCAGGTGACCGACGCGCAATACCAGGCTCAGCCCATGACGCAGGCTGACTGACTGCCGCACGTCATCGTAAGCTGTGGCCCAAGCCTGAGGCGTCACACAATGGTGCAGCACCTCGGTTATGGCGAAGACGCGGTCTCGGTCAGTTTCGAAGAGATTGCGCCGGCGACTGGACCGAGAAGGTTACAAGCCCGACATCCTCGATGGCCCGGCACGCTCTACAAGAAGCCGGGTTACGGCCCGTCATGAAGGCCGCCGCAATGTTGGCAGCAGCGTCGCTCTCGCGTCCCGCGCCTTCGCTCGGGCCGCACTCGCACCGGTCATGATCGCCGTCCTCACCGGGTTTCTGGTCATCGGCGCAGCTCTGCCGGTCCTGCCGCTCCATGCGCACAGTCTGGGGTTTGGCGCCGCGATGATCGGTGCCGTGTCAGGCTGCCAGTTCACGGCCTGCCTGCTGGCGCGCTTCTGGTCTGGCCGGCTTTCCGACACGCGCAGCCCGAAATGGGCCGTGACGCTGGG
This sequence comes from uncultured Pseudomonadota bacterium, assembly GCA_963764525.1. Classification (GTDB taxonomy): domain Bacteria; phylum Pseudomonadota; class Alphaproteobacteria; order Acetobacterales; family Acetobacteraceae; genus DATDIC01. The sequence goes on along the minus strand of CAVXTC010000007.1, from coordinate 32,634 downwards.
GGCCGCGTGGACACGGAGACGGCGGCGGCGAGCGCTACGGCCATCGCCTGATCGATACGGCCGCGGCCTATTTCAACGAGGAGCAGGTCGGCGAAGGCATCCGAAACAGCGGGAGGCATGTACGATGATCTTGGAAGAGACCTTCACACTATCCAACGGAGTGAACATCCCGAAGCTGGGACTGGGAACCTGGCGGATCGAGGATGCTGCCGTCGTGCAGGTGGTCCTCGATGCCGCCAAAATCGGCTACCGCCATTTCGATACCGCCCAGGCCTATGGGAACGAGCGCGGTGTGGGCGAAGGCCTGCGCGCCAGCGGCATCCCGCGCGACAATCTCTTCGTGACCACGAAGCTTGCCGCCGAATGCAAGACCTACGGCGAGGCAAAAGATCGCATTGACGGCTCGCTGAGCGCGCTCGGGCTGGATCATATCGACCTGATGCTCATCCACAGCCCGCAGCCCTGGTCCGAGTTTCGCGAGGGCGCTCATTTCTACGAAGGCAACTTAGAGGCATGGCGCGCGCTCGAAGAGGCTTATGGCGCGGGCAAGCTGCGCGCGATCGGCGTCTCCAACTTCGAGCGGACGGACCTGGACAACCTCCTGGACAACGGCGCCGTCAAGCCGATGGTCAATCAGATCCTCGCCCATGTCAGCAACACGCCGTTCGACCTGATCGAGTACAGCCGCAGCAAGGGCATGCTGGTCGAGGCCTACTCCCCGGTCGCCCACGGCGCGGTGCTGAACAACCCCGACCTTGCGACGCTCGCCGGGAAATATGGCGTCAGCATCCCCCAGCTTTGCATTCGATACTGTCTGCAGCTCGGGCTACTACCGCTGCCTAAGACGGCGAATCCCGAGCATTTGCGCAGCAATGCTGCCGTGGATTTCGTGGTCTCTGACGCGGACATGGAGAGGCTGAAGAACGCCAGGGCCATCGAAGGCTATGGCGAGGCGAGCATGTTTCCGGTGTTCGGCAAGAAGCGGCAGATCGACGGCGCTTTCGGGGCCACGGCTCATGAGGCGGAGATGCAGCGCGGCACCAACGAGTAGCGCTTTATTACCGTCGTCCGTCAATCTTGGGAGTTCAATTCCATGTCCAGTTCCCGTCGCTTCACCGGTAAGGTAGCCTTCGTGACCGGCGCTGCCAGCGGCATAGGCCGCGCCACCGCTGTCGCTTTCGCCGCCGAGGGCGCGCGCGTGGCGATCCTCGACCGGACCGAGGATGCTTTGCACGAGACCGCCTATAGGGTCAGGAACGCAGGCGGCGAGGTGCTGACACTCGCCTGCGATGTGTCGAGGCCGGAGGAGGTCGCGGCGGCAGTCGCCCGCACGGTCGAGAGGTTTGGCCGGCTAGATATCGCTTTTAACAATGCCGGCGTGGAGAACAAGGCCGCGCCGGTTGCGGAGATCGAGCTAGAGGAGTGGGACCGCATTCTCAACATCAACCTGCGCGGCACCTTCGTCTGCATGAAGCATGAACTGGCGCAGATGGTGCGGCAGGGCAGCGGCGTGGTCATCAACACGTCGTCGGGCGCTGGTATCTGCGGTGTCGCCGGTGGCGCCGCCTATGCCGCCTCCAAGCACGCAATCATCGGCCTGTCCAAGTCCGCCGCGCTCGACTACGCCAAGTCGAACATCCGCGTGAACGCCGTTCTCCCTGGCAACATCGAAACGCCGATGATGGATCGCTTCACGGAAGGAGACATCCAGAAAGCCATCGATCTTGAGCCGGTCGGACGCTTGGGCAAGCCGGAAGAGATCGCAGACGCCGTGCTCTGGATGAGTGCGGACCTCGGCGCTTTCATCACCGGGGCATCAATCTCAGTAGACGGCGGTTGGTCCCTCTGATCCTTGCAAGGATGCGGTCTGTCCGCTTCCCTCTCTGATCGATCGAAAGCGGACAGGCGGCAAACCACCCGAAGCGGTCATCCGATAGGGCCGCTGGTATTACACCAGGAACCACGTCATCAGGATCAGCAGGATGGCGATGCTCACCACCATCCATAAGGTGAAGCTGGTGAACCCCAGCCAGAAGCGCTGACGGTCGGCGAGGAACGCCTCCTCCGTCTCCGGGCCGGTCGCTGTTACGGGGTGTTGCGCCATGCGGTCCTCTGCCATCGCGATTGCGTTCCGATTGCTCGCGGTTGGCTTGTATGCCAGCCCACCAGCCGCCGGCAAGGGGTTGCACAGCACAGCCGAGGCAGGCGCTGGCCGACCGGCCCCCCCGGCCACCATACGAAGCGCCAGCGGATAGATCACATGCTCCTGCGCCAGCACGCGCGCGGCCAGGCTCGCTTCGGTATCGTCGGGCAGCACCGGTACCGCGGCCTGGGCCAGGATCGGCCCCGCATCCGTGGCATCGGTGACCAGGTGCACCGTGCAGCCGTGCAGCTTCACCCCGGCCGCCAGCGCGCGCGCATGGGTATTCAGCCCCGGGAAGGCGGGCAGCAGGCTGGGATGGATGTTCAGCATCCGCCCGCTCCACGCCGCCACCAGGAACGGGGTCAGCAGACGGAGGTATCCGGCAAGGCAGACCAACTCGATGCCGGCCGTGCGCAAAGCGGCATCGATCGCCGCCTCGTGCGCGGCGCGGTCGCCCGCGAAACGCCGATGATCGAGCACCACCGACGGGACGCCGGCGACTTCTGCCAGCGCAAGGCCCGGCGCATCCGGGCGGTTGGAGATCACCAAGGCGATGTCGGCCGGGTAGTCGGGGTTGCGCGTCGCGGCCAGCAGCGCGGACAGATTGGACCCCCGGCCGCTGATCAGCACCGCGGTGCGCCGTTTCATGCCGGCCAGTCGGGCGGCAGATCGATGCGCAGCGACGGCGGCCCGTCGCCCGCCTCGATCGTGCCCATACGGAACACCGTCTCGCCGGCCGCTTCCAACAGCGCGGACGCAGCCGGCAGGTCCGCATCGGCGACGACCAGCGCCATGCCCACGCCGCAGTTGAACACGCGCAACATCTCGGCGGGCGCGATGCCGCCTGCGCGGGCCAGCCAGCGGAACACCGCCGGCACCGGCCAGCCCGGCTGCAGCGCCGCCGCGGTTCCTGGCGGCAGGACGCGCGGCAGGTTGCCGGGCAGCCCGCCGCCGGTGATGTGCGCCGCGGCTTTCAGCAAGCCGGCGCGATGCAGCGCCAGCAATGACTGGACGTAGATCCGCGTGGGCGCCATCACCACCTGGCCGAGCGTCTCGCCGGCTCCGAACGGCGCCGGCGCGTCCCAGCGCAAGTCCGCTGCCGGCCACCACCCGGCGCAGCAGGGAGAACCCGTTGGAGTGGACCCCGGTGCTGGCCAGCCCCAGGATCGCGTCGCCCGGGCGCACCCCTCGCGGCAGCAGCGACCCGCGCTCCGCGGCACCCACCGCAAACCCGGCCAGGTCGTAGTCGCCGGCCGCGTACATGCCCGGCATCTCGGCGGTCTCCCCGCCCACCAGCGCGCAACCCGCCGTCCGGCACCCGGCGGCGATTCCGGCGATCACCGCCCGAGCCGCGGCCACATCCAGGCGGCCGGAGGCAAAATAATCCAGGAAGAACAGCGGCTCGGCACCCTGCACCACAAGGTCGTTGACGCACATCGCCACCAGGTCGATGCCGACCTGGTCGTGCAATCCGGTTTCGATGGCAACCTTCAACTTGGTGCCGACGCCGTCGGTTGTGGCGACCAGCATGGGATCGGCAAATCCCGCCGCCTTCAGGTCGAACAGCGCGCCGAAGCCGCCCAGCCCGCCGATCGCCCCGGCCCGGGCGGTGGCGCGGGCCAGCGGCTTGATCGCCTCCACCAACGTCTCGCCGGCCTCGATATCAACCCCGGCGGCGCGATAGCTCAGGCCTGCCCGTTTTGCATCAAGCCCCATTGCATTCTTCCCCACTGGTCATCCAGGCCCCCGATACGCTAGGCCTTGAACGATCAGGCTCCGGCGGCGGCGCCGGGGCGCGCAAGGCGGGTGGAAGGTGGCGGAAACAACCATAGGCCCGACCTGGGCGCAACGGCGGGTGTTGGGCAGCGGCCGGAGCCGCCGATGCCTGACGGCAGCCCGATCGAGCGCGCCCATTCCGCCGCGCTGCTCACGGTTCCCAATGCCATCAGTTTCGCCCGGCTGTGTGCGGTACCGCTGGCCTGCTGGCTGGTGATCGGGAACCGCCTCGGCGTGGCGTTCATCCTGTTCGTCGTCGCCGGCGCCTCGGATGCGGTGGACGGCTGGCTCGCGCGGCGCAACGGCGGCGGCAACAGCGTCGGCGCGGTGCTCGACGCGATGGCGGACAAGTCGCTGCTCGTCACCATGTATGTGACCCTGGCGGCGGTAATCAGATGCCCGACTGGCTGGCGATCCTGGTGGTGTTCCGCGACCTGGTGATCGTCGGCGGCGTGGTCGTGCTGGGGCTGCTCGGCCAGCCGGTCGTCGATCCGGCCGCTGTTCGTCTCCAAGGTGAACACGACGTTGCAGATCATGCTGGTTGCGCTGACGCTGTTCCTGTCCGGCTTCGACGTGTCCGCCCCGGCGGCATCGGGGCCGTTGCTGCTGGCGCTGACCTGGGCGGTGGCGGCCAGCACGCTGGCCTCGGGCGCGGCCTATGTCTGGAAGTCGGTGGGGGTGCGATGAGGCTGTCTCGCCAGACCCGCCGCGCGCCAGGTGTCGGCGCCCGGGTGTCGGCGATGGACGACGATCTTCCGACCCTGCCGCCTGAACAGATCGCCGCCGACGCGGAACCGCAGGTCATCGTCGCGCCCGTTGCACCGGAACCGCCGCCGCCGCCGTCCGGCGCAACACGGGGCCAGCGCATCGCGCTGGCGGTCGGCCTCGCGGTGGCGGCCTGGCTGGTGCTGCAACTGTTCGCCGGCGTGCTGGCGCCTTTTGTGGCGGCTGCCGTGCTTGCCTATGTGCTCGACCCGCCAACCAGCCGCCTGGCCCGGCTCGGCGTCCCCCGCTGGGCGGCAGCGCTGTTGATGGTGCTGGCGACGATCGCCGCGGTGCTGCTGTTCGCGCTGCTGCTGTATCCGCTGATCCTGTCGCAGATCGGCCTGTTCCTTGGCCGCATCCCGCAATACGTCCAACTTCTGCAGCGCTGGGCGAGCCACATCGTCACCGACCTGCAGCAGAATTTCGGCGCCGAGGCGGTGAACGGCAAGTTGCAGGATCTGGTGAGCAGCCAGGCCGGCAACATGCTCACGTTCCTCGCCTCGGCCTTGACCGGGCTGATCACCGGCGGGTTCGCGCTGTTCAACGTGCTGACCCTGGCGGTGGTAACGCCGGTGGTGGCGTTCTACCTGCTGCGCGACTGGCAGCGCGTGATCGCGATGATCGATTCCTGGCTGCCGCGCCGCTACGCCGTGGTGGTCCGCGCCCAGGCGCGCGAGGTGGACCGGATCCTGTCGGCCTGGGTGCGCGGGCAGGCGCTGTGCTGTGTGCTGCTGGCGCTGTATTACGCCCTGGCGCTGAGCTTTGCCGGGCTCGATCTTGGGCTGATCGTCGGTTTGGCCGCCGGGCTCCTGTCCTTCATTCCCTATGTCGGCTCGATCACCGGCGGGGTCACGGCATTGGCGCTCGCCACCGCGCAATTCCCGAGCTGGCGCGGCGTGATCGGCATTGCCGTCGTGCTGGTGGTCGGCCAGGTCCTGGAAGGCTACGTGATCTATCCCGAGATTCCTCGGTGATCGGGTGGAGCTGCCGGCGGTCTGGGTGATTTTCGCGTTGTTTGCCGGCGGCGCCGCGTTCGGCTTCCTCGGCGTCATGCTGGCCGTGCCGGTGGCAGCGACGATCGGCGTCTTGTGCCGTTTCTGGCTACGCCGATATCTGACCAGCCCGCTGTATCTGGACCCGCCCTCGGCGGGACGTTGAGAAGGAGTTCTGCCGATGTCCGACGCCACCTCATTCCGTGGTTCCTGGCAGCCCGCCACGCTCAGTCTGCTGCGCTTCGTCGCCGGGCTGGCGTTCCTGGAGCACGGCACCGCCAAGCTGTTCGGCTTTCCCCCTGTCGCCAGCTATGCGCACGGGCTGTCGCCGTTGTTGCTAGCGGCCGGTATCATCGAGTTCTTCGGCGGGCTGCTGGTGTGTGTTGGCCTGCTGACCCGTCCGGCGGCTTTCATCCTGTCGGGTGAAATGGCGATCGGCTATTGGATGTCGCACGCGCCGAAATCGTTCTTCCCGGTATTGAGTGGCGGCGACGCAGCGCTGCTCTATTGTTTCATCTTCCTCTACGTCGCGGTGGCCGGGGGCGGGGCATTCAGCTTCGATCGGCTGATCGCCGGGCCACGTTCGTGGCTGGCCGGTCCTCTGGCCGGCGCCGAGACCGTCTGATGACCGGCTGAGGCCAGGTGCCTGCGCCGGCGCAGCTTCCGCTGCCGTTCATCCATCGGCCGGCCTTCGCAACCGATTTCCTGGAAGCGCCGTCCAACTCCGCCGCGCTGGCTTGGCTGGCGCGTACCGAGGACTGGCCGGACGGCCGCCTCGCAGTCTGGGGCGAGGCCGGCTGCGGCAAGAGCCATCTGCTGCATCTGTGGGCCAGTCGATCGGGCGCCCGCTATTTCTCCGGCCCAAGTTTGCCCGCCGAAGCACCGGTGACCGGCCTGGCAATCGACGATTCCGACCTGCTGGCTGACGAGACGGTCCTGCTGCACACGCTGAATGCCGCGCTCGAGGCGCGGGTTCCGGTGCTGCTGGCCGCCCGGTTGCCACCGGCGCGCTGGCAAACACGGCTGGCCGATCTGGCCAGCCGGCTGCGGGCGGTCACCGCGGTGGAAATCGCCCAGGCGGAGGATTCGCTGTTGCGAGCGCTGTTCGCACGGCTGCTGCGCGGAACGTCAGCTCACGGTCCCGCCGGCGATACAGGACTGGCTGTTGCTGCGCCTGCCGCGCACCCCCTGCGTTATGCGGGAAGCCGCGGCGCGGCTCGATCGCGCGGTCATGGCGACAGGGGGGGCAGTTAATCGGTCGGTTGCTGCGTCAGTGCTGGAAGGTTTGACGCCGGAGGACGGCTGAGGGTTCAGTGATGCCACCCGCCGCCGTGCCACCCGCCGCCGTGCCATCCCCCGCCGTGCCATCCCCCACCCCAACCATTGCCCCAACCCCAACCGCCGCCGAAGCCGAAGCCGAGCGTCAGGCTCGGCCCATAATAGCCGGGGGCGTAATAGGGGTAGGCGGGATAGCCGTAACCGTAGCCGTAGCCCGGAGCTGCATAACCGGCGTAGCCCGACGGGGCTGATTGCACGGAGTTGCCGTGCGCGTACATGCACTGCGTGTAGGCGATGTCGTAATGCTGCTGAAGCCCGGCCTCGCCAGCCGCGGCGTTGTTGGCGCCGATCGCGCTGCCGCCGAGCAGGCCGGTGGCGCCGCCGATCGCCGCGCCCGCTCCCGGATTGCCGGCCGCCGCGCCGATGGCGGCGCCTGCCGCCGCGCCGATCACAGTACCCAGCACCGCGCTGCCCACCGCGGCGTTGGTGCCCGCCTGGCCGGGCTGCTGATATCCGGTCTGTTGCTGGGCATAGCCTCGACAGGTCACATCGTCCTGCTGGAAGGCCGGGAAGCTTTTGCCCTGACCCGGAAGGGCCATCACCGTGGGGCCGGACGGCGGCACGACAGCACAGGCCCCCAACGCGACCACTCCAGCGATGCCGGCGAACGTCGCACTTAGTTGCGTGGCGCGGAGCATGCCTGAGGTCCTGGTTTCTTCGGGAAGATAGTAGGCGACGCGCGGCGTCGCTTCAACGTCGCGCATCCTGAAGGACGCTCCGTGCCATGAGGATATTCCATCCGGAAGATTTGGCCGGGGATTTTGGCCCGCGCAGACCCGGCGCGCGCAACGTCGCTTGCCGGAGAGTGTTCAGGCCGCTGCCTGGACCAGTCGCACGCCGGTCGCCGCCTGCGCCTCTTCGAAGCTGATCCCGGGGGCCAGTTCGCGCAACCGGAACCCGTCGCCGGCCGGTTCGAACAGCCCGTAATTGGTGGCCACCAGCTTGACCACGCCGCGCGCCGTGACCGGCAGAGCGCAGGTTTGCACCAGCCGCGGGCGGCCGTCACGGGTGAGGTGTTCCATGATCACGAAGACCCGTTTGGCGCAGGCCGCCAGATCCATCGCGCCGCCGATGCCGCCGCCCTTGCCGGCGCCGATCCGCCAGTTGGCGAAGTCGCCCGACTGCGCGACCTCGTAAGCACCGAGCACGGTCACGTCGATCCGTCCGCCGCGAATGATCGCGAAGCTATCCGCGTGATGCACCACCGCGGCGCCCGGGTTCAGCGTGACGTTCTGTCCGCCGGCATTGACCAGGTCCAGGTCCTCCTCCCCCGGCGCGGCGATCGGGCCGTAGCCGATCACACCGTTCTCGGAATGGTAGATGATGTGACGGTCGCCGATATCGGTGTTGGAGCACAGCGTCGGCATCCCGACCCCGAGATTGACGATCCAGCCGTCCTGGAAGGCATTGGCGATGCGGTCCGCCATCTGCTGGCGGTTCCAGCCTTTGGTATCGCTCATCGCCGCGCTCCGCGCGTGTGGAAATACCTTTGTCGCGCTCCGCGCGCGTGGATATTCATCTCCTCCGCTCCTGGCGGCGGATCGGCCAGATGCCGTCCGGCGGCGGCGGGATCTTCACCAAACGATGGATGAAGATCCCGGGGGTGTGTACCTGGTCGGGGTCGATCGCGCCGACCGGCAGGATGTCCTCATCCACCTCCACCACCGCGATACGGGCCGCCATCGCCATCACCGGGTTGAAGTTGCGTTGGGAACGATGGAACTGCAGGTTGCCGAACGCATCTGCCCGGCGCGCGCGCAGGAAGGCATAATCGACCGGCAGAGCATATTCCAGCAGGTATTCGCGGCCGTTGAACACGCGGGTCTCCCGCCCCTCCGCCAGTTCGGTTCCGACGGCAGTCGGCGTGTAGAAGGCCGGAATGCCGGCGCCGGCCGCGCGCAGCCGTTCGGCCAGCGTGCCTTGCGGCACCAGTTCGGCCTCCACCTGTCCGGATTCGTAATAGCGGGTGAACGGCAGCACGTCCGAGGCCCGGGTCGCCGCGGTGAAGGCGCAGATCACCTTCCGCACCTGGCCCTGTTCGACCAGCAGCCCGATATCGGGCATGCGTGGCTGCTGCGCCCCGCCGGTGGTGTTGGCGATACAGGTGAGTTGTTTCGCGCCGTGCTCGGCCAGTGCGCGGATCAGGTTGAACGGCGTGCCCGGCATGGCGAAGCCGCCGAATGCGACGGTGGCGCCATCCGGGATGTCGCCGACCGCATCGCGGAAGCTGGGATGGATCTTGCCTGCCACTGCGATGACGTGCCCCCAAATCTTGCACCGAAATCAGCGGCCGGCCGACGCCGCCTGTCAAGCCGACGCCGACCACAGCAGGAACGCGAAGGCAACGACGAACAGCAGCAGCAGGACGGTCAGCAGAAGCTCGCTGGCGATGCCGACGTTATGCACCACGTCCGGCCGCTCGATGAGCCGGGACAATCGGACGAAGCGGTAAGCCGAGGCGGCCAGGATCACCGAGGCGATCACCACCAGCCCGATCCCCACGCCGGGGCTCAGCCCGTGCACGAAGATGGCCAGCTTGGCGATGCCGACGCCGAACCCGGCAATGGCGAGTCCGGTCCGCACCCATGCCAGGAACGTGCGCTCGTTGGCCGCGTGGTCCGAGAAGTTCCTGATCATGCTGTCGTCCTCGCCACCGGGCTGGAGCCACCACTTCGTGCGGCGGAATGCGCTGCGCTGTTCCGCCGTAAGACAGAACGACTGTCGGACCAATGGCGCCCCGCGTCTTTCGTGGCGTCCGCGCCAGGATCCGGAGTATGCTTTTCCTCCGGATGCAGGAGGCTTGGCATGACTGTCTCCCCGCCCACGCCGAAGGTCGAAGGCTTCCACAACTCCGACACTGGCACCGTCACCTACCTTGTCACGGATCCGGCGACCAACCGCGCCGCGGTGATCGATCCGGTGCTCGACTACGACCCCAAGGCGGCGCGCACCTCCACCCGCTCGGCCGATGCGGTGATCGCCCGGGTCCGCGAAACCGGCGTCAGCGTCGAATGGGTGCTCGAAACGCACGTGCACGCCGACCACCTGTCCGGCATCGCTTACGTGAAGCGTGCCGTGGGCGGCCGCAGTGGCATCGGCGACCGGCTGCCTGACGTGCAGCAGGCATTCCGGGAGATCTTCGGCTTCGCCCGCGACTTCCAGGCCGATGGCAGCGAGTTCGACCATCTGTTCGCCGACGACGAAGCGTTCGCCCTCGGCAGCATCGCGGCCCGCGCGTTGCACACGCCCGGCCACACCCCGGCCTGTGTCTCCTACCTGATCGGCGACGCGGTGTTCATCGGCGACACGTTCTTCATGCCGGACGCCGGCACCGCACGGGCGGATTTCCCGGGCGCTGACGCCGCCACGCTGTACCGCTCGCTGCGCCGTATCCTGGCGCTGCCACCGGAGACGCGGATGTTCATCTGCCACGATTACGGCCCCGGCGGGCGCAAACCGGCATGGGAAACCACAATCGCCGAGCAGCGGGCGAACAACATCCATATCCACGACGGCGTGTCGGAGGCCGAGTTCGTCGCGCTGCGGACCGCCCGGGACAAGACGCTCAGCATGCCCGTGCTGATCATCCCCGCCGTCCAGGTCAACCTGCGGGCCGGCGAGTTGCCGGCGCCGTCCGATAACGGCGTGCGCTATCTGCGTGTCCCGGTGAACGTGCTCTGATGGCGGGTGATGCCGTCCGGCCGATCGGCGTCATTGCCACGCCGTTCGCCACGCTCGATGCATGCCCGCGCAACGGCCGGCAGCCCGACCCGCCGCCGCTCTGTCGCGTGCGGGTGTTTCCCGGAGTTCGTGCCGGGGCTGCAAAGCCTGGACGGGTTCACGCACCTGATCCTGCTGTATTGGTTGCACCAAGTCAGCGCGCCGAAGCTGACGTTGGTGCCGCCGTTCGACGGGACTGAGCGCGGCGTGTTCGCCACACGATCGCCGGCGAGGCCGAACCCGATCGGGGTGTCAGTGGTGGCGTTCGATGGCTTCGACGGTCCCGACGTGCTGCTGGTGCGCTACCTCGATTGCGTGGACGGAACGCCGCTGCTGGATATCAAGCCCTATTTGCGCAGCACCGACGCCGAGCCGGAGGCCGGCATGGGCTGGCTTGAGCCGCACGCGACCCGGCGCGGCAGATGAGCCCGTCATTCACGCCAGAACGGCTTTCGCGCTTCTGACCACGCCCCCGGGCGCCAGCCGGATGTCGCGCGGTTCGACATTGCTCAGGCGCACCAGTTCCGCGCGTTCGACCGCCCGGCGGTGCCACCGCGCAATCTACGTGGCCAGCTTATCGCGTTCACAAGGTTCCGTTGCGCGTCGATCTTTTAAGCGTCCGGTGCGGGCCGCCTTGCTTTGACATCGGCGTGTGTGCGGACGTTGTGACCTTAAGGCGCACTGTAAGGTCGAGTTTAAGGCGATGTCGAATGGCGTGGTAGAGATCATCACGGGACGTGACCGTCGGCGCCGCTGGGGCTCGGAAGAGAAGCTGCGGATTGTCGGCGAGACGCATGAGCGTGGTGCGCGGGTGAGCGAAGTTGCGGCCCGGCATGACGTTTACCCAAGCCTGCTGCACTATTGGCGGCGTCAGGTCCGCGAGGGCCGGCTGGTTGCGGCACCGCCGACGAGATTTGTGCCGGTCCGGTTGACCGAACCGGAGCCGCTCGCCACCGCTGTATCGCCTCGGATCGACGAGCGGCACGCTGCGGCGGCGATCGAGATCATGTTGCCGGACGGCTGTCGTCTGCGGGTTGGCAATGAGGTCGGTCTGGCGACATTGCGTCGCGTGTTGACGGCGCTGCGCGGATGATCGCACCGCCGCCTGGGGTGCGTGTGTGGCTGGCGGCAGGCGTGACCGACATGCGCAAGGGGTTTGATGGGCTTGCGGCGCTGGTGCAGCAACGTCTCGGGCAGGACCCGTTCAGCGGTCAGCTGTTTGCCTTCCGTGGCCGTCGCGGTGACCTGGTGAAAGTATTGAGCTGGGACGGCCAAGGTCTGTGTCTGTATGCCAAGCGAATGGAGAAGGGCCGCTTCGTCTGGCCGCAAGCGAGGGACGGTGCGGTGTCACTGACGGCGGCGCAATTGTCGATGCTGCTAGAAGGCATTGATTGGCGCATGCCGGTGCGGAGCTGGCGTCCGGAGATGGCGGGATAACGCCAAATAATGCTTGGCGCGACGCGGCACGTTGATGGACGATTCGCGCATGCCCATGCCGCTCGATCCCACTGCGCTGCCGAACAACGTGATCGCGTTGCGCACATTGCTGCTGCATCGCGAGGATGAGCATGCGGCGGAACTGGAAGCGGCACGCAATGGACTGAAGGAGCAGGTGCTGCGCAACGAGCAGTTGAAGCTGCGTCTGGCGCGGTTGCTGCGCGAACGGTTTGGTGCATCGTCGGAGAAGCTGCGGTGCGAGATCGAACAGCTTGAGTTCTTGCTGGGCGATGCCGAGGAGCAGGTGGCGGAAGCCACGCCGCCTGAGCCGGATGAGCCAGTGGCGGAAAGCGAGACGCAGCGGCGCAAGCCGGCGCGCAGGCCGCTGCCCGAGACATTGCCACGCGACGTTGTGGAGCATGCCGCACCGTGCGCGTGCCCGCGTTGCGGTGGCGCGTTGCGCCCGTTGGGCGAAGATGTCACCGAAGCCTTGGACTACGTGCCGGGCGCGTTCCGCGTCACGCGGCATGTGCGGCCGAAGCTGTCGTGCCGGGGCTGCGAGGTGATCGCCCAGGGGCCGGCGCCCAGCCTGCCAATCCGCCGCGGCCTGGCTGGGCCTGGGCTGCTGGCGCATGTGCTGGTGGCGAAATACGCCGACCACCTGCCGCTGTATCGCCAGGCGGAGATCTATGCGCGCGCGGGGATCGAGCTGGACCGTTCCACCCTGGCCGACTGGGTGGGGCAGTCGGCCCGGCTGATGCGCCCGTTGGTCGAGGCGGTCGGGGTGCACGTGATGTCGGCGGAGCGGGTACATGCCGACGACACGACAGTGCCGGTGCTGGATCCGGGTCGCGGCAAGACCAAAACGGGACGGCTATGGTGCTACGCGCGCGATGATCAGCCATTCGGCGGCCAGGCGCCGCCGGCGGTGCTGTATTGCTACAGCCCGGACCGCAAAGGCGAACATCCGCGGCAACACCTCGCCGGGTTCCGCGGCATCCTGCAGGCGGATGGATATGCGGGGTATGCCGGCCTGTATGACCGCGGCGTGACCGAAGCGGCCTGCTGGGCGCATGCGCGGCGCAAGTTCTTCGACGTGCATGCAGCAACCCGGTCGCCGCTGGCGTTGGAGGCATTGCAGCGCATCGCGGCACTGTACGCGATCGAGGCAACCATCCGCGGCCGGTCACCCGATGCCCGTCTGGCGGCTCGCACCACGCAGAGCGCGCCATTGTTCACCGCGTTGCGGCAATGGCTGCAGAACACCCAGGCGCGCATCTCGGGCAAGAGCGATCTGGCCGCTGCGATCCGCTACACGCTGTCGCGCTGGGATGCACTGACACTGATACTGCGCGATGGCCGGGCCTGTATCGACAACAACGCAGCCGAACGCTCGATGCGGCCGATGACATTGGGGCGGAAGAACTGGTTGTTCGCCGGTTCTGACTCTGGGCGGACGGTCGGCTGCCGCAGCCTATTCTCTGATCCAGACCGCCAAACTCAACCAACTCGATCCCGAGGATTATCTTCGCCACGTGCTCGAACGCATTGCCGATCTTCCGGTCAAGCAAGTGCACCAATTGCTGCCGTGGAACCTGACCGGAATCCGTGCTCGGCTGGATCAGCGAAACGCCGCCTGAGCCACGGCACTCACCGGACGCTTACCGATCTTTGCCAGCGGCGGGGCTGATCCGATCCGGGCCAAGCTGGGGACAGGCTTCACCTCGGTTTGCGAAAATCAAGGATTTTGCACCAAGTATCTCTTGGAGCATTCCCACGGCCGCTAATTGCAGTAGGCCAGCCAATTCACAACCGCTGTGTGCCGGGGTCCAGCCCCATCATAACGCGACCCGCCGTCTGGAACTGAGAGGCTGATTGACCGGCATGATGTGACATCGCATGTGCGTCCCGCCAGCAACGCGCGAGGCGGCTGCGTTCGTAGATCCCACCTGCCCCGCCTGCCGCAAACATCATGTCGACGACTTGAACTGCGGCGGCAGCCGCGTGCGAACCGGCGATCCGCGCGAGCACCCGATCTTGCGTCGTTACCTCACGGTTCTCCCCCGCTTTCCACAGTGCATTAAGAGCCTCAAACACGAATGCACGTGCCGACCGCAGGATCGCTTCGGCACGCCCGACCTCCACCTGGATGGTGACTTGCTCCCTGAGAGGTTGCGTTGCCCCGACAGGTTTCTTGGATTGCGCCGTCTCCGTAAGATCATCAATGGCAGCGCGCGCTATACCGAGCGGCACGCCAAAGATCGAGGTATTGAAGACTGTCACAAAAGGAAGCCGGCAGAGAAGCCCCATCTGCACAGGCGCAGGTGTCAGCGCGTCGATAGAGCGTTCAGCGGGCACGTGAAGATCGGTCACGCGAAAGTCGTGGCTCCCGCTGCCACGCATTCCGGTGACGTCCCATGTATCCAACACCTCCGCCTGCTCCTTCGGGAACAACATGAGCCGGGTTTCCGGCCAGCCGTCTGGTCGCATCCGCGGCTCGTTGTCCTGAAACACTCGGCAGGCCCCTAGCAGCCAGTTACTATGGTCAATCCCGCTTGCATACGACCAATGTCCGTTGACCCGATAACCGCCCGAGGTGGCAACCGCGGTGCCGACAGGATTGAGCGTCCCCGCAAGAACGGTCGTTTCGTCGCCCCAGATCGCGCGTGCGACCTGCTCTGACAAATATCCCGCCAGGCGGCTATTGGACGAGCCGATACCGACCAGCCATCCAACGGAACCATCCGCACGCGAGAAGATTTCGACGATGCGCGCAAGCTCGACCGGCGTGAGCTCGGGTCCGCCCACCGACTTCGGGAGCCACAACGAGAAAAACCCGGCCTCGCGCATAGCAAGCGCAAGGTCGGCCGGAAGTCTGCGGCCCCGCTCGATTGCGCCCCGCTCAGTGAGGATCGTCGGCACAAGTTCCTCGGCGAGCTTCAGAAAATGCGGCGCCGGCATGTTTGCCCAGAACATGGCCTTTCCCCCATTCGCCTCGCTTGCCGCTGCTTCGATACGCTATCTTGCTGGGTGAGACAATCATCTTCAACAACACCGAACATCGGATCATATCGCTAACCCGAATTTCAGGGGCGTGCAAAATTCAAGCAGACTGTGCAAAAACTCCAAGCCGTAACGGCAACGAGCATCTTTGATGACGATCTTCTCCCGCGAAATGGACTTGCAGGCCGGGGGCTGTCGGAATCTATCTTGCGCGTCGTCTGCGCGCTCCCTGGTTTTCACACAGTCTGCAAGAATTTCGCAAAGGTTCTGTCAGTGCCCCGGTGACCGGATCGTAATCGACAAGCGGGGTCATTCCCTCAGGTTTTTGGAAATAGCGGGGTGCGTCGTCGAGGGTGTCTACCCATGTCATCGCACTTTCCAGGCACACCTGCATCTGTGGTTTGAAAATGTGCGGATTGTCAAGTGAGCCAACCATGAGCGCGGTCAAGGAACGGGTGTGGCGTTCAAAGAACAGTGGCGATCCGCAGTGCCCGCAGAAATGACGGTTTGACGTTGGCGAGGATTGGTAGATGTGTGGCCCACCTTTGGTCACTCTTACATTGTCGGACGGCATGAACAGCAGTCCCATATATGGAGCACCTGACGCACGCTGGCACATGCGGCAGTGGCAGATAGCACTCAGTGAAGGGACGCCCGAGGCTTCGTAACGAATTGCGCCACAAAGGCAGCCGCCCGTTAGTGCCTTTTGGTCGGTCATTACACACTCCCCTTTCGCCTTGCTAATCAAGATTAGGCGTGGCTGGGGATTAGCACCAGATGCGTGGCAGAAATCCTCCCTGCGCAGAAATCAAGAATTTCGCACACCGAGAAGATGCAGTTCAGTCCGCTAATGTCCCCGTCTTGTTCAGAGCATTGGCAATGCACGCTTTGCCTCTCCGCAGAGGGCTTGTTGGACGACCACCTTAGGTATCGATCGCTATTCCGGGCATCTAAGACCAAAATCACCTGAACTCGCGATAGCCATCATGGGCAAGGTAGTTGGCGCATTCCTTGGCGGTGAAGCGGTCGAGTAGCCGCCCGACCGCCGACCAGAGGGCGTCGATCTTGCGTGCGCCCTCGCTACGCAGCATCGCCTTCAGCTTGGAGAACGCCTGCTCGATCGGGTTCAGATCGGGAGAATACGGCGGCAGGTCCAGCAGGCTGGCGCTGCGTGCCTCGATCGCCTGGCGCACGCCAGTGACTTTGTGCGAGCGGAGATTGTCCATGATCACGACATCGCCCGGCGTCAGCGTGGGAGCGAGTTGCTGCTCGATGTAGGCGAGGAAGAGCTCGCCGTTGATGGCGCCGTCGAACAGGCAGGGAGCGGTGATGCCGTCGTGGCGCAAGCCGGCGAGGAACGTCGAGGTCATCCAGTGGCCATGCGGCACGTCGCCGATCACTCGCTGTCCGCGCGGGCCACGGCCATAGCGGCGCGCCATATTGGTGGTGACCCAGGTCTCGTCGAGGAAGACCAACCGGGCCGGGTTCAGCTTCGGCTGGTTCGCTCGCCACTCGGTTCGCGCCGCGGCAACGTCGGCGCGCTTTTGTTCAGCGGCGTGCTGGGTCTTTTTTTTCGCGTCAACTTGAGCCGGGCCAGCGTCTTGTGCATCCCGCCATGGCTGATCGACACCTGATGCTCGCGCTTCACCCACTCCCGCAATTCCATCAACGTGAGGTCCGGTTCGGCCGCGACCTTGGCACGGATCGCCTCATACTGCGGTGCCAGCCTGGGCGGCACATGGTTACACTGGGCACGGGCCGTGGTCTCCCCGGTACCTCCGCCGCCGGGCGCGCGCCTTGTAAATCCACGACACGCTCACCTGGAAGACCTTGGCGGCCGGATTGGCGCCCAGCCCGCCATCCACCGCCGCCAACACCCGGTCCCTCAGGTGTTCCGAATAGGACTGCCCTCGACGCCAACTCATCTCGCCCCCGGCTCAACCTCACCAGGAAGCCCATAAATCAAAGATCGACCCCGTTTCGGAAGCCCCAATTCCACTCAGGGTGATTCGGCCCTAGGATCAGCGCACGACGCCCCCGCCGGAGTGGCGGAGCACGTTGAACTGCCCGTAGCTGTCTTTGAGATTGAGCGTGATTGCGCCGGTTGCCTGGGCCGAGGCACTTCCGACCTCGGCGGTCTCGAACTCGATGCCGTTTGGGATGCTGATCTGCACGCGATGTGGCCCACCCGTCGCCGGACTTTTGATAGGCCGCCCTTCCGCCTCTAGCACGCCGGGTATGCTGACTTTTGCTGTGCGCGCCGCGACTTCCACCTCGAAGGCAATCGGTCCGAACAGCGGGGGATGAACCTTGCTAGCCATTGCGTGGTAGACCCACCAGTGCGTGGCCTCGTCGTTGGTCTCACCGCCGTGCAGGACAGTGGTCAGCGCCGCGCGCTGCGCCTCGGTTGCACGCTCGTCGATAATTGCCTGTATTTCGCCGTTGCCCTCATAGATCGGACCGGGCCAGGCGTAGACCAGCGCCGCATACAGGCCGTCGAGCGGCACGTCGCCGAAATGACCCTTCTCGATGTGCACCACTTCAAAGCCACGACAGAAGCCACCGGTTGGTCGTGATTCAAACTGGCACGGGCAACCGTAGTCGCAGTTGCAGTTGCCGAACTCGACGCCTTCGATATACCAATCGACCTGAGGCATGGTGTGACCCTTTGCTGTATGAGCGCGAAACGTCCCTCATTCCATTGCGGCTGCTGAGACAAGGAGATTGACGCCGACGACAAACAACCCTGCGCCCGCCGCGTAGCTTACCCAACGCCCCTGGGGCAGCAGTTTTTCCAGGAGAATGTAGATGCTGAGGCCCGCGATCCAGAAAAGGTTCATGATGCCACCAAAGAATAACAGCAGCATGAGAACCGCGCAGCAACCAACACAATACGCACCGTGCGTGATACCCGCGCCCAGCGCACCGGGTAGGCCGGGCGCCCGCAGCCTCGTGACGAATTGCACCGGGTTCTTGCACAGCGCCAGGCAGTTTTGCTTGACAGGGGTGAATTGATACAATGCGGCGGCGATCAGGATCACGCCCCCCAGCGCTACGTTGGACACGTTCAGCATACCCGAAACCACGCCCCTATCTTCCAGGACCCATTGCAAGATAGTGGCCGCCAAACTGAACAACGCCCACACTGCCAGGTAACCGGCGAGGAATACCGCTGTCATTGTCAATGAATTGGTCAAGTCGCGGTTACGGCGTTTGAGTGCGGCATACAGCAGAAGTACCGGCGTCGCACTGGGCAGCATCATGGCGATCATCATGATCCACCACATCAGGAACGCCAGGACCGCGTAGGCTGGGGTCCAATCAGGTGGGGCCATGAGCATATCGGGGGACATGCGGGTCATCGCAAGCGCGGACATATCCATCCCGCCGCCAAGCACCGTGTAGACCGCGCTCAGCCCCGCCAGCGTAAACAGCGCGCCTAAGACGATGGCGCGATCCTGCTTCAGCAGACCTTCGATAGCGGAAATTTCGGACATCAGGGTTTCCCATTGGGCGATAGGTTATGTGGCGGTGGCGGAAGCAAAAATGCTCCGGCTATGCATCGTCATACCACAACGCTGGGTATCGATTATAGACTAACCAAGAGCACACAAGCTGATTGATCATCACAATCTGGTTATAAACGACAGGAAGATGGGATCCTATGCTTAGCCGCCTGACCATATAATACACATTCTTTTCTCTTATCCAGCTTGGAGGGAGATTATTTAACTCACCGATCACTGCTCAGCCTGAGCGCGCAGGTGAAGGTGATCGATCCGCTTGGCGACTCGTTGCCAAACACCGAGATCTTCCGTCGGCTGGCCGCCGCGATGCACTTCGACGAGCCGCAGCTCCACGAAAGCGACGCCGAGGTAATCGCCACGGTGCTCGAGCCCACCGGTTTTGACTTCGCCGAGCTCGCCGTACGCGGCACCGTATGGCTGGAGCCGGAGCCGGTGATCCAGTTCGCCGAGCTTCGGTTCCCTACCCCGACCGGCCGTGTCGAAATCGCGTCCGAGCGCGCCGAGGCGGATGGCCACCCGCGCCTGCCGGAGCCCCACGCGGACCCGCGGCCTGCTCGTGACCGTCTCCGTTTGCTCTCGCCGGCGTCTCCGTGGATGCTCAACGACAGCTTCGCGAACGACGCCAAGCTGACGCGGCGAATCGGGGCCGCGACGGTGATGATGCATCCAGCAGACGCGGCCGACCGCGGACTCGCTGTCGGGGATGCGGTTCGGCTTGAAAGCGACGTGGGACGGCTGAAGCTGACTGTGGAGCTGTCCGAAGGTCTGCCGCGCGGCGTGATCTACTCGCCCAAAGGCCGTTGGCCGAAGCGCGAGCCAGGCATGGTCAACGTCAACGCCTTGAATCCGGGACTCGAAAGCGACATGGGCCGCAGCACCAGCGTCCACGGCACCGAGGTGACCGTAACGCTGGTCTCATGACTAACTTTGCCCCGCGGCGAGACGTCCACGGCATCTACCACGTAAACAAGTTCTTCTACTGGATCGTGCAGTGGGAGATGGAACAAGGCCGTCCGGTGGACCGGGCGGTGAAGGGGATCGTGGGCTGAACCCGCACTTGCGGCTCCGGCCGCCTGAAGCGTTCCGCCGAACCCGGGCGTTACCTCTGTTGCCGCAGGATGCGATTGCGGTGAAGGCTGCCATGGGTTGGCCGGGCGGGTGCGAGGGGCGGCGCCTGGAGGTCAAACGCGTACAGGTCGCCGTCCTCCGAGCCGACGTACACCACTCCGTTGGCGATCGCCGGCGTCGAGGAGACTATGCCTCCCGTGGTGCCCGCCCAGAGCGGCGTGCAGGTTGCGTCCCCGGTACCACAAGCGGCCGGGAACGCGTAGACGTTGCCGTCGTTCGAGCCGATGTACACCACTCCGTTGGCGACGGCTGCCGAGGATCTGATTTGGCTCCCGGTGGTGCCGTGCCAGAGCGGCTTGCAGGTCGCGTCGCCGGTCCCACAAGCGGCCGGGAACGCGTACAAGTTACCGGCGAACGAGCCGATGTACACCACCCCGTTGGCGACCGCCGGCATGGATCTGGTTGCCCCGGTGGTGCCGTGCCAGAGCGGCGTGCAGGTCGCGTCGTTGGTCCCGCACGAGGCCGGAAACGCGTACAGGTTGCCGTCGCTCGAGCCGATGTACACCACCCCGTTGGCGATCGCCGGCGAGGAGAAGGTGGCGCCGATGGCGGCGTGCCAGAGCGGCTTGCAGGTCGCGTCGCCGGTCCCGCACGAGGCCGGGAACGCGTACAAGTTACCGTCGCTTGAGCCGATGTACACCACCCCGTTGGCGACCGCGGGTGAAGACTGCACTGAGGCTCCGGTGGTGCCGTGCCAGAGCGGGGTGCAGGTCGCGTCGCCGGTACCGCACGAGGCCGGAAACGCGTAGAGATTGCCGTCGTTCGAGGCGACGTATACGACACCGCCCGAGACCGTCGGCGAGGAGGGGTAGATGTCGTTCTGGGTGGTGCCGTGCCAGAGCGGCGTGCAGGTCGCGTCGCCGGTACCGCACGAGGCCGGGAAGGCGTACAGGTTTCTGTCGTCCGAGCCGACGTACACGACACCGCCCGAGACCGTCGGCGACGAGTGAATCGAGCTTTGTGTGGTGCCGTGCCACAGTGGCGTGCAGGTCGCGTCGCCCGCACAGGAGGCCGGAAACGCATACAGATTGCCGTCCCCCGAGCCGACGTACACGACACCGTCGGCGACCGCCGGCGAGGAGAAGCTGATTAGGCCTCCTGTCGCGGCGGTCCAGTCGAGGTCGAGCCCGGAGACGGTGGAAGGGCTCAAGACGTTCTCGTACGGGTTGTAGCCCTTGTGGCGGGGCCCGAAGCCGAACTGGAGCCAGTTGGTTCTAACCGTGAACGCCGCCTGTGCGAAGTTGCCAGAGCGTCTGCCCTGGGCCGAGATCCAGTGCGTGCCGGGGACCGCGGTGGCCGGGACGGAAACCGATATTGGCCCGAAGTTGCCGGTCGCATTGGTACCGGCCACCGCCTCGTCGGTCAAGTCAAAGAACAGATCGACCCCCTCAAAGGCTCCAAACCCGGCTCCGGAGACGCTCATCGAGGAGGTCGGCGGCCCCGCCGTACGAGACAGCACAACGCTCGGGTTGACCTTAAACGAGCGCCCACTCACGCCTGTCCCTGTTTGGGTAGTGACTTCGATCGGACCCGACGAGCCATCGGGGGGCACCTTCGCGGTGATCTCGCCGGCCGAGACCCTCTCAAAAGAGCTAGATGCGCCGTTGAAGGTCACTTTCGAGACGCCCGTGAACCCCGATCCTGTGATCGTGATGCTCTTCCCGATCGTGCCCGCGGTGGGACTAAATGACGAGATTGTCGGAGCCTGCGCGAACGCCCCAGGCGCATACACCGCCAACGCGCCCACCCAGACCAAGACACCACACAAAACGGCCGCGCAGCGCCCTTGCCAGCCACTCATCCCTGACCCCTAATCATTGGTTGCCTCCGCCCAGAACCCTACCCCATCGCGACCTCGCTAACAAAGCGGTCGGTCGGTCTCGCGGCTCCGGTCGTCAGCACTCGGGAAGTGAGCCACGGGCGTGTGTGGGTGGAAATTTGGCTCGCTCAGCGCGCCCGGACAACGAAGCGCAGGCCACCCTTCGGGCCGAGCGTCGGCGTCGTCACCACCCGGGGCTCTTGGCGCGAGAGCGGCTCGAACCGGACGCGGCTGAACACGACGGCGGAGAGCGCGCGCAGCTCGTACTCGCCGAAGCGTTTACCGAGGCATGTGCGCGACCCCCCGCCGAACGGCACGTAGGCGCCACGTGGGAGGCTGGCCTCTCGCTCGGGCAGGAAGCGGTCAGGGTCGAAGCGGAATGGATCCGGATATAGGTGCGGCAGGTGGTGTGTGACCCAGGAGGAGTAATGCACTCCGATTTCTGCAGGGACGGGCAAGCCCGCAAGCGTCACCTCGCGGGTGCTGCGCCGCGGTCCGACCCAGGCCGGCGGATATCGCCGCAGCGTCTCCTTGAGCGAGCGCTCGAGGACCGGGAGGGCACCGCCGTCAAGTTCGGCAGCGGTCGGCTTCTTTCCTCGCAGGACCCGGTCTAGCTCGTCCTCGACGGCCGCGCGGGCCCGCGGATTGCGTCCCAGCTCGTGCACCAGGAACGTGAACGCAGTCGTCGTGGTGTCGTGGCCGGCAAATAGCAGCGTGACAGCCTGGTCTCGTACGACGCTGGTGCTAAGCGGCGCGCCCCGGTCGTCGGTGGCGCTCAGGAGCAGGCCGAGGACGCCCGACCCGGGGTGGCCCTTGCTCCGACGTTCCTCAATCTCTGCGCGCACCATCGAGTCGAGCGTGCGCCGCGCCGCGATCGCTCGCGCCAGCGGAGTTTTCGGCAGCGGCAACATCTGCAACGGCACCGGCTCGCCGTGGATCGCCAGCGACGCCTCGAACGCCGTCGCCAAAGCCCGGTCGCGCCCGCCCGTGGCTTTAATCCCAAGCAGGCCTCGCAGCGCTATCCGCAGCGCGAGCTCGCGAACCCAACCGTAGATCTCCACGTGCTGCCCTACCCGCAGCGCCTCGGCGGCGGCGAGCGCCTCTTCGATCATCGTCTCCGCGACCGACGCGATGTAGTCGCGATGAAAGGCGGGCAACATCAGCATCCGAAAGTCCCGGTGGTAGGGCCCGTCGGTGTTCAGCAGCCCGTCGCCCAACAGGGGCCAGAGGTCGGCGAAGTGCCCCTCTCGCCATTGGAAAGCGTCGAAGTCGCTGACGAGAATCTGATGATTGACCTCGGCGCCGACGGCCCACACGATCGGCTCATGAAGCAGCCGCAGCGTAAAGACCGGGCCGTAGCGCTGGACATGCTCGAGTAGAAGTCCGAGAGGGTCCGAGATGATCCGCAAGGTGTGCGACCAGCTCGGCGCCGTGCTCCCCGGCGGCAGCTTCGCGCGGCGGCGGATCCGAAACTCGCGCCGCACGTCCTCGCTGAGCTTCGCTACGAACCCGATCTCCATCGGCGCCGGACGAGCAGCGGCAATCGGTCGACTTGGGGTCAGTGTCCGGGCGCCTGACATCAAGCCTCCGTGCCCAGTTTCGCCAGCTCCGCTACGACCACGCCCAGAGGCTGTGCGCCGTCAATTTCATGGGTGCACGTCTTGCGAAGGAGCGGTTCAACCTCGGCGAGGTCGCGAAGAATCAGGTCCCTCTGTTCTGCAGTTTTCCCATAAGGGTTGGTGGTCCGGCTCTCGATGCGGCTGAGAAGCACCTGGGGGGGAGCGCTCAACAGGACCACCGCGTCAAAGTACCCGTAGAACCGGCCTTGATTTGAGACCGTCCCCGAGACGTAGAGCGGAGGGCCTTCTTCGCGCGCGAGCAGCTCTCTGATTCTGTCCTCGCGCCATACGTATCCGCCCTCGCGATCAGACCATTCGGTCCATCCGGGCTCGTCGGTATCGACCACCTGAAAACCGAGGTTGCGCAGTTCGTCCAGCGCACTCGACTTCCCGGTCCCCGACATGCCCGTCACGAGCACCTTCCGCACATTGGCCAGGCTAAAGGACCAGACACCGCACAACTCGGCTCGCCGTGCGGCGTCAGCTATGGTCCCTCGCGGCGTTTCGGAATGAACTGGGGATGAGGTGGTCAGTCGTACTCGACGGACCGGCAGGCTGGGTCGGGCTCGCAGCGCCGCCACGGTGCGGATCGCCTTCGGAGTTGCGGCCGCCTGCGTGTTCGCGTTTGGCGCTGCCTTGGGCATCCTCAAGGCTAAGCCCGCCGCGGCGGCCGCCAAGCACGCATCGCCGATCAGCTGGACCACCGAGGGCTTCAACGCGATGCGCATGGACTACAACGGTCGTGAGTCGACGATCGGCCCTGCGAACGCTCACCACATCCACAAGCTCTGGAGCGCCGACCTCGGCGCTGTGATGATCGCCCAGCCCGTCGAGGCGGCCAGGGTCAGCGTGGACGGCTCGCTCAGGAGCATCGTCTACGAGGGCACGGAGCACGGCGAGTTCTACGCGATCCGCGCGAGCACCGGTCAGGTCATCTGGGAGAAGGATCTCGGCTCCCAGGCCACCAACTGTTTCGATATGCCCGACGGGGTGTTTGGGGTCGGCGGAGCGGGTGCGATCTCCTTCAGTTCGAAACACGCGGGCGTCATCTACGTTGCCGGGGGCGACGGCGCGGTTCACGCGCTCGACCTCGCGACTGGAGCCGAGGAGCCCGGCTGGCCAGTGCAGAACGTCTTCGATCCTGTCGAGGAAAGCGTCTACGGCGGTCTCAACATGTTCCATAACAGCCTGTACGTGCCGATCGCCAGCCACTGCAGCTATCCCCCCTACCACGGCGGGCTGGCCGAGATAGGAGTTACCCGGCACGCGATTCTTCATCGCTTCTACCCGGCCGGCCCTCCCTCCGGCGGAATATCGGGCGGGAGTGTGTGGGGGCCGGGGGGCGTGAGCGTCGATCCCTCCAGCCAGGACGTTATCGCCGCGACCGGCAACGCGCTCGGGAGGCCGTACAACTACCGCTACTCAGAGTCGGTCGTGGAGCTCTCGCCGTCCCTCGGCGTGCGCAGCGCGGTGAAGCCCAAGCTCGGTTCATACGCCGACGAGGATTTCGGCTCCACACCGGTGCTGTTCCGGCCCGCCGGTTGTCCCGTCACGCTGGCCGCAGCGGAGAACAAGACCGGCGCGCTGTTCGTGTATTCGGTCGGCGACAAGCTGGGAGCGCGCGACAGCCAGCGGCTTCAGATGGGCGCTTACCCGCGGGCGGGCTTCAAGGGGGATCCAGCGTGGGATCCAGTGACAAACATGCTGTACGTGGCGAACACGTCGAACTCGACCAGCGGTCCGTTCAAACATGGGCTCGTGGCGCTGAAGGCGAAAAGCAACTGCCGGTTATCACTCGCGTGGCAGCGCACCGTTGGACTGCAAAAGGCGATCGGGTTGCCGCCGCCGAGTATCGCTAATGGCGTGGTCTATTACGGCGACGGTGCGGACAACACCGAGGACGCGTTCGAAGCAGCCACCGGGCGCGAGCTCTGGCAAAGCTCGACGATCACCGGCAGCGTCTATGCGCCCGCGACGGTCGTCAACGGCCGTGTCTTCGTCCCCTCGTGGAACGGCAAGCTGTATGCCTTTGGAGTCGCCAAGTCGTAGGCAGGAATTTGTTCCCGCGAGGGCGCCAATGGGCGTATAGTTAGGTAAACGGTTACCAGAGCCAGGACCGGGGGTACCGATGAAACTAGGACATGCCGTTGGACGGCGAGGGACAATCGCGGCAGCGGCCGCACTTCTGATAAGCGCCGGCACGGCAGCCGCCGCGACTTTCGTAGACCTCGACGGGCGGGTCGACAAGGATTCCGCCGCGGGCATTAGCCCTCAGCGAGACGCCGGCCAACTCGACGCTGTCGGCGGCTCGGTCGTCGCCGGCCAGCCAGCGGTCCCGTGGACGGACTTCGAGAAGAAGACCTCAGGGGCCCAGCAGATCTTTGCGCGGGCATTCAACGGGACCGCGTGGGTGACGAAGGGTCATGGGACCGTCGGCGGCGCTTCGAGCGCGTCCCCGACCTTCACGGGTTCACTGAACTTCAATCAGGCCCGAGATGGCGAGGCGCCCTCGATCGACTTCGCGGGCGCCGGCCGGGCTGTTCCGTGGGCCACGTGGTACGAGGACAACACGAGCCCGTTCGGCAAGAAGGAAATCTTCGCGGCCCGCTTCGACTCGACGGCCGACACGTGGGACTTCGCCGGACAGGGCCGCGTGGGCACGAACCCAGCTGGACCCACGAGCCCGCCGTCGCTCAACATTCGCACTGGCAAGAACGCGGAGAACCCAGAGGTCGCGGGCGGCAACGCCTTGGGCGTCACGACGGCGCCGGGTCCATGGATCGTCTGGCAGGAACAGGGACCGACCAAGAACCAAATCTTCGTCGTAAGGCCCATTGGTCCGGGCACGACGACGTGCCCGGCCGGGACGAAACCCGCCGGTGGGACACCCGAGGGTGGGTTCTGTTGGCAGCAGGTGGGCGTCGAGCGATCGCCGGTCTCATCGCCGAGCGAGCCGTCGCTTAATGTCGACCCGGCCCGCGCCGGGATCGAGCCCGACATCGCCTTTACCGGCACAAACGACGCGGTGCCGTGGGTCGTCTGGTACGAGGTCGGAAAGGGCGGCCACTTCGGTGTGACCAACGAGCGCGTCTTCGCCGCCAAGGCGTTGCAAGGCGACACCGTGGTGCCTCAGGGGACAGTTGACGGTGGCTTTTTCTGGCAGGCATTCGGCAACCGCACGACCGCCGGGCAGGTCCTCGACACGTCTGGAGCGAACCATGCCGGCCCCTGCCTCGCCTCCAAGGCAGCCGAGAACAAGTGCACGCTGAACCGCAGCCCGAATGCGGACGCCGAGGACCCGCGCGTCGCCGCGGGGACCATGACCTCGGGGCAGCCGACCGTTCCGTGGGTCGTCTGGGCCGAGGAGTTCAACGGCGTCAAGCGGATCTTCGCGTCGCGGCTGGTCGGAGGGACTCACTTCGTGCTCGCAAATGGTGGCAACCCGCTCTCGAGCACTAAGGGCGACGCGAACACGCCAGACATCAGCTTTGCTGGCCATACGCCGGTCGTCACCTACCGGCAGAAAGTCGGCCACTCCCAGCTGCTTTTCGTGGGCCACTTCACGAACGCTGCCAACCCCACGTTCCACCTCGACACGTCGACCGGGATCAAACGCTCTACTAGCGGGCTCACGCTCGAAGTCGCCGAACCGATCTCGTCGAACTGCACGGCTAATCCGTTCAACTCGGACGGCGATGCCTGCCAGGGCGGCGTGGCGGCGAAGGCGTTCTTCCTGTTCAACGACGGCGCGTCTGGAGCCAGGCGCATCTTCGGCGAGCAGTTCAAGTAGGCATTACGGCAACGGGCCCATCCCCGCCACCGCACGCACACGACACCGTTACGTCGTGTTATCCGGTGTGAGTCGAGTTGCTAGGCAGATTGGTTCCCGACCGTCACCGAGCCGACGCACGCCCGTCGGGCACGCGTTCGTAGGCGCCGACGTCGCAGGGGCCTTGGCGTTTGACGCCGCGTTGGTCGGTCTTGGGTGGCGGGCAGAACTGGACGGCGTCGATGGCGGGGCTTCCGGCCTTGAGCGCCATGGTCTGCGTCGGTCCGCCGTTGTTCGCCAGCGGCCCCAGCAGCGGGTTGACCGCTGTCTGGTCGCCGATGCCGGTCAGCCCGCAGGTTGAATCGCTGGAGAGGTTGTACCCGTTGGAGGTCAGCGCGGCCGGGAGTCCGCAGTTGGAGGAGCTGCTTGCGGCGGTGTTTCCGGCCAGGATCGTTCCTCTAAGCGCTGCCTGCCCGTTGTTGTAGAGGCCGCCGCCGGTCCCGGTGCTGCCTGCCCGGTTGTGGCTCACGGTCACGTTGGTCAACGTGGCGCTGGCCTGCGCCTCGTTGTCCAGGCCGCCACCGAAGCCCGCGGTTGACCCGCCGCCCGCGCGGTTGTCGGTCACCGTGTCGTTGACCATCTTGAGCGTGCCGGTGTCGCCGTTCGTGTCGGGCATGTTCGAGATGCCGCCGCCGAAGGCACTGCTGGCCCCGGTGATGACCGCGTTGCCTGAGATCGTGGAGGTGAGGATGGTCATCGTTGCCCCGTCGATGGTGATGCCGCCGCCGGCGCCGTCGGAGGTGTTGCCGGTCACCGTCGTCTGGCGAAGCTCGTCGTCGGCCCCGAACTCGTCGAACACCCCGCCGCCGGAACCGCCACCTGCGCTACGCGCCCGGTTGCCCGCGATCGTCGAGCGCACAATCGTGGCCCCGGTTTGCTCGGTGAAAATGCCGCCGCCCTCCTGGGCCACGTTGGGCTGGGCAACAGTGCCAAGCTGGACCCGGGTGAGGCTAAGCGGCGCAAAGCTAATGACGCCGCCGCCTTCCCTCAGTGCGGAGTTGCCGGTGATCGAGGTTCCCTTGATGTTGGCGGATCCGTTGTCGTTGAGGACGCCACCGCCATGGTCAGCGGAGTTTTCGGCGATCAACCCGCCGCTGACCGACAGGCTGTCTTCGTTGAAAAGGCCGCCTCCCGCGAATGACTGATTGCGCGAGACGTGCACGTTCTGCAAGATTGCGTGGCCCCCCGCTTCGTTGTTGAGCCCGCCCCCGGTTTGCGCCTGGTTATGCGACAACAACCCGCTGGTTATCGACAAGCGGTCGTTGTTGTCGATCCCGCCGCCGTTACCACCGGAGAGAACCGTGTTGTGCTGCACCGTGATGTTGTGGAGCGTCGCGACCTGGGCGTTGTACAGCCCTGCGCCGATAAAGGCATGGTTCCCGTCCGCCGAGGACGGCCCGCCGATCGCTCCTCCCGTCAGAGCCAGCGAGCCGAAGTTGTAAATGCCCCCGCCGTTAGATGCGCCCGTGTTGGCGGCTACGGTCAGGTCGCTTGCGGAGAGGCTCGGGTAAAAGTCGCCGTCGGCACCTAGGCGGATGCCGCCTCCGAGAGGCCCAGTGACGGTATTGCCGGTGACCTGCCCGCCGCCGATGATCGCCTGGCCCTCGATGTCAAGACCGCCACCCATCGATGCGGTGTTGCCGCTGATGGTGACGTTCTTGAGGTACGCCTGGCTCTCGGTGCCCGAGGAACCGTTGTTGATCGAGTTCTGCCCGGCTACGTAGATGCCGCCGCCGTCGTTGTCGGCGGTGTTCGCCGTCACGGTGGAGTTGCGCATCGTCAGCGACCCTGAGAGCACCTCGATGCCGCCGCCATCGCCGTCCTCGGTTGTGGCGGTGGAGTGCCCGTCTTTGATCGTGACGTTGGATATCTGCACCGCCGAGCCGTTGCTTACCTGGAGGACCCGGAAGGGATAGGTGGTGGAAGTGGTGTCGGCCTGCACCACGGTCTTGGCCTGGCCGGCGCCGGAAATGACAACCCCGGCCGCGTCGGTGACGCTGAGCTGGTCTGACTCCAGCAGATAGGGAGAGGGGGCGGCCGGAACTTGGATCTTGTCCAGCGTGCCATCGGCGTTTGCCTGCACGACGGCCTGGCGAAGCGTGCACGGCTCGGTCGTGGTCGCCGGACAGGACGCCGGTGTCGTGTCCAGGGTGGTGGTGACTCTGTATGTGTCGACGATGGCCGCGTTGCTGAACGACTTGTGCTTCGCCCACGACAAAAACGGCGCCCTGCGAGTCGACCTGCCGCGGTGAAATGTCTTCGCAACCTGCGGCACAGCCCGGCGAGCCCAGCGCAGCGAAGGCACTGGCGCGTGGGGCGCCGCCCTGTGAGCTCCCGCAGCGACCGGGAGGGCCGCCAGCAGGCCCACGGCCAGCACCGCCGCTATGCCAGCACCCAGCAGGCGATAGGGCATCGTTCGCTGTCGCCGTTCCTCCGGTTGACGGAATCGTTTGCGCCCCACGATGTCTTCTCCTTCCCCCTCAAGGGTTCGCCCCCGACGGACACCAATTCCTCCGTGTCGCGAGCAGCCTAACAGGCAGTCAAGGCGCTTCCAAGAGCACCATCTGACGACGCTCGACCGCCAGCGTCAGCCGGCCTGTTAGGTACCTTGCTTAACGTAAGACGAGCGAGATAGGTTTGCGGAGTTATAGCGGCGGCCAGGGGGCGTGCGGCGAGAGGAAAGGGGCGATCGGAATGTTTTTCCGTGGAGCGGGTGACGTTGGGTTGTTGTTGGCGGCCGGGCGTCTCCGGTTAACGCTTGGGCTGGCGGCTGCCTTCTTGGCGGTGGCCGGGTTCGTAGCCGGTCCGGCGCTCGCCAAAACCAAGTCGTTTACGAGCACGGGCTGCTCTACCTGGAAGGTGCCGGCGGGGGTCTCGAGCGTGAGCATTCAGGCGACAGGTAGCGGGGGTCAGGCGGCCAACGGGGGGTCCGGGCCGGGCGGGACCGGTGATGTCGTGTCGGGCACGCTGTCTGGCGTTAGCTTCGGTCATGCCCTGGATCTGTGCGTGGGATACGGCGGCGGCGGCGGTGGGACTGGCAGGGACTCTGCCAACAATGGCGGGGCAGGCGGCGGCGCCTCGGGGGTGGCGCTTGGCGGCGACTTCTCTTCCCCGGTGCTGATCGCGGGCGGCGGCGGTGGCGGCGCGTTCTCCGCCGAGAGCGGCGGCGGCGCGGGGCTTGATGGCGGCACCGGCGCTCCTGGGAATCCTTGCACGGCAACGGCCTGTGGTGGTGGCGGCGGCACGCAGATGACGTTCGGCACCGGAGGCGCCGGAGACTGCCTCGCATGCACCGCCGGGACGAACGGCGCAGGGTTCACAAGCGCCGGCCCCGGTCTGGGTGGCTCAGGCGGCTCCGGCGTATGGGGAGGTGGTGGCGGCGGCGGCGGTTACAACGGCGGCGGCGGTGGCGGCGGCGGTGGATTCGGACCTGACGCTGCCGGTGCCGGCGGCGGCGGCTCTGATTTCTGTGCCTCGTCGTTGACCGGCGCGAGCTTGAGCGGTTGTGCGGTGACCGGGTCTAACTCTGCGTTTGGCACGGCGTCGGTGGTGCTGACCTTCACCCAGGCCGCTTGGGCGCATGACTTTCGCGATTTGCTGGTCGATTCGCGCGGCGTGGGACCGGGCGAGACGCTCGTGCACAAGGTCAAGCTCGCCAGGTCCAAGTACATGGCGGGTGACGTCTCTGGCGCGTGCAGGTCGCTGGATGGCTACGTCCGCGAGGTCGACAAGCAAACCGGCGCGACCATCACCCGGGCTCAGGCACGCGACCTGATCGAGGACGCCCACGAGACCCAAAAAGCGATCGGCTGCAGCAGCCGCTAGCCCCGAAACCACCCCTTCGGCTGTCGCTGTGCGCGAATTCGCTTGACCGACGTTTTGTCGGCGGCGCGCGGAGAGGTGTCGGCGGGTCTTGATCGTCCACATCCGCTCGTCGCCCGGCTCACCGCGGAACCGCGCAGGTGCGGGCGATCTTTAGTTCCTTATACTCTTGCCCAAGGTGACCGCGCAGCTAGGAAACGGCTGCGGTGGTGGATCGGATCGCGGATGCGATCAGCCAACGGGGGTGACGCATGAGAACCGGCAGGATGTGGTCTGGACGATCGCTCGTTGCGACGGTCTTCGTCGTGCTGGTGGGAGTTGCCGTGGGAGCTTTGGCAGTAGGGCAGCAAGCGCGTGCGGGGCAGGGCCGCCTTTCGGCCGGTGTCCCCCGGAACGCGGCCGCGGGAGTCTGCGACTCGGTGCGTATTAAGGGCACCAGCGTGAACGAGACGGGGATTCCTATGCAGGTGACTCAGGACGGGCACGAGATCTCCAACCGATGGTGCCGGGTTCCGGAGGATGAGGTTCCTGCGCACTCTTCGAACACGTGGCACATCGCCGACAACACCCCTCCTGTGACGGTGCACATTGTCTACCGCCTCCATAACGGAGACGAGATCCTGTTCCAGGCACAGCTCCGCAGACCTGAAGGGACTCGGGCGGGCTGCTCATTCGTGACGGTGGTGCGGACGCCGCGTCAATACGAGTGCAAAGCCGAAGTCACGGTCGCCGGACCTGACGTCGCCTACGTGAAGTTCATTGTTCTGCTCCGTCCGGCCGCTGGACCGATCTTCCGCTGGGACGCCAGCGGCGGCCTGAGCTTGGCGCCGAACCGCCGCACGATACGAGGCAGAGAGCGATGCTGCTGACCCGGCCAGCCGGTCGTTTGCATTGCATTCGAAGACGTGACGGCTCGTTAGGTAGTTGCCTAACGTGGCCTGGGTGAGGTAGGTTCGCGGGGTTGTTGCGGCGGCCGGTGGGGCAGGTAGGGCAAGATTCGCAAAACCTTGGCCGCGCGGAGCGTGGGTTGCGAATCCGTCTCGCTATACGGGCACGAATCGCAACGGCTCGTGAAGGTGCTCGGGGTGAAGCGACTTGTGCCCGCCTCAGGGACCCCGTTGCAACGTGCGGCTAGGCGGTGAGCACCGGTCGCGAGCCGTCAGGAGCCCGGATCGGGACTGCGCCGTCCGCCGTGCCGGCCGGGCTGGCCTGGTCGATGAGCGTGTGCGCTCCGACCGCCGTTTCCCGCAATCCCCAGACTCCACGCACTGGCAGTCCTGTCCCAAAGGTTTCCAGCCTTTTCCATGGCCCGGCCAGGATTCGAACCTGGGCGCGACGGATTATGAGTCCGCTGCTCTACCACTGAGCTACCGGGCCGCGCGCGCCGACGCTAGCACTCGCCGTACCGTCCACCGCGGTGAGATACGCTTCGGGGACAGGTGTTCGCCTTCGGCTTGTCACACGCTTTCACGCAGACGTTTGCGCTGCTTGTGACCTTTGTCGGGATTGGGGTGATCGTGAATGTGCTGATCATCTACATCGTCGCTCAGGTCATCGGGGAGCACAGGCAAAACCGAGAGCGCCGACAGCAGTAGGACACCCGGTCTCGGCGTGGACCCGTCGGCCCGGATCGGCAGCCGCGATTCTGTCGCCTTGAAGGAACGGGGCAAGACAACGTCGAATCAGACGGCTGCCGATGAACTCTGCTGCGACACC
>CAVXTC010000006.1:0-152036 GCA_963764525.1 uncultured Pseudomonadota bacterium | reverse complement strand
CGCTGCTTCGCAGCGCGGCGGGCGCGGAATGGGTTCGGCCACCGGCTTGCCGGTCAGCCGGCAATACAGCCGCTCATACTCCGCGGCGGCGCATCCCAGCCGAAGCTGCGCGCCATCGCGGCGCGCCGCATCTCGTCGAGCTGGGCCTCATCGTTACGCCTCGAATGCGCGATGGCATGCCGCCAGCAGCCCGTCGGACGAAAATCGGAGAACAGGAAACCGGTCGTGCCGTCCTCGATCGTGTCGGCCAGCCCGCCGGTCGCGTGGGCGATCGGCAGAGCGCCATAACGCTGCGCCTGCATCTGGGTCAGCCCGCACGGCTCGAAGCGTGACGGCATCAGGCAGAAGTCGCTGCCGCCGACGATGCGGCGCGCCATCGGCTCGTTGAAGCCGATCAGCACGCCGATCTGGTCCCGGTGGCGGCGGGACCTGGCTCAGCATGTGCTCGGTCGCCGGATCGCCCAGGCCGAGGATGGCGATCTGGCCGCCGTTGCTCGACGATTCGTTGGCCGCCTCGGCGACGAGATCGAGGCCCTTTTGATGCACCAGCCGCGAGACCATGCCGAACAACGGACCCTCGGACGGCGCAGGCACAGCCCGGTACGCACCAGGTCGGCGTTGGCCTGCTTGCCGCTCAGATCCTCCGCGTCGAAATGGTGCGGCAGGTGGGATCGCTGCTCGGGATCCCAGCTTTCGTCGATGCCGTTGACGATGCCGGATAGCTGGCCGCGCGCGGCCAGGCCCCGGGTCAGGCCGTGCAGGCCGGCGCCCAGCGCTTCCGTGGTGATCTCGCGGGCATAGGTCGGGCTGACGGTGGTGACATGGCTGGCATAGAAGCAGGCCGGCCTTCAGGAACGAAACGCGGCCATGGAATTCCACGCCGTTGATGTCGAAGGCGGCTCCGGGATGCCGAGCGCGTGCCGCTGGTCGGCGTCGAACTCGCCCTGATAGGCGATGTTGTGGATGGTCAGCACGGTCGGCGACCGGCGTGCCGTCCCAGCGCATATAGGCCGGGCCAGGCCGCCCGGCCAGTCGTTGACGTGCACATTCGGGGGTCCAGCGCAGCGCCGCCGCGCCCGGCCGCGATCTCGCGCCGCGGCCAGCGACAGCCGGGCGAAACGCAAATCGTTGTCGGGCCATTCGGCCCCGTCCGGCCGGCAATACGGGCTGCCGCGCCGTTCGTACAGGCCGGGCGCCAGCACCAGATAAACGATCAGGCCGTCGGCGGTGCGAACCTCGCCCAGCCGGCAGGGCGGGATGCTGGCGCGTCCCGGCAGGCGTGCCACGATCCGCATATCGGGGCATTTGGCGAGTGCGGCCGGGATAGCCGGGCAACAGCACCCGCACATCCGCGCCGTGCCGGCACAGCGCGCGCGGCAACCCGGCGGACACCTCGCCGAGACCTCCCGCTTTGACAAAATCGGCCATTTCGCTCGTGGCGAAAAATACCTTCATGGGAGACCCAGCACCCTTACGGCAATTGATCCGGACGCGGCATCTCTATCAGAGCATAATGTGATTGCCGCCCCCCCTTCGGCTTCACGAGCCGTTCATCAGGCTCACAACGCGTTCACGCGGTCCGCGGGTGTATCGTGGGCCAAGCAGGATGTTCGACGGCGAATCGTCACGCTTGCGCCATATTTCTTGGCGATACCTCAACGGATCGTGAGGTATGTTCGCTGCCCGATGGCGGGAGGTCCGGCTTGGACGACGATTTCAGCTCGGCGGGCATCGAGCCCTATGGGGCCGATGCGGAAACGGCAGCGCCGATCGGCTGGGGCCGGACCGCGTCTTGCCAGGCTGCACGCGGCGGGGACCGGTTGCACGCACCAAAGGGACCTGCTGCTGCCGGCAAGCCGGGCGCCCGAACTGGTCGGCCGGGCGGACGAACTGGCGGCGCTGGAACACTGGCTGTCCGCGCCGGCCGCGGTGTCCGTGCGCGGGCTGACGGGGCGTGCCGGAAGCGGCAAGACAAGGCTGGCGATCGAGCTGTGCGAACGGGCCGAGGCGCTGGGCTGGTCGGCCGGGTTCGCCTCGCCGCAGGCACTGCGGGGGCTCGCTGCTGAAGCCGGGCGGAGCCGCTTCCCCGTGCTGGTGGTCATCGATCGGGCCAGTGCTGGCGAAACGCTGCCGCACGATTCTGCGTCCTGCTGGGCCAACCACGCCATCCGAAGCTGCGCCTGCTGTTGCTGGAACGGGACACCGATTGCGACGGCTGGTGGGCGGACCTCGGCCGCACGGGCGTCGCGATGGACCCTGCCGAACCGGTGCGGCTGGCCGGCCTGCGCTCCGCGGACGAACGGGCCCGCCTGCTCGGCACGGCGATGGCCCGGGCGGCGCTGCTGTCCGGCCTGCCGATCTGTCCGCCGCCGCCCGGCGTTGCACTTGATACCAGTGAGCCGTTGCATCTGCTGATGGCCGCGCTGGTCGCCCCGCATCAGGGCGTCGCGGCGGCGCTGGCGCAATCGCCCGCCGGCCTGGCGCAGGTGCTGGCAGAGCGGGACATGTTCCGGCTGGAGCAGTGCGCGTGGCGCCTGCAGCTTGGACCCGCTGCTGCTGACGCATGTTGCCGCCTGCATCACCTTGCAGCGCGGCTGTGCGGCCAATGAAGCGGCCGGACTGATTGCGGAAGAGACCTACTCGCTGGGGCTGCATCTGCCTGGAACGCCCGAGCAGGTCGCCGATTGTGTCGCGGACGTGCTGCTTGCCGCCGGTGGCGAGACATTCGAGCCACTTGGCCCTGACCTGCTCAGCGAGGCGTTCGTCATCCGCGCGCTGACCCGCCACGCGCCCGAGGTGCAGGCCGGGATCATCGAGCGCGCGCTACGACGGGACCGGCCGGCGGTTCTCGGCACGTTACGTCGCGCGGTGCAGGATCATGCCGGGGACGATCCGGCGCATCCGGCTCTGGCGTGGATGCACCAGGCGGCGGCATGATCGGCGGCGCGCGTGCATGCGCCGGAGACTGCGCCATGCGGACGCTGTTCATCAGCCACGGTTCACCTATGCTGGCGCTGACCGACCAGCTTCGTCGTCTCCGACGCGGCCTCCGCCGCTGCCAGCGCGGCCACCGCATCCGCGGCGCTTGCGCCGACCGGCGGGCCGCCGCTTGCCCAGCTTGCGAAGCCTTCCGCCTGCAGGCGCAGGGCGCCCAGAAATGCCGCGTCGGCATCGGGCGGCCACAGGAATCTCGGCTTCCTCGGCATGTTTCGTTCCAAACGCTTCAATCTTGCAGATATCGCCCAACGGAAATCTGCGGCCCAGTGAAACGATCGCGGTGGCCCCGCCGGACAGGCGGCACAGCGCCTGTGCGCTTTCGCTATCGCCTGGCACCGCGGCTTCGCCGACCGCCGCGGCGGCCGCGGCATGCGCATCGGCAATGTCCTGGCCGCTGAGCCAGCGGATCTGGTCGAATTCGTGCACACCCATGTCGATGAAGATGCCGCCGCTGCCGACGCGGAATTCCGCGGCCGGCGGCGCGCCGTCCCACTGATAGCAGGCGAGCAGATAAAGTTCCCCCAGCGCACCGTCGGCGATACGCTGGCGCAGGCGTTGCAGCGCCGGGACAAAACGCCGCCAGTAGGCAACCTGCAGCCTGACCCCAAGGGCGTCGGTGATGCGCGCCGCTTCGGCCGCCCCGCGCGCGGTGAGCCCGCACGGCTTTTCGCACAGGATCGGCAGCCCACTTGCGGCGACCAATTGCACCATTGGCAGATGCAGCGCGGTGGGCGTGGCGATCAGCACGCCATCCAGTCCGCCGGCGTCCAGCATCGCCTCCGGCGTGTCATGCACGGCTATTCCCGGCATGTCGAACGCGGCCCGCGCGGCTGCCGCGGGATCGGCCACCGCGACAACCCGCACGCTGCTACCGGTCAGTGCGCGGAGATGGGTTCGTCCCATCCGGCCAGCGCCGATCAGTCCCAGGCGGAAGGTCACGGCGCTTGCACCCTGGACGGGGAGCGGAGCCAGGCGATAGCGTTCGGGTCGGGAAACATCCGGGGAGGTTGGCTCATGCGCCGCACGATGATTGCTGCCGCGGCGATCCTGCTGCTGGCGGGCACTTCGGCGCAAGCCGCCGGCACGCTGCGGATCGGCATGCAGGACGATCCGGATGCGCTCGATCCGGCGCAAGGGGGAACGTTCGCCGGACGCATCGTATTTGCCAGCCTGTGCGACAAGCTGATCGACCTTGACGGCAAGCTCGATTTTGTTCCGCAGCTAGCCACGGGCTGGTCATGGTCGCCGGATTCGCGCGCGCTGACGCTCAGGTTGCGCCAGGGCGTGCAGTTCCAGGACGGCACGCCGTTCGATGCCCGAGGCGGTGAAGGCGAACCTGGAGCGGTATCGCAGCGCCCCCTACAGCCTGCGCAAATCGGAGCTGAAGCCGGTGACCGCGATTGAGGTGGTGGATCCTCATACTATCCGGCTGCTGCTATCGCAGCCTTATGCACCGCTGATCGCGGTGCTGTCGGACCGCGCCGGGATGATGGGGGCGCCGAAGGCGATCGAGCAGCTCGGCAAGAATTTCTTCACCCATCCGGTTTGCGCCGGGCCGTTCAGTTTCGTGGAACGCGTGCCGCTCGATCATATCACGCTGCAACGTTTTCCGGGATACTGGAACGCGGACGCGATTCATGTCGATCGCATCGAGTTCCATCCGATCGCCGATTCCAGCGTGCGGTTGGTGAATTTGCAGGCCGGCCAGTTGGACATGATCGAAGAGATGGCGCCGACCGATGCCGTGAAGGTGCAGCAGGACCAGCGGTTGCAACTGGCGAAAGTGACCGCGCTCGGCTACGAGGCGATGATGATCAACCTGGGGAACGGCAGCGGCGCAGATACGCCGTTGGCGCATGATGTGCGGGTGCGCGCCGCGCTGGAAGCGGCGATCGATCGTAACGTGATCAACCAGGTCGCTGCCTCGGGCCTGTTCGTGCCGGACAACCAGTCGGAGCTGCCGACCAGCCGCTATTTCAACAGCGACGTGCCGGTGCCGCCACGCGATGTGGCGCGGGCGAAGGCGCTGCTGCGGGAAGCCGGCGCGGAGCACCCGACCGTGCTGCTGCGCGTGCTGAACACGCCGTTGGACAAGCAGATCGGCGAGATCATTCAATCAATGGCGTCCGAGGCCGGCTTCACGGTGAAGGTGCAGGCGGGTGAAACCAACGCCAACATCGCCGCTTTCCAGCATGGCGAATATCAGGCCGGGCTGGTGATCTGGAGCGGGCGTTCGGATCCCGATTTCAACATCACCCAGTTCCTGTCCTGCGACGGTTTCCAGAACTGGGAGAAATACTGCAACCCGGATTTCCAGACGACGCTCGACCACGCGCGCGCGGTTACCGACCCGGCGGCGCGCGCAGACCTGTATCACCAGGTCGCGAAGATTTACACGACAGACCGGCCGATGCTGTTCCTGTTCCACATGACCTGGCTGTATGCACTCAACCGGGGTCTGAGCGGGTTCACGCCGGTACCGGATGGGCTGATCCGGCCGCAGGGGCTGATGTTGCGGTAGGGCGGAACAGCGCAGCGCATTCCGCCGAGGGAATGGCGGAATGCGCTGCGCTGTTCCGCCCTTGTATGGGGCCTCCTCCGTCAAGTTCTATTTCATAGATCGATTTCCAGTTTCTTTGTTCGACTGACGTGACGTTTCTGCGTCCCGACCTGCGGCTCCGATGGGCGCCGCGCGGAGCCGGGGTCAGGGATGGCCGCAGGCCACCGCCGGCGGCGGCGCGAAGCGTCCTTGACGCCGGCGAGCACGGTGCCAGGCTGGTCACGCGCGGGCAAACCGTCGGCACTGCCATTCGATCGGAGGGGAGCTTGCCCTGCGCCACGCAAAGCAATCGCGTGGCAACCTTGTATTCGGCCGATCCGGTTGGATCGATACCATGATGCAGACATTCGCATCGGCGGCAAAGCTCCGAGCGGCGGGCCCATTCTACAAAAGCGGCACCAGGGCCGTGGGCGGAAGCGGGACACCGCCACCTCGGATCGTCATCGGCAATGCCTCGTCCGCGAAGCAGACGGGCGCCGAACCCTTGTTGTGTCCTCCTGTGCAAGTTCCCTTGCAGGTCCCTGTTGGGGCAGGTCCCTGTTGGGGCAGGTCCCTGTTGGGGCAGGTCCCTGTTGGCCGGTCGTGTCAGACGGCCGGATGCAGCCGCATGCCGGCGGGCAGCTCACCGCTGGTGACATACTTCCACAGTGCCACCAGCAGCTTGCGGGCCAGGGCGACGATCATCACCTTGCGGGTGATGCCGCGCCGGTCCGCGGTGCGCTGGCGATACCACTTGACCAGATCGCAGTGCGGCTGATGCACCAGCAGACGCCAGGCCAGTTGGATCAGACCGCGCCGCACCCGGCCGTTGCCGGCCTTGGCCAGGCCCTGCTCGCGCCGCCTGCTGCCGCTCTCGTCGGGCGAACCGGTCAGCCCGACGTAGCGGGCCACCGCCCGTCGATCCCGCAACTGTCGCGACAGCACCTCCAGCGTCAGCATCTCGGCGGTCTCGATGCCGACGCCGATGATGCGCGCCAGCAACCTGATCATCGCATCCGGCGCGCTGCGCGGCGCCGGTTGCAGCCGTTCCAACCGTGCCGCCTCGAGCTCCGCGATCCGCGCCTTGATGACCTCCCGCCGGTGCATGCAGGCGCGCAGCTCGGCCAGCGTGTTGGGCGGCAGCGGCTGGCCCTCCGCCGTGCGCCGCGACGCCAGCGTCGCCGCCGCCCGCTTCAGCTTCACATTGAAGCCGCGCACCCCGTGCAGCGCCAGCAGCGAGGTCATCCGGTTCACCAGCCGGGTCGCCTCGACCACCAGGCGGTCGCGTTCGCGGATCGGACGCCTGGCATCCTCCGCCTCGATCGAGGGCACCGCCACCATGCAGCAATGCTTCGGCTCCCCGCGCAGCCAGCCGAGCAGGGCCCGCAGCAGCAGCCCAAGGTCGAGCCGATCCGATTTCGCCCGCCGGTGCTCCCGCGAGACCGGGATGCTGGTCGGATGGATCACCTGGCACTCGATGCCACGGGCGCGCAGCCAGCGGGCCAGCCAGAACCCGTCACGGCCAGCCTCGTAGGCAACGCAGATCCGATCGATCCGCCGGCCGGCGGCGATCGCCTCATCGCGCCACCGGTGCAGCACACCGAGCAGCGCATCGGCGTCGGGGACCAGCTTCTTGCGCGGCTCCCGACGCAAGCCCGGCACCAGACCGCCGAGCAGCCAACTCGACCGGCTCAGTTCGATCGCTGCGATGAGCGTGCTATCCTGGTCCAGGGCGACGAGGGACCGGCTGAGGTCGTTGAACTTTGGCATAAGGGCACTCCACCGAACGCGTTGCAGATCGCGACGATGGTGCCATGTCCTCGTCGCCTGCCCCATAGCATCTACGCGGGCCTGGGCTCGGGCGTGACACCGGTAAAGTGGGCGGCGCTTATCGGCCGGGAATTCGCCAGACACGTATGATGTTCCAGATGAAATCAGCCATTGTCGGGATCGGCGGACCCGAGCTGCAAGCGGACGAACAGGCGCTGTTCCGCACCCACCAGCCCGCCGGCGTGATCCTGTTCGCCCGCAACATCCGTGACCCCGGGCAACTCGCCGGACTGATGGGGACGCTGCGGCGGGTCTTGCCGGCGGACGCCGTGCTGATGATCGACCAGGAAGGCGGGCGTGTCGCCCGGATGCGGCCGCCGCACTGGCGGGCGCATCCGCCGGTCGCCGCCATCGGCCGGCTGTTCGACCGCAACACCGCCGCCGGCTTGCGCACCGCTTGGATCACCGGCGCCCTGATCGGGCATGATTGTGCGACTGCTGGCTTCGACGTGGCGACGGCGCCGGTGCTGGACCGTGCCGTGCCCGGCGCCTCCACCGTGATCGGCGACCGCGCCTTTCACGCCGATCCCGCCGTGGTCGCCCGCCTCGGCCGGGCCACCGCGGCCGGTCTGCTGGCCGCCGGCGTGCAACCGGTCGGCAAGCACGCTCCCGGCCATGGCCGCGCCCAGGTGGACAGCCACAAGGCCCTGCCGGTGGTCGAGGCCAACGACCTGGATGCGGATTGTCTGCCCTTTGCCTTGAACGCCGACCTGCCCTGGGCCATGACGGCGCATATTCTCTATCCGGCCTGGGACCCCACATTGCCTGCGACGCTGTCCCCTTCCGTCATCACGACGATCATTCGCGGGCGAATCGGCTTTACCGGAGTGCTTGTGACCGACGACTTGGCAATGGAGGCGCTGTCCGGCTCGCCGGCGAACCTTGCGACGCAGGCGCTGGCGGCGGGCTGCGACCTGGCGCTGTACTGCCCGGGCGAGCTGGCGCCGACCGCGGCACTGCTGGCAGCCTGTCCGGCGATCACTTCGGCCGCGTCCGAGCGCCTGACCGCGGCCCGGGTCATGGCGGCGCGCCGGCGGCTTACGCTGGACGCCGCCGCGCTGGCCAACGAACGGGACCGGCTGCTCGCGTGAGCGGTTTCGTCCTGCAGCTCGCGCTGGCGGTGATCCCCGCCATCCTGGCGATCACCTTGCACGAGGCGGCGCACGGCTACGCCGCCCTGGCGCTCGGCGATGACACCGCCCGCAGCGCCGGGCGGCTGTCGCTCAATCCGCTGGCCCATGTGGACCGGGTGGGAACCATCCTGCTGCCGGGGTTCCTGCTGATCGCCCAGTTGCTGACCATCGGCCGGATCGCGTTCATGTTCGGCTGGGCCAAGCCGGTGCCGGTTTCGGCCTGGAAGTTCCGCGACCCGCGGCGCGGCATGATGGTCGTCGCCGCCGCCGGGCCGGCGATGAACTTCTTCCTGGCCTGGATCGGCGCGCTGCTGATGCCCCGGCCCACCCAGCTCATGCCGGGCGCCGGCGCCTATCTGGATGCGGTGCTGGCCCAGCATCCGATCGTCGGCACCTTCCTGTTCTATTTCATCCTCAGCAATCTGGTGCTCGGGCTGTTCAACCTGATCCCGATCCCGCCGCTCGATGGCGGGCGTATCGCGGTCGGGCTGCTGCCGATCGGGCTGGCCCGAGGCTGGGCGCGGCTGGAACGCGCCGGCATCGTGCTGGTGCTGCTGGTGGTGTTCCTGCTGCCCAGCTTCCTGGGCGAGTTCGGCATCCGCTTCGATCCGTTCCATCAGGCGCTGGGCAGCGTCAT
This sequence comes from uncultured Pseudomonadota bacterium, assembly GCA_963764525.1. Taxonomy (GTDB): domain Bacteria; phylum Pseudomonadota; class Alphaproteobacteria; order Acetobacterales; family Acetobacteraceae; genus DATDIC01. The sequence continues at coordinate 142,900 of CAVXTC010000006.1, read as the reverse complement.
TCCCTGGGCGATCCGGCTTGTGCTCACGCTGTCCGGCCACGATCTCGGCGCACCGGTCCATGAGCAATTCCTCTGATCAGCCCGGGCACGCGTTGCCCACGGACGCGCTGCCCACGGACGCATTGCCCACGGACGCGTTGGTGGTGCATCTGGACGGGTTCGACGGCCCGCTCGACCTGCTGCTCGATCTGGCGCGCGCCCAGAAGGTCGATCTCGCCCGCATTTCGGTCGTGGCGCTGGTCGAGCAATATCTGGCGGTGATCGAGGGCGCCCGGCAGGTGCGGCTGGAAGTGGCCGCCGACTGGCTTGTCATGGCCGCCTGGCTCACCTGGCTGAAGTCGCGCCTGCTGCTGCCGCCCGGCACCGAGGCGGCGGCCGAGGCCGAAGAAGCGGCGGAGGTCCTGGCCGCCCGGCTGGCCGAGCTGCAAACCATGCGGGCGGCTTCGCTGTGGCTCGGTGCGCGGCCGCAGCTTGGGCAGGCGGTGTTCGCCCGCGGCGCGCCCGAGGACCACACGGAGATCGACCGCTCGCGTCTGGCACTGGATGTGCCGGGGTTGTTGCGCGCCTATCTGGTGGCGGCGCGGCGGGCCGCCGGCAGCCGGCGCTACCGGCCGCGCCCGCTGACGGTGTGGACGGTGAAGGACGCGCTGGCGCGGCTGGGGGCGATGCTGGGCAGCCTGCCGGACTGGGCCAGCCTGTCGCGTTTCCTCCCGGAGCACTTGGCGGACCCGCTCGAACGGCGGGCGGCGCTGGCGAGCACGCTGCTGGCGGGGCTGGAGATGGCGCGCAGCGGGGCGCTGCGGCTGCGCCAGGACCGCGCCTTCGGGCCGATCCTGCTGCGCCGCGCCACTCCGGCGGAGGAACCGGCGTGAGCGACGATCCGGACTCCGACCTGGCGGGGCCTGACGGCATCGAGCCCGCAATCATCAAGCTCGCCGCGATCGAGGAGGAGTGGCTGCGCTGCGCCGAGGCCCTGGTGTTCGCCTCCGCCGCCCCGGTCAGCGCTCAGCGGCTGGGCCAGGTCCTGCCGGACGCCGCCGATGCCGACGCGGTGCTCGCGGCGTTGCGTGGCCGCTACGCCGGATGCGGCGTCGAGCTGGTCGATGTGGCCGGCGGCGTGATGTTCCGCACCGCGCCCGACCTGGCCACGAAGCTGCGCAAGGTCGTGGAGGTTCCCCGCCGGCTGCCGCGCGCGGCGATGGAGACGCTGGCGGTCATTGCCTATCACCAGCCGGTCACTCGCCCGGAGATCGAGGAAATCCGCGGCAGCAGCCTGTCCCAGCAGACGTTCGATGCGTTGCTCGAGGCCGGGCTGATCGCCCCGAAAGGCCGCCGGGAAACGCCTGGGCGGCCGACGCTCTGGGGCACCACGCCGGCGTTTCTGGTCCAGTTCGGGTTGCCCGACCTGCGGGCGCTGCCGCGCCGCGAGGATTTGCTGCTGGAGCCCGCCGCAAGCCCCCTTCCGTTGCGGGAGGGGGATGGGGGAGGGGATTTGCGGGTGGAGGATACGCCGGTCGAGCCTTCGCGCCCCCTCCCGTTGCGGGAGGGGGAGGGGGATTCGGGGTTCGAAACAACCGCGTCGCCCGAGGCTTCGGACGTTGCGACCCCTCCCCCCGACCCCCTCCCACAAGGGGAGGGGGAGGATACCGGTTGAGCGGCGTGTTTCCGCCGTCGCGGTTTCCTGCTAGCTACCGGCGCGATGTTCGATTTTGCATGGTCCGAGTTCGCCGTTATCGCCGTCGTCGCGCTGCTGGCGATCGGCCCCAAGGACATGCCGGTGGCGATCCGGGCGGTCACCGGGGCGCTCAAGAAGGCGCGCCGCATGGCGTCCGAGTTCCAGACCCATGTGGACGAGATGGTCCGCGAGGCGAACCTGGGCGAGGTGCGCGACCAGCTCAGCCAGATCCGCAATTTCGACGTGAAAACGGTCGTCGCCGGGGCGATCGATCCGGACGGTTCGCTGCGGGAAACATTCGCCAGCAATCCGTTGGACCCGACCCCTTCGGCGCGCCCGGGCGGTGCGGCCGACGCACAACCGGACGGCGAAGCGGCCGTTGCCGAACTTGACCGGGCTGCCGACGAACGACGCCCGAGCGCCGATCGCGGCACCCGAACCGGGAATCCCGGCCTTCATCCCGCCCGGCATCACCGCCGGCGAAGCGGACAATCCGGCAGCCGAGGCGCCGGCCTTCATTCCGCCGGCCTTCATCCCATCAGGGATCGCCGAGCTGGCGCGATCGCGCGCCGCGCCCTGATCGCCGCGCGACACATCAAGCCCCGGAACCGACGTGGATCGTATCGAGCAGATAGACGACCCGATCAACGACAAGCCGATGCCGCTGCTCGACCATCTGGTCGAGCTGCGCCGCCGCCTGATGTACGCCATGATCGCGTTCATGGTGGCTTTCGGGCTGTGCTATTATTTCTCCGGCAGCATATACTATTTCTTGGCCGAACCGCTGGCGCGGGTGCTGCAGCAGCAGGGCATGGCGGCGCCGCACCTGATCTACACGCAGCTTTACGAAGTGTTCTTCACCAAGATCAAGGTCGCCATGTTCGGCGGCCTGTTCATCGGCTTTCCGATCATCGCCACGCAGCTCTGGCTGTTCATCGCGCCGGGCCTGTATCGCAGCGAGAAACGCGCGCTGCTGCCGTTCCTGGCCGCCAGCCCGGTGCTGTTCCTGATGGGCGGCGCGCTGGCCTACTACGTGGTGTTTCCGTTCGCCTGGAAGTTCTTCGCCAGTTTTCAGTCGATGACGGCCGGCGGCGGCGTGCCGATCGAGCTGATGCCGAGGGTCAGCGAATACCTCGATCTGGTGATGAAGCTGATCTTCGCGTTCGGCCTGACGTTCCAGCTTCCGGTGCTGCTGACCTTGCTGGCGAAGGTCGGGATCGTCACGGCGAAGGGCCTCGCGCGGTTCCGCCGCTACGCTTATGTCGGGATGTTCGTGATCGCCGCGATCCTGGCGCCGCCGGACGTCATCACGCAATGCAGCCTCGCGCTGCCGCTGATCCTGCTGTACGAAATCTCCGTCGTGGCGGCCCGCATGGTGCAGCCGAAGCCGGTCGAGCCCTGAGGCGATGCACGACATCCGTGCCATCCGTGCCGATCCCGCCGGGTTCGATGCCGCCATGGCGCGCCGCGGGCTTGGCGCCGGTTTCGCAGGATCTGCTGACCAAGGACGCGCGGCGGCGGGCGATCCTGGCGGAAAAACAGGACTGGCAGGCCCGGCGCAACACGGCATCGAAGCAGATCGGGCAGGCCCTTCGCGAGGGCCGCCAGGCGGACGCCGCGTCGTTGCGCGCCGAGCTTGAAACGGCGTTCGACACGGCGCAGGACAATGAGGCCGACGCGCTCGAACGGGCGATAAAGGATTTGCTCGAAACCCTGCCGAACATCCTCGATCCCGACGTGCCGGACGGCGCCGACGAATCTGCCAATGTGGTGCTGTCGCAGCACGGCGACCCGCGGGATCTCGGGTTTCAGCCGAAACAGCATTTCGAGCTCGGCGAGACCCTCGGCATGATGGACTTCGCCGCGGCGGCAAAAATGGCCGGTGCGCGGTTCACCGTCTTGCGCGGAGCCCTGGCGCGGCTGGAACGGGCGCTCGGGCAATTCATGCTGGACCTGCACACGCGCGAGCACGGTTATACCGAAACCTCGGTCCCGCTTCTGGTGAACGACGCCGCGGCCTACGGCACCGACAAGCTGCCGAAATTCGCCGACACCATGTTCCGCACCACCGACGACCGCTGGCTGATCCCGACCGCCGAGGTGCCGCTGTCGGCGCTGGCGATGGATGAGATCATCCCGGAACGCGACCTGCCCTGGCGGGTGACCGCGCTGACACCGTGCTTCCGCAGCGAGGCCGGCGCAGCGGGGCGGGACACGCGCGGAATGCTGCGTCAGCACCAGTTCTACAAAGTGGAACTGGTCTCGGTCACCCACCCCTCGCACAGCGTTGCCGAGCAGGAACGGATGACCGGCTGCGCGGAAACGGTGCTGCGCCTGCTGGAACTGCCCTACCGCCGCGTGATCCTGGCCTCCGGCGATACCGGCTTCGGCGCCGCCAGAACGTTCGACCTGGAGGTCTGGCTGCCGGGCCAGCAGGCGTGGCGGGAGATCAGCTCCTGCTCCAACACCCGCGACTTCCAGGCGCGGCGCATGAACGCGCGGTTCCGCCCGGCCGACGGCAAGGGAGTGGCCTTCGTCCATACGCTGAACGGCTCCGGCGTGGCGGTCGGCCGCGCGCTGATCGCCGTGATGGAGAACCACCAGCAGGCCGATGGCTCGATCCTGATCCCGCGGGCGCTGTGGCTGTACATGGGCGGGATGGAGCGGATCGCGGCGCTGGGATGAACGGGGTATTCGCTTCGTCATTCTGCGTGCGGCGCGGGATGCGCTGCTCTGCCTCCAAGATTGCCGAACTGACTTGTCGTCGGAAACCGCGGTGCGGTGGTGCGGGTCCATCGCGCGCCAACGCGACAGCGGGATTCAACACAGAGATCACCGAGATCACTGAGAAACTCCCTCGGTGAACTCTGAGTTCTCAGCGATCTCTGTGTTGAATAGAAAACCGCCAAATGCCGTAAGCGGTCGCGGTTTGCCTTCACTCGAGTCCCATTGACCCAGTCCGTCAACATGCTCCGTGCAGGATTCACCGGCGGATCGGCGTAGTTTGCCATTGTGACGAAGTCTGTGGGAAAATCAGTTAGTTTCGACCTTGCAGAAGCGCGCCGGTGAACATCCTCTCCATCCAGTCCTGGGTCGCCTACGGCCATGTCGGCAACGCCAGCGCGGTGTTCCCCTTGCAGCGGCTCGGCGCCGAGGTGTGGGCGATCAACACCGTGCAATTCTCCAATCACACCGGCTACGGCCACTGGACCGGCCAGGTCTTCACCGGCGAGGCCATCCGCGCGCTGGTGGATGGCGTGGAGGCGCGCGGGGTGCTGCCATCCTGCGACGCCGTGCTGTCCGGTTACGTGGGCGGCCAGGACATCGGCGCCGCGATCCTGCATGCCGTCGCCCGGGTGCGCGCCGCCAATCCGCACGCGCTTTATTGCTGCGATCCGGTCATCGGCGACGATCGCGACGGGGTGTATGTCCGCCCCGGCATCACCGAATTCCTGCGCGACCAGGCACTGCCGGCCGCCGACATCGCCACGCCCAACCGGTTCGAGATCGAGCTGCTGACGGGGCTGCCCGCCACCACCCTGGACGGCGCCAAGGCGGCATGCGCCATGCTGGCCGCCCGGCTGCATCCGGACGGACCGCGCGCGGTGCTGCTGACCAGCCTGCGCACCGAGGCCACGCCGACCGACAGCATCGACATGCTGGCGACCGAGGGCGGAGATTTCCATCTGCTGCGTACGCCGCTGCTGCCGCTGGACCTGAATGGCGCCGGCGACGCGATCGCGGCGCTGTTCCTGTATCACCGGCTCGCCTCCGGCAGCGCAGCGGCGGCGCTGGAGGCCGCCGGGTCCTCGATCCACGGCCTGTTGCGCCGAACCGCCGAAGCCGGAGCCGGCGAGTTGCTGACCGTCGCCGCGCAAGACGAATTCGTCGCCCCGAGCCGGATTTTCCGCTCTGTTCCCTGTTGAGGGAGTAGAATTTTCCCCGCTGGCGGGATAATCCGGGCGCAAAGGGCAAGGAACCGCGCGAATGGCCGCCGAAAAGCCGATGGACCGTCTCGACCGCCAAATCCTCCGGCTATTGGCCGCCAACGCATCGTTGTCGCTGGCCGAGATCGCCGAGCAGGTCGGGCTGACCCCGACGCCATGCTGGAAGCGGATCCGGCGCATGGAGCAGACGGGGATCATCGTGCGGCGCATCGCCGTGCTGGATGCCGCCAAGGTCGGGCTGCCGGTGTCGGCCTTCGTCGCGGTGGAGACGGCCGATCATTCCAGCGACTGGCTGCAGCGCTTCGCCAAGGTCGTCGCCGGAATGCATGAGGTGGTGGACGCCTGGCGCATGAGCGGCGATGTCGATTACCTGCTGCACGTCGTGGTGCCCGACATTGCCGCCTATGATGAATTCTACCGCCGGCTGATCGCCGCGGTGCCGCTGCGCAACGTCACCAGCCGGTTCGCCATGGAGCGGATGAAGGCGGCGCCGCTGCCGGTGTGACCGCGCGGCTGCCATGCGAGGCAACCGATGACGGCATCGCACGCTAACCCAGAATGGTGCGCGTGCTGGTCCTGCTTGGTGTGTTGACGTTGTCCGGATGCGGGCTGTTTGCCGCGCCATGCCGGGTTGCGACGGCGGGGATTGATGTGGTCCCACTGGTCGGCAACGCCGCCGGCACCCCGACCCGCGCGTGTGCCAACGCGATCGATCCGGGCGGTTGATGCGGATCGCGCTCCGACCGTCAGACGCGATGAACCGGATCGCGGGGCCGAAATTGCAGATCCAAATTATCGGCGCTGCAAACGCGTTGTGACCCGGGGAATGTTCCTGGCGCCCGGCTCGGCGACGGGGGTCCGGTCCTGAGGTCCTGGGCCGCTTTCTAGGTATACGCTCCTGTCGTGCTTTGTCATCCGGTTGGCTTAAACCATTAGCCGGTCCCGGTGGCGCGGTGGTTGCGCTTGGGAGGGTGAGCGTGATCTTCGGCCCCCATCCGACCCTCCGCGCCTGCCTTCTCAGGGTTTAGAATGCCACCCGAAACGCTGCCCACCCCCCGGTAGAGCTGTAAGCGGGTCGATCCGAAGCGGCATTGGGCCTTGCAGGTCTCCCCGCACTGCCTATGGAAATCACCTCCGGGACCCCGGACATCACGGTTGCGCTGATCCACGGTCCAGTTGCTTGTGGCCATCTGGCTCTCGCGGTCGATAACCTGTCTATGGTTCCGGCGCGCTCGGAAGCAACATGCACCCGTCCGGAAAGCGTCGCCTGCACCCACGGTACCGACGTTGCCGGGCTACTGCACGCGAAACGCGAGAGCTTGGTGCCTGGCATCTGTCCGGGCTGCATGCTGCTGGTGCGCCCAATTTTTTCGGAGACGACGGCGATCTCGGAAAATGACGGCCTTCCGAATGCGGCGATCGCGGAACTGACTGCCGCGCTCCATGAGGTGATCGAAGCTGGTGCTCGCGTTGTTAACCTTAGCATCGGTTTGGCCGAGGCTTCCACGCGCCCCGCGCCGGCCCTCGACCAGATCTCGGAGCGGGCTGCTCGCCCGGAACTTCCTCATCGTTGCCGGCGGCCGGAAATCAGGGCACGCTTGGTGCTCGGCATCGCACGCAGCCGTGGGTGATCCGGTCGTTGCCTGCGACGCAACGGACAGGTTCTTGCGTCATCGCTCCGGCGCCTCGATCGGTCGCCATGGGCTGGCGGCCCCTGGGCCGACATTACAAGCCTGGCGGCATCCGGGGGACACGCGTAATACAGCGGCAGCAGTGCCGCCCGTACCCTTAGTCTCGGGAACGATCGCCCTGTTGTGGTCGGTATGCCGCCGCGCAAGAGCCACTCAGCTCCGCGTCGCTGTGACGGGATACCCGACGCGCCGACGCTCGGTGACGCCGCCGTTGCTCGTTTTCATGGGCAGCGTACCGTGCGTTGGCTCAAAGGAACACCAGGATCCCCGCATCATGACTGATGAGATACCGATCGATATCGAAACAACTTCACGCGCTGCTTCCCCGATGCGCGTCCGCCTGCCCGGCTTCATCAAGGACGAGGACGTAGGCCTCGGCGACGCTATCAAGCGGGTAACCTACGCAGTTGGCTTGCAACCCTTCGGCGGCTGCGAACAGCGCGCAGCAGCGCTCATCCGCGGATGGTCTTCGCCCGGTGCTGGGGGCCGAAATAGCTTAAAAGGGAGAATGTGATGTCGAAATCCAGATTCCGCTGGCCCTCGAGGAACCCTGTATCCGCGGCCGCCATCCTTGGGACCATCGCGTCGGATCGGTCCGCCGCCAGCAATGGGAGGGATTGCCCGACCTGCGGTGGCAGCATCGGCGGCTCGTTCCCGGCCGCTGTCTATGTAACCGGAAGCATCGTACAGCGATTTCCGCAACTATCGATTGTCAAGATATTCGCGCAGCGGATCGGACAAGCGGAGACCACCGGTCTCACCCACCGGCAGGCGATGCACAAGGCCCTGATGCGGCGTGAGAACCGATATCTCGCTCGCCATCTTTTCTGGGTGATGACCGTCCAGGGGCTCGAGACTTACATCCTGGTTCCACGCGACCCTGCCGATATCGACCTCCTGATCGAGGCGCTGCGTCCCGTCCCCGAGCCAACGGATCTCTGACATCGTTATCGGCGTGAAGGGACCGCTCGCACCGCCGACATTTTGCAACGGGCTAACGGTTCCGATCGTCGCTTTCGATCAGATCTACTCCTTCGACACCAATTCACTCTTTGCTTCCATATTACGCCCGAAAGAGGCGAAGGCGGACCAGTTCAAAGCCGCGGCAAAGGAAGTATTTGGCAGCGTGATCCGGATGACCGACAACGCCGGCGCGATGGATGAGCATCGCGCGCTCAATTATCTCGCGGTGCGCTATCCCGCTCTGTACACCACAGTAGCCGATGCGCACGCCGGAAACGCGTCCTTGAGCGCAGTGGAGGTGCAGTCGTCAAGACTGAGCGGCACGCGGCGTATCATGGAGGTGATTTTCTCGTTCGCCCATCGAACGACGGGTGTGGTCGAGAAGCACTCGGTCCTGGTGGATGTGACCGAGCAGTTCCCCTTCCTGGTCCCCCGGATGTCACGCTACTTCGATCGGTAGGACAGATCGCCAAACGGGAGACATCAGATGCACACGCCAGGTTTCACTGCGGACACATCGCTCTATAAGCCCGCTCACCAATATCCCACGATCGGCGCTCTCGGCGAAACAGGCGGGATCGTCCCGCAACTGTTTGTCTCAGTGCACCCTCCGTCTTGGGGAGAGTGCGGATGGCAATGTATTGCCGTTTGCAATTCCTTCATAAGGCCGCATTCCTGCTCGCTGCAATGCGGCTATGTCTGCCATTCTGGAGTTTATTGATGATGTGATAGAGTCGGGCAACGTCCGCCGCAACGGTCCCGCGAGGCGGCGAGGGGCCGCGCGGCATCTATCGCATGCAATGATGAAACATGCGTGTTCCTAATTTACGGAGAGGCATCGCTGGCCGGTAACGAATGGTGAGCACGGACGGCCGTGATATTCGCGCCGACGGCCAGCGGCGACGTCCGCCTGTCCCTCTTCTCCGGACGATCAGAACCACGAAGCGACTGGGCACACGGAGTGCGCACGACACGGTCGTATATGTGAATGTGACGGCGGAGTCTCTTCTCCCACCCCCGTCCTGGTTTTCCGTGCGGCACATGCCGGTACGAGTAAGCGGATTGCCTTAGGCGTCGGGCCACAAGCGTTCAGGCGATTCGACAGGGGATAGACATGAACTTACCGGGGTTTACTGCTGACGCAGCACTCTACAGCTGGCAATCAGTCTGACCGGCCAGGCCGACTTGCGGGCCAAGCGGCAGTTTCGGCCGCAATGGTTACAGTTGCGTCTGCTGGCGCTGATTACGCCGGGCGGCTGACGCCGCAGCAGCTTTGTCTCTCAGCTGCGGCCCCTGCATCGGCGGATTGAGCGATGCTATGCGTTGATAGGATCCGCGGTATCCCAGGTTGCTCTATTCGAACTACCTCTCTATCGGCGGTAACTCCTATTCCCCTTGCGGTTCGGCGTGGGAATGCTGCATCTGCGGAGGCGGGTCCGGATCGAAGGGCAATGCTTCTATCAATGAGACTTACGGCTAGAGTTCCCTGGATCATTCTGGTGGCCCTGCCAGTCGGCGCCAGCTAATAACCGAGGGGCATGCGGTAACCCCGCTTGATTGCCGAACTTGCCGGAGCCCTCGTCCTTCCGATCTACGGCCGCGCTTTCGGCCCGCACCACTGCCCACCTTCCCCAGCATCCCGCATTTGCTCACTCGTGCTGGTTGGCCGGCATCTGCGCCACCTCGGCCGCCAAGTTCCGCTTTGCATCTGCTCGCCGCCGCGATAGAAGCGGTGTCCCACCACGGCGCGGCCAGCCAGCCCAGCAGTACCAGCGCGGCGACCACCGCTACCATCCCACTCAGCGGGGATGCCTGCTTAGCGGATGTCCGCTTCACGGATGTTTGTGGCAATCAGCCAGAGATAGGTATGTTATACCAGAGCACGGCTACCCTGTCTGAGCGTCGCTTTCACACTCGCCGGGTCGACGGGGCGGTCCTGAGGCCCTGGCCGTAGGTCTCGCGCCATCTTGAATCGTCTATATCCTGCCCTGGCTGAAGGCGAACCGAAATACGACGACCTGGAAAAGCGGCTTGCCGAAGGTCCGGTGATCACGGTGCCCACCATCACCCTTGAAGGTGATGCCAACGGTGCGCCCCACCCGGCCGACACTTCCTATCGCAACAAGTTCTCCGGCAAATATGCGCACCGGGTCGTCCACGGCGGCGTCGGGCACAATCTGCCTCAGGAAGCCCCTCAGGCATTCGCCCAGGCGGTGGTCGATGTGGACGTCTATTGATCGGCGCCAGTCGGGTGCCGTGGATACCGGGTGCCGTGGATCCGGGTCCCGCGGATAACGGTGCGGGTCAATACCCCATGCCACCACCGCCGCCGGATCCTCCGCCGGTTTCCGGCTGCGTGTCCGTGGCGTTTTGCGGGACCGACATGAACCCTTCGGGCGGAGCACATGCGGACAGGCTGAGTGCCAGCCCGAGCCACAACGCTGCCGCAATGGCCAACTGCCTCATCAGGAACGCCTCCACGATCTCATGGGGAGACGCAAAATGGGCGGGTCTATTCCGAGGTGTCGCCAACTCAAGGCCGCTGCACCACGGATTCGGGACTGCAAGTGGGATGATCAATCGGCCCAGGCCGGCGCCAGTTGCCGCACCGCGTGCAGCAGGTCGATGTGGCTGAACGGCTTGCTCAGCACCTGGTCGCGCCGATCATGCGCACCGGGATCCAGCATGTCCGGATTGCCGGTGATGAACAGCACCAGCAGGTCCGGCTGCACCTGGCGGGCGAGGCGGGCGAATTCGACGCCCGACATGCCCGGCATCGCGTAGTCCACCACCGCCAGGTCAAAGCGGCGCCGGCCGAGCAGACGCAGCGCGTCGCGGCCGTTATCGGTTCCCTCGATCGTGTGGCCCGCCTCGCTGAGCAACTCGCAGGCCACCGCGCGGACGTCCGGCTCATCGTCCACCACCAGCACGCTGGCGGCCGGGCTGTCGGGCGGTTTGGCGTCGGCTGCCCCCGGCGCCTTGGATCTGGCCGGCAACCCCGAGCGCGGCAGGAACAGCTCCACCGTGGTTCCGGCGCCCAGCCGGCTGTCCAGGCGGACGGTGCCGCCGGACTGTCGGGCGACGCCATAAGCCTGCGCCAGCCCCAGGCCGCTTCCCTTGCCGACCTCCTTGGTGGTGAAGAACGGCTCGAAGGCACGCTCCCGCACTTCCTGGGTCATCCCGGTGCCGGTGTCGGCCACCGTGACCACGACGTAATCGCCCGCCTCCAGCTCGGCTGGCAGCGTCTCGGTGACGCCGGTATTGGCGGTGATGATGCGCAGCACGCCGCCATCCTGCATCGCATCGCGTGCGTTGATGGCGAGGTTGAGCAGCACCAGCTCGAACTGGGTGGTATCGGTGCTCGCCGCCCAGAGATCGGGTGCCAGCGTGGTCTCCACGCGCACCAGGCCGCCCAGCGTGTGTCCCAGCAGGCCTTCCATTCCGGCAATCAGCGCGTTCACATCGACTGAAGTCGATTTCGAGCCGCTGCTGGCGGGCAAACGCCAGCAATTGCTGGGTCAGCCGTCCGCCGCGCCACGCGGCGGACAGCGCCGCGTCCACATGGCGCCGCAGCGCCCCCTCGGTAAGCCGCGCGCCCAGCAGCTCCAGATTGCCGATCACCACTGCGAGCAGATTATTGAAGTCGTGCGCCATCCCGCCGGTGAGCTGCCCGATGGCTTCCAGCCGCTGCGCCTGCAGCAGCGCGCGCTCGGCGGTGTCGCGTTCGGCGATGACGGCGGTGAGCCGGGCATTCGCCTCCGCCAGGTCGCGGGTGCGGGCCGCCACGCGAGCCTCCAGCAGTTCTTCCGCGCGCTTGCGGTCGGTGACGTCGAGCGAGACGCCGATCATGCGCTCCGGCGCTGCCGTCCGCGCCGCGAATCACCTGGCCGCGGATCTGCACCCAATGGAGACTGCCGTCCGGCCAGACGGTGCGGTATTCCACATCGTAATCGGCCTGATCGATCAGTGCCGCATCCAGCGCCGCCTGGCGGCGCGCTTGATCGTCCGGATGGATCGCGGCGCGCAGCTCGTCATGGGTGAAGCGATCGTCGGGACCGCGGCCGTAGCAGGCCTTGTGCAACGGGGTGGAAGCCATGTTGCGGTCCGGCAGGGTCATTTCCCATGACCCGAGCCGGCCGGCCTCGATCGCGATGGCCAGCCGCCGCTCGCTCTCCGACAAGGAATGATCGCGGCGCGCCAGTTCCTCGTTGGCGCCGCGCAGCCGGGTGATCAGAAGCTGCTGCTCGCGGGACAACTCGTCGCGCTCGGTTTCCTGGTTGTGCAGCCGCACCAACTCGGTCACGTCGCGGACCCGGTGGACGATCCAGGCGACCCGCCCGCTTTCGTCGCAGACCGGCATGTTCAGCAGCGTCCAGTAGCGCTCGGTGAAGCCGCCATCCTGGCGCGGGATAGCATAGCGCCGCACCGGCATGGCGTCCGGCTGGCGCAGCCGCAGCACCCGTTGCAACGATTCCCCCAGCTCGCTCAGGCCGCCGGCCGCTGGTTCGTCGGGACGTTCGGCCAGCACCTCGAACAACAGGCGGCCGAGGACCTGCTCGCGCTGCATCGCGGTGTGCCGCAGCCAGGTGTCGGTCGCCTCGGCAATCGCGAAGTCGGGGGTCAGCACCAGATACAACCCCGGTGTGGCCTGGAAAATCGCGCGGAAATCGGGGGTTGGCGCCCCGCTCATGCCCATCCTCACGTTTTCGTGGGCACCAGCATAGCGTGTTCAGCGGCGGAACGGTCAAGTCTTGCGTGTGTTCAATTTTCGATACACCGCCGCCTCGAAAAGATCGAGCAGATCCAGCACGATGCGGTCGCCGAACGGCAGCACCTGCGTCATCAGCACCCCGGCGACCCCCGCCGCCGGGTCGAGCCAGTAATACGAGTTATACAGTCCGGCCCAGGCGAGGCTGCCGGCGGACCGGCCGCCTGCCGCTGCCTCGGTGTTGATCAGGAAGCTCAGGCCCCATTTCTTCGGCATGCCGGCAAACAGCTCCACGTCGTTGGACGATTCCGGCACCGCGGAGCGCATCGGCTCGACCAGCAACGGGCCGATGTGGTTCTGCGCCATGAGGGCGACGGTCTCCGGGCGCAGCACCGAGGTCTGGCCGTGCCTGCCGCCGGCCAGCAGCATGCGCAGGAAGGTCAGGTAGTCGCCGGCGGTGGAATGGAGGCCGCCGCCGCCGGAAAAGAATTCGCGCGGCGGGTTGGGATCGAGTTGCAGCGGCTGCAACCCCGTCCGGGCCGCGGGCGTGGACCGTGGCCAGCCGGCGGTTCCATGTGGGGACGCACCCGGTAGCCGGTATCGGTCATCCCGAGCGGGGCGAAGATGTGGGTCTGGAAATAGCTTTCCAGGTCATCCCCGCTGACCGCTTCCACCATCCGCCCGGCCCAGTCGATATTGATGCCGTATTGCCACCGCGTGCCCGGATCGAACGTCAGCGGCGCCGCCAGCCCGGCGAGCTTGCCGGTGCGCGGCGCCGGCAGGCCGGTGTCTCGGTGATAGCGCAGCAGGTCGGCGTTCCAGACGTCGTAGCCGAACCCGGCGGTGTGGGTGAGCAACTGGCGCAGCGTGATCGGACCGCGTGCCGGGCGGAGCCGCGGCTTGCCGGCCGCATCGAAGCCTTCCAGCACCAGCGGGGCGGCGAGATCGGGCACCACGTCGCTCGCCGGGGCATCGAGCGACAGGCGGCCTTGCTCCACCAACTGCATCGCCGCCGTGGCGGTAATCGCCTTGGTCATCGAGGCGATGCGGAACACGGTATCCGTGGTCATCGGCGGACCGTCGGGCTGCGCACGCTGGCCGAACGCGCCTTCATAGATCGGCCCGGCCGCGTCGGCGGCCATCGCCACCACGCCGGGTATCGCGCCTGCTTCGGTCGCCTGATGCAGAAGCCGGTCGATCTCGTGCATGGAGGTGACGCCCTTTCTGGGGTTGCAAGAATGGCTGGAAGCAGCATACCTCGTGGACGTGTCCCCCGTCATTCCACAAGCGCCAGTCATACGAACCGGCCGCTGTTGATCTCCGCACGGATCGCGCATCAATGATGCGGAAACTCCGGGAGGCTTGTCGGTGAAAAGATTGACCCAGGGATTCATCGCACTGATCGCGATGGTGGCTACCGTCGCCGTGTCAGCGTGCGGCCCGTTGTTTCGGCTGAACCCGGTGCCGCAATCGGAGCAGGGGAACATCACCGTTCTCGGCCTGAAGAATGTCCGACACTGGGGCGATGAGGTAACGCCGCAAATGATTGCCGAAGGCTTGGCATCTTACCGTCGCGAACGAGCTTACGCGACGGCGGCAGGCCATCTCGGAGCGCTTGGACCGGCCTATTTTCTTGCCATTTCGGGCGGTGGCGAAAATGGAGCGTTCGGCGCTGGCCTTCTGGTGGGGTGGACGGCGGCCGGCACGCGTCCGAGCTTCAAGGTTGTCACCGGCATCAGTACCGGCGGGCTCATCGCGCCGTTTGCTTTCCTCGGTCCTGCGTACGACCCTCAGTTGCGGCAGGTTTATACGGAGATCTCGCCCAACGACGTCTTCCGGCGACGCTGGATGCTCGTAGGCCTGTTCGGCGACGCCATGGCGACCAACCAACCACTGTTTCGTACCCTCCAGCGTTACGTTACGCCCGAGCTGGTCCAGGCTATCGCGCAGCAATACGAACAAGGACGCCTGCTGCTGATCGCGACGACGGATCTCGATGCCGGCCGCCCGGTGATCTGGGACGTGGGCAAAATCGCGGCTTCCGGCCAGCCAGGCGCAATAACACTGATTCAAAAACTGATGCTCGCGTCCGCGGCTATCCCGGTCGCCTTTCCGCCCGTCATGATTGACGTCGAAGCGGGCGGCAAGCGGTACCAGGAGATGAACGTGGATGGTGGCGCAAGTGCGCAGGTGTTTGTCTATCCGCCGGGGCTGCGGATCGATCAGCTTGGATCCACACGCAAGCGCATCCTTTATGTCATCCGTAACGCGCGGCTCGACCCGCAATGGGCGGACGTGAATCGGCAGACCCTCAGCATTGCCGGCCGCGCGACGGCGTCGCTAATTCAGACGCAGGGGATCGGCGACCTTTATCGGATCTTTATCGTCGCCGAGCGGGACGATGTCGATTTCAATCTTGCCAGCATGCCGGCGACTTTCAACGTGACGCTGCGCTATGCGTTCGATCCGCAGTACATGAATGCGTTGTTCAAGGTCGGCTATGACCTGGGAAGGGCCGGCTATGATTGGGCCAAGGTTCCACCGGGTTTTGGAGGCACCGACGAGGCCCGAATGCCGACTGAGGTTGCTGCACCATGACGGTCGCCGGATATAGTTTGAGAAGGTCGCGCGCTGTGCTGAGATGATCGGCGGCGGCATGAGACATAGTCGGCTTCTGCCGAGCGTTGCGACCCACCTGAACGGAAAGAAACATTATGGCGAACGAAGTCTGCATAAGGGCCGCCTGAACCGGCGCGCGATGCTGCTTGGCGGCACCTCCGTGGTTGCCGCAACGGCGCTCGCGCCGGCGGCCTGCGCGCAAGCGGTGGTGCAGGGCCAGACGGCGCCGCAGCCACCGAGCGGGTGGCGGCAAGCCCAACATCGTCGTGATCTGGGGCGACGACATCGGCATCACCAATCTGTCCTGCTACTCGCAGGGCGTGATGGGATATCAGACGCCCAACATCGACCGCATTGCCCGCGAAGGCATGCTGTTCACCGACTACTACGGCGAACAGAGCTGCACCGCCGGCCGCTCTGCCTTCATTACCGGGCAGAGCGTATTTCGCACCGGGCTGTCGAAGGTCGGCGTGCCCGCAGCGCCGATCGGGCTCAACGCGACCGATCCGACGATCGCCCAGATGCTGAAGCCGCTCGGCTACGCGACCGGGCAGTTCGGCAAGAACCATCTCGGCGATCTCAACGAATTCCTGCCCACCGTGCATGGTTTCGACGAATTCTACGGTAACCTCTATCACCTGAACGCCGAGGAGGAGCCGGAGCTCCCGGATTACCCAAAGCCCACGGACTTTCCCAACTTCGCCAGCGACCTACGGCCCGCGCGGCGTGCTCCACAGCTTCGCGACCGACACCGACGACACCGACCGTGGAACCGCGCTGGGGCCGCGTCGGCAAGCAGAAGATCGAAGACACCGGGCCGCTCGACCGCAAGCGGATGGAGACGATCGACGACGACATCGCCGCGCGTTCGGTCGGATTTCATCGAAGCGGCATGAACCAGGCCGGCAAGCCATTTCTTCCTCTGGGTCAATTTCACCCACATGCATCTCCGGACCCATCCCAAGCCGTCAGAGCGTCGGACAGTCAGGCCGCTGGCAGGACCTCTATCACGACGTGATGATCGACCACGACCGCAACGTCGGCACGGTGCTGGCGAAGCCATCGACGAGCTTGGGCATCGACGGAAAACACGATCGTCATGTACGGCACCGACAACGGGCCGCACGCCAATACCTGGCCGGACGGCGCGACGACCCCGTTCCGCAGCGAAAAGGACACCAACTGGGAAGGCGCCTATCGCGTGCCCTCCATGGTGCGGTGGCCGGGCAAGATCCAGCGCCGGCAGCATTTCCAAGCGATATCGTCAGCGCATCATGACTGGATGCCGACCTTGCTCGCCGCCGCCGGGATGGCGGACATCAACGAGCGGCTGCTTGCCGGCTACACGGTTGGTGACCGCACCTTCAAGGTGCATATCGACGGCTACAATTTGCTGCCGTACCTGACCGGGCAGGAGGCGAAGAGCCCTCGCAACGGATTCATTTATTTCTCCGATGATGGCGATCTTGACGGCGCTGCGCTTCGATAACTGGAAATTGGTATTCGCGCAGCAGCGGCAGCGAGGCACGCTTGAGCGATCTGGGCCGAGCCCTACGTGCATACGCGGATTCCCTGGATGTACAACCTGCGCACCGATCCGTTCGAGCGGGCGGATATCACCTCGAACACCTATTGGGACTGGTCTGAACCATGACTTCCTGATCCTGCCGGCCCAGACGATCGTTCAGGAGTTCCTTGCCACCTTCAAGGACTACCCGCCGCGACAGAAGGCCGCCAGCTTCACGATCGACCAGATCCTGCAGCAGATGACCAGCAGCGTCAGCAAGGACTGAGCGAATCGACCGCGTCCTCCGGCCGGGGCGCATTCGTGGCACCGGCCGCCCTATGGCTGCTCATTGGTGGCTGGCTGCCGTCGTCTCCAGTTGCGGCAGTTTCCATTGGCCGTCAGTCATAGCCGGCTGCGGCCCGTAGGCGCGAACCACCAGGCTGTACGGTCCTGCTGGCGCAGGCAGCCAGTTGGTCTCCTTGTCGTTGCCTGGAGAATCATGGCTTACATAGATCGTGAGAGAGCCATCCTTGCTGTAAATCAGCCCCTTCGTGCGATCGCCGATCGAATAGCGGTTGATCTCGTTGGCGTATAGGAACCGCTCGGGAAGCGTGTAGAGCGTGATCGACCAGAAAAACCTCGCCGGCGGCGTTTGGCCCGCGGCGAAGTGGATGACGCGCGGGCTCGTGCCGTCACCCTCATAGCCACCGTACCACGCCTCTTCCAGTGAATTCCCGTACAGCCCCATTGCGGCAGCGACGGCGCGCTTCATGTAATCGCCATCTAGGAATTCCCGCGTGCCAAACAATCCGTTGGAGCTTCGTGTCCGGGCAACGACCGCCTTCATTGCTGTCTGCGCATCCGCGACCCCGGCGTCCACCGCCGCCAGCAGATCGGGTTCGACCTTCGCGGCATCCCAGGTACGGCCGGGTCCAATGCCGATTTTGGCAAACCGCTGCATCAGATTCGCTTCGCCCGGCGGCGGGCGTTCGGCGAATTGCAGCAAGAAGTTCAGGTAGATGATGAAATCGTGGTTGGTTGCCTTCGCCTGGTCGTAAGGGGGAAAGGCGATGACAGGCGCCGGCTTCGGCGCAGCGGAGTCGGCGAAGCTATGCAGCGGCGTGATCCTGTACTGCGCCTGGATTGCGCGGACGTTCGCGGTATCGTCGGGTCCGTCCAGTTCGGTGCGGCCAAGGATGCCAACAATGCTGGTCTCGGAGCGGAATACCCTGGCGGATTCCTTTTGGCACCTTTCCATGCCAGCCTGGGCCGGCGATCAGGTAGTTCCCCGCCGCAAAGCCGGTAGCGCGTACGCCGATATAGGCGAAGTTGTAAGTGAACAGATCGATCAATTGCAGCACATAGTAACAACTCTGCGGCACCGCGGGTACGCTGACCACCATCGGCTCGGTGCGCAGATCGAGCCATGCCCAGGAATACGGCGTGTCGTTGTTTGGCGTCACCACGTCATGGTTCTGCGGTGTAAACGTCTGGGAGTAGTTGCGGAACCTGTTAAAGCCGCCGACATATTCCGGCGCGCTGCTGTCCACTGCCTGTTTGTACCAGGTCTGATAGTTGGCGATCGGCGCGAAGGCGTAGATATATGCATCCTTGGCAATGGCGCGCGCTTCGGCGGCAGAGGTCTGGGCGGCGTGCACCGTTGCCGTGCCGCCGATCAGCGCCACCAGCACGACCAGTACGGTGAGATGACAAAGCTTCATCATGTCTGTTATTGCACCGGCTCTATATCGGGCAGCTTCCACGTCCGGTCGAAATACGGTGGCAGCGGACCATAAAGGCGGAGATACGCAAACCACGCCTTGCCAGGCACGGTCTGGATCCAGTTGTTCTCCATGCCCTTCGGCGCCGCTGGTCCCATGTAGATATCCACCGAGCCGTCTATGTTATGAATCAGGTCCATGCGGGACGAGCGATCCACGATGTCGTTCGGCGTGTCGATGAAGGTGCGCGTGCCGGCGTCATAGACCGTGACCGACCAGAACAGCCGGGCTGGCGGATCGGCCGGTACGTGCAGCCGATAGGTCTTGGCGCCGTCCAGCCAGTTGCCGTCCTTGTCTGCGGACGCCCCGAGATAGGCTTGCCCGACGCCGGGTGTTTTCGTGGCCATCCCGTTGGTGGCAGTCACCGCCTGGAAGAACCAGTTCGTGCGCTCGTCCAGTTCGGTGTAAGTGGGAGCTTCCTGCGACGGATCGAAGGTGATCACGTATTCCCACCGGCTGTCAGGGCGGTAGCGCACGCCGGCAGCGCGATTGCGGAACGCGATATTCTCGGCCATCAGTCTGCCGATCCGGGCGCCTTGCTCCAACAATTGCTGCTGCCTGATATCCGGCTGAAAAGATTTGCCCTTCTCGATGCCGAGCGGCTTGAGCATCGCCACCATGATCCGGTCGCGCTCGATGACCAACTCATGCTGCACAGCATCATTCAACTCTTGCCAGTAGGCCAGACCGTCCGGTGGCACCTGGCTCCAGACCCGGCCGTCGGGGTGGAGGAATCGCGTTGCCGGCGGATGATTCCGATCGTAGAACGGATACATGTGGAACTGCGCGATCAGGTCCTTGGAATGCGCCGGGTCCGGATCGAGCACGCGGAACGCCACGAAAAACACTGTTGGTCGGCGAATGAACGATGCGATAACCGGTCGCCGCCGGCGGCGGCTGTCCGGGCCCGACGAGAAGATAGCGTCCACCCTTGCCGTGGTCCGGACCTGTCTCACCCATGTCGGTCAGCGGCCGCTGCCAGAAATCGCCGACGCCGCCGGCTGTTGCGCCGGCTGGGTAGTCGATCACCAAAGGCCCGGTATTGGCCAGGTCGGGGAAGCCGCCAATATACGGCGTGGTGGCATTGGCCGTCAGAATGCCCAGCTTATCCCGCACCGACCGGTAGATTACCATGTCGGTATCGCGCGCGCCGAATACCGTGCGCTGTGCCTTCTGCCATGCGGCAAAGCTGACGATCGGCAGGCCCCACATATAGGCCTGCGTCGCTCGCTGGAAATCGAGTTCGTCGTACAGCTTCTGCACCGTGGTCTGATCCGCCGGCAGGCCAAAGCGCAGCTTGATCGGTCCGATCCGACTGTCGAGCATTGTCTCGGCACTTGTCTGCGGTGCGGCAGTCTGCGCCTTGGCTGAGATGCCAATCGGGCACGAAATCAGCAGCGCGGTGGAGAACAGCCTATTGGTGTGGGGCCGCTGCTCGTAGCGCCGACCGCATCCAGCCAAATCCTGGGCGCCGGAAAATGGCAGGCAGGCGCCGCCGGCGTGGTGGTAATCCCGGAGAAATGGGGCCTGCTCGCAACCCTGGTGACGTATCAGCATTCCTTTGCAGGCGATAGTTCGCGCCCGGACATAAGCCTGATGACGGTGCAGCCGATCGTCACCTATAACCTGCCGCAAGGCTTCGATCTGCGTTCCACCGCCGTATGGAACTTCGAGTTCATCAATTACAGAAGTGATATTCCCGTCGGCGCCGGCATCGGCAAAGTGTGGTCGTTCCCCGGCGGCTCCACGATCAACGCGTTCGTCGAACCGCAATATTCCGTCTTCCGTAGCGGTGTCGGTGTGCCGGAATGGCAGATCTACGGCGGCATCAATCTGCAATTTCCGCTATGAGCGCGGTCTCTGGCATCGCCGGCGACGTGCGCGGGGGAGCATTGCGCTGCCGGCATCGCGGCGCGCCGGCTGGCGTGCTCTGCTGCGCGCATGGATACCGCGCTGCTTTCCTTGCTCGGCTTTGCGGCGGTGATGTACATCACCCCCGGGCCGAACAACGTCATGGTGGCGAGTTCAGCGGCCAATCACGGTATCCGCGCCACCCTGCCGCATATGCTCGGCATCGCCCTCGGTTTCGACCTGATGCTCGTGCTGGTGAGTGCCGGGCTCGGCTCGATCCTGCTGGCGTGGCCGCCGCTACTGCCGGCGATGCGTTGGATCGGCGCGGCATGGATGCTGTGGCTGGCCTGGAAGATCGCCACCGCCCCGCCGCCGGGGCAGGGGGAGCGGCGACGGCTGCTGGGCTTTGTCGGAGCGCTCGGTTTCCAGTGGATCAACCCGAAGGCCTGGCTGATCGCGCTCGGCGTCGCCGGTACCTACATGCTGCCGGACCATCCGCTCGGTATGCAATTGCTGCGGATCGCCCTGGCGTTCCTGGGCTGCGCGATGCCCTGCCTGCTGGTGTGGGCGCTGATCGGCAGCGGCACCGGGCGGCTGCTGCGCTCGCCCGGCCGTCTGCGCGTGTTCAACGTGACGATGGCGGCGCTGCTGATCCTGTCGCTGGTACCGGTGCTGTTGGAGCGCTGACGTCACGCAAATTGCAGCGCGTACCACCACATCGGCAGGGTGACGAACGCGGCCACGCTGCCGATGCCCACCATCAGCGTCACCAACGGCGGGTCGAGCCCGTACTGCATCGCCACGATCGCCGCGCCGATCTGCGGCCCCATGGCCGCCTCGAAGATCGTTACACGCGATACGGTCCCGCGCATCCCCAGCACCTCGATGCACAGCACAGCGAAGATCAGCGGCGCCACCAGCAGCTTGAATGACAGGCCGACAGCAAGCGTGCTGAACCGCTCACGCAGTGCGCCGAGGCGAAGCTGCAAGCCGACCGAGACCAGCGCCAGCGGCGCCAGCGTGCCGCTGATGCGGGTCAGCACCTCGGTCAGCCACTGCGGATATGTCACCGGCATCAGCAACAACGCCAGGCACAGCGCGATCAGCGGCGGAAATGTCACCACCCGCCGCGCGATCTCGGCCACCGAGGCGGTGCCGCGCGACATCCAGCAGGCGATGGCGATCCCGGCGGTGCTGAGCACCAGGTAGGTGCCAAGCTGGTCGATCATGATGCCGACCGCTTCGAACCGGGCGCCATAGAATGTCTCGATCATCGGCAGCCCGACGAAGGACGTGTTGGCCAGGCCGGCGGTAAGGATCAGCGCGCCGGTCGTGTTGGCGGACAGCTTCATGGCGCGGGCAATGATCAGCATCGCCGCGCTGGCCACCGCGAACACCAGCCACGGCATCGCCACCGCCAGCGCCATGGATGGTTTCAGTTCGACCTGATGGATCTGGATCAGCGTCAGCGCCGGCAGCGACACATTGATGATGAAGCCGTTGATCGCAAGATGCGCGTTATCGGGGACGCGCCGCGATGCCCGCAGCACCATGCCGATCCCCAGGCAAAGCACCAGCATGATAAGGTTGCCCATTGCCGCTTCCCCTTTTGCCGATCGGGTCAGTTCAGCAGCATCGGCCGCGGCGCACAGTGAAGCAGGTCACAGTTCTGCTCGGGGCCGCGGCTTGCAAATGGTCGCCGGGTGTTCAGACTGGCATTGTGGTTGTCGGGGGCAGCGCGATGAAAATCACCAGGATCGAAGCCTTCCAGGTCCGCTGGGCCGCCAACGACAAGCCAGCGCAGCACAGCGCCTTCGTCCGGGTACACACCGACGACGGCCTGACCGGCCTTGGCGAGGCTTCGCCGATGCAGGGCGGACGCGCCTCGCTTGGCATCATCGTTCATGATCTCGCGCCACGGCTGATCGGCAAGGACCCGCTGGACCACGCCGTGCTGCTCGACACGCTGCTGCACGAGATGGTCAAGCTCGGCCCCGAGGGCGCGCTGACAGGTGCGCTCGCTGCGCTCGACATCGCGCTGTGGGACGTGAAGGGCAAGCTGCTGGGGCAGCCGATCCACAAGCTGATCGGCGGGGCGTGGCGGATGGCGCTGCCGTTCTATGCCTCGATCGGCGGCAACGGCGACCGCCGGCAGGATGACGTGCTGCGCGTGGTCGAGCAGCGGCTGGCCGACCGGCCGGCGGCGGTGAAAATCCGTTTCGATAACAACCGCACGCGGCTGGACGCCGATATAGCAGGCGACATCGCCAAGGCACGCGCCGTGCGCAAGCTGGTGGGCGACGACCTGCCGCTCGCGTTCGATGCCAACAACGGTTACACCACCGGGGGCGCCATCCGGGTCGGCCGCGCGCTGGAGGAACTGGGCTACTGGTGGTTCGAGGAGCCGGTCCAGCACTACCATCCGAAAGCAATGGGCGAAGTGGCGCGCGCGCTCGATATCACCGTGTCAGCCGGGGAGCAGACCTACACGCTGGCCGCACTGGCCGACCTGATCGAGGCCGGCGTGCCCATGGTGCAGCCGGATATCGTGAAGATGGGCGGCATCACCGGACTGCTGCGCTGTGCGGCGCTGGCGCAGGCGCACGGGGTGGAACTGGTGCCGCACCAGACGCAGCCGACGATCGGTCACACCGCCAACCTGCACATCGCCGCCGCCCAGCTTCATGCGACCAAGCCGTGCGAGTGGAACGACCCGTCGTCACGGACCCACGCGGTGTTCGAGAACCCGCCCCGTCCGGTGGACGGGCTGTTCCATCTGCCGACCGAGCCGGGGCTCGGGCTGCGGGTGAACGAGGCGGAGCTTGCCAGGCGGCGGATCGATATCGGGTGAAACTGCCCACCTCTCCCGCTCCGCCGGAGAGGTGGGCAGGGATTCACGCCCGACGCAATGCCAGGCCGAACTCGAACCAGGCAGCGCCGTGAAAGATCAGTTCCACGGCGATCAGCGTTCCCAGCACCCACAGCCCCGACCACGGCAGCGTCGCATAAAGCGCGATGCCAACTCCGGCGCTGACCAGCCCGCCCAGCAGCAACAGGCCGGAACCGCCGAGATGCCAGTGGCGCAGCGCGATGACGATTCGGGCAATGCCGGCTACCACCATCAGCACCGCGATCACGATGGTGATGATCAGAGTGCCCCGCACCGGCTCGTCCATGATCAGCAGGCCGGCGACGGCATACAGAATGCCGCCCAGCACGTGCAGGAAGAAGCCGCCCCAGCCTCGGTCCATGAAGGCGTGCACCACCTGCAGGATGCCGCCGACCAGCAGCGCGGCGCCAATGAAGATGGTGCCGGCCAGTGTGACCGCGACGACGTCGAACCAGGCGAACACGCCCAGCAGCATCATCACCACCCCAAGCGCCACGAACCAGCCCCAGGCGGTCCGCGGGCGGCTGGCCAGTCCGCGTTGTATCGGAACATCGCTCATTTTTGTCCGGCTCCCTGGCACGGTGTGAAATGGGAGCTTAGAACGATTTGGTGGCGACCGCTAACTGAAATCCGGCGCCTCCCGGCGCCGGATTGTTGCGGCTGTTTCCGCATCCCGACGCATGGAGGTCCGGGCGCGGCGTTTCGCCGGATGCGCGATACAGCCGGTCAATAAGCAAGCAAGCCGGTTCAACCACCGAGGCGCGGAGTAGACGGTGGAGAGTGGGCGGCGGATAAGCCGATGATTTCTCTCGTACCCGCCGGCGCATTGTGCGCGGCGCCCGATGTCGTCCGCCTGTTTGCCTGCGGCGCGACATTGTGGATCTGTTGGGTAAAGCAATCGGCCGGCCGAACCAGGTGGAATTCAAGATGACCGCCGTTATGTATTATCCTGAATCCGGCAGTTGCACGCCGCCTTCCACCGGACCCTACAAGAGTCAATGACACGACGTCGCAGCAAGCAATCAACCCAGTCCAACCACGGAGACACCGAGGCACGGAGCAGAATTCGGAGATGGAACTTCGCAGCCGTGCTCGTGGTTCTGCATGTCCAGCCGCCTGTGACCCAGTCCCATCCGCGTGCATCGGCGTGTATCTTCTGAAATCTGCGTAAGTAACTATCGCCCGGCGATGCGCGGATTGGGTATTCCGGAATGCAGAACTCGAATGCGAACATTCGCTGCTCGGGGATCGAGACCATCGCGCGTCATAGAACTGTCCCTGCCCAACTGCCCCTGCGCTGGGTGTTGGAGAAGCCGGGCTCAGATGAATTTAAGCTCCCGACACCTGTCGTCCAAACGGAGTGATGTGCCGAACCAGGACGCTCGCCAACCGCTCGCACCCCGCCAGATCTGCGGCATCGAACCGACCCAGGCACGGACTGTCGAGGTCCAGCACGCCCAGCAACCGCCCATCGGCCAGCAACGGCACCACCAACTCCGAACGCGAGGCAGTATCGCAAGCGATATGCCCGGGGAATGCCGCTACATCCGCGACCAAGATCGACCGGCGCTCGGCGGCGGCGGTCCCGCATACGCCCCGGCCGAGTGCGATGCGCACGCAGGCCGGCTTGCCCTGAAACGGGCCGAGGACCAGTTCCGTGCCGCGCAGAAAATAGATGCCGACCCAGTTCACGCCGGGCAGGCTGTGATAAATCGCCGCCGTCGCGTTGGCGGCGTTGGCGATCGGATCCGACTCTCCACTCAGCAGCGCTTCGAGGCCGGCGGTCAATTCCTCGTAGAGCGCGGATTTCGCTCCGACCGGCCCCCCGCTCCAGGGAGCCGGTTCCACCGGGTCGTGCACCTTCAGTGTGCCGCGCGCAACTCGTGGGCGCGGGACCGGCCGTGGGCGCCGGCTTCCGTCAGCTTCAGCGCGGAAGCGGCGTCGCGCAGAATGCCCCGCAGCTCCCGCAGGAATGCCATGCCGGCCGGGGTGCGCTGCACCAGCACGCTGCGCCGGTCAAGCGGGTCGGTCTTGCGCTTCACGAGGTCGAACTCGGTCAGCCGGTCCAGCGCGCGGGTAATCGCCGGCTTCGAGACGCCAAGCCTGGCCGCGAGTCCGCGCACGGTTTGCGCCTCAGCCTCCAGATAGCAGGTCAGGAACACGCCGAGCTGCCGGGCGGAGAGGTCGGGACCGTCACGCCGGACCAACTCGACGATGGTCGGTACGCAGGACCCCGACCAACCCGTCATTCACGTCAGTGGTAGAGCTGCTCATGTCACACCTTTCATTCACGGACGGCGATTCTGCCCTCCGGCTGCTGTAGCGGGACGCGACCGCAGGTTGTATCGCGCACCGGATCGGTCGCTGAGCGGCAATCGATGCCCTCGTTACGCGTTCCTGGCCGAGTCGTCCATCCCGGGTCTCGTGCGCACCGCAGGCCATGAGAACCGGCCGGCCGGGATCTTCGCGGTTCGGTCGTACCGGTCTCCCACCCCTGCGTTCCCAACGGTGGGACAGGCATTTTGGTTTCGCCTGCCTCACGCCACGAATGCGAAGAAGTTACCAGCGCGTCACGGTCCCAGCGCGTCATGATCACAGCGCGTCATGCTCACAGCCCGGCGACCAGCCGCGCGGCCACCAGCACCAGCATGACGGCGAGATAGCCACGCAGCAGAAACAGCGAGACACGTACCGCACGGCCCATGCCGATCCGGCCCAACTCCGGGCGATAGAGCTTCTGCTCCGGAGCGTCGTCCAGCGGATGAATCACGCGGAGATCGAGGATGGTGTCGGACATCGGGGTGTCTCCGTGGCCAGGGGGAGGGATGGTCAGGGGGCGGGGAACCAGCCGGGCAGCAGCACCTGCACGGCCAGGATCATCGACAGGGCGAACAGCAGGCCGATCACGGTCCAGTTGACCCAGTTGTTCCAGGTCCGGTTGACAAAACGGTCGCCCAGCATCTCCCGGTCGTTCAGCAGAAGCTGGAGGAAAACGATCGCCGAGGGCAGCATCACGCCGGCGATCACCTGTACCGCGATGATAACTGTTTGCAGCGGGGTTCCGGGGATCAGCACGACCCCGGCCGCGGCGGCGACGCACAATGCGTAGGCGGCGTAGAAATGCGGTGCTTCGGCCGGTTTCGCCTGAAGCGTGTTGGGCCGCCCCGTAACCTCGCCCCCCATCACTTCGCCCAGGGCCTCAGCGACCGCGTGGGCTCAGCCGATGGCTGGCCCCGAGGTCACGACGGTTTCAGAACCAGATCGCGGGTTCATGTGATCCATGCTGGTTGTTGATACCCGTTCGGGAGTGGCGCGCCCAAACGGCCGGAAAACGCGCAGGTCCGCCGGCAACCGGGGATGTAGCCTCCCGAACATCGGCAATCAAGC
The DNA here is from genome assembly GCA_963764525.1 of uncultured Pseudomonadota bacterium. GTDB lineage: Bacteria > Pseudomonadota > Alphaproteobacteria > Acetobacterales > Acetobacteraceae > DATDIC01. Next base: position 115,881 of record CAVXTC010000006.1, on the reverse strand, counting down.
GTGCGGGCGCCGCTCGTCGGTGAAAAGAAGATCCGGCGAGACCGTCTCGATGCTGACAATGCGAAACGACAGCTCCTCGCCGTTGGGCCGGCGCAATGTCAGATAGCCGCCGGGCCGGAACTCCCGGCCGCCGATCTCCCACAACGGCTCGTCGGGATCGCTCGTCGCACACAGCCCCCAGCGATCCTGATCGAGCGGCACCAGAAATCCATGCCAGTCAGGCCGGTCGCGCCAGAAGCGCCGCGCCCGCCAGGGCCGGGCGTCCGGAAAGCGATGCTGCGTCCGGCTGGCCGCCGGCAGTCAGGCACAATTCGATCTCGACGCCGCTGCGGGTATCGCCCGATGGCAGGCCGGGGACCACGGACCAGGAGGGCAGTCACACGGGAAAGGCGGGCCTCAGGCATGCCATCTAGATAGCGATGCGGACGCCCAACTCCACCACGCGGTCCGAGGGGATGCGGAAGAACTCGGTCACCGGCACCGCATTGCGCGCCAGCATGATGAACAACCAGCGGCGCCAAAGCGCCATTTTCGGAGCCAGCGCCGGCACCATGACCTCGCGGCCGAGAAAGTAGCTCGCCTGCATGGGGTCAAACACGAATTCCGCGCTCGGTCAGGCGCTTCGAGGGCGCGCGGGATGTTCGGGCTCTCCATGAACCCGTAGCGCAGGATGACCCGGTGGATGCCCGGCGCCAGTTCCTGCGCCTCCATCCGGCGCTCCGGCTCCACCTCCGGCACGTCCAGGTTCTGCACGGTGACGAACAGCACCCGCTCATGCAGCACCTTGTTGTGCTTGAGGTTGTGCAGCAGCGCCGCCGGGACGTAGTCCGGATTGCCGGTCAGGAACACCGCCAGCCCGGGCACCCGCACGGTGCGCGACTGCGGCAGCCGGGCGAGGAAGGAGGCCAGCGGCAGGCTGTCCTGTTTCCAGCGCGCCAGCAGCAGATCGCGGCCGCGTTTCCAGGACGTCATCAGCGCCATCAGTGCCAGGGCGAACACCAGCGGCACCCAGCCGCCCTCGATCACCTTGATCGTGTTGGCGGAGAAGAAGGTGATATCGATCAGGAAGAAAAAGCCGAACACGCCCAATGCGGCGCTGCGCGGCCAGCGGAACTGACGGCGGAACACCACGGCGGCGAGCACCGCGGTGCAGGTGAACGTGCCGGTGACCGCGATGCCGTACGCCGAGGCGAGGCTGTCGCTGCTCTTGAAGCCGAACACCAGCGCCAGCACGCCGATCGCCAGCGCGAGGTTGACCTGCGGGACGTAAATCTGCCCTTCCTCGCGAGAACTGGTGTGGCGCACCGTCATGCGCGGCAGGAACCCGAGCTGCATGCACTGCCGGGTCATCGAATAGGCGCCCGAGATCACCGCCTGGCTGGCAATGACGGTCGCCATCGCGGCGAGCACCACCAGCGGCAGCCGGATCCAATGCGGGGCGGACAGGAAGAACGGGTTGTCCAGTGCTCGGGGGTCGGTGATGATCAGCGCGCCCTGGCCGAAATAGTTCAGCACCAGCGACGGCAGCACGAAGAACGTCCAGCTCACCCGGATCGGATGGGCGCCGAAATGGCCCATGTCGGCGTACAGCGCCTCGGCCCCGGTCACGCACAGCACCACCGCGCCCAGCACGATGAACGCCAGCGCCTTGTACACGATGCAGAGTTCGATCGCGTAGCTCGGCGATAGCGCCAGCAGCACGTACGGATGCAGCCGGATCTGGGCGACCCCGAGCAGCGCGATCGCCACGAACCAGACCGCCATGACCGGGCCGAACAGGCGACCCACGCTGCCGGTGCCGCGATACTGCACGGCGAACAGCAGGACGATCACCACCGCGCTGATCGGCAGCACATACGTCCTGAGTTCCGGCGACGACACCTCCAGCCCCTCGATCGCCGACATCACCGAGATGGCCGGGGTGATGAACCCATCGCCGAAGAACAGGCACGCTCCGGCAATTCCCACCAGCGCGACGAACGCCTTCATGCGCGGCGTGACGCAGACACGCTGGGCCAGCGCCATCAGCGCGAGCACGCCGCCTTCGCCGCGGTTGTCGGCGCGCATCACCAGCGTGACGTATTTGATCGTGACGATCAGGATCAGCGACCAGAAGATCAGCGACAGGATTCCGAGCACCTCGACGTCGGTGATCGCGATATTCGCTGAAAATCCCGAGGCTGGCCTTGAACGCGTAGAGCGGGCTGGTGCCGATATCGCCATACACCACGCCAAGCACGGCCAGCAGCATGCTGAACTCCGGCGCCCGCCGGCGTTCGCCGGCCGCGGCGACCGCCACGGTCATACGGTTACCCCATCGCGAAAGACGCGGACGCATACGCTGCACCCGGTTGGGGCACAAGCGCCGGATGGGGCACAGGCAACTGGGCGGCTTTGTGGTGGCTCAGGCCGGGAATTCCGCCCGGATCGCCGTCGAGTGCTCGCCGATGGCGGGAACCGGCCCGAGCGGACGGGGTTCGCCATCGACCAGCACCGGCGGGGCGGCGAGCCGGACGGCGCCGTTCGGGGTTGCGACCTCGGCGCGGCGCAGGGCCGGGTGACCGGCGAACTCCGCCACGCTGTTGACGAAGCCGAAGGCGGTGTTCGCGGCGCGCAGGCGGGCAGCGGCGTCGGTGCGGGACAGCCGGGCAAAGACGGCCGCGATGTGGCCGTCCACCACCGCCCGGTTGGCGACGCGGGCGACGTTCGTCTCGAACCCCGGACGGCGCGGCAAGTCCGGCTCTTGCATGAAGCGAGCGCAGAACTCGGCCCATTCGCGTTCGTTCTGGATGGCGATCAGCACCAGTGACCCATCGGCCAGCGGGAACGCGCCATACGGGCAGATCGAGGGGTGCGCGAGGCCGAGGCGTTCGGGCGCCTTGCCGGTGCCCTCGTAGAACAGCAGCGGCACGTTCATCCAGTCGGCCATGCCGTCGAACAGGCTGACCTTCAGGCCCTTGCCGCGTCCGGTGATGCCGCGTTCGATCAGCGCCTCCAGGATGCCGGCGTGGGCGGCCATGCCGCAGGCGATGTCGCAGGCGGAGACGCCGACACGCCCGGGGCCGGCGGGATGGCCGGTGATCATGGCGAGGCCGGATTCAGCCTGCACCAGCAGGTCGTACGCCTTCATCGAGGCGTAGTCGCCGGCCTCGCCGTAGCCGGAGATATCGACGGTGATCAGCCGCTGATGGCGCGCACGCAAATCATCGGTGCCGAACCCCGCACGCGCGCGCGGCGCCGGGTGCCAGGTTCTGGATGAACACATCGGTTCGCGCCAGGATCCGGTGCAGCAGGGCGGCGTCGTCCGGGTCCTTGATGTCGGCGATCAGGCTTTGCTTGCCGCGGTTGAGCCAGACGAAATAGCTGGACAGGCCGTTGGCCGCTGTGTCGTAGCCGCGGGCGAAATCGCCTTCCGGGCGCTCGATCTTGATCACGCGGGCGCCGGCATCGGCGAGGCGGGAGCTGGCGTACGGCGCGGCGACCGCCTGTTCCAGCGTGAGGACAACCAGGCCGGAAAGCGGCTTGCCCGGAATCATGACCAGACGCCGTGATTGTGCCGCATCTGCCCGGTACCGGTTGGTTTCACGGCATATCAGGACCAGCTTCGGCGCGATGGCGGGTGCGCCTTCACCACGTCCTCGTTCACTTCGGCGCCCCAACCGGGGCCGCCGGGAATCAGCAATTCGCCGTTCTCGATCACCGGCGGGACTGTCATCAGGGAATCCTTCCAGGGCACGTCGTCGATGTCGATCTCCATCACGCGGAAATTCGGGATGGCGGCGCAGAAATGTGCGCCCATCAGCGATCCCAGATGGCCGTTGAAGTTATGCGGCGCGACGTTCACTTCATACGCGTCGGCCATCGCGGCGATCTTCATCGATTCCAGGATGCCGTTCCAGGGGACATCGATGATCGCCACATCGACCGACTGATGCTCGAAGAACGGGCGGTATTGCCGGCGGCCGAACAGCGATTCGCACGAGGCGATGCGGGTCCGCGAGCACTGGCGGATCATCGCCAGCGCCGCCGGATCATAGGAATCCAGCTCCAGCCACGCGAGATCGAACGGCTCCATCGCCTGGGCGATGCGGATATAGCCCTCGGTGCGGAAGTTGAAATTGAGATCGAGATGCAGGCCCACGCCAGGTCCGGCGCCTTGCCGGAATGCCGCCATCTGCTCGACCAGGCCCTGCACCAGCGCGCTGTCCACCGGCAGGTCGGGGGCGAACGGCGCGTTGAACCCGGGCATGTGCAGCGTCGGTTCGTCGCCATCGAAGCGCATGATGTTGGTCTTGAGGCCCTTGAAGCCGCGGCGCGCCACTTCGGCACCCTGCGCCACCACGTCGTTCAATGAACGGATCGGCTTGCGTGCTGCCCATTCGTGGAAGCGCTCGCCATACATCACCTGGTACGACCCGCAATGCGACCAATACAGCCGCAGCCGGTCGCGGATCGGCCCGCCGAGCAGTTCGTACACCGGAATGCCGAGAGCTTTCGCCTTCAGATCGACCAGCGCGTTTTCCAGCGCCGCGATCGCCTGCTGGTTGATCCCGCCGGGCGCGGCGCGCGTGACGCCGTACAGAAATGCCGTGTGCCGCTCGACCGGTCGCGGGTCCTGTCCGATCAGCCGCTCCGCAAGTCGCCGGATGACTTCCGAGAGGCCCTGCGAGCCGTAGGATTCCATGTATTCCGACCAGCCGACCAGCCCTTCATCGGTGCTGATCTTGAGGAACGAGAAATCGCGCCAGCCGGCGTTGCAGTGCAGGTCTTCGATCCTGGTGATGCGCATGAGCCCCTCCCGGCATGGATGCGGTGATGCTATGCCAGCCGTGGCTCAGCTTCGAGTCTGTCGATCATGCGAGTCTGGCGATCATGAGAGTGCCGATGCGATTTGTCCTGCGCGTGCTGCTTTTTGTGCTGCTGTTCGGCGTGCCTGTCGGGCAGCCGGCGGTTGCCCGCACCGTGCTGGCGGCGGTGCCGATCTCGCGGATGGATCTGCCGTGGTGGCGACATCGGCATGAGGAGAAGCTCGCTGAACTTCATCACGGCACGGTCGATCTGATCTTCCTGGGCGATTCGATCACCCAGGACTGGGAGCGCCCGGGACCGCCGCCCTGGGCGGATTTCGCGCCGGTGTGGCAGCGCTTCTACGGCGACCGGCACGCGGTCAATCTGGGGTTTATCGGCGACACCACGGCGAGCCTGCTGTGGCGTATCGACAACGGCGAGGTCTCCGGCATTTCGCCGAAAGTCGCGGTGGTGCTGATCGGCGCCAACAACATGGGGCGCCCGCACTGGTCGGCGGGCGACACCGTCGCCGGGATCGATGCGATCATTGCGCGGTTGCGTGAGCGCCTGCCGCGCACGAAAATCCTGCTGCTCGGCGTGCTGCCCAGCGAGCGCTCCGCCTGGATCACCGAAACGACCGGCGAGATCAACCGGATGCTGGCCGCGAAATATGGTCAGGGGCGGGTGGCCGACGTGAGCTTTCTCGATCTGACGCCGATCTTCATGCGGGATGGCCGATTGGATCGCGACATGTTCCTCGATCCGAAGCAGGACCCGCCCGGTGCGCCGCTGCACCCCGATGCGGCGGCGCAGGAGAAGATGGCCGCGGCGATGGAGCCGACCCTCGCCGCGCTGCTGGGCGACGCCGTGCACCGGTGATTTCACCTGTCCGGCGCGCGGGAGTCGGCGTGCGCCAGCGCGCCGGGTGAGGGCACGCCGGCCGGATGTCGCGCTGCCCTGCTACGCCGCCTCGGCGCGCAGCACCAGCCGGCCGGTCACCTTGCCGTCGCGCAGCCGCATCAGCGCATCATTGGCCTGGGATTGCGGAACAGTTGCAACCGGAAGCGCCGATAGTTCGCCGTCCTGCGCCAGCTTCACCAGCTCGCGCAGCTCCTTCGGGTTGCCGACATAGCTGCCCTGGACGGTCAGCGCGCGGATCGCCATCAGCGGCAGCGGCAGGCTGAGTTCGCCGCCGAACAGCCCGACCTGGATCAGCTTGCCGCCCTTTCGCAGCGCCTCGAAGGCGAAGCGGGCGGTCTGCGTGCCGTTGACCAGGTCGATCACGCCGAGGACCGGGCCGTTGGCGGCTTCCAGGATGCGCTTGCGCACGTCCGGGCCGCTGCCATCGACCACCTTCGTGGCACCTGCGGTCATCGCGGCCTGACGTTTTTCGTCGCTGATATCGACGACGATGATGTTGCGGTGCTTCAGCGCGCGCAGCACGGCGATCGCGTTCATGCCGAGGCCGCCGGCGCCGACCACGACGATCGGTTCATCCGGAACGATTGGCATCAGCTTGCGGATGGCGGAATAGACCGTGATGCCGGAGCAGGCATAGGTGGCGGCAACGGCGGGATCGAGCGTGCCGGGATCCACCAGGTGGCGCGCATGCGGGGCGATCACGTGGGTGCCGTAGCCGCCGTTCTGATAAACGCCGATGCTGCGCGGCGTGAGGCACATGTTGTCCTCTTCCGCGCGGCAGGCGGCGCAGGTGCCGCAGCCGACCCAGGGGAAGACGATGCGCAGGTCGCCGACCTTCACGCCGGTTGCGTCCGGTCCCAGTTTGGCGACGCGGCCGACGACTTCATGGCCCATCGCCAGCGGCAGAACCACGCCGCGGTCTTTCAGCGACATCTTCTGCCCGCCGCCGAGGTCGTAATAACCCTCCCAGATGTGCAGGTCGGAGTGGCAGACCCCGCAATGGGTGACCTGCACCAGGATTTCGGTGCCTTTCGGCTCCGGGGTGGGGAGCTCGATTTCCTGGAGCGGGGCTCCATTCTCAACGACGGCCCAGGCGTGCATGGGGTGGTCCTTTCGTGCGGGTGTCTGGAGCGATGGATAGCGGGCGGTGGGGCGGGGTCAAGCGATCCAGGGAGGGCCGGGCGCACGCGGTGGCAACACGAGGGCGGGCGGAACGGCGGCTTCGATCCCATTTTGTGACGAAAGAGGCGCCGGATGCATCTGTCTGCATCAGCGTGCATCTGTGGTCGAAATTCCTGACTTGCTTGTTTGGTGTGCCCTGAAACCCGCAGGGCAGGGCGCATGAGGCACCGCAGGTAATATCAACCGCAGATACACAAATGAACACAGATAAGGACCGTTGGCAGATGGACACGATCGACATCACGCTTCCGGTGACGCACGCGGCGGCCGAGCATCTGCGGGAACCCGGCGAACAGGCCCGGCTCGGCGCGCTGGTGAGCCTGGCTCTCGCGGGCAATGCGGCTCCGGACGATCTTGCCGAGGCCGTGCGTCTGATGGGTGCGCCGGAAACCGAGCGGCGCGCTGCACTTCGCGCGGCGATCGCCAATATTCAACGTGCTGCCGCCGAGGCGGGCCTCACGCGCGACGAGATCGAGGTGGAACTTGCTGCCTGGAGGCGCGAGCGGAGAGAGGCTCGTATGGTCAACCGCCCTGCTCGTCGTCGCTGACACAAGCTCTCTTGTCCGCTCTCCTCCGAACCCGGACTCCGTGTCGGGGCGGTTGATCGATCGGCTATTTCCGGCAGCGACGGCAACATCGTTGTTAGCCCAGCCATTCTGATGGAACTGAGCGACGTGCCTAGCTAGTCCACTTTGTCGTTAACAGCCGACCCGAGTAGCGAAACCCGTCGATCGGCTACCGCCTTGGACCACCTCTACCGCGCTTCGCGCGAGAGGTGGATGCAAAGCGATCCGGGTGAGGGCATCCAGTGCACTGGATGCACATGTCAGCAACGTGTTTTCCTTCTGCCGAGGAGAGTAAGCGCGAGCAGGCCAATAAACCCAGGCAACAGCAGGAACGCAGAAGCTGGCTCCGACGCCCTCACAGAAATAACGTCAGTAACGTCGACGGAGAAAGCCGGGATCTCACCGTTGGTGCAGCAGTTCGTAGCCGGAGTGAAAGCATCACTGCTGCCGCCAAAATTCAACGTGTGCAGGCCCGGAGCGAGGTCCTCAATCATCAGCCAATAACCGGCCGATTTCGTCGGGAAAAGGTCAGCGCCAACCGGCACACCCAGGGAAGCAATCAAGCTGCCGGCTTGTACAGGTCCCGCGGAAAACAACCCTGTGACTTCGAGATAAGAGCTTGGGTTGGCCACCGGTATCCCGTCAATCGACGCGAACAGGCTGGCCGGGTTTACGGCATTCAGCCATCCCGCAACGAGGCTATTGGCGGCGTTTTGGCGATCGGCGAGCGCGGCGGTGGGTGGATCTATTTCGGCTGGCTCGGTATCAAAAAAGTTGATCAAGGGGAGCCACCCGGCACCTGAAAACTTCGGCTGACCGGTCCGGTGTTGCCAGTCGTGCCAGCGATGAAAAACACAGGGCCAGTGTTGTTCACGTTCGCGAAAGCCCCAGTGGTATCGGTGAGCGGGTTCTGTGCGAAGGGTGCCTGCAGCGCCCATGTCCACCAGGCGGCTGTCCAGTCGGCAATGGACTCGCCGGCAACAAAGGAGTTTGGTGGCAGAATGGTTGTACTGCTCGCCGGTTGCGAGGCGAACACGATTAACCCGAAAGTAACCATGATAGTCCAAATGCGTTTGTGCATTGTTTCCTCTCCGATTTTGACGTAACTCTCGAGAGCCAGAGTATGGTTCCATGACGAATTTTGCCTGTCAAGATATTTCGATAGGGAACGACTCGATGCCGATCTCAAGGTGAATCAAAATTCTCGGAGGACGGTGAGCAGCGTCTTACAACCTTGGCTGAGTATTTTGCTGATCAAACGCAACCTAAACACGGGTTCTTCGATGATCGAGGCCGACTATGAAGACGGCAACGACGCTACCGCGCTGCGCAGCGACCCGGTGCTGAAACTGGCGATGGACCGGCTGCCGCCGCAGCACGATCTGTGTTCGCAATCCACCATCTCGCGGCTGGAGAACCTGGCGGACGTACCGGGCCTGCTGCGCATGGGCCGTGCCATGGTGGACCTCTACTGTAGTTCGTTCCGTCAGGTGCCGGGTCCGGATTGTGCTCGATATCGACGACACGTTTGACGCGGTTAATGGCGGCCAGCAGTTGCGGCTGTTCAATGCGCATTATGATGAGTACGGCTTTCAACCGGTCGTGGTGTTCGACGGCGAGGGCCGCTTTGTTACCGCGCTGCTGCGCCCGGCGGGGCGGCCGGATGGCAACGCGATTCGCGCGCTGCTGCGTCGGCTGGTGCGGGCAATCCGGGCGAACTGGCCGCGGGTCGCGGTCCTGCTGCGCGCCGACAGCCACTATTGCTGTCCGGAGGTTCTGAGCTGGTGCCGGGCCAACCGCGTCGCCTACGTGCTGGGGGGTGGCCAGCACCAGCACGCTGCGCCGCCATATCGAGAAGTTGGAAGCCAGCACGACGGCACGCTTTGCCGTCGCCGGTGGCGGCGAGAAGTGGCGCCGGTTCGCCGAATTCCATGATGGCGCCGCGAGCTGGGCGCGGGTGGAGCGGATCATTGCCCGGGTGGAAGCCGGGCCGGACGGCGTGGATACCCGCTTCGTGGTCACCAGCCTGGGCCGCGGTTCGGCCCGCAGCATCTACCAGAACTGCTATTGTCAGCGCGGGCGGGCGGAGAACCACATCAAGGCCTGGAAGCGCCATCTCCCCGCCGACCGAACCTCGTGCAGCAAGGCCGCCGCGAACCAGTTCCGTCTGTTCCTTCATGCCGGCGCTTACTGGCTGCTGTGGAGCCTGCGGTCGTTGATGCCGCGGCGTTCGTCGTGGCGGGTGGCGCAGTTCGACACCATGCGCCTGCGACTGATCAAGCTCGCCACCCGCGTGGTCGAGCTCAAATCAAAGATCAGGCTGCACTTCCCGACCAGTACGCCGGATCAGGCGATCTTCGGGCTGGCACTTGGCCGGATGGCGCGGCTGATCAGCTGATCGCCGGGGCAGCGTGCCCTGACCTCCGCCCTTCCTCCCGCAACCCCGAGCCGCCCTCACCGCCTGATCCAACTGCCAACACGGCAGCGACGGCGTATGGCCGCTGCAACCGAGGGTAGATCCTATCCCGGAACGTCCTGGCCGGGCTTCGGCACGGTGAATAATGCGGGCTAGGAGACAGAAGTTTCGAACGCGACTCCCGGAACGTCTCCGATGTTCAATGCTATCGCTTCACCACTTCAGGATTCACCACCCTTACCGGCTTCCCATCCAAAAATGCCAGCGCGTTCTCCACGCTCTGCGGATAGAAGCTCTCCCAGGTCTCCCGCACGCCATACCCCAGGTGCGGCGTCAGCACTGTGTTCCCCGCCCGCCGCAACGGATGCCCGGCCGGCAGAGGCTCGCGGTCGTACACATCCAGCGCGGCGATGATGCGCCCCGCTTGCACCGCCTCGATCAGCGCCGCCTCATCCACGATCGGGCCGCGCGAGGTGTTCACCAATATCGCACCTGGTTTCATCCGCGCCAGATCCGCCGCGCCGATCAGCCCGCGCGAGCGCGGCGACAGCACCACGTGGATGCTGACCGCATCGGACCGCGACAGCAGGTCTTGTTTGGACACCAGCTCCGCCCCGGCCGCCTGCGCGCGCTCGGCGGTCAGGTTCTGGCTCCAGGCCAGCACACTCATGTTCAGTGCGCGCCCATATCGCGCCATGTGAGACCCCAGCCGCCCCAGCCCGATCACGCCCAGCGTCTTGCCGGCCAGCGCCATACCGACCGGCACGCCATCCTGAAACCGCCCGGCGCGGATCGCGGAATCGCCGGCCGGGATGGCGCGGGCGGCCGAGATCAGCAGGCCCAGCGCCAGTTCGGCGGTCGCCGCCTCGCTGCCGCCGCCGACCGTGTTGCACACGACGATGCCGCGCGCGGTGCAGGCGGCGGTGTCCAGCGATGCGTTGCGTGCGCCGGTCATTCCCAGCATCCGCAGCTTCGGCAATCGGTTGATCAGAGACGCCGGCAACGGCGTGCGCTCGCGCATCGACAGGACGATCTCGAAATCCGCCAGTTTGGCGGCGGCATCGTCTTCATCGGCGAACGCCTGCCCGAAGAACACGACCTCCGCCCGCGCCTGCAGCTTCGACCAGTCGGCGAAGTCGCGGGCGACACCTTGCCAATCGTCCAGCACCGCCACTTTGGTCATCCACGCCTCCATTGCGTTCGCACCACGGTGGAACGGGTGGGTCAGCGGCGCAAGAACCCGGCGGATCAGTCCTCGTAGTGGTAACGGCAGGCGGCGATCTCGATGCGCTGGTCCGCGACCGGCTTTCCGGCAATGCGGTATACCAGCCGGTGCTCATTGGTGATGCGCCGCGACCACCACCCGGTCAGATCGCCCTTCAGCGGTTCGGGTTTTCCCAGGCCGCTGAACCGATTGCGACGGACATCCTCGATCAGCAGATTAAGGCGTGCCAGTGTGCGGGGATCGTGATCTGTCCAGTGTCGGTAGTCGTCCCACCCGTCCTCGGTAAACAGAACCTTCACGCTTCGGACGGGACTTTCGGATCGACCAGATCGTGCTCATGGGCGTCACCGGCATCGGCGGAGCGGATGGAGCGCAGCAGGTGGCGCGCATTCGCCGGACTGCGGAGCAGGTGCACGGTTTCCTGCCAGCCGTCGAATTCCGTCTCGGAGATCATCACGACGTTGCCCTTTCCACCCTGCCGTGTCACCACGACAGGCACGCGGCTGTCCACCACTTGATCGAGGTAGTGGGCGAGGTTCTGACGCAGATCGGTATACGAAACGTTGCTCATCGCCGCTTTTCTCCGGACGTACGGAAATCTGTACCCGCGACCCCGGCTTGTCAATGAAAAATTAACGCTGCAACCCTCGGCAAACAGCGGAGGAGGGAACCATGACACAGGTTGCAGTGATCGGCGCCGGGCTGATCGGGCGGGCATGGACGATCGTATTCGCCCGCGCCGGTTTCGATGTGGCGATCTGGGACCCGGCCGTACCGGCGGTCGATGCCGCGCTCGGCTTCATCCGCGAACGCCTGCCGGAACTGCACGAGGCCGGGCTGCTGGCCGATCAACCTGCCGCGGTGCTGGCCCGCATCCATCCGGCGGCGACGCTGGAAGACGCGGTGCGCGACGCCGAACACGTGCAGGAGAACGGCCCGGAGAAGCTGGCCGACAAGAAGGCGCTGTTCGCCGTGCTGGACAAGGCAGCGCGGCCGGACGCGGTGCTCGCCAGCTCGACCTCCGGCATTCCCGCCAGCAATTTCACCAAGCGGCTGGCCGGCCGCGCCCGCTGCCTGGTCGCGCATCCGGTCAACCCGCCATACCTGGTTCCGCTGGTCGAACTGTGTCCGGCCCCCTGGACCGCTCCCGAAACGGTCGCCCGCACGCGCGCGCTGATGCTTCGCGCCGGCCAGGCGCCGGTGACGGTGAACAAGGAAATGGCCGGCTTCGCGCTGAACCGGCTGCAGGGCGCGCTGCTGGCCGAAGCGTTCCGACTGATCGCCGACGGCGTGATCTCACCCGCCGATCTGGACGCGACCGTCAAGCACGGGCTGGGGCTGCGCTGGTCGTTCATGGGGCCGCTGGAGACGATCGACCTGAATGCGCCGGGCGGGCTGGCCGATTACTGCGCGCGCTATGGCGGGCTGTATGCCGAGATGCAGCAGCAGATGACCCCGCGCGAGTGGGATGCGAAGCTGGTCGAGAGCCTGCACGCGGCGCGGCGGGCCGAGCTGCCTGCCAACATGCAGGCGGTGCGGCAGGAATGGCGCGACCGCCGGCTGATGGCGCTGCTGGCGCACAAGGCCTCGCAGCCGGACTGAGCGGCGGCGGCATGGCAGTTCCGAAAAATCGGCCGGTTCTGGGGCGCTTTGTAGGGCGGAAAAGCGTAGCGCATTCCGCCGAACGAGACGGCGGAATGCGCTGCGCTTTTCCGCCCTACGTTTTTCTGCCACGCATGTTGTCCGGGGAACCAAACAGGGAGACGCGAACCCATGACCAACCGCATCAGCCGGCGCGGCATCGCCGCCGGCGCCGCATTGCTGCCGGCCGTGGCGCTCATCCGCCGCGCCCAGGCGCAGCCGGCGAATGAAAGCACATTCGACCGCGTCCAGCGCACCAAGACGCTGCGCATCGCCGCGCTGCCCGGCGAGTTGCCGTATTTTCAGAAGGACATCACCACCGGCGCCTGGAGCGGCGCCTGCATCGACATGGCGACCAGCATCGCCAAAGTCTTCAACGCCAAGCTGGAATATGTGGAGGCGACCTACGGCACCTCGGTGCTGGATTTGCAGACCAACAAGGTCGATCTGGCGTTCGCGCTGAACCCGACGCCGGAGCGGGCACTGTCGATCGGCTTCACCCATCCGATGATCGTCCATCCGTTCGGCTGCCTGGCGAAACAGGGCTTCAACCCGAAGACCTGGGACGACATTAACAAGCCCGATATCCGGGTCGGCTTCGATATCGGCTCGTTGCACGAGACCTGCGCCAAACGCTTCGCACCGAAAGCCCAGCATATCGGGTTCCCGGCGCGCGACCAGTGCATCCTGGCGCTGCAATCGGGCCGCGTCGATGTCGATATCCTGGCGGCGCTGCTTGGGCTGGCGGCGGTCGGCAAGAACGCGTCGCTCGGCCCCTATCATCTGCTGACCGACCCGCTGGTCGCGCTGCCGAGCTGTTTCGGCATCCAGCAGGAAACGGACACGCGCTTTGCGGACGTGCTGAACGCCTGGCTCGATTTCAACCGCGGCATCGGGCAGTTCCGCGAATGGCTGATCGGCGGGCTGGAGAAGATGGGCGTGACGCGCGAGCAGATCCCATCCACGCTGACGTTCTAGACGCGATACGGGCATGGCGTACCAGTGGAGCTTCTATTTCCTGCAGCAGTACATCCCGCTGCTGGTGTGGGGCACGCTGGTCACGCTTGCCTTCACCGCCGCCACGATCTTTCTGGGGCTGGTGATCGGCTTGCTGATCGGGCTGGGGCGGCTCAGCCGCTCGAAGCTGGTGAATGCGCCGCTGATCGCCTTGACCGAGGCGTTCCGCTGCACCCCGCTGCTGGTGCAGATCGTCTGGTTCTACTACGCGCTGCCAGTGCTGCTGCACATCCAGATCCCGGCGACCGAGGCGGCGGTGGCGGTGCTTTCGTTATATACCGGCGTGTTCTACGCGGAGATTTTCCGCGGCGGCATCATCTCGATCGAGGCGGGACAGTGGGACGCGGCGCGGGCGCTGGGGCTGCACGGCTGGAAACTGATGCGGCTGGTCATCCTGCCGCAGGCGGTCCGGCGCATGGTGCCGCCGTTCGTCAACCAGTCGATCACGCAGTTGAAGAACACGTCGCTGGTATCGACCATCGCGGTGCCGGACCTGCTGTACCAGGGCACCATCATCACCGAGACCACCTATAAGCCGCTGGAGGTGTACACAGTGGTGGCGCTGATCTATTTCGGCCTGCTGTTCCCGAGCACGATGCTGGCGCAGTGGTACGAGCGCAGGCTGGCGAAGCGATGAACGGAGGGGAGTCATGGCTGAGATAGAAGCGAAACTCGCGAGCCTGGGACTGCAATTGCCGGAGCCGTTCAAGGCGCCGCCGGGGCTGGTGCTGCCGTTCAGGCAGGTGGTTGTGCGCGGCAACCACGCGTACATTGCCGGCCATGCGCCGCAGAACGCGGATGGGTCGGTTGCCGGTCCGCTGGGCAAACTCGGGGCCGAGCTGACCGTTGAGCAGGGGTATCACGCGGCGAAGCTGGTCGGGTTGTCGATCCTGGGGGATCTGAAACGGGCGTTGGGCGATCTTGACCGTGTGACCGCATGGTTGCGGGTGTTCGGGATGGTGAACGTGGCGCCGGGGTTCAACCAGACCTCCGCCGTCATCAACGGGTTCAGCGAGCTGATCATGGAGCTGTACGGGCCGGAGCGCGGCGGCCACACCCGCTCGGCGGTGGGCATGGCGGCGCTGCCGCTGGACATACCGGTGGAGATCGAGGCCGAGGTCGAGATTTCCGGATAAGGGGGCGATATGCAGTTCGGGGTTCATTTGCCGCATGTCGGCCGCAAGGCCGGGCCGGAGTCGATCCGCGAGGCCGCGGTGCAGGCCGAGCAACTCGGCTTCGATGATGTCTGGGTAAGCGAGCACATCATCGTGCCGCGCGGCGCGAGCTATCCGCCCTCGGCTTTGTTCTATGATCCGGTGCTGACGCTGACCTGGGCGGCAGCATTTACGCAGCGGGTGCGGCTGGGCACGTCGGTGCTGGTGCTGCCGATGCGGCACCCGCTGCCGCTGGCGAAGGAACTTGCGACGCTGCAGAACCTGTCGCGCGGGCGGCTGATTTTGGGCGCCGGCGTGGGGTGGATGGAAGCGGAGTTCGCCGCGCTCGGCGTGCCGTTCCGGGAGCGTGGGCGGCGCATGGATGAAGGGCTGGCGATGATGCGCGCCGTGTGGACCGATGATCCGGTGACGTTTCCGCCGCGCTGGATCACCGCCGAGATCACCGATATGCGGATGCAGCCGCGGCCCTGCGCCCCGATCCCGGTGTGGATCGGCGGGTCGTCCGAGCCGGCGCTGGCGCGCGCGGCTCGGCACGAGGGGTGGCATGGCAGCCGGGTGACGCCGGAGCAGGCGGGGCCGATCGTGGCGCGGCTGCGTGCCGCACATCCCGAGCCGGGGTTTGTTATCTCCGTCCGTTGCAGGTGGAACGGCAAAGATGAGGGCGAGGCGAAGGAGCGGTTTGCCGCTTACGCGATCGCCGGCGTGCAGCATCTGCTGGTCGAGCCGGACGATCGCGAGAAGGACGACTGGTTGCGCTCGGTGGAGCGGATCGCGCGGGCGCGGTGAACAGTCAGTCGCTCTGGCCTGGCATGGATGGAACCTGGAACCGATGCGGGGGTGAAGGGACTGAGTTCACGCCGGTCCAGGATCATGAGAGGGGACCGTCTCCAAAAACCGGGACCTGGCGTCGCCCGACATGCTCGTCTGCCTGAGCGCAAGCGTCAGTCTGCTCAGCCCGAAACGCAATGACCTCACCCTCCACCGATACCCCGACCTCGATACCTGGGGCGGGAATCCGGTGCCCTGGGACACGGGCGAAAAGCGATGGCGCCGCGCCGCGCCCGAGAAGCTGAAGATCCACCCTGGCGTCGTGACCATAGAACGTGATCCGGCGCACGCGGGCCCGCACTTCGTCCGCGCTCGGGTCGGAGTTGAGACGTATCTGTTCGGGGCGCACGAGCACGTTGACACATCCGTCGGGCGTTGCACCCCTGAGCGGAAGCTCCCCCAACACGCAGCGCACGCGCCCCGACTTCGCCACGCCTTGCAGCACCACCGCCTCGCCGACGAAGCCGGCCAGCATGGCGTCCCGCGGCTGACGATACAGCGTCATCGGGTCGGCGACCTGCGCCAGCCTGCCTTGGCGCAGCACGGCAACCTCATGTCCCATCGACAGCGCCTCCGCCTGGTCGTGTGTCACCAGCAGCGCGGTGGCGCCGGTCGCGACCAGCGCCTCCGCCACGACGCCGCGGGTTTCAGCACGCGACGCAGCGTCCAGCGCGGAGAACGGTTCATCCAGCAGCACGAGCTTCGGGGCCGGCGCCAGGGCCCGTGCGAGCGCGACGCGCTGCTGCTCACCCCCCGACAGGGCCTGTGGCGCCCGGTCGGCGAATGCTGCCGAAAGCCCCACCAGGTCCAGCAACTCGCTGACCCGGTGCCGCGCACGGCGCGACCGCCGCGGCAGGCCGAAGACGATGTTGTCGGCAACCGACAGATGCGGAAACAGCGCACCCTCCTGCGCGACATAGCCGATCTGCCGTCGCTCCGCCGGCACATGCAGGCCGGTACCGGCGATGCGCTGGCCGTCAACCTCGATAATCCCGGCATCGGCGCGCTCGAACCCGCATATCAGCCGCAGCAGCGTGGTCTTGCCGCTGCCCGAGGCGCCCAGGATTGCCACCAGCCGGCCGGAGCCGATATCCAGGCTGACGTCCTGCAGCACCGTCTCGGTGCCGAACGCCTTCGCCAGCCCGGCAATGCGCAAATCTGCCATCCGGTTCAGCCGGCGAGAAACCGCATCGTCGCGAACCGACGCGCCAACAGCCAGGTGGACAGGAGCGACAGTGCGGCCATCAGCGCGGCGTAGGGCGCCGCCGCGGCAAAGGCGAGCGTCGAGGTGTCGGCCCAGACCTGCGTTGCCAGCGTCTGCGTGCCGATCGGGGCCAGGAGCAGGGTCGCGGTCAGCTCGGTTATCACCGCGACGAACACCAGCGCGGCGGCGGCCCCCAATCCGGGGCCGGCCAGCGGAAGCACGACACGCCAGGCCACCGCAGCCCAGCCGAGGCCCAATGATCGCCCGGCTTCCTCCAGTGTCGGCTGCACCTGCATCAGCGCTGCACGCACGCTGACCAGGGCAAGCGGCAAGAACACGATGGCATAAGCCGCGATCAGCAACGCCGCGCTCTGGTACAGCGGATGCAGCGAGCGGATGGTCAGCGAAATCAGCGCCAGGGCCACCACGATGCCCGGCACGCCCTGCGCCAGATAGGCGGTGCGTTCCAGCAGCGTGACCAGCCGGCCCTGATAGCGTGTCGCCAGAAAGCCGAGCGGCAGTGCCAGCACCACAGTGGCCGCGGCGCCGGCCAGGCCCAGGCTCAGGGATGCGGCCGTGGCATCGACCAACAGCGTGATGGACGCCTCGGCAGGCGAAATGGCTGCCGCGCCGTGCTGCGTCAGCCAATAGGCGATCATCCCCAGAGGCACGCCCAGCGTCACCACGACCAGGGCCGTCAGCCCGGCCAGGACGGGGATGACGATCCAGCCGAGCGCGTGCGGCGCCGTGCGACGCCGGGCGCCCCGCCCGATGCGGGCATATTGCGCCGTGCCGCGTACGCGCAGCTCGGCGAACAGGCAGAGCAGGCAGAGCGCCAGCAGCACGACAGCCAGCAGCGAGGCGCCCGGCCCGTTGAAGCCGGTGCGATATTCGGCGTACAGCTCGGTGGTGAAGGTGCGAAACCGCAGCAGCGTGAAGGCGCCGAACTCGACCAGCACGTTCAGCGCAACGAGCAGCATGCCGCCAAGCAGAGCCGGGCGAAGCTGTGGCAGCACGATACGGACGAAACACCCCAGGTGCCCCTGTCCAAGCGACCGGCCGGTCTCCTCCAGCGTCGGGTCCATGCCGCGCAGCGCTGCCGCCACCGGCAGATAGACCAGCGGATAATAGGAGCACGTCACCACCAGCCAGGCGCCGGCGAAATCCTGGAGATCAGGACTGAGCGACACCCAGGCATAGCTGCTGATGAACGGCGGGATGGCCAGCGGCACCGCCACCAGTACCGCCCAGACCTGCCGGCCCGGCACCAGCGTGCGCTCCATCAGCCAGGCGCACGCCGGTGCCGAGGATCGCCGCCGCGACAGTGGTCGCCAGCACAAGCCCGATCGTGTTGGCCAGCAGCTCGCCGACCAGCGGGCGCAACAGCAACTCGACCGCTTCCTCGGCATCGACCCGGGTGGCCTGGAGCACCGTGTAGGCCAGCGGCAGCAGCACCAGCAGCGCGCCGACGGCGGATGCAGCGACCAGGGCCGCCGGTGGGCGGCGTGATCCGGCCACAGCGGCGCGACCGCCGCGCGACACGGCGATCGCATCGGCCATCAGATCAGGCCCGCCTGCCGCAGCAGCCGCGCCGCCTGCTGGTCGTCGCCGAGCTGCGACATGCTGATCTCCGGCGGCTGAAGCTGATCGAACGGCTTCAGCAGCGGATTGGGCGCCACACCGGCGGCCAGCGGATACTCGAAATCGACGTCGCTTTTGCCCAGCATCTGCTGCACCGGCTTGCTCACCAGAAACGCGACGAATTGCTGCGCCGCCGCCGGGTATTTCGACGACTTCAGCACCGCCGCGCCCGAGACGTTCACCAGGGCGCCGATTCGCGGTTGGCGAAATGATGGATCTGGCTGTGCATTTTGTCGGCGCCCTGTTCGGTGCGCAGCCGAGCCCAATAGTAGTTGTTGATGATGCCGGTGGCGACGCTGCCGCGATCGACCGCCGCCACGACACCCTCATCGTCGTCGAACACCTGCGCGTTCTGTTTCAGCCCCTTCAGCCAGTCCAGCGCCACCGCGCTGCTCTTGAGCACCACGACCGCATCGACCAGCGGCAAAAAATCCGCGTCGCTCGGCGCGATCGCAATCTTGCCCTTCCACTCCGGCTTGGCGAGGTCGAGCAGCGAGGCCGGCAACTGGCTTTCCTTGATCATCGACGGGTTGAACGCCAGCACGTTCTCACGCGCCAGCACGCCGACCCAGGACCCGTCGGCTGCACTGTAGCGCGCCGGCACCTGCGCCAGGGTCGTCGGCGCGATCCTGGCGAGCAGGCCCTTCTCGTCGAGCAGCGTCAGTTCGGGCGAATTCTCGGTGAAATACACGTCGGCCGGTGATTGCGCGCCTTCCTGCGCGATCTGGTTGGCGATCTCCGGCGCCTCGCCCGAATGCACGCGGACCTTGATGCCGGTCTGCTGGGTGAAGGACTGGATCAGCAGGTCAACCATCTGATGGTGCTGCGCGCTATAGAGTGTCAGCGTGACCGCGTCCGCCGCCCGCGCGACGCCTGGGGCTGTGGGCAGGCCCCCAATCGTCAAGGTGACCGCCGCAAGCCCGCCGACGATGGCGGCGCGACGGGTGTGGGACAAGGGACGGCCGTGGTTCATGCGGGTTCTCCGGACGGGTCGCGCTGGGATTTGCGAACGCATCGCAATTGCAGGTGAGGGTTAGCACCCCACCGCGTGCCGGGTCAAGAAACCGGATTACTGCCGATGCGCGCTGCGACGGCGGTCCGTTCAGCCTCGGATCGAGCCAGGCCATGCTGAAATGCCGCAGGTTGACAACCAACGGTCATGCCCAAATCGGCCTGGGTCGCCGGTCAGCATCGGCGGACCATTCGCCCGTCCGCCCGCAGTGATCTGCTGCAGGTCGTTCCATGACCTGGAACGTCTCCGGGCTTCCGCCGAGCGCGCGCGTTCAGGAAAACAAGGCGCCACCCACGGCCGCCGCCACGCAAAATCCCACCGCCCAGACCGGCGCCACCCGCCACCGCTCCAGCAGCACGAACCCCACCGCGGCGATCGCCACATCCCGCCCGCCGGCCACCGCGCTGACCCAGATCGGGTCGTACAGCGCCGCCCCCAGCACCCCCACCACCGCGGCATTCACCCCAGCCAGCGCGCCACGTGCCGCAGGATGCCGCGACAGCCAGGCCCATAACGGCAGCCCGGCCAGCGCCAGCAGCAGCCCCGGCAAAAACATGAACACCAGCGCCACCGCCGACCACAGCAGTGCCGACGCCCGCCGGCGCCACCACCGCCCCCAGATACGCCGAGAACGTGAACAACGGCCCCGGCACCGCCTGCGCCACGCCGTACCCCGCCAGGAACGCGTTGTCCGACAACCACCCCGTCGGCACCAGCGCGTCGCGCAGCAGCGGCAGCACCACGTGGCCGCCGCCGAACACCAGCGCGCCCGCCTTGTAGAAAATCCCCGCCATCGCCAGCAGCGAGTGCGGCGCCGCCGTCCCGGCGATCGGCAGCGCCACCAGCAGCGCCACGAACACCGCCAGCGCCACCAGCCCGGCGCGCAAACCGACCGGCATCGCCGGCAATTCCGGCGCCGCGGCGATCCCGCGACACAGCACCGCGCCCCCCGCCGCCCCGATCGCCAGAGCCAGCACCTGCATCCCCGCCCCCCGGCCACCAGCAGCAGCACCGCGGCAATCATCGCCAGCGCCACGCGGGTCCGGTCGGGGCACAGCCGTTGCGCCATGCTCCACACCGCCTGCGCCACCACCGCGACAGCCACGAGTTTCAGCCCATGCAGCACGGCGGTCAGCAGCGGTCCCTGCATGCGCGGCGCCGCGATGGCGAAGCCGAACATCACGAGCGCGGACGGCAGGGTGAAACCGATCCAGGCGGCCAGCGCGCCGGGCAGCCCGGCGCGTCGCAGCCCGACCAGGAATCCGGTCTGGCTGCTCGCCGGCCCGGGCAGCATCTGGCACAGCGCGACCAGCCCGGCGTAGTCCTCGGCGGACAGCCAGCCGCGCTCGCGCACATAGGCGCGTTCGAAATAACCGAGATGCGCGATGGGGCCGCCGAACGATGTCAGGCCGAGGCCGAGCGTCACACGCAGCACCTCACCGGCGCTGCCGCGTCGCGCGGGTGATTCGGGGGAGGCGTGTTCCAGGGAGGATGGCATGCGTTGCGTTATACGCAGGTCGGGTGGGCAACTTAGAGTTCGCGGATCGTCCAAATCGTGCTGGCGACACCCCTCCCCCAAACCCCCTCCCACAAGGGGAGGGGGAGTAATACCAACGGCCCTGTCCAATGACCGGTTCGCGTGGATTTCTTCCAGTCTGCTTCCGATCTACGGCACGCCAAGATCGGACATTCGCTGCGAGCAGATACGGCCGGGTTTGGAACGGCTACTTCGTAGTGCCCGACAGCGACGAGCAGACCTTCATTCTTGTATGTTGCCGACGGGTCAATCTCCGTCCTTGGTGCGGTGTTCTCACTCGGAGGCGCGGACCCGAGCACCGGGAACGATGAGAAATTCTCTGCGATCAGCCTGAGGCGCGGATCCTCAATGTGCAAAGGAGCGGCGCGCAAGGCGTGAATGGCGGCGCCTGTCGCCGTCTCGTTCCACGAGCCAGTTCCCCAATTGCTTGCTCGATGATTTGGTTGGGCCCGCGGCAGCCGCTTCCAGGGGTCCACCTTGAGATCGTCGATGGCGAAGCGTAGCAGCAACGGGGCAGAGAAGCCTGCACGCGGGCTGTCCGGACTATTCCCGCGCAGCCATTCGGCAACGTAATGGGCCGCCTCCGCGATCTCTCAATCCGCTGACGCCGACCGTGGTCCGCCGGTCCTGCTCCTATCCAACGTTGATGGGCGCCACGCAACGCCGGCACCTCCGCCTCCAAACCAGAGGCGCGAGTAAATGTCGCCGTCGGCCGCGCCGGTGCCGGCCGGTATCCGATGGCGGCCGCCAGTTGGGATCGGACAGCCGGCGCGGATCGTCGTCAGGGAAATCCTCCAACAGCACCGGACCGTCCGCCCGCTCCAGTAATCGCAGGGCGGTCAGCAAGAACCACGCGCCGCTGGAACGCCGGATCGCTCGGCGGGCCGAGTGGCCGCCCCAGCTCGAACGGCACCCACAGCGCGCGCGGCGGCCTTGTCTTCTCGGTCTGCGGCCGGATCAGGCTGATCGAAACCGTCGCCAGACCTTCCTCTTCGAGATAGTGTCCTAGCGCGCTCACGGCGCGCGTGCAGACGGGTCAGACAGGGGTCAGCAGCACGAATCCACCTCTTCCTGCTTCAGGCGACCGGCGAGCTCACGCGCGTGCGGCGCCATCCCAAGCGGATCGGCTGCGCCCATGAAGGAGTAATGGGTGTCGGCCAGCGAGCCGATCACGCCCTCTGCTGCCAGTTCCCGCATCCGGTCCAGCGGGAATGCGACGTTCCAATCCTCTTGCAGCCCGGTGCGGTCGAAATTCACCGAGATGTGGCTGGTCAGCAGATCTTGCGGTGCGATAGAGCCGGGTCCTACCCGATAGTCGAGATCGCGGCCGCGAAACGGCTCCGTGCCGCGCCGGAACAACCCGGCGGAGGAGACGATCGCGAACTTGCGCTGCGCCAGCGGCGGGCCCGCTACGAAGGGCGTGGTTTCGAACTTCGGGCATTCGACCTCGGCCAGGCGTTTGGCCTGGACCGGCGGCAGATCGGAAAGTCGGGTCACCGCAAACTCCCTTCGCCCAGGACGCCCTGGCACAAGCGGCCTTCGTACCACACGCCTTCACACCGGCGGCCTTTCGCTCATGCCTGTCACGCCGCCGGCGGATAGTTCGACGGGAACAAGGCGCGTCTGCTCTCCTCGTCGGCGGTTTTCTTGAAATCGTGGTCCTTGCCAGACGGCGCGCGCCCGGGCAACCGCCGGCCGCGCATCAACCGTCTGAAACAGCCGCTTCAGGTTGGGATAGGCGGCCAGTGGATCGGCTTCGCCCTTCATCACGCGCGCGGCGCGGTCCAGCCATCCCCAGGCCGACATGTCGGCGATCGTGTAGCTGTTGCCGACAATGAAGTCGCGGCCGGCGAGGTGGTCGTCCAGCACTTGGTAGTGCCGCTCGGCCTCCCGACGGTAGCGGTTCACCGCGTAGCCAAGACCTTCCGGCGCGGCGAACTGGAAATGGACCGCCTGGCCGGAGAACGGCCCCAACCCGGAGGCGATGAATAACAGCCAGGACAGCAATTCGGGACGGTCTTCCGGCTTGGCCAGGAACTTGCCCGTCTTCTCGGCGAGATCGAGCAGGATCGCAGCCAAATCGAAGACGCGGGCCGGCTTGCCGCCAGGGCCATCGGTGTCCACGATCGCCGGCACCTTGCCGTTCGGATTGATCGCACGGAAGTCCCGTGTGTGTTGCTCGCCCTTGCTGGTATCGACCGGGATTGTTTCATAACCGATACCGGCTTCCTCGAGCAGCAATGCGACCTTTGCCGGGTTCGGCGTGGGATGGAAATAGAAGCGGATCATACTGCCTTCCTCTCAGGTACACTCTCGATCGAGGCCGGCATGACCGGCACGGCAACCGCAAGCATCATAGCCGCGCGGGTTGGTGGACACCGATGCCCCGCCGACATAGCCCAGAGTATCGTCTATGCATCGGCGGCACCAAACACCTAGGATGCGGATAGCAGCGATACGCTGAGCGTATTCATGGGGGCGCCATGGACCTGTTATCCGGCATGCGGTTGTTCGCGCGGGTGGTGGAGACCGGCGGTTTTACCGCGGTGGCGCGGGAGAACAGTACCTCGCAGCCGACGATCAGCCGCACGATCGCCACGCTTGAGGCGCATCTCCGGGTACGGTTGCTGAACCGGTCCAGCCGTGCCCTGACGCTGACCGACGATGGGCGGCAGTTCTATAAACAGGTACGTGACGCGCTGCAGGCGGTGGCCGAAGCAGAGAGCAGCGTTGGGCGCCGGCGCAGTGAGCCGAGCGGATTGCTGCGGCTGGGCACGCCGGTAGCGTTCGGCCGCCTGCATGTGGCGCCGCGCATGCCGGCATTCCTCGCCCGGCACCCGGAGGTCACTGTCGAGCTGGTGATGACCGACGCCTTCGTCGACCTGGTGGGGGAGGGTCCGGACCTCGCGATCCGCGTGGGCGATCTGGCGGACCCGTCGCTGATTGCCAGACCGATCGGCACGACGCGACGGGTGACGGTGGTGGCTACCTCCTACTTGGAGGCACGCGGCATTCCCGCCACGCCAGCTGACCTCGCGCGCCACGACTGCCTGATCTACACGCGGCTGGCGACCGGCCACCGCTGGCACTTCGACAGCAGCGGTGGGCCGGTGCAGGTCAATGTCGGCGGCCGTTTCCGCGCCGATAATTCCGAAGCCGTGCGCGAGGCGGTGATCAGCGGCGCCGGCATCGCGGTGCTGCCGGTCTCGTTGTTCTCCGATGAGATCGAACGCGGGTTGGTCCGGGTTATTCTGGAGCAATTCGAGCCGACGCGATTGCCGATCCATGCGGTCTATCCATCACGCCGCCTGCTTGCGGCGAAAGTGCGTGCGATGATCGACTTTCTTGCCATGGAGTTCGCAAAGGTCAGGCTGCTGTCGATCGGATGACGCGCCAGTCTCCTCCCCCCCCCCCCCCCCCCCCCCCCCCCCCCCCCCCCCCCCCCAAAAAAAAAAAAAAAAAAAAAAAAAAAAAAATCCGTCCGGCAGCGAATATCGTCCGTTTCTCCCGCCCATGGTCGCCGAGGGAACCTCCCTGATGTGATGTCCGCTTCCCTGGTAACTCTCTCTCGCCGAATTATCCGAAATGGTCGCCATGCAGCCGACATTCGGCGGCTGTGAACGTCGCCCGCCGAGATCACCTGGCAGGCCGGGCTACGGCCGAGTTGGTGAAGGTTTTCGGACAGGGCTGTTGGTAAGACGTTAGACGATTTTTGCCTCGAACGGGGGCTGCAAGTCGGGGGCTTCGAACTCGACCACCCAGATGTCCGGGTCGAATCGGATCTGCTTTGCGACATATGCATCGACCGTCGCCTGATCCACGGCGCCGGCGCCGGTCGCCCGCATCCATGCCGCGCTGCCGTCCGCCGCGCGGATTTGCGACAGCACGGACATTCCCTCCCGCCCGTGCAGCACCACCAGGATGCCGCCCGAGTCAGGGTCGCCCTTGCGCAGCACCATGCCCGGTCGTCCGCCGGCATCTCCCATCCGCAAAGCCATCTGCACCCATAGCTTGGCTTTGACGCGCGGCTCGGTCATGGCGCCGCCAGTGCGCCGCCGTCCACCGGCAGGGCGTGCCCGGTGATGCTCGCAGCGCCCGGGCCGAGCAGGAATGCGACGCTCGCGGCAATCTCCGTCGGCGTGACGATGCGGCCCGTAGGCAAGCCGGCCGCTGCCGTTTCACGCGTGATACCCAGTTCCGCGAACCGCGCTGCCGCCATCCCGGTATCGACCCAGCCGGGGCACACCGCGTTGGCCGTGATGCCGCGCGGTGCCAGCGCCAGCGCCAGCGCGCGGATGAAACCGACCACGCCGTGCTTGGCGGCGCAGTAGGCGGTCTGGTCCGCCACGCCGCGCAGCCCCAGCACGGAGGCGATGGCGACGATGCGTCCGGTCGCATCCGGCAGCAGCGGCAGAGCCGCTTTGCAGCAATAGTACGTTCCGTGCAGGTTGACGGCAATGATCTCGTTCCATACCGCATCATCTGCTGCGTCGAGCCGGTTCGACCCGGCAACCCCGGCGCTGCACACCAGCGCATCGACGCGGCGCAGCGGAGCGAACAGCGCGCGCACCGAAGCCGGGTCGGCCACGTCACATGCCCGGTAGCTTATGCCGGGGACCGCCCGCTCGGGGATTCGCCGGGCCGCGGCGATCACCGCATACCCGTCCGCCGCCAGCCGCGCCGCCACCGCCGCACCGATCCCGCGCGTGCCGCCGGTCACCACCGCGACACGCCCGGTCATTGCGCCGTCGTCCCGCCATCGACCGGCAGCACCACGCCGGTGATGAACGAAGCGGCGTCGGAGACCAGGAACGCCACCGCTGCGGCGATTTCCACCGGCCGGGCGAATCGCCCGAGCGGCACGCCGGCCCGGTACGCTTCGGCTGAAGAATTCGGGAACCGCTCAGGGTACCGCGTCGCCAATTCCTCGATGACGCGCATCAGCATCGGCGTCTCCGTGCTGCCCGGCGCGATGCAGTTCACCCGGATCCCGTGCAGCGCCCAATCCAGCGCCGCGCTTTTTGAAAGCTGCGCCAGCGCCGCCTTGCTGGCGCCATAGGCGGCGCTCGCCCGTTTGCCGATCAGCGCCTGGTCGGAGGCGACGTTGACGATCGCCCCACGGCGTCGCGCCGCCATCCCCGGCAGCACCGTGCGCATCAGCGCGTAGGGCGCCATGAAGTTCACCCGGAATACGTGATCGAGTTCCGCCAATGAGGTCTCGGCGATGCTGCCGAGCACCGTCACGCCGGCGTTATTGATCAGGATATCGATCGGCTCGTAGCGTCCAATCAGTGCCGCCGCGCGCGCCTCCAGCGTCGGTGTGTCGGCGAGGTCGAATTCGGGGAGGTCGAGGCCGATCACCTCGGCGCCATCTTCGGCAAGCGTGGCCGCGATGGCGGCGCCGATGCCCTGCCGGTGGCCGGTGACGATCGCCCGCCGTCCGGCCAGGCCGAAGCTCACTGCGCCCGCCAATTGCCCTGCCCCGCCATCGTCGCTATCCAAGCTGTTGTGTTCCCGCAGGATAGGGTGTTCGCCCGGCCTGCCAACCCGCCCCGCCGGCCAACCCACCCCGCCTGCCAACCCAAAGGACGCGAAGTGCTGCGCCTGGTGTCGATCGGTCGCCGGTTTGCCGGCGGGGTGGAGGCGCTGCGGGACGTCTCGCTCGTTATCGGCTCAGGCGATTTCGTGGCGCTGCTCGGGCCATCCGGCTGCGGGAAATCGACGCTGCTGCGGGTGATCGCCGGGCTCGACAGGCCGGATTCGGGGCGTCTGGAATGGGCGGCGGGCCAGCCGCCGGCACCGGGCGAGATCGGTTTCGTGTTTCAGGATCCTAATTTGCTGCCCTGGTCGAGCGCCGAGGATAACGTGTTCCTGCCGCTGCGGCTGCGCGGATTCGCCCGCGACCGCGCCTTGCCGGAGGTCCGCGCGGCGCTGGCCGGCGTCGGGCTGGCGGGTTTCGAGCACGCTCGGCCACGCCAGTTGTCAGGTGGGATGCGCATGCGCGTGTCGCTCGCCCGGGCGCTGGTCACCCGGCCGCGGCTGCTGCTGATGGATGAACCGTTCGCCGCGCTGGATGAGTTCACCCGGCACCGGCTGCAGGCGGATCTGCTGTCGTTATGGCGGGAGCTTGGCTGCACGGTGGTTTTCGTCACCCACTCGATTTACGAGGCCGCCTTTCTTGCCCGGCGCATCGTGCTGATGACGCCGCGGCCGGGGCGGATCGAGCGGGAGATGGTTTCTCCATTGCGCCCGACACCGCAGACGCGGCTGGATCCGGCGTATGCCGCGCTGGTGGCGCTGGTGTCGCAGGCGCTTGAATCGGTGCAGACGGCATGAGGCGCGCGGCACCGGCCGTGTTGGGCGTGATCGTGCTCGGCGGGTGGGAATTGCTGGTCCGGCTGGCCGGGATACCGGTTTATCTGCTGCCCGGTCCGGTCGCGATTCTGGGCGCGTTTGCGGCCGACCCGGTGGGGCTGTTGGGCTCGCTTCTGGCCAGCTTGGCGGTGACCTTCGCGGCGCTGGCGATTGCCGCGCTGCTGGGGGTTTTGATGGCGCTGGGGATGGAGCTTTCTCCGCTGGCGCGGGCGGCGATCGAGCCGTGGGCGGTGGTTTTGCAGGTGACGCCGATCGTGGCGATCGCGCCGCTGATCATCGTGCTGGTGGGGGATCCGTTCGCGTCATTGGTTGCGTGCGCAACCATCGTGGCGTTCTTTCCGGTGTTTGCCAACACGGTCGCCGGGCTGGCGTCGCCGGCGCCGGAACTGGCGGATCTGTTCCGGCTTTACGGCGCCGGGCGGTGGCGGACGCTGGTGCTGCTGCGGCTGCCATCGGCGCTGCCGTATTTCCTGGCTGGGCTGCGCATTTCGGGCGGGCTGGCGCTGGTGGGGGCGGTGGTGGCGGAGTTCGTTGCCGGCTCCGGCGGGTTTGCCTCGGGGCTGGCGTACCGCATCCTGGAGGCGGGGTACCGGCTGCAAATTCCGCGCATGTTCGCGGCTTTGGTGCTGCTGGCGATGGCCGGGATCGCGATCAACGCGGGACTGGGAGGGTTGGCGAGGCTAGTGCTGCGGTGGCGGCAGGAGTGATGATCCCAAATCCAGTAGTTGGTCAGTAGGTGCGCTGGCCGGATCAGCGTATCTGGTCCGACGGAGCGCAGAACGGACGCAAACGGCGGTTCACTCAGGTGAGCAGCCCACGAACTCCGGCGATCCGCACGCTCGCGCCACAAGCAAGCAAGTTAGCCTGACCACGGAGACACGGAGACACGGAGGCGACACGGAGAAGCAAACAGTTTCGCACGGCATGTTGGCGGTATGGGAGCATCGTCGCCGAATGCCACTGATTTATGTTTGGCTATCCTGGGGCTGGCACAGGCATCGATTTCCCCGCTGACTGCTCCGCGCCTCGGTGTCACCGTGGTCAGACTGGCTTGCTTGTTTCCCGCAGGCTATATCGTTGCATCCGGCAGCGAGCGGAGAAGCGAGACAACCACTACCACTGCATACCTGATCATGACTTTAACGGTCCAAACAAAGGGCGAGCGCCATGCATTAATAACGAGGCAAGACCACCGCCACCCCGGCGTGAGCAGCATTCCGGGGCCGGCTGCGTGGGCAGCAGTCCTGATCGGCTCCGGCGGCCCAAAACGTCGTTTGTGGCGTCCCCGGCGGGATTCGAACCCACGGCCCCAGGATTAGGAATCCTGTGCTCTATCCGGCTGAGCTACGGGGACGTTCTGTGCCGCCGGCGGTGACTGCTACACGCCCCACGGTTGTCGATCAACGGGGCGTCGATCAACCGGTGCCGCCGTTGCGTTCCGGGCAGTGCCGAGGCCAGCATGCATAAACCAGCGTAAGGCGCGCCAGGTACCCAGGTCGGTCCAAACCGGGTCGCGCACATCGTGCGGGGAATGCCGGCTATTCCGGGCCTCTGCCCGATAGAGATGCCGGGCAACTCGGCTCACGGCTGGCGCGTTCCGGCGCCGCCGCGGCAGGCGGGGAATTTCTGGCGGAATCGGGAATGGTCATCGCATGTCCGCATTGTGCCACCATCCAGACCATGCCGGCTCCACCGCGGCGCGGCAGTCTGGCCTGCCGGTGCTGCGGCGACGTGCTGGAACGCACCACCGGCCGCAGCCTGAACGGTGCACTGGCCTGTGCGCTGACCAGCTTGGTGCTGCTGTTGCCGGCCGATACGCTGGTCATCCTGACAGTCCGCGCCCCCGGCGGGCTGGTCGCCACCACGCATCTGTTCTCCGGTTGCGTGACGATCTGGCAGCAGGGCTGGCCCCTGCTGGCGGTCGTGCTGGCGTTGCAGGGCGTCATCCTGCCGTTCTTTCGGCTTGGCCTGCTGGCGGCGGTGCTCGCCGCCATCCGCGCCGGGTTCGCCAACTCCTGGGCCGAACACGGGGCCGGACGCTGGATCGGGCGCGGCTTCCGCTGGGCGGAGCGGCTCGACGAATGGGCGATGCCCGACGTGTTCCTGCTCGGTGCGGCGATCGGCTATGGCCGTGTCGTGGCACTGATCCCGGTGCGGATCGATGCGGGCGGCTACGCTCTGATCGGCGCCGCCTTCATGACCATGCTGACCCGCGCCACGCTGGACCGCCGTGCCGTCTGGCGACGCATCGCCGCGCCGGCGAGCCGGGCCGACCCCGGCAGCATCGCCTGCACCGAATGCGACCTGGTACTGCCTGGGCGGATGGAGGGCGGGCGCTGCCCGCGTTGCGCGGCGCGGCTCCGACGCCGCAAGCCGTTCGCGCTCATGCGGGCAGGCGCCCTGGTGGCGGCCGGCTACCTGCTGCTGCCGGTCGCCAACTGGTTTCCGATGAGCACGCTGGTCGAATTCGGCGTGCCGCACCCGCACACGATTTTCGCCGGAATCCAGCTTTTGTTCGAGAACGGGTATGCCCCACTCGGTGTGCTGATCTTCTGCACCAGCATCGGTTTTCCGCTCGCCAAGCTGATCGGGATGACCTGGTTCTTCATCTCGATCCATGCCGGATCGCGACGCATGCTGAAGGGCAAAACCCGACTGTTCCGCGTGATCGACGAAATCGGGCGGTGGTCGAAATCTCGACCCGTTCACGATCGCCATCTTCGTGCCGATGGTGCAGTTCGGCCAGCTCGTGCATATCGACGTGGGCGGCGGCGCACCCGCCTTCCTCGCGGTCATCGTTACCTCGATGGTTGCCGCCCGGCTGTTCGACCCGCGGCTGCTGTGGGACGCCGCCGAGGTCCGCCCGGTTGCCGCTGCCCTCAGCGCGCCGGGGCTTGCTGCGCCATCTCGGCCGGCGTGAGCTGGAAGCCCACCCAGACCGTATAGGCGGCGCCCGATTTCTCCGGACTGACCGGAAGTTGCATATCGACCGGATCGCTGACCAGGTACACCCGGTCAAGATTGGCCGGAAAGGCGACGCGATCGGCGAGAACGTGCTTGTCCAGGATGCGGTCCCCCTCGGCCACGGCGACGAAATACGTAACATCGGCCGTCCGGCCCTGGGCTGCCGGCCCGCGCGAGACCTCCATCGTGACCTTCACCGTGGCGTCCAGCGTGTGTGCGTTCGGGCCCGGCTCGCACGTGCCGGCGACTTTCACCACCCGGGCCTGCAGGATCAGGTCGGTCAGGTCGTGACCGCTCCCGTGCGGCGACGCCCGATAGCGGTTCAGATCGGCGGCCTGGGGCAGCAGGGACGCGCCGGGGCAGGCGGGGGCGAACTGGTTGCGGGCCGGACCGCAGGAGGTCAGTCCGACCAGCGCCGGCAGCATCACCGCCAGCGGAATGGCACGGCGGAGCACGGCAAGGGGGTGGCGGTCGGGCATCGGGAACTCCGGCGGAGGGCCATGGGGAAACGCCGGCGCGTTGCCGGCCGGATGGGTTCGGCGCATAGTGCCGGCCGCCCAGGAAATCGACAATCAGGGTATCGATAATCGGGACGGACGATCACCCGTGCGACGCTTCGGGCGGCACCATATCATGCCCATCATCTCATCTGGACCCGGAGAGCCGCCGTCTGGGCGGCGCATAACCGCTTCATGTCAAACAAGCCTCGCCTGCAAATCCTGCTCGCCAGCCCAAGGGGGTTCTGCGCCGGCGTCGATCGGGCCATCCGCGTGGTTGAAGAGACGCTGCGCCGCCATGGCGCCCCGGTCTATGTCCGCCACGAGATCGTGCATAACCGAACCGTCGTCGAGTCGCTGGAAGCCGAGGGTGCGATCTTCGTCGAAGACCTCGCCGCGGTGCCGGAAGCCGCGCCGGTGGTGTTCTCCGCCCACGGGGTTCCCAAATCGGTGCCTGCCGAGGCCCGCCGGCGACACCTGACCTATCACGACGCCACGTGTCCGCTGGTCAGCAAGGTGCATCGCGAGGCCGAGCGGCATTTCGCCGGGGGCGGTCCGGAGCAGCGGCACATCCTGATGATCGGCCACGCCGGCCATCCGGAGGTCGAGGGCACCATGGGCCAGCTTCCGCCCGGCGCCATGACGCTGGTCCAAAGCGCCGAGGAAGCGCGGCGGATCGAGCCGCCGGGCACCGGGCGGCTGGCGTTCATCACGCAGACCACGCTGTCGGTCGATGACACCGCGGAGATCGTCGGCATCCTGCGGGCCCGCTTTCCCGCCATCGTCGGCCCGCGCAAAGAAGACATCTGCTACGCCACCACGAACCGTCAGGCCGCGGTGAAGGCGATCGCGCCGGAGTGCGACCTGGTTGTGGTGATCGGCAGTCCGAACTCGTCCAACTCCCAGCGGCTGCGCGAGGTGGCGGAGCGTGCGGGCGCGCCCCGGGCCATCCTGCTGCCCACGGCCGCGGCGCTCGACTGGACGCTGCTGGAGGGCGTCAAGACGCTTGGCCTGACCGCCGGCGCCTCGGCTCCCGAATCGCTGGTCGAGGAACTGCTGGCCGAGCTGGGTGCCTGCTACCGGCTCAGCATCGAGGAGCGGCGGGTCACCACCGAGGATGTCGCGTTCAAGCTGCCGGCTCCGCTGGCCTGATGGCGGTCTATACCGAGGTCACCGACGAGGCGCTGGCCGCGTTCCTGACCGATTATGAGATCGGCGGCATGGTCGCTTTCCGCGGCATCGCCGAGGGGGTGGAGAACAGCAACTACTCGCTCCGCACCACGGCCGGCGATTTCATCCTGACGCTCTACGAAAAGCGCGTGGACCCTGCGGAGCTGCCCTGGTTCCTGGGGCTGATGGAGCACCTGGCGACGCACCGGATCACCTGTCCGCTGCCGGTGCGCGGGCGGGACGGGGAGGCGCTGCGGCATTTATCGGGGCGCCCGGCCGCGATCACCACGTTTCTGCCGGGAGTCTGGCCGCGGCGCGTCCGCCCTGGAGCATTGCGCCCCGGTCGGCGCGGCGCTGGCCGCGTTGCATCTGGCCGGACGAGGCTACGCGCCGACGCGGCCCAACGCGCTCGGCCCGGCCGGTTGGGCGCCGCTGCTCGATCGCGCGCGGGCGCGCGCCGACGAAGTGCTGCCGGGGCTGGCGGCGGAGCTGGACCGGGCGCTGGCCGGCATTCTGGCGGCATGGCCGGCGGACCTGCCAATCGGGCACATCCATGCCGACCTGTTTCCCGACAACGTGTTCTTTCTCGACGGCCGGCTGTCAGGGCTGATCGACTTCTATTTCGCCGCGACCGACTTGCTGGCGTACGACATCGCGGTCTGCCTGAACGCCTGGTGCTTCGAGGCGGACATGTCGCTGAACGTGACCAAGGCGCGGGCGCTGCTGGCGGCCTACGCGGTGGTGCGCCCGCTATCGGCCGCGGAACGGGCAGCCCTGCCGGTGCTGTGCCAGGGCGCGGCGATCCGGTTCCTGCTGACGCGGCTGTTCGACTGGCTGAACACGCCGCCGGGGGCGCTGGTCACGCGGAAGGATCCGCTGGAGTATTTGCGCCGGTTGCGCTTCCACCTGACGGCACGGAATGAGCATGCCTACGGACTTCTGAAGCGCCGGAGCCGTCCGGCGAAATTGTCGAGATCTGGACCGACGGCGGCTGCAAGCCCAATCCGGGGCCGGGCGGATGGGGCGCCATCCTGCGATTTCGCGGACATGAACGCGAGCTGTCCGGTGCCGAACGCGCCACCACCAACAATCGCATGGAACTGACCGCGGCCACCGCGGCGCTGGAGGCGCTGAAGCGTCCCTGCCGGGTCAGGCTGCACACCGACAGCGAATACGTCAGGAATGGTATCACCCGGTGGCACACTGGCTGGGTACGGCGGAACTGGCGCAGCTCGACCGGCCAGCCGGTTGCCAACATCGATTTGTGGCAGCGGCTGCTGGCAGCGACAGCGCGGCACGAGATCGACTGGAGGTGGGTGCGCAGCCACGCCGGGGACGTGATGAACGAGCGCGCGGACGCGCTGGCGACGGCGGCGAGGGAGGGCTTGCGGGGCAGGTAAGCCGCCGCTGTCTGTTCTTATCCAAATATCACTCGGTATCTGGCAAACATACGACACCTGATGCCACAATGAGGCTCCGGCAATTCGCCGGATGGAACCGCGCATTTGCTCAAAGTTTCACATCGAGAAGCTGGCCTGCCGACAACCACACTTTTCCGTGAGTTCAGCCAAGATGTTATACCAACAGCCCGCTGCCGGCGGAGGTTGGCACATAATCCGCGCGTCGCCCGCGGCGCGGGCTTCCGGCAGATCGGGCGTGTTGCAGCCCTCGGTGACGGCTCAATCCGACCCGAAGCAGACGATCCGTGTCTCCGCGTAGGTCCTGGCGGTCGCCTTCAGTTCCAAGGCTACAAAAACCTGTTATCGTCGCGAGTCAGTTACCCGGCAGGATTAGGTGTTACAATGTCCGAGCGTCTCGAACGGCGTGAACAAAGCGCATGGAATCGCTATCTACCGCCCAGCATTGCCCTCATACTCGCTGTTGCGCTGGGCACAGTCATCCTGAATGTAAACACAGGTAATGTGTCCGAGGCGTCAGCGAAGGTTGTCCAAAGCCTTATATGGCCGGCGTTTGCGATAATCCTGGTTCTGTTCTTTCGCGTCCAGGCTGAGAGCCTATTCGATACGCTTCTTCGCAAAGTAGAGCTCGCCGAAAAGGTGAGCGCTGGAGGCGTTATTATTGAGTCAGGGCCTCGGCATATCCCAGTGCCAAAGAGTGGTGAGCCTGTAACACTGGAAAATGTTGCGCTTATGCACACATCATTCATCCGGCCTGACAAAACCAAACAGTTCAATGATGGCGTAAGTTACTATCAGATTGAGGTGATTGTATTGGCCCCACAGCCCACGCTTGATCGAATTACCTCTGTCACTTATCGCCTTGACCCAGCTTACCAGAAGAATGTTTACGAAGTTATGGATCGTCAGAGCCGTTTTAAGCTGAAGGAGCTGGCCAATGGGACTTCGATCGTGCGCGCAGAGATCAAGTTCAGGGAACAGGACGAATTATTGTATCTAAACCGATTTATCGACCTGCGGTCCGACGGGCCAAGACTTTGAGGGCGTGGGTGCGCTCCACTTGCCAATATCCGCATTCCACCCGAACCGGTCATTGGACAGGGCCGTTGGTATTATGCCAAGCGGCGAAAAGTTTGACCCTTGGCCGGCTGGACGCAGCCTTCGAGCGTCATGTCCGGCGAAGGCCGGCCATCCACGTTTTGCTTTGATGCGATCAGCAAAGGCGTGGATGGCCGACCCGAGGACAGGCTACGGCCGGCCATGACGCTGGACGAATGCGGCCAGAATGTAGAATTGTAGGCTCAATAGCCCGAAGCGAAGCTGACCGATGCCCACCACCACGCTCTCCAGCCGCGAGTTCGACCAGGACGTCAGCCGGGCCAAACGGGCGGCGGATGAGGGGCCGGTCATCATCACGGACCGGGGCGAACCCGCCTACGTGCTGCTGCGACATGATGCATATCGCCGTCTGACCGGCGGCGGTCCAAGCATTCGCGAACTGCTCGATCAACCGGGCACCGAAGATGTCGAGTTCGACCCACCCCGCCTCGGCGGCGCACTCTTTCGCCCACCTGCTCTGTGCTGATGTTCTTGCTCGATACCAACGTTTTATCGGAGCTTCGGCGACGAACACGGACCCATCCCAATGTCGCCGCCTGGATTGACGGCGTGCCTGCGGGCGATTTGTTCCTGTCGGCCATCACCATTCTCGAGATCGAAGCCGGGACGCTGGTGCTGGAGCGACGTGATCCACCGCAGGGAGCAATCCTGCGACTGTGGGTCGATACCAAGGTCCTGCCGGTCTTCGCCGGACGAATTCTGCCGGTCGATACCACGGTGGCGCAACGCTGCGCCCGGTTGCACGTCCCGCATCCTCGGCCAGAGCGGGACGCCCTGATCGCCGCGACCGGATTGGTTCACGGCCTGACGATCGTCACGCGCAACGTGGCGGATTTCCAGCCGATGGGCGTTGCCCTCATCAATCCGTGGGAGTGACCAGGCCGCCCGCGCGCGGAACCCGCCGGGCGTCGGGCCGTTCCCTCCCGGCAGGGCAGGGCAGGGCGGGCGCCGATGGGGCGGATTGAGCACGTCGTGGTTCTCATGCTGGAGAACCGCTCCTTTGACGGCATGCTTGGCCGACTTTACCCCGATCGTCCGGATTTCGACGGGCTCACCGGCCGCGAGAGCAATCCGCTGCACGCCGCCGACGGCTCCTGCCGCGACATCCCGTCTGGAATTCGCCTGACATCACTGCCGAGTTGGCCCGCATCCCTGACCCGGATCCTGGGGAATTGTTCGACCGATATCACCATGCAGGTGTTCGGCCTGCACGGAACGCCGACCGATCCAGCCGACCATGAGCGGCTTCGTGGACAATTATGTCCGCCAGCCTGGCGACCGCCGCTACGACCCGAGGGCGGTGATGCACTATTTCACTCCCGAGCAGGTGCCGGTGCTCAGCGCCCTGGCCCGGGCGTTTGGGGTCTGCGACCGCTGGTTCAGCTCGGCTCCGTGCCAGACCTGGCCGAACCGGCTGTTCGCCCATACCGGCACGGCCGGCGGGCGGGTCAACAACGACACCATCCCAGTTCCGTTCTTCTTGCCGACCGTGTTCCGCCGCCTGGAGCGGCATAAACGGAGCTGGCGGGTGTACTTCCACGACATCCCGCAAACCGCGGCCCTGTTCGACCTCTGGACGCGTCTGCCCACCCATTTCCGCCTGTTCGACCCGGAATTTCTCGCCGATGCCCGCGATGGCCGGTTACCGAACTACAGCTTCATCGAGCCGCGCTACTTCGCCAGCCTGGTCTCGGGCGATCCGCCGAACGACCAGCACCCGCCGCACAACGTGGTCTATGGCGAACAGCTTATTGCAGCAATCTACAACGCACTGCGATCCGGGGCGGCCTGGGACCGCACACTGCTGATGATCATCTACGACGAGCATGGCGGCTGTTACGATCACGCGCCGCCGCCGGCGGCCACCCCGCCCGGTCCGCCCTATCCGGACGGGTTCACCTTCGACCGCTACGGCCCGCGCATACCGGCGGTGATCGTTTCGCCGTGGATCCCGGCCGGCAGCATCATACGGCCTCCCGAGGGGGCAGCGCCGTTCGACCACGCCTCCATCCTGGCCACGCTGCACCGGCTGTTCGATCTTGGTCCGCCGCCGACCGCGCGCGTCGCCGCTGCCCCTGATCTGCTCGACGCGCTGTCGCTGTCCGGCCCGGACAATTTGGGGCCGCCGGAGCTGAGGGTCTCGGATGCCCGGGCGGACCTGGACGAACTGCGCGATCTGCACCGACAGCCGCGCAACGGGCACCAGCGGCGGTTGCGGCATCCCGGCGCGATCGATTCCCGGGGCGATCGCGAAGGCGGCGGGTCACTTCCATGGCGCCCGGCGCCGGTTCAAGGACGCCGGAAGGAACTGACTCCCGTAACACGCCGGGACTGCCGCTGGTCCACGGGATGTCAGGTCATGGCCAGGTATCCGACCCGAATTCCTGCCCGTTCGGGATCATCGGCTCACGACGAAATCCGACATCCAGAGCGAAATTCGGTGCATGGTGCGAGCACCCTGAAACCGAGAGCCTTGGACCAGGCCCGACAATGACGATACCTTACGGCGCTGCGTGGTCGGTGAAGCTGCTGAGGATCGGTGCGGCGTTCGCGATCCTCGGCATTGTCGTCGCGGCTGCCTCGGCGATCGATCCATTCGCCGCTCGGCTCGGCCCCTTTCTGCCTCCCGGAACGGCCTGTGCCGGGGCATCGCTGATCGTCGCGGCGGATGCGCTGCTGTGCGCCGGGCTGACCGCCGTGGCGAGCCGGCGCGCCGCGGCATGGTCACAGCCTGGGCTGAATGCCGGTTTGGCGCTGCTCGCCGGCGCTTGCTGCGTTCTTGCATGGCGCGGGACATACGGGCCGATCCCCGATCCCACGATTTGTTTCGTTGCCGGTGGCGCACTGCTTGCGGTGGCATTCCCCGCGCTCGTGCTGGAACGCACCTTCTCCGCTCTGGGGGTACGCGATCTGCCAGATGCGCAGGACCTCGCCGCCGTGCTGCGCGTCCCGTTGGTTGCCCTTCTCGGCATCGGCATTTGCGACCTGCTGATCGGAACAGGACTCGAATGGCCGGTCTGGGTCATGCGCGCCATTGGCGCGTTGATCGTCCTGGTCTCGATCGAGCTTTGCTGCGCAGCATTGCGACCGTTTTCCTGCCATCCTGCGGATCGGCCGCGCTCCATTGCGCGCAGCGTCGTCGCGCGGGCGATCCGCCCGGCCGTGCCGAGCATTCGGCTGCTCGGCACGGCGATTGAGCGACAGGTCGGGATCGACCTGCAACGGAGCTGGGCGATCGGCTTTGCCGCACGGGCGGCGCTCCCCATTTGCGTTCGGAATCATTTTCGTAGCGTGGGGGATCACCGGAGTGACCGCGCTGCGCATGGACGAGCGGGCCGTCTATGAGCGTCTCGGCGTGCCGGTCGCGGTGTTCGGACCGGGATTGCACGTCCACCTGCCCTGGCCGTTCGGGATCCTCCGGCCGGTCGAATTCGGCGTGCTGCACGATGTTGCGGTGCTGCCCGGGCCGGCAGCGGCGACCGCCAGACCGGCAATGACGGGCGCCGAGGACGCGCCGCCGCCGAGCGCCGATCGGCTCTGGGATGGCACGCACCCGGCGGAAACCACTTACCTGATCGCCAGCGAAGCAAGCGGACGGCAAGGATTTCAGATCGTCGATGTCGATCTGCGGCTGATCTGGCGCATCGGCCTGTCCGACGCAGCGGCGCTGGCGGCGGTGACCAACGACCACGATCCCGGCACGCTGGTGCGCACTGTTGCCGGGCACGTGCTGGCCATCAATTTCGGGCAACGCACGTTGCCGGACCTTCTTGCCGACGACCGGCAGACGATCGCAGCTGACCTGCGCCGGACGGTGCAGCAGGACCTGGACAGGCTGCACACCGGCATCGACGTGGTTGCGATCGTGATTGAGGCGATCCATCCGCCGCCGGCGGCGGTGGCGGCCTATCACGCTGTCCAGGCCGCGCAGATACGGGCGCGGATCGCCGTCGCCGACCAAATGGCGCAAGCCGCCGAGAGCGCCAGCCTGGCGCGGCAAACCGCGGCGTACGACCTGGACACCGCCCGCATCCAGGCCGCGACCGCGCTCAGCAAGGCGCGGTCGGATGCGGCACTGTTCGCCGACGATCGCCTGGGATTCCAGCGAGCCGGCCATGCCTTTCTGCTTGAGCGCTGGTTCGGCGATCTCATCTCGGGCGCTCGGCAGCGCACAGCTCGTCATCGTGGATCACCGGCTGACCAACGAGGCCGCGCCAACCATCGATCTGCGCCCGCCGCTGGCGCCGGACGCGACGCTGCCGGCAACCGGTGCTCCCAACCATCCGCGAGCGGAGGCGAACTGATGTCGCTGCTGCATGTCCATCATCACGGCGACGCGCACGACGAGCGGGCTCTGCATTCCCACGAATCCGGCGCGCCGGTGCGGCGGAGGCTGCACGGCGCACGATACCTCGCGGCGGCTCTGATCGTGGCGGCGGCCGTTCTGTCTGCCTGTCTGGTCCTGATCGGGCCCGGCGACGCCGTGG
Organism: uncultured Pseudomonadota bacterium; assembly: GCA_963764525.1. Classification (GTDB taxonomy): domain Bacteria; phylum Pseudomonadota; class Alphaproteobacteria; order Acetobacterales; family Acetobacteraceae; genus DATDIC01. The sequence continues at coordinate 76,698 of CAVXTC010000006.1, read as the reverse complement.
TCGTCACGCGGTTCGGCAATCCGGTCGGCGTCATCACCCGGCCCGGCCTTGCCTGGCGGCTTCCGGCGCCGATCGAGGATACCATCCCCATCGACCTGCGGCTCCGGACCACATCCAGCGGGCTGCAGGACGTCGGCACCCGCGATGGATTGCGGGTGCTGATGCAGGCCTATGTCGCCTGGCAGGTGCCGGGCGATGCGGCAGGCGTGCAGCAGTTCGTCCGCGCGGTGCGCAACCGGCCCGACCAGGCGGCGGACCAGTTGCGCAGCTTCATTGCCTCGGCGCTGGAAGTCACCGCGAGCGGCTTCGCGCTCGCCGACCTGGTGAACACCGATCCGGCCAAGGTTCAGATCGGCCGGTTCGAGCAGGTGCTGCAGCAGCACCTGCAGGATCAGGTGCTGAACACCTACGGCATCGCCATCCGGCAGGTGGGGCTGGAACGTCTGACGCTACCCGCCGAGACGCTCGACGCCACCGTTGCGCGCATGCGGGCCGACCGGCTGGCGGTGGCCACCGCCCGCATGGCCGAGGGTGAGCGGCAGGCCGCGGAGATCCGGTCGAACGCCGACCGCGACGCCCGGATTTCTGTCGCAAACGCCCAGGCCGATGCCGCGGCGATCGAGGCGAAGGCGCGCGCCGAGGCCGCGGATATTTACGGCAAAGCGTATCGCAGCGATCCGGCGCTCTACACGCTGCTGCGCTCTCTCGACACGCTCGATCAGGTGGTCAGCGGGAACACGCGGCTGATCCTGCGGACCGATGCAGCGCCGTTCCGGGTCTTCGTCGATGGCCCGGACAGTCCGGCGGGGGACCTGCCAGCGCTGCCCGGCGCAAAGCCGTGAACGAAGTCCGGCCAGGGCGCGCGGTCGTGCCCGAAGGCGCCTGGGCGCAATCGGTGCGGCTCGGCTTCGGCTTCCTGTTTGTTGCGGTCGCGGTCATGGCCCTTGGCTGGGCCGCCTCCGGCATTCGGCGCATCCCGCCCGACAGCCGGGCGGTGGTGGTGCGCCTGGGACAGGTCGCGCGGGCAAGCGGGCCGGGGCTGTTGCTCGCGTGGCCGCCGCCAATCGACCGGGTGGTCCTGCTGCCGTCCGCCGACGGCCAGTTCGCCCTGCGGATCGCGCGCTTCGATGCCGGCACGGTGGTCAGCGGCCGTCGGGCCGAGTACCGGCTCAGCAGCGACCCGCGACGCAATGCCGGGTTCCTGCTGACCGGCGATGCCGGGGTGGTGCATCTGCAAGCCACGCTGTTCTACCGGATTTCTGATCCTGCCGCCTTCCTGATCGAACGCGATCACGTCGCTGCCGCGCTCGAGCGCCTGTTCGTCGCCGGTACGGTGGAGGTCTGCGCGGCACGGACCAACGATGCGATCCTGATGGCGCCGGCAACAACCGCCGGGAGCCGGTTCGGCGGCCCCAGGCCCCGAGCGGCTCCGGCTCGATCTGGTTGCGGCCGTCAACCGTCGCCTTGAAGCGCTGGCCGCCCAGGGCGCCGGCCTTGGCGTCACAGTCAGCCGCGTCGATCTCGCCGCCAGCCTGCCGCAAGCCGCAAGGTACGCCTTCGACCACATCCTCGCCGTCACGCAACTGGCCGAGCAGACCGTCGCGACGGCGCGCAACAGCGCGGAACAATCGGCGCAGACGGCAGTACAGCAGCGCCAGGGCATCCTGGCCGCGGCGACCGCGTCGGCCGATGAGCACCGCAGCGAGGCGCTGACGCAAACCGCCGCGATCACCGCGCTGGCGCCGCAAGCGGCGACGCCGGCGGGCAACTCCGCCGTCGCGCGGCTTTACTACGACCGCATGGGCGCGCTGCTTCGCCGGGCGAAGCAGGTCGTGACCTTCGATCCGATAAGCGGAGCCCATCTTGTGCTGCCCGGCGCCGGATTATGACGCGCTCGCCGTACCGTTCGGCACGGAGCTGGCGGTCACGTCGGCCCGCGCCGGCGGCCTGCTGACCGGTGCCGAACGGCGATGGATTGGTCTGCGCCTGACCCTGGGATTGCTGGCGGGCGGGCTGCTGATCCTGTCTCTGGCGATGCGCGCCATCGCACCGGACCAGCGCGACGTGGCGGAGTTGGTGGCCGGCGCGGCAGCCGTGACGATAGCGGTTCCGGCCCTCGCCGCGGCGTGGCACAGCCTGCGCCATCCCGGACCTGCACGGCCTGACCGACCAACTGATCGCGCTGGCGATCCTCGCAGCCTGGGCGGCCGGCGACCTGTTCACCGCTGCACTGGTGCCGTTGGTCATGACGATTGGCCACGTGATCGAGGAACGGTCGCTGCTCGGCTCGCAGGAGGCGGTCGAGGCGATTGCCCGGCTGACCCGGGCAAACGTGCGCAAACGCCAGCCCGACGGCACGGTGACCGAGGTTCCGGTCCAGACCCTGCTGGTCGGCGACCTGATCGAATTGCGGGCGGGTGAGCGGATCCCGGTCGATGGGCTGGTGCGCACCGGCCGCTCCAGTCTCGACACCGCACCGATCACCGGGGAATCGGTGCCCATGGAGGTGGAGCCGGGCGCATCGGTGTTCGGCGGATCGATCAACCTGAACGGCAGCCTGGTGGTCGAGATCACACGGGTGGGCGAGCAGACCACGCTCGGCCGCGTGCTCGCGCTGATGCAGGCGGCGGAACGGGCCAAGCCGGCGGCGACGCGCCTGCTGGAACGGTATGCCGGCCGTTACTTGCTGCTCGTGCTGCTCGGCGCTTCCGCGGTGTGGTTCGCAACCGGCAGCGTGACGGCGATGCTCGCGGTGCTGGTTGCCTCCTGCCCGTGCGCACTGGTGCTGGCCGCGCCGGCCACATCGGTCGCCGCCATTGCGGTCGCCAGCCGGCACGGCATCCTGGTGAAGGGCGCCGCCTTCCTGGAAGACCTGGCCAACGTGAACTCATTGGTGCTGGACAAGACCGGCACCGTCACGCTGGGCCGGCTGCGTCTTGTCGATGCGCAGCCGGAGCCCGGGATCGATCCGCGAGAGCTGCTGCGCTTCGCCGCGACGTTGGGGGCGGCGAGCAATCATCCGGTCGCGCACGCGCTCGCCTCGGCGGTGCCGTCGGGGCAGCGGCTGCAGATCGCCGATGTCACGGAATTTCCAGGGCTTGGGATTACCGCAGTCGCCGCGGAAGGAACCCTCGCGCTCGGCGGGCCGGCGCTGTTCGGGCAGCTCGGCATAGCCACGCCACGCCGTGCCGGCGCATGACGGACCGATTGCCGGGGCAGCTCGTGGCGCGACCTTTCTGGGCTGGGTGTTGCTGGCCGACGAGCCGCGGCCCGAGGCGCGTCAGGCGCTTGCCGATTTGCGAGAGCTTGGCTTGCACCGTCAGGTGCTGCTGACCGGCGACCGCGAGTCGGTCGCCCGTCAGGTGGCGGCTTATCTCGAAATTCCCGACGTGTGGGCGCAGGCGCTGCCGGAGCAGAAGCTCGGCTGCGTGCTGGAGGAAGTGCGCCAGGGCTATCGGCCGCTGGTTGTCGGGGATGGGATCAATGACGCGCTGGCGCTTCGGGCGGGCGCGGTGGGAATCGCGATGGGCGTGCAGGGCGCCGAAGTTGCCGCGGCATCGGCGGATTTGGTGCTGATGACCAACGATCTCGGCCGGGTGGGCACCAGCATCCGGCTGAGCCGGCGGTGCCAGAGGACAATCCATGTCAATCTCGCGCTGGGACTGAGCTGGACGGTCGTGCTGATCGCCGCCGCGGCGACTGGCGTGCTCGGCGCCGCCAGCGTGGTACTGGTCGCGGTGCTGCACAACGTCGGAACGGCGGCTGTCATGGCGAATGCCGGACGACTGCTGAGGTTCCAGGACGGCCCTGCGCCACCGGCGTGAGGGATCAACCGGCCGGGTGGCCCTCCGGCACGCCGGCACGCCGCAGGCCTTCGGCGAACAGCTCGCGATCCTGCGCCCGCTCCAACGGTGTGCCGCGCAGGAATCGCGACACGCTGAAACCTGGCTCCAATGCCAGCAGCCGCCGCCGGGTCACGGCGGTCTCCTGCGCCCGTCCAAGATGACCCAGGGCCGACAGGTATGGCTTGTAGTTCGCCAGGAAGGCCGGGTTCATCTGCGTGGCTGCGCGTCCGGCGGCGGCGGCCCGCTCAAACCCTCCGGCCAGCAGCCCGGCAACCGTGAAGGCGCCGTCGAAGACGAAGGCAAAGGGATGCAACGGGGTCAGCAGTTTATAGCGCGCCAGCCGCCGCTCCGCTTCGGCTACATTGCCCAGCCAGGCCTGTGTCAGCCCTGAGAGGGCCCATGCCATCGCGAGGTTCGGGTTGAGCGACAACGCCTGCTGATGCAGCGCCGCGGCGGCCTGCGGCTCCCGCTGCAGCACCGCGCGCACGTGGCCGGCCTGGGACAGCAATCGCGGATCGAACGGGTCGAGCCGGATCGCCCGGTCGGCGATTCGGCCGGCTTGCTCCGCCATCGCGTCCGGGTCCGCGCGTCCCTGTTCGGCCTCTTCTTGGTTGGCCCAGCCTTGTTCAGCCCAGCCCTGTTCCGATAAAAACACATGCCAGTAGCCCAGCCAGCCATGCGCTGCGGCGAAGTCGTGCTCCAGTTCGATGGCATGGCGCAGCCGCTCGCCGGCCTGAATGAATGGCGCGCGCTCCATGCGGTGCATCAGCGGCAGCGCACGCAGCATGAGCTCGTAGGCGGTCGCTTCCTCGGACGGCCAGGTGCCGGCGCGGCGCGCCTCCAGCATCAGGATCTCGGGATCGATCTGAGCTGCCACCTGGGCCGCGATTTCGTCTTGCAGCGCCAGCAGATCGCTGCCTTCGCGATCGAACCGCCCGGCCCATGCCACCTCGCCGCCGGCCCGCAGGTCGAGCAGGCGTAATGTCACGCGCATCCGCGCACCGACCCGCTGCACGGTGCCGTCGAGCAGGAAATCCAGCCCGAAGGTGCGGCGGATCGCATTGTCGTCGCGCCTGCCCTCGGCGAAGCGGGCGAGCGAGCCGGCGGAAACCACAAAAATCCATCGGATGCGCGAGAGCGCTGCGCTGATCTCCTCGGCGAGACCGTGGGCGAGGTTATCCTCCTGCGCACCGGTGCCGATCAGCGCCAGCGGCAGCACCCCGATATGGGTGCCGCCACGGGCCGGGCCGGGGACGCGAATGTCGATATCGGCGGCCGGAACCGTTGGCTCAGGCGGTGGCGGAGGCGCCGGCGGGCGCAGCGGAAGACGGCTGCCCGAAGGGCCACGGATCTCCGATAGCAGCTTCTGCGTCTCCGCCGACGGGGCCGCATCCATCAGGTCGGCCAGCACGGCTCGGCAGCGATCGTAGGACTGGATCGCCATGCCGCGCTCGCCGCGCGCGGCGTGGGCGCGCATCAGCGCCCGCCACGCACCCTCATGCGCACGATCGATCTGCAACAGCCGTTGCGCTGCCGGGATTGCCGCTTCCGGTTCGCTCTGAGCGTGCAACAGAAGCTCAGCCAATGCCCGGCCGCGGTCGCGCAGCCGCTCGCGCTCGGTGGTCAGCCACAAGTCGAAGGCGGCATCGAGGCCATCGAGATCCTCCAGCAGGTCGCCTTCCAGCAGCATGAGCGCTCCGGGCGTTTCAATTGTGGCGCCCATCACCTCGGCCGCATCGATCCAGGCGGCGCCGGGCCGCAGGGTGACGTGATCGCGGTTGACCATCAGGATGTCATCGCCGGCCGGCGACAACGCCTCGTGCAGGCGATGGATTTCCTGGCGCAGCGAGGCGCGGGCCTGCTCCTCCGGCCGGCGGCTCCAGAGCAATTCAGCGAGTCGGCCGCGCAGCGCCGGGCGGGGTGCCGCCATCGCCACCACCGCCAGCAGGGCGCGCGTTTTGCGCCCGACCGGCAGCACGCTGTCCCCGGCGGTCGAACGCGCTTCCATCTGGCCGATCAGGCGCAGTCGCAAAATCGGGGCGTCGGCCGACCCGATGGCAGAGTTCTTTTTCATCGGTACGGATGAAGACGCCGCGTTCATGCAGCGCCTATTACTGCGAAATCTCGTTGCCGACGCAAGCGGTGTTCTTGCGCCGTGACCGACGGGAAGGTTTTCGGGTGGTCGTCAGCGCGCTCCTTTACACCGCCGCCTCGTCGAAAATCCGGCGGACATCGCCGGCCCAGGGGCCGTTGAAGCGCGCCAGCCAGTGCTCCGCCTGACTTGGCGCGTTGGCAACGATCGCATCCAGCGGCGTCAGCGCATCGCTCTCGTCCAGGCCCGCTGCGTCGCGCCTGGCCCGCGCATGCAGTCCGCCGCGGGCAATCCCCAGCACCTCCCGCGCCAGCTCGCGCAGCCTGCCGCCGCGCCACGGCGCCTCCAGTCCCTGCCGCGGCACTGCGCGCCGCAGCGCCACCGCATCCGCCCAGCCGGCACCGCGCAGCAGCGATTCCGCCGCCGCCAGCGCCGCGTCGTCGTAGAGCAGACCGACCCAGAGCGCCGACTGTGCCAGCATCATTTCCGGCGTGCCGGCGTCGGCGCCGCGCATCTCGAGAAACCGCTTGATGCGCACATCGGTGAACACCGTCGTCATGTGATCGGCGAAATCGCCCACGGTTGCCGTCTCGCCGGCGAGTTCGGGCAGCCGCCCTTCCATGAAGGCGCGGAACGAGGCGCCGGCCACGTCGATATACCGCCCGTGGCGATAGATGAAATACATCGGGACGCAGTCGATCAGCCATTCCGCGTAACGCTCGAAGCCAAACCCGTCCTCGAACATCACCGCCGGGAGCCCCGAACGCTGGTTGTCCGTGTCGGTCCAGACCTGCGCACGGTACGACAGGAACCCGTTCGGCCGGCCTTCGGTGAACGGCGAATTGGCGAACAGTGCGGTCGCCAGCGGCTGCAACAGCAGCGAGACGCGCAGCTTGCGCACCATGTCCTGCTCGGAGCCGTAATCCAGGTTCACCTGCACCGTGCAGGTGCGCGTCATCATGTCCAGCCCGAGCTGCCCGACTTTGGGCATGTAGGCCCGCATGATGGCGTAGCGTCCCTTCGGCATCCAGGGCATCTGGTCGCGCCGACAGAACGGATGAAACCCGAGCGGGGCGAAGCCGAGGCCGAGATCGGACGCCACGCTGCGCACGTCGGCGAAATGCGCTGCCAGCTCCGCTTTTGTATCGTGCAGGGTCTCCACCGGCGCGCCGGACAGTTCGAACTGCCCGGCCGGTTCCAGCGAGATGGAGGCGGCGCCCTGCTTCAGGCCGATCGGATTGCCGCGGTCCAGGATCGGCTCGGCTCCGGTGTTGCGGGCGATGCCTTCCAGTAGCGCGCGGATCGAACGGTGGTCGCCGGGCCCGGCATCATAGGGCGGCGGGACGAGATCGTTGCGACGGAAGCCAAACTTCTCGTGCTCGGTGCCGATGCGCCATTCCTCGCGCGGCTTGCAGCCCGCCGCGAGGTAATCTGCCAGTTGCCGCACGGAGGTGATCGGCGTGGCATCGGCGTCTCCGGGGTTGGACATGTCGCTCCGACCGTTCGAGTGCAGGCAGGTTTTGTCAAACGCCAGTATCAGCCTCGGTGCCCGCCCGGCAACAGCGCCCGGCTTGCAGCAGCGCCAGGCCGGCGATGCAGGCAGTGTCGGCGCGCAGGATGCGAGGCCCGAGCGAGACGGCGGAGACAAAAGGCCGCGCCAGGAGTTTTTCAAGCTCCGCCGGAGTGAAACCGCCCTCGGGACCGACCAGCAGCGCCGTCGGCCCCTGCATTGGGACCGGCGACGGGGCGGCACGGCGTTCGACCGCCGCGATCAGGGGACGTCCGGTCGGCCAGGACCCCAGCAGGGTGGCCAGCGGCTGCGGCGCGGTTATGGTCGGTACGGTCAGACGTTCGCTCTGTTCGGCCGCTTCCGTCGCGATTGAGGCAAGGCGGTCGGGATTGACCCGTGCGGGGACCGTTCGTTCGGTCAGCACCGGCATCAGGGCGGCGGCGCCCAGTTCGGTCGCCTTCTGCACGACAAGGTCGGTGGCGTCGCGTTTCAGCAGGGCGAAGATCAACCAGAGATCCGGCTCCGGCGCTTGCGGGCGGAGCGGTCGGTCCACGATCAGCGCCGCGGGGTCGCGGTGCAACAGCCGCGCCAGCCATTCCCCATCGCGCCCGTTGAACAGCCGGACCGGATCGCCCGCACGCCGCCGCATCACCGTGCCGAGGTAGCGCGTCTGGGATGGGGTGGCGGGGAGTTCGGCGCCGGCGCGCAGCGCGGCAGTCACGAACAGGCGGAGTGATGGCATGTTGACCCGGTCCGGCTGCGGCGCAGATTAGCAGGCATGGCCGCGCACACCGATATCGCCGCCGACGGCTGGGTGGCGCGCCTGCCGGCGGGCTGGCGTCCCTATCTGCTGCTGGCACGGCTGGACCGCCCGATCGGCGCCTGGCTGCTGTTCCTGCCCGGGCTGTGGGGCATTCTGCTGGCGCACGCTGCGGCCGGCCGATCCGCCTGGCTGCTGCTGCTGTTCGCGATCGGCGCCGTGGTGATGCGCGCCGCTGGTTGCGTGGTGAACGACCTTTGGGACCGCGATATCGACCGGCTCGTGGCGCGCACCGCTTCCCGTCCTCTGGCGTCCGGCGTGCTGCGTCCGGTCCACGCGCTGGTATTCCTGGCGGCGCTGCTGCTGGCCGGGCTGGCGGTGCTGTTGCAGCTCGATCGGCTGGCGCAGGCGCTGGGCGCTGCCTCGTTGGTGCTGGTGGGGTTGTACCCGCTGGCCAAACGCGTGACCTGGTGGCCGCAACTGGCCATGGGGTTCACGTTCGGCTTCGGCGCGCCGCTCGGCTATGCCGCGGCGGCGGGGCGGATCGATGGCGCCTGGGCGGCGCTCTATGCCGCCGCGATCCTGTGGGACCTTGGCTTCGACACGATCTACGCACACCAGGATCGCGAGGACGACGCCCTGGCCGGGGTGAAATCCACGGCCCGGCTGTTCGGCGAGCGCACCAGGCCGTTCCTCGCGGTGTGCTACGGCGGGACGCTGGCGATGCTGGCCCTGGCGGGCTGGGCCGCGGGGCTGGGTGGCTGGTTCTACCCCGCTCTGGCGTTACCGGCGGTGCTGCTGCTCATGCAGGTGCGGGCGCTTGATATCCACGATCCGGCGCGTTGCCTGCGGCTGTTCCGTGCCAACCGGGAGGCCGGGCTGGCAGTCGGCCTGGCGATCCTGATCGGCTGGCTGTGACCGCCGAAGCGGCGTTCGTCCGCGCGCAAACCGTGCCGGGGTGCGCGCCGCTGGTGCCGGAGATCGTGCTGCATCTGGCGAGCGAGATCACGCCGATCTGGCAGGCATCCGAAACGTGGCTGGCGGCCGGCGACGTGGCTCCGCCGTTCTGGGCGTTCGCCTGGCCGGGCGGCCAGGCGCTGGCGCGGCACGTTCTGGACAATCCCGCTGCTGTCGCCGGCCGGCGGGTGCTGGATTTCGCCGCCGGCTGCGGCATTGCGGCGATTGCCGCCGCCCGAGCCGGAGCCGCTCTGGCCGAGGCCGCCGAGATCGACCCACTTGCCGTCGCCGCGATCCGGCTGAACGCGGGGGCGAACGGTGTGACGGTGCTGGCGGATGCCGCGGATGTGGTCGGCACCGCCTGCCGGTGGGACCTGATCCTTGCCGGGGATGTGTGTTACGAAGCGCCAATGACCGACCATGTGCTGCCCTGGCTGCGGGCCATGGCGCGGCACGCCGAGGTGTGGCTGGCCGACCCCGGCCGTGCCTATCTGCCGCGCGATGGGCTGGCACCGTTCGCCCGATATCGCGTGCCGACGACGCTGGAGCTGGAGGACCGTACCGAGCGCGAGGTGACGCTGTACCGGCTGGTTGCGGGATAACCGGTATCGCATCGTTCGTTGTGGCAACGATCCGGACGATGCAGACGAGGCATCCGGATGCCCGACCGAGGCGGTCTTTGGCGCCGGCGCGCCGGATTTCGTAGAATGCCGGCGATGAACGGAGACCGCTGTTGAACGTGCCGCTGACCCTGCTGAACCTCGCCGGGACCATCGCCCTGCTGCTGTGGGGCGTGCACATGGTGCAAACCGGCGTGCAGCGCGCCTACGGCCCCGAATTGCGCCGGCTGCTCGGCACCGCGCTGCGCCGGCGCTTGAGCGCGTTTGCCTCCGGTCTCGGCGCCACCGCCGTGCTGCAGAGCAGCACTGCAACCGGCCTGATGGTGGCCGGGTTCTGCGCCGCCGGTCTGGTCGATCTGGTTCCGGCGCTGGCCGCCATGCTGGGCGCCAATGTCGGGACCACGCTGATCGTGCAGGTGTTCTCGTTCCCGGTGGTGGCGGCCGCCCCGGTGCTGCTGGTGCTGGGCGTGTTCCTGTTCCGCCGCGGCGTCGCAGCGCGCACCCGCGACCTCGGCCGGGTGGCGATCGGGCTCGGGTTGATGCTGATCGCGTTGCAGCAGCTTCTGTCGCTGATCGCCCCGTACGCGAACTCCGCCGGCCTGCGCATGGTGCTGGGCGCGCTGGAGACCCAGCCGTTCCTGGCGATGCTGCTGGCGGCGGGGCTGACCTGGGCGGCGCATTCCTCGGTCGCGGTCGTGCTGCTGGTGATGTCGTTCGCCGCCCAGGGCGTGGTTTCACCTGAAACCGCATTTGCGCTGGTGCTGGGCGCCAATCTCGGCACCGCCATCAATCCCGTGCTGGAGGGTGCGCGCGGCGACGACCCGGTGGCGCGTCGCGTCACGGTCGGCAACCTGCTGACCCGGTTGCTGGGCTGCATCGTCGTGCTGGCGCTGCTGGGGCGGATCGGACCGCTGCTGGCGCACATCGAGATCGACAATGCCCGGCTGGTGGCCGATTTTCATACCGGCTTCAACCTGGTCCTCGCGGTGGTGTTCCTGCCCCTGCTCGGCCCGTACGCGGCGCTGTTGCGGCGGCTGCTGCCGGCCAAGCTGGATCCCGAAGACCCGTCGCAGCCGCGCTACCTGGACCATGCGGCGCTGGAAACCCCGCCGATCGCCCTGGCCGCCGCCAGCCGCGAGGCGCTGCGCATGGCCGATGCGCTGGAGGCGATGCTGACCGGCGCCGCCGATGCGCTGGCCAGCAGCGACCGCGGGCGCATCGCCGAAGTGCGCCGGCTGGACGACGTGATCGACAAGCTGAACCGCGCGATCCGCGGCTACATCACCACGTTGGATGCCGACGCGCTGACCGAAGCGGACCATCGGCGGCTCTCGGAAATCCTGATCTTCACCGCCAATCTTGAATCAGCGGGAGATGTCGTCGATCGCAACCTGATGAGCGATGCCCAGCGCCGGCTGAAGCGCGGCCTGCCATTTCCCGAAGCGGAGCGTGCCGAGGCGGCCCGGCTGCTGCGGGTACTGGCCGGCACGGTGCGGGGCGCCGCGGCGGTGTTCATGACCGAGGATGCCCGGGCCGCGCGCCAGCTTGTCACGGAAAAAGAGGTGTTCCGCGACCTGGAAGCCGCCGCCACCAGCGCGCATTTCGACCGGCTGCGACAGGGCGGTGGCGCCGAGGCCGGCACGCTGCGGCTGGATTTGCTGCGGGAGTTGAAGCGGATCAATGGCCATCTGGTCGCTGCCGCCGCATATCCGGTGCTGGAGAGCCAAGGCGAATTGCTGCGCAGCCGGCTGCGTTTGCCCGAGTGAGGCGGCGCTGATTGCCCTGAATTCAGGGGACCCAAAGCGGCTGGCGGCGCTCTACGGCAGAATGCGCAACGTGATCAGCGCGTCGGCGATCGTCAGGCCGGATCCGTCAGTGTGCAGGATCACCGGGTTGAATTCCATTTCGGTGATCCGGTCGCGATGCGCCAGTGCCGCGGCTGAAACGCGGGCGATCAGCTCGGCCAGCGGGCCTACATCCACCGATGGCGCGCCGCGGAACCCCTGCAGCAGGCGTGCCGCGCGCAGACTGCCGATCATGCCTCGGGCTTCCTCGGCATCGACCGGCGCCGGGCGGTGCACGACGTCGCCCATCAGCTCCACCATCACGCCACCGGAGCCGACCATCATGATCGGGCCGAAGGTTGCATCGTTGACCATACCGACCACCAGTTCGTGCCCGCCGGGCGCCATCTTCTGCACCAGCACGCCCTCGATCCGCGCGCCCGGGCAATGCTGTTCCGCCGCCGCGAGGATCTTGCCATAGGCCGCCGCTACAGCGCCGGCATCCGCCAGCCCGAGGCGCACCCCACCCGCCTCCGTCTTGTGCGGGATGTCCGGCGACTGGACCTTGAGCGCGACCGGAAAGCCGAGCGTCGTCGCGGCATCGACGGCGTCCGGCGCGGAGCGCGCCAGCCGCTCCGGCGCGGCGGCCAGGCCGAAGCGTCCCAGCAGCGCCTTCGCCCGATGCTCGGTCAACACCGGCGGCAGGTCGGCCGGCAATTCGCCTATCGGCGGCAATGCGGGTGAGGGAAGCGGGCGCGACCGCGCCTCCGCGTGGTGCGCCAGCCGCCCCATTGCCAGGCCGCAGCCGCGCAGATCGACGTGCAGGAACAACCCACTTTCCGCCATGCGCGCCCGCCCGAACGCCGAGGGCGGTGTGTAGGTCCACAACGTCACCGGCTTGTTCCCCATCGTGGCCAGCGCGCGCAGCCTCGCCGGATCGAGCGAGACACGCTGCTCGTTGGCCAGCGAGGTGATCAGCACCAGCATGTCGATCTCGTCTGACGCCACCATCGTTTCGGCTGCACCCATCATGGCCGCGCCGGTCTGGGCGCCCTGCGCGGTGACATCGACCGGGTTCTGCGCCGCACCGTACGGCGGCATGAACGGGCGCAGCTTCGCTTGCAGAGCCGCCGACAGCACCGGCAGATCGAGACCGTGTGCAACCATCGTGTCGGCCATCCAGGCGCCGCCGCCGCCGGAGACGGTAACCACCCCGACGCGTCGCCCGCGCGGCAACGGGCACGTCGTCAGCACGCCGGCGATCGCCACCGCATCATCGGGGTCGTCCGCCTCGATCACGCCATAGCGCGCGAACACCGCGCGATATGCGGCCTGCCAACCGCTGAGCGACGCGGTGTGCGAGGCGCTGGCGCGCTGGCCGGCATCCGAGCCTCCCACCTTGATGGCGATGACCGGCTTTCCCAGCCGGCGCGCCATCGCCAGGGCGGCGATGAAGCGCGCGCCGTCGCGCACCGCCTCACAGAACAGCAGCACCACATCGGTGCGCGGGTCCTGCACCATGTAATCCAGGAAATCGGCCGCGGTGAGGTCGGCTTCGTTGCCGGTTGAAACGACATAGCTGAACGCCAGGCCGGCGGCGCGCCCGCGGGCGAACAGCGCGAAGCCGATGCCACCGCTTTGCGCAACCACCCCGACGCGGCGTTCTGAAACGGTCAGCGGCTCCGTTCCGGGCTGGCGCGGCTCGGCGGTCGGGCTGAACGTCGCTGCCACATTGCCGGGGATGTTGAAGAAGCCTTCGCAGTTCGGCCCGGTGATACGGATGCCGGTGCGACGGGCTATGTCCACGAGTTGCTGTTGCAGAGCATTGGCGCCGCCGCCTTCTTCGGCGAAGCCGGAGCTGATGATCACCACATGGTGCACGCCGGCGGCTGCGCATTGTTCGGTTGCAAGCGCAACTTGCGTGGCCGGAATGGCTAATAATGCGAGGTCGATGGGGCCGGCGGCTGCGATCGAAGGGTGGCAGGGCACGCCATTGATCTCGGTGTAGCTTGGGTTCACCGGCACGATGCGCCCGGAAAAGCCGCCGCCACAGATATTTACGATCAGCCGTCCACGCACGCGATGCGGGTCAGGCGAGGCGCCGAGCACGGCGACCGACCGCGGCCAGAAGAAGCTTTCGAGCGGATGGGTCATGGAACGCCCGGACTACACCTCTCCCGCAAGCGGGAGAGGTGTAGGTGATAATGTTTGTTCCGGTTTGCGGCCCATCAATTACACCCGCCGTCCGGTCGGGATGTCCCGGAACGGCACGTCCTTGTCCACCCGCACGTCCGGCGGCAGCCCGAGCACGCGCTCAGCGATAATGTTGCGCATGATCTCATCGGTGCCACCGGCCAGCCGCAGCGCCGGGGAATACAGCAGCGCTTCCTCGAACAGCCCTTGCAATGGCATGTCGTGTCCCATCTGAGCACCCGTCATGCCCAGCAGATCGAGCCCGAAGGCCGCGATCTCCTGCGTCTTGTTGGCCGACACCAGCTTGGTGATCGACGATTCCGGCCCCGGAGTCTGCCCGCGCGACAGCGATGTCATCGTGCGGTACTTGGTGAAGCGCAGCCCCTGCGTGCGCGTGTACCACTCCGCCAGCTTCTCCTGCACCGCGGCGTTGTCGAGCGCCGGGCCGTCCTCCAGCTCAAGCCCGCGCGCCAGCTCGAACACTTCGTCGAAATCAGGTCCCGGCGCCTCTCGCATGCCGTACCGTTCGTTCATCAGCGTGGTCATCGCCACGCGCCAGCCCTGGCCCACATCGCCGACGCGCCGGCTGTCGGGGATGCGCACGTCGGTGAAGAACACCTCATTGAAATGCGCGCTGCCGGACATCTGGCGGATCGGCCGTGTCTCTACGCCCGGTGTGCGCATGTCCAGAATGAAGAAGGTCAGCCCGGCATGTTTCGGCACGCCGGGATCGCTGCGCGCCACCAGGATGCCAAACTGCGAGTAGTGCGCGCCGGAGGTCCAGATCTTCTGCCCGTTGATCACCCAGTCATCGCCATCACGCTCAGCACGAGTCCGCAGCGCCGCCAGATCCGATCCGCCGGCCGGTTCGGAAAACAACTGGCACCAGATTTCCTCCCCGCGCAGCGCCGGCCCGGCGAAACGGTCGCGCTGTTCCTGCGTGCCGCAACTGCAGATCGTCGGCAGCGCAATCCCCAACCCGATGCTGAAAATGCCGCTCAGCACATCGTATTTCGCCTCTTCCTGGCTGTAGATGATTTGCTGCATCTGGCTACCGCCGCGACCGCCCCATTCCGTCGGCCAGGCGATGCCGGCAAATCCTGCCGCCGCCTTCTTCGCCTGGAACGCCCGCGCCCGATCCAGCGCGCCCGGCGCGTCCTGGCCGCGACGATAGCCCTCCACAGCGCCGGGCTTGCGGCGGTCTGCGTTGGCTTCCAGGAAGGCGTGTGCCTCCGCACGAAAGTCCGCTTCGTCCGGCGAGTCGTTGAAATCCATCACGAGCTCCCTGGGGTTCCTGGGACATTGAGGCGTAGGGCGGAAAAGCGCAGCGTGTTCCGCCGAAGGCAGCGGCGGAATGCGCTTCGCTTTTCCGCCCTACGGGAATCGACATGTTTATGCCGCCTGCCGCGGTGGCGCGTTGCGGGCCCGCAGTTCGCCGATCAGCCGGTGTTTCCATTCCCGCGCCGATCCCAGCGCCAGGCCGAGCAGCTTCGCTCGCCGGTAGTACAGTTGGCAATCGAACTGCCAGGTGAACCCCATCCCGCCATGCGTCTGGATATTCTCCTTGGTGGCGAGCCAACCGGCCTCGCACGCCGCGATGCGCGCCACCGACGCGGCGATCGGCAGCTCGGCGGCATCGGTCGAAAGCGCCCAGGCACCGTAATAGGCGTTGGAGCGCGCCAGCTCGATCGCCACATACATATCAGCCAGCTTGTGCTTGATCGCCTGAAACGATCCGATCGGCCGCCCGAAGGCATAGCGCTCCAGGGCATAATCCCGCGCCATCTCCAGCGCCGCCTGCGCCACGCCGACCTGCTCGAACGCCATCATGACAGCGGCGCGGTCGATCAGCCGGCGAACCTGGTCCGGACTGTCGGCGCCGGGCAGCTTCTCGGCCGGTGCGCCGTCGAACACCAGGCGGGCGTGCGAGCGCGTGGGGTCGAACGTCGCCACCGGTTCGCGCGTCACCCCGGCGCCGGTCAGGTCCACAAGTTGCAGCCACGATCCATCGTCGGCGCGCGCCGCGACAATGGCGAAACCGGCACTATCGCCATCCGGTACCGCGACCTTGGTGCCGTGCAGCCGACCAGCCGCCACGTGGGCATCCAGTTTGCGCGGATCAGCCGGGCCTGGGCGTTCGGCAAAGGCGAAACAGCCGATCGCCTCGCCGGCCGCAAGCCGCGGCAGATAGGTGCGCTTCTGCGCTTCGGTGCCGAAGCCGAGGATCGCCTCGGTGGCAAGATAGACCGATGACGAGAACGGCACCGGCGCCAGCGCACGCCCGAGTTCCTCGGCAAGCACGCAGACCGCAAGCGGGCCGAGGCCGACGCCGCCATACGCCTCCGGAATCGACGCCCCCATCCACCCCATTCCGGCGATCTGCTTCCACAAGTCGGTGTCGTACGGCTCGGCGCCGTCCAGGATGCGGCGCGGCACGGCGGGCCCGCAGCGCTCGGCAAGGTACCGGCGAGCCTCGTCACGCAACTGTTTCAGATCATCGGTGAAATCGAAGTTCATAGCGCTTCCCGTCGCGGCCCCACCGGGGTTCCCCTGGGCGCACTCGATCAGCCGCCCGGGACGATTGTCAAATAGTGGCGCAACAGGGCATCTGACCGGATGCAACCGCACGACCGCAAGCCGCTGCCGCGAAGCCTCTATGCGGAAACGGCCCGTCCGCCGATCGAAACGCCGCCGCTGGACGGCGACCGGCGCGTCGGCATCGCGGTGATCGGCGGTGGCTTCACCGGCTTGTCCGCGGCGCTGCACCTGGCCGCGCGGGGTGCCGACGTCGCGGTGCTGGAGGCGCAGGAGCCGGGCTGGGGTGCCTCCGGGCGCAATGGCGGCCAGGTGAATCCCGGGCTGAAGCATGATCCTGACCAGGTGGAGGCGGATTTCGGCCCGGACCTCGGCGGCCGGATGGTTGCGTTGTCGGGCGATGCGCCGAACCTCGTGTTCGAGCTGATCCGGCGCCATCAGATCGTTTGCGCAGCGCTGCAATCCGGTACTTTGCGCGCCGCGTATCACCGGCGCAGCGCCGACAGCGTCCGCCGCAGCGCCGAGCAGGGCGGCCGCCGCGACATGCCGGTGACGCTGCTGAACCGCGCCGGGACCGAAGCGGCAACCGGCAGCCGACGCTATCTTTGCGCCATGCTGGACCGGCGCGGCGGGCAGGTGAACCCGCTGGGCTTTGCGCGCGGACTGGCGCAGGCGGCCCGGCAGGCGGGCGCCGCCGTCCATGGCGGCACCCCGGCGATCCGCGTGCAGCGCCAGGGGCAGTATTGGGAGATAACCACGCCAACTGGAACACTGCGTGCCGACACGATCGTGCTGGCCACCAACGCCTATTCGGACGGCGTTTGGCCGAGCCTGCCGCGCAGCATCGTCCCGGTGTTCAGCGGCATCGTCGCCAGCGAACCGTTGCCGGCAGAACTTGCGCGAACGGTGATGCCGGCGCGTGCGGTGCTGTATGAAATGGGATCGGTGACGGTGTATTATCGCCTGGATGAACAAAATCGGCTGCTGATGGGCGGCCGCAGTCCGCAGGCCGACATCAGCTCGCCCGCCGACTTGCCTTACCTCGTCAACTATGCGCGGCGCCTGTGGCCGCCGCTGCGCGACATCCGCTGGACGCATGCATGGAGCGGCCAGCTCGCGGTCACGACGGACCATTATCCGCATCTCCACGAACCCGCGCCTGGGGTGATCGCCTGCCTCGGCTATAACGGCCGCGGCGTGGCAATGAGCACGGCAATGGGGCCGCAACTTGGCCGCCGGATCCTGGGCGGCGGCGAGATCGACATGCCGATCACCACGGTTAAACAGATCCCGTTTCACGCGCTCTGGCGCGGGGCGGTGGCGGGGCGGGTGACTTATGGTCGCATCCGGGACTGGTTGCGCCTATAGTGAAACCGTGCGGTTGGCCCGCACCACGGAGGCCGAATGTCCGAACCGCAGCGCGTACTGCTTCTGACCGGTGCCAGCCGCGGCATCGGCCATGCAACGGTGAAGACCTTCAGCGATAACGGCTGGCGCGTCCTGACCATCTCCCGCCATCCGTTCGACCCGCGCTGTCCGTGGAAGGGCGGCGAACCAAACCACATCCAGCTTGATCTGTCCTGCATCGACAGCATACGGACCAGTTTGCCTCGCATCCGTGAGATCGCCGATGGCCGGCTGGATGCGCTGATCAACAATGCGGCGATCTCCCCCAGGAACCTCGCCGATAGCAAGATCACCAGCCTGGAGATGAACTATAAGGACTGGCTGCATGTTTTCAACGTGAACTTCTTTGCCGCAGTGATCCTGGTGCAGGGATTGCGGGATTATCTGATCGCCTCGCGCGGCAGCGTGATGAACATCACCTCGATCGTCGGCTCGCGCGTGCATCCGTTCGCCAGCGCGGCCTATGCGACATCGAAGGCGGCGCTGGCCGCGCTGACGCGCGAGATGGCGGCGGATTTCGGCCAGACCGGGGTTCGGGTGAACGCGGTGTCGCCGGGCGAGATCGAGACAGCAATTCTGGCGCCGGGGACCGCGGCGCTGGTGGAACGGGCGATCCCGATGCGGCGGCTCGGGCAACCGCGCGAAGTGGCGGAGCTGCTGTATTTCCTGTGTTCCGACCGCGCCAGTTACATCACCGGGTCGGAAATTCACATCGACGGCGGCCAGCAGGTGTAAGCATCCCGTCATGCCCGCGAATCGGCGCGACCGAGGCGCCTCCCTCCTGCAAGTGGGAGAGGTGGATTGCCACCGTCAGTCCGCGCCCAGCCGAATGAGGTTCCAGGACGCCGGCGGCAACACCGCGCGTACTTGGCCAGGAACCGTCTCGACACGATCGTTGGCAACCGGACGGACCCGGTCCGGCGCTGCTTTGGTATTGACCGCCTTCAGGTCGGGATCATGCAGCGTCAGCGCCTCGATCACCCGCAGCCCGGCAAACCCGCGCGCATCCACCTCCAGCTCCATCTCCTGATCCAGCGCCCGATTGAGCGCGAACAGGTTCAGCCCGCCGTCTTCGGCATGCACGGCGGCCAGCTTCAGATACGGCACATCAGGTAACGGAATGGGTGGATCGTTCGGGCCGCGCGGATCGCTGTAGGCGGTTGCGAAGCTATCGCCCTGCACCAGCGCCCGAAGGACCCGGCCGCGACCGTGATTGCTGAACTGCGCAAACGGCCAGAAGATCGTCTGCCGCCACGCAGGGCCACCGGTCTCCGTCATGATCGGTGCGATGACGTTGACAAGCTGTGCCAGACACGCGCAGCGCACGCGATCCGCGTGATTGAGCAACGAGATCGCCATGCCGCCGAACGCCAGCGCGTCCTGCACATCGTAGATCTCCTCGATGATCGGTGGTGCGACCGGCCAGCCCGGGCGGGTCCGCACCTCGCGCGGGCGGCGGGTGCGGTACCAGACGTTCCATTCGTCGAAGCTCAGCATGATCCGCTTGCGTGACCGGCGACGCGCCGCGACCGCGTCGGCGATCGCCACCACTTCCTCGATGAAACTGTCCATCAGGTCGGGCGCGGCGAGGAATGCCGGCGTGTCGTCGGCGTAGTTGTTCAGGTAGGTGTGCAGCGAGATCCACTCGACCTCGTCGAAGCAGTGCTCCAGCACGGTATCTTCCCAGGCGCCGAAACTTGCCATGTTGCGGCCGGACGACCCGCAGGCCGCCAGCTCGATCGAGGGATCGACCCAGCGCATCACCTTGGCGGTTTCCTGTGCGATCCGGCCGTATTCGGCGGCGGTCTTCGCGCCGGTCTGCCAGGGCCCGTCCATCTCGTTGCCCAGGCACCAGAACTTCACGCCATGCGGCTCCGGCCATCCGTGGGTGCGGCGCAGGTCGGACAGCGCGGTGCCGCCGGGGTGATTGCAGTATTCGATGAAACGGCCCGCCTCCGCGGGCCCGCGCGTCCCCAGATTGACCGCGAGCATGGGCTCGATCCCGGCCATCCGGCACCAGTCGATGAATTCGTTGGTGCCGAAGCTGTTCGGCTCGGTGGACAGCCAGGCGTAATCCAGCCGGCGAGGCCGCTGCTCCGGCGGGCCGACCCCGTCTTCCCAGTCGTAGCCGGAGACGAAATTTCCGCCTGGGTAGCGCATGATGGTGGGCGACAGTTCGCGCACCAGCGCCATGACGTCCTGGCGGAACCCCTTGGCATCGGCGGCGGGGTGGCCGGGTTCGAAGATGCCGCCATAGACGCAGCGGCCGATGTGCTCCACGAAAGCGCCGAACAGGCGTTTGTCCGTGGTCCCAATGGTGAAGTCGCGATCCAGCAGGACGTGGCTGCGCATGGCGGTTCCTGTTGTGGCGGAGCTGTCCAAGCATGGCACCGCACCGGGGGGCGTCAATGACAGCAACATGCGTGCGGTGCAGGATCGGGCGGCGGATCGTTCGGGAAGCCAGTGGGAAGGGTTGTAGAATGGACCACACAGGCGGCTGCCATTGCGGCAACATCCACCTGCGGATGCGGCTTACCAGGCCGCCGCCGGACCATCCGGTTCGCTCCTGCGCGTGCTCATTCTGTCGGGCGCACGCCACCCGCACCGTGTCGGACCCGCACGGGCTGGTGGAAGTCAGCGCGGATGACTGGGCGCTGGTCGAGCAGTACAGGTTCGGCTCGCGCACTGCCGATTACCTGGTCTGCCGGCGCTGCGGAGTCTATGTCGGGGCGGTCTGTGAGACCGGAGCCGGGCTGCGTGCGGTGATCAACACCAACAGCCTGGCCGACCGCGCGGCGTTCACCCAGGCTGCGTCGGCGCCGGATTACGAAGGGGAAACGATGGAATCCCGGCTGGCACGGCGGGCGGTGAACTGGATGCCGGCGGTTCTGCGACGCTGAGCTCACGCGCGGCGGGCAGCGGCCGGTCGAGCCAGCGGGCGAATTTCTCGGTGAACAGGGCGGTACCCTCTGGGTTCAGGTGGGCGAACGAATTGCCGAACAAGCGGTCCGGCCAGTGCGGCATCACCGCGCCGACAACATGGAAATTGCTGGTACTTGGCAGCATAATGCGACAGATAGGCGGCAAACCCGGTTGCCAGTTCCGGCCGGACGGCGCGCCAGGTTGCCTCGTTCATCGGCATCGCCACGAAATCGACAGCGATCCGGCGCTCCGCCAGCAACGCCAGCATGCGGTCGAAATACCAGTCGAGCACCGGCAACACGGCAAACCGCGCGAGATGTCCGTCCAGCGCGACGGTGCTCGACCCGGCGGCGGTGCCGAAGAAATACTGGCCGCGCATCAAAATCGCCCGGTTCAGTGCATCCTGGTTGTCCCACCACCGCAGGAACACTCCGCCGTGCAGCAGGCTGGCGAAATATAACGAGGGGAACCGGATCGCGTACAGCCGCGCCCGCAGCCCCGGCGGCAGGCCGTCCGCGCGCTTCATCCCGTACACCGACGGATCCCCCAGACGTTCGGACACCGCCCGCAGCTCCCGGATATCGGCAAGCCCGAGAAAGCCGAACCCCACACTGCGTTCCCACATCAGGTCGGGCTGCATGAAATGGCCGGCATCAAATGATACGATCACCCGCGTCGGCGGTTGCTTGCAGGCCAGCGCGCGGCGGATCGCGGCGTAGGCCTCGATCGGCTCGCCGCCACCGACCGCGAGGTTCGTGGTCCGCACCGGCAGCATCGCCGGGGCGATATCGACCGCGGCGCGTGAATCGCCCACCACCAGCACCGAACCAAGATCGCAGCTCGCCAGCATTCGCTCCTTCGCCAGCCAGGCCGGGTATTCCACGTCGAGAAACGCAAGCGGCATCGTCGCTACCCAGATCCAGGCCAGCGCAAAGGCCAGCGCGCCCGCCGCACCGAATGCGACCAGGTAGCGACGGACGGATACAGGCGGGTGCATTCGCGGGTCAGAACTGGAAATACAGAAACTCGCCGCTGCCGCCGATCGACAGGAGCGCCAGCGCCGCCGCGCAGCCGAACGCCGCCGCCCAGGGCAGGCTGGGTCGCCAGGCCAACCAGGGCAGCGGGCCGGCGCGCACCGCCTCCAGCGTCGGGCCGCACGCGCGCATGATCTGCTGCGTGTTCGGCGCCCCCCAGACGATCGCATACAGCCCGGCGAGCCACGCCGCCAGCAGCAGCGCCCGCAGGCCGTCCTTGTCGGCAACCAGCCGCAGTGACACGCCGTGCAGCCCGAGCATTCCGCCCAGGACCTGGCCGGCGATCCGCAGCGACGGTGAACGGAACAGCACCGCACCGATCAGCACGCAGCCATAGGTCAGCGTGATCCGTCCGGCGATTGCCGCGCAGGCCGTGCCGCGCGGGCGCCGCCACAGCAATCGCCACGCGTGGTTCGCCGACAGATAGACCGCGTGCAACAGGCCGAACACCAGGAACGTGATCCCGCTGCCGTGCCACACGCCTGCCACCGCCATCGTTACGAACGTCGGCAACAGCACCATCGTGGCAAACCCGCCGGGGCTCGCCTGTGCCTGCCGATGCACTGCCAAGCCGCGCACAGCGCGCCGCCGCGTCACCGAGAGCGAGATCGGATTATAGAGATACAGCGTCAGGTACCGCGTCAGCGTCATATGCCAGCGCTGCCAGTATTCGATCACGCTCTGCGCCTTGTAGGGCGAGTTGAAATTGGCCGGGAACCGCAGGTTGAACATGCGCGCAATACCGATCGCCATGTCCGAGTAACCGGAAAAATCGAAATAGAGCTGCAGCGAATACCCCAGCGCCGCCTGCCATGCACCGAGCAGCGCGAGTTGCTCCGGGTGCGCAAAACCAGCCCCGACTGTGGCCGCCAGCGGGTCGGCCAGCAGGCATTTCTTGAGCAGCCCGATCAGGAAGATCGCCAGCCCCGCCGCGATATTGGCGGCCGAGCCGCGATACATCGCCGATGTCGCGAATTGCGGCATGATCTCGCGATTGTGCAGGATGGGCCCAGCGATCAAATGCGGAAAGAACGTCACGAACAGCGCGTAGCTCAGCAGCCCGCGTTCGCGCGCCAGCCCCTGCCGGCAATCGATCAGGAAGCCGATCTGGGTGAAAGTAAAAAAGCTGATGCCGAGCGGCAGCACGGGCGCCACGAAGCCGATGCCGGCCAGCCCCAACAGCGTTGCGAGGTATTTGAAATACATCAGCGCCGCGACGTTGCCGACGATCCCGCCGGCGAGCAGCCAGCCCTGGATGCGGCGGCCCTCGTTCGCCGCGATCAACCGTGCGATGGCGTAGTTGGCGCCGATCGAGGCCAGTAGAAACGGCACGAACGCCGGCCTCCACCAGCCGTAGAACAGCAGCGACGCCGCGATCAGCCAGCACCCGGCGACACGCCGCCCGGCGCGGCCGGCCAGCAGAAAACCGCCCAGCGTGATCGGCAGGAACGCCAGGAAGACGTACGAATTGAACAGCACGATGCGGTCAGGCGGCGCGCTTGGCCTCGATCAGCCGAATCAGGTCGCCGACCCGCCGGAGGCTCTCGATCTCGCCGCTCTGGAAGGTCACCCCGAACCGGCACTCGGCCTCGACCACCAGGGCGATGTGGGTCATCGAATCCCAGCCCGGGACATCGTCGGCACTGGTTTCCTCCGACAGCGTCAGGTCCGGCCGGTCCAGCACGGTGCGGCAGATGTCGGTGAGCTCGGCCATGACCGGCCGCGGGATGACGGCGAGCGGAGCCGGCGACATACGGTGCCTCCTGGGGGCGGGTTCGCCCGCATGAGACACCGGAGTTGGCTACTGGACGGTTAAGCCGATCAGGCGTGCCCGGCGGAATTCGACAGCAGCAGCGGATCGATCTTCAGCGTGCCGAACGCCCGGCGCCACTTGGTGTCATGGCCCTCATCGAACACCAGGGTCTCCTGCGCCGGCACCGACAGCCAGGCGTTCTGCTGGATCTCCGCCTCAAGCTGCCCCGGGCCCCAGCCGGCGTAACCGAGGGCAAGGATGCCCTCGCGCGGGCCGCCACCCTCAGCAATCGCCTTCAGCACATCCAGGCTGGCGGTCAGCGCCAGCTCCTCATTCACCTTCAGGCTGCCTTCGCCGGTCCAGTCGGCGGTGTGCAACACGAAGCCGCGCGCGTTATCCACCGGGCCGCCGGCGCACAGGCGGACGCGGCGGGCCGGGGGCACCGGCTCGATCTCAAGCTGGCGCAGCAGGTCGTCGAAGCTGGGCTTGGTGATGGGCCGGTTCAGCACCAACCCCATCGCACCGTCCGGGGTATGGGCGCAGACGTAAATCACGCTTTGGGCAAACCGCGGATCGGCCATGACCGGCATGGCAATGAGAAGCTGGCCGGTGAGGTATCGATCCGGCCCAGGCTGGGCCGGCTTTGCAGTGCGCGCCATGCGGCTCATTTGGGCTTGCCCGGCGCGCCCTGCAAGCGGCGTGACTTCGCGGGACGGCGGCGGTAGGAGAGCCGTTGGCAAGGGCCACAGGAGCGAGGCGATCCCATGACGATCAAAGTCGGCGATGCGATTCCGTCCATGAAGCTGATGATGGCCACCCCGGACGGGCCAAAGGAGACCTCCACCGACGAGATCTTCAAGGGCAAGAAAGTGGTGCTGTTCGCGGTGCCGGGCGCCTTCACGCCCACCTGCAGCAATAAGCACCTGCCCGGGTTCGTGGAGAACGCTGACGCCCTCAAGGCGAAGGGTGTCGATACGATTGCATGCATTGCCGTGAACGACGCGTTCGTGATGGGGGCCTGGGGCAAGGAACAGGGCAGCGGCAACAAGGTGCTGATGCTGGCCGATGGCTCCGGCGCGTTCGCCAAGGCGCTGGGACTGGAGCTCGATCTGGTCGGGCGCGGCATGGGGATGCGCAGCCAGCGCTATGCGCTGGTCGCCCAGGACGGCAAGGTCACCTATCTCGGGATCGAGCAGCCGGGCGGGTTCGAGGTCAGCACCGCGGAAGCGATCCTGTCACATCTCTGACAGCAGCGGCGCGGGCAACGGTGCCCGCGCCGGCGTGTTTCCAGGGGGAGACCCCATGGGAGATGACGCGGAACGGCGGTAGGCTTCCCGGATCAGCATACCGGGAGATGCACCGCCATGCAGCGTCGCCAATTTCTTGCGTCGATCGCCGCTGGCAGTGCGGCACTTGCCGCCCGAAGGTGCGCGCGGCCGACCGCACGTTCCGCAGGCCGATCTCGCTTTGCTGGACCCGAGCTTCACGCCAGGCCTGGTTACCCGCAACTACGCCTATCTGGTCTATGACACGCTGTTCGGCGTCGATGCGGACGCCCGCCCGCAGCCGCAGATGGTCCAGAACCACGTGGTATCGCCACAACAGCCGCGAAAACCCTTGCACGCGGAGGCCGTCCACATATCATTTATGTACAGCCGCGTCGTCCAGTCGCGATCCGACCGCCTGCCTTGCAATCGACGGGGTCCTGCCGGGCATTCCGAACGACATGATCGGATGGTCGGAGTTGGAATTTGCCGCCGTCGCGTGCTTTCATTCGGTTGTCCGCCATATCGTTAAACTCTGCTCATTGTTCCACGAAAGCTTTGATTCACCTTGGGATCGGTGCCGATTCGTTCCATATCGAAAGATCTTGACAAGTCAAAATTCGTAATGGAACCATACTCTACGCTCTCGTAGAGTACGCCCAAATTGGAGGGGAACAGTGCACAAACGCATTTGGGCTATCATAGTTACATTCGGGCTTATCATGTCCGTCTCGCAACCGGCGAGCAGTACAACCATTCTGCCACCAAATTCGTTCGTTGCCGGCAAGTCCATTGCCGACTGGACAGCCGCCTGGTGGTCATGGGCGCTGCAGGCACCCGTCGCACAGAACCCGCTGACCGATACCACTGGGGCTTTCGCGAACGTGAACAACACCGGCCCTGTGTTTTTCATCGCGGGCACGACCGGCACCACCGGTCCGGTCAGCCGAAGTTTTCAGGTGCCAGGGGGCAAGCCTGTGCTGCTCCCCCTGATCAACTTTTTTGATACCGAGCCAGCCGAAATAGATCCACCTACCGCCACCCTGGCCGATCGCCAGAACGCGGCCAACGCCCTGGTTGCGGGGTGGCTGAATGCTGTAAACCCTGCCAGCTTGTTCGCGTCGAGTGACGGAGTTCCGGTGGCCAACCCAAGCTCCTATCTCGAAGTCACAGGTTTGTTTTCCGCGGGACCCGTACAAGCCGGCAGTTTGATTGCTTCCGAGGGTGTGCCGGTTGGCGCTGACCTTGTTCCGACGAAATCGGCCGGTTATTGGCTGATGATTGAGGACCTCGCCCCGGGCCTGCACACGCTGAATTTCGGCGGCAGCAGTGATGCATTCACTCCGGCCATGAACTGCTGCACCAACGGTGAGATCCCGGCTTTCTCCAACGACCTTACTGACGTTACTTCGGTGACGGCGTCGGAGCCAGCTTCCGCGTTCCTGCTGTTGCCTGGGTTTATTGGCCTGCTCGCGCTTACTCTCCTGGGCAGAAGGAAAGCGCGTTGCTGACATGTTGGTTCAGTAGTTGAGCGTTTGAGGGGAGGCAAAACATGGCGCGGCCTCGCGGATAGGCGGTGCAGAATTCTTAAAAATATGCAAACCTCCGATATGGGTGGATACCTGCCGTCCGCGGATGCAGCCATTGAGGTTTTTCCAACAGTATCCGGAAGCGTGTCGACACTCGCGGCACTAGGCCTCGCTGCTTGGCTTGAAGAGTTGGGTGGCCAACAGCGATGCATCCTGCCACTATCCAGCGATGTCCCCCTCGTGACGAAGGAGATTGTCTTGACCGATGCATGGGACCAGATCGATGGGATCCCAACTCCGGACCTCGCTTCGATCGCTGCCTTGCGGACTGAGCTGCGGCCTTATATTCGGGTCACGCCGGTGGCCGAGCGCGACGATTTTCCAACACTCAGTGGGACTTGGTTGCAGTTCAAGTTCGAGCTTTTGCAGGTCAGCGGCACGTTTAAAGCGCGCGGCGCGTTCTCTAGCCTTCTGGCGTTGGACAATCCGACGCGCTTGAGAGGCGTCACGGCCATTTCGTCCGGTAACCATGCGGTTGCCGTAGCTTACGCGGCGATGCGGCTGGACATCAGTGCAAAAGTGGTGATGGTGAAGACTGCCAATCCGGCACGCATCGCCCTGGCACAGCAGTGTGGGGCGGAGGTGCTGCTTGTGGAGGACGCGGTCACTGGCTTCGCGAAGGTGCGCGAAATCGAGCACCACGAGGGTCGCTTCTTCGTGCATCCGTTCAACAGCTATCGCACCGTGCTAGGCACCGCGACATTGGGTGCAGAGTGGATGGAGCAATCGGTTGGCAGCGGCACGGATACCCTAGATGCGGTGATCGTGCCGATCGGCGGCGGAGGCTTGGCGGCGGGGGTTGCCACCGCGTTCAAATTGAGCATGCCGGGAGTTGCAGTGTATGGCGTCGAGCCCGAAGGCGCGGACGTAATGGGACGAAGCTTCGCGAGTCAGGGGCCGGTTAAGATGGAAGCGATGCACAGTATCGCCGATAGTCTCATGGCACCGCATACCGAAGCATACAGCTTTGGCTTATGCCGCCGCAACATCGATGCGCTCGTAACGGTGAGTGACGGCCAGCTTCGTGCGGCCATGAGGCTGCTATTTGAAGAGTTGAAGCTGGCGACCGAGCCGGCGTGTGCGGCAGCGACAGCCGCGGCACTCGGACCGCTGCGCGAAAGGATCAATGGTCAGCGGATCGGCGTTCTGCTTTGTGGCACGAACACCGACGTTGCGGCGTTTGGTCGCCACCTCGCTGCGGCATGACGTCAGAAACTCACAACAGCGGCAATTGAATTAAGTTGCGTCCAGTCCAGTGCGAATGGCCGCTCGGGTCGAAACCAGGCATCGCGGTGCGCAGATACTCACCAATGTTGCAACCAGTTGGAAACGTCCCTTTCTGTCCAAAGTAGAAATATCCTATTGGCCGTGACGCTGGCAAACTGATCCGTCGACGGCACCAGCAGCGCTCTCGCCGTTGAACATCGGGGTCAAGGCTCAACGCCGCGAAGCGGGCCGCCGGAGGCGGCGGCCGCGAGGCCGGTGTCCAACGGCGGAACCATCGTAGAGGCCATTCGTGCAGTCTCGGGCGGGAGCCAAGACTTCCGGCTCAATTTGCGCACAGTTTTCACGTAACCACCCGCCCATCTCGCGCTCTTCACCCTCGGCGACGGCCGCGGTGCGTCCTGCCGTGCCTTGACGAGGGCGAGTGCCGCATCCAGGCGCTTGTTCTCCATCAGCCTGGCTCACGCTATCGGCCAATGATGCCCTCGGTCACCTCGTTCCGGATCAGCATGATCCGCTTTCGGTCGTAGGATACTGTCAGCTGTGCGCCGACATAACGCAGCACCCGGTGGCAGAGAATGTCGCGCAGCCGGCTTGGCGGAGACGTTCAGCTTGCGATGCAGATCCGTGGCACGGGCAAGGATCACCGCGAAACGGAAATTGAACCGCGCGATACAGTCCGGAAGGAACGCCTTGCCCGCAGCAATCGAGTTGATCCCAGCAAGACGCAGCTCCTTGACCAGGCGGTCTTGCAGCGTCCAGTTTACCCGCTCGACACGGCCCTTGGCCTGACTGGAGTTCGGGCACAGGATCGCGATGTTCAGCTCAGAAAGCGCGCGCCCGAACTGCGTGCTGCCGTGGCCACCCTGCGCGTCCTGCTTTGCCACCCGGAACACCGTGTGCTTGTTGGAATAAAACGCCACCGGGCAGCCATGCCTCCAAGGTAACCCCGGAGTGCCTCGAAGTAGGTATCCGTACTCTCACTATCCACGAAGCGCAGCTGCATCAGCCGGCCGGTCGCGTCATCAATGAACACCAGCAGCGTGAAGCGACCGGCGCGGTTCTCGAACCAGCGGTGCTCAGTGCCGTCAATCTGGATCAGCTCGCCGAGAGACTCGCGCCGCAAGCGCGGCTGATGAAACCTCCGACGCTGCATGCGCGACCGCCACAGTCCAGCTGCGATCATCCACTTGCGAAGCGTCTCCGCAGACACTTTCAAACCGTGCAGTTCAGCGAGCTTCTTGGCGGCCAGCGATGGGCCGAAATCAGCGTATGGCTCGCGAACCAGATCAATCGCGTGAGATGCAATTCCCGGCTCGATCCTGCGATTGGAAGGGCGTCCACGGGCATTGAGTTCGGGCCTCGCCTCCAAACGGAATATCGTCGTCGCTCCAATCGTTCTCCATCAAGTCCAAGCCGGACGGCAGGACGGAGGCATGGATCGATGCCACCGATCCGGCCGAGCAGAAGCGGTTGGGTCGGGAGATGCCGTTGCAGGTGTTCCAGGACGTCCCGTACACCCGCTCGGGCTGTTCTATCATGCGACGGCGTATCGACGCGGGCTGCAGGGCTGCAGGGCTTGCTCGAGCGCGGTGTGCCACTGTTCTATAACGTGCAGCGCGCCGGCTGACAGAACGGTTCGCCTTGGCTCAAAATGGCGCCATGGCGAATCGAGTCGCACGTGGTCCGGAGACCTCGCTTTACGGCGCAGTGAAAGCGTTTCTTGAATCGCAGGGCTTCCAGGCCAAGGGAGAAGTGTGCGGCTGCGACGTGGTGGCCGTGCGCGACGGGGAACCTCCGTTGCTTGTCATCACCGAGATGAAACTGGCGTTCACCCTGGAACTGGTGCTGCAAGCGGTCGATCGGTTGCGCGCCGCGGATGCGGTCTGGCTGGCAGTGCGGGCGACCCGGAATGGGCGCGACCGGGATCGTCGGGTCCGTCGGCTGTGCCGGTTGCTGGGTCTGGGTCTGCTGGCAGTGAACGTCACGACGAACCGGGTCGAGGTGCTGGCGGAACCGACGCCGTACCGGCCTCGGCCGAACCTGCCGCGGCGGCAACGCCTGCTGAAGGAACACGCGAAACGACGCGGAGATCCGGCGATCGGCGGCTCGACGCGGCAGCCGATCATGACCGCGTATCGGCAGCAGGCGTTGGCCTGCGCCACCGCGATGCAGAACGGGCCAACGCGGCCGCGCGATCTGAAGCCGATCGCGCCGGATGCCGGAAGCATCCTGCGGCGCAATGTCTATGGCTGGTTCGAACGCGTGCAGCCCGGGCTTTACCGGCTGGCCGCAGCGGGATCGGCCGCGTTGCGGCAGTGCGATGGTGGCCCGTAATCGCAGCCGTGTACCTTCACCGCCTATGCAAATGCCCCAGGAGCGACCGAAGCCTGACACCGTAATGCCTGCGAATGGGGGCACCTCTCGCCGCAAGTGGGAGAGAGACTTATGCCAAAGAGCGGCCTGGCCACGCCCCGCTTTTCGTCAAATCGCCGGCGACCGCCACAATGGTTTCAGCCAGTGCGGTAACCGCCGCCGGCTGCGGACGATGCGCCGGAAGCACCAGCGCGAGCTGCCAGCTTGCCGCCGGGCGCAGCGGCAGCGCCTGCACCTCGCCGTGCCGCAGCTCGGTTTCGATCGAACCGCGGCTGAGCAGGCTGAAGCCGCGTCCCGCCCGCAGCAGGGCGCGGATGATCGAGGGGTCGTCCACTTCCATGCGCAGGTTCAGGGTCAGCCGTTGCTCAGCCATCCAGCCATCCAGCAGCCGGCGTGAGGCGTTGGGGCGGCTGGGCAGGATCATCGGCAACCGTTCAAGGTCCTCGGTGCGCACGTGCAGGCGGCGGAACGGAAAGCTGCCGGTGCGACCGACCACATAGACTGGTTCCTGCACCAACGGCACTTGGTCGAACCCGCGTTGCGGCAACGGGTCGTGCAGGCAGGCCAGGTCCACCTGGCCGCGCACCAGCCATTCGTGGATGTAGCCGCTGTAACCACCGACGATTTTCAGGAACACGTTCGGACAGGATGCAGCGAACCGCTCGGCCAGTGTGGGGACAAGAAAGCTGCCGGCGGCCGGCGGCACCGCGAAGGTGACCGTGCCGGCAGGGCCACCGGCGCCGCCGCGGATCTCCGCCCGCGTCTGGTCGAGCTGGCGCAGGATGGCCTGGCCGCGGGCCAGCAGAACGCGCCCGGCCTCCGTAACGCTGACGCCGTGGCCATGGCGCACGAACAGCGAGGTGCCGAGCTCCTGCTCCAATCGGGTAATCTGCCGACTGAGCGCCGGCTGCGACAGCCGCAGGAACCCGGCGCCGCGGCTGTAGCTGCCGAATTCGGCTACTGCCAGAAAGTAGCGGAGCGCTTTGGTGTCCATCGCCTATTGCAGACGCTATGGTTATAGCACCTATAGCCGCTATGCCTTGGACGCAAGCCGGGCGAGCGCGCATGCTTCCGCCGTCCGAGCAGGAGCGCAGGATGTGAAATTCGGCCTCATGTCGCAGGTCCAGATGCCGCGGCCCTGGAACACCGGGCCCGGCGGGAACGCCGAGGTGCTGGCCTATCGCCATGCGATCGATCAGGCGGTCGCCGGCGAAGCTGCCGGGTTCGAGTATTTCTGGATGACCGAGCAGCATTTCTTCCTGGAAATCGGGCACAGCCCGTGCCCGGACATGCTGCTCGCAGCGATCGCCGAGCGCACGCAGCGTATCCGGCTGGGCTTCGCGGTGCTGCTGATGACCGTGCACAACCCGTTCATCCTGGCCGAGAAGGTCGCCACGCTGGACGTGCTCAGCAATGGGCGCGTGGAGCTCGGCATGGGGCGCGGATCTACGCCGTACATGGTCGAGGCGCTCGGCGTCGATGCCGTGACCAACCGCGCGGTGGCGGGCGAAGCGACCGACGCCATGCTGCGGATGTTCGAGACGGAGCATTTCCCGGGCTATCGGGGGGAACATTTCGATCTGCCGGCGCGCCACGTCGTGCCGCGCCCGGTGCAGCAGCCGCATCCACCGCTGTGGATCGCCGCATCCAATTTCGAAACATACGAGCAAGCGGCGCGGCTTGGTGTCGGCGTGATAGGGGTGACGCGCAACTCGGTCAGCGAGACGCAGACCGCCATTGCGCGGTATCGCGCGACAATCCGCGGCGACCGCTCAGGGTTTCTCGGCAAATACGCCAACGAGCACGTCGCTGCGTTTGCGCTGGCCTGCGTGGATGAGGACGACCGCACCGGCCGCGACATCGCCTGCGCTGCGGCGCGCTGGTACAACGGCGACAACGACGCGGAGCTGAACCGCGTGCGCTTCGCCACCGCCGGTGGGCTTGAGGCGGTGCGGGCGAAGTTCCGCAGCCGCAGCAACGAGGAGCTGATCGAGGACGGCATGGCGATCGGCGGCAATCCGGACACGGTTTGCCGGATCGTGGAGAAGTGGGCCGCCGCCGGGCTCGATCAGATGATCTTCGTGCTGCAGGCCGGACGCACCACGCATGAGCAGGTGATGCGCTCGATCGAGTTGATCGGGGAGAAGGTGATCCCGCGCTTTGCCAGCCGGCAGGCGGCGGCGGAATGACATCCGCCGCCCCCGCCGTTGCGGGAGAGGTGTGCTGCCGGCGCGCAAGCGCGGTATTGTCGGTGGATCAACGGGAGGACAACAATGATGCAGGGACTTCGCGCCTGGGGAGCGATTGCGGCGCTGGCGGTGTTGGCTTGGTGCGGCGCGCCGAATGCCTCCGCGCAAAAGGCGCCGCTGATCAAGGCGGACGTCGCGGGGTCCACGACCTGGTGGGGTCAGATCCCACTGATGGTTGCCATCGACAAGGGTTACTTCAAGGAGGCCGGGCTGGACGTGACCTTGCGCAGCATCGTCAGTTCGTCGGACCGCATGGCCGCGGTGGCGTCCGGATCGGCGGTGTTCAGCAATCTCGGGCGCATCGCGGTGATCAGCAACATGGCGCGCGGCGACACCAGTTTCTGGTATTTCGCCAACATCGACGATTCGCCGGGCAATGAGGGATGCTGGGCGCGGCCGGGCTTCGCGTCGTTCAAGGAGCTGCGGGGTCACAAGGTCGCTGCCAACACCTCGGCCGAGATCACCATGGACGGGCTGCTGGCCAATGAGGGGATGACCGAAAAGGACGTGCGGTTCGTCAATCTGCCGCCCGACCAGATGTCGGCGGCGCTGGCCAAGGGCGATGTCGATGCGGCATGCGTGTGGCAGCCGCTGCTGGCCGGATTGCAGCAGGCGGCGCCGGGCGGCAAGCTGCTGGGCCTCGACAGCGACACGCCGATAGGGCAGAAGTTTCACACGATGGCTTCACCGGACATTGTGATCATATCAAGAAAGTTCGTCGAACAGCATCCGGACGCGGCGCGCGGCCTGGCGGCTGCGATGTTCAAGGGCGCGGATTACACGAACGCAAATCCGGACGATGCGGCGAAAACCGTGGCGCATTATTTTCATAAATCGCCGGACTGATGTGCTGGCGGCGATGAAGACGTTCAAGTATTTCGGCTCGGCCGACTGGCAGGCTCATTTGCGGGTGCAGACCGAGCAGATGCAGTACTTGGCTCAGTGGTTGAATGATAACGGGAAGATCCCCAGCCTGCCGGATGTGCGGAAATGGGAGGATGTCAGTTTCGTGCCGAAGCAATGAGCACCGCGCCGGCGAGGCCCCTCCCCCAACCCCCTCCCACAGGGGGAGGGGGCTTTCTGCTCCCCCTCCTGTTGCGGGACAGGGCCGGGGGGAGGGGGCGCCGCGGAATCCGTCCGCGGTTGCGCCCGGCGGCCGCACTCTCCCTTGCCGCCGTCACGATCTTTCTTCTCGTCTGGCACGCAGCGACGCGGTTCGGGTGGGTCTCGCCGGTGTTCCTTCCTTCGCCGGTCGCGGTGCTTCACGAAGCAGCCAAACTGGCGGCCGATGGGGAGTTGCTGAACGACGTGCTGATCTCCTCCCAGCGCGTCTTTATCGGGTTTACGCTGGCGGCATTGGTTGCCGTGCCGCTCGGCATCGTCATGGCCGTGTGGTGGCCGGCGAAAGCGGTGCTGGACCCGTTCGTCTCGCTGCTGCGCCCGCTGCCTTCGATCACCTGGATCCCGCTCACCATCCTATGGCTCGGGATTGGCGAATCGCAGAAGAGCGCCATCGTTTTCCTGGGTTCCTGGATCTACATCCTGATCTCCACATTTGAAAGCACCAAGCGGGTCGATCCGCTGCTGATCCGGGCGGCACGCAATCTCGGCGCCTCCGATCTGGCTGTCATGCGTGAGGTGATCCTGCCCGGGGCGCTGCCCGGCATTATAACCGGGCTTAAGGTAACGTTGGCAATTGCCTGGTCGTGCGTTCTGTCGGCCGAGATGGTGGCGGCGCAGGACGGCCTCGGCGCGCTGATCTGGCAGGCCAAGGATTGGGGCAATCTCGGGCTGGTGCTGGTCGGCATGGTGTCGATCTCGATCACCGTGCTGATCGCCGATCTCGTCGCCAACAGGATTGAACGCCTGCTGCTGCCGTGGGAGCGCCATCGGCGCACCTGACCGCAATGACCGGCATCCTGTCCGCGCAGCATGTGACCAAGACCTTCGCTGCCGGGCGCGGCGGGGATGTGGTTGCGGTCGAGGATCTTTCGCTGAATGTAGAGGAAGGCGAGTTGTTGTGTCTGCTCGGCGCCTCCGGTTGCGGCAAGACCACCATCTTGAACATGTTTGCCGGTTTCGTGCCACCGACCGCCGGCGAGATAAGCTTGCGTGGCCGTCCGATCACCGGCATCGAGCCGCGCTGCGGGGTGGTATTCCAGTCGTACGCGCTGTTCCCGTGGAAGACGGTGCGCGGCAACGTCGAGTTCGGGCTGAAAATGCGCGGCGTGAAGCTGGCGGAGCGGCGGCGTCGGGCGACCGGCTTCATCGAGATGGTCCGGTTGACCGGTTTCGAAGAACACTATCCGGTGGAACTGTCGGGCGGCATGCAACAGCGGGTCACGCTGGCGCGCATCCTGGCCGCCGACCCGGAGGTGCTGCTGATGGATGAACCGTTCGCCGCGCTGGATGCCATGACGCGCCAGGTGATGCAGGAAGAGCTGCTGCGCATCCACGCCGAAAGCCGCAAGACCATCGTCTTCATCACCCACAGTATCGACGAGGCGCTGATTCTGGCCGATCGTATCGTTGTGCTGTCGGCGCGACCGGGTCGGGTAAAGGCGGTGCTGCCGAACCGCCTGCCGACGCCGCGCAGCGTCGCGGTGCAGCTTTCGCCGGACTATGCGGCGCTGAAGGCACGGGTGTGGGGCGAGGTCGAAGCGGAGGTGCGCCGGCACGAAGCCGACGCGCGATTGCAAGGGATTGGATCCAATGTCGAAGCATGATTTTCCCGAAGCCGAATTTCGCAACCGCCAAGAGCGAACGCGGCGGGCGATCGCCGAGGCGGGGCTCGATTGGCTGCTGGTGATCAGCCCGGTGTCGCTGCACTGGCTGACCGGGTCCGACACCAAGGGCTACACGTCGTTCCAATGCCTGCCGATGTCCGCCGCGCCGCGGCCGTTGGTGATGTTCGCCCGTGAAACCGACCGCAACGAATTGGAAGCCGACACGTTGATCGATGAGCTGCGCGGCTGGAACGGACGCGAGCCCGAGGACCCGGTGGATGCTTTCGAGCGTCTGGTGGGCGAACTCGATCTGCGCAACGCGCGGGTGGGAATGGAGGTGCCGTCCTGGTATTTGCACCCGCATCATTATCTGCGCATCAAATCCATGCTCGGTTATGCACTGGTGGCGGAGCCGACGACACTGATCACCGATCTCAAGCTGGTGAAATCACCTCTCGAGCTGACCTATATCCGCGAATCTGCCCGCATCGCCGGCGAGGCGATGGATGCGCTGCTGGCGGGCGTGGCGGAAGGCCGGACCGAGCTCGAACTGGCCGCGGCAGCCTTCAACAAGCTGCTTTCTTCCGGCAGCGGATTGCCGGCGAGCACCATGAACCTGGTGACCGGGGATCGCTGCGGTATCGTGCTCGGGGCGCCAACCACGCGGCGGCTGCAGCGCGGCGATCCCGGTCATGCGGAGGTGGCGGCGGCCTATCGGCGCTACACCTCGACGATCGGGCGGGTCTGGAGTCTGGGCGCTCCATCGGCGCGGCTGCTGGAACTGCACGCCGTTGTGCGTCGCGCGTCCGAGGCCTGCATCGCCGCGATGCGCGACGGCGTGCTGACGACGGTGCCACATGAAGCCGCCAAACAGGTGTTTGTCGAGGCGGGGCTGGATCACTATCGCCAGCACACGACGGGGTACGGCATCGCGCCCGGTTTTCCGCCGTCCTGGGGCGAACCGGTGAACATGTTCGCCGGCAACCGCTACACGCTGCGCGCCGGCATGGTCGTTTCAGTCGAGCCTAACCTGTTCATTCGGCAGGAACGGTTGGGTGTGCGGATCATCGACAACGTGCTGATCACCGAAACCGGGGCGGAACTGCTCTCGCCGCGGCCACGCGCACTGGTGGTGATCGAGTAGCGTGTGAACGCAATGATCACGACCGGATCGAATGCGAGCCACGGGTCGGCGGACGGCCAGCACGAACGCGATGCCGGCGCCGAGCAGCGGCAGGCTGCCAGGTTCCGGGACCGACGCCGGAAACGACAACGGCGGCGTGATCGCGGCCACATCTTGCGGAGATGCTCGGTTTCCGTCGGTATCCTCGGGCACGCCCGTCATCGGCAGGATCGATGGCCCCAGCACGACGCCGGGGGCCGACGGATCACGTGGGCACCCGGGACGAGATTAGCGAAACGTTAACGGCGTGACCAGCGCCTTCTCGTCGCCGCCAGTCCCCCGATCCCCGCTGCCAGCAACGCAAAGCTGCCGGGCTCGGGCACCGCGGCCGGGCCGAACGACAACGGCTGCCCGATCCCGATCACTTGCGAGGGCAGCGCACCGTAGCTATCGGTATCTTCCCAGCACAGATACGGATTCTCGTTCGGTGTGCAGGTTGAAATCCGCCGGCGGCAAGAGGCTCGGCAGGATCGACGGGCCCATCACCACGCCCGGCGCCGACGGATCGAAGGTGAACACCTGCCCGTCCTGGGAGAAATATCCGGTCCCATCATAACCGGCTTCCGAGGTGACGCCGTTGCCGAAGTCGAACTCGGTGGAAAATGGCACGGAATAATGGCATGTCGCCGCGGCTGTGCAGCCGGGGGGGCCATAAAGGAAATTCGCGTCAAAATATCCGGGTGCATTCAGCGCAGGTGACAGGGTCATCGAGATCTGTTCGTGCAGTCCGCTGGATGAGGGAATCTTTACGGTGGATACGGTCCCCGTTCCGCCGATCCCCAGAAAGCCGGTGACCGTGGGGTCGAGGAAACGGTACCTGACAGCATCCAGTTGCGACGTGACGGGCCCTATGAACCCGACGCCTGCCTGGCAGTTGGTAAATTGCGCCCCGCACCCATCGACCGGAGGCAGGGTGAGGGAGCCCGCGCCACCTGGCACCGCCGTTTCCACCGCCGGCAGGTCATTGCGCAGCGGCGAATTGCGTAGCGTGGCAATCTGGTAGGGCAGGAGCTGATCACGCCCGGTCTGCGGCGCCCCCGAGCAGGTATAGGGCGTCACCGCGCAAGTCAGCGTGGTCACTGCGCGTGAGCCGGTGTTCATTAGGTTGTAGGGGGTGTTCACCGGCACTTCGCCCGGTCCGTAGGTGCCCAGCGGAGCCGGGATGCTGCGGGGCGAACCCGGCAGCGCGGTCGGATCGACATACAGGGTGCTGAGTGGCGGTTGGTCCACGTGATACAGCCCCAGATTGTGGCCGAGTTCGTGTGCAACCACATCCGGCGAGGCGATCAAGCCGGTCAACGGATTGGTTCCCGTCGCTACCACCGCGCCGTTGCCGCCGATCAGTCCCCACCCATAGATCGGGCTGCACAGCGGCCCGGGACTGCAACCAGTCTGCGTCAGGTTCTTGACCAAATACAAGTTCAGCGTGTTGGCTACGGGGCTTTGCCCATTACCGGGTGTATCAACCAGCGTGTGCACCGTGTCGAACAGCGTGGCCCCCGTCTGGTCGGAGCACACGGTCGAAGCCGCGCCGCCGTCGCAGGAAGGCGATCCACCGACGTGGATCTTCTCGATCGTCTTGTTGAATGAAAACGCCGTGCCGGCCTGCGCGTAGCTCGAGTTGGCGAGGGTTTCATAGCCGGTGACAGGCGCGGTGGGGGCACAGACGTTGTTGCTCGCGCCGGTGCCGCAGACATCGATGATCTGAACATTGATGGTCTGGGTGATCAGCGGGTTGGTTGAGCTGCCCGGCGTGAACGCCGCCGCCGAAAAGCCCCAAAGGAGGATAGCCAGGACCGCAGGAACCGCGAGCCGTTGGATCATCATGGCACCTGCTCCCGTTCGGAAGAAGAGATGCTAGCACGATCGTTGGCGACGTGACCAGAAACTTCGCAGAACGGATGCCGTTCCCATATGGAAATGCGCAACCATCGCGTGCGTAGCTCCTGAAAGCGCGCCAATGGCTCATGCCGGTCGCCCGACCCCATGCGCCCGGCCATGCAAAATGAAACCGCCTGCGACGATCGCCAATGACGGCGCCGTTGCCGTCTGCTAATGTCCTCAGCTGGAGGCAGGGACGGGGACCCGATGCAGCGGTTGGAGCGCCGGTTGGCGGCGGTGCTCGCCATCGATACGGCTGGCTACAGCCGCATGATGGAAGCGGACGTCGAGGGCACGCATCGCCGCGTGACCGGCCTAATGGTCAGCATCGTCGAGCCAGCTATCGCCGCTGGCGGCGGCCGTATCGTCAAGAAGACCGGCGATGGCGCGCTGGTGGAATTCCCCAGCGTGTCTGAGGCGTTGCGCGCGGCCGTGACCATCCAGCGCGAAGCCATCGCCTCCGAAGCAGGGCAGGAAGCGGACCGGCAGATCCATTTTCGCATCGGCATCAACCTGGGCGACGTGATCGTCGAACCGGATGATATCTACGGCGATGGTGTAAACATTGCTGCACGCCTGGAAGGCCTGGCGCAGCCCGGTGACGTGATCCTGTCCGAATCGGCGATGCAGACCGTGGACCGCGCCGGCTACGCATTCGTCGATCTCGGCGTGCAGCGGCTGAAGAACATCAGCCGACCGGTGCGGACATTCCGCGTCGTGATATCCGAGGGCGCCAGCGGGCGGATGGCGCCGGATGCCGGCGGCGACAGCCTGGCCCCGGTGTTCGGCACGCGGCCCGCCATCGCCGTCCTGCCGTTCCGCTACAGCGGCTCGGATGCCGCCGAGCAGGAGCATTTCGCCGACGGCGTTACCGAGGACATTATCGGTGCGCTGTCCCGCTGGCGGTTCTTTCCGGTGATCGCCCGCGGCTCGATGTTCACCTTCAAGGGGCGCGACGTCGATCCGGTGCTGGTCGGCCAGCAGGTCGGGGCCCGCTACATCCTGGAAGGCAGCTTGCGCCGGCAGGGCAACCGCGGGCGCGCCGGAATTGGGCTGGTCGACGCGGATACCAGGGAAACTCTGCTCACTGACCAATATAGTTACGAAATGGACGACATATTCGCGGTGCAGGACGAGATCGTCCGTGCCAGCATCGGGGCGATGGAACCGGAACTGCTGAAGCACGAGCATGAGCGCGCGCTGCGTACCCCGCCACAGAGCTCCAACGCCTACGAGCTGTTCCTGCGCGGCCAGTGGCACCATTACCGCTACACGCGGGAGGACAATACGGAGGCGCGTGGGTTCTTTCGCCGGGCACTGGAGATCTCGCCGGCCTATGCGCACGCCTCCGCGGGCCTGGCTCTCGCCTCGGTTCACGCCGCCAATGTTGGATGGGGCGAACGCGAGGCGCTTTATGATGAGGCGCTGGTGCTCGGCCACAACGCCGTTCGCAGCGATCCCCGCGATCCGATGGGATACCTGGCGCTCGGGCTGACGCTGCAGAACGGCGGCTTCCCTCCGGCGGAAGCGGCGGTGCCGCTGCAGGAGGCGGCACACCTCGACCCCAGTTATGCCGGCGCGCACGCGAACCTGGCGTTCGTCTATAATTTCATGAACCGGCCTGATCAGGCGTTGCCGGAGATAGAATTGGCCTTGCGGTTGAGCCCGCATGATCCGCGCCGGTTCATCTGGTTGCCGGCGTTGACGATTTCGCACTATCTCGCCGGCCATTACCGCGACGCGCTGGCTTCCGCCCAGGAAACTTTGCTTTTGAAACCGAGCTTTCCGGTGCCGCTTCGGCATCTGCTGGCGACTTTGGGCCAGCTCGGCCGGGACAAGGAAGCCACCGTTGTCCTGCCACTGGTTCGCCGGCTCGATGGCGGACTTGCCGGTACCGAGGCCTATTTGCGCCGGATGTTTCAGGAGCCGGCCCTGGAGCGCATCCTGGACGGCCTGAAAAAGGCCGGGCTTACCTGAGGCGGCGAACGCGACGGCGAGCCGCGCCGAGCGCAATCAAGCCGATCCCCATGACCAGCAGAGCCCCTGGCTCCGGGACTTCGACGTAGGCGCCGGGCAGCGTGTTCGATTCGAAGTTGAAGGCGTAGCTGAACACGTCGGTCAGGGGATTGGTGATGGTCGAAATGGTGTTGATCTGGAACCCGGTGTCGAACGGGCCCCGGAGCGCGACGGTTACGCCGCCACCGGATACCGACACGCCGTTGATGAGGTTGTCCACGGTTAGGGAACTGGACGGAGTGATCGCGGCGCTGCCCATCCCGGTCTGCTCGATACTGATACACTCCCGGCAATGTGGCTGTGCTTGCGAAATTCTGCTGGATGTTGACATCGAACATGTCGGCCTGCGCCAGTGGAGTCGTTCCAGTATAGGTCAGCCTAAATGACGGATTCAGGATCGTGGTGAGGCCGTTCAGGTTGGCGGCCGTGACGACGCCCACAATGCTGAATGGATCGCCGTTGACCGTGAAGCTGCCGCTGAACGGCGCCAATGAAATGAGCATGCCGGCTCCGAGCACGTCGGGGCTGCCGCAGCTTCCCGAGATGCAGGTGCCATTCGCGCTGACCACGAAGGCGCTCGCCGGCGTAATGGCTGCCACGGCCGCCAGCGCCATTCCGCCAAAGCCGAGGCCAAGAATACGCTTCAATCCGGTCATCGTTGTCTCCCTGCGTCGGAGTTGTTCTCGTTTCGATATGGGATAGAGCCATTTGAGCGCGTTGTACGGCACGGCAAGGCTTTGCTTGCAGCACCCCGGCAATGGCGGAAGCGGAACATCATCGCGGCTGCGCCCCAACCTGCGGTCGCATCGGATTCCGGGTCGCACGGGATGCGCGTGCTGGCCGGTGCAGGATGAACGGTAAGGTCCAGGGCCATAGCAAACCGGGCGGCCGATCCAAGCCCGCTCCCAGTCCGAACGCGATCTGGTCCCGTTCGTGCCGGGCAACCGTAAGGTAGGTCCCGAACAGTCGATCCCACACCGACAACACGTTGCCGAAATTCGAGTTGTAGTGGTCCGGCACTGTTGAATGATGCAAGCGGTGCATGTCCGGGCAGACGATGACAAGCTGTAACATCCGCTCCAGACGATCCGGAAGCCGGACATTCAGGTGCTGGAACAGCGCAGCGGCGAACAGCACCACGCCATAGACCGCGAACACCCAGAGCGGCATGCCGAGCAGCGGAAACAGGACGCTCACCGACACGGCGACTATCAGGTAGGCCAGCGGATGATGCCGCAGCGCCGTGCTGGCGTCCATTTCGGTGTCGGAGTGGTGCACGGCGTGAAAGCGCCAGAGCGGGAAGACCGCATGTTGCAGTCGATGAAGCCCATACACCGCCAGGTCCAGCAGCAGCAGGCCGGCGATCAGCACGGCGGCGGCGCCACCGGTTGCCTGAATGATCCTGAACGGTACCGGTGCGCCGGTGGGGATCAGTGCGGTGATGGCCTGGGCCGGATCGAACATAGTGGCCAGCGTGATGCAACCGGCGTAGATCAGCAGGTGGTTGACCCAGCGGATCGCCGGAAAGCGGGTCGCGCGCTCGGGGGTGGCGGTCTCCCAGCCAATGGCCGCGAGGAAGCCGATCACCGCGCACCACCAGAAATTCTGCGCCGCGACATCGCCGAGCCATGCGACCACCGGATTGCATCCCGCCGGGCTATTTCTTCCGTCGCCAACGAACGAACAGGGCGCCGCCGACACCGGTTGCAAGGGATAACAGCGCTGCCGGTTCGGGGACCGCGCCCTTTGTTCCGTTGCCTCCGCTGCCGCCCCCGGCGCCGGCCCAGGCGGTGGGGGCGCAGATCGACAGGCCGATCAGCACGAGAAGAAGAACAGAAATGCTGTTCTGATTTCGCATCAGATCCTCCGCGACACCCGGATCCGGCTTGCAGGCCCGGGTTGGCTTGTGCGGCCAGTATGCGGCACAAACGATCCGCCAAGTCAATCACCGCGTGATGCCGGACGCCGGCCCCCGCCGGTTCCGATGAAGCATCGGGAGCAACCATCGCCCGGGTAGCGCGGCCTACCGCGAGGTTCGATCAGCCGCCATCCGATTGAACATGTTGCACGATATCGGCCGAAGCGAGCACGCTGCTGAGAAGCCCGCTGCTGCCCAACGCGGCCGGCATGGGGTTCACGATCCAGGCATGCGCGGTGCTCAGCGTGCGCATGCCGGTAAGCCAGGTGTCGCCGGAAATGTCGGCCGGGCGGAGCACCGCGGTGGCCGACGCGATGTTCCAGAACGAATTGCCGGTCCCCGATGGCGGTGACGGGAATGGTGTCGGCGTTCCACAGAGCGGTGATCCCGGATGAGGTCTTGTCGTTGACAAAGGTGTTATCGCTGACATCCAGCGAGGAGTTGGCCCAATGGCGTTGTCGGAACTGCCCCCGGGATTCCCGCTGCCCGGGGCTTCCAGGAACGAGATCATCCTGCTGGTCTCGCTGCGCAGGCCCTTCTCGATCATGTTGCCGGAGACGATGTCCTGGCGCCGTTGGGCAGGTCGATCGAGTAGCTTGCGGTGCCGTTGTTGTCGAAGATCCGGTTGTTCTCGATGGTGTTGACCTCGGCGCGGCTCTTGATCTCGTGGCCGGCATCGGCGTCGTGGAAATAGCTGTTGGTGATGCTCAGCGAGCCGACCATCCCGACATAGAGGTTGTGCGTCTGACCGGTGCCGCTGCCGTTGAAGCCGAATTCGCTCTGGTCGATTGAGATGCTGCCGGCGCCGGTGACGAACGGCGTGGCGAGCAACCCGTCCTGGTTGTTGTGGAACCAGTCCTGCGACAGCGCGAGGTTGCCGCTCTGATAGCGGATGCCGGCGCCGTCACCGCCATCGGCGCCCGGAATATGCACGCCGGAGAACGAAAATCCGGTGATCGTTACGTCCGGGCTGGTGCCGGTGGTGCCGATCGTCAGCAGCCCTTTGAGGTTGGGCGGCGGTTTGGTTGCCACCATGTTGACCCGGCCGCCGACTGCTTCGAGCGTGATGCTCGTGCTGATCGTTGGAAAATCGTTGGTGTAGGTGCCCGCCTGCACGGCAACCACGTCGCCGTTCTGCGACGCCGCGACCGCGGCGGCAATGGTCGCGAATTCCTGGCCGACCCCGACCGTCAGCGTTTGCCCCGGCAGCAGGGTGCAAAGCTGCCGCCGAGCCTATACTGCCGCCGACAAGGCGCGATTGTGGCAGCGCCGACCATATTTCCGATCGAATGGCGGTGCGACAAATGGGCTTGGCGACTGAGGAGAGAAAAACGTGAGACATTCCATCCTGTTCCGATCCGCCCGCGCGCTGACGCTGACCACGGCGTTGGCGGTCTCGATCGTGCTGCCGGCGGCTGCCCAGTGGCATGGCCCGGACCGATACCGGCACGGTGACTGGCACCACGATGGCGGCCATGACAACACCGGCGCCGTGGTTGCAGGTACGCTGCTGGGGCTTGGCCTCGGCGCCGCGATCGGCTCAATGGCGGCGCCGCCGCGAGCGTACTACGCACCGCCGCCGGCTTACTACGGGGCACCGCCGCCAGCCTATTATGCGCCGCCGCCACCGGTCTATTACGGCTACTGACCGCATCGCACCTGAAGCCTCGAAGGAGATCCCGATGAGCCTGAAATCAACCACGCATGCTGTGCTGCTGGCGACCCTGGTGCTGCCCGGTGTTGCCCTCGCCCAGGCGGTTCCGCCGACGTCCGGCGCGCCGGGGGCCGCTCCGCCGGTCGTGGCTCCCGCCACGTCCCGAGGCCAGCCACGCCGCGCCGCCGGTCAGGCACCGGCCGGGTCCATCGGACAACGCCGCACGCGTGGAACAGCGCATCAAGACGCTGCATTCCCAGCTTGGCATAACGCCGGCGGAGCAGCCGCAATGGGACCAGTTCGCCGCGGTGATGCGCGACAACGCACGGGCAATGGATCAGAAGCTCAATGAGCGCGGTACCCAGTTCGGCTCGATGAACGCCGTGCAGGACATGCAATCCTACGCGGATCTCTCGGCGCAGCACGCCCAGGACATGCAGAAGCTGGCGGCCGCCTTCCAGTCGCTGTACGCGGCGATGCCGGATGAGCAGAAGCAGGTCGCGGATGACGTGTTTCGTGGGCGGCTTGCTCACGCAACGCACGGGACCAGCACGCCGCGCCACGCCTCCCCAAGTCGGTCGTCTGGCTGATTCGGATCATCGGAGCGTCAGGTCGATGCCGACGAACCTGACGAGTGGCGGTGCCGGGCTTCGCCGGGGAGTTGCGTCGGGAGCCTGCACTCGCCGCCCGGGACTTGCCGGCCAGTAGAAAATGGTTTCATGCGCAGCGGCCGAAGGGATCGACGGTCCCGGCGTGATGCCCGCGAGGTTGGTGCCCGCGAATGCGGGTAGCGAGGATCCACGTGCTGCTCCGGTTTTGCGACTGGGGGATGGA
This sequence comes from uncultured Pseudomonadota bacterium, assembly GCA_963764525.1. Lineage (GTDB taxonomy): Bacteria > Pseudomonadota > Alphaproteobacteria > Acetobacterales > Acetobacteraceae > DATDIC01. Next base: position 32,371 of record CAVXTC010000006.1, on the reverse strand, counting down.
TTCCCGCAGTCGCTAACATACGCGGTCGCGACTGTTCGCCGACCAACATCGTCATAACCCGGGCCTTGATCCTTCCGAGGTTTGGTAGGGCGGCGGGCGGGTACCGCGGCAACCGGCGTGAACCGCAAGCTTGCGCCGCAGATAAGCAAGCAAGTCAGTCTGACCACGGAGACACTGAGACACGGAGACTGCACGGAGAGGAAACCCGGGAGGCACTCGGGCACAGCGCGCCGGCGGTGTGGGAAACATTATTGTCTCATCCGCCGCGTACCAATGGTCCGGTGATTGGCGAACCGCGAGCGCGGATTTGAGAATGTCACTTCTTCGTCTCCGCGTCTCGGTGTCTCTGTGGTTGGACGGGCTTGTTGCTTGCTGCCGGGTGATCGAATGTTGTCGCAGGCGGCGGCCTGCCTCTCCTGGCAGCCTGATCGAGGGAGCTCAACCCTGCACCGATGAAGCTGCTCCTACACCGGCAAGGCCAAATCGAACCTGTCGCGCACGCTGCGCACGATGGAAGGCTACGGCCTGGTCCGCCTCGAACGCGGCGAACGTGGGCGGATCACGCCAAAGGTGATGCACGATCGTGTGGAGCTCGACCTGCCGCTCACGCTGTCGCGTAAAGCGAGTTGAGCCATGACCGCTTGGGCGCGAGCAGGACGGACCGCCGCCAGCCCGTCAAGGCTGGCGCGTTCCGCGCCACCGCTTCGCGGCTGCGGCCTTGACCGGCTGTCGCCGGCCCGGCGGGGGCTTGCCAAGCAGTCAAGGTTCGAAATGAGCGTCACCGCGTCCTCCCTCACGCTCTTGCCGGGAGGGAGAAGGGCGTTGCCGGATCGACATGGGTTGTTCGCTTGGAGGTCACTCGGCGCGATGCTGCCGAGATGTCTCGACCACGCGTTACCTTCGGCGTCTTGCCCGACGATCTTTACATCAGCAAGAGCGAGCAGAGCGCCGCCGCGAGCAGATTGCCGAATTGAACAAGCGGGCTGCAGAAGCCGACTTGCGGCTCAAGCGACTCTACGACGCCATCGAGAGTGGCGTGGCCGGTCTGGACGCCCCCGAGCTCAAGGAACGCATTGTCGGCCTCAAAAAATCGGTTCGTGATCACGCGCAGGCCGACGCGGAGCGGATGACCGCCGCGCTCGAAAGCACCGGGCAACAGACCATCACGCCGGCGATGTGCGGAAGTTCGCTGCGACCGCCCGCGACCGACTACGGGTCACCGGCGGCGGCTACCGCCGCGATCATTTTCGTGCGCTTGCCCAGCGCGTTGAGGTCGCGGATGGCGAGGTCCGGATCATGGGATCAAAAAACGATCTACTGAGGACGCTCGCAGTCGCCTCGGGCGTAAAATCGGCTACGCCCGGAGTTCGCAGTTCTGTTACGATTTGGCGTGCCACATGCGACGAATGGGCACTGGGAGACCGTCATTACCGGTCTCAGCCAAAAGCGCGCAATTGCCGGAGGTTGGTCGCAAACCACGGTAGAGCAGGAAGAAACCGTCACAATAAAGCCGCGGCGGAACGGGCCGCAGCTAGAGCGAGTTGGCAGCCAAGGAGCCGCGCCGGGCACGCCCAGCAAGCACATGGGCTCGGGGAGCGGCTACACGCCGCGTGGCGTGGTGAGTGAACAGCGTCTTTGTAAGCGGCCCTTTGCTCGTGCTGCTCGCGCCCCCCTCGCGCGCGGTAGCCAATCGATTCGGATCGGCGGAGCGTTCTGCCTCACGATGATCGGGATTGCTTATGTGATCACCCCTGCAAGCAAACGCAGGGCCTCCGCAAAGGGGAGGGCAAGAAGTGCGAGCGGGAGACCTGGAAGGCAAGCGACCACTGCCACCTGGATTAGCTGCGTGCGCCCCACGGGAAAGATGCTCATCTGTCGGACAACCATGAAGCTGCTGCCCAAGTCCACAAGCGACGACATGTCCGGGTTTCCTAGAGGCACCTCACCGTCCTGCCCGTTCCGTTGAATCCACTTCTCATGGAAAAGCGTGTTGTGATGTTGGACCAGCGTGCCGTAGGACCGCAGTCCGTCGCGTCGGACTCGAGCAAGGAGTGGCACAAAGATCAACAACGGCCCGAAGGTGACGAACTCGGCGAAGAGCACGTACGCAAACAGCGGGGGCCCCATGGAACGCAGACCGGCGAGATCCATGCCTTCGAACTGCAGGCGAAACGCGATTTCGGCTGCAAGCACGCAGCTCAGAGCAAAGGGGAAGATCGACAGAGACACGTGCGCGGTGCCAAGAAAACCCAATCCCCCCGCCATATCAGAGTGGGTGGCCATTAGATTAAGCGGCAACCTGGACATGTCCCAAAGGAACAGCATCCAGATCACCAGTCGCCACAGCCACCGCAGCAGGAAAAATTGGACCAGCGGTATGGCAACAAACTGATACCATAACCCAGCCGGCGAAATATGCAGGCCGGCGGGCGTTATCACCGTATGCCAGGTTGTGGTATCCAAACCTCCGAGTTGTTCGATCGTCAGAAACCACGCGCCGAGCAACGCTGCTACCAGGAAGAGAGCCTCTGGCAGAACTGCATCGCGCCGACGCCGGGCGCGAGCCGCCGCTGTCAGAAACGCCGGACGGTTTTCCGACTGCACGATCCCCGATTGCATGAACCGCATGCCGGCAGCGCGTATGCGTGGACCTGCCACGGTCTCTGCCGCGAATATCAGTGGGACGGCGATGAAGAAGCGAGCATAAGTGGCAAAATCCAACAGGAACGATGAGCGCGCCGTGGGGCCGATCGCATGCCCCTCGAGACTCGCAAACAGCAGCAGAGGTACCCACGCGATAACAATGAACGCGATGCTTCGGCGCCCGATGCTGGGGCCACTTCCCTGGATCACCCCGACGCGTTGCATCAGGCGGAAAGCCGGCCCCCCGAGCTCGAAGAGCGGTTCAAGCTCCTGCTGCGGCGAGGCGGCAGGCGTAGCGTCGGCACGCTCGAGCGTTGCGGATGCATCGTCCATCGTTGCTACCGTTCCGGTAGAGCAAGTGCCGAGGAAGTATGGCGCAAAATCACGCGTCCCTTATCGGTGGGGAGATCCATCCGGATACCATCCAGCATGGGTGCTAATCAGCTCTTTGCCAAGCGGGATGCGGCGTTCGTCCAATTCCAGCCCCAACCAGCGACACCCTGCCGACACCTCGGCGCCCGTTGTCGGGCGGTTCCCTGCCATGCCGGCTATAATAGTGTTTCGAGCCCCACCTGGCGCAGCGCTGGGCAACCGATTTCCCTGACGATTCGATAAACGAGCCGCGGCGGCCACCGCGCTGGGCGCGGCACGCGGCGGCGCATATCCGACGAGACGCCGGAAACGCCCAGCAAACCCCGACTGGCGGCAAACGGGATCTTCGACGGCGCGTGCATGCATGCTGTGCTTGTTCATGAGATAGACCACCACGGCCCGGCCGCCGCAACGCGTGCCCATCATCAGGCCGTTCACCGCGATGCAGCCCATCGTGGTCACCACCGCTGCGCCCGTGATGGATCGCATATCACGCGGGAGTCATGGTGACTGCCCGCTCAAGCGAGATTGCCTGCATCACCCTCTGGTTTCGTGATACATGCGGACGCTGATCCCTCCGGGCTATCCAGTTTCGGCAAAGGGAGAGGTAAGATCGCGATTTCGGCAAGTTTCGTCTCGCCGAATCCGGATAGATGGTTGCCGCGATAAGCTACACCAAGGAAGACCACGTCGCCGATGGGAGCGCCAATGTGGCAAAGTGGTACCGGGATGAGCGGCCCGACAGACTTCGGCGGCACATGTCGCCCTATCGGTGGGTACGAATGCCCGCGCGGAGTCCGCGTATTTGCGAGGCCGGTATGAGCTTGCTCGTGCGAGCTTTTTCCGTGCTCACTGCTGGCATTCTCGTGACTGCGGCTGGTGCACTGCCACCGACGGCCCCCACGGTAGACCACACCGAGACCCTCTTTGGCATGACGTTCAACGATCCCTACTTTTGGATGGAGGCTGGCGGACCTGCTTTTGAAGACTGGATGTCAGCCCAGGCCGATTATACCCGCCGTGTGCTCGACTCCATTCCCGGACATGCTGCGCTGCTTGCGCAACTGCGTGACCTCGATCGCCAGGAAACATACGTAGGGGCGGTTGTGCGAGCGGGAGGGTGGTGGGTCTACAGTAAGCTTCGCCCCACCGATTCATCCGCCAAGATCTTCATCCGTCCTATCACCGGCGGCGCGGAGCGTGTACTGTTAGACGCCGGCGAGTTCGACACCGGCGGGCTGGCGGCACACATCGATTATTGGAGCGTTGCGCCGGATGCGCGCCACATCGCCTACGGTATTTCACTGGGAGGAAGTGAGACGGGAACATTGCACGATCGAAGCATAGAAAGTGGAGCCGATCTACCGGATCAGATTGACAGGACGCGATATATAACACCGAGTTGGATCGATAGTGCGTCCTTCCTCTATACCCGGTTGCCTAAGCCCGCGCCAGGCGAAGCGCAATCCTTGACCGGCGGTCATGTGTATCTGCACCAGCTGGGTAGCGATCCGGTAACCGACGTTGAGGTGTTCGGACCGGGCGAAATAGCCGGCCTGCACGTCGGGGCCGATTACTTCTTTCGCGGACTGGCTAGCCCCGATAGCGGCGAGATCGTCGGGATTTACGACGCCGGCCTGACCAGCAGCCGAAAGGCGGTATTCGTTGCCGCGAAAGCGGCGTTTGGCAGCACGCCCGCCTGGCATCAGGTAGCCGGGTTGCAGGATGATATCCGCGATGTCGTGCTGCATGGCGATACGCTCTATCTACGCACCGCGCGCGATGCCCCGCACCAGCGGATCATTCGAACTCCCGCGAGCACTCCTGATCTTCAGCACGCTGCGACCGTCGTGGCCGAACGTGAAGGAACCATCGTCGGCATGGTAGCTGCAGCCGATGCGCTTTATGTGCGTTACACCGAGAGCGGATTCGATCGGCTCGTCCGGGTGCCCTGGGACGGCATCGCGGAACGGGTGGCGACGCCATTCGAAGGCTCTTTCGCGGGGCTGACTGCCGTGGCCGCGACCCCGGGCGCAGTGCTCACCATGCAGAGCTGGACGCACAGTGCAACGGTGCTCGCCTATGATCCGACCCATCAGAGCTTCGTCGATACCGGCATTGCTCCCCTTTCTCCGGTTTCGTTCGACGACGTCCAGTCGATGGAACTGCATGCGCCTGCCGCCGACGGCACGATGATACCACTGTCGATTATAGCGCCGCGTGCCGGAGCTCATGGCGATCGCCACGCTGTTCTGATGTATGCCTACGGTGCCTATGGCGCGGCCGTCAGCCCCTCGTTCTCAGCTATGCGGCGCGCTTGGTTGGATCGTGGCGGCATCTATGTTGTTGTCCATGTGCGCGGCAGCGGTGGGTTCGGTGATGAGTGGTACCGCGCCGGTCGGCTGGAGAAGAAGCCAAACAGCATCAGCGATTTTATCGACGCTGCTGATTATCTGATCCGAACCGGCTGGGCCACCCCCGCAATGCTGTCGGCCGTGGGCGGCAGCGCCGGTGGAATCGTGATCGGCGGCGCGGTCGTGACGCGACCCGAGTTGTTCAGCGGGGCGATCGTCAATGTGGGACTGGTCAATCCGCTGCGGCTCGAGCAGATCCCGATAGGCCCGTTCAATACTGGAGAATTTGGTTCGACCCGCACTGAAGAAGGCGCCCGCATGCTGGCTTCGATCGACCCTTATCTCAAGCTGAGATATGGCATATCATATCCCGGCATAATGGTGTCCACTAACCGCAACGACACACGCGTTCCGCCGTGGATGCCCGCAAAATTCGCTGCACGCCTGCAAGCAACTACAATTGGTCCAAGACCCGTTCTGCTGAGGGTGGATCCCACCGGTGGACATTCGTTCGAGACGAAGGAGGAGATCGAGACCGCGCTTGCGGATGCCTACGCTTTTCTTTTGTGGCAGGCGGGAGTCCCCGAGTTTCAGCCACCCCCTTGAAGCAGTGCCACCCAGCGGCGGCCGAGAAGCTCCCCAAAACATCATCGCGGGCCATACCACCCCGGGGAATTACGCCCGGCATACTCGGAAATGAGGTCTCGAAGTTTGCCGTGAAGCCGGGATCTGCACCGGCGCGCAATGATCGCTCACATCATCGATGATGCGCATCGGCTCGTGCCTTATTTATCGGGATGGCGACCGCGGTGCAGGTTATGCTCGGACCTTTTATGTGAGCGACAAGTCGTCCATCGTCCTGAGCTTCGCCCTCGATCGTGGCTATTCTTGCCTGCCCTCCTATTTCCGTGGCGGTCATCGTGAACGTGTGGTGCCGCCGATCCACGGTCCCGAGCGCCTTTGTCATTGTCTTCATGTCGTTCCACGCAATCATGCCGGCCAGAGTGCCGCGCGCTTCCACGACGACATACCAATCGAGAGAGGGGCACCCATCATGCGCTCCCGAATGGAGAGCGTAAACGCTGCCGTCCGGCATTTGTGCCGACGCCAGCCCGATCAACGCACCGGCGATCAGGGTAATTGTCGCAATCAACTTACCGACGGTCATAGGGCAGACCTCAGCCCGAGCCGCGCGCGAGATGATTGGCTGGGACCTGTTTCGCCTCCGGCTTTACGGCGGGGCGTGCCGACGAGCGAAGCCACTCGCGCATGCCTTGGAAGATCACATACAAGGCCGGGATCACGAAGATCCCGATGAATGAGGCAGAGATCATGCCTCCGAACACGGGTGTGCCGACATCACGCCGGGCCAGTTGCGAGGGGCCGACGGCCACGACCAACGGCAATAGTCCCAGGATGAAGGCAAAAGACGTCATCATGACGGGGCGGAACCGCAAACGTGCTCCCTCGGTTGCTGCCTCCAGCAACGGAACACCCTCGGCGCGCCGCTCCTTGGCGAACTCCACGATCAGAATGCCGTTCTTGGCGGCAAGCCCGATCAGCACCACCATGCCGATTTGCGCATAAAGATCGAGCGTGAGGTGCATCACCACGATCGCAAAATAGGATCCAACAACACCAACCGTCACCGACAGCAAAACCCCGACTGGTATGGTCCAGCTCTCATACAGCGCGACCAGGAACAGGTAGGCAAACAAGATGGCGAAGCCAAGGATAATGGCGGTCTTTCCTTCGGCGCGCTTCTCCTGGAATGAGATGTCGGTCCACAGGCCGGTATATCCGCGTGGCAGCGTGTTTCGCGCAACCTGCTCCATCGTCGCGAGAGCCTGCCCGGAAGAGACGCCTGGCGCCGGGCTACCCTGAACCGTCACGGCAAGCCGGTTATTGTAGCGGATCAAAGCCTGTGGTCCAATTATCGGCCGCACCTCCACCAGGCTGCGCAGAGGTATCATCTGGTTATCGGCGCTGCGGACATTGATCCGATAGATGTCATCCACTGAAGAACGGTCCGCGGCCTCCCCCTGCACCTGCACCTGCCAGGAACGGCCGAACAGGTTGAAGTCGTTGACATAGTACCCGCCCAGTGACGCCTGCAGCGCCTGGAAGATTGCCGACGGCTCGACCTTCAGAACCTTCGCCTTCTCCCGGTCGATATCGAGGTAGATCGACGGCGTGCTGGCCGAGAAGGTGCTGAACACTCGGCTGAGTTTCGGGTCCTGGTTCGCCGCGACCAGCAGGCCTCGCAGCACCTGCGCCAGGGCTCGCGGACTGCCGCCACCGGTGTCCTGCAACACGTAGCTGAAGCCGCCACCAGTACCGAGACCGATGATCGGCGGCGGTGCCAGCGGCACTGCCCGGCCGCCCCGGAGCTGTCGGAATTTCGTCCCTAACCGCGCGATAATGGCCGGAGCTGTCTCGGTAGAGGCTGTCCGTTCCTCGAATGGCTTCAACGAGACGATCAGGAAAGCGGCGTTGGCCTGTGAATAGTTGTCGATGAAGTTCAGCCCGATCGTTGCTGAATAATCGGCAACGGCCGGCTCCTGCTTCAGAATGTCCTCAATCTGGCGTACGACTTCTGTCGTGCGACCAATCGAAGCCCCATCGGGCAATTGCACGATGACGAAGAATGCGCCCTGGTCTTCCTCCGGCAGGAAGCCGGTAGGAGTGATTTTCCCCAACGCCCAAATCCCGGCCATCGATCCGGCGACCATAACCAAGCCGATGATGGAAATTCGTACAAGCCTGGCAACGATGGCGCCGTAGCCGTCGCGCACCCAGTCGATGCCGCGCATAAGCGCACCTATCGGTCCGCGGCGCGGTCCGTGATGCGGACGCAGAAACAGCGCGCATAACGCGGGCGACAGTGTCAAGGCGTTGATCGCCGACAGGAACATGGACACCGCGACGGTAACCGCGAACTGCCGGAACAGCTCACCCGAAATGCCGGGAATGAATGCCACGGGAACAAATACCGAGAGCAGTACCAGAGTGATCGCAATGATGGGCGCAAAGATTTGTCCCATCGCAACCTTGGTCGCTTCGGCAGGCGACAGTTCTGGATGGCGCTCCATCACCTGCTCGACGGCCTCGACCACGACGATCGCATCGTCCACGACGATGCCGATCGCCAGCACGAGCGCGAGCAGCGAGACCGTGTTTGCCGAATAGCCGATCGCGTTCAGCACGATGAACGTGCCGATCAGGCTGACCGGTACAGCAATTGTGGGAATAAGCGTGGCGCGCAGATTACCCAGAAACAGGTAAACGACGAGCACGACCAGAATGAACGCCTCGACCAGCGTCTTCTGCACCTCGTGGATAGTGTCAGTGACGAACGTGGTGGGATCGTAGGTCACCTTCCAGGCAAGACCGTCCGGGAAGTTCTGCGCCGCGTCCTTCATGACCTGCTTGACGCCACCGAGCGCGGACAGCGCATTGGCACCTGGCGCCTGATAGACCGCGATCAACGCCGCGGGGGTACCATTCAATCTGGTCGAACGATCGAGATTCGCCGCCCCCAGTTCCAATCGAGCAATGTCCCCCAAATGCAGCACGGACCCGTCCGGGTTGGTGCGGATCACGATCTTCTCGAACTCAGAAACCGATGACAATCGGCCCTTCGTCTGGATATTGAGCTGCAACTGCTGGTCATTGGAAATCGGGCGGGCGCCGATGCGTCCGACCGCGGCCTGCACGTTCTGTGACTGGATGGCGTTGATGACGTCCGCAGTGGTCAGGCCCAGGCCGGTCAACCGATCAGTCCGCACCCAGGCGCGCATCGAATAGTCCTGCGGCCCGAACAGCGTCGCGTCGCCGACCCCAGGTGTGCTCCGTATCTGGTCCAGCAGGTTGATGGTCGCGTAGTTCGAGATGAACAGCTCATCATGCGTCTGCTTGGGCGAATACAACGCGATCACGCCGAGCAGGGCAGAGGATTGCTTTTTCACGGTAACGCCCTGTCGCCGGACATCCTCCGGCAGCTTTGCAAGCGCCACCTGCACCCGATTGTTGACGTTGACGGTATCGATGTCTGGATCGGTGCCGAGCTCGAACGACACTTTCAGCGAGTAACTGCCGTCATTGCCGCTGACGCTCTTCATGTAGATCATCTTGTCGACGCCGATCACCTGGCTTTCGATCGGCTGCGCGATAGTAGCCTCCACCACGGCCGCCGAGGCGCCCGGATAGCTGGTCGTCACCGATACCTGCGGCGGCACGATATCCGGATACTGCGCAATTGGGATCACCAGCAGCGACACCAGTCCGGCAATCGTCATGAGAATGGCGATGACAGTCGCCAGCCTGGGCCGATCGATGAAGATGGTGGAGAACATCGGGTCAGCCCTGAGTGAGCGGTGGCGGCGCCGGACTGGCGATAACCGGTGTGCCCGACCGCAGGCTGTCCATGCCTTGCACGATCACCTGTTCGCCGCCCTTCAGCCCGCTCTCGATGATCACGTCCAGGCCGGATTCGCCCCCCAGCTTCACGCGCTTGACCGCCGCCTTGCCGTCCTCGACCACGAACACGTAAGTGCCCTGCTGATCCACGATCAGCGCCGATTGTGGCACGACGACCTTGTCCTCGGGCTTCTCGGCTTCGAGAGAAACCCGCACGAGCTGGCCATCAATGAGTGTGCCGTTGGGGTTGGGCATGGTTGCGCGCATCAGGACGGTATCCGTCGCCCGATCCACCTTTACGTCAACGAAGTTGATTTGACCTGCCTGGCCATATGTCGAGCCATCCGAGAATCGGATGCGCACTGTTAGTGCCTGTTGCCGCTTTTTTCGTTCTTCGTCTTCCTGGACCTTCAGGAATTCGCGCTGGCTCACCGGAAATGTCACATACATTGGGTCGCGACTGACCATCTCGGTGAGCGGGCCGCTATCCGGTCCGACCACGTTGCCCTTTGTCAATCTGGAACGGCCGACCTCGCCACTGATCGGGGCCGTGATCTCCGTGTAACCGAGATTGATCTCCGCGGTCTTAAGGTTTGAACTGGCGGTAATCACCTGACCCTGAGCGGTTCTCTCGGCGGCGATATTCTGGTCGAGCGTTGCCTGTGCGGCAGTGTTTGTCCTCACCAGCTCCTCGTGTCCGCGCGCGTTGTGCCGATGCATTGGTGTATTTGGCCTGTGCTTCCACAAGCGCGCCACGCGCCTGCATCACCGCTGCCTGAAAGGTATCCGCCTCGATCCGGTAGAGCATATCGCCCTCCTTCACCACATCGCCTTCCTTGAACAGCACCTGTTGCAGAAAGCCGGTCACGCGCGCACGGATATCCACGTGTTCGATGGCCTCCACGCGACCGACGAATTCGGTCGCACGGGTTATTGGCCGCACCGCGGCTGCGACGGTACCCACCGGGATTGCACTTGGCTGTTGTGCATGGCCCGGTGACGCGTGGGCTATCATACAGAGCAGAATTGCCGCAGCGCAGCGACGCATCAGCGTCCTCTGCGCCTGATCCCGGAATGTTCTGCGAGTTGTCGTTTTCGGCATATCGCGGTGGCCTTAGCTGGGAGTGCGACTCAGGGTTGCGGATGGTAGCTCTCCGAAGACCGATCGGTAGGTCGCGGAAAATCTGCCGAAGTGCCAGAACCCGTATTGGGTGGCGACTTCGGTGACGGTCGTGATATCGGGGCCGGCCGCTCGTAGCGCTCGCTGTGCCAGATTCATGCGACGAAGCATCAGGTATTTCTTCGGTCCCATTGCGAGGTGTTCCTGGCAGCACACCCGCAATGTCCGCTCCGGCACGCCGATGGCGGCGCAGATTTCTGGAATATAGAGCGCCCGATCGGGGTCCTCGTCGAGCGTCCGGCGAAACCGGCGCATGATGATCTCATGACATCTGTGCGCCCATGTCTCCTCCCCCGGTTCCGGGTCGCCGAGACACTTCACCATCGCTTCGACCAATGATTGTTCCAGTGAGCGTGCGACTTCCGGGTGCGTGACTATCGCCGGCTCGGACTCGGCCAGGGCGCTGGCCTCTGCGTGCAAACGCAGAAGCTTGGTCATTGCTGCTGGCGGAGGGGTAATCCGCAAGCTGTCGCGCGGTGGAGTCAGACTCGCAACCGGCAACCGCGATCCCCGCTTCACCCATGTCTTCGATGGGCAGCGACATGGCACCCCTGGTGGCAGGCCCGGTGGAACGCTCGTGATAGGTATGAGCCAGACTATGGCGCATCAATCCGGCCGGCGGCATTACCAAGCCATCGATGAGCACTTCCGGTCCGGGTCGTGTAAGAAAGGTAACGAAAGCACGCGTGGGTGCCTGCGTCAGGTGCTTTACGCACGGTCCACTTTCCTCCCCCAGAGCGATCCAGAGGCCGTTGAACACGACGCGGGCGGAGCGTGCGGTAAACACGCCCCTTCGGGTTGGGAGCACTTCTACCCTGGCTCCCACAAATGCAGTTTCATACCGCTCAGGGTCTGGATAGCTTTGCACGATACTCGATAGCATCCGATGACCACGGCCCCTGCGAGTGAGATTGACTCGGCGTTACAGTGGGTTATCACCGGCCTCGCAAAAAAGTCAACCAAGATTGCATGGCCTGATATCCCTGGAACCAGGACCTATGGCACCAGATTGCGTCCGATGGAGACGAACGTAGCCCATCGGGCTCGTCCCTAGGTGCTCTGCGCAACACTTACGCAGAAACCGATCTGAAACTCCCAGTGCTGCGCTGATACGTGTCGCGCAAATGCTGTCTTCGGGTCGGTTGCGGATCAGCTCCTCAAATCGGGCCATCAATTCCAGTCTCCGCTGGTTCGCGGGTGCCGCCATGCGAGCTGGTTCCACGGACAGGCATTCCACCAGAAGGTGTATTAGTTGCTGTTCGAGGCCATGCGCCGCCTCCGTCCCGGTGGCTGGTCCTGCCCGCGCTCGGGCGGTTCTAATTGCAGCCAAGTATAGACTTCGGAACTGGCTGCCCACGGCAACGGGAGGACGCCAGCGACAAACCACCGGCGGAATTTCCATTGCCGTGCTGGTCAATGCGCTACCGTAGCGGGTAAGCTCCCGGGCCGGCAGCAATACAGCGCCCCAGTGGCAAGGGCCTTCGCTCCGCATATGCGCGCATTGGCCGGCACCCAGAGTTATCAGTTCCCTGTTGTCCACCCTCATGCCGCCCCAGGTTGGGGAGCCGGTGTACTCTATCAGCAGGCCGACCAAAACAATCTCGGGCGGAACTCGTATAAAGGCGATGCAAGGAAGGCTCTCTTCAAAAGACACCAGGTGCAAGTGATTCAGCTTTACCTCGGTTGATCGCGCCCGAAATCGACCACTTTCAGTGAAAAGAAAGCTGATGCTGCGATCGGCAGACGTCACGGCCTGGAATTCTTCTGGGTCGCTGAAGGTCGAGGTCACGCTGCCACGCATGTCTCTGTCGCACCCCGCAAAGCCGATTCTGTCAGCTCAGGGAGGACCGGGCCTGCTTCCGATGGCTATCCAATTTCGGCAAAGGCTTAGCTACTCGGAAACCCGACCCATTTGCCGAATCTGGATAGTCGGCTCCGCTAGGTTGAGCGACTTTTTCGCGCGGGTGGTCCCGTATGCTCTTCGACCGTCGCAAATTAACACACGGGGGAGAACTCATGGTCCGGATCTCGATGGTTGCTTCCGCTCTCAGCCTGCTGGCTCTAGGAACGCTTGCCGGGTGGCCTTTGGCCGCGGCCACAGCACCACAGGCCGGCTACATCGGACAAACAGCGTCAACGGTGGCAGGGTGCCCGTATATTTTATGGCGCCTTGCCAAACACGATGACGGAACAATCACTGGGATCGTGTACTACTCGGACCTGAGTGGAATAAGCATGGCCAAGGGAAACATTGACCCATCGGGCCAATTCCACATGCAGCTGACATCTGCGATGGGCAATGGACCTGTCGCCACTGTGGAGGGGATGAAGCCTCGAGCCGGGAAGGCGACCGCAACTATGAAGGGCGAAGGATGTGCCAATGCGCGGATGACACTAAGTCCGGCTAACAACCTGAATCAAATCCCTACTGCTACACAAAATTCGTTCAGAGGCTAACGCGAAGGGGAAACGGAACGCCAATCGGTCAGCAAGTTGCAGCAACGGAGGCGTGTCGGAGTTGGCGCCCCTGCTAAATCATTTGTGGCGATCCGACTGGCCAATGAACAGCGATATACAACCGCCGCGTCCATCTCGCGCACGTGGCATGAAGCGAGAGCGATCCGATGAGCGAAGCTGAACGGAACCCGCAACGCATCGACAGCTTCTTCTCCACGCCGGCCGCACGCGAGGATCGCTGGCGAGACCTCGTTGATGCCGCGCGGGCATGGGCGGCCGGTCGCGGCGACCGGGCCGGATTTGAGGCGGCACTCAACGGGGCGGCGGCGATCGAGGAATTCCACGGCTACCCAGGGCCGGGTCTGATGGCGGCGTTGCGCAATCGCGCCGATTCGGATGACGCGACCGGCGTGGCGACACTTGCCTGGCGCATCTCATCCGCCCTGCTGACCCGGTCGTTCCGCCAGCATGCCGCGGACTGGGATCCGTATGCGGAGGTTTCGGGCACAGCGCCTGACGTTCTGCCGCCAACCTTGGGGCGGCCGGAGAGGGCACCCCCCTATTTCGAGCTGCTGATCGTTACCGGGGCCCCGGTCGAGCGATGGCCTTCCATCTGCGCAGAGTGGCGTCGTCTTCGCCGCTCGCACGACGAGTTTATCTACGAACCGGTGATCGTTGGCAGTGCCGAGGACGCACTCTGCGCGACGATGCTGAATCCCGATCTCGCCGCAGTGGTGATCCACGAGGGGTTTGCCTTTCACTCGCGTCACGACGCCCCGGTTCTGCGCAGCATGATCGATCCGCTTGCCTTGTTGGAGCCATCGGATCTCGTCCGCACTCCGCGTGGCGCGTGTCCTCAAGCAAATCCGACCCGAACTCGATCTCTATTTGCTGTCCAATCGGCGGGTTGAGGAGATCGCGGGCAGTCCGGCCTCTGAACCGGTGCGCCGCGTGTTTTATGCGGTGGAAGAGCCACTGGAATTGCACCTGGCGATCCTTGAAGGCGTGCAAGCGCGCTATGAGACCCCGTTCTTTGACAATCTGAAGAAGTACGCCCAACGACCGATCGGAACCTTCCATGCCTTGCCGATCGCACGCGGAAAGTCTGTTTTCAAGTCCGACTGGATTCGCGACATGGGCGAGTTCTACGGCCCCACGCTGTTCCTCGCCGAGAGCAGCGCAACGACCGGCGGTCTCGACAGCCTTCTGGAGCCGACTGGAAACATCAAGCGAGCCCAGGAGCTGGCGGCGCGTGCCTTCGGAGCGGACCGCGTGTTCTTCGTGACCAACGGTACGTCCACGAGCAACAAGATGGTGGTGCAGGCCCTGCTGGCGCCCGGCGATATCGCGATCATCGACCGCAACTGTCACAAATCGCACCATTATGGGATGGTCATGGCAGGCGGGCAGCCGCTCTATGTCGAGGCCTTCCCGATGACTGAGTACTCGATGTACGGCGCCGTGCCGCTGCGCGCGATCAAGCAGGCGTTGCTCGCAGCGAAGGGCGAGGGAAGACTGGACCGGGTGAAGCTGTTGGACCTGACCAACTGCACCTTTGACGGTCACATCTACAACACGCGACGAGTCATGGAAGAGTGCCTGGCTATCAAGCCGGACCTCATTTTCCTGTGGGACGAGGCGTGGTTCGGCTTCGCGCGCTGGTCGCCATTCCTTCGGCCTCGCACCGCAATGGGCGCTGCGAACGACATCGAGACCTGGCTGCGGGATCCAAAAAGTGCTGAAGCATACCAACGTCAGCGCACAGAACTGGGCAACAACCCATCCGACACCGCGCTGCTGGAAACCCGACTGATACCCGATCCAGCAAAGGTCCGGCTGAGAGTCTATCAGACCAACTCAACGCACAAGTCGATGTCGGCGTTACGCCAGGGCTCGATGATATTGGTCAAGGATGTTGACTATTACAAGGTGGAAGAACAGTTCCACGAGGCGGTGTTCACCCACGCATCGACCAGCCCGAACCAGCAACTGATCGCCAGTCTGGACGTTGCGCGGCGACAAATGGAGCTCGAGGGTTTCGGCCTGGTGGTCAACGCGATCGAGATCGCACTGGTGATCCGGCGGGAAGTGAACCGGCATCCGCTGATCTCCAAGTATTTCCGAGTGCTTGGAGCCGATGGTATGATCCCGGCGGAATATCGCCAGACCGGATTTCGTCGACTTCCTGGCGCCTGATACCAACTGGGCAACCACTCTCCGTAGCATGAGCGACGATGAGTTCTGCCTCGACCCCACCCGGATGACCCTTGTCTGCGGTACTGCGGGATACGACGGGACGCAGTTCAAGAACCTGCTGGCAAGTCAATACAACATCCAGCTCAACAAAACCTCCCGTAACAGCGTCTTGCTGCAGTCAAACATCAACAATACGCGCAGCGACGTCGCGCATCTGATCCGTGTGCTGGTGGAGATCAGCCGCGCCATCGACCAGCGTCTGGAGCAGGGCGGCGAAGGCGAGCGTCAGGCATTCGCCGTCACGCGTGAAAAGCCTGATGACAGATGTTCCGGACCTGCCGAATTTCAGCTGCTTCCACGAAGCGTTCCGCGGAGATGCCGGCGCCCGCACGCCGGAGGGTGATATTCGCGGCGGTTTCTATGCCGCTTATGATGCCGCCGGCTGCGAGCATATAAGACTGAACGACAAGGAAATCGACCGCCGACTGCAGGACGGGCCATCGTTGGTCTCGGCGAATTTCGTCATTCCCTATCCGCCGGGATTCCCGATCATGGTGCCGGGTCAGGTGCTGACCCAGCGAGACAATCGATTTCATGCGCAAGCTCGATGTGAAGGAGATCCACGGATACAATGCGGCGGAGGGACTGAAGCTGATCAAACCAGGTGCACTGGAGAAGCGGGCTGGCGTTACCCACGCCACCGGTTCTCGTAACGCAGCAGATCGGAACTGAACATGTTACACTGGTTCGCAGCGACCCTCAGGTCGTATCCCGAAATCGCACTCTTCCTGTCGTTGGCCGTCGGCTACTATGTCGGCGGATTCAGCTATCGAGGCTTCAGCCTTGGCGCTGTGACCGCGACGCTGATCGCCGCTGTGGTGATAGGGCAGCTTGGCATCACGATTTCACCGAATGTGAAGTCGGTGTTCTTCCTGATCTTCCTTTTTGCCGTCGGCTACGGTGTTGGTCCGCAGTTTGTGCGCGGCATCGCCTCGGACGGATTGCCGCAAGCATTGTTCGCGGCGGTGGTGTGCCTGTTCTGTCTGGCCGCGCCGGTCATCGTCGCGAAGCTGGCGGGGTACGACCTCGGCTATGCGGCCGGATTGTATGCGGGATCGCAGACGATCTCCGCTTCGATGGGACTGGCGACCGACGCGATCAACCGGCTGGGAGTGCCGCCTGATCAGACGAAGGACCTGCTGAATGCTATGCCGATCGCCTACGCCGTCACCTACATTTTCGGCACGGTGGGTTCGGCAATTCTGCTTGCTCAGGTTGGGCCGAAGCTGCTCGGGATCGATCTGGTCGCGGCTTGCAAAGCATATGAGGCGCGGCAGGGTGGCACGGCAGAGACGGGTGGCGCCGGCTCGGCCTGGCATCGATGGGAGCTGCGGGCGTTTCGTGTGGCATCCGGCGGCCGCGCTGAACGCATGACCGCCGCCGAAGTCGAAGCGCTGGTGAGCGGCGCGCGCGTGTTTATCCAGCGGATTCGACGTGACGGCAGGATCGAGGACGCCACCGCAGATACCGTTCTGCAAGCGGGCGATATCGTCGCGGTCGCGGGTCCCCGGCAGGTGCTGGTGGATGTGCTCGGCCAGGCGGCCGAGGAGGTCGATGATCCCGAACTGCTCAATGTCCCGATTGAAGGCGTGGATGTATACGTCACCAACAAAGCGGTGGACGGCAAGACGCTGGCGGAGCTTGCGTCGCTGCCTGCCGCGCGGGGCGTGTTTCTGCGCCGGATCGTCCGCGGCGCCACTGCGACGGTCATACCGATCCTGCCGAACACCAAAATCCAACGGGGTGATATTCTCACCATTGTTGGCCGGACGCAGGATACGAATGCCGCGGCGAAGATGTTGGGTGTCGCCGACCGTCCAAGTGATGTCGCGGATGTTGCCTTCATCGGCTGGCGCCATCACGTTGGGGGCGCTGGTCGGCGCCGTGGTGCTCCGCGTCGGTGGCGTGCCGCTGACGCTTTCGACCGCCGGCGGTGCGCTGATTGCCGGTATCGTGTTTGGTTGGCTGCGCTCCGTTCAGCCCACCTTCGGACGGATTCCGTCCTCGACCGTGTGGTTCATGAACTCGGTCGGGCTGAACGTCTTTATCGCGGTGGTCGGCATCTCCGCCGGGCCAGGTTTCGTCGCCGGACTGCAGAAGCTGGGCATCAGCCTGTTCCTGTGGGGCGTTGTTTCCACCTCGGTGCCGCTGATCCTGGCGATGTATGTCGGCAAATTCGTGTTCCGCTTCGACCCGGCGATACTGCTTGGGCTGTTGCGCCGGAGCGCGCACCACCACCGCCGCTCTTGGCATGATCTGCGACAATGCCAAGAGCCAGGTCCCGGCGCTGGGCTATACCGTGACCTATGCGGTCGGCAACACGCTGCTGACGATCTGGGGAATGGTCATCGTGATGCTGAGCTGAACACTGAAGGCTTTCGAACGGCAAGCCAGCTGGAGGCACCCATGGCCAACCATCAGTCTTCGCAAGTACGAGACGCTAAGCCCGTTCGAGGTGAAGGACGAGTTGATCAAGATCGCAAGGCGTACCACCTCGCAGTCCAATCTTGCGTTCCTGAATGCCGGCCGCGGGAACCCGAACTGGATCGCCACCAAGCCGCGCGAGGCCTTCTTCCTTCTCGGGCAGTTTGCGATCACCGAGAGCACGCGGACCATGCAGCTCTGCCGCGGGTGTAGGTGGCATGCCACAGGCACCGGGGATCGCGGCCCGCCTGGATGCCTGGCTCGACGAGCACGCCGACAGCCCTGGCGCCGCTTTCCTTGGCACCATGGTCCACTTTGCGCATCGAGAAATTCGGCTTTAAGCCCGACGCCTTCGTCCATGAGCTGGTGGACAGCATCATCGGCGACAATTACCCGGTGCCCGATCGCATGCTCGTGCACAACGAGCAGATAGTCCATGAGTACCTGATGTGGGCGATGTGCGGCGAACCACGGCCAAGCGGCAAGTTTGACCTTTATGCGGTCGAGGGCGGCACCGCCGCCATGTGCTACATTTTCAAGTCGCTGAAGGCGGCTCGCCTGCTGAATCCTGGCGACACGATCGCGCTGGGTGTGCCGATCTTCACCCCCTATCTCGAGATGCCGCACCTGGAGGACTACGGGCTCAACATCGTCAACATCCGGGCAGAGCGTGAGGATACGTACCAGTTCGTCGCGTCCGACTTCAGGCAACTTGAGGATCCCAAGATCAAGGCCGTTCTTTCTGGTCAACCCTGGCAATCCCACAGGGGTTGCACTGGATGCCGACGCGATCGGTCTGCTTGGTCAAGCTCGTGAAAACGAAGCGACCTGACCTCATTATTCTCACGGACGACGTATACGGCACGTTCGTGCACGACTTCCGGTCGTTGCTGGGTGCGCTGCCGCGCAACACGATCGGTGTCTATTCGTACTCGAAATATTTCGGTTGCACCGGCTGGCGGCTGGGGGTGATCGCCGTCCATCAGGACAATATCTTCGACGAGAAGATCGCCGCCCATCCCGAGGAGATAAAGCAGGCGCTGGACAGGCGCTATGGCGCGCTCACGCTGCAGCCGCGAGAGATAAAATTCATTGACCGCATTGTTGCCGACAGTCGGGATGTCGCGCTGAACCATACTGCCGGGCTGTCTCTGCCGCAGCAGGTCATGATGACGATGTTCTCGCTCTTCGAGCTTATGGATGAGGGGAAGGAATACCAGAAGGCCTGCATGGAGATCGTGCATCACCGTTTCCGCCTGGCAGTCGAGAGCCTTGGTCTCGATATCACCGCGTGGCCCACTTATGACGCCTACTATGGTCTGTTTGATCTGGAATTCTGGCTGAAGAACAACGTGTCTCAGGAGGTCCTCGACTACGTGAAGGCGAACGTTCATCCGCTCGATATTGTGTTCCGCCTGGCCGAGGAGCATGGCATCGTGCTGCTGAACGGCGGCGGCTTTGCCGCGCCGAACTGGTCGGCTCGGGTGTCGTTTGCCAACCTGGATGACGAAGCTTACGCCAATATCGGCAGAGCAGTGCGCGCGGTTGCGACCGGCTATGTCCGCGAATACGAAGCGGCCAAGCGCGCCACGCGCTGAACTGCTCACGCACCGACATCCGCCGCCATGATAACGTTGATCAGTGACTTCCTTCACCATTACCCGGAGGCGGCGATTTTCCTGGCCATTGCGGTCGGCGTGAAGATCGGCCGTGTCAAACTGGGCGAGTTCAGCCTTGGCAATGCAACCTCGGTGCTGATCGTCGCCACGATCATCGGTGCCACGGTGACAGGGCCGCTGGGTATCAGCTACCCGCCTCTGCTGAAAGCAATCGCGTTCGCACTGTTCGTATTCGCCGTTGGCTTTCATGGCGGCCCGCAGTTCTTCAGCTCGTTTGGACTAACGACTCTGACGCAGGTCGTGTTTGCGGCCTTCGTTGCCGCGGTGGGGTTGGTCAGTGCTCTGATTGCTTCGTATCTGTTGGGACTGGACAAAGGATCGGCCGCGGGGCTTGCCGCGGGAGCACTGACGCAGACGGCGATGATCGGCACGGCGTTGGCGGCGCTGAGCAGCATGAGCCTTTCACCAGAAGCTATCGCCCACGCCCAGTCCGACGCGACCGTCTCCTACGCATTAACCTACATCTTCGGTACTGTCGCGGTCATCGCTTTCACCAGCCAGATCGCTCCGCGACTGATGAAGGTGTCCTTGAAGGAGGAGGCACGTAAACTGGAGGCCGAGCTCGCCGGGGGGGCGGTCGCCGATCACCCGCACGCCCTTGCTTATCGGCGGTTCGACGCCCGCGCGTATCAAGTTGAGAGCGGCGCGGGGATGAATGTCGCCGAAGTGGAGTCCACTCTCGGCGAGCGTGTGGTCGTTCGCACTATCCGACGCGACAATGCTCTATTGGAACCCGCGCCCGATACCGTGCTGCGAGCCGGCGATGAGGTCGCCCTGACGGCTCGCCGCGCTGGCCTGCTCGCCGCGGCGACCTTGATCGGCCCGGAGTTGGAAGGTCAGCAACTTCTGGAGCCGACCGAGGGCGCTCAGACACGCGTCGTTCTTGCGCAAAAGCACCTCGCCGGGCGCACGCTGGAGGACTTCGTCAAGGAAGCCGGCGATATGACTCGCGGCGTCTATCTCGTCGCGGTCATACGCGGGGGGCGTGCGCTGCCGATTGGACCCGGCCTGCGCATGATGATGGGTGATATTCTGGAACTGGTCGGACGGCAGGCGGACGTGTCGCGCGTTACCGCGTTGATCGGCGCCAAGTATCCCTACACCGAGCGGTCTGATCTCGCCTGGCTCGGTTTAGGGCTACTCGGCGGCACGCTGCTCGGAGCACTGACCCTGAAGGCGGGTGGGCTTATTCTCACGTTGGGCGGCGGTGGCGGCATTCTGATTGGCGGGTTGTTGGCGGGCTGGTACAATTCGCGCCATCCGCTCGTCGGGGGGATCCCACACGAAGCCGTTCGGTTGGCATGGGACCTTGGGTTGGTGCTGTTTGTGGCCCTGCTTGGGCTGACGGCCGGGCCGTCGGCGATTGCCGCGCTCGTGGCGCGGGGTCCCGGCGTGCTGATCGCAGGTGTTGCGGTCACACTTATGCCTCTGGTTACCGCTGTGTACTTTGGGTACTACGTTCTGCGCATGAACCCGGTCATTCTGTGCGGGGCGCTGGCCGGATCGATGACGCAAGACGCTGCTATGTTGGCTGCGAGCGAGGTAGCCGAAAGCGCAACACCCGTGCTTGGGTTCACGGTACCCTATGCCATTGCCAATGTGCTGCTGACTCTGTTAGGCCCAATCATTGTCGGCGTGACCTGAACGGTGACCGCGAAACCAGACTGGGAGGAGACGTAACATGATCCGAAGATCCACTTTGCTGTTGGCCGCCGGGGTATTTGCACTGGTCATGACAGGGTGTGCCACAAACCGACTCAATGATCTGTCGACCAACCTACAAAGTGCGCTTGCGGGCACGCCCGTGGATGTGACACAGCAGAATGGTTCTATCCTCCTGACATCAAGCGCCGATTATATGTTCCCGTCCGGCGGTTGGCAGATTCCGTCTGACTCGCCGGTACTCAACAGGATGGTGCCCATATTATCTGGCCTGCACAACACGAAGATCGCAGTGAGTGGCTATACTGACAACACGCCAGTCGGACCGCAGTTACAGAGGATGGGTGTCGCGAACAACCTCGACCTGTCAACCAAGCGCGCCAACAGCGTTGTGAGCTATCTCGCATCGCATGGCGTAAACCAGAGCCTGTTATCCGCTCAAGGCTTCGGCGACTGCAAATCCGGTTGTCTCCAACGACACCCCGCAGGGGCGGACGAGAAACCGGCGGGTGGATATCACTCTGATCGGCGACGGGACGTGACGTCAAAGGGTCTTGTAGATCTGCTCGATAGAAGGCACTGTGACCGGACCGCGTGGAAGATCGCCACTGGAAGTGGTGTGGCTGATCGAGAATGCCCCGGCGCTCGTGACGTTGGCGGGGCACTAACTTTGACGGAGCTCGTTGGATGATCAAGGTAGGCCGAATGAGGACGGCATGGCTGGTCTCACGGGCTATTCCAGGGTGCGGACACGGATCACCGAGGGCAGAAACACAGAGCCGAAAGAACCGGACGGTAACTCTCGGTGGCTGTGTCGCCGGCAACCTCATGAGGGTGCTGGCGAGCAGCCTGATGCTCAACGCGACGTTCCCCTTCGATGCGCTGGCTCAGACACCTCCGGCCGCCACTGCCCAGCCGGCCACTGCCCAACCGTTCAACGCGGAACAGCTCGATGCGCTGCTAGCCTCGATCGCGCTCTACCCGGACGAGCTGCTGACCCAGGTCCTGATGGCCTCGACGTTCCCACTCGAAGTCGTGACAGCCGCGCGCTGGCTGGAAGACCCGGCGCACAAGTCGCTGTCCGGCGACGCCTTGGCGAAGGCACTGGAATCCGAGCCATGGGACCCGAGCGTGAAGTCCCTGGTGCCGTTCCCGGCTGTATTGGCAACCATGAACAATAATCTGCCCTGGTTGCAGCAGCTCGGGTACGCGTTTGCGACGCAACAGGCCGACGTTTTCGCTTCGGTCCAGCGCCTTCGCCGCCAGGCGCAGTCGAACGGCACGCTGCAATCGTCTCCCCAGCAAGTCGTGAGCACACAGCAGGTAACGACCGAGCCACCGCCCGGCAGCAGCCAAGCTCCGACACAGCAGGAGATGCTCGTCATCGAGTCGGCGCAGCCGAACACCGTGTATGTGCCGACGTATAATCCGGCAACGGTGTACGGTTCGTGGCCCTATCCCTCATATCCGCCGTATTACGCGGCCCCTCCGGCGGGCTACTATTTCGGCACCGCGCTAGCCACTGGACTCGCATTCGCGGCCGGCGCGGCGGTCGTCGGCGGGCTGTGGGGCTGGGCGAGGCCCGCGTGGGGCGGCGGTTACGCCAACGTCAACGTCAACCGGTACAACAACATCAACACGAACCGGCAGCAGATCAACTCATCCCGGTGGGCCGCGAATACAGCCGGAGGGCGGCCAGCCAATTTCGCCCGCGCCCCGGGCGGACCAGCAGGACTTCCCGGCCGATCGCAAGTCTCCGTACCCGGCAGCTCAGTGCGGCCCCCGACCCGCGCAGGAGGCGTGGGAGGCGCGGGCCGGCCGGGTGGCGCCGGAGGCGGCGGCCAGGTGGCGCCGGAGGCGTAGGGGGCGCGGGCAGGCCAGGCGGCGCCGGAGGCGTGGGGGGCGCGGGCAGGCCAGGTGGCGCCGGAGGCGTAGGGGGCGCGGGCAGGCCAGGTGGCCCGGAGGCGTGGGGGGCGCCGGAGGCGTCGGGGGTGCGGGCCGGCCAGGTGGCGCCGGAGGCGTGGGGGGCGCGGGTCGGCCAGGTGGCGCCGGAGGCGTAGGGGGTGCGGGCAGGCCAGGTGGCGCCGGGTGGCGTGGGGGGTGCAGGCGGGCGTGGTGGCGCCGGGAGACCGGCTCAGCGGCCGGGCGGCGCGTTCGGCACGATGAACAGCGGGCGGCAGGCGGGGCAGTTCGGGCAGCGCGGCGCGCAGAGCCGATCGGTCAATCAGCAACGAGGGGGGGGAGGGCGTGGCGGCGTCTCTGGTGGCGGTGGCGGGCGCGGAGGTGGCGGCGGACGCGCTGGTGGCGGCGGTGGCGGACGCGGTGGTGGCGGCGGACGCGGTGGTGGGCGGCGCTAGGAGGTCATTGATGGGATTCGCGAAAAGGTGGCTGTGCTCGATTTTGGCTGCGATCCTCTGGCAGGCGGTCGCGCAGGCGGCGCCGGCGAAGGCGCCCGAACCCCAGCGCAGCTTCGCATCCGCCGCGGAAGCGGTCGGAGCGTTCGTCTCAGCCCTCCGCGACAACCAGGAGGCCGACTTGCGAGCTATCCTGGGACCGGAGGCCGACCCCGTCATCGACTCGGGTGATCGCTATGCCGACCGCGAACTCCATCAGCGATTCGTCGCTCTGTACGACGAGAAGCACACAATCGACCAACAAACCCCGGGGCGTGCCGAGCTTGATGTCGGCCCGAATGACTGGCCGCTTCCAATCCCCCTCGTCGAGAGTAATGGGCGCTGGACCTTCGATACGAAGGCCGGTGCACAGACGATTGTGGACCGCCGTATCGGCCGCAACGAGCTGTCGGCAATCCGTACGCTGCTCGCCTGCGTCGACGCCCAGCACGATTATTTCAATCGCGCCAAGCAGGAAACCGGAAGCGGGGTCTATGCCACGCGCTTTCTCAGCGCGCCTGGCCACCACGACGGCCTTTATTGGCCGGTGGCCCAGGGCGAGACCGAAAGCCCGCTGGGACCACTGATCGATGCTGCGGAGGAGGCTGGTTATCCCGGCGAATTGGTCGGCGGCAAGCCCATCCCATACGAAGGCTACTATTTCCGCATCCTCAAGGCCCAAGGTCAAAACGGGGACGGCGGCGCCAAGAACTATGTCCAGTCAGGCCGTATGGTCGGCGGCTTCGCGTTGGTCGCCTGGCCGGCGGTGTTCGGGTCCAGTGGGATCATGACGTTCATCGTTGGCCCGGATGGCGACGTCTATCAAAAGGACCTCGGATCCGACACGGCGGGTATCGCGGCAAAAATGGCGACGTTCGACCCGGACCTGACATGGTCGCGGGTCGACGTGACGAACGACTGACAGCTTTGGTCGATGGCGCAAACGCCGCCGGCCGATATTGCCTTCAAGACCGGCGGATAGGTCGCCCATCCGGGGAATATCGGTTGAGCGCTACCAGACGGGAAGAGAAACGGAGGCAAAGCATGTGCCCTGCATTCGTGGATGTGACCGAACAGAAGCGTTTGAACGATGCACGCGAGGCGCAGATCCCCTGGAAGAAATGGGGCCCTTATCTGAGCGAAAGACAGTGGGGCACGGTCCGCGAGGACTACAGCGACAACGGCGACGCCTGGAATTACTTCACGCACGACCACGCGCGGTCGCGCGCCTACAAGTGGGGCGAGGATGGGCTCGGCGGCTTATGCGATGACAAGCAACTTCTGTGCTTTGCGCTGGCGTTGTGGAACGAGCGCGACCCGATCCTGAAGGAGCGCATGTTCGGGCTCACCAACAACGAAGGGAACCACGGCGAGGACGTCAAGGAATACTACTTCTACCTCGACAGCACGCCAACGCACTCGTACATGAAATACCTCCACAAGTACCCACAGCGCGAGTATCCCTACCGGGACCTGATCGAAACCAACCGGCGACGGTCACGCGAAGAGTTCGAGTACGAGCTGCTCGATACTGGCATTTTCGACGACGACCGTTACTTCGACGTGTTCGTGGAATACGCCAAGGATGGCCCGGAAGACGTGCTCATCCGGATCACCGTGCACAATCGCGGGCCAGAGGCGGCCCGGCTGCGGGTCTTGCCGATTCTGTGGTTTCGCAACACCTGGTCGTGGGGCGGGGACGAACCCAAGCCTTCGCTGCACGAAGTGGGGCCGGCTGCGATTCAGGCCACGCACCCTGAGTTGGGCGATTACTGGCTCCATTGCGATGGCGCCCCGGAGTTGCTCTTCACCGAAAATGAGAGCAATGCACAGCGTCTGTGGGGCCAACCCAACGCGTCGCCCTACGTCAAGGATGCGTTCCACGCCCACGTCATCGCCGGACAGCGTGAGGCGGTCAATCCCGCCAGGACGGGGACCAAGGCGGCGGCCCACTATATCCTCGACGTGCCTGGCGGCGGCAGCAAGACTGTGCGGCTGCGTTTGGCGGCTGCAAGGACAGAACACACTTCGGCGGTTTCGAGCAGATCTTCGATAGCCGTATCGCCGACGCCGATGAATTCTACCAGCGGATTGCGCCCAATACGCTGACCGAAGATCAGCGCCGGGTGCATCGCCAGGCGTTGGCGGGGCTGCTGTGGAGCAAGCAGTATTATTACTTCGATCTGGAGCAATGGCTGCGCGAGCACAACAGTCATCCGATGCTCGAATCTGCCCGGCACGACGTGCGGAACACCGAATGGTTCCACATGCTGAACGCCGACGTGATCTCCATGCCGGACAAGTGGGAGTATCCGTGGTACGCGGCCTGGGATCTGGCGTTTCACACCGTCTGCCCGGCGCTGGTGGACTTCGATTTCGCCAAGGAGCAGCTGCTGCTGATGCTGCGCAGCCTGTACTTCCACCCGAATGGTCAGATTCCAGCCTATGAGTGGAACTTCGGTGACGTGAATCCGCCGGTGCACGCTTTTGCGACGCTCTGGCTTTACAAATACGAGAAGCAGCTGGGCCGGGCCGACCTCCGATTCCTGGAGCGCTCGTTTCAGGGCTTGATGCTGAATTTCACCTGGTGGGTCAATCGCAAGGACCCTGCCGGGCGCAACGTGTTCGCCGGCGGATTTCTCGGACTGGACAACATCGGTGTCTTCGATCGCAGCGCGCCGCTGCCGAGTGGTGGCTCACTGGAGCAGGCGGACGGCACGGCATGGATGGCATTCTACTGCCAGAATATGCTCGAGATCGCCCTGATTCTGACCGAGTACGATCCGATATATGAGGAGATGGCCTTCAAGTTCGTCCAGCATTTCATGTGGATTGCCTATGCGATGGACCCTCCCGGGGAACGTCAGGACGAGATGTGGGACGAGCAGGACGGGTTCTTCTACGATCTGCTGCGGCTGCCCGACGGCCAGGCGATGCGGTTGAAGGTGAGGTCGCTCGTGGGTCTGTTGCCGCTATGTGCAACGACGGTGTTCGAGGCGGATTTGTCACACACCATCCAAAGCTGATGGAACTGATTACACAGTTCGGCAAGCGCCATCCTGAATTGGTCTCCCAGGTGGCCCCGATCGACGCGGGCTTCATCGGCTATAAGCAACGCAGGCTGTTGTCGATCCTCAACAAGCATAAACTTGAGCGCGATGGGCTGATCGTCCGGGCACTGGTGAATCTTTACAGCTTTTATGGCGATGAATTTAAGGGACGCTGTGGGAGGTAGCCCAGGAGATTGGCCGTCGGCTGACAGGAACTTTTCTGCGCGATGCCGATGGGCACCGTCCTGTCTATGGCGGGGCTGCCAAGTTCCAGGACGATCCGCATTGGCGCGACCTGATCCTGTTCAGTGCCCCACCGGTTCGGGACAGGTACATGGACGCCAAGGTCCTGCTGGAGACTGAACGCGGGCGCGTAGTGGCCAGAGTCATCAGGGAGCAAGTAGGTGGTGAGCTGACGACAGCAAGCTAGGCAGCAAACATGCCCGACCCTTGCTATCCGGCGCTGTATCAAATCAACACCCGCGTCTGGCTGACCGAACTGTCTGGCGTGCTCTGCAGGCGCGCCACACTGGACGATATTCCGGACGCCGAACTGGATCGCGTGGCTGAGATGGGCTTTGACTGGGTCTGGTTCTTGAGCGTGTGGCAGACCGGGCCGGCGGCGCAGGCAATCTCGCGCGCGAATCCCGAGTGGCGTCACGAGTTCGCCGCAACGCTGCCGGACCTCACGGACGAAGACATCGGCGGCTCCGGGTTCGCCATCCAAAGCTACACCGTCCATCGCGATCTCGGCGGCGCTGCGGCGCTCGCACGCTTGCGACAGCGGCTGCAAAACCGCGGACTGAAGCTGCTGCTCGATTTCGTCCCGAACCACATGGCACCGGATCACCGGTGGATCGACGAACACCCGGACTACTTCGTCCATGGCAGTGAGAGCGATCTGGCACAGTCACCGCAGAACTACTGTCGAGTGCAGACCAAGAAGGGGCCGCTGGTGTTCGCGTACGGCCGCGACCCATACTTTGACGGCTGGCCCGACACGCTGCAGCTCAACTACGGCAACCCGGATTTGCAGCAGGCGATGATCGGTGAGCTGGAGAGCATCGCCGAGCAATGCGACGGGGTGCGCTGCGACATGGCCATGCTGGTCTTGCCCGACGTGTTTGAACGCACCTGGGGTATCCGGCCCGCTCTCTTCTGGCCGAAGGCAATTGAAGCCGTGCGGCGCGCGCATCCGCACTTTCTGTTCATGGCCGAGGTTTACTGGGATATGGAATGGACGGTGCAGCAGCAGGGTTTTGATTACGCCTATGACAAAAGGCTGTACGACCGCTTGCACGACGGACATGCCCGGCCGGTGCGCGAGCACTTGCACGCCAGGCTGGATTACCAAAACAAGCTGGTCCGCTTCCTGGAGAACCACGATGAGCCGCGGGCGGCGGCAACTTTCTCACCGGACGTCCATGAAGCTGCGGCAGTCATTACGTTCCTCTCGCCGGGCCTGCGGTTCTTCCACCAGGGTCAGTTCCAGGGGCGCACCAGGCGCATCTCTCCCCATTTGATCCGCGGACCGCGGGAGCCGATCGATCAGACACCGGAACGATCTTATTAGTTGCTGGCTGCGCTGCGGCGGCCGGTCGTGCGACAGGGGGACTGGCGCTTGCTCGAATGCACCGCGGCCTGGGAGGGCAATTGGACCTGCGATTGCTTCCTGGTCTTTGCCTGGCAGGACCCTGATGACGAGCGGCTGCTGGTGACGGTGAACTATACGCTCAATCAGAGTCAGTGCTACGTGCGGCTGCCGTTTGCGGATCTCGGCGACGGGCAATGGCAGTTGGATGATTTGATCGGTGATGCCACCTACGAGCGGGAGGGCAACGATCTGCAGGCGCGCGGGCTCTACCTCGACGAACCGCCGTGGCGGGCGCACGTCTTCTCGCTGACCAGACGCGACAACCAGGAGTCGCACGTCACGGCTGGTCGTGTGCGACGAGGGGCCGGCTTGTATGCCGCTCAGGGACAACCTGTAACCGCCTCGAGGCTGGCAATGCCAAGCAGGGCTCGCGTCCTTGGCTATCCGCCGAACTGGCTGAGTATGATTTGGTTGCCGGCGTTACGCTTGCGGCCTATGCCATTCCCGTCTCGCTGGCCTATGCGACACTAGCCGGTCTGCCGCCGCAAGTCGGGCTGTATGGCTACATGATGGGTGGGCTCGGCTACGCGCTGGCCGGCTCGTCCAGATATCTCGCGGTCGGGCCAACCTCGGCGATCTCGCTGATGATTGCGAGCACGGTTTCTGAAATGGCCGGTGGCGACACATCACGGTATGCCCAGATTGCTACTGCCGCTGCATTTGGCGTCGGCCTGTTCTGCGTGCTCGCCTGGGTGTTCAGGCTTAGTGTGCTGATCAAGCTGATCAGCGACAGCGCGCTGACCGGATTTAAGGCCGGCGCCGGCTTGACCATAGCCATTACACAGTTGCCGGCGCTTCTTGGGGTCAAGGGGGGCGGTCACACCCTGCCGGATCGTTTGCTGCTTCTGGCTGGGCAGACACACGCAACGAATTTGACCACACTCGCGCTCGGCTTGGCCGCAGTCGCGCTGTTATGGTGCGGCGAGCGATGGCTACCGGGTCGGCCTGTCGCGCTTGGCGTCGTGGTACTGTCGATCGCGGCTGTAGCGCTGTTTGGTCTGACCCGGTTCGGGGTCTCGGTCACCGGCGCAATCCCACCAGGACTGCCCAAACTCGCCTTGCCGACCCTGCGGTTGCGCGATCAGGAAGGGATAGTAGCGCTGGCCACGGGCTGCATGCTGCTCGCTTATATCGAAGGAGTCGCGGCAGCACGCACGTTTGCAACGAAGCATGACGAAGACATTGACCTGCAGCGAGAGTTAATCGGCCTCGCGGCGGCCAATGTAGCGACCGCAGTGGTGGGTGGCTATCCCACTGCAGGTGGCTTATCGCAGACTGCCGTGAACGAGAAGGCCGGCGCACGCTCCCGTCTATCTTTAGTGTTTGCGTCGCTCGCCCTTGCGCTGTGTCTGCTGTTCTTCGCCGGACTGGTAGCCGATCTGCCCAGGGCGGTGCTGGCGGCAGTGGTGCTGATGGCAGTGCGCGGCCTCGTCGATTTTCGCTCGCTCGTCCATATGTGGCGAGCTAGCCGGGTGGACCTGCTCTGCGCGCTAGCCGCACTCATAGGCGTCCTGCTGCTTGGCATCCTGCCGGGAATCAATATTGGCAGCCTTCGTCTCTGCGGTGCTGCTCCTCGTGCGTTACTCAGCACCGCACGTCGCCTTCCTGGGGCGCATTCCCGGAACGAGGCAATACTCCGACTCGGCGCGGCATCCCGACAATGAGCCGCTGGCCGGACTGCTCGCCTTCCGTCCGGAGGCGTCGCTGTCGTATTTGAACGCCGATTATGTGTTGACACGCGTGCTTGCGCGACTTGCGCATACGGCGTGCATCAGACAGGTGGTTTGCGATCTTTCCGCGTCCCCGCAAATGGATCTTGCGGGCGCGCAGATGATGGCCAGACTGGCGAAGAATTACGTGATCGCGGCATCAGTCTGACTGTTGTCAACGCCCATGGACGGGTGCGCGACCTGCTACGCGCCGAGGGCCTGGATACCAGCGTCAGGGTATCGTGCGGGGTAGCTCGCTCGAGGACGCGCTCGCGCGACAGGAATGTTAGGCCCCGTTAGCAATTATCGGCTCTGCCCCTGCAGGTGCTGCGCGACCAGGCGCGCCAGCAATGTTGCCGGATAGAGCTGACCGACAACTGATTCCAAGTTTGCCAAACTTCGGGCAAAGGGATTGACGGCGAGAATGTCGCCGTACCCGTCGACGTCAGCGTGACGAAGCTGAAATAGATCAGTGCTGCAAACCCTCGCGGGCCTTCTGTTCCATCGGGAAGCTCGCTGAACGCCTCCGGTGCAATATCCAAAATCAGCCGATAAACGGTACTGAAAAGTAACGCCAAGTTAAGGTAGAAGACGATCGCACCGAGAATTCGATGCGTATTAACCGGTCCCGGAGCAAAAACAGCCTGCGCCACGACGTAGCCTAGCACCATAAAGGCAATCACGCTGATGGCGTGGGCCAGGAGATTAACCGGCGCTGACGGGACCAGCAGATTTAGGATACCGCTGGCCACGCCACAGCCGCTGACCATCATTGCCAACATCCCAATTTTTCGGTTGTGCGAAACCAAAATAACCAGCAGCACGTATGCGACCAGCAGCAGCTCGGTGACCGAACGCATAACCGGATGACCGAGAGCCCCGAGAGGGGCAGCGAAGAACAGTGCAAAGCACTGTACCGCCAGCATCGCCGCCAACGCTGCATCCTGAAACGGTGCTCCCTTACGCTGACCTGATAGCACGGTGATATTCATTGTGAGTAGTCTCTCAGCAAGTTGAGGGGTCGGCGGCCATGGCTTTACCTGCTTGACCGCTGGTGATCTGTAAAAGGACTACAGCGATCAATCGGAGAACTCCAGAGCCAACACGGGCCGTGTCTGTGGATCTGCTTGAGCACTCATGGGTTGCCCGCGCTTGCCTCCGATGTGGTCCAGTGGCGACCACTCGCATCGCAACAGGGACCTCTTAGGGGGGGACTTGAAGTGGATTGCCCCTATCTCGGTAAGTTCGCTCATGCGACGCATGAGTTTGCAACCTATATCGCCGACAACACCGTCAGCCTGATCAACTATGGGGAGCGGTTTCACGCCGGCGAACGCATCTCGTCGTGTTCGCTGAGTCCACGGCGAACGCAATTATCAGCAAGCGTTTCGGCAAACGGGGATGTCCCAGGGGTTGTTGAAACTTCAATCCGCCGCGAGGCGCGCACCGGGAACAATAAAGCGCCAGAGCAGTGGATCGCACTCGCTGTGCCACAATCATCGCAGCCGAGAATTTCGAGCAGGTCCAAGCAAGTCTGCGGTCCCGCAATCCGAAGCGCGTCCCACCGCGGCTGGTCGGCAGCCTGACCCGCTGACCGGGATTGCGCGGTGCGGCACCTGCGGCTCGGGCATGACGCTGCGCGCCGGCAAGAGTGGACGGTACCGCGATTACGACCTGCGCGGGCTGCGCGCAGAAGGGTAGGACGATTTGCTCCGGCCGCAGCATTTCAATGGCCGCGCTCGAGGCATGGTTCTGGGAGCATCTGGCCGGCCGGCTGTTCACCCCCGCAACGCCTCGAGGTGATTTTCGAGGTGTTCATCGCCCGCTCTGCCGACGCCGATGCCGCGAGGCGCGAGCAACTGTCCCAGCCGAGACGCGCGCTCCCCGAGGCCCAGGGGCGGGTCAGCCGGCTGCTGGAGCTGGTGGAGCAGGGTCTGATGGACGTCAACGATCCGACGCTGAAAGAACGCCTTGAGACGACCAAGCTTGCCCGGCATGCCGCCGCCGAGCGGATGGGCATGCTTGATGCTGCGGGAACGGCGGGTGCGGCAACAAACACTCCCGAGAGTATCGCACGTCCAAGCGCCTCTCTCCGTCAGGCGTTGCAGAGCGATGACCC
>CAVXTC010000005.1:0-313396 GCA_963764525.1 uncultured Pseudomonadota bacterium | reverse complement strand
TACCGCCAGTGTACATCCGGCCGAAAACCGAAATGCCGATGTACATTGGCCCGGCGCCCAAACCGACCGTGTCGCACCTCGCTACGGGTCACCCGAACCCCCCGCCCCGGCGAGCCGCCAGATTCCATAAAGACATGCTTATGTCCGTATCCCCCCGACCCTGCACCCCGCCCTTTCGCCCCACGGCTCCCCCAGGCTATGTATCCGGCCCCCACGGAGTCCCCGCGTGCCCGATATTTTCGACGAAGTCGAAGAAGACCTCCGCGCCGAGCGAACGCGCCAGTTTCTCACCCGCTATGCCGGGGCGATTTTCGCCGCGGCGGTGCTGGTGGTCGTCCTCGTGGCCGGCTGGCAGGGCTGGCGCTGGTACCAGGCGCGGCAGGATGCGGCCGCCGGCAGCGTCTATCTGCAATCCATGCTGCAAGCGGCGGAAACCGGCCCGAACGCGGCAACAGCTCACGCCTCCGCCCTCGCCGGCTTCGGCAAGCTGGCGCAAGCCGGCCCGTCCGGATACCGCACGCTCGCCCGCCTTCGCGCCGCGGCGATCGAGGCCGATGGCGGCCATCTGCCCCAGGCGCTGGCGCTGTGGAACGCGGTGGCGGCCGATTCCTCGGCCGACCCGCTGCTGCGCGACCTTGCCAGCCTGCTCTGGACCCAGCACCAGATCGACACGGGGGACCCCGGGATGCTGGAAGCCCGGCTCCGCCCGCTGGCCGTGCCGGACAACCCCTGGCACGCGATGGCCGAAGAACAGCTCGCCTTGCTCGCCTTGCGCCAGGGCAAGACGGCGCAGGCGAAGGACATGCTCACCGCGCTGACCCACGACACAGCGGCGCCGACAGGCGTGCGGGAACGCGCGACCGCCGTCCTGGCGGAGCTTCCGGGATGACCCGCACCTCCCGTGCCGCCGCGCTGTCCCGGCGCGCAACGTTGGGTCACTGGGTGCCCCTGGCCCTGGGCGGATGTGGCCTGTGGGACCACTGGTTCGGCGAGGAAAAACCCCCGCTCCCGGGAAAACGGGAGCCGGTGCTGGCCGCCACCAACGTGCTGACCCCGCAGCCGGGAACCCAGGTCGTGCTGCCGCCTCCGGTGCGCAACGCCGCGTGGCCGCAGCCCGGCGGCAACCCGGCGCATCTCATGGGCCACCTGGAGGCCAACCCGGCTCTGACGCAGGCCTGGGCCGCCCCGATCGGCGCCGGCGGAGGCTACCGGGAGAAGATCCTGGCCCAGCCGGTAGCATCCGATGGCGTCGTCTATACCATGGACTCGAGCGCCCGGGTCTCGGCGTTCGACCTCCACGGCGGCGGCCTGCGCTGGCGCGTCCCGACCCGCAGCAAGGAAGCTCGCAGCACCAATGTCGGCGGCGGCCTCGCAGTGGCTGCGGGCGTGCTGTACGCGGTGAACGGGCTTGGCGATGTGGTGGCACTGGACGCCGGCCGGGGCACGCCGAAATGGCGCGTCTATCTCGGCGCCCCCGGACGCTCCGGCCCGACCGTGGTGGAGGGACGGCTGTTCGTCACCACCATCCAGGATCAGGTGCAGGCGCTTGACGCCGCCAGCGGCCACCAGCTCTGGACCTACCAGGCGGTAAACGCGGTCACCGCGATCCTCGGCGAGCCGGCGCCCGCTTACGCCGAAGGGCTGGTGGTCGCCGGCTTTGCGTCCGGCGAGTTGACCGCGCTGCGGGCCGACACCGGAACGGTGGCGTGGACCGACAATCTGGTGGCGCCGGGGCTGAGCGGCGGGCTGCTCGACATCAACTCGATCCGCGGCATGCCGGCAATCAGCGGCAGCCGGGTGTTCGCGGCCGGCATGGGCGGGCTGACGGTGGCCAACGACCTGCATTCCGGCCGGCGGCTCTGGCAGCACAGCGTCGCCGGGCTGGACAGCCCGTGGGTGGCCGGGGACTGGGTGTTCCTGGTCACGCTCGATCAGGTGGTCGCGGCGATCAATGCCGATACCGGGCGGGTGGCCTGGGTCCGGCAGTTGCCGCGTTGGATGAACCCGAAGAACCAGAGCAGCCTGATCACCTGGTTCGGCCCCCTGCTGGCGAGCGACCGGCTGGTGTTCGCCGGTACCAGCCGGGCCGCGCTGGCGCTAAGCCCTTACACTGGCGAGATCATCGGCCAGCAGAAGCTGCCGGCGGTGGCGGCTCCGTTGCAGCCCTCGATCGCCGACGGCACCGTGCTGCTGATCGCCGAGGACGGCCGGCTGATCGCACTGCGCTGAGCCGCATGATGCTGCCGGTCGTCGTCATCGCCGGACGGCCGAATGTCGGCAAAAGCACGCTGTTCAACCGGCTGGCCGGCCGGCGCTCGGCGATCGTGGCCGACACGCCAGGCGTGACGCGCGACCGCAAGGAGGCCGAGGCGCAGTTGCGCGGGCGGTGGGTGCGGCTGGTCGATACCGCCGGGCTGGATGAGGCGGCGCCGGAGACGCTGACCGGGCGGATGCACGCGTCGTCCGCGACCGCGGTGGGGCAGGCGGATCTGGTGGTGTTCGTGGTCGATGCGCGGGCCGGGCTGACCCCAGGCGGACCGGCATTTCGCCCGCTGGCTGCACCGGCTCGGGCGGCCGGTGCTGCTGGTGGCCAACAAGGCCGAGGGCCGGCTGGCCGAATCCGCCGTGTTCGATTCCTATGCGCTGGGGCTGGGCGATCCCGTCGCGGTATCCGCCGAGCACGGCGAGGGAATCGCCGAACTGATGACCGAGATCGCCGACCGGCTGCCGGCGGACGCGCCGAAGCGGCCGGATGATGCGGCTCGCCCGCTGAAGCTGGCCATCGTCGGGCGGCCGAATGCCGGGAAATCCACGCTGCTGAACCGGCTGGTCGGCTCCGAACGGATGGTCACCGGGCCGGAGCCGGGGCTGACCCGCGACGCGGTGGCGGTGGTGCTGGCCGACGCGGCCGGACCGATCGAACTGGTCGATACCGCCGGGCTGCGGCGGCGCGCCCGGGTCGAGGGCGGGCTGGAGAAACTGTCGGTCGGCGCGGCCATCGGCGCGCTGCGGATGGCCGAGGTGGTGGTCCTGGTGGTCGATGCGGTCGAGGGTCTGCTCGACCAGGACCTGCAAATCGCCGGACTGATCGAGCGCGAGGGGCGGGCCTGCGTCATCGCGCTGAACAAATGGGATGCGGTCGCGGATCGGGCGGCGGTGCGCCGTGCGGTGACCGAGCGGCTGGAGGAAAGCCTGGCGCAGATGAAGGGCATCCCGGTGGTGGCGCTGTCGGCGCTGACCGGGGCCGGCATGGACAAGCTGCTTCCGGCGATCCGGCGGGCCCATGAGGTGTGGAACACCCGGATTCCCACGTCCGGGCTGAACCGCTGGTTCGAGGCGGCGCTGGCCCGGCATGCTCCGCCGTTGGTGGACAGGCGGCGGTTGAAGCTACGCTACATCACCCAGGCGAAGGCACGGCCGCCCACGTTCGTGGTGTTCGGCACGCGGGCCGAGCGGCTGCCGGAGGATTACCAGCGGTATCTGGTGAACGGGCTGCGGGAGGATTTCGGCCTGCCCGGCGTGCCGATCCGGCTGCAGCTTCGGGGCACGACGAACCCATATGCGGACTGAGGGGCGGTAAAGCCGCCCCCCCCGCGGGAGGGGTTGGCCCGACGACCTCGGGCGCGGGCTGTCGTCCCTGCCTCGGTCCGGCCGGCAGGTCACCCAGACCGGCGTTTGCCGCGCACCAGGCCAAGGCCGGCAAGGCCCAGGCCGAACAGCATGATCGAAGCGGGTTCCGGGACCGGAGCAAACGCGACGCCCCGCTCGACGACGCCGAATTGCGGGCCGACCAAGGTGCTGAAGCTCTCGTCGGCGGGCAGCGTCGTGTCCCCCAGGACGTCGGTGATCTCCACGATCTCATTCGGGTCCGCGCCTTGATCGCCGTCCAGCGGGCTGTCGCCTTCAGTGGCGGTGACGCCAAACAGACTGACCGTGCCGTCCTTGTTGACGTGGCCGGTGATGTCGCGCAGGCCGCTGGTGGCGATGTCGTAACCGAGCCCGGAAACGGTGTACGGCGTATCGAGTCCGAGACCGTTCTGCAGCGTGTAGTCGAGGTGCCAGAGACCCTTGGCCAGACTCCACTTCTCGAGCCCGGCGTTGGGATCCGCATTCAGATCCTGCGGCCCTTCGTCGCCGACATAGAGCGTGGTCGCATTGGCGAAGAATATGCCAAACGAATAGAGGCTGCTGTCCGTGGTGCCCGCCGGCACCGCCGGAAAGCCCGGAAGCAGGGTGATCGTCGGCTTCCCGGCGGCGATCGCGGCGTTGACCGATGCGGCGGTCGGCAGCGATCCGGCCGCGCCGACCTGATAAACGCCGTTTATTCCGTTGCTGCCGCTGCCTTGGAGACATAAAGCGTATTGCCGAAGATCGTCTCGCCGCGAAAGTTGTTGTCCTTCGCGGTCTTGTCGGTCGGCAGACCGTTCTGCGTCACGTCATAGACCCCAGCCGGCTGCACGCCGAGCGTTGTCGCCGTCGCCACCGTGCCGGGCACGACGATCTGCACGCCGGTGCCCTGGGTGACGGTGCTGGGCGGCTTCTTGGTCTGGCCGGCGTTGCCGACCGCATACAGCAGCCCGTTCGGCCCCAGGATCGCACCGCGGCCGTTGTCGCCGCTGAACGCGTTGGTGGTGGTGACCCGGATACCGCCGCTCGCGTTCACCTCGGCGATCGCGCGAAACGTGGAGCCGGCGGTATCGGGGTTCTTCGGATCGATTGCCGCCGGCGTGTTATCGTTCGAGATATCGAGTTCGTTCACCCCGGCCTGGTAGCCGACGAACGACAATGTGCGCCCATTGGGGGAGAGGTTCAGCGACAACTCGGATTTCGAGCTGAAGCTGGTGACGAGATCGCTTGCCGGGATCGGCAGGATGCCGGCAACGGTCCCGGTTCCAGGATCGTATTCGGTCAGCGCGATCGGCGAGGTGATGCCGAACGTTCCGTCAACGGCTGAATTGAGGAACACGCCCGGCAGGCTGCCGTCATTTGTGGCGGGGCCGCCGCCGGGCAGCGCCTGTCCGACGGTGACGGTCGAGGCGGTGCCGGCGTAGGTGCTGCTGCTCACCACCAGATCGCCGGTGGTAAAGCTGAACGCGCGCGCCGGCGATGCCGCCAAGGTCACGCCGAGCAGAACAGCGCCAAGAGCAGTCGATTGCAGCAGGCGGTGTCGGTCCGCCGCCCGGCGGGCTTTCGCTTTCATGGTTGTCATCCCCGGGAAATCTCCCGTCTGGTAGGTGGATTTGGGAACGCCGTCGCGTGACCTTTGATGACGCGGAGATCATGTCAGCAGCGCCGGCGGCGAGCGCCAATGGGCCCGAACCTCTGCCGCTTGGATCGTCACTCCCACGACCGCTCAGTCGTCATTCCCGCGGAAGCGCAGGGCTGTCCGGGAAAAATCAGGCATAGGACAGCTGCAACTGACCGGTGAGAGGGAAGCCGCGCGGCCTTGACGGATGGACATCAGGAGGCTGATCGATTTTGGCCACCGCTTTTCGGATGAACAGGCATCCGGTGACCAGCTGGGCGAAGCGGATTGCCGGAATAGCGAGGCGGTTCTCCCGAGCGGCAATGCGCAACAGCAGGTAGGCGATCATGGCGGCAATCAGCTGAAGCCGAATGCCGTTCTCGGTCCGGCTCAGGAACTTCTTGAGCTTGAGGTGCTGTTTGACCCAGCGGAACAGCAGTTCGATTTGCCAGCGCGTTTTGTAGATCGCCGCAATCTCGACCGGCGAGCGTCGCAGATCATTGGTGATGATGGTAAGGATGCCCCCAGTCTGGCGCTTGATGCGCACCCGCCGCAACGGAATGGCCAGCTTGGCGCGACCCTGGGTTGCGAGCTTGATTTCGGCATCGCCGAGCACCGTGAAGCCTTCGCCCTGCGTGGCTTCGAGCTTGCGTCGGCGGATGACCTTGAAGGTCACGTTGGATTTCGGCCGCGTGACAAAGCAGCTGCCGGCGGCGTGAATGCGGGTCCACCACTCATATTTGCAGTAGCCTTTGTCAATGACGTAGGTGGCACCTGCCTCCAGCGGAATCTGCTCGCCGACCAGAACATCGTTGATGGTGGCAGGAGTGATCTCGATCTGCCTTGGAAGATCGGCCGTCGGATCATAGGCCACATGCAACTTCAGGCCGCGCGTCCTGCCATTCCAGTCGGCCCAGCTGACCAGTTCGTCAAGCGGGATCGGCGTTGAATTAATGATCCGCAACACCGCGCTGCCTTCGCGCTTCAGGGAGCTCTCGGCGAGAGCGGAAAGCTGTTCGAAGGCTTCTGCGAAGATCGCTGCCGGCCGCCTGGCATTGGCATCCGAGAGGGTACTTCGCTTCAGCGTCTTGCTGCCCAGGTGATAGTGATGATGGGCATTTGCGTTCCACACCGCCTCCAGACCGCGCAGGCCATCGACCCCGCTCAACTGGGCGAAGATCAGCGCCACCAAATGATCCCAACTCTGGAAGGACTTGTCGTAGGCGTTGCCGGCATGACGCTCCACGATTGCGTCAAACTGGCGCCGCGAGAGCGGCTTGATCAGTTTCCCGAAGACGCTATCGTGGTATCGCATGCCCGGCTCTCCTCCTGAGTTCTCGATAACCAGAAGGTATCCGATTCGTGTCGGATTTGCCGGGCATGCGCCTGGCTCAGCGAAATATTTACCGGACAGCCCTGCGCGACAGCGGGAACCCAGGTGTACGGCTCCGGTTTTGCCGGGGAGCCTGGGTTCCCGCAGGCGCCGGAACGACGAAGGGACGGTCGCCTTTTCGCCGCTCGGCATAAGGCGGTTTTCCCCGCATCGCTGGACACCAGCCGGCGAACGCGCACAGACTCCGGCCAGCATCGGAGAGCCTCCATCCATGCGCCTGTTCAGCGCCACCATCGCCACCGAGACCAACACGTTCTCGCCGTTGCCGACCTCCCTCGCCGCCTATCAGGAAAGCGTCTTCTATCGCCCGGGACGAGCACCCGCACGACGCCCCGCGCATGTGTACCGCCCCGCTGTTCGTTGCCCGCCGCCGCGCCGCGGCCGAAGGCTTCACACTGATCGAGGGAAGCTGTTTCGCCGCCAGCCCGGCCGGCACCACCAACCGCGCCGACTATGAATTCATGCGCGACGAAATCCTCGACCAGGTGCGCGCCGCGCTGCCGCTGGATGGCGTGCTGCTCGGCCTGCACGGCGCGATGGTTGCGCATGGCTACGACGACGCCGAAGGCGACGTGGTCGAACGCGTCCGCGCAATCGTCGGCCCGCGCTGCGTCATCGGCGTGGAACTCGACCCGCACTGCCACTTGACGGTCAAGCGGGTGGCGCTGTCAGACATCGTCATCCTGTACAAGGAATTCCCGCACACCGACGTGGCAGAGCGCGCGGAGGACCTGCTGACCCTGGTGCTCCGCACGATCCGGGGCGAAATCAAGCCGGTCATGTCGCTGTATGATTGCCGCCAGATCGGCAGCTATCCCACCACGCTGCCGCTGATGCGCGGCTTCGTCGATCGCACCACCGCGCTGGAGGGCAAGGACGGCGTGCTGTCGGTCTCGATCGGCCACTGCTTCCCTTACGCGGATGTACCCGAACTGACCGGCCGCATCCTGGTGGTGGTCGATCAGGACAAGGCAAAAGCCAACCGGCTGGCGACCGAAATCGGGCAGGAGTTCATCTCGATGCGCGGGCGCACCGCGCCTGAGTACATGTCAGGTGAAACCGGCATCGCCACCGCGCTGGCGTTCAACGGCGCGCCCGTCGTGATGGCCGATCCGGCCGACAACGCCGGCGGCGGCGCACCGTCCGACAACACCACTCTGCTGCGCCAGATGATCGAGCGGAACGTGGAAGATGCGGCCCTCGGGCCGATCTGGGACCCGATCGCGGTGCGGCTCTGTTTCGATGCCGGCGAGGGCGCGATGTTCCCGCTGCGCTTCGGCGGCAAGACCGGGCCAGCTTCCGGTGCCCCGATCGATGCGCTCGTTACCGTTACCGCGCTGAAGCGCGACTGCTGGCAGAGCTTCGGCCCCACGCAGGTGCCGCTTGGTGATTGTGCGGCGGTGCGGGTGGGTGGTATCGATGTCGTGCTGATCGCCAACCGCACGCAGGCGCTGGGGCTGGAACTGTTCCGCAACCTCGGGATAGAGCCGACCGCGCGCAAGCTGGTGGTGGTGAAATCGACCAACCACTTCATGGCCGCGTTCGGTCCCATCGCGCGGAAGGTGATCTACGTCGATTCGGACGGACCGCTCAGTCGTGACTACCGCAACATCCCCTATACCCGCGTGCAACGCCCGATCTGGCCGCTGGACGCGGACACCGCACCGGGGCTGATTGCGTAAGGGGTCGGCCCGGGATCATGCCAGGGGGATCAAAACCAGGCGGCGAAGATTCTGACCCTCAATCGTCAGTCCCGCTGAACGCGAGTGACGCGGGAGCGGCGGTGCAAGCAAGCGCGGGGCGAGGTCAGTGGAGGATGCCATGCTGCGGGAAGAGCTGATCTTCGTTGCCACCTGCGACATCTCCGGCCATGTCCGGGGCAAGGGATTTCCGGCGCAGGAACTGCACGCGCGGCGCCGGAAAGGCATCGGCTGGACGCACAGCAACCTGATGATGTCGGCGTTCGGGCCGATCTGGGACACCCCGTTCGGCACCGCCGGCGACCTGATGATCGTGCCCGACAGCACTGCCGAGGTGCGCGTCGATTTCGGCGACGGCTCGGCGCCGGAGCACTTTTTCCTGGGCGACCTGCGCACCGCCGACAACGCCGCATGGGAATGCTGCCCGCGCGACTTCCTGCGGCGCGCGCTGGGGGCGCTGCACGACGCCGCGGGCCTGTCCCTGATCGCCGCGTTCGAGCAGGAATTCGTCTATACCGGCACCGACGACCGCCCGGGCGATGCCTACAGCCTGGGCGCGTTCCGCCGGCAGGGGCTGTTCGGTGAGGCGTTCACCGCCGCCTTGCGAGCCGCCGGTCCGGTGCCGGATTCGTTCCTGGCCGAATACGGGGCCCGGCAGTTCGAAGTCACTGTGGCCCCCTCCCCTGCCCTGACCGCCGCCGATCACGCGGTGATCACCCGGGAAATGGCCCGTGCCACCGCCCACCGCCTCGGCCACCGCGCGATATTCTCGCCGATGCCGGCGACCGAGGGCGTCGGCAACGGCGTCCATATCCACATGAGTTTGCAGGACGCGGCGGGCGCGCCGGTCACCCACGATCCGGACGGACGGATGGGGCTCAGCCGGGCCGCCCAGCAGTTCTGCGCCGGCGTACTGGAGCACTTGCCGGCGATCTGTGCGGTCACCGCACCGTCGCCGGTTTCGTATCTCCGTCTGACGCCGAACCGGTGGGCGCCAACGCTGATCGATCTGCAGCAGCAGGACCGCGGCGCCGCGCTGCGGGTTTGTCCGGTCTTCGCGTCCGCCGGCCCGGCTGAAACGGCCCGGCAATTCAACGTGGAGTTCCGCGTGGCCGACGCGGCGGCGAGCCCGTACCTTGCGCTCGGCGCGGTGGTGTTCGCCGGGACGGATGGGCTGCGCCGGGGGCTGGCGCTGCCCGACGCCGGCAGGGCGACATCGGCGCTGCCGCACGGGCTGGGCCAGGCTTTGGATCTGCTGGCGGCCAGCGCGGCGGCGCGGGACTGGTTCGGCCCGGTGTTCCTGGACGCCTATCTGCGCCACA
The DNA here is from genome assembly GCA_963764525.1 of uncultured Pseudomonadota bacterium. Taxonomy (GTDB): domain Bacteria; phylum Pseudomonadota; class Alphaproteobacteria; order Acetobacterales; family Acetobacteraceae; genus DATDIC01. Next base: position 303,736 of record CAVXTC010000005.1, on the reverse strand, counting down.
AGCGCGCCGAACTGGAACACACGGCCGGGTTCGATCCGGCGGAGCTCTGCGCGCGCTACGCCGAGGTGTATTGACCGCGCGCGCCCGGGTTTGACGGCGCCGGGTTTGACGGCGCCGGGCGCATCGCTTCTAGTTGGCGCCGATCAGCCCGTTGGGGGTGACGTGCCGCCGCTGCTCGACGTCGCGAACCTGCATAAGAATTTCGGCCCGATCAGCGTGCTGCGCGGGGTCGATCTCGCGCTGCATCCCGGCGAGGTGCTGGCGGTCGTCGGCGACAACGGCGCCGGCAAATCGACCCTGATCAAGCACATCTCGGGCGTCTATCGCGCCGATAGCGGGGTGATCCGGCTCAACGGAGAGGTGCTCAATCTGCATTCCCCGGCGGATGCGCGCGGGCTGGGGATCGAGACGGTCTATCAGGACCTGGCGCTGGCCGATGAGCTGTCGGTCGGCGCCAACATCTTTCTCGGCCGCGAGCCGGTGCGCCGCTGGTTTGGCTTCCTGCCGGCGATCGATAACCGCAAGATCCGCACCGAGACGGACGCGCTGCTGGCGCGCATCGAAAGCCGCATCCCGGCCCGGGCGCGCACCGTTTCGCGTCTGTCGGGCGGCCAGCGGCAGGCGGTAGCGATCGCCCGCGCGCTGTACTGGCAGGCCAAGGTGGTGATCCTGGACGAGCCCACCGCGGCGCTTGCCGTGATGGAGCGCGAGCACGTGATCCAGCTTGCGCGGCGGCTGGCCGCGGAAGGCGTCGGCGTGATCTATATCGGCCACAACCTGATCGAGATACTGGAGGTCGCCGACCGGGTCGCGGTGATGTATCGCGGCCGCATCGAGCACGTCACCACGGCGGCCGACGACGACGCAGCAGGAGCTGATCAAGTACATGACGGGCTTCAGTGAAACGGTGGAGTCCGTCGCCGGCCTGAAATTTCGACAAGCAACAGGGAGGTGTGCGTGAAGAAATCGAACCTGATGGCGGCAGCAGTGCTGGGGATTTCTCTTGGGTTTGTTGCGCAGGGGCCGGCGCGGGCGCAGCCGGCTGCGGCGAATACGCGCATCGTGGTGATCGTGAAGGCCACCACGTCGCAATACTGGGCGACGGTGTTCGACGGCGCCGATGCGGCCGCAAAGGTGCTGGGCGTGCAGATCTCCAAGCTCGGCGCGCAGGCCGAGACCGACGTCGCCGGCGAGGTTTCGGTGATGGAGAACGCCATCTCCTCGAATCCCGCCGCGATCGTGATCGCGGCCACCAACGCGCAGGCGCTGGCGCAGCCGATCGCCAACGCGACCGGCGGCCGGCATCCCGGTCATCGTGATCGATTCGAACGCCAACACCGATAAATACGTGACCTTCCTGGCCACCAACAACGTCACCGGCGGCGAGAAGGCGGCCGACGAGGTGGCGGCCTGCGTCAAGGCGCGCACCGGCAAGGAGGAAGGCAACGTCGCCTACCTGACCGCGCTGGCCGGCGCGCAATCGCTGAACGACCGCGACAAGGGGTTCGTCGAGCAACTGAAGAAACATCCGGGGTTGAAGATCGTCGAGCACCGCACCGGCAACAACGACCCGGCGCGGGCGCTGTCGGATTCGGAAGACATCCTGACCCGCCATCCCGGACCTGGTCGGCCTGTTCGCCGACAACGAGCTGGAAGGCGACGGCGCCGGCCGGGCGATCCAGGAAAAAAGCCTGGGGCCGAAGCTGTGCGCGGTGGCGTTCGACACCTCCGACCAGGAAGTTGCGTTCGTGCGCAGCGGCAATTTGGACGGGCTGATCGTGCAGAACCCGTTCATGATGGGCTATGCCGGGGTGTGGTACGGGCTGGCCGCGTCGAAGGGCGTGGTGTTCCCGAAAGTGGTCGATTCCGGCGTGCACGTGGTGACCAAGGCGAATATCGACAGCCCGGCGATGGCGGGGCTGCTGGATCCGAAGAAGTATCAGCTCACGCCATTCCTCGGCGACTGACGCGCGGAGACGCCTGATGGCCAGCGCGACAACATCCGATCACCGCTGTCCGGACGGCTGAACCGGGACGCCGGGCATGCGTCACCATTTGCCGGTGGAGACGTGGGTCGCCGGCTGCACGGTGCTGCTGTGGGTCGCGCTGGCGATGGCCTCGCCGTATTTCCTGACGACCGGCAACATCTTCAACATCATGCGGCAGGTCTCCGTCGATGCGATCATCGCGTATGGGGAGCTGTTCACGATCATCACGGCGGGGATCGATCTGTCGGTGGGCTCGGTCGCCGGACTGACCGGGGTGGTGTTCGCGATGACGCTGGCGGGCGGGATGAACGTGTTCCTGGCGGTGGTGTTGGTGATATTGCTGGGGCTGGTGATCGGAGTGGTGAACGGGCTGGCGATCGACAGACTGGGCATTCCGGCGTTCATCGTGACGCTGGCGGGGCTGCAGGGGTTCCGCGGGCTGACGATGCTGGTTTCAGGCGGAATGACGGTATCGGGGATTCCGGCGTCGCTGGGGGTGGTGGCGAACACGTCGGTGCTGGGCGTGCCGACGATGTTCGTGGTGATGCTGGTGTTCGCCGTGGGGTCGCAGTAGCTGCTGGGGGCGACGCGGCTGGGGCGCTACATGTATGCGCTCGGCAGCAATATCGAGGCAGCGCGGCGGGTCGGCGTGAACGTCACGCGGGTGACGCTGGCGGCGTATGGGCTGGCCTCGGTGTTCGCGACGGTCGGCGGGCATGCTGTTGGTGGCGCGGCTGACGATGGGCAACCCGAATGCGGGCTATGGGTCGGAACTGCAGGCCATCGCCGCGGCGGTGGTGGGCGGGGCGAGCCTGTTCGGCGGGCGCGGCACGGTGGTGGGGTGTTTTATCGGGGCGGTGCTGTTCACCACGATCGGTAACGGAGCGAATCTGCTGGGGGTAAACTCGTTCTGGCAGATGGTGATCGAGGGGTTGCTGATCGCCGGGGTGGTTTATCTGGACAATTTGCAGAAGCGGCGGGCGAGTGGGGGGTGAGATGTCTCAGGACACGCTGGTCCAACCCGCCAACTCTCGGATCGACCCGACGCTATGGTCGTTGGCTATGCCTTTTCATTGAGCGTCCTTTCTACTTCTCGCCAGAAATTGTCGAGCCAATGATCTTCCGCTCTGGGTCTTCGGCCGGTACCCTCCAGTGGTTGTTTGCAACGGCGTGCGAGTTGTCGAAGCGCACCCAACGTGCCGGCCTGCTTTTGCACGCAACATGAGCAGGTAGCTAATGCCGTGCGGGCGTTCCGGGGTCTTGGTCGTGTTGATACCGAGCGACGAAAGGGCTGCCCTTTTCATCGTCATTCCCGCTTTCGCGGGAATGACGCGTGAGGGTCGCGGGAAATGACAATTGGCACAGTCAGAGTTTCGGGCGTCTGCGCATGAATGGGCTGTTGCGCAGAGGCATGTCCCGGTTCTCATGTCTGATTGCAGGAAAACCGTAACCGGGTCGCCATCTTGTCCTTGCTTGCGACATGGGCAATAATGTGCATCCGGCGCGGCAAAGGGCTGGAGACAAAACGATGCCAGGCAGCGCGCGCCGAAAGTTCACGGATCCGTACGAATACCACGCAGCAATCCGCGCCTCGGAGCTGAAGGTCTTTGTCACCACGCCCGGAGAGTATGGTGCCGAACTGACGCGGATCGACCTGCACAAGCTCTGGATGCAGCCTGGCCGTGCGTCGCTGCCCTATATCGCTCACTCGGTGCTAGCGAAGACCCGAAGTCCCATTTTCTTTCCGACCGATGGCCAGTCGGCGCCGATACATCATACCGGAATGGAGTTGTTGCCCGGCGATATCGTTTTCACGGCTTCAGGTGCCGAACACCATCATCGGGTTTCGGCCGGAAGCGGCTGGGGAGCCATGTCCCTGAGCCCTGAGGATCTGACCGCGGCCGGGCGGGACCTTGCCGGGCAGGATCTCGCCGCTCCCGCCACAACGCGTCTGATCCGGCCGCCATCTCATTTGATGTCCCGTTTGTTGCATCTGCACGAGGCGGCCGAGCGTCTGGCAGCGACCGTTCCCGATATTCTCGCACATCCGGAAGTCGCCAGGGCGATGGAGCAGGAGCTGGTGCGGGTGATGGTCGCGTGTCTGACCCATGGTCTGGTGGTCGGGACGTCGGAGGTTCGCCAGCAGCGTCTGCCGGTCATGCGCTGGTTCGAACGGGTGCTGGAGGCGAACCAGGACCGCCCGCTCTACGTGACCGAGGTTTGCGCGGCGATCGGTGTAGCGGACTTCCGCACGCTCCGTCTGCATTGCCTGGAGCATCTTGGGATGAATCCGCACCGCTATTTGTGGTTGCGGCGGATAAATCTGGCGCGGCGGGCGCTGATCCTGGCGGATGCGACAACGAGCACCGTGACCACCATTGCCACCGACCACGGTTTCGGGGAGCTCGGGCGTTTCGCGGTGGCCTATCGGAAACTGTTTGGCGAGACACCCTCGGCAACACTGCGCCGCGCACCCGACGATCGGCCGATCGCGCTAGATAACGCATTCCCGACCGGCTGAATTCCGGTTTTGCCATAGCTGCGGGGCTACCGGTCCGACAATCTGGGTTGCTTCCCGAGCCGACGGCTGACAAGGCGCCGTGCAATCCAAAACATCGATACCGCAAGAAGTTGGCCGATGCCGGGCAAGCGGTTCCTGTATTTTGACCGATGCCGACAGCTATCAGGCGAGCTTGCAGGACGCGCTCAATCTGCTGGTGATCCGGCCTCATGCATTCCGTGCCCGGCTGACCTGGGTGGAGCTTCCCAGCCTTCGCATGATCGGCGCGAATGAGGCGTCGCCGCGCGTCGCCCGTGTCTCGTTGCCTCCGGAACAGGTGTTTGTCACCTTCCCGACCTGCCGGCCTTCGATGCTGATCTGCGACGGTGCCGAGCTGCGCTTTGGCGACATCATGTTTCACAGTCGCGGGGAGCGGTTCTATCAGCGGACCGCTACCGCCAGCCGCTGGGGGGCTGTATCGCTGACACCGGCATCGCTGATGGTGTTCAGCAGGACGATTGCCGGCCGAGACCTTGTCGCCCCGCCTGCCGGCCGGATTTTGCGGCCGTCCCGCGCGGATCGGATGCTGCTTCTTCGGCTGCACGCGCGGGTCGGTCGTATCGCCGAGACGAACCTCAATCGGCTCGAGCATCCGAAGGTCGTCCACGCCCTGGAGCAGGACCTGGTGTTGGCGCTGGTAACCTGCCTGACGACGGGTGAACCGCAGGATGACCCGACCAGGCGGGAATCCCACGGCAGGATCGTCCCGCAGTTCGAGGCGGCGCTGGCCACGAATCCCGACCGGCCGCTGCACATCGCGGCCATTTGCAGCCTGATTGGCGTGTCGGAAGCATCCTTGCGGTGTGTTTGCCTGAAGTCACTGGGCATGAGCCCCGCGCGCTATCAGCGTTTGCGGCGCCTCAAGTTGGTACATGCGGAACTGCTGGGGGCAGTTCCGTCCACTCTCAATCTTGCGGACGTCGCGAAACGCCATGGATTTACCAGCCTGCACCAATTGGTCGCAGAGTACCTCGATGCGTACGGCGAAGCGCTGCCGCTCCAATCGCCCGGCCCAAGGGACCGACCAGCATGAAGCGCAATTGCCGATTATGCCATAGCCGATCGACCAGCCGGCGACCACGGTTGGCGCCGGCCGGGCAGGGCGTCGATACCGGCATGAGATCCTGAACAGACAAGGGGAGTCATCAGCCGTGAGCAACGGAGAGTACCAGCAAACAGCTCGGTCGCCGCGACATGCTGCTGCGGAGCACGGCGGCTGTCGCCGCGGCGGGCATGACGACCGGCGCACTGATCCGGCTGGCCCAGGCACAGACCAATGCCCCGGCGGCCACCGGCAGGCGACCAAACATCGTGATGCTCATGACCGACGACACCGGATGGAACGATTTCGGTTGCTACTCGGGCGGCGGCGCGGCGTTGGGACATCCGACGCCGAATGTCGGATAGGCTGGCCAAGGAAGGCGCCGTTTTCACCTGCTGGTACGGCCAGGCAAGCTGCACGGCAGGCCGTGCCTCGTTCCTGACCGGGCGTATCCCGGTCCGCTCGGCGCTGTCGATCGTGGTGGCCCCCGGCGACGAGAACCGCCTTCGGAAAGAAACACCGACCATCGCTGAATTCTTCCAGAAGAGCGGGCTACTCGACCTACTTCTCCGGCAAGTGGCATATGGGCGACAAGCCGGACGCCTACCCAACCGAGCACGGCTTCGACGAGATGAAGAATTTCGCCGCCTACTATGCCGGTGTCTATGCCTACGACGACACCACGAAGTTCTTCCATCCCTGGTTCCCGTCGTACAACCCGGGCTACGAGCGTCTGTATAATTCGCTCGTCAACCTGGACGAGTGGGAAGGCGTGGCCGGGCAGGCGGCAAACGACGTCGGCCGGATCACCTACGACTCGCTTGCGACATTCGACATCCGGCAGACCGATTCGGCGATCGCCTACATCAAGCAGCACGCGGGCGGCGACAAGCCGTTCTTCATGGACGTCAACTTCATCAAGATGCACAACCCGACCAACGCGGCGCCTGACTTCGCCGGCAGGTCGCACCTGGGCGACTACTCCGATTCGCTGTTGGAACTGGACGCTGACATCGGCAAGATCATGGATACCATCCGCGCCGAAGCGCCCAATACGATCGTCATCGTGACGGCCGACAACGGTGCCTGGCTGGATGCGTATCCGGACGCCGGGACCACGCCGTTCCGCGGTGAGAAGGGAACCCCGTTCGAAGGCGGGTGGCGGGTCCCGGGCATCATGTGGTGGCCGGATCACATCCCGGCCGGCGCGCAGTACGGGGAGATGATGTCGCACATCGATTGCTGGGCGACCCTGGCGACCATGGTCGGGCTGACGCCGCCGCCGCACGACTGGGTGGGCAACGACGGCAAACCGATCTACTTCGACAGCATCGACAACAGTGCTTACATCCTGGGGAAAGCGCAACATTCGGCACGAAAGTCGTGGGTTTATGTCGATGGCGAGGTTTTCTACGGGGCGCGCGCAGATATTGGCGGGGACCCGAAGGAACCGTGGGTGAACATCGCCTGGAAATACCTTACACGGCAAGATTCCTGGCTTGGCGCGACCGCGGACCTCGGCTCGATCGGTGCCACCTATAACCTCACGATGGATCCGTTCGAGAAATACGACATGACGTTCAACGGGGCCGCACCTACCCGCACGTTGTCATCATCGCCGGGCAAGTATGCCGGGCAGGACAATGGCTGGGTGCTGTCGCTGGTAGAGCCGGTGATGCTGGATTTCGACAAGACGATCACGCAGTACCCGAACATCAAGCGGTATCCCGGTGGTGCCTCGAACGACCTGGTTCCGGATCTGCAGCACCCCGACAATCCCCTGCCCATCCTGAAGAACCAGCCGGAACCGAAAGTGCAGGGCGGCGGCGGCTGAACGGAGCAATGCAAGGGGGCGGCCTCGGTCGCCCCCAACAGACGAGGAGCAGCGTAAATGTTGACAGGCAATGTTGCCGGCGCCAGGTCGGAAGACAGCGTGAGGGCTCTGGCGCTTCAATGGTTCTCCCAGATGCGGACGGGTCAGATCGACCGCACGCAATTGACCGCGGAGTATGGGGCCCAACTGACGGACGACGCGGTGAGCGGAATGTCCCAATACCTCAGCCGGTACCAATACGGGGCGTCGCCGCTGGGTGCCACGATCCTGCTGACGCGCTCGGACGAAGGCCAGACCTTCCACGTGGTGAAGATCATCTTCCCGCGCGGCGATGCGGCCAGTCTTATGTTCGGCTTCAACACGGCGGGCAAGATCACCGGCATCACGCTGATGAGCATGGCGGGGGACTGAGACGTGACGTGAGCCACGCCCTACCGGCTGCCATCGCGCCGCTGCTGGGCATTGGCGTGGCTTTGACCGACAAAATCGTTGTTACAACACGGGGGAACGCCTATCGTCAGCTCTGGACGGGCGAAACCATCAGCCTATCCGGGAACTGCGGGACCCGGGGAGTCACCGGCTCGGGTCATGTCGTGGCACCCTGAATGGTGGATCACCCCGCTACGTCCTTCCACGGAGCGTCGAAATCGAGGAGTGATAAGCAATGTTGCGAGATAAGAAGAACTCGAAGGGCGTGACTTTATTGGCCGGGTCGCTGTTGGCTGGGGCGGCCTGCGCATTCGCGCTGGGCGCCGGCTCCTCCGCGGCGCTGGCGCAAGGTGCCACGCCTCCGGACCAAGTCTATCTGCCGAATACCCCAATGAGTTCACCTGTTGCGAACTGCCCAAATATCAGTTGGGCTCTGGCCAAGTCTGCCGATGGCAACGTTTGGGGCTACTTCTTCTATGCGGATGGAAGCGGCGTCAGCAAAGCGGCGGGTTCGATCGACAGGTCCGGCCGGTTCCGGATAACACTGACGAATCTGTCCGGCAACGGGCCGGTGGGCGTCGCGACGGGGACGCGCGGCCGACAGGGGCTCCTGGAAGCGAGTTCTGAACGGCGCGGGCTGCGCCAATCTTCACATGCAAATGGCCCCGTCGCAGCCTTTGATGGGACCGTCCGCCGGGTAGCCCATGCGGGTCAGCGGACCGCGAATTCCGACCGGGTCATCAGTTGCTAAATGAAAGAACTCAGGGGAAAAGCCGAATGAGACTCAACAGAGTGCTGTCGATCGGGGGTATGTGCGCGCTTTCAGCCGCATGCACCCAGATGTCACCGACGCCAACCGCCATGACCGCGCCGGGCGGGGGCAACCGTGACCGCGGTGGCTTACAGCGACACCGCCCGAGGGCAGACGCCGAACTGTCCGGCAGTGCGGTGGTTCATCCATCGCGACACAACCGGCGATCTGTCCGGTACTTCTTTATACGGACGCCAGCGGCGTCGGCCAGGCAGCGGGCAAATTCGATCCTGCCACGGGGCAGTTTCACATGACGGTGACGAACCTGGACGGCAGTGGTCCCGTGGGCACCGCCACCGGGGTGCGAAGTCCGGATGGCCTGCTCAATGGACAACTCACAGGGCCTGGCTGCGCCAATGTGACGCTCCGCATGTCGCCGCAGGTTCCAACCACAGGCCCCTCGGCCGGATAACGGGTCCTGTACATCGCGGCTTCGGAGACCCCGGCCATGGTTTTTACCTTCGGTCGTGGCTTGCCCGGGCTGAGATGCTGCCGGAACATCGGCCGGGCCGCGGCGATGAGCTCGCCGCTGGGAGGCTCGCCGTTCGGGCGGAGCCGTGAAGGGACCACGGTGCGCGTTCCGCATGTGACATGGGGGCTGCTTGCCGTCAGCGTCGGCCCGGCGCTGGTGGTGATGCTGGCCGATACCGAGGCGGGCAGCGTCATCGCGGCCGCGCAGAGCGGCGCTGAGTGGGGCTACCGGCTGGTGCTGCCGCAGTTCCTGCTGACCCCGGCGCTGTTCATGGCGCAGGAGCTGGCCGGCCGGCTCGGTATCACCACGCGCCAGGGGCTGGCCGAGCTGGCGCTGCGACGCCTCGGCCGGCTTCCGGCGATCGTGCTGTTGGCCACGCTGGTAACAAGCTGCACCGGCGCGCTGGTGACTGAGTTGAGCGGCATCGCCGGTGTGGGGGAATTGTTCGGCGTGCCGGTCTGGCAAACCGCTACGGTCGCCGCCGCCGGCCTGATCGCCATCGTCTGGACCGGCAGCTATCGCTCGGTGGAGTTGGTGGCGATCACGGTGGGTATGTGCGAACTGGCGTTCATCGTGCTTGCCTGGCTGGCGCATCCATCGGTCAGCGCCATGCTGGCGCAATCCGTGCAGGTTCCGTTCGGCGAACGCGGCTACCTGTTTTGCTTGCCGCCAATCTTGGCACCTGCGTCATTCCGTGGGCGATCTTTTACCAGCAGTCGGCCAGCATCGATAAAGGGCTGAATTGGGCCAACCTGACCGCCATGCGCATGGAGACGCTGGGGGGCGCGATCCTGTGCCAGACTGTCACGGCCGCCGTTGTGGTGGCCTCGGCGGCGGCTTTCAGTCATGGACCGGCCGCCGGGCAGCCGCTCGACAAGGTCGGCGACATCGCCGATGCCTTTACCGTTGCGATCAATCCGACGGCCGGTCGCGTGGTGTTCGCGCTGGGGCTGAGCGGGGGGGCGCTGGTCGCCGCGATCGTCGTCTGCCTGACCGCAGCCTGGACATTCGGCGAGGTGCTCGGGCTGCGCCATTCGCTCAGCGACGGCCCGGTCCGCGCCCCATGGTTCTACGGCAGCTTCACCATCGTGCTGGTGGCCGGCGCCGCACTGGTCGGGTCCGGCGTGAACCTGGTGCGCATCTCGGTCGCGGCCGGCGTGCTGAATGCGCTGCTGTTGCCGATCGTGCTGTGGTTCCTCTGGCGCATGGCCCGCAGCGAACTGTGCGCCGAGGTGCGGCTGGCTGGCGGTTACGCGGTGGCGGTGGCGGTGGTGTTGCTGGCCACCGCCGGCGTGGGTGTGTGGGCGGGCGTGGTGGGATCGCTTTGACTGATTTTCGGGAGGCGTGGATCGCAATGCGCATCATCGGCCTTGTTACTGTTGGCATGATCATCGGCGGAGCTGCCTGGTCGCCGGGGGCAGCGGCCCAGAACGCCCCAGCCACGGCCACTGCTCCGCCTGCGGCGGCTGCCTCGGGAGTGGCGGAGCAGGCGGACCGGCTGCTGCGGCAGATGGGCGCCTATCTTGGGTCCGCCGGGCAGTTTACCTTCCATGCCGACATTACTTTCGATCATGTTTTGCCGTCCGGCCAGAAGTTGCAATTCTCAGCGTCCGAGGACGTCGCGCTGCAACGGCCGAATTGGCTTTATGTCGCATGGAGCGGCGATCTCGGCGATCGTCAGTTCTGGTACGACGGCACGTCGATCACTCTTTTTGATCCGGCGACGCCATTCTATGCGACCGAAACGGCGCCGGCGGACATCGACAGCATGCTCAAAAATCTGGTGCCGCGGTTGGATTTTGCACCGCCGTTGGCTGATTTTCTGTATCGTGATCCCTACGGAAGCGTGCGCGGAAACCTGCAGGACGGGTTCGATCTCGGCTTGAACGAGGTGAACGGCAGGAGCTGCCGCACCCTTGCCTTTGTGGGGAAGGACGTGGACTGGCAGATCTGGATCCAGGATGGGCCGCAACTGATCCCGTGCAAGCTGGTGATCACCTACAAGACGCGCCCGACGCAGCCGCAATTCACCGCGATTTTCACGGATTGGAATTTCGCTCCCCGCATCGCCGAGTTGGTGTTCACGCCGGAGCTGCCGCCGGGCACGCGGAAGATTCCGTTCGCAGCAGTCGCCGCCAGATAGCAACGGGAGGACATCGATGATCGGGCGCTTTATCAACCAAAAGAAGCTTATCGGTGTGCTGCTGACAGGCGCGGCGGTGGCTGTGTGCGTCTCCATCGGGGTCGAGCACGCGGCAGCATTCCGCGGCGGCGGCTTTGGTGGTTTCCATGGCGGTGGCGGCTTCCATGGCGGAAGTTTTGCAGGAGGCGGATCGCGCTTCGGTGACCGCGGCCCCGAAGACCGGAGCCAGGATGCCGGTTTCGGGCACGGCGGGTTCGGCAGCGTCCACGATGCCGGCGGCTACTCGGATCGCGCCGACACATTCCAGCAGAGCCACCCCGAGTCACAGCACACTGCCGGCCAGTTCCAGGCGGCTCATCCTGAAGCCCGGCAAAACACATCGCAGGTTCAGCAGAACCGTACGAACGAGGCCAACCAACTGCAGTCGAACCGCACCAACGAGGCGAATCAGCTACAGTCGAACCGCTATAACGACGCGACCAATCTGCAAAACAACCACGAGAACACGTGGAACAACTACCACGGTAGTTGGGGTGGCTATTACTCGGGCCTTGGCCTCGGCGCGGGACTGGCGATCGGTGCAACGATAGCCGTTCTGCCGGCCGCCGTGGCTGCGATCTCCGTCGCCGGAAACCCTTATTACTACGCAAACGGGGTCTATTATGCGCCGCAAGCCGGCCAGTATGCGGTCGTGCCGCCGCCGCAAGGGGCGGTCGTCGCGAGCGCTCCGCCCTCCTGTTCCACCGTCTATGTCAGCGGCGTTGCCGATCTGGATTGCGGCGGTGCGTTCTATTCATCGGTCCAGAACGGCTATAAGGTGATCCCGCCGCCCGTAGGATCGACCGTCACGGCCCTTCCGAGCGGCGCGGTCGATCAGAATATCAAAGGGTCAACGTACTTCGCGTTCGGCGGGGCTTATTATCAGCCGTTCTACAGCGGCAGCAGTGTGATATACGAGGTGGTCGCCAAGCCGACCTGAGCCAATAAAGGTGGCATATGTCGAAGGCGTTGAAGATTTCCCGTTCCTCGGTGGCCGCGGCCAGGTCTGGAGCTGCACCGTTACCGATCACCCCGGATGATCGCCGGGCAGCCGGCAGGCGGTTGCGTGACTCGGTGCCGCGCGATGCGCATGGCGCCTGGAGGGCGCATGCGGGCCGGACGGACCCCATCAGCATTCTTCGTGCGGCGGACAAGACCAGGCAGCCGGAGCTGATACCGCTGCGCTATGGGCGGATGTTGCAATCGCCGTTCACGTTCTATCGCGGATCGGCCGGCGTCATGGCGGCCGATCTGGCCCGCACACCGGTCACCGGAATCCAGGTGCAGGCTTGCGGCGACGCCCACCTGATGAATTTCGGCGGCTTCGCCACGCCGGAACGCCGGCTGATCTTCGACGTGAATGACCTCGATGAGACATTGCCGGCGCCGTGGGAGTGGGATGTCAAGCGGCTGGTTGCCTCGTTCGTGCTGGCCGCGCGGTCCAACGGATTGTCGGACGGGAACGGTCGTGAAGCGGCGACGGCCTGCGCCCGCAGCTACCGGCGGACGATGCGTGAATTTTCGCAGCAGGACGTGCTGGAGACCTGGTACGCACGACTCGACGAGAAAGCCTATCTGGCGATGCTTCCGCGGTTCCAGAAGGCGGTGCTGAGCAAGCGGATCGCCAAGGCAACCTCGGGCAGCAGCGCGGAGCTGGTATTTCCGAAGCTTGTTGAACACGACGGGGGACAGTTCCGGATTCGCGAGACCCCTCCGACCATCTTCCACCCGGAGGCGTCTGATGCCGGGGGCTATCTGGATATGGCCCGGGGACGTGCTTGCGAAGTATCGGGACACGCTGGCCGAAGATCGCCGCGTGCTGCTCGATCGCTACAAGCTGGTCGATGTGGCGGTAAAGGTGGTCGGCATCGGGAGTGTCGGCACGCTGTGCATGGTGGCGTTGATGGTATCCATCGCCGGTCACCCGTTCTTCCTGCAGATAAAGGAAGCCAACGCGTCTGTACTGGAAGCATATGCGGGCACGAGCGCCTACACCCATCACGGCGAGCGGGTGGTTCAGGGCCAGCGGTTGATGCAGCCGGCCTCCGATCTGTTTCTCGGCTGGGCGACGGGACCCAAGGGGCGGCAGTTCTACCTGCGCCAGTTGCGCGACGTAAAACTGAGTCCGCTGGTCGAGACGTACGACGCAGAGATGCTGTCGATCTATGCCGTGGCTTGCGGCTGGGTTTTGGCTCGCGCGCATGCGAAGGCGGGGGATCCGTGGACGATCAGCGGCTATCTCGGGTCCAAGGGCGATTTCGACGAAGCGCTGGGCCGGTTCGCGGCAGGCTATGCCGACCAGGCCGAGCGGGATCATGCGGCTCTGAAAGCCGCGGTCCGCGCGGGCATGATCGACGTGCAGATGGAAGGCTGACGCTGGCTTTCGGGGAGGCGCGCTATGCCAAACTTGATCCGGAACCGCCATATCGCGAACCCCGCGACGGCGGCTCTCATGTTGGTGCTGATGTCCCCGGTTGCAGCCTGGGCACAGGCGTCGTCCGCGGTCCCGTCCGATCCCGCCGCGGAGGAGCAGCAGCCGACCCGGGGCGAGGTTTCAGCCGAGGAGCGGGCCGCTGGACTCGGTCAGTCACCGGGTCGGAGCGCCGCGCAGGAGAGGAACGTGAACGGGATATACCAAAGCCTGATGGGCCAGCAGCCAGCCCGGCCGCCGTCCGGATCAGACCAACCCCCAAAATAGCGGCGGTTATTCTTCAGGCATCCAACAGGGTGGCCGCCGCGTGGGAGGCACCATGAGCGAACAGGCGTTAAGCAAGCGGCCGTTGCGTGAAAAGGCGGTTGAGGAATTCAAGGCGTTCGCGGCGCTCTCTGCCTATTTGTATGTTTGCCTCGGCGCCCTGGTCTTGTACAAGAGCGCCGTTTTGCGGGACGTGGGGGTCAGTTTCACGATATGGGGCATTGCGCTGGTGAAGGCCATGATCCTGGCCAAGTTCATGCTTCTCGGGCGCATGCTGCATCTTGGCAAACGATACCGGGATAAACCGCTTATCTTGCCGACAATCCATCATTCGCTGATGTACCTGATCCTGCTGCTTCTGCTTACGACCATCGAGGAGCTGTTTGTTGGGCTGATTCATCATCGGGCGGTGGCCGAACTCGCTTGCCCACGTGGTCGGCCCCTCCTTCCTTCAGGGTGTTGCGGTCAGTTTCATCATGTTTCTGATTTTGGTTCCATTTTCCGCGTTCACCTGCCTTGGCGATGTGCTTGGGGAACGGGAGCTGTTCCGGCTGTTTTTTGTGGATCGATCCACGAAAATTGCCTCTGAGGGTCAGGTGGTCGGTGGCGGTGTGCCTCCGGCTCGGACGCGTAACTGAGGACACGAGATGCAGTCGAATACGGCGGCGCAGAGCGATGCGTCAGGTGATATGGTGCGGATCGAGGGTGGCACGTTCCGTATCGGATCAGATCGGCACTACCCGGAAGAAGCACCCAGCCGCCAGGTGACGGTTTCGCCATTCCGGATCGATCGGACACCGGTCACGAACCGCCAGTTTCGCCGATTTGTGGAGGCGACGGGCTATGTCACTGTCGCCGAAATCGCACCGGATCCGAAGGACTATCCGGGCGCGTTGCCGCACATGTTGAAGCCGGGCTCGCTGGTGTTCACGCCGCCGCGGCAGGTTGCCGACCTGCGCGACTGGTCGCAGTGGTGGCGGTTCGAATTCGGCGCGAACTGGCGGCGTCCGAACGGTCGAGGCCGCTCGAACCGGGGTCTCGACGATCATCCGGTGGTGCACGTGGCATATCAGGATGCCGAGGCTTATGCCGCGTGGGCGGGCAAGGATTTGCCGACCGAGGCCGAGTGGGAATACGCCGCGCGCGGCGGCCTTGACGGGGCTGAATATGCCTGGGGTGATGAACTGACTCCGGACGGGCGCCACATGGCGAATACTTGGCAGGGCAATTTTCCGACCGAAAATCTTGCTGCTGACGGCTACACGCGCACCTCGCCGGTGGAGGCGTTTCCGCCAAACGGCTACGGCCTGTTCGACATGATCGGCAATGTGTGGGAGTGGACCGCGGATTGGTTCTCGGCCCGGCCGAATGCCAACACGGTGAAGTCTTGCTGCATCCCGGACGATCCCCGCGGCGGCCGCGAGGCGGACAGCTATGACCGATGCGATCGCTCGGTGCGCATTGCGCGCAAGGTGGTCAAGGGTGGCTCGCACCTGTGCGCACCGAATTACTGCCGCCGCTATCGCCCGGCCGCCCGCCACGCACAGACGATCGACACGGGCATGAGTCACGTCGGATTCCGATGCGTTGTCAGGCTTTGAAAAGAACCCTCAGCAAAACGCTAAGGTCATGGCAGACGCACGCACCGTCCGAGGCGACCGGTTCGAAGTGAGGGTAACAGCGGACAGCCATTTCGGCTGGATCCGCACCCGGTTGAGCCTTGAACGCACGATGTTTTCGTGGGTGCGAACAGCGGTTTCACTGATCGGCTTCGGCTTCGCGATCGTGCAGTTCTTTGACCGTCTGCAACAGATGCCCGGAGTCCGGGCTGCCTATCGTTCAGGCGCGCCGCGGTATCTGGGGCTTGCGCTGATCTCGTGCGAGGTCCTGGCACTGGTGGTGTCGATCTGGCAGGACCGTGGACGGTTCGCTACCTGTGGGGCGGATCGTTTACCTCAATCGCCGGAATGACAGAGGAAGGGATGCAATCGCCGGTACTGGCGATCGCCGCCCTGCTTATCTGCATCGGCCTGTTCGCTTTCTTTGCCGTGCTGCTTCGGCTTGTGTAGCCGCCCGCGCCCGGTGGGAAGTTTCTGAAGCATCGACCCTGTGGAAGGAGATCAAGATGGCTAAAGCAGGCAGGCCGAATATCCTTATCCTGTGGGGTGACGACATCGGCTGGTGGAATATCAGTTACAACAGCCGGGGCCAGATGGGCTACCGGACGCCGAATATCGATCGCATCGGCAACGAAGGAGCGGCCTTGACCGACTACTACGGCCAGCAAAGCTGCACTGCGGGCCGGGCCGCATTCATCACCGGGCAGAACCCGATCCGCACCGGTCTGACCAAAGTTGGGATGCCTGGCGCGGATGTTGGCCTTCGGGCGGAAGACCCGACGATTGCGGAATTGCTGAAGCCGCTGGGATACGCGACCGGTCAGTTCGGCAAGAACCATTTGGGGGACAAGGACGAATACCTGCCGACGGCGCACGGTTTCGACGAGTTCTTCGGCAACTTGTATCACCTCAATGCCGAGGAAGAGCCGGAAGATGCGGACTATCCGAAGAACCCGGCGTTCAAGCAGCGGTTCGGCCCCCGGGGGGTGCTGCATTGCCGGGCGGATGGCAAGGGCGGGCAGAGCATCGAGGATACCGGTCCACTGACGAAGAAGCGCATGGAAACCATCGATGACGAGGTCACCGAACATGCGCTGAGCTTCATCGACAGGACGCACAACGACGGCAAGCCGTTCTTCCTTTGGTACAACACCACCGCGATGCATTTCAGGACGCACTGCGCCGAGAAGCACAAGGGCAAGAGCGGCCAGGGGGACTATAACGATGTCATGGTCGCCCATGACGAGAACATCGGCCGGATGCTGGCAAGGCTGGATGAGCTGGGCATCGCTGACGACACGATCGTGATGTATTCGACGGACAATGGCCCGCATTACAACAGTTGGCCGGATGGCGGAATTACGCCGTTCCGCAGCGAGAAGAACACCAACTGGGAGGGCGGCTGGCGGGTGCCGGCCTTCGTGCGCTGGCCCGGGAGGATCAAGCCGGGCACGGTGCTGAACGATGTCGCTTCGCATCAGGACTGGCTGCCGACACTGCTTGCCGCCGCGGGCGACCCTGACATCGCGGAAAAGCTTCGTGCCGGCCATGCAGTGGGAGGCAAGACCTGCAAGGTACACATCGACGGCTACAACTTGCTGCCCTATCTCACCGGCGAGGCCAAGGAGAGTCCCAGGAAGGCGTTTTTCTACATCAGCGATGACGGCGACATCCTGGCGATCCGGATGGGCGACTGGAAGATGGTGCTGATGGAGCAGCGGGCGAAGCAACTGATGTGCTGGTTCGAGCCGTTCGTGAAGCTGCGGGCGCCGAAGATGTTCAATTTGCGCCGTGATCCGTTCGAGCGGGCGGACGAAAACTCGAACACATACTGGGACTGGGTGATCTCCCACGTGTACCTGCTGTATGGAATGCAGGCCCTGGTGGCGCAGCAGATCGAGGCGTTCGAGCAATTCCCGCCGCGTCAGAAACCGGCGGCGTTCAACCTGGACGCGGTGCTCCGGCAGATCCAGGACGCGGCTGGCAGCGGCAACCATTAATCTGTCGTTGTTTCCTTGCAGTCGGCGTGGCGGACGCAGCATCGTTTCTGCGCGGCCAGGTGCCACTTGCCGTTTCTGCATAGGAAGCAGCCCGGGCCGGCGGTAACGGATGCGCAGCAGAAGGGTGCACTCGATGGCCAGAACTGCGCGTCGCCGTGCTTCGTTGATGATCAAGGTGACGCTCGCGGGCGGCCTTCTCGCGATGGCTGGTTGTGCCAGCATGAAAGCGCCGACCGAGCAAAGCATCGCCGGCCTGTCGCCCTCGGGCATGGTGTCGGTGACCGAGGATTTTGTCACCGGCCTGGGGGGTGGCGATGGGATGTTGGATTATCAGGGGCGAAGCTATCCGTTCAAACTGATCGGCACTGTGGTGGGCCCTGGTGGCGGACTGTCGAAAATCACTGCCTCGGGCGAGGTCTATAATCTGGCTGATGTTGCTGATTTCGCCGGCAGGTACACGCAAAGCACCGGTGCGGCAGGCTTGAACCGTTCGGGCAGCAGCGACTTGTGGCTGAAGAACAGTGGCGGCGTGATCATGCACCTGCGAGGCGCGAGCAGCGGTGCGATGCTGACGCTCGGGCGCGACGAAATCTTTATCCGAATGTCCCAGTAATGATGAGAGTCCGGATTTCGTGGCCGGGCTTCCTCGCGCTGGCTGCCTGCATCGCCCTGGCCCCCGGCGCCTCCCTGCATGCTCAATCCGCCACTCCGGAGGCACCGGTTGTCCGCGTGGCGCTGTCACCGGCGGCGGCTCCCGGAGCCAGCACCCCGAACGCCACGACCAACGACGCCTCCGCCCTTGCCGAGAAACTGCAGAATCCGATCGGTGACCTGATCAGCGTGCCTTTCCAGAACAACACGAATTTCAATGTCGGGCCGAACCGGGGAACCCAGAATATCCTCAACATCCAACCGGTGGTTCCATTCCACGTGACCGAGGATTGGAACCTCATCACGCGCACGATCCTGCCGCTGGTCTGGAGCCCGTCGTTTCAACCGGCACAGAGCGTGCCATTTGGCCTTGGCCTGACCAGCTTCTCGGCATTTCTCTCGCCGAAGAACCCGGTCAACGGCTGGGTCTGGGGCGTCGGGTCGATTGTCGGGATCCCGACCACCACCAGCGCGACGCTCGGGTCGAACCTGTGGGGCGCCGGCCCCGCCGCGGTGGTGGTGAAGCTGGCCAGTCCATGGGTCTATGGCGTGTTGATCAACAACCTGTTCTCGTTCGGCGGCTCGTCGGGCCCGTCCGGCAATCGATACAGCCTGTTCACGATAAATCCGTTCGTAAATTACAATTTCGGCGGCGGGTGGTTCGTCGGCAGCAATTCAGTCACGACCGCCAATTGGCTGTCGGGCGGGGAGAAGTGGACTCTGCCGGTCGGGGCGCAGTTCGGGCGGCTGATCAAGATTGGCGGCAAGCTGCCGGTCAATTTGCTGATTGGTGCTTACTACAATGCTCTGAGGCCGCAGTACGCCGCCACCTGGCAGCTGACTTACCCAAATCGCGATCGTCTTTTAGTTGCACCGGCCCGGAACACGGCTCGCCGGTGCGATGGTCAGGGCATCTGACCGGCTCGATCTTGCTGATCAGAACGGCGATATTGCCTAGGCGAGTGGCAATTTTCGGCTATGCTTCCGTCTGCGGAGGCAGCGTTACGTGATGGGAGAAGACGATAATGCACTACCGGATCCACGCGATTGCCGCGGTCCTTCTGCTTGCGATGATCGCGCCGGGGCGGGTGCAGGCACAGGTCGCGAGCGCGGATGTCGGCCCGGGCTTCAGCTACCAGCTGGTGCCGTATATCTGGCTGCCGTGGATCGACACCACGGCAAAAATCCCTGTGCCCGGTCAGGGAACCGCCACAACCACGGTGTCGGCAGGCCCGGGCAACTACATCCCCAAAATCAACTTTGGATTCATGGGAGCGGGCGAAATGCGGTACGATCGCTTCTCGGTGCTGACCGACATCGTGTATCTCAACGCCAGCACGACATCGAGCAAACTGAATTCGGTCGATTTTGCCGGTATCAGCATCCCGGTTTCAGCCTTTCTCGCGACCAGCACGAGCACCAGGATTTAATCCACCGTATGGACGCTGGCAGGCGGCTATACCTTGGCGAACGGTAACTGGGGCAATGTCGATGTCATCGGCGGGTTCCGGCTGCTGGCGATTGACGAGCGGACGAATTTCAGTCTTTCGGCGGGCGTGATTGCGCCGGATGGCGAGGTCGCATTGACGCGCTTCGGGGGATTGTCAGTCAGCCGGGATATCTGGAACGGCATCGTCGGCACTCGTGGGCGTGTGTATCTCGCGGACAGCACATTGCTGTCGGGTGGCAGGTTTTTTGTGCCGTTCTATGTTGACGTCGGGACGGGTGCTTCAAACGTGACCTGGCAGGTGTTTACCGGGATCGGGTATCAGACACGCCGCTTCGGGATCTCGGTCGGCTACAGGTATCTTTCGTTTGAGAACGGCAGCAAGGCGATCACGCACGTTACGCTGGGCGGCCCGATCATTGCGGCGAATTTCAGCTTTTGAGGCTGGCCGAGCGGTCCTGCCTCCGGTTTTCAGACAGAGAGAGGTCCAGCGGGTCGTCGGCGATGCAATTCCACGTTTTCGTCGGGACAACCTTTCGTGCTCCGATTCCTGGTGTTGCCTCTGGGTTAGAGCCTGGCACTTCGCGCCAGTCACCGCGGAACACACTCGAACAACATCCGGGTTTCATTGACGCATTATCTTGCGTGACCCGTCAGCGTGCCGATCAACCTTGGCACCCAGCCTCGGCCAGAACGGCCTCCGTCCAACCCGCATCCCCCCGGTTGCGCCGGGCCACCCTGGCCCCGGCCGCGCTTTGCCCCTATCTGATCCCCCACAACCAACCCCAGACCCCCAGATAATGCCCGACACGCCGATCGACCACATCCGCAATTTCGCGATCATCGCGCATATCGACCATGGGAAATCCACCCTGGCCGACCGGCTGATCCAGGCCACCGGCGCGCTGACCGACCGCGAGATGACCAACCAGGTCCTCGACAGCATGGACCTGGAGCGGGAGCGCGGCATCACCATCAAGGCGCAGACGGTCCGCCTGACCTACCCGGCAAAAAACGGCCAGGTCTATGAGCTCAATCTGATGGACACGCCCGGCCACGTGGATTTCGCCTACGAGGTCAGCCGAAGCCTGGCCGCCTGCGAGGGCAGCCTGCTGGTGGTCGATGCCACCCAGGGCGTCGAGGCGCAGACACTGGCCAACGTCTATCAGGCGATCGACGCCGGGCATGAAATCGTGCCGGTGCTCAACAAGATCGACCTGCCGGCCGCCGAACCCGACCGCGTGCGCCAGCAGATCGAGGACGTGATCGGGCTGGACGCGTCCGATGCGGTCGAGATCAGCGCCAAGACCGGCCTCAACATCGAGGGCGTGCTGGAAGCTCTGGTGCACCGGCTTCCCCCGCCCACCGGCGACGGCGCCGCGCCGCTGAAGGCGCTGCTGGT
This sequence comes from uncultured Pseudomonadota bacterium, assembly GCA_963764525.1. GTDB lineage: Bacteria > Pseudomonadota > Alphaproteobacteria > Acetobacterales > Acetobacteraceae > DATDIC01. Next base: position 282,604 of record CAVXTC010000005.1, on the reverse strand, counting down.
GGATAGTTGGTACGACCCCTATTTGGGCGTGGTGATCCTGGTGCGGGTGAAGGACGGGCGGCTGAAGCGCGGCCAGAAAATCCGCATGATGTCCACCGGCGCGGTGCACGCGGTGGAGCAGGTTGGCGTGTTCAGCCCGAAAATGATCCCCGCCGATGACCTCGGGCCCGGCGAGATCGGCTACATCACCGCGGCGATCAAGACCGTGGCGGACTGCTCGATCGGCGACACCATCACGGAAGATCGCCGCCCGGCGCAGCAGGCGCTGCCCGGATTCAAGCCGTCCATCCCGGTGGTCTGGTGCGGGCTGTATCCGGTCGATGCGGACGATTTCGAGAAGCTGCGCGAAAGCCTGGGCAAGCTGCGACTGAACGACGCCAGCTTCCATTACGAGCCGGAGACCTCGGCCGCGCTGGGGTTCGGCTTCCGCTGCGGGTTCCTGGGGCTGCTGCACCTGGAGATCATCCAGGAGCGGCTGACCCGCGAGTTCGACCTGGACCTGATCGCGACGGCGCCTTCGGTGGTGTACCGCGTGTATCGCACCAACGGCCAGATGCAGGAGCTGCACAATCCGGTCGATATGCCGGATGGCAGTGTGCTGGACCACATCGACGAGCCGTGGATCCGCGCCACCATCATGCTGCCCGACGACTACCTGGGCGCGGTGCTGCACCTGTGCACCGAGCGGCGGGGCGAGCAGGTGGACCTGACCTATGTCGGCAGCCGCGCCATGCTGGTGTACCGGCTGCCGCTGAACGAGGTGGTGTTCGATTTCTACGACCGGCTGAAATCGGTCTCCCGCGGGTATGCCAGCTTCGATTACCAGATGGACGGGTACGCGACGGCCGACCTGGTGCGGATTTCCATCCTGGTGAACGGCGATCCGGTGGATGCGCTGTCGTTCATCGCGCACCGCAACGCAGCGGAAGCGCGCGGGCGGGCGATCTGCGGCAAGCTGAAGGACCTGATCCCGCGCCAGTTGTTCAAGATCGCGGTGCAGGCGGCGATCGGCGGGCGGGTGATTGCGCGGGAGACGATCAGCGCGTTGTCGAAGGATGTGACGGCGAAGTGCTACGGCGGCGACATCTCGCGCAAGCGCAAGCTGCTGGAGAAGCAGAAAGAGGGCAAGAAGCGGATGCGCCAGTTCGGCAAGGTGGAGATTCCGCAGTCGGCGTTCCTGGCGGCGCTGAAGATGGACGCGTGACTGGCATTTGGCGCTGGGATCGGGTATGTGGATGCGCACCTTTTGGCGTCGGTTCGGCCGAGCCCCGGGGCATCGTTGTGGACGCGTGACAAGCGCCTGCATGAGGTGGCGGCCGGGCTGGGGATGGCGTTGTGCGCGGCGGAGGGCTGATCGGCGCCGATGGACGCGGCCGGCGCCGGATTGCTATACGTACCTCACGGAGGGATGGCCGAGCGGCTTAAGGCGCACGCTTGGAAAGCGTGTGTACGTGCAAGCGTACCGTGGGTTCGAATCCCACTCCCTCCGCCAGCCTCCAACAACACTTTGGTTTTGTGCGACTGAAAATTCATTACCCTCACGCCGGCATACACCGCAGCATGCACATAATGCCAGATGTCCGGACGATCCGAAACGGTCCTGGACAGGTGGGCCGCGAAGAAGCGCAGGAGGCCGCCCGCTCACTCTCCCCGGCGCCCCGGTTGCCCCAATCCGCTGGCGGTGCCGTCACGCCTGTCCAACGGTGCCCCGGCGACACATCGGAATCGCCCCGCTGGCGTCGAGTTTGGCTGCATCCGCGCGGTTGTGCCAGCAGCGGAAGCAGGCTCGCGGATCGCTGCGATCGGCGGGAGCAGCGGCGCCGCTGTGGTTTAGCGCCAAAAAACCCCCGAGCGCGCGGCCTGCTGTGGGCGCAAGGCGAGAGCGGGCGATGGCGGCTCGCTCCCCTAGCGCTGCACACCGCTGACGGCGGATTGGCATTGCTGCCGTGGTGGGACTTGAAAACGAGGCGGTTGCGGCAGCATAATATTCCATAAGAAAACGCCACGAGGTATGAATTTAAGTGCTAAGCACAGTCGGCGGAAAGCGATGGAGAGCTACCAACTTGTCCTGTTGCGGCGGCGGCTTCTCCGTTGAGGAATTCCGATCGGAGTTAAGCTGATCGCCTTAACGGTGCCGAAGCAAAAAGATTGCTCACTTCATTCTGCATCAAGTGACCTCGGTTTGCAAAACACTGTCTTGTAGCTCTACAGAAGTATGACGAAAAAGAGCACGTCGAGGCGCAAGCGCTTTGGCGAACCGCGATTATCTACTGCGTTAAAGCTTCATGGAAACGGCAATAGGCGCGTCTGAAAGAAACCGCGGTTCTGGTGATAACCCGTTCACGGAATGGCTACGCTATTTTAGTGATCTGCGGAACAAGCATCTTGTGCACGATGTTAACTCTTTTCCCAATGGACCATATTCGCGGTTTCAATGACGGAACTAAATCCTACAAGGTAGAGAAGGTTCTGCGTTCCCGCCACCTTTAGCACGATAACCCTAAACCAATTTTGATAGCCTCTACCGCCTTATGAAAAGTCTATGAAATGGTCGAAGAATATGTCCTTGCTCCGCTATGACGACGCACCTTGAGGCTTCCTCTTACGAAGAATTGTCTGCTGCGATCCCCGCCGAGCATTGACGTTCCGAGGCTGAAAGACATGCTCGGCGAAGAGAGACACCGTGAATTCCCAAACGCAATCCTCCCCGCGAGCACACGCCAGCTAGCTACTCAGCCGCGAGATCGTCGGGTGGCTCACGTTGTAGCTGCGGGCGATGTCGCGATAAGCTCGCCCCGGTTGCGGCGCTTGATCGCCTCGCGCTGTTGGTGCGGAGTGAGCTTCGGCTTGCGGCCCATCTTCACGCCGCGCGCTTTCGCCCGCTCGCGGCCTTCGCCTGTGCGCGCCCGATCAGGTCGCGGGGTAGAAATTGTTATTAGCGAAGATTGCCATTTGCCAAGAACGATTGGTCTGCAAGTCGGATTGACCCCGCGTTAAAATCCTGAAACGCTACCTTGAGAGTCCGGATGACAATCAGAACAACGGAGAGCCCGATGACTTCCGCGCGATCGATCTATCTCGACCTGATCCGATTGGCCGCCGCGATGGTTCTGTTTCTCGGCCACGTCTCAGGCCGGCGCTTGACCGGCGCGCTCCTTTGGCAATTAAGCAACTACATGAACGACGCGGTTCTGAGGGCAAGTTCGATGTGAAGCTGATCGACACCGAGGACGGTGCGCTCCTCGGGTATCTCTAACCCCACCACAAGGCCCGAACCATGTCTCATCCCCAGCAGCTTGAGTTCATCGCCCGCATGCGCAGTGCTTTCCGCGAGATTCTTCCACGCGCAGCGAGTGTTGGAGATCGGCAGTCTCGACGTGAACGGAACCGTTCGCCAGCATTTCGAGAAATGCGATTATCGCGGCCTGGATGTGGCCGAAGGCCCCGGCGTCGATATCGTCTGTCAGGCCCAGGATTATGACGCACCAATCGGCTCGTTCGATACGGTCGTGTGCTGCGAGGTCATGGAGCATAACCCACACTGGGCAGAGACGTTTGCGAACATGCTGCGCCTGTGCCAGCCGGGCGGTGCTGGTCCTGATGACATGCGCCTCGACGGGACGCCATGAGCACGGGACGACGCGCACCGCGCCACAGCATTCGCCGCTGACCATCGGGCTTCGGTGGGATTACTATCGCAACCTGACCGCTGCGGATTTTCGTGTCTCGATCAATCTACCAAATCATCTGTCAGCATGGGCATTCTGTTACAACCCACGCTCGCACGATCTGTACTTCGCTGGTTTTCGGAGCGGCGATCCTGCGCCCAAATTCGCGCAAGCGAAGCTGCGGCTGATCCAGTTGCGCTATGCTCCGATGAACGCAAAGCGATGGGCGCTGGTAAAATTGGTGGGGGAGCAGCGGTACGCGGCTGGACCGGTAAGGCCGTGGCGCAAGGCGGCGCAAGTGTAGTGAGAGCGGCAGTGATCGGCGGCCCGTTGGCTGTGGTGTTCGTGGTGGCGGCCGTGACCGAACGGCGCAAGGCCACGTGGCACCGATGGATCAGTCCGTTGCAGTCCGATCCCATTTCGTGTATGAACTGTGTAAGCTGAGGCGCTGTGCTGCTCGCCGCTATTGTGCTTGCCGCCGCGGCCAACGGATGCGTGGCTCGCCTAATCCGTGGCAAAGCAATCTACAGTTCCCGTGCCGTCTCCCCGCAAAATCGGATCAGGTCTCGCAGTAACTGCGCCTCCTTCCGGGCCTTACGGCTCCTCAGTCCATGCTTTCGCGCATTCATGGCGCTGATCGTCTTGCCCTGCTCAGTTTTGGGCCGGTGGACCCTAACCACGGCTTCCAGCTGCTGATCTGAGCCGCTTGGGATGCCCGCCGCTTTGCTGTCCAGCCGTTCGCCATTTTCAGCCACCAATAGTTCGTTTGCCCGGTTCGCTGGGTTTCCCGCATGCGCACGCGTAGGAAGGTCCGCGCCTGCGTGCTTGCCATTGTTCACTTGCTGGGGGCCGTTGGCGATGTTCGCTTGCCGCACGAATGCTACGGGGCGAGGATTTTTCATCTCAGCCAGCGTTTCGAGCGTCGCGCGGCACTGCGCCTGCGCCTTGAGGCCCAATCGAAGGTAAATCTCGGTCGCGTTCAAGTGCTCGCTCATATTCAGCGCCGCCCGGCGGGCAAGTTCGTTAAAAATCGAATTCAGTGCCACCGCCTGCGTCGCCAATGTTGCCTCAATATCCGACATGTCGCCAGTGTGAACTTTATCAACCGCGGCCTTCAGCACGGCAACGGATACCGGTCAGATCAAAGGTATCGAATATTCCGCGCGTGAATGACCGAGCAGTTACTACGTTCCCCACAATTGGCGAAAGGCCAATTTCCGCCTTGCAACGTTCTGCCGTCTTGCCAGGAAGCTGCTCTGTCACGAGCACATCCCTCAAGGGTTGGGCCGTCGTTGCCGTTCCGCGACTAGTCACGGCGACCTCTGGGAGGAAAAGAGCGGCGGCAAGGCGCTGTTCCTGATGACCGTCGAGGAGAAGGGCAATCCCAGCCTGTTCGACCAGATAGCTGCAAAAACGGGTCAGATGGTTTTCTGAGATGCGGGTCAGCACCGGCCACCTTTCTATAGTGCGAACGACGACGAGCTTAGAGTCGGCTCGTAGCCGAACCGCTGAACCTACTCGCTCAATGCGTTTGCCCTTGCTTTCAGTGCTCGGATCAACGCTCGCACCTCTCGCACCTCAGCGCTGTGGTTGCCGTGCTTAGTCCGTGCAGCTCGCACCCGCTCTACCCCTTCGGCGGTACGCGGTCCGGGATCCCCGCCGCCATGCATCCGGCATCGGCCGTTATTCATCGCGGGGGACCGGCACGGGCACCCGCTCCGGGTCTTTGCTCCACAGCGAGGCGACGCTTGGGCCAAGGGCAGCGTCGTGCGCCAGTCTGGCAGGCGATGCATAGGGTTCTTGTTGTGATCCACCCTCAACCCCTCCCCCCGTCCAGGCAGCACGTTGCCGACGATGGCCTGTCCGCCCTCTTAAATCACGACACGCTCAACCCGCACCACCTGAGGTCGCTTGCCGCGCTTCCGCTCCAACGCTTCCACCATCTCAATCATCCCACGGGCGAGGCTCGCGCCGTCCCTTCTGTAACGAGCGGCAACCTCGCCAGGCTGCTGCGCAATCATCGCACGACGAAAGCATTCCATTGAGGCGTGATGCATAGCCACCGCCTGCCCCGCAATCATGCCTTCAACTTCATCCTGCGGTTTGAATGCTGACATGGCGCCGAGCGCCGCCGTAAATTGGTCATCTTTGGTCTGTTCGGGCACGTTTTCAGGCAGCCATAGGCACGACAGCACTGAGTTCAACAGGACACTGTTGAAGGCCCGCGAATCGGAGCCAGCCGCGTACTTGAGGCTACCCGGGCCGTCTGGCTCCCTATCCTCCGGCTTATGTATGACCACAGTCTTCGTTGACTGCGCCGCAGGCTTCTTGGTCACGTTCTTACCTCTGTTACGGCATGCCAATCGTCGTTTGGCGGGTGACAAGCCCAGCAACGCCAGCCGGGCGAAGCCTCGCGCGTCCAGAAGTGGCGGGTTTTGCAGCAAGAGCACCAGATCCCCCAGTTCGGGCGCGCTCCACGGATAGGACCAGGGGCGGGGATCGCGTGGTATGGCCCCGGGGGATCGGCCCGGCACACAAATGCACTCTTGCAAGGGCGAGGCACCTAATCCAGGCTAATCCACCTAATCCGGGTGCCAGGTCCGGTTCCTGATTAGGTGGATTAGCCGCTTTAGGTGGCGTCCCTGGGTCATTTTGCACCTTCACAAGTGCCCACGGATCGAAGGCGAGCGCGCTCACAGGACAAGCTCCCACGCTTCTTTTCGCGGCGCGCCGTCCAATGCCGTGTTTGCGGAAAGCCGGGTGATCCAGCCGTGATCTTCCAATATACCAACGATGCGCCGGGCCGTTGCGGCATCGCTGATTGCGTTCAACCCTCGCTGGTAGATCGCCGCGAGATGGCAACGCGGATCGCGGCGCGCCTCCCACCACGCCAACAGCTTTGCCGCAAGCCGAAGATCGGGCGATACGGTTCCCGCCCCCTGCAACCTGAGCATCTCGTTGGCGTAGTGCTGTGCCAGTTCGATGCCGCAGGCCATTGAATCGGCGCCCACCTCCATTGCATCGGGATCGGCGTAGGCAGCCAGCACCGCCGCAATGCGGCCGGCATGTTCGGCCATCTTCGCGCCGAATGCGCGGATCGAACGCAATCCACCCGCGTCCGCAAGATCGCGTTCAACGGCATCATGGAAGGAAATCCAGTTCTGACGCGCCGACGGACACAGTTCCATTGCAGGCGGATCAAGCACGTCGGTTGTACCGGGCGACATTGCTGCCGGACGGGTCAGAAGTGCAGTCAGGCGGTTGTTATAGTTGTCCAGAGCCTGTACGGCATTCGGCCGGCGCGTCTCGAAACAGTCTGTTGCCAGCCGTGCTGTCAGGTGCTACTACCAGGAACCGCGCCAACAGCCCGATGCCGTCCAGCATCGCATTGCCAAAAAGCCGATCGGCAACAACGTGCTGCATCATCAAATGAGCCGAGCATCGGCGGCCCGGAAGGAACGTGGAACCGGTCAGAACGCGGACGCGCCGGATCGGCTCGCCATCCCAGAGGGTGTTAAGGAGCGCGCCGGTTCGCATCCGGCTTTCATCGTTGAAGGCTGATCCGCCAAGCAGATGCCACCCTCCGCCGTGAACACTCCACCCCAAGGGCGGGCGTTTTGGAGATGCAAGATGAGGGCTTCGGGCGTCGGATCGGCAATCAGCAGCATTGGTTGCGAGGGTTGCTTCGGCTCCGGTCCAATGGCATCGAGTGCCGCCTTGATTGCGCCGCGATCCTTTTTGCGGTCTTTTATCGCGCGATCCCGTGCGGCCTTCCATGCAGCGTTTTCATTTTCGTATGCCGCGAGTTCTGATTGCCGTGTCTCCCGCCAACCCTCCTCAATCCGATAGACCGCAGCCAGCGCGATCTTGTCCACGCTGGTCTTTCGCTCGCCACTGTCCGCGATCGAGGCCAACAAGCCGGTCAGCGGTCTCACCCCCGCGCCGGGCAAGTCCACGTTGCGGTGCGCCTGAATTGCGAGCGTGGCGGCTGCCAGGACGGATTGCGCGCAAATTGCCAACGGCGCCTGCGTTCGCAACTGCAAGGCTTCCACCGCATCGCGGAGCGGCCCAAGCGCACGATCGGAAATTCCGGCGCCGGAGGAAGCGGCCGGAACAGCGGACGTTTGGCGTCCGCCGGCGCGGCTTCCGATTTCTCCCATAAACGGCGCAGTTCGCGACGCCCGCCAGCCTCACCCTTCCCGGCTGCCCAATCCCGTGTATCGGGGTGGGTATTGAGGGCGCCGCACATATCATCGAAACCGAATCCGGCCCGCTTCAATGCACTGCCGAGCGCCATCGCCTTGCCACTGCCAGACGCGTCCGACAGGCCGGACCAATCCCCTGCCCAGCGGCGGCGTAGGCACGGGTAGGAAGCTGCTGCGGCCGCCACCCGGTCAGCGATAAGCTGTGAACTGTTGCCGGCCTCAGCGCGGCCCGGACGGGCTGCGGTGGGCTTGTTGGCGCCAACGAACGCCGGGCCGGCTTGTTCGATCAGCCATTGCAGCGTTTCGTATTGAACGAGGTTCAGTGCTTCGGGCGTTGAAGGGAAATGTTCGGCAGTGACGGCAAAGTACCGGCGATCAAGGTACAGCTCGATTGCGGGCGGATGGCCGTTACCGGGGCGTTTCCACTGCTTGCCGTAGGCAGTGCCCATCATAGCGCGCAGGCCGGGCAGGTCCGCGGGATCGTATCGAAAGAATATTTTGATGCCGGTCCCGCTTGGCGAGAGTTCGGCGTAACTGCCGAAACGCGTGATTACGGCAAGCGCCCAAGGCTCCGCGGTACCATCTGCGGCCCGGCAGGTGTCCAGGTCGATACCCCCGAGGGCGGTTCCGTTGTTGCCAAGCATGATCCCGACTTCCGCCCCCGGCGCCATTGAGGATGTGCGCGGCGCTGCGGCTGGCGGCCTCCCGATTCCCCCAGGTCTGGGGGTCATCGGACTTCGCAAGCTGCCCGGTCTTGGGATCATACGGAACCTTTGTCTGCCGCCCGTTACGGGTCTCGTTGCGCCATGCAACCCAGCGAGGGGTGTTGGCGAGTTCGGCGAGAGTGGCGGCGCCGCTCATCGGCCCGCCTCCCGCAGCACCGCGGCGCGCCAATGCAGCACGGTTGCGGCGTGCGGCCGGCCATCCTGTTCGGCTTCATCCGCCGCACGTTCAATCGCCAACGCGAGCATGTGCAGCTCGACAACATCAAGGCTAACTCTGGATCATCGGCCGCAGCCGAGATCGCAAGCGGATTGTCGAAGGGAAATGCACGGATCAGGCACTCCTTTGCGGAAGCGCGTGACGGGTGCGGTCGGATGCGGTAGAAAGGGCGCTGCCAAGTTCGCCCGTTCGATCCTGCAACCCGGCGCATCGCCACGCGTCGGGTTGTGTTCATTTGGACGGACGGATTTGGGCGGCGGGCAGCCGGGCCATGAAGGTGCGCAAACTGGCAATATCCACCAACGTTGCGGCCCCATGCTTCACCAGCCGGATGCGGCCCGCCGCCGCCTCCCGGTAGAGGCCGGAGCGACTTATACCGAACCGGGCGGTTGCGTTAGGAATCCGCGCGAACTCCGGCGAAGCACCGGAGACGGTATTCGGGTCTTCATATCGGGCCGGATGCATTGGTACGTCCCTTGTCGTTGCAGGGGACGCTCAGATAGTACCGGAATTGCTGCCCAAACGACGGATTTATTTTCAGCAGTTTTTCTGTCCGCCGGACAAAATCACTCCGATTTTGTGTCCTGGGCTGGTTGAGGCAGTACCCCTCGATAGTGCTCTGAGTGCATTCTGTTCCGAAATGGGGTTAATGGCCCCTTCGAAAAATTCGCCGGAAAGCATGCTTCTTGGCCTCCTCTGTCGCATCAGTGCGGCGACCAGGGCGTCGCGTTCTGCCTTCCTCTTCGCTTCGCGGTCTTTGAGGAGGCGCCGGATTCGTTTCTCAATAAACTCTACCGTTGCCGGATAATCGGTAGGCCGATGTCGCTTCAGAAGCGCCGCTAAGCGCCTAGGTAAGGCTTTCCGGTGTGTTTCGTCGCAATCGGTAACAAAGCCGTCATAGGCTATCAGCAGTGTGGCATCGGCATCAGGATTCATGCGTTGCCCTTTCGGGCGACCGCGCTTGCCTTTGGATGCTGCCTTCCAGACGTATCGCGCGCCATCGTCTCCACAATGGCGGATGGCCACACAGAACACTTCATCCACAAGCGCCATTAGGGCTCTGAGCCGCTGTTGTCGCTGTTCGTCTGTTTCACCAAGGATGCTCCAAGTGAGCGGCAGACCGAATCTGTCCACAGCCGGCGTCCCGAGGCCTCTTCCGAACCCGATAAGTGAGTTGGTAATAGCGGGATTCCCGAGCCCAGCAATTCCCTCGCCAAACCCCATCTTGCGCCTCCGCACACTCCGCATCGAAACGGCGGGGCGGCCCGTGCGGAGGTTCGGGCGTTCGGGGATCAACCTAGCCCCGCCGGGCTGCAGGATGTACCAGAGCGTCCGCCGATTCGTCATCCCACAGACCGCAGCGGCACCACTTTTCCTGCCGGCATCGGCCGCGCACAGAAGTCCGCCCAATCCGCCATCAGTCGGCGCCGCTTCTCCATCAGGTCGCCCCGTTGGTAAGCGGCTTCCACCTTGTCGCGGACGGCATGCGCCAGCGCCGCTTCGGCAACCTCACGGGCATAGCCGGTCGCTTCAGCGCACCAGTCGCGGAACGTGCTGCGGAAGCCATGCGCGGTCAGGTCCGCCCGCGCCATCCGCCGCAGCAGCGCCAGCATCGCCATGTTGGATAGCGCCTTGCCGCGCTTGGCACCGGGAAACACAACGGCATCGGCGCCATTGGTGAATTAGCGTTAGCGATCACCCATGGCGTCAACCACAGCTGCCGCAGCACGTCAGTGCGGCATCCGACAACGGCACGCGATGCTCCCGCCCCGCCTTCATGCGCTCGGCCGGCACTATCCAAACCGCCGTCTGCAGTTCGATTTCCGACCAGCGCGCGCCGATCGCTTCGCCCGTGCGGGCCGCGGTCAGATGGTGAAGCGCAGAGCCAGCGCCGCGATGCCATCCTGCTTCGCCAGCTCGGCCATGAACGCTCCCATCTCGCGCCACGGCAATGCGGCATGATGTTCCACCCGAGCGATCTTGCCGCGCGCCGGCAGCAGGTTCGCCAGATGGCCGCGCCAACGCGCCGGGTTCTCTCCGGTGCGCCAGCCCCGCGCCGTGGCGTAGTCCAGCACCGCTTCGATCCGCCCCCGCAGCCGTGATGCCGTCTCCGGCTTCTCCCGCCAGATTGGTTCCAGAACGCCCATCACGGCACCGGTATCCACCATCGCTACCACGCCCAGCTTGCCCAGCATCGGAGCGGCGTAGGCATCGAGCGTGTTGCGCCATTGCTGGCGATGCTTGGCGTTGCGCCAGCTCGCTTCATGTGCGGCAATGTAACATGTCCACCACTCGGCAAAGGTATTCAATCCGCGCTTGCGGCCTGCTGCGGCTCGGCGCTCGCGCGGCGTCGGTCGATCGGGTCCACGCCCTTGCCGCACCAGATGCGGCCGCTGTCGCGGCTTCCCGCGCTTCGGCAAGCGACACGTCGGCAAAGGGCCAAGCCCCATCAGCCGGGCCTGTGCCATGCAGCTTCCAGCGGAACAGCCACGAGCGGTGATCCGGTCCTCACTTGCAGGTAGAGACCCGCCGCCGTCGCCATAGGCGCCCGGCTCTCGTCAGGGTCCGCAGCCGTGCCGCATTGATTTGCCCATCATCGTCCACCCTCCGCCCGTGTATGCCGCGGCACTCCAGCATACGTTCTGGCATACGCTACAGAACGGATAGCGCAACACAAGCGAGAACGTAACGGGATGGTATTCCAGCCTTGCACTAGCAGTTAATATGGGTATCGGGGACGGGGCGGAACGGCCTGAACCGGCGTACGGCGACACTCCCTCCGCCGGAGAGATTAGCGATATCTCACGTAACTTGAGTCCCATCACCCGGTCTATTCCAACCCGCCTCCTTGCTGCCGACGAACACCGGAGCCACACGCAGGTCGGAAGCCTTGAGCGCTCCCGCGGCCCGCGCCATTCTGCATCGCATGACCCAGTACCGCATCGGCATCGACCTCGGCGGCACCAAGATCGAAATCACGGCCCTCGCCGGCGATGGCACCGAGCAGGTGCGCCACCGGATCCCCACCCCACCCGGCTATGAAGCGACACTTGACGGCATCGCCGGCCTCGTGGGGGAGGTTGAAACGAAGCTCGGGCAGACCGCAATGGTCGGCATCGGCATCCCTGGCGTGATCAGTCCGGCAACCGGGCGGGTGAAGAACGCCAACTCGATCGCCCTGAACGGCCACAGCTTCGACCGCGATATCAGCGCGAAGCTCGACCGTGAGGTGCGGGTGGAAAACGACGCCAACTGCTTTGCGCTCAGCGAGGCCGTGGATGGCGCTGGTGCCGGCTATGGCGTGGTGTTCGGCGTGATCCTGGGCACCGGGGTCGGCGGCGGCATCGTGGTGAACGGCACCGTGCATCGGGGCCCGCACCGGATCGCCGCCGAATGGGGGCACAACCCCCTGCCCTGGCCCAGCATCGACGAAATCCCCGGCCGGCATTGCTGGTGCGGCAATTGGGGCTGCCTGGAGACCTACGTCGCCGGCCCGGCGTTGGCGCGCGACTGCGACGGGGCGGAGGCGCATGATGCCAGCGGCATTCCGGCCCGCGCAGCAGCGGGCGAAGCGCGCGCGCAACAGGCGCTCGACCGTCACGCGGACCGGTTGGCGCGCGGGCTGGCGGTTGTCATCAACACGCTGGACCCGGACGTGATCGTGCTCGGCGGCGGGCTGTCCAACATGGGGCACCTGTATCGCGTTGTGCCGCCGTTGCTGGCGCGGCACGTGTTCAGCGACGTGGTGACCACGCCGGTGGTAAAGAACCGGCACGGGGATTCCTCGGGCGTGCGCGGTGCGGCCTGGCTGTGGCCGGCCGGCTGATCGCCGCAACCGGATCGGCACGCTCGGGTTCGTCTCGGCGAAATTTCGGGTGATGGTTATGCTGCGGACAATCCTGCTGGTCTTGCCGATGTTCGCCCTGCTGGCATTCGCGATCTATTACGTCGCGGTCGGCTGGACGATGGGCGCGAACGTGCACGTCGGCACCGCCGGTTATGTCGCCATGATGCTGGGCGTTTTCGCGACCCTGGCGTTGGCCGCGGTGCTGATCACCTTGTTGCTGCGCAAAGGCCCCGACGAGTGATCCGCCCGGTGTGATCTACCTCGCACGGGCAAAGACGAAATGCGCCATTGTCGAGAGTCAAATTAAAGGCGGGGCCACATGGCCGACGGGCTCCACGCCCGGCGTGGTGCTGGGCCCAGCCGAATCGGCCGCCGGTGGTGGTGCAACCACCAGCGCCGGGCGGGGCTGGCCCCGGTGGACCGATCGGGGATTGCGCCTGTGCTGTGTGGCCGGTTTGCGCCGGGCTGCTCGGCCTGCTGGTCGGTTGCGTGCTCGGTCGGCATCGGCATCGGCATCACTGAGCGCGCGACCCCTCCCCCTGCCCGCTCCCACAAGGGGGAGAGGGAGTCGCGGTCCTGCTTCCCCCTGGGGGAGGGGGTCGGGGAAAGGGGTCCGGACCGGCAACCCCTGGTCGCCTGGCCCCGCCTCTGCCATGACGGCCGCATGCCCGCCCCCGCCCGGTCCATCCCCGCCTGGCTGCCGATCCTGCTTGGCGTTCTGACCGCGGTCGGGCCGGCCTCCACCGACATGTATTTGCCGGCCTTCCCGGCCATCGAGGCGTCGTTGCACGAGCCGCCGGGCTCGGCGCAGCTATCGCTCGCCACCTGGTTCGCCGGACTGGCGGTCGGGCAGATCACCCAGGGCACGCTGTCGGACCGTTATGGTCGGCGTCGGCCGCTGATCGCCTCTACCGCGCTCTACACGCTGACCTGCGTCGCCTGCGCCGTTTCACCGAGCATCCTGTGGCTGTCCGGGTTCCGCTTCCTGTCCGCGGTGGCCGCCGCGGCGGGAATGGTGATCCCGCGCGCCGTGGTGCGCGATCTCGCCGACGGCCACGCGGCGGCGGTGCTGATGTCGCGGCTGATGCTGGTGATGGGAGCGGCGCCGATCCTGGCGCCGACGATCGGCGGCGCGGTGCTGGTGTTCGCGAGTTGGCGCTGGATTTTCTGGATCCTGGCGGCCTACGGCGCAGCGCTGTTTCGCGGCGGTGTGCCTGGCGTTACCGGACACGCTGCCGCCAGATCGGCGAACGCGGTTCACGCTGAGCGAGCAATTCGGCCGATATGCCCACATCGTGCGCGACCGGGGGTTCCTGACGCATGCGGCGCTCGGCGGCTGCGCCACCTTCGCGTTTTTCGCCTATCTTGGCGGTTCGTCGCCGGTGTTCATCGATGGGTTCGGCTGGACGCCGTCGCAGTTCGGCCTGCTGTTCGGTGCCTGCGCGCTGGGGCTGGTCACCGCGGCGCAGGTGAACGCCCGCATCCTGCGGCGCTTCGGCCCGTCGGCGATCCTGCGCGTGGTGAGCCGCATCGACCTGCTGGCGATGGCGGCGCTGACCGGGCTGGCGTTTGCCGGAATACATCGGCTTGTCGCGGTGATCCCGCCGCTGCTGGTGTTCGTAAGCTGCCAGGGTTTCGTGAACCCCAACGCCACCGTGGGCGCATTGTCACGTCACGGCGCGCACGCCGGCAGCGCCTCGGCGCTGATGGGCATGGGGCAGTTCCTGCTGGGTGCGGTCAGCGGGCTGTTGGTCGGGCTGTTCACCGACGGCACGGCGCGCGGCATGGCAGCCCTGATGCTGGTCGGGGCTGCGGGAATGGTGGTTGCGGAGCGACTCCGGCCACGCCCATAGTTTGGCGGCTGCATATGAGGATGGTGGCATGAGCCTGGTCGTCGGGATCCCCGCCTGCGCGCGGACGCGCAACGAAGCGCTGTGGCACGAGACGCCGGGGCGCTACGCCGCTGCCGTGTTCGGGGCGGCCGGTGCGCTGCCGATCATGATCCCGCCGATGGGAGAGGCGCAGTTGGCCGTGCTCGACCGGATCGACGGCCTGCTGCTGCCGGGCAGCCCGAGCAACGTGCACCCGGCACATTACAATGGCGGCGACAGCCTGACGCCCGACCTGCATGACGCCGAGCGCGATGCCACCGCGCTGCCGCTGATCCGCGCCGCGATCGCCCGTGGCGTGCCGGTGCTGGCGATCTGCCGCGGCATCCAGGAGTTGAACGTGGCGTTGGGCGGCACGCTGCACCAGACGGTGCACGAATTGCCGGGGCGGCGCGACCACCGCGCCGGTGCCGGCACGCTGGAGGAAAAATACGGCCCGAAGCACAAGGTAACGCTGTCCGGACGGCTGGCGCGGCTGATCGGCGCCGCCGGAGATCACGGTCAACTCGTTGCACGGGCAGGCCATCGATCGTCCGGCGCCGGGCGTGGTGGTCGAGGCGCGGGCCGAGGACGGCACGATCGAGGCGGTGCGCGTCGAGACACGACGCCGGGCTTCGCGCTCGGCGTGCAGTGGCACCCGGAATGGGATACGCCGACAACCCCGCCAGCCTGGCACTGTTTCGGGCGTTCGGCGCAGCCTGCCGTTCCTATCGGTCGGGCCTGCGGGAGGCAGCATAAGATGGACCTGAAGCTGGCGGGCAAGCGCGCCCTGATCACCGGCGGCTCGAAGGGGATCGGCCGCGCCGCCGCCGAGGTGCTGGCCGATGAGGGCTGCGATCTCACGCTGGTGGCGCGCGACGCCGGCGTGCTGGAACAGGCTGCCGCGGCGATCCGGGCGCGCCGGCAGGTGAATGTGCGGACAATCCCGGCTGACCTGTCGTCCGATGAAGCCGTGCGCCGTGTTGCCGAAACGGCGGGCGAGATCGATCTGCTGGTGAACAATGCCGGCGCGATCCCGCCGGGCGATATCCTCAAGGTCGATAACGATACTTGGCGGCGCGCCTGGGACCTCAAGGTATTCGGTTTCATCTCGTTCTGCCGCGCCGTCTATCCGCGCATGGCGGCGCGCCGATCCGGTGTGATCGTCAACGTGATCGGCGCGGCGGGGGAGAAGTTTCCGCACGGGTACATCGCCGGCGCGGCCGGGAATGCGTCGCTGATGGCGTTTACCCGCGCGCTCGGCCGGCAGGCGCCGGCGGACGGGCTGCGCGTGGTGGGAATCAACCCGGGTCCGGTGGCGACCGACCGGCTGATCATGCTGCAACGGGACCGCGCGGCGAAGGAACTCGGCGATGCGGAGCGGTGGCAGGAGCTGCTGTCCGGCATGCCGTTCGGACGCGCCGCAACGCCGGCGGAGATCGGCTGCGCCGTGGCGTTCCTGGCGAGTCCGGTGTCGGGCTACACGTCAGGGACCATCCTGACCATCGATGGTGGTGGGTAGGGCGGAAAAGCGCAGCGCATTCCGCCGAACGCCTGCGGTGGAAGGCGCTGCGCTTTTCCGCCGTACCCGGGACCCAAACACCGGAACCGTTGCAATCGAGAGCTCAGTAAAGCCCGCCTACCCGGTGCCGGGCGACGTAATGGTCCTCGCCCACCTGAACCAGCGGCGCCACAACCGGCGGGTCGTCCAGCCGGCGCAATGGGCTGGGCACCTCGGTATCGTCAAGCTCGATGGAGCGGTCGCGCCGCCGCGGATCGGCCACCGGTACCGCCGCCAGCAGTCGTCGCGTGTAGGCGTGAAGCGGGTGGCCCATGACAGCCGCGCGCGGCCCGATCTCGACGATCTGGCCGAGATACATCACCGCGACGCGGTGCGCCACACGCTCGATAACCGCCATATCGTGTGAAATGAACAGATATGCGACGCCGAGCCGCGCTTGCAGCGCCATCAGCAGGTTTACCACCTGGGCGCGGATCGACACGTCCAGTGCGGCCACTGCCTCGTCGGCGATGATCAGCCGCGGCTCGCTGGCCAGCGCGCGGGCGATGCAGACACGTTGGCGCTGACCGCCGGACAGTTCGTGCGGGTAGCGCGAAGAAAAATCCTCGGGCAGCCCGACCTGGCCCAGCAATTCGGCAACCCGCCGCTGCACCGCCGCGCTGTCCGCCAGCCGGTGCGTGCGGATCGGCTCGGCGATGGAAAACCCCACGGTCAGCCGCGGATCGAGCGAGGCGAATGGGTCCTGGAACACGTATTGCACGGCACGCCGCAGCAGCCTTTCGTTGGTCGCGTCCAGCACCGACACGTCGCGCCCGTCGAGGCGGATGCGTCCGGAATAGGGCTGCTCCAGCCGAATGATGCTACGCCCGGTGGTGGATTTGCCGCAGCCGGACTCGCCCACAAGTCCGAGGGTTTCACCAGGGCGTACCGTGAAACTGACCTGTTCGACCGCATGTATCCGTCCGACCCGTCGCGCCAGCACGCCACGCCGCAGGTCGAAGCGGGTGACCAGCTCCTGCACCTCGAGTACCGGCGAACCGCCCTCCCGCACGGTATCCTGCGGTGGCGCCGCCTCGCCGCGTTCGTTGGGGAACGGGCGCGGCAAACACTGATCGGCCAACGCGCCGAGCGTCGGCACCGCGGCCAGCAGAGCGCGCGTGTACGGGCTGGCGCGGCGAGTTCGAACAGCGGCACCGCGGCGGCTTCCTCGACCTTCTCGCCGCTGCGCATCACCACGACGCGGTCGGCGAGTTCGGCAACCACGCCCATGTCGTGGGTGATGAACAGCAGCGCCATGCCGAACTCTTTCTGGAGTCCGCGGATCAGCCGCAGCACCTGCGCCTGCACGGTGACATCAAGCGCAGTGGTCGGCTCGTCGGCGATCAGCAACGCCGGGCGGCATGACAGCGCCATGGCGATCATCACCCGCTGGCGCATGCCGCCCGATAACTGGAACGGGTAGCGATCAAGCTGGCGTGCGGCGTCCGGGATGCGCACGCGCTCCAGCATGCGGCGGGCCTCCGCGCGCGCCGCCGCCTGGCCGCACCCCTGGTGCAAGGTGATCGCTTCGGTGATCTGCTCGCCGATGCGCAGCACCGGATTGAGGCTGGTCATCGGCTCCTGGAACACCATCGCCAACTCGGGCCCGCGCAACCGGCGCATGCTGTCCGGTTTTTCTTGCGCCAGATCGAGCGTGACGCCGGCGCGGGTACGAAACCGGATTGCCCCGGCGTCGATCCGCCCTCCGGTGTGGTCGATCAGTCTTGTGATCGCCAGGGCGGTAACCGACTTGCCGGAGCCGGATTCGCCCACCAGCGCCAACGTCTCCCCCTGGGCGAGGCGAAGGTCGAGCCCGCGCACCACCGCGTTCCGCCCCCGCCCATCCGGAAAGCTGACCGTCAGACCGGCGACATCCAGCAGCGCGGCGGTGACGGGCGGTTGGTCCGGTGGGGGCACGTGCTGGTTTCCGTCGCCGGTACAACCGCTGTCTATAGAGTACGACCGCTGTGTATAGGGCGGCGACGGTACCGGCGAAACCTATCACGCCAGTCGCGAATTCCGCTGTGGAATGCCCGGCAGGTGGCTACTTCTTTTCTTTCGATGCCGGCGGCATAGGCGGCTGTTGCGGACGCAGGGACGGGGAACTGGCCCCGGCCGGCTTCTTATCCGCCTTCGGTTTCTTCGCTTCCCGATTGCCTCGATCACGACTTTTGGCCAAGGCGGTTCTCCCTGTGGTGCGGTTTGCGGCGTTGGGGCGGCCGGAAAAGCGGTACAGCGCCTGCAATGAACATAGTCCGGGTGCGGTGGATCGTGCAATCGTGTCCCGGAGGTGATCCGGCATGGCCGGTGTGGGTCGTGATGCGGAGCGGTCGTGCAAGAAGCCATTGCCTGATCTACGAAACGGCGGATCAAATGCGCGATTGGATCACAATATTCGGGGTCGCACCGGGGACGACGTCGCCAAGCCTGGACAGCGCGCTCGATACTGCCCTGGCCGGTCGTTTCCAACCCTGCGATGCACTGCCGCTCGCCACCGCGAGGCTGGTTGTGCCGCTATCATCTCCGACGAAAAGGCCGATGGCGCCGAACTCGACGGAATACGCGCGGTCGCCGCCTTCGGTCGGAACGGAGCGGTCAGCGCCGGCGCCAAGGTGCTGCTATCCGGCGACGCCGGTCAGAACACCGCGCAGATCTGACCCAGCCCTTCACATCCGCGCATTCATCGCAACAGATTTTTCCTACCAGGCGCGTATATCGGCGGACGAACCGTTACATATTCCCGACTTCATCCGGCACCTCATAGAACGTCGGATGCCGGTACACCTTCCCGGCAGCCGGCTCGAACAGCATCCCCTTCTCCGCCGGATCGCTCGCCACGATCGCAGCGGATGGAACCACCCAGAGCGACAGGCCCTCGTTGCGCCGCGTGTAAGTGTCGCGCGCCGCCTGCAACGCCATCTCCGCATCCGCCGCGTGGATCGAGCCGACATGCTTGTGCGCGAGGCCGTTGCGGGAACGGATGAAGACTTCCCAAAGCGGGGTGTTGGTTTCAGTCATGCCCGGCGGCGCCCCTCACCCCGGCCCTGCGTGAAATGTCCCCGGGCCATCAAGCCCCACACCGTCATGCCCCGCGAAGGCCGGGCATCCACGTCTTCGTGTGCGGTCAAGGAAGACGTGGATGGCCGCATTCGCCACCATGACGATATCCGTTTTCATTCCGAGCAGGCGTATCGACCGGCTCGGCCTTGGCAGTCCTGCTTCACGCCGCTGCCCGCTGCTGCTTCGCCCGCGCTCGCTGCTTCGCGGCGAACGCCAGCGCTGCCTCCCGCACCCAGGCCCCGTCGTCATGCGCCTTCTGCCGGGCCGCCAGCCGCTCCCGGTTGCACGGGCCCCCGCCGGCCAGCACGCGGCGGAACTCCTCCCAATCGATCGCCCCGAACACCCAATGCCCGCTTGCTTCATCGAACCGCAGCCCCGGGTCAGGAAACGTCAACCCCAGGAACAACCCCTGCGGCACCGTCGCATCGACGAATTTCTGCCGCAGCCCGTCATTGGAGAACCGCTTGATCTTCCATCGCATCGAGATATCGGAATGCGTGCTGTCCGTATCCGGCGGCCCGAACATCATCAGGACAGGCCACCACCACCGATCCAGCGCGTCCTGCGCCATCGCCTTCTGCTCCGGCGATCCCCGGCACAAGGTCAGCATGATCTCGTAGCCCTGCCGCTGGTGGAAGCTTTCTTCCCGGCACACGCGGATCATCGCCCGCGCATAGGGCCCGTACGAACAGCGGCACAGCGGGATCTGGTTCATGATCGCCGCACCATCCACCAGCCAGCCGATCGCCCCGATATCGGCCCAGGTCAGTGTCGGATAATTGAAGATGGAACTGTATTTCGCCCGGCCCGAGTGCAACTGCGCAACCAACTCCTCACGCGACACGCCCAACGTCTCGGCGGCGGCGTACAGATAGACCCCGTGCCCGCATTCGTCCTGCACCTTGGCCAGTAGCGCGGCTTTCCGTCGCAGCGATGGCGCGCGGGTCAGCCAGTTACCCTCCGGCAGTTGCCCGACGATCTCGGAATGCGCGTGCTGGCTGATCTGGCGGATAAGGGTCCGGCGATACGCCTCCGGCATCCAGTCGTTGGGCTCGATCTTGTCCTCGGCGTCGATCCGCGCCTGAAAGCGCGCTGCCGCATCCGCGGCCGGTTCTGCCCCCGGCTCGACCGGCTGCAATCCCTGCGTGTACATGGCCCGCTCTCTCTTTCCCGCGAAGATGAGCTATCGCCCGACATAACCACTCGGACAAGCCTGACACGGGCCGCTTGTACCTGCTTCCGGCCCTTTCGTCACTACAGGATAGACCCTACATCAGGGCACATGCCGGTGTATCGACTGGCAGTGGGATCCCGCAAAGGACCGGCTCGAACCGGCTCAATCATCGCGGCCTGGGCTTGGCTGCCGCGGTTCCCGATCTTCGCCGATCCGCTGGCGTGCCTCACGACCCGACCCCTATCCGGCGAGAGCGCGATGGCAGACAGTCGGCAGCGCCGGCGGGATCGCTGACTCTGTTCGTGGTCCACACTGACCCGACAAAACGACCGAATGGCCGCATGGTCGGCCGGCATCATCAGCGTCAGGAAAGCGACCCAACATGAAAGGAAAGCTTACGAAGAAGGCACGTTCTGAAGCACTGGCCGCGTTCAAGAGGCTATGTCCCCGGAACTCCTGGCAGAACTGCGGTCCGCCGCCGCGCTTCCGGATGAGCAGATCAACACCGACGACATCCCCGAAATCCAGCGACTGGTCCGGCGCCGTCCGTGGCAAGTTCTACCGCCCGATCAAGCAGCGGCTGACGTTGCGCATCGATGCCGACGTGATCGACTATTTCCGCCGGCGGGCACCCAGGCGGCAGGCTATCAGACCGAAATGAACCGCACCCTTCGCGCCGCCATGCTTCGGGGCTGCGCCGCCAGCACGACCGCACCGGCTGAACAGCACGGACGCGCAGCCATGGATTTCGCCCTCACCGACGCGCAATCGCAAATCCGCGAGCAGGTCCTGCGCCTGTGCCGCCCGCTTCGACGATGCCTACTGGCTGGACCGCGAGCGCACCGCCAGCTTCCCCGACGCCTTCTACGACGCGATGGCCGGCGGCGGCTGGCTCGGCATCGCGATGCCGGCGGAATACGGCGGCGCCGGCCTCGGCATCACCGAAGCCGCGCTGATGATGCAGGCGGTGGCGGAATCCGGCGCCGCGATGTCGGGCGCCTCGGCGATCCACATCAACATCTTCGGGCTCAATCCGGTGGTGGTGTCAGGCACCGCCGAACAGAAACAACGCATGCTGCCGCCGCTGATCGCCGGACAGGATAAGGCGTGCTTTGCCGTCACCGAACCGAATGCCGGGCTGAACACCACGGAGATCAGCACGCGGGCGGAAAAGCGCGGCGATACTTACATCGTCAACGGGCAGAAGATCTGGACCTCCACGGCCCAGGTGGCGACGAAGATGCTGCTGCTGGCACGCACCACGCCACTGGATCAGGTGAAGCGGCGCAGCCACGGGCTGACACTGTTCTACACCACGCTTGACCGCGCCCATGCCGAGATCCGCCTGATCCGCAAGATGGGCCGCCACGCAGTCGATTCGAACATGGTGTTCCTGCAGGACCACCCGATTCCCGAAACCGACCGCATCGGCGCCGAAGGCGAAGGCTTCCGCGCCATCCTGCACGGCCTCAATCCGGAGCGCATCCTGATCGCCGCCGAAGCCGTCGGCATTGGCCGTGCCGCCCTTGCTCGCGCCACGCAATACGCCCGCGACCGCGTGGTGTTCGGCCGCCCGATCGGCCAGAACCAGAGTATCCAGCACCCGCTCGCCCGCAACTGGGCGGAATTGGAAGCCGCCAACCTGATGATGCTGAAAGCCGCCTGGGCCTACGACACCGGCCAGAACTGCGGGCCGGAGGCGAACGCAGCCAAATACCTCGCCGCCGAGGCCGGCTTCCGCGCCGCCGAACAGGCCGTCATGACGCATGGCGGCATGGGCTACGCCGAGGAATTCCACGTCGAGCGCTATTTCCGCGAGAGCCTGATCCCGCGCATCGCGCCGGTCAGCCCGCAGCTTATCCTGAGCTATCTGGCGGAACGGGTGCTTGGGTTGCCGCGGTCATATTGATGCTTGACAGAGTCAAGTATCTTGCATGACGATCGCCCGATGTCACCCCAAACCTCATCCCACACCGACGCGATCCGAGGCTTCAGCCGGTTCTACACGCGCCGGATCGGCCTGTTGCATGAAGGGCTGCTCGGCAGTTCGCTGTCGCTGACCGAAGGGCGGGTGGTTTACGAGCTGGGCAGCCGCACAACCGCCACCGCCGCGGAACTCGCCGGCGAGCTGGACCTCGACCAGGGCTACCTCAGCCGTATCCTGCGCAGCTTCGACGATCGCGACCTGATCCGCCGCCAGCCCTCGACGGTTGACGGGCGGCAGGTGATCCTTTCGCTCACCGAAAGCGGCCAGGCCCTGTTCACCGCAATCGATGCGACATCGCGGCAGGAAATCGGCGCGTTGCTGGAGCGCCTGCCGGCGATCGACCAGGCCCGCCTGGTGGCCGCGTTGAACACGGCCGAAGCGCTGCTCGGCGGCTCGCCCGAGACGAAGCCGCACCCGCCCATCATTCTCCGTTCGCCCGAGGCCGGCGATATCGGCTGGGTGGTGCACCGCCATGGCGCGCTATACGCCGCCGAATACGGCTGGGACTGGACGTTCGAGGCGCTGGTCGCCGAGGTCGCCGCGCGGTTCGTCGCAGAATTTCGACGCGGCGCGCGAACGCTGCTGGATCGCCGCACGCGACCGCACGGTGCTCGGCTCGGTGTTCCTGGTCCGCGACTCCGACGAAACCGCCCGGCTGCGCCTGCTGTATGTGGAGCCGACCGCGCGCGGCGCCGGATTGGGCCGGGCGCTGGTGCGCGAATGCCTGCGCTTCGCGGCGGCCGTCGGGTATCGGAAAATCACGCTCTGGACCAACGACGTGCTGGTCGCGGCGCGCGCGATCTACCGCTCGGAGGGGTTCGAGATAGTTTCAGCCGATCGAGAACATCATTTCGGCAAGGATTTGGTCAGCGAGACCTGGGAGCGGGAGCTGTAGCAGGCTGGGAAAAACCTTTGCCTGACGCGGAATACGATCTGTTTCGTCCCGTCGCCACGAACCGAAGCGACTGACGATGCGCGGGACAGATCGGCAGACCGGCCAGGGGGCGCAAACCTCGCGTGCTGTGCGCGCTTCATGCCCGCCATCCCGTTACCGATGCGCGTTTGAGCCCGCACATCCTTTTCTTGGCCGTCCGGTCGAAATCGATCCGCGAGCGCTGCAGGCCAAACTCGTGCATGGGCGGCGTGGCGGCTATTGCCACGAGCATAACGCCCTTTTTCATGACGTGCTGGCGACCCTCGGATTTTCGGTCAAGGCGCTCGGTGGTCGGGTGGTTTGGATGGCACCTGGGCGCGACGCCCCCAAGACCCATCGGCTGACCCTCGTAGACATGGCGGAGGGCCGCTTCATCGCCGATGTCGGCTTCGGCGGTCAGAGCCCAACCGCGCCGCTTCGTCTGGAACCTGGCCAGGAACAGGCCACGCCTCACGTACCTACCGCGTGGTCCGCGACGGAACGATGAGACACAATTGCGGCTCAGCGACCGGTGGGAGCCGATGTATGCCGCTTCACCCGCATCCCGACCGATCGCCTTCGAGGCATTGGATCCATTTCTTGGCCGTCCGGTCTTACTCGATCGCGCGGCGCTTCACCCGAACCTCGTGATGCTGCCATGTCGGCGGGGCCTTTACGATAACGTCAATTCTTTGCAAAATTCAGTTCCGCTACGTCATGATCGTGCCCCCCAAGAATGAGCCTGATTTCAGGCACTCGTTAGCAAGTTCCTCATCTTCCGCCTTGGATTGGTCGAGTAAGCGCTATTACAAACGGCACATGGGCAAATCAATTCCTCGCTCGTTCAGCAATTCGACAAACGTCTGTATAGAATGCTTCGCCATGTCGATTGGGCTTAACGTCTTGCATATAACTCAATTCACATCTCGCTCTTTAGTGTCCGATGTGATATATATCATTCAGTTGCACGAACAATATGGGGCGGATGGGAAAAGTCCTTGGCATAGCAATCCTCGAATCCTCGCGGTGTTTGTAGCGCTTACGCATCCGATTATGGTATCTCCGCTGCGGCTCAAGCAACTTAAATCCGATTTGGTATTTCCGCTGCGGCTCAAGCAACTGGCTCCGGCAGGAGCCGGCACATCATCGTGGCAATCGGATAGCTTGCCTGGTGATCGCTCACGAACCGGATCCCTTCGCAGGGATCGCGTTCGTCTCCCGAGCGAACCAGGCCGCCCCTTTGAGAGTATCTCCCGCTCAAGCCGGAGCTGCCGGTTCTCTCGCCGCAGTCGGATGAGTTCCTCGCGCTCCGCTGTCGTCACGCCGCCGTCGCTACGGCCCGCATTGCGCGCAGATTGCGCAAGCCAGCTCCTGAGCGATTGCCCCGTCGGCTCAAACTCACGCGCCAGCTCCTCAGGCGATCGCCCGGCATACCAGCGCCGGCGCGGGTGGGAGCAAGACCGAATATCGCACGCGCCCTTTGGCTGCTGCTTTGCCGGCCAGTCACCACCGCGGACTGATCGTCTCCAGATCGTTCGGCATGGAAGGGAATCCTTGTTTATGCTTCCTTTCGGCTGATCCGAAACGCTACAGTCGGTTCCGGATCGCCGCCCGCCATGAATGCCCGTATCAGGGAGATTGAGCATGACAGCCTTGACCGGCCTGCTGAGCCGACGCACCGCTCTCCAGATCACCGGCGCGCTCACAGTGATCGCCGCACTGCCCCGGGCCCAGGCGGAGGACAAAGTCCTCCGCATCCCCATCAACATGCCCTTCACCGGCCAGGAGGCGCACGGCACGGTGCTGGTCAAGAACGGCGCTGTCCTGGCGATGGAGGATATCAACGCGAAGGGCGGTGCGGCCGGTTATCGGCTTGAACCGATGCTCATGGACGACGGCACCGCCACCGCGGGCGGTTATGATCCCGGGCAGGCCGCCACCAATGCCCGCCGGATGGTGGACGATCCCGGGGTTCTTGTAGCGATCGGCCCCTACAACAGCGGCTCCGGCAAGGCGATGTCCCCGATCCTGAGTGCTGCCAGCCTGGCGATCATAACGCCGACTTCCACCAACCCGGACATCACCGACCCCAAATTCGCCCAGATCTACCGCCCGGCGGGCCCGGCGGTCTATTTCCGAACCGTCTCCACCGACGCGTTCCAGGGCCCCAACATGGCGAATTACTACGCCGAGGTGCTGAAGGTTCCGAGCGTCTATGTGCTGGACGATCAGGGCGCCTACGGCGTCGGCATCGCCGACACGTTCGAGGCGCAGGCCCGCAAAAAGGGCATCAAGGTGCTGGGCGCGACCGGCTCGATCCCAAGCAGGCGGACTACTCCGCAGTATTCGTCAAGATCAAGTCGCTGGGCGCGGCTTCGCTCTATTACGGAGGCAACCCGCAGGCCGGCATCAAAGTGGTGAAGCAGTCTTACGATTTCGTGCCGGGCATCGTGAAGGGCGGCGGCGACGGCGTCTATGAGCCAGAAATCCTGGGCGGCGGCGGGTTCCCGGCAGCGGAAGGATGGTACGCAACCATCGCCGCGCCGCATCTGCTGGACGATCCGAAGTCCGAGCCCTGGGTCAAACGATTTGTTACGCGCTTCAACATGCAGCCGAACGACTACTGCATCACCGCTTATGACAGCGTGCTGGCGATCGCCGACTCGATCGAGCGGATCGTGAAGTCCGGGACGCCGATGACACGAGCGGCGATGCGCGATGCGCTGGAGGCGACGAAGATCGACACCATGCAGGGGGTGGTATCATTCGACAAGAACGGCGACCTCTCCTCACGTGTGATCAGCGTCTTCCAGATCAGGCATGACGCCGCGCATCCAGCCGACGACATGGTGCATCAGTTCAAGTACATGGGCGTGGCACCGTCGGACGGCACGGTCTAGGCGAGCCTCAGACCGAGGCTGCCCGAAACCAGGCCGCGGCGAGCGGGTCTGCTTCCAGCGCAGCGGCCACGGCCGCCCTGCCCTCCCGGCTCACGGTCACCGCGATCACCTCGCGAAAGAACGGCACCTCGCCGCGAGCCCGAGCGAGGAACAGCCGGGACAGTGCCTGGCCCACCGGTGCTTGCGGCGCGCAGCAGGAGCAGCCCACCGGGTGGGTCTCCGAACGCCGGCGTCACCGTGAAACGCGCGACCGGTGGTCCCTCCGGCACCGGTCCATCCCCTTCGACCAGCAGCGCACTGTCCGGGCCGGCGCTGCGCAGATAGACCAAGTCGGACCGGTATCCGGGCATCCACCAAGACCGACATAGGCTGGACATAAGGATATGTTTATGTCTAATACAAGCTCATGGAGCCCCTGCTGGCCGCCCTCCGTGCCGCCGCCGAGCCGACCCGGCTCCGAATCCTCGCCCTTGCCGGCCGCGGGGCGCTGCTGCGTGTCGGAGTTCACCGAGATACTCGGCCAGAGCCAGCCCCGCATCTCCCGCCACCTGAAGCTGCTGTGCGAGGCCGGGCTGCTGGACCGGGTGCGGGAAGGCGCCAACGTGTGGTTCGCGGTGCCGATGGGGCGAGGCCGGCTCGCTCACCCGCGAGCTCCTGGCCCGCCTGCCCGGCGACGACCCGGTGCTGGAGGCCGATCGCCGCCACGGCGCGCGGGTGCTGGCCGAGCGGGCCCGCATCGCCTCGGAAAGCTTCCAGCGCAAGGGCGCCGACTGGGACGAGATGCGCGCGCTGGACCTGCCGGCCGCCGGCGGTGGAGGCGTCGCTGCTGACGCTGGTGCCGGAAAGCAGCGGCGGCCGGCTGCTGGATATCGGCACCGGCACCGGCCGCGTGCTGGAACTGCTGGGGCCGCGCGTGGACGAAGGGCTGGGCGTCGATGCCAGCCGGGCGATGCTGGCGCTGGCGCGCTCTCGGCTGGCGCGCGCCGGGCTGGCGCATTGTTCGGTGCGGCTGGCCGACATGTACCGGATGCCGCTGCGCGGACGCCTCGTTCGATATCGCGGTGCTGCAGATGGTGCTGCACCACGCGGAAGACCCGGAGCGCGTGCTCGACCGAGGCGGCGCGGCTGCTGCGCCCCGGCGGCCGGCTGATCGTGATCGACCTTGCCGGCCATCGGCGAACCGAGATGGCGGAACGGCTGGCGCATCGCTGGCCGGGCTTCGGCGACGACACGATGCAGCGCTGGCTGGCTTCGGCCGGCCTGCTGCCGGGCGAGAAGCTGTCGATACCGGGCGTGCAGGACCTGCCGGTGCGCATCTGGTCCGCCACCCGCAGCGAAGCGGCCGTGGCGACACGCGTCGCTGAACTGACAATGTAGCGAAAGTCCGACATGTCCCGACCCCATCTGCTGGATGCGCTGCGCGACCGCGTGCTGCTGTGCGACGGCGCCATGGGCACCCGCGCGCAGGCGCTGACCGCTGGATATCGAGGCGATTACTGGGGCAAGGAGAACTGCACGGATGTGCTGACGCTGTCGCGCCCCGACCTGGTGCGCGACATCCATCGCGGCTATTTCGCAGCCGGCGCCGACATGGTGGAGACCAACAGTTTCGGCGGCTCCCCGGTCACGCTGGGCGAGTTCGGCCTGGCCGATCGCGCCTTCGAGATCAACAAGCGGGCGGGCGAGTTGGCCCGGGAAGCGGCCGAAAGCTTCGCCGATGGGCGGCATCGCTGGGTGCTGGGCAGCCTGGGGCCGGGCACCAAGCTGCCGACGCTTGGCAACATCGCCTACGATGCGCTGGAAGCGGCGCTGGCCGAGCAATGCCGCGGGCTGATCGCCGGCGGCGTGGATGCGATCATCATCGAGACGTGCCAGGATCCGTTGCAGATCAAGGCGGCGGTGAACGGCGCGAAGATCGCCCGCGCCGAAGCCGGCACCGACACGCCGGTGTTCGTGCAGGTTACGGTGGAAACCACCGGATCGCTGCTGGTGGGGCCGGACATCGCCACGGCCGCGACGGTTGTGCATGCGCTCGATGTCCCGCTGATCGGGCTGAATTGCGCGACCGGCCCGCAGGAGATGGCCGAGCATCTGCGCTGGATGTCCGGCAACTGGCCCGGCCTGTTGTCGGTGCATGCCGAACGCCGGGCTGCCGGAGCTGGTCGATGGGCACCCGCATTTCCCGCTGGGCCCGGCCGATCTGGCGAGCTGGCTGGAACGCTTCGTCGCCGAGGACGGGGTGAACCTGATCGGCGGCTGCTGCGGCACTTCGATGCAGCACATCGCGGCACTGGATGCGATGCTGCGGCGGCGAGCGCCAGGGAACAATACACAGGCCCGACGCCGGTCCTGCGCAAGCCGGTCTGGGTGCCGGGCGTCGCCTCGCTGTATCAGGCGGTGCCGCTGCGGCAGGAAAACGCGTTCTTCGCGATCGGCGAGCGCTGCAACGCCAACGGCTCCCGCCACTGGCGGGCGCTGCAGGAAAAGCACGACTGGGACGGCTGCGTGGCGATGGGCCGCGAGCAGGTCGGCGAGGGCTCCAACGCGCTGGATGTCTGCACCGCCTTCGTCGGCCGCGACGAGATGGGCGAGATGACCGAGGTGATCCGCCGCTTCACCTCCATCGGTGAACGCGCCGCTGGTGATCGACAGCACCGAGACGCCGGTGATCGAGGCGGCGCTGAAGCTGCATGGCGGCAAGCCGATCATCAACTCGATCAATTTCGAGGATGGCGAGAAGCACGCGCGCGGACCGGCTGGTGCTGGCGAAGCGGTTCGGCGCCGCGGTGATCGCGCTGACCATCGACGAGCAGGGCATGGCGAAGACCGCCGAGCAGAAGCTGGAGGTGGCGCGGCGGCTGGTTGCGTTTGCCTGCGACCGCTACGGGCTGGCGCAGTCGGATCTGCTGATCGACCCGCTGACCTTCACCATTGCCACCGGCAATGAGGACGACCGCAAGCTGGGCCAGTGGACGCTGGAAGGGATCCGGGCGATCCGGGAGGCGTTTCCCGATGTGCAGATCATCCTCGGGCTGTCGAATATCAGCTTCGGGCTGAACCCGGCGGCGCGCGCGGTGCTGAACTCGGTGTTCCTGGACCATGCGGTGCGGGCCGGCATGACCGGGGCGATCGTGCATGTTTCCAAGATACGGCCGTTGCACCTGATCGCGCCGGAGGAGGTGAAGGTCGCCGAGGACCTGATCTTCGATCGCCGGACCGAGGGCTATGATCCGTTGCAGCGGCTGCTGGAGATTTTCGCCGACCGCAAGCTGGCGGACGCCACGGTGAAGAAGCGCGCGGAGACGGTCGAAGGGCGCCTGAAGGACCGCATCATCGATGGCGACCGCAAGGGGCTGACGGACGAACTGGCGGAGGCGCTGAAGACGCTGCCGCCGCTTGACATCATCAACAACGTGCTGCTGGACGGCATGAAGGTGGTGGGCGAGCTGTTCGGCGCCGGCAAGATGCAGTTGCCCTTCGTGCTGCAAAGCGCCGAGACGATGAAGGCGGCGGTGGCCTACCTGGAACCGTTCATGGAGCGGGTCGAGGGCCAGGAGAAGGGCACCATCGTGCTGGCGCACCGTGAAGGGCGACGTGCACGATATCGGCAAGAACCTGGTCGATATCATTCTGACCAATAATGGCTACCGGGTGATCAATCTTGGCATCAAGGTGCCGCTGCGCGGACCTGCTGGCGGCGGTGCGCGAGAATCGGGCGCACGCCATCGGCATGTCCGGGCTGCTGGTGAAATCGACCGTGGTGATGCGCGAGAACCTGGAGGAGATGTCGCGTCAGGGGCTGGAAATCCCGGTGCTGCTGGGCGGCGCGGCGCTGACCCGCGGCTATGTGGAGGATGCTTGCGTCCAGTCCTATGCGTGCGGTCGGGTGGCCTATGCGCGCGATGCGTTCGACGGGCTGCACCTGATGGACAAGGTCACCGGCAACGCGTTCGACGACTACCTGGCGGCGGTGCAGGCGAAGCGCGTCGGCAAGACGCGCAACACGGCGCGCACGCTGGGCCAGGCCGATCCGCGGGCGTTCCGTCCGGTGGATTTGGCGGCGGTGCAGGCGCGGCGGCGGCGGATCACGCGGGGGGTGGAGATTCCGCGCCCGCCGTTCTGGGGCGCGCGCGTGATGGAGGCGGCGCCGAAGGCGATCGTGCCGTTCATCAATGAACGCAGCCTGTATCAGTTCCAGTGGGGGTTCCGGAAGCAGGGGCGCTCGCTGGAGGATTTCCTCGGCTGGGCGAAGCAGGAGCTGCGGCCGGTGATGCGGCGCATGCTGGGGCTGTGCGAGGCGGAGGGGATTCTGGCGCCTCGTGCGGCGTATGGGTACTGGAAGGCGGCCGGACAGGGCAACGACCTGATCGTTTTTGCCGAGGACGGGGTGACCGAGGTGGCCCGCTTCACGTTGCCTCGGCAACCGAAGGAAGATGGCGAGTGCATTGCGGATTTCTTCCGCGATGTGGATGACATCGAGCGCGACGTGATCGGCCTGCAGGTGGTGACGGTGGGGCAGAAGGCGTCGGAGGTTGCGCGGGCCTGGTTCGAGGATAACCGGTATCAGGATTATCTGTATCTGCACGGGCTGTCGGTGGAGATGGCCGAGGCGATGGCGGAATACGTGCACAAGCGCATCCGCGCCGAGCTGGGCTTCGCCGGCGAGGACGACCGGGAGATGGAGAAGATGCTGTCGCAGGGGTATCGCGGATCGCGGTATTCGTTCGGCTATCCGGCCTGCCCGAAGCTGGAGGACCAGACGGCGCTGCTGTCGCTGCTGGGGGCGGAGCGGATCGGGGTGTCGCTGTCGGACGAGTTCCAGTTGCATCCGGAGCAATCGACCAGCGCGATCGTGGTGGTGAACCCGAAGGCGAAGTATTTTTCAGTGTAGTCCTGACTCGGCATGGGTGCGTCCGCCGCGGAAAGGGGCACGGCCCAGTACACAAAGGGCGCTCGCTTGCCTTCAAAAGCCAGACTTGTTCACCGTCCCGGCATAATGAGGCCATAAACGCGACCGGTTGAACCGAACGCGCCATAGACGAAACCGCTATCGACGTAGACCAGGCCGCCGCCGCTGACGGCCGTTGGCGTGCGCTGCCGCCACGTCACCATGACGCGGCGCTGATAGTCTTCGGCGATGCTGCGGCGTGTCGGAATGATAGGCGGCGATCGACCTTGGGCCAGCTTTCGGTGCGACGATACAGCGCGTTCAGGAAACGCACGGCGAAAGCCGAATTGGCAGCGGGATCGAACGCCTGATCGAGCGAGGCGAACGCGTCCGGGTGGTGCATCAGATTGACCTGCATGCATCCGACATCGATCGACCGCACCCCCTGGGCCTGCAACGCAGCGACAGCGGCGACGGCCTGCGCCTTGGTCGCGAAGAACTGCCCGACACCGTCGGCATCGATGGTCCAGGGCCACGGCCGCATTGCGCCGGTCCGCGGATCCGGCCGCCCACTCTCGACTTGTCCAATCGCCGCCAGCATCCCGGGCGGCGTGTGCCCTATTACCTCCGCATGCCGGATCGCCTGCTCGCATAGCGCAGATGGATCCTGGGAAGGAGCCGCGTGCGCCGTGACCGACGCCGCGAGAACGCAGAAAAACGCTCAACACTGACTTCATGGCGCAGATATGCGCATAGGCCACGCCTCGAGGCCAGCGGCGTGGCCGCACATGATCGACTGGCCCTCGTGATCGGCGAGCCCAGCCGAACCCATCCCCAGCCAGCCGAAGTATTTTCCCGCGCAGTTGGGTCGAGACAGGATGGCCCTGCCTCGTTGGCCTCACCGGCGCGGCAGCACCGCCATCGGGACAGCCGACGCCCGCGCCGTTACCAGTAACAAGTGAAACCGTTCTATCGTTGCGTTGTCGCGGCTGCGCTCCGCCTCGCCGATCTCCGTCATGGCCGACCACGGGGCCCGGTCGATGTCGCCGCCGCGACGCGCGCTGCGCACCAGGATGCCGGTCTGGCCGGCGATCTCCGGCCTCGGCAGGTCGAACAGCGCCCAGCGCGGCTCGACGCCGATCACCGTCACGCCTGGCGGCAACAGACGAGCCAGCTCGGCCGCGTCGCCGTATTCATCGGATGCAACGAAACTGGCGCCGGCCTGCACGCGCGCTGCCTCGACCTGCGCGGCAAGCCCGCGCCAGCCGGCCAGCCGCAGCGCCGTCGGGTCCATCCGCACCGGCAGCGGGAACGGCGTGGCCAGCGCTTGCAGATACGCAACAGCAGTGATCGCCAGGCCCAGCGCCACCGCCGGCGCGCGCAGACGCAGCCAGAACCGACCGTCGAGCCCGGTCGCCGCGATGACGGCGGCGGGGTAGATCACCGCCGGCCAGTTGCCCTGCACCCGGTCCCCCAGCGCGTGCTGCACGAACACCGATCATCGGCGGCAGCGTCAAAGCCGCGAGCAAGGTCCACGCCGGATCACGCCCTCGCCACGCCATTCGTGCGGCCAGCACTATCCCGGCGACGCACAGCAGAAACACCAGCGGCGTGGCCAACCCGATCTGCCCGCCGAGCAACTCGCCCAGGAAACGCACCGCGCGCCCCGGCTGCCAGTCGGCAATCCTTCCGCCCTGCTTGGCAAAGCTCGCCCAGCCATGCGCGCGGTTCCAGTCCACCACCGGCGCGAATGCGGCAGCGCCCCAGAGCACGCCCCACCACATGTCGGGCCGCAGCAGCCACCGCCGCAGCGTCGGTGTCAGCAGCAACCAGAGCGCCATCCCCAGCACCAGCAACGCCGCGGTGTATTTGCTGGCCAGCGCCAGCCCGGCAAACACGCCGGCCGCCGCCAGCCATGCGCCGTTGCGGGCGCGCACGAACGATGCCAGCGCCCACAGACAGCACGTCCAGAAGAACAGCAGCGGCGTGTCCGGCGTCATGATCACTGCGCCGACACCCAACAGCAGCGTGGCATTCAGCAGTGCGGCGGCGACCAGCCCGGCATGGCGACCGGGAATCAGCGCCTCGCCAGCGCGCCACAGC
This sequence comes from uncultured Pseudomonadota bacterium, assembly GCA_963764525.1. Classification (GTDB taxonomy): domain Bacteria; phylum Pseudomonadota; class Alphaproteobacteria; order Acetobacterales; family Acetobacteraceae; genus DATDIC01. The sequence continues at coordinate 249,488 of CAVXTC010000005.1, read as the reverse complement.
AGAACGGAGCCCAGCGCGACCGATAACGGGCCGAATAACCGGACCCCCAGCGCACCGTCCCCGGCGATAATGGTGCCGAGGCGGATCCACAGCGCCACCATCGGCGGCGCATCCAGATAACCGGGCTGCAGGTGCCGCGACCAAACCCAATAATACGCCTCGTCAGGCGACAGCGGCACCAACGCGGCAACGGCCAAGCGTACCGCCGTCAGCAAACCAAGTAAAAGCCAGGGGGCGCTGCCGCCTGAACTTCTTCTGGTCTGGTGCGAAGGAGGCCGGTCGGGTCTTGCCAAAGCCCCCTTCACCCCAGGCCAAACGGATGGGTTCCAAGGGCTCGCCCTTGGCGGGGGGTCCAGGGGGCAGCGCCCCCTGGTCACTCACCGCGCGCGCCACACCAGCGTCGCGGAGACGGCATAGTTCCAGACGACACCGATCACTGCTCCGGTGGCGCCCGCCAGCGTCCACGCGGTGTGCTCGGAATACAGCGCGCGAGCCACACCGATATTGGCCGCCGCCCCGAGTCCGCAGACCAGCATGAACAGCGCCAGGCCGCGCCACAACGCCGATCCACGCAGAAGCTGGTCGCGATAGGTGATCTGATTGTTCAGCACGAAATTGAAGATCATCGCCACCACCGTGGCGACCGCCTGGGCGGCGCCGAACGGCATACCACCCAGTTTCAGCCCCAGCGTCAGCACCGCCAGGTGAACCAGCACGCCAAGCGCGCCCACTGCGGCAAATGCAACGAACCGCAGCGGCACAACCCCGCCCAGCATCTTGTCCAGCAGCAGTCCGGCGAATTGCGCCAGAACGAGGATGTCGAGCTTGCTTTCCCCGGCCGCACGGGCACGGAAGCGGCTGGGTATCTCGGCCACCCGCAAACCGGGCGGCGCGCTGAGCACGAGGTCCAGCAGGATCTTGAAACCTTGTCCTGTCAGCCGGGGCGCCAGCAGCTCGAACGACGCACGCGGCAGCATGAAGAACCCGCTCATCGGGTCCGACAGCCGCACCGGCAGCAGCCGCTGGGCAATGCGGATGCCCGCATCGGACAACCAGCGGCGCCAGTGCGACCCGAGCCCGGCAGCGTCGCCCCCGGCGATGTGCCGGCTGGCCACCGCAAGATCGGCGCCCGTCACGCAGCGCGGCAAGCATGACGGGCAGCCGCAATTCGTCGTGCTGCAGGTCGCCGTCCATGACGGCGAGGAAGCGGGCGGAAGAAGCCAGCCCCCCCTCGATCACCGCCGACGCCAGTCCGCGGCGGCCGATTCGCCGGATACAACGCACCCGCGGATCGCCGGCGGCCAGGCGACGTGCTTCAGCGGCGGTGCCGTCCGGGCTGTCGTCATCGACGAACAGCACTTCCCAGTCCAAGCCGGTCAGCGCGGCATCGAGCTTGGCCACCAGCGGCGCGATGTTGGGGCGCTCGTTGTAACACGGCACGACGATCGTCAGCTCCGGGGACGCGGCGAGCGCAGCTCGGCGGCTCAGTTCGGCGAGGGCGCTCATGCTGCGGGCTGGTGACGCGGCGCAGCCCAGGCGTCAAGGGTCGGCCGGCGAGGGCCGCTCGCCTGGTTGGCCGCCCGCCACCGCCGCGATCCGCGCCAGTGCCTCGTCATGCCCCAACGACGCGAGCGTGGCGTCGATGCCTGGGCTTGCCGTGCTGCCGGTCAAGGCCGCCCGCAGCGGCTGCGCGACCTGACCCAGCTTGCGCCCTGTCGCCTCAGCGAAGCCACGCAACGCGGCGTCCAGCGCCGGAGCGGAAAAATCGGTCTGCGCCAGCACGTCAGCCAGTTCGCGCAGCATGATCCGTGCCTCCGCGCGTCAGCAGTGCCGCCGCCTTCGGCTCCATCGGCAGCGGCACCGTCCGCGCCAGGAACGCAGCCGCGTCAGCCAGTTCCACCAGCGTCCGCGCCCGCTCCTTCAGCCCCGGCATCAGCGCCCGGATGCGCGCCGCCGCGACTGCTCCCAGCGACAGGTCGCCCCGTCGCGCCAGCCGCTCCAGCACCTCGCGCGTCAGCCGGTCATCGTCGGCGCGGCGGATATAAATCGCGTTCAGATGCGTCAGCTTGGCGTAGTCCATCCGCGCCGCCGCCCGCCCGACGCCGTCCAGGTCGAACAGCCGGATCGCCTCGTCGCGATCCACCACCTCGGTATCGCCGTGCCCCCAGCCGAGGCGCAGCAGGTAGTTGCACAGCGCCTCCGGCAGGTAGCCCTGCTCGCGGAACTCCAGCACCGAGACGGCGCCGTGCCGCTTCGACAGCTTGGCTCCGTCAGCGCCGTGGATCAGCGGGATATGGGCGAAGCGCGGCCGGTCCCAGCCCATGGCGTCGTAAATCTGCGCCTGGCGGAACGCGTTGGTCAGGTGATCGTCGCCGCGGATCACGTGGGTGATGGCCATGTCGTGGTCATCGACCACCACGGCGTGCTGATAGGTCGGCGTGCCGTCGCTGCGCAGGATGATCATGTCGTCCAGCTCGGCATTTGCGACCCGCACCGTGCCCTGCACGAGGTCCCCGACCACCGTCTCGCCCTCGCGCGGCGCCTTCAGCCGAATGGCGGGTGCGACGCCGTCAGGCGCTTCGGCCGGGTCCCGGTCGCGCCAGCGCCCGTCGTAGCGCGGCGGCCGACCCTCGGCCATCGCCCGTTCGCGCATCTGCCGCAGTTCCTCCGGGGTACACCAGCAGCGGTAAGCGTGGCCGGACTCCAGCATCTGGCGGGCCACCTCGGCATGACGCGCCTGGCGGGTGGATTGGAACACCGGTGGCTGGTCAGGCGACAGGCCGAGCCAGTCCAGCCCTTCCAGGATTACCTGGGTCGCTGCCTCGGTGCTGCGTTCGCGGTCGGTGTCCTCGATCCGCAACAGGTATTCGCCGCCGTGATGGCGGCTGAACAGCAGGTTGAACAATGCGGTCCGGGCGCTGCCGATGTGCAGCAACCCAGTCGGGCTGGGGGCGAAGCGGGTGCGGACGGTCATGCCGCCCTGTAGCGCGTTTCGCGGCAGGGTAGAACGGGTGGTCGGGGTGGTCGGACATTCCCGAAGGCATGGATCCCCGGACTTTGCCGGGCTTGCCCGTGCTCTGCGGCTCACTCCGCGGCTATTCGTGGAATTCCGTGTTCTCCGGGAAACCAAACAGCCGGAGATTCACGACTCCTTCATTCCCACGCGCAAATAGTGGCGACAGAGGGCCAGCGTGCAACTCGCCGTCGCGGCAAGACGATCGGCCTGGACGGTCCGGCGCGATCCACTCCCGTTGTTGCGCGTTGCGATCGCCGCGCAGCAGGGGCGGTTCGCGCTTTGGCTGCCGGTGTTCATGGGCGCCGGCGTGCTGCTGTATTTTTCGCTGCGGGCCGAGCCGCCGGTCTGGGCCGGGGCCATCGTAGCGCTGCCGGCCGCACTCGGTCTGCTGCTGGCGCGCGGCTGGACGCGCCCGCTGCTGCTGGCCGCACTCGCCGGCGCGACCGGCTTCGCCGCCGCACAGGTGGCGACCGCGCGCGCCCTGCCGCTCGAGCCGTTGCCGCGCCAGGCTGTACAGCTCAGCGCCACCGTCGCAGCGATCGAGCCGCTACCGGAGGGCCGCCGGATAACGCTCGCGCAGGTGCGCCTGGACGGCGGCCCAACGCTGCACCGGCTGCTGCGCATACGCCTGCGCGCCAACGATCCCGCCACGCTCGGTACCGGTGACGTGATCGGCGTGCGCGCCCTGGTGCAGGCGCCGTCGCCACCGGCCTATCCCGGCGGCTGGGACCTGCAGCGCGACGCGTTCTTCTCCGGTCTGGCCGGCTACGGCTTCGCGCTCGGTCCGGTGGAACTGCGCGGTCGGCATCCGGTCACCGGCCTTGCCGGGTCGCTGCAGGCGTTGCGCGAAACGATCGCCCGCCGCTTCGAGGCGGTGCTGCCGGGCGCGCCGGGCGCCGTAGCCGCCACGCTGTTCACCGGCGTGCCGTCGGCGATCCCCGAGCCGGACCGCGAGGCGTTCCGCGCCTCCGGATTGGCGCACCTGCTCGCCGTCGCCGGACTGCATATCGGGATCGTGATGGGGCTGGCGTTCGGCGCGACCCGGATGCTGCTCGCGGCATGCGAACACGCCGCACTGCACTGGCCGACGAAGCAGGTTGCCGCGCTGGCCGCGTTGGCCGCCGGCGGGTTTTACATGGTGCTGACCGGCATGCACGTGCCGATCATCCGCAGCTTCGCGATGGCAGGCCTGTTCACCCTCGCGATTCTGACCGGGCGGCGCGCGATTTCCCTGCGCGGCCTGGCGCTGGCCGCCGGCGTGCTGATCGTGACCGAGCCGGACCAGGTGCCCGGCGTATCGTTCCAGATGAGCTTCTCGGCGGTGCTGGCGCTGATCGCCGGGTACGAGGCCTTGCGGCCGCATCTGCACGCACTGTACGGCGACGGCGCGTTGTGGCGGCGTTGCGCGCTGCATCTGGCGGCGCTGGCGCTGACCAGTGCGTTGGCCGGGACTGCCTCGGCACCGTTCGGAGCGTATCATTTCGGACGGTTGCAAACGTATTTCGTGTTGGCGAACATGGTCGCGGTGCCGCTGACCGCGATCTGGGTGATGCCGGCCGGGCTGATCGCCCTGGGGCTGTTGCCGTTCGGGCTGGAGCGGTTGGCGCTGGTGCCGATGGGCTGGGGGCTCGACGCGATCCTGTGGGTCGCCCGCACCACCGCCGGGTTCCCGTATGCCATCGTGGACGTGCCGCACATGCCAGCCTGGGGACTCGGGCTGGTCGGCTTCGGCATGGCCTGGCTGGGACTGTTGCGGGGGCGGGTTCGGCTGGCCGGCACGGCGCTGATTGCCGCCGGGCTGATTTCGCCGGTACCTGATCCGGCCGCCGGACCTGCTGGTCTCGGCGGATGCCCGCATGGTGGGGGTACGGACCGCCGCCGGCATGTTCGTGGAGCACGAGTCGGGCGCGTCGAAATTCACGCGCGATGCGTGGCGCCAGGTACCTGGGCGGACGGTCCGCCGATGCCGTTTCCGGGGCTGGGCGCCGCCGCCGATGGGGCGATCAGTTGCGATGAGGCCGGATGCCTGGTTCACCCCGGTCCGGCGGGTAAGGCCCTGCTGGTGCGCCATGGGATGGCGAAGGACTGTGCGGTCTCGGTGCTGATCGCGCTGAGCACGGTTCGGGGCGCATGCCCAGGGGTGCCGAAGGTCGATCGGGCCATGCTGTTGCGCCGGGGAGCGGCGGCGGTCTGGCTGGGCTCGGATGGGGTTCGGATCGTGACCGATCTGGATCTGCGCGGGAGCCGCCCCTGGATCCCTTCGGGACGAGAGCAGCCGGTATTAAAACTGGATCTGCCGCTTGCGCGGGCGGGAGCATGAAGGCGGATGAAGACGCCGGCATCATGCACCGGGGCTTCTCCTGCCCTCTCCCACGCTTCTGCCCTCTTCCACCAGGGGAGCGGGAAAGTCGAGGACCGCGACCCCCCTCCCCTTGTGGCCGCCGTGCGAGATTTGGTAATTGTGCTCATCGCGCACCGGCTAAGCGTGTTATCGGACAAGGTGCGTCGGCAACCTGGGCCGGGATTGCCCGGCGCAGCGGGCGCGATGCGGCCCGGCTGCCCGAACCACGCACTGGATCATTCCACGGCACGCTTGATTTGTGCCCAATCCTCGATCGCCGTTTCATGGCCCGGCACGATCTGTATCGCGAACTGCGTGTAACCAGCCTCGCGCAACGCCCCGATGCGGTCACGCAGCACCGCTTCCGGCGCGGTGAACGTGGTCTGCCGGATCAGGTCGGCGGTCACGAACGGCCGCTCCTCAGGCTTCACGAACAGCAGGTGTCCGCGATGGTTCTGCAGATACGGCGCATCTTCCGGCTCGAAGTGCCGCGCCAGCTCCACGTACCCGGCGACTTCCCGTTCGACCCCCTCCGGCACTTTCGACGTGTTCGGCAGTCCGGCCAGCGCAGCATCGGCGGCACGATGCAACAGCACGGCGGCACGCGGGCCCGCCTGCGCCAGGGCGCGGGGTGAGTTCGCAAGCCTCGCCCGGCTCCAACACGCAGCCGAGTGCAAAGGCGGTGGCCGATAGATCGGCCATGTCCTGCCCGGCCGTCTCCCACGCTGCCTGCATATCCCGCAGCTCGGCAATGCCCGAATTCGCTCCGCCGATAAAATTCAGCCAGCCGGCACCCAACCGGGCTGTGAGTGCGCGCGATTTCGGCCCGTAGGCGGAGACGTGCAGCCGCACCGGGTCGCGCGTGTTGATCAATCCCAGCTCCGGGTTGAGGAAACGGACCCGCTGCCGATGACCCTCAATCACAAGTTCCGCCGTCTCTTCATCGAGCAGCGCCAGCACCACCCGCACGTACTCTTCCATGTCGGCCAGCTTCATGGCGCCCAGGCCCATGGCGCGGCGGCCGGTAAAGCCGGTGCCGACGCCGAAATCGATCCGCCCCGGCGCCAGCGCGTTGAGCGAGGCAAAGCCGTTCGCCGCCACCGGCGCGATGCGGTTGGACGGGATCAGCACCCCGGTCCCCAGCCGGATACGGGAGGTATTCACCGCCGCCGCAGCCATTGCCACGAAGCAGTCGGCACACAGCATCTGCGTGTCGTAAAACCAGGCATGGGTGAATCCCAGCGCCTCGGCGCGCTGCACCAGCTTCCACGACTCCGCCGCGGTCGGCAGCGCGATGCCGAATTCCATGACCCGTCCCATTCCGGATGCCCGTCGGTTTCACAGTGTAGCCGGCGGGAGAGCGGTCCCGCCACTGTGCGGTCGCAACCAGCTCGCCGCGCTGCTGCCGACTGCGTGGTCGGCGACGGCTTTCACGGCGCAACCGCCGCTGTCACCGCCAAGCGGCGGCGTGCTATCCGCGTGAGCATCGCCGAGATCGCCGCTCGGGCCCCGGTTTGTCGCGCCCGTATCGGTCCGGCCCGTATCGGTCAGCGATCGGCCTGTATGGCGGAGTCTCGGCGCTGGACGGCGATCGCCAACGTATTTGATTAGCTGGTCCGAATGCCGGCCGACCTGGCTGTTGCCGCCGTTCGGTAACGCTGCGGCTGGTGTCGCGCGGCACCGCTCCACCGAACCCTGCCCGAAATAATAAGGGCGGCGACCGGCCGATATGAATTGGCGGGGCTGTGATCCGTCGCACGGTCACCAGGAAAAGTCTACCCAGATCCGGCAGTTGCGCGCGGCGGCCGCCGGTCGGACGCTGAGCAACGCATCGCTGTTAACCGCGCTGAAGCACGCCAGGTAGTCCAACCCGGAGACACGGAGTTGCAGAACCGAACGAGGAGAAGCGATGATCGTGCCGTGCCCGTCCTCAACCAATACCAAACGGCGAAAAGAGAAACCTCGATCATCATGCCGCTGAAGGCGGGAATCCAGGCCCCGCTCGCACGGCCGGAGCAGCCCGTGGATGGCCGCCTTCGCGGGCAGGACGCCCGGAAAGTCGGTCCCTTCGCCGCTTGGTTTGATTTCACAGATCCAGCCAGAACGCCTGCTTACCGACCGACGAATTCGGGATGAATTTTCTGACCAATTTTGCCGATGAGGCCGTGGTCCTGCCACTGGCCGTCGGCGTGACAATCGCCCTGTACGCGCTGGGGTGGCGACGGGGCGCGCTTGCCTGGGCAGTAGCAGTCGGTGGAACGCTGGCCGTGATGCTGGCGCTGAAGCTGGTCGGGTTCGCCTGCGGCCCATCGCTGCTGCGCGCGCCGAGCGGCCACACCGCTGCCGCGGCAGTGGTCTGCGGCGGTCTGGCCGTGATGCTGACCCAAGGAAATCGGCCCCAAGGAAATCGGCCCCAGGGAAATCGGCGAGAAGCTGTACGCAAGCCGGTATCTGGTCCTGCTGGTCGCCGTATCAGGCGCCGCCGTCATCGGCGTCTCGCGTCTGCTGCTCGGGGTCCATTCGCTGCCGGAGGTGATCCTCGGCGGTGCGGTCGGCGTGGCCGGGGCGCTGGCGCTGGCATGGCTTGCCGGACCGCCGCCGCCCCGGCTGCGCGCACGCCGGGTGACGCCGGTCATCGTGGCCGTACTGGTGCTGTTCCACGGGGAGCGGCTGCCAGCCGAGGCGCATATCCGCTTCATGGCGATCAGCGTAGCGCGCCAGTTGAGGGTCTGCCGCGGTGCCCCCGATTGGGATCAGGCCCGCTCGGATCAAGCCCGCCCGTATGTATCCTCGATACGAACGATATCATCTTCCCCGAGATAGGGTCCGGACTGCACCTCGATCAGCGTCAGCGGAATTTTTCCGGGATTTTCCAGCCGATGCACGGCGCCGAGCGGGATGTACGCACTCTCGTTCTCGTGCAGCAGCATATGCTCCTCGTTGCGCGTTACCAGGGCGCTTCCGGTGACCACCACCCAATGCTCGGCGCGGTGAACGTGCTTCTGCAAGGACAGCTTCTGGCCGGGATTGACCACGATCCGCTTGACCTGGAAGCGCTCGCCGCGGATCAGCGATTCGTAGAACCCCCACGGCCGATAGGTGCGGTTGTGCGCCACCGCCTCCGGCCGGCCGGCGGCCTTCAGCCGATCGACCAGCTTCTTCACGTCCTGGGCGTGGCCGCGATGCATCGCCAGCACCGCATCCTCGGTCACCACCACCACCGCGTCCGACAGTCCGACCACGGCCGCTAGCATGCCGTCGCTGCGGACATAGCAATTGTCGGCGTTTTCCAGGATCGCGTCGCCCACCGCGACGTTGCCGCGGGGATCCTTGGCGCCGAGCTCCCACAGCGCGGTCCAGCTTCCCACGTCCGACCAGCCGAGATCGGCCGGCACCACGGCGGCCCGTGCGGTGCGCTCGGCCACCGCATAGTCCAGGCTGATCGACGGGCAGGCGGCGAATTCCGCTGCCCCGAGCCGGATGAAGTCGAGATCGGTGTGGCGCGCCGACACCGCCGCGCGGGCGGTGACCAGCACGTCCGGCGCGTGGCTTTCCAATTCGCCCAGCAGGGTTCGCGCGGTGAACACGAACATCCCGGAATTCCACAAATGCCGGCCGGAGCCGACCAGTTCGGCTGCCATGTCGGCGTCCGGCTTTTCAATGAAGCGCGCCACCTCGTGCACGCCCGGCGAATTGGTCAGTGCGGCGCCCACTTCGATATAACCGTAACCGGTTTCCACCGCGTCGGGACGCATGCCGAAGGTCACCACGCGGCCGCGCCGCGCGGCGACGGTGGCGGCCTGCAGCAGGCGATGCAGCGCCGGCGTGTCGGCGATCGCGGCGTCGGCGGCCATCATCCACAGCACGGTATCCGGATCATCCTCGGCGGCCAGAAGGGCGGCGGCGGCGATCGCCGGGGCGCTGTTGCGCCCGACCGGTTCCAACACGATCCGCGCCCCGGTGATGCCGGCCGCGCGAAGCTGCTCGGCGATCAGGAACCGGTGCTCCTGGTTGCAGACAACGACCGGCGGCGCAAAGGCGGCGCCGGTGGCACGCAGTGCCGTCTCCTGGATCAACGAGCGATCCGAGATCAGCGGCCAGAGCTGCTTTGGAAAGCTCTCCCGCGACACCGGCCAGAGCCGGGTGCCGGAGCCGCCGGAGAGGATGACGGGAAGGATGCGCTGATCGGTCAAGTCGAGGGTTCCAGGGATGACGGGCCGGTTTAGGCGTGCGTCGGGTTGCCGCGCAACAGCGCTGGTAATCTGCCCGCGCGGTATCCACAATGTTTACCGATGATCCGTCATATCGTCGCGTCGGTTGGGACCGGAGAAATTGATGGCACTGCAACTTGGGGCGCTCCGGGATGCATTGCTCGATGCCGGAGCAAGCGAGACCAAAGCCGCCCTGGCCGCCGAGGAACTGGCGTCGCTACGAGAACCGCTTCGACGGGATCGAGCGACGGCTGGATCAAATCCACCAGAAGATCGACACCAGGGTTGACGGGCTGCGCAACGACATGGACGCGCGGTTTGCCGAAATGGATGCCCGATTCGCCGAACTGGCCGGACGCCTCAACCGCACGGACTGGATGATGGGAACGCTGATCGTGCTCGTTCTTGGCGTTCTCGGCCGACTGCTGTTCCTGCACGCAGCTTGACCGCGCCGATCAAAGGCGCGATCACCGCCCGGCCAGATGGCCGGGCGGCCGCCGTTACCTGGGGTTCGTGCCCCGGACGACGGAGGAAAGTCCGGGCTCCACGGGAATGCGGTGCCGGCTAACGGCCGGCGGGGGCGACCCCAGGGATAGTGCCACAGAAAACAAACCGCCCGCACGTCGCACGACAAACGGGCAAGGGTGAAACGGTGCGGCAAGAGCGCACCGCGCCTCCGGTAACGGAGGCGGCAGGGTAAACCCCACCGGGAGCAAGACCGAATAGGGGCGGCAGGCGCGTGCCAGAAGGCGGCGCCAGGGGCATTTCCGCCCTGCTGCCCGGGTTGGTCGCGTGAGGCGCGCCGCAAGGCGCGTCCCAGAGGAATGGCCGTCGCGCGCCAAAAGGCGCGGACAGAACCCGGCTTACAGGCCGTCTGGCGTTTTCCCGATCCGCCCTTTGCTCGCGTCCGGCACGCTCCTGCCCGGCGACTTTACGGCGTGGTGCCGTTGCGTTTGGCCCCCCAGGTCGCGCCACATCGTTCACGATTCGTGGACGAAACGGGAATATCTGCAAGTCTGCTTGACCCGATCACGACTTCGTCACCTACAACCGTTCCGCACGGAACTCGTGAAACGCCTCGCAAAATCGAGATTTCTCGACGAATCCCTTTGACGCCCATGTCGTCCCATGATATCCCAAGACATCCCATCACCCCGATTCTTCCGGGGGCAACCAAAACGGAGCGGTTCCGGCAAACGGACTTCTCTTGAACGATCGCGAAGGGCGGGCCGGTCGGATGACCCAATTCCTGGGCACCCACCAGAACAGGCTGGACGCCAAGGGCCGCGTCTCCGTCCCGGCGCCCTTTCGCGCCGCGCTGCGTCAGAACCATGACGCCACCGCGAACGGCAACGGCCTCCCCGTCCCCCTGGTGCTGCGCCCGTCGCACCAGCATCCCTGCATCGAAGCATGGCCGGCCGCGGAGTTTCACGCCCTCAGTGCACCACTCGAACAGCTCGATCTGTTCAGCGAAGAACATGACGACTTGGCCAGCACCTTGTATGCCGACGCGTTCCCCGTCGAAACCGACAAGGAGGGTCGAATTCGTTCTGCCCGATACCTTGATTGCGCATGCTGGTCTCGGCGAAGCCGTGGTCTTCATGGGACTCGGCCGCATCTTCCAGATTCTGGGAGCCGCAGGCCGCCGAGCAGCGCCGGGCCGAGGCGCGCGAGCGTGCCCGCGCCCGCCGCCTCACGTTGCCGGGTGCGGCGGGATGACCGGCGAACGCGCCACGGCCGGGAATTCCCCAGAACCTGTCCCAGGGCACATGGCGGGGCACATGGCGGGGAACACGCCAGGGCATACACCGGTCATGCTGGCCGAGGTGCTCGCAGCGCTCACCCCGCATGACAACGGCGTCTATCTGGATGCCACGTTCGGCGGCGGCGGCTACACGGCGGCCATCCTGGGGATGGCTCGCTGCACCGTGTGGGCGATCGATCGCGACGCCGAGGCGCTGGCCCGCGGCGCCGTGCTGGCGGCCCGCTTCCCCGGACGACTTCATCTCCTGCACGCACGGTTCGGCGGCATGCTCGAATTGCTCGGGCAACGCGGCATCACGGCGCTCGACGGTGTGGCCCTCGATCTTGGGGTCTCGTCGTTCCAGCTCGATGATCCGGCGCGTGGCTTCTCGTTCCGCGCCGACGGTCCGCTGGACATGCGCATGGGCAATGATGGTCCCACCGCCGCCGATCTGGTGAACCGGCTGCCTGAACGCGAACTGGCCGACCTGCTGTACGAGCTCGGCGAAGAACGCGCCTCCCGCCGCATCGCCCGCGCCATCGTCGCCGCGCGGGCCGAGCAAGCCATCCTCACCACCGGGCGTCTTGCCGGGATCATCCGCGCCGTGCTCCCGCCCGACCGGTCCGGCATCCATCCTGCGACGCGCAGCTTCCAGGCGCTGCGCATCCGGGTGAACGACGAGCTTGGCGAAATCGGGCGCGGGCTCGATCAGGCCGCCCGGCTGCTCGCTCCCGGCGGGCGGCTGGTCGTGGTATCGTTTCATTCGCTTGAGGACCGGCTGGTCAAGCGGTTCATGACCGAGGCAGCAGGGCGCACGCCAGCGCCTTCGCGCCACGACCCCGGGGGGCTGCTCGATCGCCCGGCCGCCGCGTTCCGCCTGCTCAACACTCGGCCGATGCGGCCCGTCCCGGCGGAGGTCGTCGCGAATCCGCGCGCCCGCAGCGCCAGGCTGCGCACTCTGGAACGCCTCGCCCAACCGATACCATCCCGATCGGCATCCGCCGCCGCCGCACATGGGACTGCGCCATGATCCGCCCGGTCACCTGTGTCTGCTTTTTGCTGGCCTGCGGATCCGGGCTGTACCCTCTATCAGGCCAAGCACCGGGTGAACCTGCTGGATCAGCAGATCGAGAAAACAGTGCGCACCACCGAGGCGGCGCGTGAGCAGATCCGGCTGCTGCACGCGGACTGGACGCTGCTCAATCAGCCCGACCGGCTGCAGAAGCTCGCCGATCAGTTCCTCACACTGAAGCCCGCCAACCCGGCGCAATTCACTTCGCTTGCGGAACTGGACAGCCGCTTGCCGGCGGTGCCCCCGCCGCCAGCCGCGCCCCTTCCTGACCAGCAGCCGCCCGCCGGACCGATGATAGCGGTCGCTGAACCGCCCCCGGTGGTCACACCGGCGGCCAACCAGACGGTGGCGCCGCCGCATCCCAAACTCGCCGAAACCCAGCCGCCTGCGGCGCATCGAGATTTGCTGGACCGCGCAAAACCGGATGCGACGAAACCTTCCACTCGTTCGCCAGATGCGGCCCTGGCCGCCGCGGTCCCGCGCCCGCTGCCCCGCGCGGCGCGAACGCGGCCGCCGGTGATCGAGGCCGCCGCACACACCGGTTGGCCGCCACGCCCCCTGACGCCCGTCGGGACAGCGCAGCCGATGATGATGTCCGGCTCGCTGCTCGGCATGGCTCACGCCGCCGGAGCGCTGCCGCCGCCCATGCCGGCGCCGCTCAGCGGCTGGGCAAACGGCAACTGAGGCCGAAGATGACCGACGATCCCACCGATCCGCGGCACGCCCCACCGGCCAACTCGCTGCCGCGCCAGGCCGGCCGCACCACGCCGACGCGCCGACGCGGCGCGGCCCGCGCCGACGCCGTGCCGCGCATGGAAAACGTGCGCGTCACCGCACCGGACCTGCAACGGCGGGCGGCGCTCGAGACCACGCGCGCGCGGCTGGTGGTCACCGCCGCCGGCTTCCTCGTGCTGTTCCTGGCGGTGGTGTTCAAGCTGGCGGACGCCACCGTGATCCAGCCGCTGAAGCCACACCGGCCGGAGCGTCCGATCGCGGCCCTGATCGCCAAACCGCTGGACCTCGACGCCGATTCGCTGGCTCAACGGGCGATGATCACCGACCGCAACGGCCAGATCCTGGCGATCTCTCTGCCCACTGCCGCGCTGTTCGCCGATCCCCGGCAGGTGGTCGATCCGGCGGCGGTAACCGCCAAACTGAAGCAGGTGCTGCCGGACCTGGACGAAGCGGTGGTGCGTCAGCGACTGGCCGACGCCGGCAAGCAGTTCGTATTCCTCGATCGGCGGATCACGCCGCAGCAGGAGATCGAGATCAACGATCTCGGCATCCCGGGAATCGACTTCCAGCCGACCGAGGAACGGCATTATCCGATGGGCCGCGTCGCGGCGAACGTGCTCGGCGGGGTCGATGTGGACGAGCACGGCGTCGCCGGTGTCGAGAAATGGTTCAATCAGCGGCTGATGACCAGCACCGCGCCGCTGCGGCTGTCGATCGATGTGCGCGTGCAGGGCGTGGTGCGTGAGGAACTGAGCGCCGCGATCGCTGAGTTCCGTGCGATCGGCGGATGCGGCATCGTCATGGACGCCAACACCGGAGAGGTGCTGGCGATGGTCAGCCTGCCCGACTACGACGCCAATGATTTCGGTCATGCCGACACCGATGCGCGATTCAACCGCGCGGTCAGCGGCGCCTATGAGCCAGGCAGCACCTTCAAGCTGCAAACCGCCGGCATGGCGCTGGATGACGGGGTGATCCATATCTGGGATCAGTTCGACACCGTGCATCCGATCCATATCGGCCGGTTCACGATCACCGATTTCGAACCGGCTCACCACGATTTCGAGGTGCCGGAGATCATCGCCTATTCCTCGAATATCGGGGCCTCGCATATCGCCGTTCTGGTCGGCGCCGAGCGCCAGCGGGCGTGGCTGAAGAAGCTGGGATTCTTCGCGCGCTCGCCGATCCAGCTCCCGGAATCAGCGCCGCCGATCGTGCAGTCCGCCAAGGCGTGGCAACTCGCCACCGAGATGACGGTTTCGTTCGGCAACGGCATCGCGGTCACCCCAATGCAGTTGATGGCCGGCACCGACGCAATCGTCGATGGCGGCATCTTTCGGCCCCCGACCCTGCTCGCCTTGCCGGCCGGCGAAGCGGTCGCCGGGGAGCGAGTGATGCAGCCGGAGACCTCCGACATCATGCGCAAGCTGATGCGCCTGGTGGTGACGGCGGGCACCGGCACGCCGGCCAAGGTTCCCGGCTATCTGGTGGGGGCGAAGACCGGCACGTCGCAGAAAGTCGGCGGGCACGGCTACAAGCTGCACGAGAACCTGAGCTCGATGATCGCGGCCTTTCCGATGACCGCCCCGCGCTATCTTGTGTACGCGATGCTCGACTTGCCGCATGCGACGGCTGCGACCTTTGGTTTCACCACCGGCGGCTGGACGGCAGGGCCGGTGATCCGCAATGTGATCGCGCGGATTGCGCCGATGCTGGGGCTGCTGCCGGCCTCGCCGGAGGTGATGGCGGCCGAGGAGCAGGCGGTGGCCATCCCGCTGCGGCCGGGCCGCCCGCCGGGCGTGGTCGCCCGCGGACCTGATGCGCTGGTTCACCCGGTCGCTGACGACACCACCGCACTTGCTGCCGCCGGCCCGCACGCCGGAGGGAATGCGTCCGGCCCTGGTGCATGCGATGGCGGTCGAACCCGTTGCGAATCGTTGAGATCATGCAAGCGATCCCCGAGCTTCGGAGCGCGCTGGGGTGGCAGGCAGCCGCCCGGCTGGAGCTGTCCGGCGTGGCCGCCGATAGCCGACAGGTGCGGCCGGGATTCCTGTTCGCCGCGCTGCCCGGCAGCCGCGCCGATGGCCGCGCCTTCATCGCCGAGGCGGTGGCGCGTGGCGCCGCCGCCGTGCTGGCGCCGGTTGGCACCGCCTGGCCGCCGGGCGTGCCGCCCCGCCCGCTGATCGAGGATCCCGAGCCGCGCCGGCGGCTCGCCCAGATCGCCGCGATGTTTGCCGGGCCCCAGCCGGCGGTGCTCGCCGCGGTCACCGGGACCAACGGGAAAACCAGCACGGTAGAATTCCTGCGCCAGATTTGGGCGGCCGGCGGACAGCGCGCGGCCAGCCTCGGCACGCTCGGCCTGAACGCGCCCGGCTTCGCCCCCGGCGCCGGCTTGACCACGCCCGATCCCGGTGCAGCTTGCCGCAACGCTGGCCGGTCTGGCGCGCGCCGGCATCAGCCATGCCGCCGATGGAGGCCTCGTCGCACGGGCTGGACCAGTTCCGGCTGGATGGCGTGCGGCTGATCGCGGCCGGGTTCACCAACCTGACCCGTGACCATCTGGATTATCACGGCACCGAAGCAGCCTACCGCACCGCCAAGCTGCGGCTGTTCTCCGAGCTGCTGCCACAGGGCGCTCCGGCGGTGGTCAACGCGGATATGGATCCGGCGACGCTGACCGCCCTGCGGGAAATCGCCGCGCGGCGCCGGCTGGATTTGCACACCGTCGGGGAGGCCGGGACCACGCTGCGGCTGGTCTCTACCGTGCCACGCGCTGATGGTCAGGATATCGAGGTCGAACACGCCGGCCACCGTCGCCGCATCGCCCTGGCGCTTCCCGGGCGGTTCCAGGCCGACAACGCCCTGCTGGCCGTGGCACTCGCCACGGCCCTGGGCGAACGCGACCCGCTGGACCGGCTGCCAGCACTGACCGGCGTGCGCGGACGCCTGGAGCTTGCGGCGCGGCTGGCGAACGGCGCCACGGCCTATGTGGATTACGCCCACACCCCGGATGCGCTGGTCCGGCTGCTGACCGCGCTGCGCCCGCACACCGCCGGGCGGCTGCACGTGGTGTTCGGGGCCGGCGGCGACCGCGATCGCGGCAAGCGCCCCTTGATGGGTGCCGCCGCTGCCCGCCATGCCGACGTGGCGATCCTGACCGACGACAACCCTCGCTCCGAGGACCCGGCGACGATCCGTGCTGCCGTGCTGGCCGCCTGCCCGGACGCGCGCGAGATCGGCGACCGCGCACGCGCCATCGAAACGGCGCTGAACGCGCTCCGCCCGGGGGACGTCCTGGCGGTCGCCGGCAAGGGGCACGAGCAGGGGCAGCAGATCGGCGGCACGGTGATCCCGTTCGACGATGTCAGCGTGATCCGCCGCCTGGCGGCCTGCGCATGAGGCCGCTCTGGACCGCGCGCGACTTGCTGGAAGCCACCGGCGGGGACCTGCGGGCGCCGTTAGAGGCGACCGGCGTGTCGATCGACACGCGCACGCTGGTCCCGGGCGACCTGTTCGTCGCACTGTGCGGCGAAAGCGGCGATGGCCATGACCACGTCCCCGAGGCGCTCGCCAAAGGCGCGGCCGGTGCAATGGTTCACTGGGAAATGACCGGCCGCGCGCTGGTGGTGGACGACACGCTGGCCGGCCTGACGCGGATGGGCGGTTATGGGCGCACCCGGTTCGCCGGTCGTCTGGTCGCGGTGACCGGCAGCGTCGGCAAGACCACCACCAAGGAGATGCTGCGCACCATCCTGGCAGCCCAGGCGCCGACGCATGCGGCTGTGGCGTCCTATAACAACCACTGGGGCCTGCCGCTGACGCTGGCCCGCCTGCCGCCCGAGGCGGCGTTCTGCGTCGCCGAGATCGGCATGAACCACGCCGGGGAAATCGAGCCGCTGGCGCGGTTGGCGCGGCCTGAAGTCGCCGTGATCACCGCGATCGAGCGCGCCCATATCGGTTTCCTCGGCAGCATCGAGGCGATCGCCGACGAAAAGGCCGCCATCCTGCGCGGACTGGAACCAAGCGGCATCGCCGTGCTGCCGGCCGACTCGCCGCAGCTTCCGCGCCTGCGCGCGGCGGCCGGACACGCCCGCATTGTCACGTTCGGCATCGGCCCGCTGGCGGATGCAAGGCTGGTTTCGACTGATACCGACGCCGACGGCACCGATGCCGCGCTGGACGTTGCCGGTGTCGCCGTGCGGCTGCATCTCGCGGCACCGGGCCGGCACATGGCGATGAACGCGCTCGCGGCACTTACCGCCGCCGCCGCGCTGGGCATCGCGCCCACGGCAGCGGCGCGGGCGCTAGATGGCTTCACGCCGGTCACCGGCCGAGGCGCGCGCCGGCGGATCGACCTGCCCGGCGGCAGCGCCCTGCTGCTGGATGAAAGTTACAATGGCAATGGCGCCTCGATGCGCGCGGCACTCGAAGTGCTGCGGCTGCTGCCGCTGGGAAACTCGCGCGCGCGCCGCATCGCCGTGCTGGGCGACATGCTGGAACTGGGCGCGGACGGTCCCGCCGAGCACGCCGCACTGGCCGAGCCGGTTGTCGCCGTGGCCGACAAGCTGTTCGCCTGCGGTCCGCTGATGCGGCGGCTGTATGACGCGGTGCCGTCCGGCCTGCGCGGCGCGCACGCGCCTGATTCGGCGGCGCTCGCCGAGATCATTGCCGAAGCGATCCGCCCGGGCGACGCCATCCTGGTCAAGGGCAGCCTCGGCAGCCGCATGAAGCTGGTGGTCGCCGCGCTGGAACGACTGGCGGAACCCGTCTGATGCTGTACGACCTGGCGCAGCCGCTGGCCCGGCACTTCATCCTGTTCAACCTGGTCCGCTACATCACGTTTCGCTCGGGCGCCGCATGCATGACGGCGTTGCTGGTCAGCTTCATCATCGGCCCGGCGCTGATCCGCTGGCTTCGCCGGGTGCAGCGGGAGGGCCAGCCGATCCGCGCCGACGGACCGGAACGGCACGTGCTGGAAAAGGCCGGCACGCCGACCATGGGCGGTGTGCTGATCCTGGCCGCCTCGCTCGGCGCCACGCTGCTCTGGGTCGATCTGCGCAACCGTTACATCTGGGCCGTGCTGCTGGTCACGCTCGGTTACGGCGCGCTGGGCTTCGCCGACGATTACCTCAAGCTTGCACGGCGCAACCACAAGGGGATGTCCGGTCGGGGCAAGCTGATCATTCAGGCGCTGATCGGATTGCTTGCATCGACCTGGATCATGCTGACCACCGACGGCTCGCTCGGCAGCACGCTGGCGGTGCCAGTGTTCAAGGACGCGCTGATCCAGCTCGGCTGGGGCTTCCCGGTATTCGGCATGCTGGTGATGCTGGGCAGCTCGAATGCGGTGAACCTGACCGACGGGCTGGACGGGCTCGCCATCGTGCCGACCATCATCGTGGCCGGCGTGTTCGCGTTGATCGCGTATCTGGTCGGCAACCACATCTTCGCCGATTATTTGCAACTGCATCCGGTTCCGGGAGCCGGGGAGCTGGCGGTGTTCTGCTCGGCACTGATCGGCGCCGGGCTGGGATTTCTGTGGTTCAACGCGCCGCCGGCGGCGGTGTTCATGGGCGATACCGGAAGTCTGGCGCTGGGCGGAGCGCTGGGGGCGATCGCGGTGGCGACCAAGCACGAGATCGTGCTGCTGATCGTCGGCGGCCTGTTCGTGGTGGAGACGGTGTCCGTCATCATCCAGGTGTTCTGGTACAAACGGACCGGCAACCGCGTGTTCCTGATGGCGCCGCTGCACCACCACTTCGAAAAGAAGGGCTGGGCCGAGGCGACCATCGTGATCCGGTTCTGGATCATCTCGATGATCCTGGCGCTGGTCGGTCTGGCGACGCTGAAGATCCGATGAGCGGTTTTCCCCCTGATCTGTTCGCCGGATCCCGCTTCGCCGTGCTGGGGCTGGGGCGTAACGGCCTTCCCGCCGCACACGCGCTGGCGGCGATGGGGGCCGAGGTCGTTGCGTGGGACGATGATCCGGCGGCGTTGCGTGCGCCCCCTCCCCCCGGCCCCCTCCCACAAGGGGAGGGGGAGAGAAAGTCCCCTCCCCTTGTGGAAGGGGGTTGGGGGAAGGGTCGTTCACGATCCGCGACCTCGCACGCGAAAAATTCGACTTCGACGCATTGATGCTGTCGCCCGGCATTCCGCACCACCTCCCAGCGCCGCACCCGGTCGCCGCGCGGGCATGCGCAGCCGACATCCCGATCCTGTGCGACGCCGAGCTGCTGTTCCAGGCGGTGCGCCGCGCCGGCTCGCGGGCGCGCTTCGTCGGCATCACCGGCACCAACGGAAAGTCCACCACGACCGCGTTGCTCGCGCACATGCTGGGCAGCGCCGGGCGGCCGGTCGCGGCGGGCGGCAATCTCGGTCCGGCGGCGCTGGCGCTGCCGCTGCTGGGCGATGACGGTGTCTATGTGCTGGAGATGTCGTCCTTCATGTTGGAGCAACTCGCCACGCTCCGCTTCGATGCCGCAGCGATGCTCAACCTCAGCGCCGATCATCTGGACCGTCACGGCGACATGAAAGGCTACGGGCGTGCCAAACGCGCGATCTTCGACCGGCAGACGGCGGACGATCTCGCCGTAGTCGGCATCGATGACGCGCCGTCGCGTGAAATAGCGGCGTGGCTGCGCACACAGCCGGCCCAGCTAACGACGGTGTCGAGTGGCACCATTCCATCACCCCCGCGCATCAGCGCGTCACCCGCCGACATCCACTGCGACTCCGGCACGCTGCGCGACACGACCGGCACGATCCTGACAATGGCCGAAGCATCCGCGCTGCCGGGCGCGCACAATGCGCAGAACGCCGCTGCCGCAGCCGCCCTGGGTTCTGCACTCGGCCTTACCCGACGCGAGATCGCCAATGGTATCCGAAGCTTTCCCGGACTGCCGCATCGCCAGCAGCACATCGCCACGATCGATGGGATCGGTTTCATCAACGACAGCAAGGCGACCAACGCCGACGCCGCTGCCTGCGCGCTCGGCTGCTACGATCGCGTGGTCTGGATTGCCGGCGGCCAGGCAAAGGCGGGCGGAATCTCATCGCTGGCGCCGTATCTTCCGGCGCATCGCCGGCGCGTTGCTGATCGGCCGCGATGCGCCGGTGCTTGCCGCCACTCTTGCCGCGTCCGGCGTGCCGCACGAGATCGTCGGCTCGCTGGATGCCGCGGTGCCGGCAGCGTTGGACGCAGCGCGCGCAGCCGGAGCACCGGTTGTGCTGTTGTCCCCGGCCTGCGCCAGCTTCGATCAGTTCAGCGGTTTCGACGCCCGAGGCGACCGCTTCGCCGCGCTGGTGTGCGCGCTGCGCCACGAGGCGGCCGCCTGATGGCCCTCTCGCGCGCCGATACATCGATGCTGGGCCGCTGGTGGTGGACCGTCGATCGCTGGACGCTCGGCGCCATCGGCATGCTGATCGGTTTCGGCTACATCATGGTGCTGGCCGCCAGCCCATCGGTTGCCGAGCGGATCGGTGACGCGCGCAACGCGCTGATCTTCAAGCAGGTGCTGTTCCTGGCCTTGGCCGGCGGTCTTGTCGTCGCGGTGTCCTTGCTGTCACCGCGCGACATTCGCCGGTTGGCACTCGCCGGTTGCATCATGGCGCTGCTGCTGACCGCCGCCACGATTCTCGTCGGGGTGGAGATCAAGGGTGCACGGCGCTGGATTGCGCTGCCAGGCCTGTCCATCCAGCCGAGCGAATTCCTCAAGCCCTGCTTCGCCGTCGTCGCCGCCTGGCTGATCGCCGAGGGTCGCCGTGCCCATTTTCCCGGCAGCCTGATCGCCGGGGCGATCTACGTTGTCATCGTGCTGTTGCTGAAGGCGCAGCCCGATGTCGGCATGACCGCGGTTATCACCGCGGTGTTCTTCGCCCAGCTCTATGTAAACGGGCTGAAGATGTATTTGGTCGGCATCGGTGTCGCGGCGATCTGCGCCGGGGCGATGGGCGCCTATCTGCTGTTCCCGCATGTGCAGGTGCGCATGCATGAATTCCTGCACCCAACTGGCGCCAACACGTATCAGGTGACCACCGCGCTGGAAGCCTTCGGCAATGGCGGTCTGTTCGGCCGCGGTCCCGGCGAGGGCCGCGTGAAGGACGTGCTGCCCGACGCCCATGCTGACTTCGTCTTCGCCGTCGCCGGCGAGGAGTTCGGCATGGTCCTGTGCCTGGTCATCCTCGGCGTGTTTGCGTTTGTTGTCGTGCGCGGGTTGCTGCGGCTGCTGAAGGACCCGGAGCTGTTCAGCGTGCTCGCCTGCACCGGCCTGCTGGTGGGATTCGGTTTGCAGGCGTTCGTCAACATGGCGAGTTCGCTGGAGTTGATCCCGACCAAGGGAATGACGCTGCCCTTTGTTTCGTATGGCGGATCATCGGTGCTGGCGGTCGCGATGGGCATGGGCATGCTGCTGGCGCTGACACGACGCCGACACCACGGGGACGTGCCATGATGCCGCGGTATTCTCCCCTCCCCGTGTGGAAGCGCCAGTCTTCCCCCCTCCCCTTGTGGGAGGGGTCGGGGGAGGGGTTTCTCGTTTCGTATGACAGGTGTGGGATCGCCCCCTCCCGCCGGGGGAGGGGGGAAGATGCGGCCGATCGTCATCGCGGCGGGCGGCACGGGCGGACATTTCTTCCCCGCCGAGGCACTGGCCGCCGAACTGATCCGCCGCGGGCGGCGTATCGCGTTGATGACCGATGCACGCTCGGCGGCTGTCAACAGCGCCGTATTCGCTGGCCATCCGCAATTCGTGCTGCGTGGTGCCGGCATCGCCGGGCGGGGCATGCTGCGCGCCGGTCGTGCCGCACTGGCACTAGCGGCCGGTGTGGCACAGGCGCGGGCAATCCTGTCGCGATTGAACGCCGCCGCGATCGTGGCATTCGGCGGCTACCCGTCGGTGGCGCCGGTGCTCGCGGCGCGGCTGCTGCGCATCCGCCCTCCGGTGATCCTGCATGAGCAGAATGCCGTGCTGGGGCGGGCCAATCGCTTCCTGGCGCGCTACGCGTCATTGCTGGCGCTCAGCTTCCCGGTCACCGGGCGCGTGCCGGCCCCGGCGCGCACCGCCATCACCGGCAATCCGGTGCGTCCGAGGATCGCCGGCCTGGCCGAGCGCGGCTACGCGCCGCCGGACCATCAGGTCCGCTTGCTGGTACTCGGCGGCTCGCTCGGCGCGCGCGTGTTCAGCGACGTCGTACCGGCGGCAATGACCCTGCTTCCCGATGTCCTGCGGGCCCGCCTGTCCGTCATGCAGCAATGCCGCGTCGAGGACCTGGATCGGGTGCGCGTCGCCTATGCCGCGGCCGACATGTCAGCGGAGCTGTCGGCGTTTTTCCCAGATATCGCCGATCGGTTGGCAGCGGCGCATCTGGTGATCGCCCGCGCCGGCGCCTCCACCGTGGCGGAGCTCGCCGTCGCCGGCCGGCCGGCGATCCTGGTGCCGCTGCCCGGCGCAATCGACGACCATCAATCCGCCAACGCCGGCGCGCTGGTCGCGGCCCGCGGTGCCGCCATGATCGCCCAGCCCGATTTCACGCCGGCGGCGCTGTGCGACCGGCTGACCGCCTGGCTCGGCGCGCCGGACATGCTGGCCCATGCCGCCGCGGCCGCGCGCACGCTGGCCGTCCCGGATGCCGCCGCCGGCCTGGCCGACGCCGTCGAATCGCTGATGCATCACGAGGCCCGGCCGAGGGATTGCACATGAGGGCTTTGCCGCTTTCCATCGGAACCATCCATTTCGTCGGCATCGGCGGCATCGGCATGTCTGGCATCGCCGAGGTGTTGCACACGCTCGGCTACAGCGTGCAGGGCAGCGACCTTGCCGAATCGGCCAATGTCCGGCGGCTGCGCGAGGCCGGCATCCGGGTCGCCATCGGGCACGACGCGGCAAATCTGGGCGGTGCCCAGGTGGTCGTCGTGTCGTCCGCGGTGCAGCGCAACAACCCGGAAGTGGCGGCGGCACGCGCCCGCTTCATTCCGGTGGTGCGACGTGCCGAGATGCTGGCTGAGCTGATGCGGCTGAAGTGGTCGGTCGCGGTCGGCGGCACGCACGGCAAGACCACCACCACCAGCCTGATCGCCGCGGTGCTGGAGGGCGCGCATCTCGATCCCACCGTGATCAATGGCGGCATCATCAACGCCTACGGCACCAACACGCGGCTCGGTGCCGGCGAATGGATGGTGGTGGAAGCCGACGAAAGTGACGGCAGCTTCCTGCGGCTGCCGGCGGTGATCGCAGTGATCACCAACATGGACCCCGAGCACCTGGACCACTGGGGCACGCCGGAGGCGATGATCGCCGGGTATGATCAGTTCGTCGCCAACATTCCGTTTTATGGTTTCGCGGTCCTTTGTATCGACCATCCGGCGGTCCAGCAGATGATCCCGCGCCTGTCGGACCGGCGGATCATCACCTACGGCTTCTCGCCGCAGGCCGACGTGCGGGCGGAACGCATCGTTGCCGACCGGCTGGGCTGCACTTTCGAGGTGGTGGTGACCGACCGCACGCGCAACCGCTCGCGCAAGATGGGACCGTTCCGGCTGCCGATGCTGGGGCACCACAACGTGCAGAACGCCTTGGCAGCGGTTGCCGTCGGCATCGAGATGATGATCGACGACGACACATTGCGCAGCGCCTTCGCCGCGTTTCGTGGGGTCAAGCGCCGCTTCACCAAGACCGGAGAGACCGGCGGCATCACCGTGATCGACGATTACGGCCATCACCCGGTAGAAATCGCCGCGGTGCTAAAGGCGGCGCGCCAGGCCGGCGCGCGCGACGTGGTCGCGGTCGTGCAGCCGCATCGTTACACGCGGCTCCATTCGCTGTTCGCCGAGTTCTGTGCCTGCATGAACGACGCCGGAACCGTGATCGTGGCCGACGTCTATTCGGCCGGCGAGGCACCGATCCCCGGCGTGACGCGCGATGCGCTGGTCGATGGGCTGCGCGCCCGCGGACACCGCAGCGTGGTGCCGTTGCCGAGCCCGGAGCGACTGGCAGAGATGATCTTTGCGATCGCCAAACCAGGAGATTTCGTCGTGTGCCTGGGGGCCGGGAACATCACGCAATGGGCGGCGGCGCTGCCAGGCGAACTCGCCGCTCTGCAGACGACCCGGCGCGGGGGGAACGCGGCATGATGCTGTATATCCTGTTTCGTCGTACCCGAGCTTGGCCGGGGAATCCACGTCGGCGCGCCCATACGCGAGGCGTGGATGGCCGGCCTTTGCCGGCCGTGACGATCGGATGCAATGGCAACCAATCATGATGGCCGCCAAGCGCCTGTCCGAACCGGGGTTGCCACCCCTCCGCGGCCGCATCCAGCGCGACGCGCCGCTGGCCCCATTCACCTGGTTCCGCGTCGGCGGCGGCGCCGAGGCGCTGGTGCGCCCCGCCGATGCCGATGACCTGGCCGACTTCCTCCGCGCCCTGCCGCTGGAAACGCCGGTCCATGCGATCGGCGCCTGCTCCAACCTGATCATCCGCGACGGCGGGCTGCCCGGCGTGACTATCCGGCTGGCGCGGGGCTTCACGACGATAACACCTGAAACGGACGGAATCATCGCCGGAGCCGCCGCGCTGGACATGACGGTAGCCGAGCGCGCAGCCGCCGCCGGCCTCGGCGATCTCGAATTCCTCTCCGGCATTCCCGGGACGATCGGCGGCGCGGTAGTGATGAATGGCGGCGCTTATGGCGGCGACATCGCCGGCTGCCTGGACTGGGCCGAGGTGGTCACCCGGTCCGGCGACTTCCTGCGCCTGTCGGCGGCCGATCTGGCGTTCGCCTACCGCCACGCGCGGCTGCCGCACGGCGCCGTGGTGGTGCGCGCGCGGTTGCGCGCCCGGCCCGGCGCGACGGCGGTGATCGCCGCGCGGATGGCGGAAATTCGCACCACGCGGGAAGCCACCCAGCCGATCCGCGCCCGCACCGGCGGCTCCACGTTCCGCAACCCGCCGAACATGAAAGCTTGGGAACTGATCGACTCCGCCGGGTGTCGCGGCCTGACCCGCGGCGGAGCAGTGGTTTCGGAAAAACACTGCAACTTCCTGATCAACGCCGGCGGCGCGAGCGCGGCCGATCTGGAAGGCCTGGGCGAGGAAGTGCGCCGCCGCGTGTTCGCGGCGACCGGCGTGAAGCTGGAATGGGAAATCCGCCGCATCGGGGTGTGGGGAACGGGACCGGGGGACGCGGTCGCGGGACCTCCGCCCGATTCGGCGCGACCCCTCCCCCTGGCCCCCTCCCACAAAGGGAGGGGGAAATGACTCGGGTTGCGGTGCTTTACGGCGGAATTTCCGCCGAGCGGGAAGTAAGCCGCTCGAGCGGTCTCCAGGTGATCGCAGCGTTGCGGCAGGCCGGGTTCGATGTTTCGCCGATCGAGGTCGGCGCGGACCTGGGGGCGGTAATCGCCGCGCTGGATCCGAAGCCGGACGTCGTGTTCAACGCGCTGCACGGACGATATGGGGAGGACGGCGCGATCCAGGGCGTGCTCGACTGGCTCGGCATTCCCTACACCCATTCCGGCCTGCGCGCGTCTTCGCTGGCGATGGACAAGGTGGCCGCCAAGGCCGCCTTCGTCGCCGCCGGGCTGCCGGTGGCAAGGGGCCTTGTCGTCGATACCAACGAACTGGAAACCGCGGACCCGATCCCCCTGCCCTACGTGGTGAAACCGATCAACGAAGGTTCCTCGGTCGGCGTCGAAATCATGAAAAAGGGCGACAACCGCCGCGCCGAGGTCGCGCGATCCTGGCGTTTCGGCACCACCGCGCTGGTCGAGGAATACATCCCCGGCCGCGAACTGACTGTCGGCGTGATGGGCGACCGCCCGCTCGCGGTCACCGAGATCATCGCCGAAGCCGGCGTGTTCTACGACTACGACTTGAAATACGCCGATGGCGGTTCGCGCCACATCATCCCCGCCCTCGTGCATCCGGATGCCTACAGCCACGCAATGGACGTGGCGCTGGCGGCACATCGCGCGCTTGGCTGCCGCGGCGCGACACGGGCGGATTTCCGTTACGACGACACCAGCGGCGAGCCCGGACGTCTGGTGCTGCTGGAAGTCAACACGCAGCCCGGACTCACGCCCACCTCGTTGCTGCCGGAACAAGCGGCGCATCACGGCATGAATTTCCCGCAGCTTTGCGCCTGGATGGTGGAGCACGCGGCATGCCGCGCGTAGTCCGCACGCCGCGCAATTCGGTCAACGACCGGCCGAACCGGGTGAAGCTGCTGCTGCGGCGGCAGAAACGTCTGCTACGGCCGACCGGATGGGCCGGCTTCGTCTGCGTGATCGGCCTGCTGGGCGTGCTGGCGGTGCATTCCTCCGCACCCGGCGGCGCACTCGCCCGGATGCGCGAACGGCTGCTCAGCGCAACCGGCTTCACCGGCCTGCGCGTTGCCGATATCCGCATCGAAGGCCGCGCCAACACGCCGGAACCGCTGCTGCGTGCCACCCTCGGCGTCGCCGTCGGGGCTCCGATCCTGGGCTTCTCGGTCGAGCAGGCGGAGCGGCGGATCGAAACGCTGTCCTGGGTGGATCACGCCACGGTGGAACGCCGGCTGCCCGGCACCATCGTCGTGCAGCTCCATGAGCGCCGGCCGTTCGCGATCTGGCAGAATCAAGGAAAATTCCTGCTGATCGACCGCTCCGGCCAGGTGGTTGCGAACGAGAACGTGGCCGATTTCCGGCAGTTCCCGCTGGTGGTCGGCCCCGGCGCGCCGGAGGGGGCGGCCGCCCTGATCGATGCCCTGAACGATCACCCCGGCATCGGCCATCGAGTGGTCGCGGCCATCCGGGTCGGCCAGCGGCGCTGGAATTTGCAGATGAAATCAGGAATGGACGTGCTGCTGCCGGAGGGTCATGAAGCCGCCGCGCTGGCCCGGCTGAGCGCGCTGGAGGACCAGCACAAGCTGCTCGACCGGCCACTGACCCGCATCGACCTGCGGCTGCCGAACATGCTGGTGCTGCGGCCGACGCCCACCGCGGTAATGCCCGACAGCCCCGGCCATCCGGCGGTTGCGGCGAAGAAACAGACATAGGGGCGATTGCAATGACCGCGAATGGCGCCTGCCCTGTCCACCTCTCCGGCGCGAGCAAATTCGGTGAGGGCCCGTGCGGCGTGCCCTCACCCGCCGCGCCGCGCGCGACGACCTCTCCCGCCAGGCGGGAGAGGTGAAAAAGTATCGCCATGAACGACATGTCGCGCCGTGTGCTGCCCCCGCAGGGAATGGGCCCGGACGAGACGGATCGCCCGCGGCACGGCCGCGGCGGACCGTTCGGCGTGCTCGACATCGGCACCACCAAGATCGTCTGCCTGATCGGCCGCAGCGAGAGCGACGGCACCCTGCGCGTGCTCGGGTTCGGCTGGCACAAGGGCCGCGGCGTGCGCGGCGGCGGCATCGTCGATCTGGACGAAGCCGAGCGCGCCATCCGCGCCGCCGTCGGCCAGGCCGAGGATATGGCGGACACGCGGCTCCGCTCCGTCACTGTCAACCTGACCTGCGGCCAGCCTGCCAGCCGGCTGTTCAACGTGCAGTGGCCGATCGGCGGCGCCAGCGGCGGGCGTGCGGTGGATGACAGCGACATCCGCCGCGTGATCGCCGAGGGACGCGACCGCGCCGAAGAAGACGGGCGCGAGACAATCCACGCCCTGCCGCTGGCGTTCTCGGCCGACGCGACCGATCACGTGGCGGATCCGCGCGGCCTGTTCTGCACCACGCTGACGGCGCGGCTGCACATCATCGACGCCGCGTCCACCGCGCTGCGCTCGCTGGCCGCCTGCATCGCCCGCTGCGACCTGGACATCGCCGAGCTGGTCTCGGCGCCGATGGCGGCGGGGCTTGCCGCGTTGGTCGAGGACGAGCGCGAGCTCGGCGCGACAGTTATCGACATGGGCGGCGGCACCACGGGAATGGCGGTGTTCGCCGAGGGCCAGTTGCTGCACACCGCGCAGCTTCCGGTTGGCGGCGTTCACGTCACCAACGATCTCGCCCGGCTGCTCTCCACGCCGGTTGCGCACGCCGAGCGGCTGAAGACGCTGTACGGCAACGTGCAATCCAGCCCGGACGACGACCGCGAGATGCTGCCGGTACCGCTGGTCGGCGAGGAAGAACACCAGATCGCCAAGGTGCCGCGCAGCATGGTGGTCAGCATCATCCGCCCGCGCCTGGAAGAAACCTTCGAGATGGTCAAGGAACGGCTTGAAAGTTCCGGCCTGTTGCGCGCCGCCGGGAATCGCGTGGTGCTGACGGGGGGCGCGTGCCAACTCGCCGGGGTGCGGGAATTGGCGGCGCGGATATTGGGAAAACAGGTGCGACTGGGCCGGCCGGCGGTGCTGCGCGGATTGCCCGATGCTGCCTCTGGCCCAGCCTTCGCCACCGCCGCCGGGCTGATGTCCTGGGCGGCGGGCGCCGGCCGCACCATCCACGACATCGACCTGGCGCCCGATCGCCCGGCCGGTCTGTTTCGTCGCATCGTCAACTTCCTGAAGGACCGGGTATGAGCAAGTTGCCGAAAATCGCACAACACTCTTGCCGCGAATCGCAAACACCGGCTTCAACGAATCGACTGGCCTGAGGGACAAGTCACCATGACACTCAATCTCACCATCCCGCAGCAAACCCACACCGATTTCACCCCGCGGATCACCGTGATCGGGGTGGGTGGCGGCGGCACCAACGCAGTCGATAACATGATCACCGCCAACCTGCAGGGCGTGGAGTTCGTTGTGGCGAACACCGACGCGCAGCAGCTCATGCACAGCCGCGCCGATCGGCGCATCCAGCTCGGGCCGCACATCACCCAGGGACTCGGCGCCGGGGCCAAGCCGGAGATCGGCAAGGCCGCCGCGGAAGAAGCCGCTGACGAGCTGTATCGTCACCTCGATGGCGCGCACATGGTGTTCATCACCGCCGGGATGGGCGGCGGCACCGGAACCGGCGCCGCGCCCGTCATCGCCCGGATGGCGCGCGAGCGGAACATCCTGACCGTCGGCGTGGTGACCAAGCCGTTCTCCTTCGAAGGCAGCCGTCGCGCCCGCGCCGCCGACCAGGGCATCGAGGAATTGCAGCAATATGTTGATACGCTGATTGTCATTCCCAACCAGAACCTGTTCCGAATGGCGAACGACAGGACTACCTGGAAGGAAGCCTTCAAGATGGCCGACCAGGTGCTGTACATGGGTGTCCGCGGCGTTACCGACCTGATGATGGCGCCCGGGCTGGTTAACCTCGACTTCGCCGATATCCGTACGGTCATGGCCGAGATGGGCAAGGCGATGATGGGTACCGGCGAAGCCGATGGCGAAAACCGCGCCATCCGCGCCGCCGAGGCGGCGATCAGCAACCCGCTGCTGGAAGACACCTCGATGGCCGGCGCGCGCGGCCTGCTGATCAATATCACCGGCGGCGACGACATGACCTTGTTCGAGGTCGATCAGGCCGCCAACCGCATCCGCGAGGAAGTGGACGAAGACGCCAACATCATCTTCGGCTCGGCGATCGACGATGCGCTGTCGGGCCGCGTGCGTGTCTCCGTTGTTGCAACCGGAATCGATACGCCGATGAAGGCCGAGCAGCAGCGTCCGCGGCTGGTCGCAGTGGGCGGCGGCGCGGCGATACCCGTGGCAGCCAGCAGCGCGATGTCACAGCCCGGCATGCCGTTCACCGCCGCGCCGATGCCCACCCCGGCAGTCGCACTCCGTCCCTCCCTGCCGGCGCACGCCGCCCATCCGGTCATGGCCGATGCGATCGCTGAGCCGTCGGCGGCCGACACAATGAGCCCGTCTCAGCCGACCCCGTTTACCGCAGCCCCGCGTCCCGGCGCGGCGCCGAACGCTGCTCCGCCACGCACCCGCCCCGGCTTGTTCGCCGAACCGCCGCATCCCGGCGAGCCATCGGTGATTACTCCAGCCTCGCCCGAGACGGCGCGCCCCAGTCTGTTCGGCACCGTCACCGGCGTGTTTCGCCGCCGCCCCGCCAGTGGCCCGGTCGAGCAACCGCACGCGCGGGTGGAGCCGATGATTGCGCCGGAGCCCCGCCCCGAGCCGGCTCGCGCCTCCGTTCGCGCAATGGCCGGCGAAGAAGGGATCGAGATACCGACGTTCCTTCGCCGGCAGTCGTCCTGATCTGCGGAGCGGACCAAAAATGCTTTATGATCAGTCCATTCTGCGGTAACATTCGGCAATAAAGAGTGACTTGCGCAAATCCTGCGGGCCGTCCATAGCTTCGGACGGCCCGCAGTTGTTTCAGCGGCAGAGACTCGGAAAACCGGGGGGCCGGATGGATGGACTAATGCCACTCGGGGCCAGGACGCCGAGCACCCAGATCCTTCAGCAGACGCTGAAAGCGCCGATCGGATGCGTGGGCGTCGGCCTGCATTCAGGCCGCCGGGTTAGCCTTTCCATGCACCCCGCCCCAGCAGGGCACGGCATCGTGTTCCGCCGCACCGATCTCGGGTGCGACATCCCGGCGCAGTTCGATCACGTGGCGGATGCGCGGCTCTCCACCGTGCTCGCGCATCCGGACGATCCCACCGCCCGGATCGGCACGATCGAGCACGTGATGGCGGCGCTTGCCGGCACCGGCATTGACAATGTTCTGATCGCGCTGGACGGACCGGAGCTGCCCATCCTGGACGGATCCGCCTCGCCCTATGTGTTCCTGATCGATTGCGCCGGCATCGTGGAGCAGGACGCGCCCCGTCCGGTGATCGAGGTCCTGCGCACGGTTCGGGTCTCCGAGGGCGACGCTTCGGTGGAATTGCGCGCCGCCCCGCGCCGGCGGCTTCGAGATGGCGATGACGATCGATTTCGCCGCCGCCGCGATCGGCCGGCAATCGGTCTCGCTGCGGCTGACCCCGGAAAGCTTCCGCCACCAGCTTTGCCGTGCCCGTACCTTCGCACTGAGCGAAGAAATCGAGCAGTTGCGCGCTGCCGGGCTGGCCCGCGGCGGCAGCCTGGACAACGCCGTGGTGGTCGATCAGGACCGCATTTTGAACCCTGGTGGCCTGCGGATGGAGCATGAGTTCGCTCGCCACAAACTGCTGGATGCGGTCGGCGATCTTGCCCTGGCCGGCGCCGCGATCCGCGGCCGCTTCATCGCCCATCGCTCCGGTCACGCGCTGAACAACCGGTTGCTGCGCACTTTTTTGGGCGACCCGTCGGCATGGCGCTTCGGCCCTGAGCTCATCTCCGCCGCTGCCGCCTGACGAGTCCGAGGCGGTCATTGCGAGCGCAGCGAAGCAACTCAGCTTCTCGCACCTGGATGGCTTCGCTGCGGTCGCAATGACGGTCGCAAAACAGCGCGCCGACCAGGCGCTGGTTGAGCGTGGCCTGGCTGAGAGCCGGACCAGGGCGCAGGCTCTGATACTCGCCGGCCAGGTGTTTTCCGGCGAACGCCGTATTGAAAAAGCCGGCGAGCAACTGGCGGCCACTGCACTGCTCCAGGTGCGCGGCCACGATCATCCCTGGGTCTCCCGCGGCGGCCTCAAGCTGGACCACGCGCTGACGGCGTTCGGCCTCTCGCCGGCAGGGCGCGTGTGCCTGGACATTGGCGCCTCGACCGGCGGCTTCACCGACGTGCTGCTGGCGCGCGGCGCCAGCCGGGTTCATGCGGTGGATGTCGGCCACGGGCAGCTTGCCTGGAAGCTGCGCACGGACCCGCGCGTCGTGGTGCATGAAAAGACCAACGCGCGCTATCTGACGCGCGAAGTGGTGCCCGACCCTATTGGGGCGCTGGTGTGCGACGCCAGCTTCATCGGGCTGGCGACGCTGTTGCCGGCGCCGTTGGCGCTGTGTGTCCCGGACGCCTGGGCGATCGCGCTCATCAAGCCGCAATTCGAGGCAGGGCGGGGCGCAGTGGGCAGCAAGGGCGTCGTTCGCGACCCGGAAATGCAGACGACAGGTGTGCGATCACCTGCGGTCATGGTGGAGCGGGCTGCCCGGGTGGCGCGTGCTTGGCATCGAGCCCAGTCCGATCACCGGCCCGGAGGGCAATCGCGAGTTCCTGATCGCCGCGTTCCGGGCGGCGTGAGATTAGCCATGACGCGCGGCCCCGGCACTGCCGAGGTCACGCTGGGCGATCTCGGCCAGCAGCGACCACACCTTGGCCGGCTCCATCGGCACGTCGGGGTCGTTCAGCAGGCGATCGAGTTCGTCAAGCTTGCTGGCGTACTCGGTCTCCGTCATCGTCGAAGCCTCCTTGGGTCGGGCCATCAGATGGGGAAAATCCCATCATGGTGGCAGACAGATGGCAGCTTCGTGAACGCCGGACGGTTTTTCAGCGAATCCGACCCATTTCCCGCAGCTTGCGTTCCACATTGCCCATCAGCCCGGTGTACGGCCGGGCAGTCGAAAGGTCGGCGATCGCCGGAAAGGCCTCGGCGAACATCTCGATGGTCACCGGCTGCTCCGGGTCGAACTGCACCCCTTCGGTCACGAAATACTGCACGCGAGCGTAACTGCCGGCGGTCGCAGCGATGATCTGGCCGGACACGTTGCAGTCCTCGCTGCACAGCCAGGCCACCGCCGGGGAGACCAGTTCGGGCTTCATGTAGGGGATCATGTCCGGCGGCAGCAGGCCCTCGGTCATGCGGGTATGCGCCGAGGGGGAAATGGCGTTGGTCAGGATGCCGTATTTCGCCCCTTCGTGGCGCAGGCAGTTGATCAACCCGACGACGCCGGTCTTGGCGGCGCCGTAATTGCTTTGCCCGAAATTGCCGACCGTGCCGGACCCTGATGTTGTCACCACCACACGGCCGTATTTCTGGCGGCGCATGACCGGCCAGGCGGCCTTGGTGCAATAGACCGTGCCCATCATGTGCACCTGCACCGCAGCCTCGAAATCCTCCATGGTCATGTTGTTGAACGCCCTGTCGCGCAGGATGCCGGCGTTGTTGACCAGGATATCCAGCCGGCCCCAGGCGTTCAGCGCCGTGTCGATGATGTTCTGCGCGCCGGTTTCGTCGGCAACCGAATCGTGGTTGGCGACGGCCTCGCCGCCGCTTGCCTTGATCTCGGCGACCACCTCGTCGGCGACCGAGTGTTCCGAGCCGCGCCCATCGACCGCTCCGCCCGGATCGTTGACCACGATGCGGGCGCCGCGCTCGGCGAGCAGCAGCGCGTGGCAGCGGCCGAGGCCGGCGCCGGCACCGGTGACGATGGCAACCCGGTCATCGAAGCGGATGGGCATGGGGCGGGAACTCCATTACGAAAGCTGTGCGGAACACTGCCATGGGGAGCGCGGCCCGGCAACGCGGGGTGGTCGTCCGGTTGGCAGTCGGTTGACGGTAAGGTTGGGCACACGCTTGATCTCCGGACGTGGCGTTCCGAATTTGAGCAGGCGCGTGCGTCACGCATCAGCCGCATCAAAGCAACCGGCCCGCAAGTCCGCTGCTTCGAGAATCCGACCAGCACCAACCGATAACGCCCCGACAGCTCAGCCCGCGTGCTTATACCGAGCGGCGAAAAGGCTGACGTACGCGAGAGGCTCGCGGCCTCGATGTAGGGCGGATAAGCGCAGCGCAATCCGCCGACTACGCGTCGTGGTTAGCTACGCATGACCGGCCGTGGAAGAGTCACTCGTTTCGACGTTTGGTATTACATCTGAGTGCGTCACCTGGCTGCCGCGAACTGCAGCTCAATCGCCGGCTGCGGCTGCCCTGAATGCCCGGCATCCCTGGCGGAGCAGTCACTTCAGTGCGCCGCCGATCAGCCCGCGCACGATCTGGCGCTGGAACAGCAGATACAGCACCACCACCGGGATCATCGACAGCACGATCCCCGCCGCCATCGCGCCCAGATCCGAATATTCCCGTCCGACGAAAGAAAACAGCCCGGCCGGGATCGTCTTCAGGTGATTGCTGTAGATGAACGATACCGCGAACAGGAACTCGTTCCACATCCAGATAAAATTCAGCAGACCAAGCGAAACCAGCATTGGCCGCGTCAGCGGCAGCAGGATGCGAAAGAACACCTGCCAGGCCGAGGCTCCGTCCAGCGCCGCCGCCTCCGACAGTTCGGCCGGCAGCTCGGCGAAATAGCCGCGCAGCACGAACACGCACAGCGACAGGTGGAACGCCGTATAGGGCAGGATCAGCGCCAGATAGCTGTCCAGCACGCCCATCCCCTTCAGCAGCCGGAACAGTGAGGTCAACGCAATCTGCGGCGGCAGCACCATGCCCATCACGACCAGCCCGAACAGCGCGCGCTGCCCGGAGAAGCGCCGCCGCGCGAAGGCGAAGCTGGCCGGTGCCGCCAGGCACAGCACCGCCGCGTCGGACACCGCGGCGACCACCGCGCTGTTCTTGAAATACTCGCGGAACCCGCCGAGCGTCCACGCGTGGGCATAGTTCACCCATTGCGGCACCGGCGGAAGCGCGAACGCGGCCGAGGTCAGCACATCCACATTCGTCTTCAACGACCCGATCAGCAGCCACACGAACGGCAAAATCGCCGAGCCGGCGAACACGATCAGCACCGCGTGCGCCAGCAGCCGCCGCACGGTTCGGCTCAGTGTTCGCGCCATGCCATGAACCCAAGCGTCACCAGCGCAGTCAGCAGCAGCAGCAGCACCGATAGCGCCGACGAATACCCCATGCGGTTGAATAGGAACGCGCTCCGGTAAATGTAGGTGCCGAGCGTCTCGGTCGCGTTGCCCGGGCCGCCCTGCGTCATGGTCCAGACCAGATCGAACTGCCGCAGCGACCAGATGATCGCCAGCGCCACCACTGTCGTCGTGGTCGGTCGCAGCAGCGGCAAGGTGATGTGGCGGAAGGTCTGCCAGCCCGTGGCGCCCTCTACGGTCGCCGCCTCGTGCAGTTCCGCCGGGATCTGCTGCAGTCCGGCGAGATAGAAGATGAAGAACAGCGCGGCATTCTGCCACGCATTGGCAACCGCGACCGCCACCAGCGCGGTGCCCGGAGAGCCCAGCCAGTCAGTTACCGCCGCGCCGAGGCCGAATGCGCGCAACGCCGCATCGAGAATCCCGTAAATCGGGTTGTAGATCCACTGCCAGGTGAACCCGATCACCACGGCGGACACCGTGGCAGGCATGAACAGGCAGGTCCGGAACAGGCCCTTGCCGATGATCCCCTTCTGGTTTGCGAGCACCGCCGCAGCAAGGCCGATCGCCGGAGCGACGGTGATGTTGACCAGCAGCCAGACCACCACGTTCAGCAGGCAGCGCAGCACGAACGGGTCGTGCAACATTGCCACATAATTTCCCAACCCGATGAAGTGCAGCCCCGGCGAATTGCCGTCCCAGTCGGTCGCGCTGATGATGAACGCGCCGACCAGCGGATACAGCACGAACACGCCGTAAATCAGGAAGCCGGGCGCCAGGAATCCGTAACTTTCGGCCGTCTCGCGGGCGGCCCGCCATGCCGGTCCGGTCATGCGATCGGCAGAGCGTCAGTGCGGCGCCTGCCATTGCGACTGATCCACCGCCTGCACCAACTCCATGGCGGCTTGCGGTGTCTGCGATCCGTTCAGCACGTTCTGCAACGCCTTTTCCAACGCGCTGTAGGTCTGCGGCCACAGCGGATAATCGAGATCGACGGCAGTGCCGCCGGCCAGCATCGCCACGTCTTCCACCTGCACGGCAGAAGCGCCGTTCGCCTGGGTGTTCAGCGCCGTCCGCGCCACGATCCGCTTGGCATCGCGCAGCCAGATAAGCTGGCCGGTCGGGCTCGCCATGAAATCGAGCCACGCCACCGCCGCATCGCGCGACTTGGAGAACGACGTGATCGCCAGCAAATCACCCAGCGCGGATGCGGGCTTCATCGGCGCGCTCGCGTTGATCTGCTGACCGGCCAGCAGTTTCATCCGGCCATACAGGGCCGGGTTCTGCCGCTGCACGTCGGCGAACGACCAGTCGCCTGCATAGAGCATGCCCGCCTTGCCGGCCATCCATAACGCCAGCGCGGTCGGCGCCGGGGTGGACACCACGCCGGGCTGGAAGCATTTGGCGTCGCCCATCTGCGCCAGCGCCTGCGCGCGCCTTCACGGCGTCCGGTGCGCTCCAGGAGCCTTTCCCGTTGACCAGCGCATCGACACCCGAACTGCCCGCCGTCTGATCCAGCAGATAGGAGATGTATTCCACGCCCATCCAGCCGCCGCCGCCATCGCCGAACGCCAGCGGGATCACCCCCGCCGCGTTCGCCGCTTTGCAATAGCCGAGGAACTGGTCGAACGTTTTCGGCACATCGAGGTGATGGTCGGCGAAGAAGCTCGGGTCGTAGAACAGGAACAGGCTCGCGATGTGGGTGGGAACGACCCACATCCCCTTGTGGCCGGACTTCGTCGTGTAGGTCAGGTCTTTGGTGATCCAATCGGGATAATTGTCCGCCCAGTGAAACTTCTCGTAATAGGGCGTCAGGTCCACCAGCGCCCCGGCATCGGCGAAGAAGTTCATCCCGGTGCGGCCGGGCACCGCGGTGATGATGTCCGGCCCGGCATTCGCGGCGAGCGCAGATTTCACGGCGGCGCGGTCCTCGGATTCCGGCATCTCCGTGGTTTGCACGGTGATGTCCGGGTGCAGCTTGTGGAATTCGGTCTTCAGCGTCTCGAAGATGTCGGCATAGCTCGGCCAGGGGGTCCACACGCGAATCACGGTCTGCGCGGCGCTGCTGCCCGGCGTCGCTGTGATCAGCAGCGCCAGCAACGCCGCCAGCATCACGCCGAATCCCGCCGCTCGCACAGTGCCCGATTTGCGACGCATGTCGTTTTCCCCCGTCATTGCCCGGCGATTGAACAGGCCACTGGCATGGGCGTCAACGCGTGGCAGCGCCTCTGGTGCGCCTCCGCGTCAAGGACTCCGGAGTGTCGCATGTCATCGACCCCGCCGCCGCACGGGGAGCGATAACGGGCCAACCCGCTCCACCGCGCCGCGTCCGCCCAACTATGATTGCAACTCGCCCCGCCGCCGTGCCAGACACCACGCATGATCCCCCGCCGCTCCCTGCTCGCCGCGCTGCCCGCCCTGCTCGCCGCGCCTGCCCTCGCCCAGACCGGCAGCTTCGGTGCCTTTCTCGACAGCGTCCGCGCCGAAGCCCGCCGCGCCGGCATCGCCCCCGCCACGCTCGACCGCGCCTTCGCCGGGGTGCAGCCGAACGAGAAGGTGCTGCAACGCGACCGTCACCAGCCGGAATTCAGCCTTACCTGGGCGCAGTACCGCGCCTTGCTGATCACCGACAAACGCATCCAGGCCGGCCGCGCCGCCTGGCAGCGCAACCGCACGCTTTTCCAGCGCGTGCAGCAGCGGTATGGCGTGGAACCGGCCGTCATCCTCGGGATCTGGGGCCTCGAATCCAGCTTCGGCACCACCACCGGCGATTTCCATGTGGTCGAGGCGCTGGCCACCCTCGCCTGGGACAGCAGCCGCACCAAATTCTTCCGCTCGGAACTGATCGCTGCACTGCGCATCCTCAACAGCGGCGACGTCACGCCGTCCCGCATGACCGGCTCCTACGCCGGCGCAATGGGCCAGCCGCAGTTCATGCCCAGCTCCTACCTGCGCTACGCAGTTGATTTCGAAGGCAACGGCCGCCGCGACATCTGGACCAGCACGCCCGACACCCTGGCCTCCATTGCCAACTACCTCGCCGCAAGCGGCTGGCGCCCCGGCGAAACCTGGGGCCAGCCGGCGACCATCCCGCCGGGCTTCAACCCCGCCGCCGCCGGCCGCGACAACCCCCGCCCAATGGCTGAGTGGCTGCGCATGGGCGTGCACCCCGTGGTCGGCCCCGGCGGCAGCGTGCCCCGCCCCGACCAGCGTGCCGCCGTGCTGCTGCCGGACGGCGTGGGCGGCGAGGCGTTCCTCGCCTACCCCAACTTCGCCGCTATCCGCCGCTACAACCCGTCGGATTTCTATGCCCTCGTGGTCGGTCTCGTCGGTGACGACATCCTGGCGTGATCCGCCTTGCCGCCCTGCTTTGTGCGCTGCTGCCGGCGGCGTGCGCGCACCGCGGGCCGCCCGCCCCGACGCCGCATTATGTGCTCGGCGCGCCATACCAGGCGGGCGGGGTCTGGCGCTATCCGCGGGAACGGTACGACACGGTGCTGACCGGGCTGGCAACCGTCTATGCCGACGGCCACCCCGCGCTCACCGCCGATGGCGAGGTCTTCGATCAGACCGCGCTGGCCGCCGCGCACCCGACCCTGCAACTGCCGGCGATCGCCCGGCTGACCGACCTGGAAACCGGCCGGCAGGTCCTGCTGCGGATCAACGACCGCGGCCCGGCGACGCCGCACCGGCTGATCGAAGTCACGCGTCGGACCGCCCGGCTGCTGGGCTTCCCGGCCAGCGGCACCGCCCGTGTCCGGCTCGAAATCCTGCCGGCGGAGAGCCATGCGGCGGTCGAGTCGCTGCCCGGTGCGCCGGGTCTCGCCATCACCGCGGCGCCGCGCGCAGCGGTGCAGGAAATTCCCCTCGGCCCGGCCGGCAGCCTCCGCCCCGCCCCTGCCTGGACACCGACGCCGCAGGCCGTGGTATCCGCGGCGCCAACCGCTCCCCCGATGCGCCTGCCGGATTCTGTGACCCAGACCTTGCCGGCGCCGGGCCTCCTGTGGGTGCAGCTCAGCAGCTTCCAGGGCTACCGCTATGCCGCCATCCAGCGTGCCCGCCTGGCCAACCTGAACCCGGAGATCGTCGCCGGGCAGCACGGTGGGGAGCAGGAATATCGTGTCCGAACTCGGGCCGTTTGCGACAATCTCCCAGGCAGATGCCGCGCTGGACCAGGCGATCGCCGCGGGAGTAACCGAGGCAAGGATCGTCGTTGAGTCCGACGCGGGGTAAAGCGTCGTAGCCGACGCGGATAACGCGTTGAACAGGGAGCCGCTGCCGATGATCACTCGCCGCCTTGCCTTGCTCGGCTCCGCCACTGCGGCGGGCTTGCCCGGTGCCGCCCTGGCGCAACGCCGTGCGCCGATGCACGGCCATCCCGGCGCCCATGCCAGCAAGACTGATGCGGACCAGCCGCAAGCCAGCCCTGGCGACACCCCGCTCGGCCCGGTCGATACCGCCGCCAAATGGGCCTTCATCCAGGACTTCACCACGGGCGCGGAGCTGTTGACCAAGCAGGCCGATGACGAGATGCCGCCGTCGTCGATGACCAAGCTGATGACCATCTACATCGTCTATCAGCGGCTGAAGGACGGGCGCATGAAGCTGACCGATATGCTGCCGGTCAGCGAAAAGGCTTGGCGCATGGGCGGGTCGAAAATGTTCGTGCAGATCGGCAGCACGGTTTCGGTGGAGGACCTGATCCGCGGCGTGGTGGTCGATTCCGGCAACGACGCCTGCATCGTGCTGGCCGAGTTCGATCGCCGGCTCCGAACAGCAATTCGTCGATTTGATGAACGAGACAGCGAAAAAACTGGGCCTGACACACAGCAGCTTTCGCAACTGCACGGGGTGGCCGGACCCCGACCAGCACATGAGCTGCCGCGACATCGCCACCCTGGCCGGCGCGATCATCCGCAACTATCCCGAATACTACCACTACGATTCCGAGAAGACCTTCCGCTACAACAACATCGAGCAGGGCAACCGCAACCCGCTGGTGCAGCACGGCACCGCCGACGGGCTGAAGACCGGCCATACCGAGGCGGGCGGCTACGGCCTCGCTGCTTCCACCCTGCGCAACGGCAGGCGGGTGATCCTGGTACTGAACGGCATGAACAGC
Source organism: uncultured Pseudomonadota bacterium (assembly GCA_963764525.1). GTDB lineage: Bacteria > Pseudomonadota > Alphaproteobacteria > Acetobacterales > Acetobacteraceae > DATDIC01. Next base: position 209,698 of record CAVXTC010000005.1, on the reverse strand, counting down.
ATGCACGAGCGCGCCGAGGAAAGCGAGCGCCTGATGGACTGGGCGTTCGCCAATTTCGACGACGTCACGCTGTTCACCGCCGGCGACGCGGTGGAGCACGCGCCGGTCTGGCTCGGCACCGCCCGCAGCGTCCCGCTGGTCGGCGGGCGCGACCTGATCGTCACCATGCCGCGCAACTGGCGCAAGACGGCGAAAATCCAGGTGGCCTTCGATTCGCCGGTACGCGCACCGGTTTCGCGCGGAACCAAATTGGGCAAGCTGTCCGTCAGCGGCCAGGGGGTGCCTGATATGGATGTGCCGCTGTTTGCCGGCGCCGATGTGCCGAAGCTGGGACTGCCCGGACGGGCGGTCGCGGTGCTGGCGCACTATGTCGGCGGAAGTTGAACGCCCTGCCGCGCCCGCTTCATCACGCTTGAAGGCGGCGAGGGCGCCGGGAAGACGACCCAGGCGAAGCTGCTGACCGAGGCGCTGGCCGGGCGCGGCCTGCCGGTGCTGCACACCCGCGAGCCCGGCGGATCTCCCGGCGCCGAACGGCTGCGCGCGCTGCTGCTGGATCGTGACCTGGCGTGGTCGCCGCTGGCCGAGACGCTGTTGCACGTCGCCGCCCGCGCCGAGCACGTCGAACGCACCATCCGCCCGGCGCTGGCGGCCGGAACCTGGGTGGTGTGCGACCGCTTCGCCAATTCCACCATGGCCTATCAGGGTTACGGCCAGGGCATCGATCGCGCCACCATCGCGACGCTCGGCGAGCTGCCCGGGATCGTGCCGGATGTTACCTTCGTGCTCGATGTATCGCCACCGGTGGCGGCGGAGCGTCTGGCCAGCCGCGGGGTCGGCGCCGACCGCTACGAGGCGATGGACGCGGCATTCCATGCGCGCGTCACCGCCGGCTTCCGCGCCATCGCCGGCGCCGAACCGGCGCGCTGCGTGCTGATCGACGCCGATGCGGCGGAACCGGCGGTGCATGCCGCGATCATGGCGGCGCTGGTAAAACGCCTTGCGGAACTCGATGTGCATACGAAACAGCGTACCCCACAATTCGAGCCTCCGTCCCGCGCTGACAGACGACCCAGTGGGCGTGGGTGACGGAGGGGGTGCCCCCCTCCCCTGTAGCAACCGCTACGGCTTCAGGTGCGGGCCGTCCACGACCGAGTCTGGCGAGGGCCGCCCCGTGTCTTTCGATGCGAAAGTCAAGCAGACTGTGTGAAAACGCGGAAGCGCACAGACGACGCGCGAGATCAAATTCACCGACAGCCCCCGGCCTGCAAGTCCATTTCGCGGGAGAAGATCGTACAATTCGAAAGATGCTCGTTGCCGTTACGGCTTGGAGTTTTCGCACAGTCTGCAAGATTTACGCACCAAAGGTAGGATCATCTGAAAAGATTGAGCTTTCCTGTCGCGTAATTCCGGTGCAAAATCCCGCCATGAAATACGGCTACGCGCGGGTATCGACGGACGGCCAGAGCGTTGACGCCCAAGTGCGGCAACTGATCAAGGCCGGATGCAAGAAGGTGTTCCGCGAAGTGGCGAGCGGAGCCAAGACCGACCGCGCGCAGCTTCGCCGCTTGCTCGACCAGCTTGAACCCGGCGACGTGCTGACGGTGACGCGGCTCGACCGGCTGGCGCGATCAACCCGCGACCTGCTGAACACCCTCGCCATCATCACCACCAAGAAGGCCGATTCCGGTCCTTGGGCGACACATGGGCTGACACCACCACATCGCACGGGCGGCTCATGCTGACCGTGTTAGGCGGGCTGGCAGAGTTCGAGCGTGACCTCATCCGGGCACGCACCGGGGAAGGCAGGGCGCGAGCCGTGGCCCGTGGGGTGAAGATGGGGCGGAAACCGAAGCTCACCCCGCACGAGCAGCGCGAGGCGATCAAGCGTCGGGACAATGGCAAGCCGGTGGAGAAATCGCGCGCAGCTATGCCGTCCACCACGCGACGATTTCGAGGTTACCATGAACGATATGACCATTGGCGACACACCCGACGAGAACAACGAAATAAAAATCTTCGCGCAGATATCGCGAAGACGGGCTACGTCACAGAGATGATTGCGACTGGCATTTTCGATAAGGCCGGTTGGCGGACATCGATCACTCGTATTTTCTTGACCGCGACGAAAACAAAGGGCGAGAGATCGACCTTCTGGCGATCTATCACCACACAGAAAGCAGTCCCAAAAAGGCGGTAACAGTTCGCCTCGGCCTTTCGGTCGAAGTCAAAAAAGCCACCAGCAAACCGTGGATAGTGTTCACGTCGCCTTTGACGCAATATGACGAGATTGAGACACTCTTTGAAACCAGCCTTGTCCGACTGCACATTCAGGAAATCTGGTTCAAGCATCTTTACGCGAACCATCCCGTCAGGAGCAGTCAACGCTTTGGGCGCGTGTCGTATCAGGCTTACCAGAAGCCATCGCACGACGGCGCGCCGAAGAAGCCAAACGACAAGCATCCGGAAGATAGAACCATCGCGCCGAATTTTTCGGCGTTCGTATCATCATTCAAAGCCTCGGCAGACATTACGGCATTTTTCCGCCAGCGCAACAACGTCAATCTGCGCGACGATAAGGACGTGCGCACTTACGAGATCGGCATCGTTCACGGACTCATTGTGGTCGATGGCAAGCTATTCGAGGCAAAGGTTTCCAATGCAGCGGAACTCGAAATCGCGCCGACAACTCATGTGCCATACGTCTTCAACTACAATTCCAAGGAATATGGCGCACGGCGATTGCTGATTGACATCGTGACCCTCGGTGAGCTTGCGAACTATCTTCGTATCCGGCAGGAGTGGATCAGGGAACGCGCGGCATTTTGCTTGAGCGAACTCTCGTAGCGAATGTCGGGCGGGTGACGACTTCGAGGCTTATGGCGTGACGGACTACACAGGCTTTTGGAAGCTGCTCTACGACTGGCAGACGATCATCACGGGCGCACTTGCGCTGTTCGCGGGCATTTTGACGTATTGTATCGGAAAAAAGCAAGTCCACGCTGTCCGAGACGCTATGGTTAGCACGGACCGAGCTTTCATTTTCTGCGAGAGGATCAATTCTCATTGGGTGGCGAGAAAAGAGGCAGAGGAGATTATTGAATGGGTATTTACACCCATTGTGGAAGAATAGCGGCACCACACCGACCAAAGCGGCTGAAAGCTGCATCAACACATGGGTTGGCGCTAATGCCGGGGAACTTCCGGCGGATTTCGATTTTCCTGATTACGGGACGGCGGACCGCGCCATCATCGGCCCGGCCGCTGTGATGGAAGGCAGCAGTCTTCGGATTCCAATTGAGACACTTCAAAAGTTGCGAGCCGGTGAGGCACACGCGTATATCTGGGGGTGGGTAGATTACAGCGACATTTTCGCCAAGACACCGAGGCATCGAGCCGAATTTTGCATGGAGATCGAGGTGTCCGGCAATCCGGTCTACAAAGAGGGCGGTTTCAAATATGGGCGCACGGGCCGTTCAACGGCATCGACGAGGATTGCTACCGTCGGCCGAAGGGCAACCGCACACGATAAAGCTTGGGCGGCGCGACTTTCCACAAAGCCGTTCTGCGGCAGAAAAAGGCTTGACAAGCGCCAATTGTCACTATATGCATTGGTGATGATTCGACGGTTCCGACATCGCGGCTTGAGACGCCTTTACGAAGATGACGACCGTCGCGAGCTTAACCCGCAGCACGCCGACAAAATCGCGCGCATGCTGGCCCGGCTCGATGAAGCGACACGCCCGGAACAACTCGATCTTCCGGGCTTCCGGTTGCACCCGTTGAAAGGTGAGCTTGCCGGTTATTGGGGCATCACGGTGCGCGCCAACTGGCGAATTATCTTCCGCTTCGAGCATAGGCGACGACCACGCGACGTTGATTTAGTCGATTACCACTAGCGAACACAGGAGCACCCAAAATGCCAATGAAGAACCCACCCCATCCCGGCCTTTCCGTGCGGCACGACTGCATAGAACCCCTCGGCCTGACCATCACCGAAGCGGCGGAGTTTTTGGACGTAACTCGGCAAACTCTCAACAATCTTGTGAACGGCAAGAGCGGGATTTCGGCTGACATGGCAATCCGTCTCGGCAAGGCGTTTGGTGGTGATGCGGAGACGTGGTTGCGCGTTCAGGTGGCCTACGACCTCGCGCAGGCCCGACAGCATGAAGGCGAGATCAAGGTCAAGCCGGTGCCGCGCCGCAAGCTGCACGGACCGCGCCCGTGACCTTGGCCGACTTTCCATATTTCAATCTTATGCGATTTTACGTTGTGAGCCCCCGATAGAAACGTCACACGCGTCCCCGATAGAAATGTCGCTGAGGCACACTGCCGTCGGAACGTTCGGGGTGACGTGCGGTGGCGGCGGTGATCCGGATGAGCGATCGGGAACTGACCCGGCTGCGTGTGATGATCGAGCTCGCAGATGGCCGGCTGACGGTTGATGCCGCGGCGACGTTGACGAGGCTGGGTCGGCGTCAGATTTACCGCCTCCGCCGGGCATTTTCGGCGGATGGCCCAGCCGGTTTGGCGTCGCGCCAACGCGGTCGGCCGAGCAACCGCAAGCGTGGCGAGAGCTTCCGGGCCACGGTGCTGAGCCTCGTGCGGGAACGTTACGTCGACTTCGGGCCCACCCTGGCCGCGGAAAAACTGATTGAGCGTCACGGTCTGCGGATCGGCGTCGAGACGCTGCGGCAATGGATGATGGCAGATAGGCTATGGATCGATCGCCGCCACAAACTGCCCTCCCCGCATCAGCCGCGACGACGACGCGAATGTCTGGGCGAACTGGTGCAGATCGACGGTTCCGAACATCGTTGGTTCGAGGATCGCGGCGAGATGTGCACTCTGCTGGCGTTTGTCGACGACGCGACCAGCCGATTGATGCGGCTGCGGTTCGTCACCTCCAAGTCCGCGTTCGATTACTTCCGCGCGACGAAGGACTACCTGGAGACGCACGGCAAGCCAGTCGCGTTCTACAGCGACAAGCACGGCATCTTTCGCGTCAACGCCAAAGACGCGATCGGCGGCGACCGCGTCACGCAATTCGGCCGGGCGCTGTCGGAGCTGAATATCGACATCATCTGCGCCAACAGCCCGCAGGCGAAGGGCCGCGTCGAGCGCGCGTTTGGCACGTTGCAGGATCGGCTGGTGAAGGAGTTGCGACTTGCCGGCATTTCGACGATCGAGGCGGCGAACACCTGGGTGGTGGCATTCATGGCCGAGTACAACACGCGGTTTGGGCGCGATCCAGAGAACGCCAAAGACCTGCATCGGAAGCTGACCGAGGCGGACGACCTGAGCGAGGTTCTCGCCTGGCGGGAGGAACGCACGGTCACGAAGAACCTGACCCTGCATTATGACCGCATGATGCTCATGCTGGATGCGACGCCGCTTGCCCGCAGTCTGGCGCGCAAGACGGTTGATGTCGTGAACTATCCGGACGGCCGGTTCATCATTCAGTACCGAAGGGGTTTCGTTGCCGTTTCGGAAGTTCGACAAGATCCAGACCGTGGAACCTGGTGAGATCGTGGAAAACAAGCGGCTTGGTGCGGCGCTGGCGATGGTGAAGCAGCACCAGGACAGCTACCAGCCGCACCGGCGTCGCTATCACCCGGCGCGGCAGCGGCCGCCGAACAACCTGGAAGCACCGGGGAAGCCGACAAAGGGACGGCCATCCCGCCAGATCGCGGCTGCGGTGGCGGCAGAACGCGAGGCGGCAGCTGAACCCTGACGGCGCGAACCACGCCCGCCGCCTGTTCCTCCGGCCTGAGCCGAGCGTGCCACGGTGCTCGCTGCGGGGAAGGTCCGGTGCTGAGCCGTCCTCGCCATGCTCGCGCCGAAGTGGGCGCTGCGCGTGGCTCCGGGTGGCTCCGCTCCTCCCATCCCCTCCGCTGCGCGCCGCGGCCCTGCTGTTGTCAGGCCGGGACGGGAAAGCAGGCGCCTCAACCGAACTGGAAAGCTGCCCTGGTGGGGAATGGGATGCCATCTCTACTTTGCCCGCTGCGACATTTCTAACGGGGAAAAAAGTGTCTTTTCAAACGGGCACGGACAGTACGCTGTACGCGCAATGTTAGAATGTCCGCCTTTGGCAAAATAGAAATGTCCGCCTCCGTGTCTCCGTGGTCAGACTGACTTGCTTGCTTGCTGGTTGCGCAGGCATGCGGATCACGCCGGTTGTTCACCGGCCATTCGCCCTGCGCGCCCCGGGTCACCGCGCGTCAGCGACAACGTTGCAGGCTGCAACAGCTCACGTATCGAATCGAAGAGCCGTTGAAGCGCCGTTCCTGTTGGCCGACGACAGCGCTCTCGCCTTCGACCATTCCACGCCGGCCAGCCCCCGTGCGCGCAAGCGGAACTCCACACCCCACTCGCAAAGCCGCAATCACCCCATGGTCGGAACCGTGGTCCACATACGGTCGGCCATGCCCGTCAATGACAACGAAATCCTCACCCGCCGGGTCGCCCTCAACCACGAACGCGCCACGGAGCAAGCCGACGGACACCTGCGCTGGCTGCGCCCCGGCGACCAAATCCCCCGCTTCGGCTCGACCACCGAAAAAACCGAACTCCGCCCGACCGGCGGCGGCGCGCGGCAGCCGCAAGCCGCCCCGCCGTCCGGTCCGAAGCCGCTGTTCCCGACCGACAACGTCGCGCAAACCGCCGCCATTATGGTTGCGTTGGCAACCACCAAGGGCCAGACCGCAAGGACCGCGCTGATTGCCGGCTTCCGTCAGGGCCGCCGCATCCGCCCCGCAGGTCGATGCCGTCCTCGCCGCACTCGCCCGAATGGGCTTCGTCACCCAGCACCAGGGCGGCCGAACCGTCACCCTGCACCGCGCCCTATAGCCTCCTGCCGGAACGATCCGCACCGGCCAAACGCTCTCGCGGCACCGCCAGCCATTAACAACCGGTAAGCGCCGGATGTACATCGGGGCAATCCGACGAGTCCCGATGTACATCGCCATTCCGCGGCGAATCTCCCTGATCGAGAGGTTGGGTGTCTTTTCACCCGTGTGTTGTCGCCCCTGGAAATCCACCCATGCAGATTTGCCCATGCAAATTCACACGGGCACGACTGCCCATGTCTCGATACAAGGGATGACTTTCCGACCACCATTCCCGCGAAGCTGGCACCCGCGAAGGCGGTGGCGGGGTGCCAGGCTGCCGGCGGGTCGGTGCAGCTCGCCCGGGTTCCCGCTTTCGCAGGAATGACGGGCGTGCGCGGGAATGGCGGGCATGCACGGGCAGATCAGGCTGTGCCCTTGCTTGCTTCGCCGGCGGAAGGACCAGATTCCCCGCGGCCGAAACCAGCCGGCCCGGTCAGCGCACCCGCCCACCAGGTGCCGGATGCAGCCCGTGCCTCCGCCGTGCTATGCATCCGCCATGCGCCACCGCCCGCCGCCCCCCTGATGCCCGCCATCCGGCTGCTGCCCGAGCTGATCGTCAACCGCATCGCCGCCGGCGAGGTGATCGAGCGGCCGGCCGCGGCGGTGAAAGAACTGGTGGAGAACGCGCTCGATGCAGGCGCGCGCCGCATCGGCGTGGCACTCGACGGCGGCGGCATCGACCGTATCGACATCACCGATGATGGATGCGGCATGACCGCCGAGGAATTGGTGCTGGCGGTGCAACGCCATGCCACCTCCAAGCTCCCCAACGACGATCTCGTGCGCATCGCCACGCTCGGCTTCCGCGGCGAGGCACTGCCCTCGATCGGCGCCGCGGCGCGACTTTCCATTACCTCCCGCCCCATAACTCCCGCACGGCCGGCGCCGCGCACGCCCATACGATCAGCGTCGAGGGGGGTGCGGTCTCGACCGTCGCGCCCGCATCGGGGCCGCCGGGCACCCGCGTGGTGGTGCGCGACCTGTTCTTCGCCACGCCGGCGCGACGGAAATTCCTCAAGCAGCCGCGCAGCGAGGCCGACCATGCCGAAGCAGTCCTGCGCCGGCTGGCGCTCGCTGCCCCCGGCGTGGCGCTGCGGCTCGAGACCGACGGCCGCACGGTGTTCGACTTGCCGGCGCAGGACCGGGCTGCCCGCGCCGCCGCGCTGCTCGGCCCGGAAGCCGCCGCCGCCCTGCTGCCGATCGATGAACAGCGTGGCCTGCTGCATCTGGCCGGCTTCGCTGGCTCGCCGGCGGTCACCCGCGCCACCGCCGCGTCCCAGGCACTGACCGTCAACGGCCGCCCGGTCGCCGATCCGGTGCTGAAGACCGCGGTGCGCGTGGCGTACCGCGACATGATCGCCGTCGGCCGCCACCCGGTCGTGGCGCTCTGGCTCGACCTGCCGCCGGACGAACTGGACGTCAACGTCCACCCGGCCAAGGCCGAGCTGCGCTTCCGCGACCCCGGCGCGGTGCGGGGACTGGTCATCGGCGCGCTCAGCCGCGCGCTGGCGGCGGGCGCCGGCAGCACGGTCCCGCCACCGCGCCCGGCGCTGGCGATGTGGCCATCGCGGTCCACGACTTCCTGGCGCCCCGCTTCCTTGCCCGGAACATCCCTGGCCGGGACCCTGGTCCCTGGCCGGGATGGCGGAGGCGCAATTGCCGCTGGTGGCCGCCCCCAGCGCCGCCACGATCTCCCGCGCCGACCAGGCGATGCAGGACGGCGACGGTTTCCCGCTCGGCGCCGCCCTCGGCCAGGTGCAGGACACATACATCGTCGCGGTCGCTGGCGACGGCAGCCTGATCCTGGTGGATCAGCACGCTGCGCATGAACGCCTGACGCACGAGGCGCTGCGCGAACAGATGCTGGCCGATGGCGTGCGCAGCCAGGCTTTGCTGGTCCCGGCGGTGGTCGAACTGGCCTCGGGTGACGCGGCACGCTTGCTCGCCCGGGCCGGCGACCTCGCGCGGCTTGGGCTGGAGATCGAAGCGTTCGGCCCCGGCGCCGTGCTGGTCCGCGCCCTTCCGGCCGCGCTTGGCGCGCCGGAGCCGGCCCCGCTGATCCGTGATCTGGCCGACGAGCTGGCCGAGTTGGACGAGGCGATGGCGCTGACCGCGCGACTGGACGCGGTGATCGCCCGCATGGCCTGCCACGGCTCGATCCGCGCCGGACGGCGGCTCGCCCCGGCCGAGATGGACGCGCTGCTGCGCCGGATGGAGGCGACGCCGCGCGCTGCCACCTGCAGCCACGGCCGGCCCACTGTGCTGCGCTTCACCCCGGCCGAGTTGGCGACGCTGTTCCGCCGGGGATAGACGCGGCTGACCCCCCGATCCCGCAGTCGGTGAGAGCGGAGGGTCTGCACCGGCCAGCCGCGCCAGCGGCACGGCGTGCGATGCGCTGACCGGCTGGCGGGTTTGTATCGCCCGGCCACCGCTGGATTTCGGCGTATGGTGCCGCACACGCTGGCAGTCGCTGGCATGATTCTTGTCCCCAACGGTTGACCCGCAGCGGCGCACTGCACCATACAGACCCGGCATCGCAGAGGATTCGCCGGACCCGCCATGACCGCCGCTGTCGCCTTCGCCCGCGCTGATCTCGACGTCGCCCGTACCGTGCTGGGCACCGAAGCCGCCGCTCTGCGGGCGCTGGCCGCCAGCCTCGACGATGCCTTCACCCGCGCGGTCGATCTGCTCGCGACCGCCTCCGGCCGTGTCGTGGTGTCGGGCATGGGCAAGTCCGGCCACGTCGCCCGCAAGATCGCTGCCACCCTGGCCTCCACCGGCACGCCGGCGCTGTTCGTCCATCCGGCCGAGGCGTCGCATGGCGACCTCGGCATGATCGTGGCCGGCGATGCCGTCCTGGCGCTGTCCAACTCTGGCGAAACGCCCGAGTTGGCCGATCTTGTCGCCCATGCGCGCCGCTTCGCCCTGCCGCTGGTGGCAATCACCGCCTGCGCCGGTTCGGCGCTGGCGCAGGCCGCCGATCTCGTGCTGCTGTTGCCGGAAGCCGCCGAGGCCTGCCCAATGGGACTGGCCCCCACCACCAGCACGATCATGCAGATGGCGCTGGGCGATGCCCTGGGGGTTGCGCTGCTGACCCGCCGCGGTTTCACCGCCGCCGATTTCCGCCGCTTCCATCCCGGCGGCCGGCTCGGCGCCCGGCTCCGGCGGGTGCGCGAGCTGATGCACGCCGGCGACGCCATGCCGCTCGGCCCGCCGGACATGCCGATGCACCACGCCCTGCTGCTGATCACTGAAAAGCAATTCGGCTGCCTGGGTGTCACCGATGCGAACGGCAGGCTGGCCGGCATCGTCACCGACGGCGATCTGCGCCGTCATATGGGACCGGACCTGCTGGGCCGGCTGGTGGCCGACATCATGACCCCCTCGCCCCGCACGATCGCCCCCGACGCGCTCGCCGAGGAAGCGCTGCACACAATGAACGCCCGAGCGCGGCCGATCACCAGCCTGTTCGTTGTCGATCCGGCAGGCCGGCCGATCGGCATCCTGCACGTGCACGACCTGCTGCGGGCTGGTGCGGTCTGATGGCCGTCGCCCCTCTGACCGGGACGCGCCGCACTGAACAGCGCATCGTCGGCTCGGCCGTGACCCGATTGCGCCGGCCGCCAACGCCGGGCCGCCTCGCCCGGCGGCGGCTGACGATCATGCTGATCAAGCTGTTGCTGCCGGCTCTGGCGCTGGCCTTGCTCAGCACCATGGCGCTCTGGCCTGAGATCAGGCGGACCACCGCCGATGCGCGGATGAGCCTGCGCGAGGTGATAGGCGACATCGCCGGGGACACGGTGATCGATGCGAGCTATCATGGCATCGACGACCACGGCCGGCCGTACACGGTAACCGCCGCCACCGCGACCCAGCTCGGGCCGAACCGGATCAACCTGACCAGCCCGAAAGGCGACACCACGCTGCAGAACGGCGCCTGGCTCATGCTGCAATCCGATGCCGGCGTGTATCGCCAGCAGGACAATGCGCTCGACCTGTCCCACCACGTGATGCTGTATCGCGACGACGGCACGACCCTGCTCACCGAGAGCGCCGCGATCGACCTGAAGCAGGGCGCCGCCGCCGGGTCCGAGCCGGTGCATGCCGAGGGGCCGTTCGGCCGGCTCGACGCGAAAGGCGGATTCACCCTGACCGACAAGGGCGAGGAGGTGCAGTTCGCCGGCCCGGCGCATCTGCTGTTGAATGGAGCGACAGCTCAATGAAGCCGGCTTGGCTGCCTGCCGTGCTGATGGCTGTGCTGGTGCCGGGGGCGCCGGCGGTGGCGCAAGGCATCGATCTGTCGCATGGCGGCCCGATCGACATCACCGCGCAATCCGGCATCGAGTGGCTGCAGAACCAGCACGAGGTGATTGCCAGCGGCGACGCCAGGGCGGTGCGCCAGAACGCCACCGTCACTGCCGACCGGCTGATCGCGTATTACCGCAAGAAAGCCACCGCGACCCCGGGCGCCGCGCCGGCGACCCCGGGCGCCGCGCCGGCGGCCCCGTCGGCCGGGCAGACCGGCATCCCGGGCGAGGACGACAGTTCGAGCAACGAGATCTACCGCGTCGAAGCGGAAGGCCATGTGGTGATCTCTACCCCGACCGACCGCGCGCAGGGCGACCGGGCGATCTACGACCTCGACCGGGCCGTGATGGTGATGACCGGTCGCGACCTGAAGCTCACCACGCCGAACGACGTGCTCACCGCGCGGGACGACCTGGAATACTGGTCGCAGAAGCACATGGCAGTGGCCCGCGGCAATGCGGTGCTCGTCACCAAGGACGCGCGCCGGGTCGCCGCCGACGTGTTGGTCGCCTATACCATCCCGGATGCCGCCCAACCGGGAGAAGGACAGGGGCAGACGCCGACCGCCGCGGCTGCCAAACCCGCCGCGGCCGGCGATGACGCGCTCGCCGCGTCCGGCAAGCTGCAAAAAGTGGAGGCGTTCGGCCACGTCTCGGTCCGCACGCCGACCGACATCGTCACCGGCGATCGCGGCATTTACGTGCCGGAGACCGGGATCGCGCTGCTGGTCGGCGACGTGCACATCACCCGCGGCCAGAACCAGCTCGCCGGCGCCAAGGCCGAGGTGAACCTGAAGACCGGAATCTCTCGCTTGCTGTCCGACAATGCGGGCCGTGTGAAAGGATTGATCGTGCCGAACGATACCACCAGCCAGGGACTGACGGCGCCCACCGCGCCGCGAGCAGGCAAGAAGTGAACGCCCCGTTCCGCATGGTCGCCGGAGGCACCGGCCTGGCGGCGGCCGGCGTCGGCAAGACGTACAAGAAGCGGCCGGTGGTACGGAACGTCTCGATCACGCTGCGGCGCGGCGAGGCGGTCGGGCTGCTCGGTCCCAACGGCGCCGGCAAAACCACGACCTTCTACATGATCATCGGCCTGATCCGTCCCGACACCGGCGCGATCAGCCTGGATGGCGCCGATATCACGCTGCTGCCGATGTATCGCCGCGCCCGGCTGGGAATCGGCTACCTGCCGCAGGAAGCCAGCGTGTTCCGCGGCCTGAACGTCGAGCAGAACGTCATGGCGGCGCTTGAGGTGGTAGAGCCGGACGCCGACCGGCGCGACCTGATGCTGGACGAGCTGCTGGCCGAGTTCGGCATCAGCCATTTGCGCCGCACGCCGGCGCTGGCGCTGTCCGGCGGCGAACGTCGGCGCGTCGAGATCGCCCGCGCGCTGGCCACCCAGCCCGCCTACATCCTGCTGGATGAGCCGCTGGCCGGCATCGACCCGATCGCGGTGGGCGAGATCCGCGACCTGGTCTCGCATCTCAAGCATCGCGGCATCGGCGTGCTGATCACCGACCACAATGTGCGCGAGACGCTGGAGATCATCGACCGCGCCTACATCATGCATGATGGCCAGGTGCTGATGGAGGGCCGCCCGCAGGAGGTGGTGGCGCACGCCGACGTACGCCGCGTCTATCTCGGCGAGCGGTTCAGCCTGTAAGGAAACGGACGGCGGCGATGGCCATCGGCCCGCGTCTCGAGTTCCGCCAGGGCCAGTCGCTGGTCATGACGCCGCAACTGCGGCAGGCGATCAAGCTGCTGCAGTTCACCAACCAGGAGGTCGCCGCCTTCATCGAGGAGGAGCTGGAGCGCAACCCGCTGCTCGAGCGCGCCGAAGCCGACGCCCTGCCGCCCGAACGTGCGGCGCCCGACCAACTGCCCGATCGGCGCGAGACCGCGGCCGATTCCGCCGATCACGCCGGCTCCGACACGTTGCCGGAGCCGGCTGCCGCCCCGCTCGATGCTGATCATGGCGAGACCTATGACCCCGGCGGCGCCGTCCGACGGTGCCTCGCTACCCTACGACCGGCGCGGCGGCGCGCAGGATTTCGCCGACGGCGAGCACGGAATCGAGGACATTGCCGAGCCGCGGCGGCCGTTGCACGAGCATCTGGGCGAACAGCTTCGCCTCGGCTTTCCGGACCCCGCCGACCGGCTGATCGGGGCGCACCTGATCGCTCTGCTGTGTCCCGCCGGCCGGCTCACCGCCGATCCGGCGGCAGTCGCCGATGCCATGGGGGTGTCGCTGGCGCGCGTCGAAGCGGTGCGGGCGCGGATGATGCGCTTCGACCCGACCGGCCTGTTTGCGCGCGACCTGCGGGAATGCCTGGCCGCCCAACTGGCCGAGCGCAACCGGCTGGACCCGGCAATGGTTGCCCTGCTGGACAACCTGGACCTGCTGGCCCGCCGCGACACGCGGCGACTGATGACTGTCTGCGGCGTCGATGCCGAGGACCTCGTCGGCATGATCGCCGAACTGCGCGCGCTTGATCCCAAGCCGGGATGGCGCGACGACGGCACGCCGAGCCAGGTGGTCATCCCCGACGTCCTGATGCGCGGCTCCCCGGATGGCGGCTGGACGCTGGAACTGAATCCCGAGACGCTGCCCCGCGTGCTGGTGAACCAGCACTTCTACGCCCGCATCGCACCGGCCGCCGCCAAGGAGGCGCGGGTGTTCCTGGCGGAGCGGCTGGCGGTCGCCAACTGGCTGGTGAAGTCGCTGCAGCAGCGCACTCAGACGATTTTGAAAGTGGCCGCCGAGATCGTTCGCCAGCAGGACGGGTTCATGCGCCACGGCATCGAGTACCTGCGACCGTTGATCCTGCGCGACATCGCCGAGGCGGTGGAGATGCATGAAAGTACCGATCAGCCGCGTGACCTCCAACAAGTACATCGCGACCCCGCGCGGTACATTCGAGCTCAAATATTTCTTCACCACCGCGATCCCCGGCATGGATGGCGGCGCCCACAGCGCGGAGACCGTACGACATCGAATCCGTACGCTGATCGGCGGGGAAAATCCCGACGAAATCCTGTCCGATGACGCGATCGTTGCCGCGCTTCAGCGCGAGGGCGTGGACATCGCCCGGCGGACCGTGGCCAAATACCGGGAAGCGCTGCGCATCCCCAACTCCGTGCAGCGCAAGCGGGAAAAGGCCGTGCCGGCCTGACACGCCCCCCGGTCTTGGCGGGCGCTGCGGGCCGGTCCGGCGGCGTGCCAGCGGGGGAGAGAGGCAGGATGGAGATCAACGTTTCCGGCAAGCAGGTGGAGCTGTCCGACGCGTTGCGCGTCCGCGTTTCCAAGCATCTGGAGGGAATCGCCGGCAAATATTTCGATCACGCGCTGGAGGCCCAGGTCACCTTCGGCCGGGCGCGAAGTTTCTTCACCTGCGACATCAACCTGCATGCCGGGCGCGGCCTGCGCCTGCGCGGGGAGGGCGAGGCGGCGGATGCCAACAGCGCCTTCGACGACGCCGCCGAGCACATCGCCAAACGGCTGCGCCGCTACCGCCGGCGCGTCAGCGATCACGCCCGCGACATCGCCAACCGCGAGCGCCCCGAGGCGGCGCGGCAATATGTGCTGCGCGAGGCGGACAGCGCCGCGCCGGAGCGCCGCCGGCGACGCCGATGCGGCATCGACGCCTATGCCACCGTGATCGCCGAGCAACCGGCCGAGATCAGCCTGCTGTCCGTCGGCGAGGCGGTGATGCGGATGGACCTTGCCGACCAGCAGGTGATGATGTTCCGCAACAGCACCACCGGCGAGTTGAACGTGGTGTACCGCCGGACCGACGGTAATATCGGCTGGATCGATCCCGCGGAAACGGAATCTAACCGCATACCGGGCATATCGACTTCAGCTCCCTCTGCGGTATCCTTTCTTCTTGAGACAGACCGCAGAGGCATGTATCGAATGGGCCTGGCGCGTCTGCCAAGGATGGCGGCCTCACACCGGCAGTCTGTCCCGGCCGCCAACCCGGGTCATCGTGACAATCCCCACCGTAGCTCATTGATTTTGAATGTTGCGGTCTCGGCTCCTTGTTGCTCCGATACCCACGCCTGGGCGGTGTTGCCCAAGATTGGGGTGCGGCTTTCGCCTTCGCCTTTCGGTCTAGGCGTCAGAATCAACAGCGTCACCCGCCCCCCCACAGTCACGCTCTGGTCATCAACGTCCGCTAACGTCAGCATCTTCACTTCTGGCGCATCAACGACCCACCAAGCATTGATCGGGACGATCCGCCTCCCCTTCAGGGACAATTCCAGGGCCTTGAGCACTCCCTCGGCGTATATCCGAGCCACTCTTTGATGCGGGAAGTATGTCTCAGACGAATTGGCATCGAACCAATAATTCCTCAGATGCACAACAACTCTCTCCCTGACATGGGGTTCCGTAAGGATATACGACATCAAATGGGTATCGAATACCGTCTCGAAGTCCCTGGTAAGTGGGAGCAAGCGACGCGACTGCTTCGCTAAGTCTCTGCAGCCGAGCGCGTGCCCCCCGCCGCTTTGACAGTTCGTCCAAACAATAGGGAACCGGCCCCTTGGCGCACGATACGTTGCCGGGTAAGTGAGCACCCATTTTATCCGTCCCCTCCTCGATGCATTGCCAACCCTGCGAGCATGCAGGCTCCTTAGGCTTACCGGACGTCCGCCCTGGCAAGTCCCTTCAGCACTCCCTGAGCATCATGCACTGCTTGGATGTCAAATCCCTCATGCAGCAGTTCTAAGCCCAGCTTAAGCACGTCATAAGCCTCTTCCGGACGGTCGCGACTTTGCAGCAAACGGGCCAAGCTCAATCCCGCCTTGAACCTCAATAAGCCCTTGCCGACGTGCAATGGCCAGGCTTGATCGGTATGCATTTTCGGCATCATCCCAATCGGGTTTGGCTCTCGATGAATACAGATCACCTCGCACTCTTTCGATGTCGGCATCCCAAACTCGAGTACCATGGCTTCTTGGCTCAACAGCTCTTTGGAGTGCCTCGCTCGCTTCGCCAAAGCGACCGGCGCGGAGATATAGCTGGGCAAGCAGCACATAAAAGCCAGGAAGCGCCAGCTCAGTGCCAGTCTGTGCCAAAGCGGCCAGCCCCTCGACCATCTTAACAATCCCCTCGGACAGAGACCCCTCGGCGCCAATGACCCAACCGACGTGACAAGAACCCAATGCCTCATAATACGCGAAATGATTGCGTCGAGGATGTCTAAGGCCTCTTGAGCCAGCCGCTTTTCCGAGGCCAGATCACCGCACATATGATATACTCGCACGGCGTGAATGACGACGTTGACGTAGCCGTAAATATGCCCGGGTTCTTGCGCCCGATTCGCCGCAACCGCAGACCGCGGTTGATGGTGGCCCTGGCGCGATCCAAGTATCCGAGGAAGCACTGGGTGCGAGCCAGATAGGAAAGGCAAAACAGCCCCGGGCTCTGGCCATGAGTTAGGAAATGCGGTTGGTCCGTCTCGATGCAGCTGGCGCTGATGCCTTTTTCGAGAAACCTCGTGGCACCTACAAAATCACCAAAATTTAATGCGACCATTCCATTCGCCAGATGCGCATTCGCGATTGCCTGATCGGGATGGCGTTCGGCATGTGGGTAGAGACCGGCTGCCAGTTGGTGCGCGCCGGCAATATCCCCTTTGACGATGGTGCACTGGAACAACCCCCATTCAACATTGGACCGATTGTTGGTGTCCCCACAAACAGCGCAAAGCTCACGCGCCTTTATCAGAAGTTCTTCCACGTCGGGAGCCGAGTAGCCATGAGCCGACCGCAGCGTCATTGCCAGCGCCAACACCAGTTCCAGCTCCAAAGCGGGTCCCGTCAAGTCACGCAGTTTTCCAAGATCTGCCAGCGCAGCGCGGAGCATTCCGGACGCTTCTTCGTGCGCTGATCTTCCGATTGCGTCCTTTGCACCTTTTTGCCAATACATGATTGCGTCCAGATGAGCTTCACCCAGCGAATAGTGCTGTGCAATCAAATCGTCTGTCGCCTCAATAGCTTCTGCCGCGGGTTGGATGAATTTCTCGGCAATCCGAACGTGCATCTGCCGGCAATTCTTCCTTAACAAGGATCGATACGCAGTGTCGCGTATCAAGGCATGCCTGAAACGATATAAATCTGGGTTCCCGGAATTTTGCACGACAATTCGGGACTCTTATCATGAGGTTCAACTCAGGACGCAACTCATCAAGAGGCTTTCCTGTAACCCTGCTCAAGAGGTCCACCGGGAACTCCTGACCTATTACGGAAGCGTGTTGTGCGGTCTCTTTCGCACGGCCCAGTTGATCCAATTGAGCCATCAGTCGCGTCTCCGATCGTTAGCTCGGAACGCCCCCCGTCTGGTCCCTTTCCCGAGCAGGCAGCAAATCCATTCCATTCGCAACCGCCTTGGCGAGCTCTTCGACAAAAAGGGGCACTCCCTCCGACTTCGCCAGGACAGCGTCGAATTGTGACTGAGAGAGTTTCCTGCCCGCCGCCACCGCCGCCAATTGGCGTGCTTCAGCTTCATCCAGTTCTCGAATCTCGCACACGACGACATGGCAAGGGCGCCGCCCGTCCGCAGCAATCACCTCGGCGTCCCTGAGGAACGCTTCCGTCCCATTGTTGATGTCGGTTCGCAACGTAATCGCGATCAAGACCCGTGCGCTCATTGCCCAACGCACAAGCCGTGCCGAGCAACACGCCTGGACGTGGGATCTATCCATTGAACGTCCTCGAAGGCGATCATGACGACCGCGGTCTATCGCACGGGATGCGCACCAGTCGGTCAACGCCTCTATGACCAAGCGGCGTTTGACAGCCGGGCCCACCGCAGGAATCGGGAAGCGTTCGCTTGGCTCTAGGCCAAGCAGATCGCCGAATAATGAAACGGTCTGATGGATGTTCTGGGCGGGCCCCTACCATCGCTTCGAGCCTGATGAAACTCTCTTAACTCGTATCAAAACGACCAATCCCCGCCACGCGCTGCCAACTGCCTCATCACCGGATAAAGAGGAGCGTTTGTGTGGTATGGCGAGCACTGAAAAATCAAAGAGATGCTTCATCTGCATGCCGCCCGAGGTGGGTGCGCAGAATTCGGGCATGCAGCTCCGCCGCTATTCGCGACTTGCCTATCCCCGCTTCGCCCGAAATGACCACGACTTGACCTTCGCCGGACACCGCGCGCTTCCAGCACTCCGAGCAGCACCTGAATCTCCTGCTCCCGACCAACGAACGGAGCCGGGGCCGCGCTCCGCGCCTCCAAGCGGTCACCTGTCGCTCGCCAAGAACCTGATACACCGAGATCGGCTTGATAAAGCCCTTCAGATCCCGGGTACCCAAATCGCGATAATTGAACCGCCCCGCTCCAGTCGTCTCGTCTCGGCCGATACGATGACCGTGTTCGGGCTGGCCAGCTCTTGCAGACGGGCAGCAAGATTGGCCGCCTCCCCTACGACAGCGTCCTTGTCATGAACACCGGCGGCAAAAACGTCACCGACAACGACCAGTCCGGTTGCGATGCCAACGCGCACCTGAAGCTCCAGGTCGATAAAACGGTCCACGTCCTCATTGAGCTTGGGAATGGCATCCACCAGGTCAAGCGCTGCGCGCACAGCTCGCTCCGCATCGTCCTCATGCGCTGCTGGATAGCCAAAACAGATCAGGAGACCGTCGCCCACATACCTGGCGACAAAGCCGTTGTAACGTCTGACCGACTGCGCACACGTTTGCTGGTAGGCAGCGATCACGTCGCGAAGGTCCTCGGGGTCGAGTTGGCTCGACAATCTGGCCGAATTGACCAGGTCGCAGAACATGATCGTGAGTTGTCGCCGCTCGGCCCTCTCTGATTGTGCGGAGGGCGTCGAGACTACAGGGGCCCCGGCGATCATGGCGCGGTGCTCTGTCTCCTGCATGGTGACCTTATTGTTACAGAGCTGTCTATTCGGGCCAACGTGAATCTCGGTCATGGCTTATCCCCAAAGACCGTGAGATACGACTTGGCAGTTCCGCTGGCACGCTACTACAAAGTGGCTCGGACACCAATGGATTCCGACACCGTGTTGTCGAGCTCCCCTGTACCTGAAGGGCAGCCCGGCGGTGCCGCGGCGTTGCTGGGTCACCGTCTCGCCGCCGGCACCTCCTCCCAGTAGTGGTGCGCGTAGTGCAGCCGGCAGGCCGCCTTCAGCGCCTCCTCGGCCATGATCGCCTTCGCGCCCGGGTGCCAGCGGGCGACAGGTCCATCGGCGGGGCGCCATCGATGATCCAGGCGGCCAGCACCTCGCCGATCGCCGGAGCGATGGACAGCCCGCCCACGCAGCATCCGCCGGCCACATACAGCCCACGCAGTCCGGGCACCGGCCCGACCGTATGCTCCCCATCGGCGGTCATCGTCGGCAGACCGCCGCGATGCACGCGCAGCGCGATTTCCTCCGGCACGCGCTGGAACACCGGAAGCTGGTCGCGCACGCTGTCGGCCAGGCCCCGCAGCACGCCAAGGTCAAGCGGCAGGTCGGCGATGTCGAAACGCGCCGGCAGCGCGGCGGGATCGAACTGCAGCGGATCCGCCTCGTAGCCGCCGAGCATGAGCCCGCCTTCATCCGGACGCACATAGACATTCGCATCGATGATGCGGGTGATCGGCTGCATGGGATGCACGCCGTCGATCGGCTCGGTGATCATCAACTGGTGCCGGGTCGGCACGACGGCCACGCGCGCGCCGGTGAGAGCCGCGACGGCGCGCAGCCACGCACCGGCCGCGTCCACCACTGTTTCGCAGCGTATCGACCCGTGCTCGGTCTCCACACCGGCAACTGCCCCGTTGCGCACGGCGATCCCGGTGACCAGCGTGTTCGGCAGCATCGCCACACCGAGCCGTTGCGCCGCCTTCGCATAGCCGTTCGGGATTTGCGATGGCTCCAGGTACAGATCGGTCGGCGAGATGTTCACCGCCATGATGCCGGTGGTTTCAAGGAACGGATTCATCGCCCGCGCCTCGGCCGGCGAAATCGGTTGCAGACCGGTATCAAGCCGCCTTCCGCGTTCCAGCTCGCTGCGAAGCTGTTCCACATGTTCCGGCGTGCGGGCGATCTTCAAGGCGCCCGGTTGGTAGAAGACCAGCTTTTCGCCGGTGTCCTGCTCGAAGCTTTCGATCTTGCGCACCGCGCGTTTGGCCAGCTTTGTCATCAGGTCGGTGCCGCGCGCCTGCGATGTCAGCCCCGCCGCGCGCGGCGAGGTCTGCGACCCCAGCGCATGTTTGTCCAACAGCGCAACCTGCTTGCCGCCGCTCGCCAGATGATACGCGACGCTCGCGCCCAGCGCGCCCGATCCGATCACCACGCAGTCCGCCGCGTCGATCATCATTCGTTCTCCTTCAACCGGCCACCCGTCCGCGCCCCAGGCGCAGTTCCAGATAGCGTGCGCCTTTCGCCAGCGGGTACGCCATTACCAGGTACATTCGCGCCGACCAGCAGATAGAGCTGCATCGGCATGAAATACTCGCTGCTGAGATCGCGTGCCCGCAGCATCAGTTCCGGCGCCGAGATCAGCGACGCCACCGACGTGTCCTTCAGCAGCGACACCGCGTAGTTGGCCATCGGCGGCACGATGATGCGGAACGCCTGCGGCAGGATGATGCTGCGCATCGCCAGCGCGTTGGTCATGCCGATGGCCAGCGCCGCCTCGCGCTGGCCGCGATGGATCGCGGCAATGCCGGCGCGGTACACCTCCGCCATGTACGCTGCGTAGTTCATCCCAAGCCCGACCACTGCGGCGGTGAATGCCGACAGCACGAACCCCGCCGAAGCGAGACCGAAATAGATCAGGAACAATTGGGTCAGCGCCGGGGTGCCGCGGATCAGCTCGATATACCAGCCGGCCGCCGCGGCCAGCAGGCGCCGGCGCGACAGTCGCGCCAGTGCCAACAGCAGCCCGGCAACGACAGCCACCAGCGTACGCCAGCGCCGTCATCCGCAGCGTGCCGCCCGCTGCCACCAGAAGCTGCGGCATCCAGGCGCGCAGATCGTCCAGGCTCATGCCGGCCGTCCTCGCGCGGAACGCCGTTCCAGCCGGCGCACCAGGTGCGCCAGCGGCAGGCTCATTGCCAGATAAAGCACGGCCACCATCAGGTAGATCTGCGTGCTGAGATAGGTCTGATCGACCAGCATATGCGCCCGGAACGTCAGCTCCGGCGCGGCGACGGAGGAGGCGACCGAGGTATCCTTCAGCAGCCCGATGCCGAAATTGCCGAGCGGCGGCAGGATCACCCGCATCGCCTGAGGCAGCACGATGATTCGCAGCGCCTGCATGCGCGTCATGCCGATCGCCAGCGCCGCTTCGGCCTGCCCGGAATGCACGGCTTCAATGCCGGCGCGGAACACTTCCGTCAGATACGCGCCGCCGTTGATACCGAAGCCGACAATCGCCGCCGGGATCGGGTCCAGCTTCACGCCGAGCTGCGCCAGCCCGAAATAGATGATGAAAAGCTGCGTCAGCACCGGCACCGCGCGGAACACATCGACATACAGCGTGCCGACCGCGCGCAGCGGCGCCAGCCGGGCGGTGCGCAGCAGGGCGCCGAGCAGCCCCAACATGACAGCGACTGCAAACCCGCCCAGCGTGACGATGATCGTGATCTCGGCGCCCAGCAGCAACGTGTCGATCAGGTACGGGAACTGCGCGACGGTGCGTGCCCAGGGTCCATTCATGCTGGGTGCTTCACCCTTGCGTGGCCTGGAACACCTGCCGGTCGATCACCGCTCGCAGGAACTCTCGGGTACGCGGGTGCGACGGCGCGCGGAAGATCGCATGCGGCGGTCCCTGCTCGACGATCTCGCCATGGTCCATGAACACGACGCGGTCCGACACGTCCTCGGCGAACTGCATTTCGTGGCTGACGATAATCATGGTCATGCCCTCGGCGGCAAGCTGGCGCATGACGGTCAGGACCTCGCCCACTAACTCCGGATCGAGCGCCGATGTGGCCTCGTCGAACAGCATCAGCACCGGCCGCATGGCCAGCGCGCGGGCGATCGCGACACGCTGCTGCTGACCGCCGGACAGCATCTCCGGATAGACATCCCGCTTGTGCGCCAGCCCGACCTTCTCGAGCAGCGCCATCGCCTGGGCGCGGGCTTCCTGGGATGATTGGCCGAGCACCTTGATCGGCCCGACGGCCACGTTGTCCAGTGCGGTCAAATGCGGAAACAGGTTGAAGCGCTGGAACACCATGCCGATGCGCGCGCGCATGCGTGCCAGTTCGCGGTCGCGCATGTCTATGCGGCGGACGCCGGCCAGACGCTCGCCGATCGGCTGGCCGTCGATCAGGATTTGACCGCTGCTCGGGCGTTCGAGCCAATTGATGCAGCGCAGCAGAGTGGTCTTGCCGGAGCCCGAGGGACCGATGATGGACACCTTCTCGCCGGAAGCAACCTGGAGGTCGATGCCCTTCAGAACCTCGAGCGAGCCGAACCGCTTGTGCAGATCGACGATCCGCACAAGGGGCTGCGCGTCGCTCACGCGAACAGCGACGAGAAATCCTTTTCCTTGTGCCCGCCGGGGCCGATTGGGTTATCGTTGGCGTCCCGGTCCACGCCGATCCTCGGGTTGGGTTCCGGCGGCACCAGATAGTCCGGGTTGCCGACGCCGTACTTCGCCAGAATCTTCGCGTTCAGCTTGGTGCGCCACAGCCATTTCACCCCGGCATTCACCGCATCGAACAGATCCGGGTTGTCCTGGTTCAGGCCCATCACCGTGTGCTGCTTGCTGGTAAGCTGCGGGAACGCACCGTCGTGCACCACCGGTACCTGTTTCAGCCCCCAGCCGGGGTTCTGCAGGATCATGTAATCGACGGTGGGCGCGTCCAGGATTGCGAAATCGAGCCGACCGGCGGTGACGTCGCGGATGCAGGCATCCGAGGTATCGTACAGTTTCACGTCGGTCGTGCCGGGTACCTTCTTCATCTCCGGCACGATGGTGAACCCTGTCACCGTGCCTATGCTGTGCCCCTTCATGTCGGCAATGGAGACTTTATCAAGCGGATTGTCCTTCTTCATGGTCGCGAAGGTGCCGGCGTAATATATCGCGTCGGTACACAGCATCACTTTCGCCCGCACCGGCGTCCAGCCCATGTTGCCCAGCATGATGTCGGCGCGACCGCTGCGGATGCTTTCGATGGTTGCAGACCATTCCATCAGCGACGGCTTTACCTGCAGCCCGAGCTTTCCGGCGATTGCATCGATCATCCCGCCATCGGTGCCGATCAGCTTGCCGTCCTTGATGCTGGTCATCGGCATGTCGCCGTTCATCGCCACGGTCAGCACGCCGGAACTAACCGTCTTCAGGGCCGGAGTTGCCGCCGCGGCGCCGTAAGGGCGAAGCACCGCAAGCCCGGCGCCGGCCAGCGCTGCCTGTGACAACAATGCACGGCGGCTTATCGCATTGAACATCGTCCCCTCCGGGTGTTTCTGTGCCGCTTTCAAGGTCGGGCAACATGAAGGCGGAATTCCGCACACCTTGACAAGGGGCGGGGTCACCCAGGCTCCTTCATCCCGGTGTAGTAGCTCACACAGCGCAGCCGGTCTTTCCCGGAGACCGGGAATGGGAGATAGGCCTGATGCCCACTGCGCGCCTTGTGGACCAGATGTAGATGTCATCAGGCGCGCTGAGCGGCGTGCCGCTCATGTTGACGATCAATTCGCCCTGCTGCAAACGGTCCTGACCACCGCGCTCAACCAGGCTCCCTTCCGGTATAGAAGCTCACCCACCGGAACCCATCCTTCGCGGCGATCAGAAAGCCGAGATAGCGGCGTTGTTCGGTGGACGCCTTCTCGAGGATCTGCTCAACCTCGTCCGGCGTGCCAACCGCCGTGCCATCGACATTCAGGATCACGTCGCCCGGCTGGACGTCGCGTTCGCTCGCTTCGGTGTTTTTTGAAACCAGCGCGATCAGCACCCCGTTCAGCGAAGGCGAAAGCTTATAGCGCTGCCGCGCCTGCGGCGTGATCGTCGCCAGGCCCATCCCCAGATCGGGCGACGACGCCAAATCGACCATGCCGGCCTGCGCCATCGTGGCGGCTTTCGGCGAACGCAAGTCCGGCCACGCGCCCACAGTCACCACCGTGGTCTGCTGCGCGTGGTCACGCCAGAAGGCAATCTGCAAGCTCTGGCCGGGATCCATCTGGATGATGGAGCGCAGCATCTCTCTTGTGTCGGACGGCGCGACGCCGCTGGCCGAAAGGATAATGTCGGCGGGGCGCAACCCAGCGCGGTACGCCGGGCCGTCCGCATCGACTGTCTTGATGATGACGCCGCCGACCCGCGGCAGGCCGAACGCCTTGGCGATGTCCGGCGTGACGTCCTGGCCAGTCACGCCGATCCAGCCGGGCTGCGGAAGGCTGGGGTCGAGCAGGTGCTTGACCACGAACGCAACATCGTTCGACGGAATGGCGTAGCCGATGCCGATATCGCCGCCATTGGTCTGCGTATAAAGCGCGGTATCTACACCGATCACCTCGCCGGCCAGGTTCACCAGCGGCCCACCGGAATTACCGGGGTTGATCGCCGCGTCGGTCTGGATGTCGTCGTCGAACGGCGTCTCGTTCAGGTTGCGGTTGAGTCCGCTGACGATGCCATGGCTGACCGAGGTGCCCAGCCCGTAAGGATTGCCGATCGCCAACACCGTATCGCCGATCCGCAGGCTGCTGCTGTTGGCGAACCGCAGCACCGGCAGCTTGTGGTCCACTGTCACTTTCAGCACCGCGAGATCGACGATGCTGCCAGCCCCGAGCAACTGGGCGCGCGCCTGGGTGTTGTCGGCGAAGCTTACGGTGATCTGCACCGCGTCCTGAATGACGTGGCGGTTGGTTACGATGATGCCGGATGGATCGATGACAAATCCAGACCCGAAGAAGCGCAGGCGCCGTGCCGCCACCTCGCCGCCGCTCGGGGTCATGGCCTCGACCTTGACGACCGACAGGTTCACGATGGAGGGCAGCACCCGAGCGACGACGCTGGCAAATCCTTCGGGTTCACAAGCACACTGATCCGTCGCGGCACCGGCCGCCGCCGGGATAGTGGCGATGAACGACAGGAGCAGAGGCCAAAGGAGGGCATGGGTCATTTGGGTCTCCGATTGGACGGCGGGCGTCGGCGGTGTCATATACCGCAATGCTTGCCGGCTGGCGCGCGCCGCTGCCGGTATTCGCCCGCAACCTGCGAAAAAGGCCGGAACCCTATGAAACGCCGCACATTCCTGGCCGGCACCACGGCCGTAGCCGCGAGCCTCGCCGCACCGCGTGTTTCCCGCGGGGCCGACAGTCGGGTCCTCAAGTTTATTCCTCAGGCGGATCCTACTATCCTCGACCCGATCTGGACCACTGCCTATGTCTCCCGCAACCACGGGTTCATGATCTTCGATACGCTGTACGGGATCGACAACGCCTACAAGCCGCAGCCGCAGATGGTAGCCGGCCATGTCGCTGACAACGACGGCAAACAATGGACGCTCACGCTGCGCGACGGCCTTGCCTGGCACGACGGGGAGAAGGTGCTGGCGCGCGACTGCGTCGCCTCCATCCAGCGCTGGGGCAAGCGCGATCCGTTCGGGCAGACGCTGCTGTCCTACACAGATGAGCTGTCGGCGCCGGACGACAAGACGATCGTGTTTCGCCTGAAGAAGCCGTTCGCGCTGCTGCCCGATGCGCTTGGCAAGCCGGGCAGCAATTTTGCCGCCATGATGCCGGAGCGGCTGGCCAAGACGGATGCCTTCAAGGCGATCACCGAGATGGTGGGCAGCGGCCCGTACAAGTGGAATGCCAAGGAGCGGGTGACCGGCTCGCTGGCGGTGTACGACCGCAACGATGCCTACAAGCCGCGTGACAGCGGCACGCCGGAATGGACCTCCGGGCCGAAGGTCGCCAATTTCGATCGTGTGGAATGGCACGTCATCCAGGATCCGGGCACCGCGCTGGCGGCGATGCAGAGCAAGGAGATGGACTGGTGGGAGAACCCCACCGACGACATGCTGCCGATCCTCAAGCAGACCGGCCAGGTGCGGGTCACCGACCCGACAGGGCTGATGGCTTGCATGCGGCTGAACGAGCTGTGGCCGCCGTTCGACAACCCGGCGATCCGGCGCGCTCTGCTCAAGGGGATCGACCAGCAGCAATTCATGCAGGCGGTGGCCGGTACCGATCCGTCGCTTTGGCACGTGCCGACGGGCATCTTCGCCCCCGGCACGCCGATGGCGAGCACCGCCGGGCTCGATGTGTTCACCTCGCCGCGCGATTACTCGGCGGTGAAGCAGGAGCTCGCCGCAGCCGGTTACAAAGGCGAGAAAGTGCTGCTGCTGGCGCCCACCGATTTCCCGATCCTGAAGGCCGAGGCGGATGTCTGCGCCGACCAGATGAAGAAGTGTGGCTTCAACGTCGATTATCTGGCGATGGACTGGGGCACTGTGGTGCAGCGCCGGGTCAAGATGGACCCGCCGGACAAGGGCGGATGGAGCGTGTTCAACACGTTCTGGGCCGGTCTCGATCAGGCCAATCCGGTCGGCCACGTATTCCTGCGCGGCAACGGCAAGGACGCGCTGATGGGCTGGCCGACCAGCCCGAAGATCGAGGCGCTGCGCCAGCAGTGGATGGATGCCACGGACCTGGAAGCGCAGCAGAAAATCGCCGTGGCGTTGCAGTTGCAGGCGTTGCAAGACGTGCCCTACGTGCCACTTGGGCAGACGTTTTCACCCACCTCGTATCAGAACGATATCAGCGGCATCCTCAACGGGTTCGTGATCTTCTGGAACGTGAAGCGGGTGTAGAAAGCTTTCCGGCCGGCCGTCAACCGGCGGGACGAACGCGAGAAGCGGAACCCTGACGCTGCAAGACGACGACATATCGGCTGAACAGAATTGCACCGAACTAGAGCAGCGCCTGCGTCAGCAGGCGCTGCTGGCCGAGATCGGCCGCCGGGCGCTGTCCGATGTCGGCCCCGATACACTGCTGGAAGAGGCGGCGCGGCTGACCGCGCTCGGCCTCAAACTGCGCTACTGCAAGGTTCTCGAGTATTTGCCCGATCGCAATCGGCTGCTGGTGCGCGCCGGAGTGGGATGGCACGAAGGCGTCGTCGGTCATGCGACGCTCGGGGCCGACCTGGCATCGCCGGCGGGCTACGCATTGCACACCGGCAAGCCCGTCATTTCCAACAGCCTGACGTCGGAGAGCCGGTTCCGCACTCCGCAACTGCTGCTGGAACACGGCGTGGTGCGCGCGGCCAACGTGATCCTGCTTGGCGAGGGCAAGCCGTACGGCGTGCTGGAAGTCGATAGCGAGGAGCCGGGGAGCTTCTCCGAACACGACATCGACTTCCTCCAAGCCGTCGCCAACCTGCTCGGCATCGCGCTGGAACGGGGACGCGCCGAAGCGGAGCTCCGCCAGCTCAATGAAACGCTGGAAAGCCGCGTCGAGGCCGCGCTGGCCGAGCGCCGGCAGGCCGAAGACGTGTTGCGCCAGGCGCAGAAGATGGAGGCGGTGGGTCAACTGACCGGCGGTATGGCGCACGACTTCAATAATCTGCTGCTGGTGATCACCGGCAACCTGGAGATGCTCGGCCGCGCGGTCGCCGGGAACGAACGGCTGGAGCGGCTGGTGGAGACCGCGCAGAAAGGGGCTGCACGCGGCGCACAACTGACCAGCCAGCTTCTCGCGTTCGCCCGCCGCCAGGCGCTGCGACCGGAAAATCGGCTGATCAACGAGCTCGTGCGTGAATTCGACGTGCTGACCACTCGCATGCTGGGCGAAGCGGTGGAGGTGGAATTCCACCTCGATCCGGCCGCCGCCGCGTGCCGGGTGGATCCGGCGCAATTCGGCTCCGCGCTGCTGAACCTTGTCGTGAACGCACGTGATGCGATGCCGGAAGGAGGACGGCTGACTATCGGAACAATGAACCGGCGACTCGATGAACGTGAAGCCGCCGGCTACTCCGAGGCGCGCGCCGGTCAGTATGTCGTCGTCGAGGTGGCCGATAACGGCGCCGGGATGCCGCCGGACGTGCTGGAACACGCCACCGAGCCGTTCTTCACCACCAAGGAACCCGGCCGCGGCACCGGTCTCGGGCTCAGCCAGGTCTATGGGTTCGTGCGCCAGTCTGACGGATTTCTCGACATCACCAGCGCACCGGGCGCGGGGACCACGATCCGCATTCACCTCCCGGCGGTCACCGCCACGCCGGCACAGATGCGGCAAACGGCCGCGGCGCAGGGCGGATATCTGGCGTCATCCTGGTGGTCGAAGACGATGCCGACGTACGCGATCTCGTACTCGCCCAACTGGAAGACCTCGGCTACACGGCGGTGGCGGCGTCGAACGGGCCGGAGGCACTTGAGATCCTGGCAAAGGACAAGCCGCAGATCGATTTGTTGCTGACGGATGTCATCATGCCCGGTGGGCTGAGCGGGGTGGAACTGGTCCGCGCCGCCAGGCTGCAGCGCCCCGGACTGAAGGCGGTGCTCACCTCGGGCTACCTGGCCGGCAACCTGCCGGGTGCGTCCACCTCGGCGGATATCGCAGCCACCGAACTTCCGCTGCTGACCAAGCCGTATGGGCAGGAAGCCCTGGCCCGGGTGATCACGGAGGCGCTTGGTCGGGATGCAGCCGGCAACGGACTGACCCGCTCCGGCATGGCCCCGCTCGCATGGACCCTCGCGCCGACCTGCGTTAGCTTCAGGCGGCAGCGGAGGAAACGTTCCGGATGATCGACAAGCGCATCGGTTCGGTCGCCGAGGCCATGGCCGGTATCCGCGACGGCTCGACCATTCTGCTCGGCGGTTTCGGCGATGTCGGCACCCCGCTTGCCCTGCTGGAGGGGTTGATCGAGCAAGGCGCCGGCGATCTGACGTTGGTCTGCACCGCCGGCGGACGCGACGGCAGCGCGATCGCCCGGCTGCTGACGCTGGGGCGCGTGCGCAAGATGATCTGCAGCTTCATCCGCCCGGCCAGCGAAGCCGGCCGGCTGCACATGGAAGGCAAGCTGGACGTGGAGGTCGTTCCGCAGGGAACGATGGCCGAGCGCATGCGTGCCGCCGGCGCCGGCATCAGCGGTTTCTACACGCCGACCGGGGCTGATACGATCATTGCCGAAGGGCGGGAAACGCGCGAGATCGACGGGAAACTGTGTCTCCTGGAATATCCGCTGCCCGGCGACGTCGCGCTGATCGATGCGTGGGAGGGTGATCGCTGGGGCAACCTGACCTACCGGGAAGCACAGCGGAACTTCAACCCGGTGATGGCGATGGCGGCACCGTTAAGCATCGCGCAGGTCCGTCACGTCGGTCGAACTCGGCGCCATCGAGCCCGAGGCGGTGGTCACCCCCGGCGTCTTCATTCACCGCCTGGTTCACGTTCCAGCCTGAAGGAAGCCGCCATGGCCGACTGGAAACCGCTCGATCGCGATGGTATGGCAGCGCGCGCCGCCGCCGATATCCCCGAAGGCTGGTTGGTCAATCTCGGCATCGGCATTCCGACCGGGGTGGCGAATTTCATTCCGGCCGATCGGGAGGTGATCTTCCACGCCGAGAACGGCGTCATCGGGGTCGGGCCAGCGCCTGAACCGGACAAGATCGACCCGTTCCTGATCAACGCCGGGGTGCAGCACGTGACGCTGCGCACCGGCGGCAGCTTCGTGCATCACGCCGACAGTTTCGCCATTGCCCGCGGCGGGCATTTGGATCTTTGCGTGCTTGGCGCGTTCGAGGTGTCGGAGGCCGGCGACATCGCCAACTGGGCGCGCACACCGAACGAACCGGTCAAGCAGATCGGCGGCGCGATGGATCTGGCGATTGGTGCGAAGCGACTTTGGGCGATCATGGAGCACACCACGAAGGATGGCGCGCCGCGTCTGGTGCGGCGGTGCGCCTATCCGCTGACCGCGAAGGGGGTGGTGCGCCGGGTGTACACGAATTTGGCAGTGCTGGACGTGACGCCGCGTGGCTTCGTGGTGCGCGACATGGTCCCCGGCCTGTCGTGGGACGAGCTGACCGCGCGAACCGGCGCGGAGTTGTTGAGGGACTGAGCGGATTTCCCGAAGGGTTTCACCCGAACAGCGTGTCGATATCCGCCTCGGTCAGCCGCAGCGCCCCGCCCCGCTCCGCCTCCAGGATCCCGGCGACAAGCGCACGCTTGCGCGCCTTCAGCAATTCCATCTTCTGCTCGATCGTGTCGATCGTGACCAGCCGGTGCACGAACACCTTCTTGTCCTGGCCGATGCGATGCGCGCGGTCGGTCGCCTGGTCCTCGACCGCTGGGTTCCACCACGGATCATAGTGGATCACGGTATCCGCCGCGGTCAGGTTCAGCCCCGTGCCGCCGGCCTTCAGGCTCAACAGAAATACCGGCACCTCGCCAGACTGGAACCGCCGGATCGGCGCCTGACGATCCACGGTATCCCCGGTCAGCAACGCGAACGGGATGTCGGCCTCATCCAGCCGCGGGATGATCAGCGCCAGCATCGAGGTGAACTGGGAGAACACCAGCACGCGGCGGCCCTCGTCCAGCAGCGTCCCCAGCAACTCCATCAGCCGCTCCAGCTTGGCCGACCCCGGCTTCGCCCGTTTCACCGTGGCCAGCTTGAGCAAACGCGGGTCGCAGCAAGCCTGCCGCAGTTTCAGCAACGCATCGAGGATGATGATCCCGGAACGCGCCAGCCCGCGTTCGGCGATCGCCTGCCGGACCCGCGCGTGCATCGCCAGCCGGATGCTTTCGTATATCGCGCGCTGCGCCGGCTCCAACGCGACCTGCTCGACAATCTCGGTCTTCGGCGGCAAATCGGTGGCAACTTCCTCCTTGGTGCGCCGGAGCAGGAAGGGGCGCACCCTTCGCGCCAGCAGTGCGCGCCGGTCCTCGTCGCCGTGCTTCTCGATCGGCAGGCGGAAGCGGGACCGGAACGACCGCTGCGAGCCCAGGAAACCGGCCGCCAGGAAGTCGAACAGCGACCACAGCTCACCCAGATGGTTCTCCAGCGGCGTGCCCGACAGGCAAAGCCGTTGGCGCGCCCGCAGCCGGGTCGCCAGCTTCGTGGTTTCGGCCGCCGGGTTCTTGATCGTTTGCGCTTCGTCCAGCACCACCACGTGCCAGTCCTGCGCGGTCAGCACCGCCTCGTCACGCGTCAGCAGCTTGTAACTGGTGATCACCACGTCATGCGCGGCGATCTCGGCAAAGCGCTCCTTGCGGGCCGGCCCATGCAGCATCAGAACCTTCAGGTCCGGCGCGAATCGTTGCGTTTCCAAAAACCAGTTCGGGACCAGGCTGGTGGGACAGATGATCAGTGCCGGACGATCCAGCCGTCCCTCCGCGCGCTCGATTGCCAGATGGGCCAGCGTCTGCACGGTCTTGCCGAGGCCCATGTCGTCGGCCAGCACGCCGCCGATCCCGGCGCCGCGCAGGAACTGCAACCAGTCCACGCCCTGCGCCTGATACGGACGCAACGTGCCGCGGAACGCTTCGGGCAGCACCGCACGCGGCATGGCTCCGCCGGCCTCGCGCAACTGGCGGCCGAGCGCGCGCAGCGTCTCGCCGCCCTGCCAGACGATTTCAGGGACCGCGCTCTCGAGTGCCGAAAGGTCCGCGGCGTCCAACCGGCTGAAACCGACGCGGCCCGCTTCCGCATCGAGCCCGCCGCCGGCAAATAGTTCGGCGAGCGCGAGCAGCATGGTGCGTACCCGCACCAGCGGGATCGACAGCAGCCGCCCATCGTCCAATGGCACCACGAAGTTGGCGTCATCCGCTGCCTTGCCCAGCATGTCGGCAAGCGAGGCACCCGCGGTTGCGGTGATGATCTTCACCAGACCGGGCACCAGATCGACCCGTTCGCCCTCGACCATCACACCGAGATGCAGTTCCAGCCAGTCGATTCCGGACCCTTCCTGCAGCTCGGCGGTGACGTCGCCGGCCGCTTCGACGACGCGCAGGGGGAAGTCGGGGTCGATTTCGACGGTCCAGCCGGCGCGGCGCAGCCGGGGAATCTCCTCGACCAGGAACTGCAACCAATCGGCGCCATCATCGCCCGGACAGCAACAGATCGTTGTGATGCCGATTGGGCCAGGAATACGGCATTACCTCCGCGACGCGCCGGAAGCCGAACGCCGAGAGCTGAGCGGCGGCCGCGGTTTCCGCCGCCCGGTCCTGTATGACACGAAACATCCGGCCGCCGCTGACGACGACCCCAAGCCGCTGGCCCACATCCGCCATCACCGGGCCGTAGCGGAACGCAAGCCGGGCGACGGGGTCGGCGCGTCCGGATTTTCGCCACGACGACGATAGGCATAGGTATTGAGGCGAATCTTCTGACCGGACATCAGCCGCAGCAACGGGATCGGCGATACCTCGATCCGCTCGGGCGCTGCCATCTCGGACGGCGGCGGGACCTCCAGGCCCGGCAGCCGGCGGGCCAGTTCCTCGCGCACCCGGTTAGCCTGAAGAGCTGGAACCGGCGGCGCAGCCAGCAGCTTCGCTGCGAGGCCGTCCGGCAGGTCAAGGGCAATTGGGCCGATCACACCGGCCTCCGCATCGACATACCAGGGCTCGGGGATGCGGACCGGGCGGACGCCGTCCACCTCGACAGTGGGAGTTCTGGCTGCCGTCTTCGGTCATGCGCCACACCAGACGGCCGGGCCGGGACGGGCCTTCCGTGATCACCGCGCCGTCAGCCTCCTCCCAGCGCGCGCGGCCGGTGGCAATGATGCGACGCAGGGTCTCCGGCGGGTCGTCGTCCGGCGCGAACGAGGTGCTGGTGCGGTGTGCCAGCCGCGTGAGGATGACGCGGTCCGACGGCCGGAGGTACGCAGCCTTCGTGCTGGTGAACCAGCGGTCGAGCATCATCGGCCGGCCGCCGCGAACCTCGTTGTCCTTGCGCAGCGTGGCGGAGATCGGGCCGATCGTCAGCCGGTCCACGCCGCGCGCATCATCGAGGATACCCAGGACATAGATGACCCGCTGACGCTGCTCGGCGGGGTAGTCTTCGGAGTCCGCGTGACGCGCCACGCTCATGGCGTCGAGCCAGGTGCCGAGCTCATACGGCAATGGCGGCTCGGCGGATGGCGGAACAGCGCGCCCGACCGGCAAGCGAGCGGATGGACGAGCCGTGGGAACCTCGGCGACGGGAACCCGGCGCTGCGTGCGGCGGGCGGCAATCACGGCCGCTGCCACGTGCTTGCAGTTGAAAGCCATGGGGCAGGTGCAGGTGCCCCGCATCTCGATCGCGCCGTTTTCCAAGTGGCGAAGCGCGATGTGCTGGCGGTACGGACGCGGGGCGGTGCCCTTGACCTCGGCTTCGATCACGTCCCCGTCATCGGAAATCGTGAGCTGTCGCACCCGACCGGCGGTCACGTACTGGCCGCCCGCCGTGAAGCTGCGTGCACCGGTGTCGCGGATGATATCGGCGTCCAGCGGGCTCCGCGGGATCCGAATTGGCGGGGCAAGCATGTTCATGCGTTATCTTAACCGAGGCCCCGAGTCGCGAAGCCCCGGTCGCCGGCGACATGGCGTTGGCACGACCGTGCCTGTAATATTGACGGCACAACCGGAGGACCCGCGATGCGCATCCACAACCTCTACGCCGACGAACAGGGTCAGTCGCACTTTCGCGATATCGAGGTGAAATGGGTGGAGGAACGACGTGGCAGCAAGCTGTCGGACCGTCTGCCGGCAAGCGGCATCATTTTCCGGGAGACCTCAGGCGAGTACGACCTCGATTGGCACCCCGCCCCGCGGCGGCAATACATCATAAACCTTGATGCCGGTGTGCGCATCACGGCAGGCGACGGCGAGAGCCGGGTGATCGGCGCCGGGGAAGTGATCCTGGTAGAGGACACGACCGGCAAGGGACACTTGTCGAAGTCGGTCGGCGGGCAGATGCGGCACTCGATCTTCGTGCCCGCGGAGTAGCTAGCCGTTGCTATGATGGTACTCGAAGAATTTCGGATCGATGAACTGGAAGAGGTTCTGATCGAAGGTTCCGCCCATCTCGATGTTGGTCAGCGTTACCGTCGTCCGCTGGCCCTGCGCGTCCTCGACCGTCCATTGCCGCAGGGTCAGCGGGTTATCGGTGAACACCAGCGTCAGGCTGCCCTCGGTCGGATGTGCGGTCCGCACCAGTGTCAGCCCGATCTGGCCCGGCAGGCGCCGCATGCCGGTCACCGTCACGTCCCCGCTGAGCACGATATGATCGGCGAGCAATATGCCGAGCGGCGTGGACCCGAGCGGGATGTTGGACGTCTGGTCGAGCGACGCATCATGGAACACCACGAGCCCATGTCCGGCGACCAGCAGCAGCGGGCTCGGCGGATCATACTGGAAACGCATGCGCCCGGGACGGTCGAGCCAAGCCGTGCCCTGGGCAGTGGCGCCGTTGGGCGCCACCTGAATGAAATGCGCCTTGAGCGTGTGAATACCGTTCAGGTATGCCTGTATTCGCGCGATGTCCGCCTGGTCTGCCGGGGTGACGGTCGAAGCCGTCTGCGCCAAGGCCGGCGGCACTACCAGCGGCGACATGAGTGCGGCGAGCAGCGCCAGTAGCGCCAGGACAGAACGTGACATGCGGCTGATGTGGCGCCGGCGCGGCGGTTTGCAAATGGGGCGGAGCGGAAGAGCCGATGGTACGCATCGACAGGGTGATCACGCGGGGCGGCGATGGCGGCCAGACGTCGCTCGGCGACGGCACGCGCGTGCGCAAGGACTCGTTCCGCGTCGAAGCGATCGGGGCGGTCGATGAAGCAAACGCGACGATCGGGCTGCTGCGGGTCGTCGCACCAGGGGCCGAGGCGATGCTGGCCCGCATCCAGAACGACCTGTTCGACCTCGGCGCCGATCTCTGCGTACCTGGTGAGGGTGGCGACCGGCTGCGCCTGACCGACGCGCCGGTGCTGCGGCTCGAAGCTGAGGCCGGCGCCATCAGTGCCGCGCTGACTCCGCTGACCAGTTTCATCCTGCCTGGCGGCACCGAGGCGGCGGCGCGGGCGCACCACGCGCGCACGGTGGTCCGCCGTGCCGAGCGGACCTTAATTCGGTTGGCCGCAGATGAGGCGGTGAACCCGACGATGATCCGCTACCTGAACCGGCTCTCGGATCACCTGTTCCTGCTCGGACGGGCGCTGAACGACAACGGCGCCGAGGACGTGCTGTGGGTCCCCGGCGCCAATCGGTAGGGCGGAAAAGCGCAGCGCATTCCGCCGAACGAAGCTGGCGGAATGTGCTGCGCTTTTCCGCCCGGCCCCAGAGTCGCATCACAGCCGGACCCGCAAGCCGGCGAAGAAATTCGGCCCTGGCGTCTGGAACCCATTCACCGGCTCGAACCGGGAACCGGCCAGGTTGCGACCGGTCGCATAAAGCTGAAACCGCGGGGTGATGTCGTAGGTCGCCGTCAGGTTGAAGATCAGTCCCTGACCGGAGGTACCGATCGCACCGCTGCTGATACCGTTGTTGTCGGTCAGGAAATCATGGAACGCGCCGGTGAACTGCAGTTCCGGCACGATGGTCAGCCGCGGCACCGGCGTCAGCGTGACATCCAGCGATGCGGTGTTCTGCGGGCGGCGCAGCAGCAACTCGCCGGTGTCGGCATCCTCCGGTTGCGTGTAGGTGTAGGTTGCGTCGATCAGCATCCAATGCGCCGGATGCAGTTTCAGCTCAGTCTCGACACCCTGAATGTGCGCCGAACCGATGTTCTGGGAGGTTTCCACCGGCACGAACACGGTGACTATCAGGTTGTTGATCTGCTCGTTGAAATACGTGGCGCCGAAGCTGACGCCGTCGGCCTGGCCAAAGGTGGGGGCAGTGGTGGTGAACCCCACCTCCCAGCCACGCGCGGTCTCCGGCAGCAGGTTGGGATTGCCGATATAACCGGTGGAATCGACGCCGAAGCGATCGAACAGCGACGGCGCGAGGAACGCGGTGCCATAGGCTGCCTTGAACCGGGTCAGCAGCTCCGGCGCATCGAAAACCGCGCCGAGCCTCCAGGTCAGCGGACGATCGTTCAGCACCCAGTCCTGCCGCATTTGTCCGGTTACCGTCAGCCGCTTCCACAGCGTGCTCTGCAATCCGGCATAGCCTGCCTCGTCGAGCATCGACGCGCTCAGGCCCTGCTGGAAGACGAACCCGTCGGTGGATGAGTTCACCCGCACTTTCGCGGTATCACCGGTACGTTCGTAGCCGAAGGTAAGATTGGTCGCCGACAGCACGAGTGACCGAAACAGGTCGCTCAGATGCAGGATGTTGTTCCATTGCACGTCGGAGCGGTAGGCGTGGTAGCGCGAATCGTTGCTCGCCAGATTGTTCACATTGGCCGGGTTGAACGGCTCGGAATACTTCCGGTCGTTCTGCAGGCCTCCGAGGAACAGGCCGGTTTCATAAACGCCGCCGGCCAGCAGTGAATGCACGCCGATCCTGCCGTAAAGCGAGCTGTCATGCCCGGTCGAATTCGCCTCATCGAATGTCGGATTGCCGAGCTGGTTGAAACCGAACACCGCGCGCCGCCCCCGCAGCACCATTGAGAATCGGGTCCCGGGGACCGGCGTATAGCCGAGATTGAGCGTGCCGACCTGTTCGCGATAGCCTTGCGGCGTGCCGGTGTACACCGACTCGCGCTGCGGCGTGCTGTCGAACCCCGTCAGTGACTCCGTCTGGACGATGGCGGCGTAATCCAACGGGCCGGTGACGCCGGATACCACCTCATTGTTCAGCACCTGCGCCGGATAACCGCCGGCGAGGTCGCCCTGAAAATGCACACCCTGCTCGTGCCCTTGCCGAGTGATCAGGTTGATCACCCCGCCGATCGCGCCGGAGCCGTAGATAGACGCCATCGGGCCGCGCACGATCTCGATCCGCTCGACATCCGCCAGCGTGTCAACGCCGAAATTGAATGCGGCGCCCGGATCGGAGCCGTCATTGATCGGCATCCCGTCGCGCAGCACCAGCACCTGGTTGGAGTTGGTGCCACGCACGAAGATGCTGGCATTGCCGCCGGGTCCGCCGGACTGCGAAACGCGCACGCCGGGAACCGCCGATAGCGCCTCGGCCAACGTGTTGTAGCCGCGTAGCTCGATTTCCTCGCGCGTGATGATCGTCACCCCGGCTGGAATATCCTCGACCGGTGTCGGGACGCGGGTGGCGGTGACGACCACATCGGGCTGCGGCATGCCGGGTTGCGGCAATCCGGGATCGGCAGCCAGAGCGGCTGCCGATGGTATCAATAGAGATGTGACGAGGGCGGGAATGCGCATGCGGTCCTCCGATGAATGGACCGCCGGACGCGGCCCGTTTCAGGGACGACGGCCGCGTACGGGTGTTCACCCGCTGCACCGGTACACCCCGCCCGTTGCGTGCGCGCAGTCTCGACGCCGGCCGGTCTCCTGGCTTGCGGGTCGCTGCCTTGTTCCGCCTTCTCGCTCCCGGAGGCACTCCGGAGGGCAATGGCGCGATGGAACGAGGCTCGCCGCTTAACAGTTGCGGGGGCAGCCGCCCTCGGTTGGTTCCGTGGCGTTCCCGTTTCAGCCCTTGCGGGCCACCGGCGTCTGCGTCGAGACTACAAGATGAGGAAATTCATGCAATGATCCCGCGCATCGAATTCGACCCCGCGGCGCCGGCGCCGCTCGACGGTATCCGCGTGATCGACCTGACCCGGCTGGTCGCCGGAAACATGCTGAGTTTGCAGCTCGCGGATTATGGCGCCGAGGTCATCAAGGTCGAGGATCCGAAACAGGGCGATCCGCTGCGCGCCTGGCGGGTGAACGGGCTGAGCCTGTATTGGAAAGTCTATGCGCGCAACAAGAAAAGCCTCGCCCTCAGCCTGCGTCCGGCGGAAGGGCGCACGGTGCTGCTCGATCTTATCGCGAAAAGCCATGTGCTGATCGAGAATTTCCGCCCCGGGACGCTGGAGGAGATGGGGCTGGGACCGGACGTGCTGCACGCGCGCAACAAGCGACTGGTCATCGTGCGCATATCCGGCTTCGGTCAGGATGGTCCGTATCGCGACCGTCCCGGCTTCGGCACGCTGGTGGAGGCGATGTCCGGCTTCGCGGCGAAGAACGGGTTCGAGGATCGTCCGCCCGTGCTTCCCCCTCTGGCGCTGGCCGACATGGTCTCCGGCCTGTATGGCGCCTATGCGGTCATGGTGGCGTTGCGCGTGGCTGAGCGTGGTGGCCCCGGCGGGGCAGGACGCGGGCAGGTGATCGACCTGCCGCTGCTCGATCCGATCGTATCGATCCTGGGGCCGGATGCGGCGATCTACCGGGTCAGCGACGAAAAACCGTCCCGCACCGGCAGTCGATCCAACACCACCTCGCCGCGCAACGTGTGGCGTACCAGCGATGGACGCTACATCGCAATCTCGGCGTCCATGCAGGCGATGGCCGAGCGGCTGTTCCGCGCCATCGGGCGTGCCGATGTGATCGCGGACGAGCGATTCCGTACCAACACCGATCGCGTGCGCAACTCGGATGCGTGCGAGGCGCCGATCGCCGCGTTCATCGCCGCGCGGACGCTCGACGAGAACATGCTGGTATTTCGCGAGGCCGAGGTGACCGCCAACCCGGTCTATGAGATCGACCAGTTCCTGGACGATGCGCACGTGCAGGCACGGGGCATCGTGGTGGAGGCGCCGGATGCCGACGCGGGGGCCGTTCTGATGCACAATGTGATCCCGCGCCTGTCGGACACACCCGGCCGGCTGCGGCGGCCGGCGCCAAACCTCGGTCAGCACTCGCGCGAGGTGCTGGAGGCGGCCGGCCTCACATCGGCGCGGATCGAGGCGCTTGCCGCGGAAGGGGTGATCGGAGTCACCTGAACCGGCATTTTGTTGGCAAGACTTATTGCACGGATAATGTCCGGACGATATATAAGCCCCACAGCAAGACTTCGTTAGCCGGACAGGTGCAGCATGATCGTCCATGAACGTGAACCCAAGGCGGAGCGGCTGGAGGTGCGCTTGACCCCTGCAACCAAGTCGTTGCTCAGCCAGGCGGCGCAATTGCGGCACACCACGCTGACCGATTTCCTGCTCTCCAGCGCGGTTCGGGCCGCCGAAGAAGCCCTGGTCTCCTCGCGCGTCTTCGAGATCAGCTCCGAGGAAGGCTGGAGCACGCTCATGCAGGCGCTCGACGAGCCGGTTGAGGCCCCTCCCCCGGCCGCACTCGTGGCCTTGCTGCACCACCGTCGGAGTTAACCTTTGCACGTGGAGCCCGAGCCTCTCGGCCCACAGCACGAACTCCTTGCCTTCACGTGCGGCCAAGCCGGCCCTTGACGGATGGCTGCGCGCCCGTGCGCTGCGCAACCAGGAAAGCGGGGATTCCCGCACCTTTGTCACCGCCGACCACGGCAGGGTCACCGGGTTCTATGCGCTGTCAACCGGCGCCGCGGCTCGGGTCGCACTGCCCGGGCCGCTCCGACGCAACGCGCCCGATCCGGTGCCGCTGCTGTTGCTCGGTCAGCTCGCGGTGGACCGTGACCGGCAAGGCCGCGGGCTCGGGGCCGCCCTGTTGCGGGATGCCTGCCGGCGAGCTGCCGGCGCGCTCCGGCATGTCGGATTCCGAGCACTGGCGGCGCATCCGATCGACGAAGCCGCCGAATTGTTTCACCTCCGCTACGGGTGGACCGTGATTCCCGACTCCCGCCCGCCGCTGATGGTACTGCCGGTGCAACGCCTGCTGGCGGCGCTGGCCGCGGCCGGAGTGTAACGGCGCAACCTCCGTCCGGAGCATGGCTCCGACCCGCCCTCGGTGCTTCTCGCCGGCCCGCGCATCTGCACTCGTTCCTGTTCTCCCGTGGCGGCGGCGACTATGCCATGCTGTTCGCCATCGCCGCCGGCGTTCGGCGGCCGTGCTCTGACCGGGGACCATCCATGCAACGCAACCTTCCCGTTTGGCGCTCCATGCTGTTCGTGCCCGTTACGGTAGAGCGATTCGTGAGCACCGCGGCCGATCGGGGGGCGGATGCGATCATCCTGGACCTGGAGGATTCGGTTGCCCCCAGCGCCAAGGAACGGGCCCGGACGCTTCTGCCCGACGCCATCCCGCACGTGGCACGACGCGGTGCCGACGTGCTGGTGCGGCTGAACCGACCCTGGCGACTGCTGGTGCGTGACCTGGAAGCCGCGGTGGTTCCGGGCGTCGCGGCCCTGATGCTCACCAAGGTCGATACCGCCGAGCACGTGCAGGCGGTCGCCGAGATCGTGGACGAGCTGGAATTCGAACGCGGCCTGCCGGCCGACGGCATCGGCTTCGTCGTTCTGGTTGAAACCGCCACCGGTTTCTTCCGCATGGAGGCGATTGCGCGGTCGCATCGGCGCGTGGTGGCGATCAGTCTCGGGGCGGAGGATTTCGCGCTTTCGGTCGGCATGCTGCCGGAGCCGGAGGGATTGTTCTATCCCAAGCAGCACACGATTTTCGCTGCCCGTGCCGCCGGCATCCTGCCATTGGGGTTCGTCGGCACGGTGGCTGACTACAAGGACCAGGAGGCATTCCGGGCGATCGTGCGGCGGTCTCGCCGGCTGGGGTTTGTCGGCGCGTCCGGCATCCACCCATTGCAGGTGCCGGTGTTGAACGAGGAATTCTCACCCACCGCCGCCGAACTCGACCACGCCGAACGGATGGTCGCCGCCTACGATGCGGCGCTCGCCGCCGGCACCGGGGCGGTGGAGTTCGAGGGCAAGATGATCGACATCCCGGTCGTAGAACGGGCGAAACACGTGCTGGAACGGGCGGCCGCCATCCGCCGCCGCTATACAGGAGCGATTTGATGATGCCATCGCCCGATCGCCCGCGGCGTCCAAACGTGATGGCACGGCAGCATGTTGTTGCGTCCGGCCATTACTGGGCTTCCCAAGCCGGTTTCCAGGTGCTGGAAGCCGGTGGCAACGCGATCGATGCAGGTGTGGCCACCGGTCTCGCGATCGACGTGCTGGAGAGCCAGTTCGTCGGCTTCGGCGGCGTTGCGCCAATCATGATTTATCTTGCCGGCCACGAAGAACCAGTGGTGATCAGCGGCGTCGGCCCTTGGCCCAAGGCAGCCAGCGCCGAGTATTTCCGCACCCATCACAGCGGGCGCATCCCGGACGGCATCCTGCACACGGTTGTTCCGGCCGCTCCCGCCAACTGGATCGCTGCGCTGGCGCGGTACGGCACGATGTCGTTCAGCGAGGTCGCCGCCGCGGCAATCCGCTTCGCACGCGACGGGTTTCCGACCTATCCGTTCCTGGCCGAGATATTGGCGGCGAGACAGGACGAGATTCGCCAATGGCCGGATACCGCGGCGATATTCCTGCCGGGCGGGCGGGTGCCGTCGGTGGGCGAGACTTTCGTCCAGGCCGACCTTGCCCGCACCCTGCAATACATGGCGGATGCCGAACGCGCTCGGACGTCGGACGGGCGCCAGGCCGGTCTGCGCGCCGCGCACGATGCATTCTATCGCGGCGACATCGCCAGCGCCATCACGCGCCACCAGCGCGAGAACGGCGGCTGGTTGACGGCGGCCGATCTGGCGGAGTTCGAGGCGAGGTTCGAACCGCCCTGCCGCACGAACTTTCGGGGTATCGACATATACGCGTGCGGCGCCTGGTCGCAGGGGCCAATGCTGCTGGAGGCGCTGAATATCCTCGAGCCGCTCGAATTGCGCGCACTGGGGCACAATTCCGTCGGCTACATCCATGCGGTGATCGAGGCGCTGAAGCTTGCTGCCGCCGATCGCGAAGCCTGGTTCGGCGATCCGGATTTCGAAGACGTGCCATTGCCGATGCTGCTGTCGAAGCAGTATGCCGCGGAGCGGCGGGCGACACTGGATCCACGCGCCGCGTCACCGGCGATGCCGCCCGCCGGGCGTGCAGCCAGGCCGTGGCGACCGGACCCATCGGCGGCCGACGAACCCGGGCGCGAGCGACCGGCCACGTCATTCCTGTGTGTCGCCGACCGGCATGGCAACGTGTTCGCGGCCACCCCGAGCGACGGCACCATTGGCGGACCGGTTGTGCCGGGCACGGGCATCTTGCCTTCGATGTGGGGTTCGCGTGGCTACACCGCCGCGGACCACCCGGGCCGTGTCGGTCCCGGCCGCCGGCCGCGCATGTCAGCCAATCCGGCGATTGCCATCCGGCCGGGCGAATGGATCATGCCGTTCGGTTCACCGGGCAGCGAGGTGCTCGGGCAGGCCATGCTGCAGACGCTCCTGAACGTGGCGGTGTTCGAGATGGACCCGCAATCCGCCGTCGAGGCGCCGCGTGCGGCGAGCGCGTCCTGGCCGCAATCGGCGCTGCCGCACGCATATTATCCGGGGCGGCTGAACGTGGAGGCCGATGTGGGAGAGGATGTGATCAGCGCGCTGGCGGCCCTCGGGCACGGGATGGAGGTATGGCCGGCCCGGAAGTATCTCGCTGGCTCCGTGTGCATGATTTTGTCGGACCTGCGGAGCGGGGTAAAATGGGCCGGAGCCGATCCGCGGAGGACCGCCTATGCGGTGGGGTGGTAACAACGCGCGGTCACGTCCGCAGCGTTGTCCTCCTTTTCGTGTCGCCGGATCACTGAAGCACTTCGTGCCGAAGGCGCAGCAGCATCGACCCCCGATGTGCCAAATCATGGCGCCTGAGGTAGTCGCGTGCGGTACCGGACAGGTCCTGCACATGCGCCGGACGTGACAGCGCTGCGGCAGCGGCAACAGCGCGAAGAGTCGCATGAAACCGCCCATTGCGGATCCCATTGGCCGCGTATCCGCCAATCCGCGGTGCCAGCGCCAGCCACGACGCGCCCCATTTTCGCTCGATATACAGCCGGTTGCGGACGAAATAAAACCACCGATCCCCGGACCACGCCACTCGCCGCTCGGCGCTCACCT
Source organism: uncultured Pseudomonadota bacterium (assembly GCA_963764525.1). Taxonomy (GTDB): domain Bacteria; phylum Pseudomonadota; class Alphaproteobacteria; order Acetobacterales; family Acetobacteraceae; genus DATDIC01. Next base: position 166,663 of record CAVXTC010000005.1, on the reverse strand, counting down.
TGTGCCGCACCACGATGTCGCCACGGTAACGCACGCGCCACCCCTGATTGATCGCGCGCAGGCAGAAGTCGTACTCTTCCCAACAGAAGAACAATGCCGGATCATACCTCCCGGCAGCATCCCAGGCGGTGCGGCGGATGGCATGCCCGGCACCGACGAACGTGACCGCATCAAAAGCCGCACCCGCTCCCGGCAGCAGCGCCAGCGGATACCCCCAGGACGACAGATCATCCCGCCCGCTCCCGTGCTCCACTATGCGGAACCCGAGCGCCGCCGCGTCCGGCGACGCATCCAAAACCGCCACCGCCCGCATCAGCGTTGTCGAGTCGGCGAACTCCGCGTCGTTGTCCAGCCCGACGATCACCCGCCCATGCCCCAGCGCGGCTCCCGCGTTGCGTCCTTCCGCCACACCGCGATTGCACCCCAACGAAACCAGCGTCGCCTCGCGACGCACGTCAACCGCCCGCGCCAGCCGCGCCAGCGTCTGCGGCGCCGAACCCTGGTCCACCACGAACAGATGTCGCGCCACACCTTGCTGCGCCAATGCCGAAGCGATCGCCGCCTCGGTTTCCGAGGCCCGATCCAGCGCAAGGATCACCACGTCGGCATCGTACTTCGCGTCCGGCGGCCCTGCCGCCCCGGCGACGTGACGCACGGTCACGAAACCCGCACCGCCGGTACCGCGAGATAGGCCAGCCGCTTGATCTCCTTCCGCCCACGCGCCACGGAATCCAGGATCAGCCCGCAGGCGAAGGACAGAAACGCCAGCACCACGATCCCGGTCGCCAGCACCGCGGTCGGCAATCGCGGCACCAGGCCGTTGGACAGAAACTCCAGCACCACCGGCAATCCGGCGCCGGCGCCGGCGGTCAGCAGTAACGCCCCGGCCAAAGCAAAGAACTGCAATGGCCGTTCCTCCTTCACCAGCACGACGATGGTGCGCAGGATCCGCAGCCCGTCGGACCACGTGCGCAATTTCGACTGCGAACCGGACGGCCGTGCGCGATAGCGTGTCGGCGTCTCACCGATCGGCATCCTGAGTTCCAGCGCGTGAACCGTGAATTCCGTCTCGGTCTCAAACCCGGCGGCGAGCGCCGGAAACGACTTCACGAACCGCCGGCTGAAGGCGCGATAGCCGGACAGCACGTCGCTGACCTGGTTGCCGAAAATCCAGCGCACCATCCCCGACAGCATCGCGTTGCCCATGCGATGGCCCCGGCGGAAGGCGTCCTGCGTTTCGGTTTCGCGTGCGGCGGTAACCATGTCGAGCTGCTGCTCGACCAGCATCCGCACCATATCCGGCGCGGCATTGGCCTCGTAGGTGTCGTCGCCATCGACCAGCACGAACACGTCGGCCTCGATGTCGGCGAACATGCGGCGCACCACGTGGCCCTTACCCTGCAACCGCTCGTTGCGCACCAGGGCGCCCGCCGCGCCCGCCACCGCCGCCGTGCGGTCGCGTGAGTTGTTGTCATATACATAGATCGTCGCTGCCGGCAGGCTCACGCGAAAATCCGCCACTACACGCGCTACCGCCGTTTCCTCGTTGAAGCACGGGATCAACACCGCCACGCGCAGCCCGACGAACAGCCGGTCGCGGTCGCGCCGTAGCGCGACAACCGGCGGGCGGCGGAAATCGAGTAGCGCCGGCATTGCGGTTCAGTACGCGTTCCGGGCGGCGGCCAGCGCCTGCGGCGTTTGCGCAAGGATTTTCAGGTCGAGCCACAACGACCAGCTCTCGATGTATTCGAGGTCGGATTGCACGCGGCGGACCAGCTTTTCTTCCGTCTCCGTCTCACCGCGCCAGCCGCGCACCTGGGCCAGTCCGGTGATGCCGGGCAGCACACGGTGGCGCGCCGGATAGACGGCCACCACCTGCTCGAACGGACGGCCGGCGGCACAGGTCCCGGGTGCGTGCGGCCGCGGCCCGACCAGCGACATCTCGCCGCGCAGCACGTTGATGATCTGTGGCAACTCGTCCAGCGAAAAGCGCCGCAGCCAAGCGCCGGCGCGCGTCACGCGGGGATCATCCGCGCGTGGCCTGGCGCAGCGCTTCAGCCTCGGCGCAGACGACGTGCATAGTGCGAAATTTCAACACATGGAACTCGCAGCCGGCAAAGCCGATGCGCCGCTGACGAAACAGCGCCGGTCCCGGGCTATCAAGCCGGATCCACACGGCAACAGGCAGCATGATCAGCAGCAGGAGGGGAAGCAGCAGCAGAGCGATAACGATATCCTCCAGCCGCTTGACGGAGGCCGCCCAGCCGGGAAGTGCCGGATTTGGCAGCCGGGTCGTGCGCCGCGCCGGAAATGCCCGGCCCGGCGTCGCCGCGCCGCCGCCTGTCGGATAGAATCCACCGATCGCCTCATTGCCTGTGCCGAACATGCGCCCGCCGCCAATGCTTGGTTCGGCGCACAACTCTGTAGGGAAATGCTCACCCGATAGTTAATAACCGCGAGCTCAATACTTCCATCGGCAAATCAAGCGAACAAATCGTGGAACTCGATTACAAATTTAGCGAAATACCACCTGGCGAGACAATGTGAAGTTCACCATCATCCCGGCCACCGAACCGGCTGCCACGGCGAACACCGGCTGTGCCGCGCAGAGCGGTACAGTTGCAACCAATGCCGCATAGGTGCCGCGATTCAGCACCAGGCCCAGCAGGTTGGCGCCCATGAACCGCGCCCACTGCCGGTGTGCCGGCCCGCTGCCCTGACCGCGAAACGTCCAGGCCCGGTTGAGCGCCCAATTGATGCTTGCAACCAGCAGGTACGAAACCATCCCCGCGGCATAAAGCCCCAGCGCGCCGCGCAGCGCGTACACCACCGCCGTGTCGGCCAGGAACCCGAAGGTGCCGACGGTGGCGAATTTCAGGAACTGCGCCACATTGGTGGGATCGACCGCCCGCACCGATTTCGTCCCGATCACCTGAAGCTCATCCGACATGCTGATCTCCACCGCCGGCCACGTCGATCACGGCAAGACCGCGCTGGTCAAGGCGTTGACCGGCATCGATGCCGACCGCCTGCCAGAGGAGAAGCGGCGCGGCATCACGCTCGACCTCGGCTACGCCTATACCGAACGGCTCGGGTTCGTCGATGTGCCCGGCCATGAGCGGCTGGTGCACACGATGCTGGCCGGCGCCTCCGGGATCGACGCGGCGCTGCTGGTGATCGCCGCTGATGACGGAGTGATGCCGCAGACAACGGAACATGCCGCGATCCTGGACCTGCTGGGCATCGATCGCGGCGTGGTGGCGATCACCAAGGCCGATCTCGCGCCGGACCGGGTTTCCGGGGTGACCGCGGAGGCGCACGCCCTGCTGTCCGGAAGCGCGCTGGCTGAAGCGCCGGTGCTGGCGGTCTCGGCCGTGACCGGACAGGGCATACAGGCGTTGCAGGCGGCACTACACGCGCTGGGACCACGAGCGCGCGATGCGGCGGGGCATCCGCGGCTCGCGGTGGACCGCGCGTTCACGCTAACGGGCACGGGCCTTGTCGTCACCGGCACGCTGGTCGCCGGCCGCATCGCGGTGGATGACCGGCTGCTGCTGTCGCCGGCTGGCCTGGAGCTGCGGGTTCGCGGCCTGCACGCGCAAAGCCGGCCGGCGACCGAGGCCGTTGCCGGCCAGCGGGTCGCGATCAATATCGCCGGACCGCGGCTGTCGAAAGACACGGTGACCCGAGGCGACTGGGTGCTGCACCCTGAGCTGCATGCTCCCGCCACCCGGCTCGATGTCCGCTTGAGCCTGCTGGCGAATGCGGTTGCGCCGCGACCGGACACCCATGTGCATCTGCATCTCGGTGCGGCGCATATGCTGGCCCGCATCACGCCGCTGGACGTTGATCGGCTGACACCGGGCGAGGTCGCGCTGGTCCGCCTGACGCTGGACCGAGAGATCGGCGCGCTTGCCGGTGATCGCGTGGTGCTGCGGGACGCCGCCGCGGCGAGCACGATCGGAGGCGGGACAGTGATTGACCCGTTCGCTCCGGCACGCGGGCGACGGACGCCGGCACGGTTGGCCCAACTGGTCGCCCTGGACGATCCCGATCCGGCACGCGCCCTCGCTGGGTTGCTCGCGCTGCCACCTGGTTTCACGGATCTGGCGGCGTATGCGCGGACCCGGAACCTGCCGGCGCCGCGGCGCGACGTGATCCTGGCCACGGCCCCGGCGATGGTGCTCGGGCCGCTCGCTATCTCGCCGGCCGCCCGGCAGGCGCTGGATACCGCGGTAATCGAGGCTCTGGCCGCGCATCACGCGGCGGCACCGGACCAACCGGGATTGCAGCCCGAGCGGCTGCGCCTGGTAATGCCGGATCGTCCGCCCGGCATGGCGGTGCGGGCCTTGCTCGACGCGCTGATCCACCGCGGCGCCATTGCCCAGGACGGGCCATGGCTGCGGTTGCCGACGCATCACGTACACCTGTCGGAGCAGGACGAGCGGCTCTGGTCGGAAGCCCGCGAGCGGATCGCCGCCGAGCCTTATAGGCCGCCGCGCACCCGCGACCTTGCCGGTGCGCTGGCGGTGCCGGAAGCGGTCATGCGCGCCACATTGAAGCGGCTGCAGCGCGCGGGGCGGCTGATCGAGGTGGCCCCGGACCATTTCTTCCTACGCGAGACGGTGGCCGCAATGGCTGCGGTTGCGGTTGAACTGGCTGCCGGTCCGGAGGGCCTGACTGCCGCCACGTTCCGCGACCGGTTCGACAACGGCCGCAAGGTGGCGGTTCAGGTGCTGGAATTCTTCGACCGTGCCGGGCTGACAGGACGGGCCGGCGAGGTGCGGCGGGTCCGCCCGGAGCGATTGGATCTGTTCGGGGCGTCAGTGCACGGACCGGTCCGCTGATGCAGCGGCGCGCCGGTGGTTCACCTGACGGAGGGTTTCATTGCGGTTCATATCCAAAGGCCGAAAAGAACTCTCCGAATTCGGCAACAAAAGCGTCATTCTCGCCGGCCGCAGTTCCCGTTTCCATCGTCCCACAGAAGCCTCCGGCCGTTGGCTGGTCGCATGCGTCGTGAAAAGCTGGGCCTCGAGTTGCGATGGTTCCGGCAGCGCCCTGCCGAGACCAAGAAATTCGCCGATCCTGACGCGGATGACTTCCGGGCTCTGCAGCATGTCCTCGTAACGCACCATCAGAACCTGGCTCGAGGATTCAAGTTTTCGAGGCCGCGCCAGCCTGTGATATGTGATAACGCAAGCGCGTTGCCCACATCCCCACAGGCACCGCAACAGCAGCAAAAGGTTATGATCGACGGGTAGAACCTGCTACGAAGCTTCGCTGCTCCCTCGCACGGGTAGGGGATTTGCAACCGGTGGGGGCCTCTGAGTTCACCCCGTGTCCTGTCCAATGGATCGGGGCCACCTCACTATGTTAACCGGTTTCACCCTTTCCGTGTCCCCTAAAGGAACCCGGTTCATAGAGTTTGATGCTCAACAGCCCATTTAATCAGGGCGGGAGTGCTGCTGATATTGAGTTTGTTCTTGATCTGGGCGGCGATGTTGGCGGATGTTCGATAATGGATCATCAGGTGATCCGCGATCTCGACCAGAGTCTTACCCTGACCGAGCAGGCGGAGCACTTCCCGTTCTCGGCTTGAAAGATTGTGCAGGGGATCATGTCCGGTCCTTGCCGTCAGAAGTGTGAGTTTCTCGGCCATTGATGTGGTCAGAAATACGCCGCCGGCGCCAACCGTGCCGATAGCCTGCACCAGCGCGTCAGGGTCGTCATTCTTGGTGATATATCCTTTGGCGCCCGCTTCCAGCGCGCGGGCGGCGAACGCTGGATCTTCATACATACTGAACACGATGATCTTAGGGGGGGAATTGCACGCCATCAGGGGACTAAGAAGTTCGAGACCGTTTGCGTCAGGAAGTCGCAGATCGAGAATGATAACCTGGGGAGAGAGCTCGCGCATCAGCCGCAAACCATCTGATGCATTGGTGGCCTCGAATACCTCAGCTCCATCGGTGTCTTGGAGCAGGCGGCGCACGCCGGCCCTGACAATGGGATGGTCTTCAACCAGCAGAATCCGCATGTGTCGACTCCTCGATAGCCACTGGCGCCCGCTCAGGGACCAGAGCCTGCACGATGACGCCCTTCGGATACGCGCCCTTGATCCGGAGCGTACCCCCAAGCTGGCGCACACGCTCGGTCATTCCCAATAACCCAAATCCGTAGCGAAAGTCCTCTGGCAAACCCCTGCCGTCATCCTTGATTGAAAGAACGATGAAGGGGGGATCACTCGCTGCCCGGGGCAGGTCATCTCGAACAGACACTGCTCGCTCGATGCGAATCTCGACCGCCGGGGCCTCAGCATGTCTGATAACATTCGTAACTGCCTGTTGGACGATACGATAAAGCGTCAGGTTCATCGCCTCGCTTGGCCCATCGAAGTCTCGGGGCATCACGAGCGACCAGGTCATTTGAGGGTAGCGCATCTGCCATGATGCGAGCAGTTGTCGCAAAGCCTCACTCAGACCCATCTGCTCGAGCACCAATGGTCGCAACCTATCCAACATGCGATAGTTGAGCTTCTGAATACCATCGGTGAGTTGAGCGATTGCGCGTGCATGCGCGTGAACCCGCGCACTCTGATCCCCTTCGGATCGTGGCGACTTCAGAATGCACGCGGTCTCTGCCCGGATACCGAACAGCACCGGGCCGAATTCATCGTGGAGCTCTGCGGCGAGTTGCTTCCGCTCCTCTTCTTGCACTAAGAGCAGCTTGTCGATCAAACGGTGGTTGTCCTCGGTCACCCGACAAAGCGACTGCGCGAGGTGATTGAACTGCTGGCCAATCCGATGGAACTCCGCGATGGGGATTGGGGCGATGGGCCGATAGTCTTCCCGTTCCAGGCGATCGAAGCCATTCGCCAGAAGTTGCACCGGCCGGAGCGACCTTCGGATGGACCAAAGGAGCGAACCGACGATCAGGAGGCAGAGCGCAACCAAAGTGCCAGAAAAGAGCTCCACCTCATTGACGATCTCCGCAATCTCATCCGCGGAGTTGGATCGTAGCTGGATTTCGCCGACCACCTCGCCCCTCACGGTGATGGGGAACATCTCTTCCCGGGGTGGTGGTGCGAGCAGGCGTGCGAGCCATGGTCGTGACTTCGCCAGATCCTCTCCGCTTCGCAAGTAGCTGGCCCGGAACAACGTTCCGTTTGCGGGCACGAGTTCGAACTGTGCGTGGCGTACCCGCGGCAGCTCCCGTGCCAGTTGCTCGAAAGCAAGGGCTGGGCTACTGGCGTTGGCAACGTTAGATAGAGACGTCGTGACGAGCTCACGGCCCAGCTCCATTGCTGATCTGACCTCTGCTGCGATCCTAGCCTGCGCATCTGCCAGAACCGTTCCGACGATCGCGACGAGACCGGCGAAAAGGATGACCGTGGGGATCGTCACCAGCTGATTGCGCAGAGATCGCGGTCTTTCCTGCATCGGTGTGGTTGATGACCTGTCCCAGCTCTTCCCGTGTTCGAAATACATTTTTCACCTCGGTCAAAGCCCCGCCCACTCTTAGCCAGCTCGGTAGGACTGCTGAGCAAAGCTTATCGCAGCGTGACGCAAGATACGACCATTCCGCTGGCGGATACACAAAGTGCAAAGTTCTCTGCACTTTTTGCAATAGACGGAGGGGACAGCGCCTCGATACAATTGATTCCTTCAATGTGGCGGACGATTCCGCTCGAGGCTGACGCTGTAGCGGACGGGGACTCGCGTGCCGTCTAAAACGAAACTGACCGGGAGGGATGCGTGAGACATTGGGCGATAGTTTGTCTCCTGGCTATGCTCCTTCCCTGGTCTGCGCTCGCACAGGCCCCTAGCTCAGGCTCTCCGCAGGGGACAGTCTCCGCGCCGGCCCCCGATCAGGCTGCACCAAGCGCGTCACCCGGTCCGGCGGCCGAACCCACGGTTTTGCCCCAGGTGAACGTCATCGGGGCAACACCACTCCTCGGCTCCGGCGTGGATCGCAACAAGGTGCCGTCAGCGAGCCAAGTCCTGACAGGCCGTGACATTTCAATACAGGGGCCACCAAGCTACCTGGATACGCTGCAAAACCAGGCGCAGGGTGTCCAGTTGAATAGCGCCGCCGGCGGTCCGTTCCAACCGAACTTGGATTATCACGGATTTCTGGCTTCCCCACTTCAGGGGACTCCCCAGGGGATCGCGGTGTATTTGAACGGCGTCCGCTTCAACTCGCCGTTCGGCGATACCGTCAACTTCGACCTGATCCCGAGTATCGCGATCGATGCTATGAGCCTGGAGGGGGCTAATCCGGTATTCGGACTCAATGCCCTTGGCGGTTCGCTGGCGATCCAGATGAAGAACGGATTCACCTTCCATGGATTCGAGGGCGACGTCTACGGCGGCTCCTTCGGGCAGATCGCCGGCGATTTCGAGCTCGGGAAGCAGATCGGCGACGCCGCGGTCTATGTCGCCGGCTCCGGACTGACCGAGAATGGCTGGCGCGATTTTCAATCGTCTGCCCTCAAGCAGTTCTACGGTGACGTGGGTTGGCGCGGCGATCGCGCCGAGGTGCATCTGAACCTCGACCTGGCTCAGACGACGCTGCAAGCCCCCGGGACCACACCTGTCGAATGGCTGGCCGTCGATCCCCGCGCGCAGTTTACCGGGCCGAGTCCCATCAATAACAACTTCGCCCTGATCAGTTTGAACGGAAACGTCCAGCTCAATGACACGACCTCCATGCAAGCGGTCGCTTATTATGACTATTTCTTGCAACGCGTCGGCAACGGCAACGATGCGGATTTCGGGCCATGCAATACAATCTCTGGATTCCTGTGCGAGGCGGGTAGCGACGTGATCGCCATCGACCGCAATGGCAACTCGATCCCGGCTGTCTTCGGCTCCGGCCCTTATTCCGACTGGGACACCGAAACGACCAATACCAACGGCTACGGGGTTTCGGCCCAGATCACCAACCAGAATGAGATATTCGGCCACGGCAACCATTTCGTGGCGGGGGCAAGCTTCGACGGATCCAGCACCTTGTTCGGCGCTACCACAGGGATTGGCGGAACTCGATCCGCTGTCACTCAACTTCTTCGGGCCCGCCGGCCTTCCCCAGGGGATTATCGTCGACCAGGCAGACGGCACGACTCGCCGGTGCGCGTCGGTGTCAGCACGGCCTATTATGGTCTCTATTTTACCGATACATTCGACATTACGCGGCAGTTGTCGGTGAATGTTTCCGGGCGGTTCAATGCTGAGCAGATCGATCTCAACGATGAGCTGGGGACCGGGCTTACAGGCAACCATAGCTACAATCATTTCAATCCAGGGATCGGTTTCACCTATCGGCTGATACCGGCCTTTACCATGTATGCCTCCTATTCCGGTTCAAACCGTGCGCCGACGCCGGCGGAGCTGAGCTGTGCCAGTCCCACGAGCCCGTGCAGCCTTGCCAATTTTTTCACCGGTGATCCCAACCTGAAGCAGGTCGTGGCGCACACCATCGAAGCAGGGTTTCGTGGCGAGTTAACGCCCTCTCCCAGCGCGAAGCTGGACTGGAACCTTGGCCTGTTCCGCACCAACGCGGACGACGATATCGAGTTCGTGCAGAGCATCGTCCTGGGCCGCGGCTTCTTCCAGAATGTCGGCTCGACCCGGCGCCAGGGTTTTGACGCCGGATTCCGGTTTAGCAGCGACCGTTGGACGGCGTGGCTCGGCTACACATACACAAACGCGACGTTCCAGAGCTCGTTCGCAGAGTCCAGCCCGGAAAATCCTGGGGCGGATGTGAATGGCAATATCCAGGTGCAACCGGGAGATACCCTTCCGGGTGTTCCGACCAATCTCATCAAGTTCGGGGTCCAATACAAGGCGACAGATGCGTGGACGGTCGGGGCCACCGCGGTGGCGGCGACGAACCAGTTTCTGTTCGGCGACGAGGCGAACTTGACGAAACCGCTGCCCGGGTACTTCGTGCTCAATCTGAATACCAGTTACCAGGTCACTCGGAACATCCAGCTTTTCGGGTTGGTACAGAATGTAACGAATTAGAGGGTACTTTGTCTATGGCACGTTTTCCCCGACCTCCGACATTACGTTTAGTCAAGCACCAGGCACCAGCAATCCGCGCAGCTACAACATCGCCCCCCCGATCGGCGGTTTCGGTGGGCTCCGCGTGACCTTTTGATGTCGTTGACAGCGATCCTCCGCGAAGCCGCCCCGCCCCTCGGCATGGCCGGTGCGGTTATGGCGTGCTGGCGAGATCGGCTACCCCTGCGTCTTGGCAAGCTCCAACGTTGTGTGGGACAAGTGCGTCCATCTTCAAGTCTCCATGGCAACGACCCGCTGCCGTGCGGCAGCCCTGGCTGTTGTGTCGCCCGTAGCGTGGTTCCCACTCAAGGCTTCTCGAGTTGGAACCGTACCGGCACTTCGGCAACCGCCGGGACGGGCGTGTTGCCACGGGTCGCCGGTACGAACCGCCAATCTCGTACCGCCGACAGGGCGGCGGAATCCAGCACTGGATAGCCGCTGCTGACCGCCACCGAGATGTCGCGCGGCAGACCGTCGGCCCCGACACTAACCCGCAGCACCGTGCGCCCCTGTTCGCCGCGACGGCGGGCGATCTCCGGATAGACCGGCGGCCGATCCGACGCCATCCCGGCCACCGGCCGGGGCGGCTCGAACGGTGCGCCCGATGCGCCGCCCGATGCGCCGCCCGGGGTGCTGGCCGAACTCTCGGCCTGCGCCGGCATCCGAGCGACCGGCGCCGCAACGGCAGCAGGGGAAGGCTCGACAGCAACGGCGGAAGGTGCGGCGGCAACCGCACGCTTCATCGGAGGCGGCGGCGGACGCGGCGGCGGCACCGGCAGGCGCTGCTCGATCGCGGTCTCAGACGGGGCGGCCTCGGACGGTGTTGGTTGCGGAACCGGAGGCGGCGGCTCCGGGACGGGGGGCGGCGGAGCCGGTTCGGGTGCGACGACAGCGGGCTGCGGCTGGGGCGGCGTCGGTCTTACCGGCGGAGTGGGCGGCGTGGCCGGCGCTGGGATAGGCGCTGCTGCCGGTGCTGGGACGGGTGCCGCCGCCGGCGCCTCGAACACCATGGCGACCGGCGACTGTTCGGGCGTACCCGGGGGCAGCACCTCGGTTCGCAGAAACACCAGGACCGCGGCGAGCATTGCCCCATGGAACAGTGCCGACAGCACGACCTTGGGCGGGTGTGCCGTGTCTACAGCCTTAGCGCGGGAGGTGAAGCCATCGTCGGCTCGAGCGCGCACGGCGACTCCCTCGGCTATCTCGATATCTCTCGAAGCCCGGAGTTGCAGCGACATGACATCGCCCGCCGTTCAGGCAGCGCGGCCCACGATGTCCGCTTGCCGTCCATCTCCGAGCATGGCGGCAGCGAGCCTTGCGCGGGCGTGCGTCCCCATTATTTCCCCCACTCCTCCCCAACCGCGGCGGCAACGATGCAGCGTCTCCGCCGACCGACGCATTCCAAACTTATGCTTGTGTCCCGGCAAGCGCCGGCTGGCGCGCTGGCCGTCCGCGATACACATAGACCTCGCCGCCGCCCGCCGCGGACGCCTCCTCCGCCAGCATCGTCATAACGTGATGCAGCGGCGAATTCGTCTCGACATGCTCCCTCCTGTTACGCGGCATCACCGCCGCACTCAGGCAGGGAATCCACTTATCGGACTGTTCAAATTCGCCCAGCCACCTCTTCCACCGGCCAGTCGCAGGTCGCCTTGGTGGCATCAGCGTAAGTTGTCACTGGCGAATAACCCATATTGAGCGCGGCCTGACAGTCCACCACGAAAGGGCGCGGCACCGACCAAGGGGTTCTGCCGACAGCAGGCGGGTAGCCTTGCTCAGCCAGTTGCATGATGCGACCGGACGCCACACGCCGCCCAGGACCACACTCGCCAGACCATGACGAACGCTGGCGCTATCTGAACATAAGTCAGGCCCAGAGCACTTGGCAGGCGGATCGGCAGGCGCAGACAGGACTTGGCCCGGCCATTCGTGTTCTTTATATGTTCTGGATGGTGCCTGCCATCCCGGACAGACCGATCGACCAGCTTCGGGCCCAGATCGCCCGCCTGCAGCGGCGAGGCGTGCCATCAGGCGTGATTCCGTTCGGTCTTCCCCCGATCGACCGGCACCTGCCATCAGGCGGCCTGCTCCGCGGGGCGCTGCACGAAATCGCCGGCGCCGGTCCGGAGATGGAACACGGGGCCGCGGCGGCGCTGTTCATCGCCGGCCGGCTGGCCCGGTTGCGCGGACCCGTCCTATGGGTACTGGAACGCCCGGACCTGTTCGCCCCCGCCCTGGCCGGCGCTGGCCTTGCCCCGGCCCGGGTGGTGTACGCCGAAGCCGGCCGTCCGGAGGCAGTGCTGGCCGCCATGGAAGAAGGGTTGCGCCATGCCGGCATGGCTGCCGTGGTGGGCGAGATCGACGGCCGGCTGCGGCTGACCGCCTCACGCCGGCTGCAACTCGCGGCCGAGACTACCGGCGTGACAGGGTTCGCGCTCCGGCGAAGCCGCCGGCATGACGATCCCCATCTGGCCGAACCCAACGCGGCGGTAACCCGGTGGCGCCTCACCGCCCTGCCCTCCGCGCCGCCGCTGACGGATGCGGCCGATGTGCCCGGGCTCGGACCGGCGCGCTGGAGGCTCGATCTCACCCGTTGCCGCGGCGGCGAGCCGGCGTCCTGGATCGTGGAGGCATGCGATGCGAAGGGTCATCTCCGTCTGGTTGCCGACCTGGCCGACCGACCGGCTGCGCAAGCGCGCCACGGACAACGCACCGCCGGTTGATCGGCCGCTGGTCACCGCCGGGCATGACGGACGCCGCCAGGCAGTGGCCGCCGCAGACGGCCAGGCGCGCAGGCTGGGCGTGCGGCCCGGTATGGCTCTGGCGCAGGCACAGGCACTGGTGCCCGGGCTGGTCGTGGTGCCGGCGGACCCGGAAGCCGATGCGGCGGGGTTGTGCCGGCTTGCCGCCTGGTGCCTGCGCTATGCGCCGCTGGTCGCTCCGGCTCCACCAGACGGGATTTGGATCGACATCACCGGGTGCGCCCATCTGTGGGGGGCGGTGCTCCCCTCATCCCACTCTCTCCCCCCAGCGGGGGGAGAGGAAGATTTGATGGCCGATCTGGTTGCGCGGCTGACGACGGCGGGCCTGACTGCTCGCGCTGCCGTGGCGGATACGCCCGGGGCAGCACATGCCCTCGCCCGCCACGCGGCCGCGCCGATCTCGGCCGCCCCGCCCGGGGCCGCCGCGGAGGTCGTCGCCGATCTGCCGGTGACCGCGCTGCGGCTGGTACCCGAAGCGGCCGACGGTCTGCGCCGCCTCGGTATCACCCGAATCAGCCAGCTCGCCGCCTTGCCGCGTGCGCCACTGGCCCGCCGCTTCGGCCCGGACGTGCTGCGACGGCTGGACCAGGCGTTGGGGCATGTCTTCGAGCCGCTCATGCCGATGCTGCCGCCGGAAATCATCGCCAGCCGCCTCGGCTTTATCGAACCGCTGCTGACCGCCGAGGCTTTTGTCGAAGTGATCGGGCAGCTTGCCGCCAGCATCTGCCGCAAGCTGGAAAGTTCCGGTGCTGGCGCCCGCCGGCTCGATCTGCTGTTCGAGCGGGTGGACGGCTCGATCCAGGCGGTGCGGATCGGCACCGCCCGACCGAGCCACGACGCCGCCCATCTCGCCCGATTGCTGACCGAGCGGCTGGAAAGCGTGGATCCAGGCCTCGGGGTGGAGGCGATGCGGCTTATTGTGGCGCAGGCTGACCGGCTTCCGGCCGAACAGTCAGTCGCGTTGGCTGATGAAGATGCCAAGGGGGAAGATGCCAGGGGGAAGATGCCAGGGGGGAATATACCGAGGGGCCCGACATCTCGGCCCTGGTGGACCGGTTGGCCAATCGGCTGGGCGCCTCGCGTGTCTGGCGCGCCGAACCGGTGGAGAGCGACGTGCCCGAGCGTTCGATACGCCGCATTCCCGCCCTGACACCGCGAGCCGGAAAAACCTGGCCGGGCGAGCTGCCCCGTCCGGCGCGGCTACTGTCCCCGCCGCAGCCGGTGGAGGCGCTGGCGCTGCTGCCCGATCACCCGCCGGCCGCTTTCACCTGGCGGCGCCGGCGCTTCCGCATCCGCCGCGCCGACGGACCGGAGCGCATCCACGGCGAATGGTGGCGTCATGCGGCGGAAACGGCGGCCACACGCGATTACTGGCGCGTGGAGGATGAAGACGGGCGGCGGTTCTGGCTGTATCGCAGCGGCGACGGCGAGGATTCCGCTACGGGCGATCTGCGCTGGTTCTTGCACGGTATTTTCTGATGCGACGGTCAGCTTGCCTCGCCGGCCAGCACGGCGTTGGCTTCGGAGCTTGGGACCGGCGAGCGAAGCGCCGGCACCCGATACGGATCGGTCGGGAAAAGCCTGCCTTCCTCATAGAGGTGCAGTCCGAAGAAGGCACAAATCTCGAACGCCCGGCGGATTTCCTCAGCAGAGACCCGTTGGGTCCAGCGGTTGATCAGAAAACTCCGGTCCGCATCCGGCCCAGTCTGCGCGAAAAAGTGCTGCGTCTCGTCATCCGATTGACCGGTGGAGACCGAGGGTTGAGCGATCAACGATGCCATGTCGTCGATCGGAGCAAGCAGCAGACGCTCCCGCAACCAGGCGAAGCTCTGCTCCGGATGCACCGTCAGGTCCTCGTAGCTGATCACCGTGGCGCCGGGGGGCGGATTGCGGAACATCGCACACATTTCGAGCGTCCAGTCGATCATGCCCTGCTCGAGCCTGGTCCCGTGCGCGATAAGTTTCTCGGCGAAGCCGATCTCCTGTTCGGTGAACAGCCGGCGGTAACCGGACTGCCGCAGCAGATACGGCAGGCGTGGGAACTTCCGGTGCGACAGCACGGTAGGGATCGGATGCCGGATGAGAATAAGGATCATGGCGCCGAAAGTGTCGGCGAACCACGGCAGCATGTCCTTGCCGCCGTGGATGTTCTTGAACACGTTGCGATCGGTCAGCAGCCGGCTGTGTTTGCGGTAAATCGGACGGTTCAGGTCCTTGATCCTGTTATGCCCCAGCCGGTCGAAGAAGCGACGATACCGTTCTTCCCGGTCCGGCATGACGGTCAGCGCTTCCCACGTGTCCACGCCGAGTTCCCGACGGGATTCGGGGTAATTCACCGTCAACGGCTCGTCATGGATCTTGATGCCCGGCTGTGCGGCCAGCAGTTCCATGAGGAATGTCGAGCCGCTGCGCGGGGTGGCGAAGATGTGGATGTCCGGCTTGCTGCCCTGACGATGAATGTTGGAGGCGGCGCCTTTCAGGTACTTCAGGAACCCCATGCGTCCGAATTCCCCATGCGGCCGAACTCCCTGGTATGTGCGTTCGGCGGGCGGTGCGTGACCGCAGTTCCTAACGAAGCACCGCCGATCAGGCAAGCCGATCAGTGATTGTGAAATCACTCATGTCGGGCTACGCCGAGCTTCAGGTCACCACGAACTATTCCTTCTTGCGTGGTGCCTCGCATATCGAGGAACTGTTCGCCCAGGCTGCGACACTCGGCTTGCCGGCGTTGGGCATCACCGATCGCAATTCGCTGGCCGGCATCGTGCGTGCGCACCAACGCGCCGTGGATACCGGCGTGCGGCTGGTGGTCGGCTGCCGGATCGATCTGTCGGATGGGGATTCGGTGCTGGTCTATCCGACCGACCGGCCAGCTTATGCCCGGCTCACCCGGCTGCTCACGACAGGCAAGTCGCGCGCCGGCAAGGGAGCGTGCGAGCTCGGCTGGGACGATATCGCCGCACATGCGGAAGGGCTGCTGGGCGTGTTGGTTTCGGATGGAACTGGACCGCCATTCCACCCGACCCCCCACCTCTCCCGCGCGCGGGATAGGTCGCCGCGCGGCAGCGCGGTGGGTGAGGGTGCCGCCTCAGGATTGGAAAATGCCAGGGATTCAAATGCCAGGGATTCAGCAGCATTTTCCAAAGGTGTGGAGTCGGTACCCGGCGATGTGACCGAATTGCATGCTATCACCAAGCCCCTCGTTCGCCGCGCTGTTGCGCGGCGACCCCGGATCAAGTCCGGGGCAGGCTCTCTCCGGCAAGCGGGAGAGGTGACGGCAAGCCATCTCACCCGCCTGCGCGACATTTTCGGCGACAGCGCCTATCTCGCACTGACCCTGCATCGCCGGCCGGGCGATGCGGTGCGGCTGGAACGCCTGGCGCGGTTGGCCCGGCAGTGCCGCGTCGCCACCGTGGCGACCGGCGATGTGCTGTATCATGTGCCACAGCGTCGCATCCTGCAGGACGTGCTGACCTGCATCCGCGAGGGCTGCACCATCGATGCCGCCGGGTTCCGCCGCGAACGCTTCGCCGACCGGCACCTGAAATCGCCGGCCGAGATGGCCCGGCGGTTCGCCGGCCACCCCGATGCCGTCGCCCGCACATTGGAGATCATCGCCCGCTGCCCGTTCTCGTTGAACGAACTGCGCTATCAGTACCCGAGCGAGGTGGAAGACCCATCGCTGACCCCGCAGCAGACGCTGGAACGGCTGACCTGGGAGGGGGCGGCACGTCGGTACCCCGATCGTATGCCGGCCGCTGTGGCTGCTCAGCTCCGCCACGAACTGCGGCTGATCGATGAACTGGCCTATGCGCCGTATTTCCTGACGGTCAACAGCATCGTCCGTTTCGCCCGGTCCAAGGGCATCCTCTGCCAGGGCCGCGGCAGTGCCGCCAACAGCGCGGTGTGCTATGTGCTCGGCATTACCTCGATCGATCCCACCCGGTCCGGCCTGCTGTTTGAGCGTTTCATCAGCGCCGAGCGCCGTGAGCCTCCCGATATCGACGTCGATTTCGAGCATGAGCGGCGCGAGGAAGTGATCCAGTGGGTGTACGACACCTATGGACGCGACCGCGCCGCGCTGTGCGCCACCGTGATCCGCTACCGGGCCCGCGGCGCGGTGCGTGACGTGGGCAAGGCAATGGGCCTCACCGAGGACGTCACCGCCGCCTTGGCGGCCCAGGTCTGGGCTTGGTCCGATGAGGAGATCGAGCCGGAGCATGCCGCCGAACTGAACCTCAATCTGGAGGATCACCGTCTGGCGCTGACGCTTGAATTGTCGCGCACGCTGATGGGCTTTCCCCGCCATCTTTCGCAGCATCCCGGCGGCTTCGTGCTGACCCAGGACCGGCTGGACGAACTGGTGCCCATAGAGCCGGCGGCAATGGTGAACCGCCAGGTGATCGAGTGGGACAAGGACGACATCGACGCGCTGCGTTTCATGAAGGTCGATGTGCTGGGCCTCGGGATGCTGGGGTGCATGCGCCGGGCGTTCGACCTGCTGGAGGAACATCATGGTTCGCGCCTCGATCTGGCGAGCATCCCGGCCGAGGACCCGGCCACGTTCGAGATGATCCGGCGGGCCGACACGCTGGGCGTGTTCCAGATCGAATCGCGGGCGCAGATGTCGATGCTGCCACGGCTGAAACCGACCCGATTCTATGACCTGGTGATTGAGGTGGCGATCGTCCGTCCGGGGCCGATCCAGGGCGACATGGTGCATCCGTACCTGCGCCGGCGCGAAGGCAAGGAGCCGGTCGAGTATCCGACGCCGGAGCTCGAACGCGTGCTCGGCAAGACGCTGGGAGTGCCGTTGTTCCAGGAGCAGGCGATGCAGGTGGCGATCGCCTGCGCCGGCTTCACCGCCGGTGAGGCGGATGCGCTCCGCCGCAGCATGGCGACGTTCAAATTCACCGGCGGGGTAAGCCATTTCAAGGACAAACTGATCAATGGCATGGTGGCGTGGGGATATACGCCGGAGTTCGCGGCGAAGACCTTCTCGCAGATCGAGGGGTTCGGGTCCTATGGGTTCCCGGAAAGCCACGCGGCCTCGTTCGCGCTGATTGCCTATGCTTCGTCCTGGATGAAGTGCCATTACCCGGCGGTGTTCGCCTGCGCGCTGCTGAACAGCCAGCCAATGGGGTTCTACGCACCGGCGCAGATCGTGCGTGACGCGCGCGACCATGGGATCGAAGTGCGGCCGGTTTGCGTGAATGCGTCGCGCTGGGATTGCACGCTTGAGTTTTCACCTCTGCCGCTTGCGGGAGAGATCGGCAAGCGAAGCTTGCCGGATGGGGGTCTCGCGCGACGTGCCCTCACCCGCTGTCCCCCGGATCAAGTCCGGGGAGTGCACACCGAGCTCCCCCGCGGGGCCGGAGAGGTGGGTCTGGCCCTTCGTCTCGGGCTGCGGATGGCGAAGGGCCTTGCCAACGAGCATGGCGCGCAAATCGTGGCAGCACGTGGCGGGGCCGCGTTCACCAGCGTCAACAATCTGTTTCAACGCGCCGGCCCCCCCCGGACAGCACTGGAACGGCTGGCTGAGGCCGACGCATTTTGCTCATTGGGGATCGACCGGCGCACCGCGCTCTGGGCCACCAGAGGACTGGCGCCCCCGCTGCCGCTGTTCGCGGCGGCCGAACGCCAGCCGGAGCCGATCGAACCCGGCGTGGCTCTGCCACCAATGACCGATGCGCGCGAGGTGGTGGAGGACTATCGCAGCATCGGCCTGTCGCTGCGGCGGCATCCGGCGGCTTTCCTGCGCGATGATTTTGCCCGCGCCGGCATGATCGCCTGCGGCGATCTGGCCAATATTCGCGATGGACGGCGGGTGACGGTGCCCGGCATCGTGCTGGTCCGCCAGCGGCCGGGCTCGGCGCGCGGGGTGCTGTTCGTCAGCATCGAGGACGAGACCGGGATGGCCAATCTGATCATCTGGCCCAGCGTGTTTGAGCGGCAACGCCGGTTGATCCTGACCGCCGGCATGATCGCCTGCCGCGGCCGCGTGCAGCGGGAGGGCATCGTGATCCATGTGGTGGCGGAGCAACTGACCGATTTGTCGGAGCAATTGCGCCGGCTCGGGCAAAATGAGGCGGCGGTGCCGCGCGATACCCACGATCCGCGTCCCAGCGGTATCCGGGTGCCCACGCGCGATTTCCGCTGACCGCTCACCAGATCGCGATGAGGCGGTCAACTCCTTGTTGGCGCTGCGAACCGGGCCGCGGGGGAACCGTTCTTTCGGCTTCGATCGTTCCTCTCGGTCAGGAGAGTATGCACATGCTCAGATGGGCGCTGCTGTTCCTCATCATCGCCATTATCGCGGCGGTCTTCGGCTTCGGCGGAATCGCCGCCACGGCGGCTGGGATTGCGAAAATTCTGTTCTTCCTGTTCCTGGTGATCTTCCTGGTGTTTCTGGTCATGGGGCTGGCGGCCGGACGATCGATATTCTGACGCCCTCCTCCCCCTTGTGGGAGGGGAAGGGATGGGGATTTAGTGCGGCTACATCGAATGACCGACTCTCCCGCGCCGCCATCGCGGGCATTACGCGGTGAGTTGCCCTTTCGGCGGCTGGTATGACCCCCTGGGGGCTCGGATTCCCGCTTCTCGCCGGAATAACGATCGAGGCCAGGCGCTTTGGGCGCCCGAAAGCAGCGGATTTTAGCGGCAACGGCCGGCCCGAGGCCTCGCTGCCGCGGGCAACGTATATCATCGGCCCGCTAGCCCGGCAGCGGATTAACCGGACGGTCATGCCGCCGGGGTAGGCAAGGCCATGCCGCCCGGCGATCCGTCATGACCTACGTTACAGCCGATTCCGCCTCGCTCGCCTGCTCTGCGCTGCCGGCGCCCTTTGCCGTGCTGCCCGTCCTGTCCATCGTGGTGCCCTGCCATAACGAGCAGGAGGTTCTGCCAGCGCTGCACGTCCGGTTGTCCGCGGTGCTCGATCGCATCGGCGTGCCGGCCGAAATCATCTTCGTCAACGATGGCAGCAGTGACGGCACCCTGGCGCTGCTGCAGACCTTGCGCCGGGCGGATCCGCGCGTCGGCGTGGTGAACCTGTCACGCAATTTCGGCAAGGAGATCGCCACTCACGGCGGGTTTGGACCACGCGCGGGGCGACGCGGTGGTGGTGATCGATGCCGACCTTCAGGACCCGCCGGAGCTGATCGCGGAGCTGGTCGCGGTGTGGCGCCAGGGCATCGACATGGTCTATGCGCAGCGCCGGGCGCGGGCCGGGGAAAGCTGGCTGAAACGGGCGACCGCGGCCGGGTTCTACCGGGTGATGCGGCGCGCCGGCCGGGTGTCGATCCCGCCCGATGTGGGCGACTTCCGGCTGATGAGCCGCCGGGTGGTCGATGCCCTGGGCGAATTGCGCGAGCAGCACCGGTTCATGAAGGGATTGTTCGCCTGGGTCGGCTTCCCCAGCCAGGCGGTGCTCTACGACCGCGCGCCGCGGCTCGCCGGACGCACCAAATGGAACTACTGGAAGCTGTGGAACCTCGCGATCGAGGGCATCACCAGCCATACCGTGATGCCGTTGCGAATGGCGACCTACCTGGGCCTGCTGACCGCCGCCGGTGCCGCGCTGTATCTGCTGGAAGTGGTGGTGCGCACGCTGGTGTGGGGCAATCCGGTGGCCGGCTACCCGAGCCTGATGGCGGTGGTGCTGTTCCTCGGCAGCGCGCAGCTCATGACGCTGGGGGTGATCGGCGAATATCTCGGGCGGGTGTTCAACGAGACGAAGGGCCGCCCACTGTATCTGGTGGAACGGGTGCTGCCGGCGGAGCCGGGGGCGGGCGGCGCGGCGAGTTGAGTGTTCCGCGCATCGTGGAAGCGGACCTCCGCGTTCGCACGCGGTGGTATGCGCCGTTCGCACGAACGGCGCGCGCCGGCGTTTTCGCCGCGACGCACGCAGTGATCGCCGTAGTGTTGGTTTCGATTGCGTGCCCGGGCTATGCGGGACTGTTCGCAATGGGCGCCGGCTGCGGGATCCTGGTGATGCGGTTCAGGGGCGCGGCGCCGGGTTTGCTTGCCCGATTGTCGCGCGAACATTTCCATCACGCCTGAACGCGGCCGCCTGAACGCCGGCTGGCACGGTCAGGCGGGATCGCCGATCGGCCCCACAGACCCACGATCGGCGCGGATTGCGGCCAGCACCGCATCGGGAGCGATCCGCGCCATGCCATCCGGCATCAAGGGCCCGTCCGGCGGCAGCACCGGGACAATCCGGCTGGCGTGATGGAAGGGCGGTGTGGCACCGAACAGGCCGTAGCTGCGGATACCGACTGACGCGGCCAGGTTCATCACCCCGGTGTCGTTGCCCACATAGAATGCCGCTTCGGCGCATAACGCGGCCAATTCCGGCAAACTCCAGGCAATCGCCGGAATGATGGCGGCAGCGCTGCCGAGGCGGACGCGGATCGCCTCGGCCATGGCTGACTCTGCCAACCCACCGGCAAGTGCCAGGCAGGGCCAGCCGGAAGCCGCAAGCGCCAGGGCCAGCGCGGTGAAGCGGTCAACACCCCATTGCTTGTACGGCTCGGAACTGCCGATGCCGAGCACCAACAGTCGGCCCGGCACGCCGCCCAGACGGTCCAGCACGGCTCGTCGGGCGCGCGGATCGACCGGCAGCCGAGGGTCCGGGTCACCCAGTTCGATCCCGGCGGCCTGCAGCCAGGCGGTCGCCTGGGCGTAGGGATGCAGCCGCAGCGCCGGCGATGGCAGGGCCGGCGGCGCGATTGAGGAAGGCCCGCTGCGCCCCGACCCCGTACCCGTACCGCTCCGGGATGCCGGCCGCCAGCATGGCGAAGGCCAGCGTGCGGCTGTGGTGCAACAGCACCGCGCGACTGAACCGCCGGGCCCGCAACGCGGCGATCAGGCGCAGCAGCCCGGCCCCGTCGTGCCGGCCGCGGCGATGTTCGGGGTTGCGGTCCATCCACAGCACCTCGCCGACCGCCGGCTCGGCGGCGAAAAGCTGGTCGGCGGCCGAGCGCGGCTTGGCGATCAGCGTGACCGGCCCCCCCCAATGCGCAGCCAGCGCGCGGATATGCGGCAGGTGCCAGATCATGTCGCCGATGCCCGGCAAAGGCTGGATGACAACGAGGCCCTCAGTGCGGCGCAGCTTCGGTCTCCATCACAGGCCGCGGGAGCACCTCGGCAAGCGATCGGTCGGGTGGCGCGGACCAGCGCGCCTCGGCCAGTCCCCAGCCGAGCAGCAGGAAGAACCAGCCGCCCATCGGCATGTTGACGAAGTCGCTGGTCGAGGCGATCGGCCAGAGCTGGATGAACATCGCGGCGAACAGGCCGACACGCAGCGGGGCCGGCCGGTACCATAATCCGCGCGCCAGCGGCAACATCCAGGCCAGCGCGGTGGCGGCAGAACAGCGCCAGCCCCGGAAATCCGCCATCGGTCAGCGCCTGAATGTAGAAATTATGCGGATGGGCGGCGCAGATCGCCGATCCGCCGCCGTCCGGCTGCTGGTCACCGAAGCTGGGACCGAAATACCGGGGCATCGGACAGCCGGTGCGGAACCCGTCGAAGCCGCGGCCGACCAGCGGGCGCGCCAGCCCGATATGCCATGCCCTGGCATAGAGCTGGCCGTACGGGCTGGTGGGGAATGCCTCGATCTGCGCGGTGAACTTCAGCACCAGCCGATGATAGGTGGGCGGCGACACCACGGCCGAGGCGCCGACCAGCGTCAGCCCTGCAATTCCGGCAGCCAGTACCACCGGGCGCAGCCGCGGCAGCAGTCCGGCGACCACCAGCAGGCCGAGGCCGGTCAGCAACAGCGGCATCCGCTGGCCGATCAGCACCATGACCAGCACACCGGCCAGCAGCAGCGCGTAGGCGCCGAGCGTGGCCGTGATCCGCCGGTCACGCCAGCAGCGCCGCGGCAGCGGGCACCAAAGCGGGGAACAGGATGCGCGACAGCGGCGGGCCGGCGCGTGGCTTGCGGAATGGCCCGGTCAGCTCCCCGTCCCGGCCGCGCGGCCAGCCGAACAGGTTGCGCCCGGTGGCGAACTGCTGCAGCAATTCCAATGCGATCCAGGCCGCAGCGGCGGCCACGACGGCGAACAGCCAGCGGCGCGCCCGGCTGTCGCGCAACGCCCAGTGCTCCAGCGCAGCGGCGAACAGCAGGAACCGGAGCACCGCCAGTGCCTCGATCAAGGAGTGTGTCCCGCCGGGGCCCAGTCCGAGCGCCGGGATGGGTAGTGAGCAAAGCACCACCCAGACCCACCAGGCCAGCGCAAGCTTCATCCAGCCGGTGCTAAGCCAGGACCACGAACGCGCCGATGCGGAGCGAGCGAGGAAGCAGAGGGCAGTGATGCCGATGGTGACCTCGGCGAGGCTGGGCGCGTGCAGCAGCATCAGCGGGGTCGCCAGCATGGCGACCAGGCCGACACGGTCGAGCGGGGACATCGCCTAAAGCGGAATCAAGTTAACCGGACACATTGCGATCACCTCGCCAGCGGAGCCGAAGAGGTGAAGGTGCGTCGCCACGCCGGTCATCCGTGAACGTCCGGAAGCGCGGCGCGGATCAGGGCGAACGCACGTTGCACGGTGGCGGCCCGGATTTGGGTGCGGTCGCCGGGCAGGATGCGGTGCTCGGAGATGGTGGGGGCGCCTCGGCGGGCCAGGCCGAACCATACCAGCCCGACCGGCTTGGCGGCCGAGCCGCCGCCCGGGCCGGCCACGCCGGTCACTGACACCGCGATATCGGCCGGCGAATGATCAATCGCCCCTTCGGCCATCGCCCGGGCGACCGGCTCGCTGACCGCTCCGTGCTCGGCGATCAGCGCGGCCGGCACGCCGACCAGTTCGGACTTGGCCTCGTTCGAGTAGGTGACAAACCCGCGTTCCACCACGTCGGAGGAGCCGGCAATCGCGGTCAGCGCCGCAACGATCAGCCCGCCGGTGCAGCTTTCCGCGGTGGCCAGCTTCAGGCCGCGCACGCGGCAGGCCTGCAACAGGGCGGCGGCTTCATCCAGCAGCTCGGGCGGAAGCAGGGTCATCGGGGCGGCAGTATGCGGCGACGCGCCGGTATCCGCTACCCAGCCGGACCAGCGGCCAAGCCAAGCCAAGCCAAGGTCAGCTAGAGCCGGCGGGCTTGGGCGGCCCGGCGACCTCGGCCCGGGCCTTCGCCTTGCGTCGGCCCCTCTTGCTGTGACGGGCCTCAGGGGATTGCTGCCATTCCCCCTGGTCTGTGAGGCGGTCGGGAAATTCGCCGAGGTTTTCCTGGATCTCGGCCTCTTCCACCCCTTCCGGCTCGCCGGTCGCCATCAGCGGATGGGTCATCGGGTTGGGCAGCAGCCCGGCGCCGGCGCTTTCCTCGATCGCCACCAGTTCCCGCGCGCGTTCCCAGTAGTCCATGTCGCGCCCATCGGGGCAGCCGTCCGCCTGCCACAGGTGGTAGGCGCGCTCCCGGATGCGCTGCTCGCGCTCGGGCGTGTCGATCAGTGGGTTGTCGGCCATCCGGCTTGTGTCCTTGGGGCTCCATGGGGGCGGCGGGTCTTTGGTGACGAAAAGCGCCAGCCTCTCATGCGGTTGCGAGTTCGAGTCCAAATCACGAGTTGCTGCAATGCAGCACGACCGGGCCACACCGTCCCATATACCGGCTCCAAGTCGCCGGCATAAGGAGGTCTTTATTGAAATACCAGCATGTTGAAGAGCGACGTTGCATGTCTCTCGGGCTTCAGGGCGGCGGCTCGTTTGGCGCCTTCACCTGGGGCGTGCTGGACCGGCTGCTGGAACAGGAGGGACTTGGACTGGACCTGATCAGCGGGGCGAGCGCCGGAGCGGTGAACGCCGTGCTGCTGGCCGACGGCTTGGCCGAGGGCGGCCCGACGGCAGCGCGTGCGCGGCTCGCACGGTTCTGGGAGCGGGTGGGCCATGGTGGACTGGGCGGGGCGCCTTTCCCGGTCGCGGCGGAACTGGCCCGGCTGGCGTCGCCGTTCCAGCTCAATCCGCTGGGCCTCAACCCGCTCCGCGAACTGTTGGCCGCGATCGGTGGATTTCGATCGGCTGCGGGCGGCAGCCTCGGTCCGGCTGCTGATCGCCGCGACGCGGGTGCGGGACGGCCATCCGCGGCTGTTCCGCGAACACGAAATCACGCTGGACGCGGTGCTGGCCTCGGCCTGCCTGCCGTTCCTGCAACACGCTGTGGAGATCGACGGCGAGGCTTACTGGGACGGCGGCTACAGCGCCAACCCGCCGTTGCGGCAATTGGCGATCGAGACGCGGGCGGCGGACATTCTGGTGGTGCGGCTGGTGCCCTGGCTGCACGAGGCGGTGCCGCAGCTCTCGCACGAGATTTCGCAGCGGATCCGGGAGATCACGTTCAATGCGTCATTGCAGCGCGAGCAGGAATCGGTGGAGGACCTGCGCAGGGCGTGTGCCGGGCGGCGGCTGTTTCGCTCCGAATTGTGCCGCAAGCTGGACGGGCTGCGGTTTCACGAGGTGGCGGCGCCGGAGATGATCGAGGGACTGGCGCATGAGAGCGCGCTGGACACCTCCTGGCCGTTCCTGCAGCGGCTGCACCGCGGTGGACGGGCGGCGGCGGAACGATGGTTGGCGGGGTGGGGGTAGCCTGGCCGGGGTATCTACATCTTGCGCCAGCCCATTTCGTTTCCGGTCGGGGCTGAACCAGACACCTGCCGGCGTGCCCTCATTCGGCTCGCGTTGCTAAGCCGGGCTCTCCCGCTTGCGGCTGAAGTGAGACCTGCCTCGCAAAGCCGTGATCTGTCGTTTTAAACAAACACAATTTTGCCGTGATACGCACAAACCGTACTCTCATTCGGGAGTATAGTGCTGGGTTCGATCAGGCTTTTACCGAGAGGACGTCAGCATGGACGCAAATCGTGTCGAAGGCACTGCCCGGAACATGGCCGGCAAAGTGCAGGAAGCGGCCGGAAGCCTTGGCCGGCGATGCCAAGACAAGGGCCGAAGGCATGTCGCAGCAGGCATCCGGAATGGCGCAGGACGCCTATGGCCAGGCGCGCGACTATGCACGCGATGCCGCGACGGTGATTAGCGATACCGTCGAGCAGCAACCGATCGTCGCGCTGCTGGTCGCCGGAGCGATCGGCTGCATGATCGGGCTGTTGCTGATGCGGCGTTGAAGGTTCGGCCCCCTGCTGTCATGCCCGCGAAAGCGGGCATCCACGGGGTGCGCCGGTATTACGAGCGAGGCCGTAGATTCACGCTTTCGCGGAAACCACAATCGACGCGAGAATTACGGTCGAGAGGTCAACCTTTTCGACGACTGCTATAAATCTCAAGGAGACCAACATGGGCCGCGGAATTCTTCTCTGGCTGCTTGGCGTGCCGATCCCGATCATCATCCTGCTCGCGCTGTTGTGGCACTGAGCGGGAGAGGCAGGCAGATGCAATCCGCTCCGGTGACCGGCCGCGCCGAGCCATACGGAACCAGCGCCCCGGAGGCTTCGAGTTCCGGGGTGTCGTGGCCCGCCATTATCGGCGGAGCCTTCGCGGCCGCCGCGCTGTCTCTGATCCTGCTGGCGTTGGGGTCGGGGTTCGGGCTGGCATCCGTTTCCCCCTGGTCCAATTCAGGCGCGTCGCTGACCAGCTTCACGGCAATGACCGCGGTGTGGCTGATCATTGTGCAATGGCTGGCGTCCGGCCTGGGCGGATATCTGACCGGCCGGTTGCGGACCAAATGGGCAGGCCTGCACACGCATGAGGTGTTCTTCCGCGACACGGCGAACGGGTTTTTGAGCTGGGCGGTGGCCTCGGTCGTGGTCGCGGCTTTCCTGGCTTCGGCGGCGACATCGGTGATCGGCGGCGGGGTTCATGTCGCCTCCGGAGTGGTGTCGGGAGCAGCCCAGGGGGCGGCGTCTCAGCAGGGTGGTTCGACTGCTGATCCGATGGGGTATTTCGTCGATAGTCTCTTCCGGTCCGATCACCCCGATGCGAATGCGCAGAATCAGGACGTGCGGTCCGAGAGCACGCGCATCCTGGCGATGGGGTTGCGGAACGGCGATGTGCCGGCGGCTGACAAGACGTACCTGGCGCAGGTCGTTGCGGCGCGCACCGGGCTGTCGCAGGCCGACGCGGCAAAGCGTGTGGACGGCGTGATCGCGCAGGAAAAGGCGGCGGAATTGAAGCTGCGCCAGGCGGCGGACGCCGCTCGCAAGGCCGGGTCCTATCTGTCGATCTTCACCGGCCTGTCGATGCTGATCGGCGCCTTCATCGCGTGCGTCGCGGCAGCCCTGGGAGGCCAGCAGCGAGACGAGCACGTTTGATCCGAAACCGGTCGCGACCACGCGGCAAAGACGTGGATACTCGCCCGCGCGGGCATGACACGGATGCGTCGGGGATTGAGCGTGGTCGCGGTGCCGGTGAGCCGGCGCGCAGATCGTGAACCGCCCGCACCAGCATGTCGCCGTCGAACGGCGAGGACAGAACCCGGGCGGATTGGCGACTGTCCGGCGGATAGCCGCTGATCCAGATCACCCGGATTCCCGGCCATCGTGAGCGGGCCGCGGCAACGATCTGGAAAAAACCGTCCATCCCGTCACCGAGGTTGGTATCGGTCACCAGCACGTCGGGCATTCCGTGGTGGGTGCCCGCGTGCGCGCTGGTTCCGGGGCGCTGGGTAGGGCCTGTGGCGGGCCGGCGGGAAACCGCTTACGCTAGGCCTGTCATGGCGAACACCACGATCTTTACCGGGGAGCGATCGCAACGCGGCTATCGCCTGAACCGGATGGCGATGTCGCTGACCGATCCCGCCAGCCGCGAGCGGTTCCGCGCCGATGAAGCCGGCTACATGCGCGAAATGGGTCTGACCGGCGCGGAGATCGACATGATTCGCCGCCGCGACTGGCCGGCGACGATCGACGCCGGCGGCAGCATCTATCTGATGATCAAGATCGCCGGTACGCTCGGGCAGAGCCTGTTGCAGGTGGGCGCGCAAATGCGCGGACAGACGCTGGAGCAGTTCATGGCGACCCGACCGGGATTGCAGGGGCATTGAGCATGGCACGCATTGTCGGCGGCATCGGCAGCTCGCATGCGCCATCCATCGCGGCGGCCTGGGACAAGGGCCAGCAGGCCGATAAACTTTGGGCGCCGCTGTTCGATGGCTATACGCCGGTGAAGCGGTGGCTGCAGGCGCGGCAGCCGGACCTGATGGTTGTGCTTTACAACGATCACATGAACCGGTTCTTCTTCGATGCGTATCCGACGTTCGCGCTGGGCGTGGCCGACAGCTTCCCGCAGGCGGATGAGGGTTGGGGCAGGCGCGACCTGCCCGACCTGCCCGGCGATTCCGCGTTCGGCTGGCATCTGGCGCGGTCGCTGGTAGAGGATGAATTCGATCCGACCATCTGCCAGGAA
Organism: uncultured Pseudomonadota bacterium; assembly: GCA_963764525.1. Lineage (GTDB taxonomy): Bacteria > Pseudomonadota > Alphaproteobacteria > Acetobacterales > Acetobacteraceae > DATDIC01. The sequence continues at coordinate 138,488 of CAVXTC010000005.1, read as the reverse complement.
ATGGCGATCGATCATGGCGTCTTCTCGGTATTGCCGCTGCTGACCGAGGCGCGCTGGCCGGCCCCGATCGTGCCGATCGCGGTGAACGTGATCCAGCATCCGCTGCCGACGGCGCAGCGGCTGTTTCGTCTGGGACAGGCGATCCGCCGCGCGGTGGAAACTTATCCGGCGGAGTTGCGCGTGGTGGTGATCGGGACGGGCGGGTTGTCGCACCAGCTTCATGGGGAGCGGTTCGGACTGGTCAATCCGGAGTGGGACAACCGGTTCCTCGATCTGCTGGAGACCGATCCGGAGGCATTGGCTGCGCTGCCGCACACCGAGTACATGGAACAGGGCGGCGCGGAATTGGTGGAGATGATCATCTGGCTGGCAATGCGCGCCGCGCTGGGGACAGCGGTGAAGCGTGTCCATCGCAACTATCATGCGCCGCTGATCACCGGCTACGGGCTGCTGGCGCTGGAAGGATAAGGGCATGGGCATCCGCACTGGCGCGGCCTATCTGGCATCGCTGCATGACGACCGGCAAATCTGGATCGACGGCGAACGCGTGCGCGACGTCACCGTCGATCGCCGCTTTGCCGGCGCGGCGCACAGTGTGGCGGCGCTGTATGACATGCAGCACGAGTTGACGGACCGCATGACATACGCTTCGCCGAGCGGCGGCGGTCGCGTGGGGCTGTCATTCATCCAGGCTGCGTCGATCGAGGATCTGATTCGCCGGCGGGAGATGGGGAAGGTCTGGGCGGATGCGACCTGCGGAATGCTCGGCCGCAGCCCGGATTACATGAACATCATGCTGACCGGGTTTGCGTCCGCGCATCGCGCGTTCGGTGAGCGGTTTGCCGATAATGTCCGCGACTATTACTTCATATGTGCGGGAGAATGACCTGACGCTGACCCACACGCTGCTGAACCCGCAGGTGGACCGGTCGCGGCCGGTGGAGCAGCAGGCGAAGGATTTGGCGGCCAGGATCGTGCGGGAAACCGATGCCGGGATCGTCGTTCACGGCGCGCGCATGGTTTCCACCCTGGCGGCGTTTTCCAACGAGATCATGGTGATGCCATCCACCTATCTGGCGAACAGCCCGGAGGCGGCGCCGTATGCGTTCGGTTTCAGCATTCCGGTTGCCAGCCCCGGGCTGCGCTTCGTTCACCGGCCGTCGGTGGCGCATCTGGAAGCCGCCTCGCCGATGGACTGGCCGCTGTCGCTGCGCTTCGATGAGGCCGATGCGATGGCGGTGTTCGACGACGTGCTGGTGCCGTGGGAGCGGGTGTTCATCCACCGCGATGCGGCGATGTGCAACGGCCTGTACGACCGCACCGGCGCCATGCCGCAGGTGATGCACCAGTTCAGCACGAAGAACCTGGCGAAGTCCGAGTTCATGATGGGACTGGCCTTCGCGATCGCCAAATCCACCAATATCGATCAGCATTTGCACGTGCAGGGGATGCTGGCGGAGCTGATCCAGTTCACCGAATTCTGCCGCGCCTGTCTGCGCGCTTCGGAAGCGGATGCGGCGCCGAACGCGGAAGGCGTGTTCACGCCGGCGGCGATGCCGCTGTGGACGGTGCGCATGATGTTCGCCAGGATGTTCCAGCGCATGTGCGAGATCGTGCAGACGCTGGGCGCCGGCGGGCTGGTTGCGGTGCCGTCTGTACGCCGAGGTGCAAAGCCCGGTCTGGCCGGATGTGGAGACCTATTTCCAGGCTGCCAACGCCGGGTCGCAAGCGCGGATCAAGCTGTTCCGGCTGGCGTTCGACGCGGCGGTGTCTTCGTTTTCCGGGCGCCAGCAGCTTTACGAACGATACTATTCGGGTGATCCGGTGCGGCTGGCGGGGTCGCTGTATAATTTGTATGACCGGGATGCGGCGATAGGGCGCATTTACGGTTTGCTGGACCGGTTCGAGGCGAACCCGCCGGCAGCAGGGCGATAAACGATGGGACCGCTGGCCGGGATCAGGCTGATCGAGTTGGCCGGCATCGGGCCGGGGCCGATGGCGGCGATGATGCTGGGCGACCTGGGCGCCGACGTGATCCGGATGGATCGGGTGCATCCGCACGGGCCGGAGCGGTTCAGCGATCCACGCCACGCGGTGCATCACCGCAGCCGCCGCTCGATCGCTGTCGATCTGCGGAAACCAGGCGCCGCGGAGGTCGTGCTGCGGCTGGCCGACGGGGCCGACGGACTGATGGAGCCGTTCCGCCCAGGCGTGGCGGAGCGGCTGGGCATCGGGCCGGAGGTCTGTCTCGCTCGCAACCAGCGGCTGGTGTATGGGCGCATGACCGGCTGGGGGCAGGATGGGCCGCTGGCAAAAGCGGCCGGGCACGACATCAACTACATCGCACTGACCGGCGTGCTGCACGCGATCGGTCGGGCCGGCGACAAGCCGCTGCCGCCGCTGAACATGGTGGGCGATTTCGGCGGCGGCGGGATGCTACTGGCGTTCGGCATGGTGTGCGGGCTGCTGGAGGCGATGCGGTCCGGCCGCGGGCAGGTGGTGGATGCGGCAATGGTGGACGGCGCGGCGCTGCTGTTCGGCGCCGTGATCGGCATGCACGCGGCCGGGCTATGGCAGGACCGCCGCGGCAGCAATATGCTGGATGGCGGAGCGCATTTCTACGATACATACGAAACCGCCGATGGCTTGTATGTGTCGATCGGCTCGATCGAGCCGCAATTCTACAGATTGCTGCTGGAAAAAACCGGACTGGCGGATGAGACTTTGCCCGGGCAGATGGACCATTCAAGCTGGCCGGGCATGCGGGAGCGGCTGGCGGCGATCTTCCGGCGCAAGACGCGCGACGAATGGTGCGCGATCATGGAAGGCAGCGATGTCTGTTTCGCCCCGGTGCTGTCGGTGGCCGAGGCGGCGGCCCATCCGCACGCAGCGGCGCGCGGTGCGTATGTGGATGTGCAGGGTGTCGCGCAGCCGGCGCCGGCGCCGCGGTTTTCCCGCACAAGGGGGGCGGCGGTTGTGGCCCCTGGCCGAGGGGAACATACGAATGAGGTGCTGGAGCAGGCGGGCTTCGGTGCGGATGAAATCGCCGCGCTGCGGGAAGGCGGGGTGGTTGCGTGAGGCGTCTCAACCTCCTTCTCATTGAATTCCCACTGCCTCTCCCAGGGTTTCGCCGATGCCGTGGTTGATCACCAGGTCGGCGATTTCGTCCAGTCCGGTCGGTTGGCCATTGATGATCGCCAGCGCGGCGCCGTTTCGTTTCGCCAGTTCCGGAAAACCTGCCGCCGGATACACCACCAGGGACGACCCGATCGCCAGAAACAGGTCGGCCGCCAGCGTTTCCTGCTCGGCGCGCACCATGGCGGCGGGCGGCATGGACTGTCCGAACGAGATGGTTGCTGTTTTTACCAATCCGCCGCAGAGGTCGCATCGCGGGGCGCATCCATCGCTTTCGAAGGCGGCGCGCAATGCGCTGATCTCGAAGCGGCGTGCGCAATCGAGGCAGGTGGCATAGGTGGTGTTGCCGTGCAGCTCGATCACCTGGCGGTCGGGCACGCCCGACATCTGGTGCAGCCCGTCGATGTTCTGCGTGATCACCGTTGCGGCCTTGCCTTCGCGCACCAGCTCGGCGATCGCGACGTGGCCGCGGTTCGGGCGGGCGGCGCGCAGGATGGGGTCGGATTCGAAGCGGCGGCGCCAGGTTTCCCGGCGGGCGTCTTCGGACGCCAGGAACCGGTCGAAGAAGATCGGCTTCTGTTTGGTCCAGATGCCGTTTGGGCCTCGGAAATCCGGGATGCCGGAATCCGTGCTGATGCCGGCCCCGGTGAATACCACGATTCGGGTTGCCTCGCCGATCAGGCGCCGGAGTGTTTCCATGTGCGGCGGCATTGTTACGCCGCTTCCTGTTGTGCGGATCCGTTCATGACAAAAGCTCCGCTTCAGCAGCCGGATGGTAGCGATCACGCGGCCGCGGCGTCAACGATACCGCGCTGCGGCTGGGCGACCGGCAACCCCGCTATGATCGCCTATCACGATACGGAATGGGGCGTGCCGCTGCACGACGACCGCGCATTGTTCGAGCTGCTGACGCTGGAAGGCGCGCAGGCCGGCCTGTCCTGGCGCACCATCCTGGACCGGCGCGAGGCGTATCGCCACGCGTATCACGGCTTCGAAATCGCCCGCGTAGCAGCCATGAGCGACGGTGACCTGGAAGCGTTGCTGAGTGGTTCGGGGGTGATCCGCAACCGGTTGAAGGTGTTCTCGGCGCGCAGCAACGCGCGCGCTGCACTGGCGGCAATCGCCGCGCATGGCAGCCTGGACGCGTATCTGTGGTCGTTCACCCGCGGCGTGCCGGTGGTCAATCGATGGCGCGAGGCGTCGCAGGTACCGGCACGGACCGAGCTGTCCGACGGCATGAGCAAGGCGCTGCGCAAGGCGGGGTTCAGTTTTGTCGGCTCGACGATCTGTTATGCGTTCATGCAGGCAACGGGGATGGTCGATGACCATCTGGCGGGGTGTTTTCGGACTCAGAACCGTGCGCGCGAATAAAGCCTGCGCGCATTGCCTTCGAAGATCTTGAACCGGTCTTCTTCCGACAACCACGGGATCGCTTTCACGAACGGTACGGTGTCATCGTAGCAGCGGCCGGTGCTCGGATCGATCGCCTTCGCAGTGCCGAACATCTCGCTGGCATACAGCAGCCGGTCCGGTCCCATCCGCCGGATCAGCAGCTCCATCGAATCCTGGTCGTAGATCGCCATATCGAACCACAGATGCTTCACCATCTCCTCGAACGGCCGCTTGCCCGCCAGTTCATGCAGTGCCGAGTGCCGGCGCCACTGGAACGGGATGGCACCGCCGCCATGCGGGATGATCAGCCTCAGCTTCGGGAAATCATCGAACACGCGCGAATTGCACAGCTCCACCGCCGCCGCGGTGTCCCAATTCACATAATGCGAGCCGTTCACGTGTAACCCGGGGTTCAGCGTGGAACTCGCGTGGATCATGCCCGGCACATCCAGCGCCACCATCTTTTCCCACAGCGGATACCACCACTCGGACCCCAGGGATGGCGTGAACGGTAACGCGCCGCCGGACACATCGGGGTTGATGTTGAACCCGACGAAACCCATAGCGTTCACGCAACGATCCATTTCCTCGGCACAGTTCTTCGGGCTGATCCCCGGTGACTGCGGCAACTGCCCGACCGGGGAGAACTGCGCCGGGAACAGCTTGCACACACGGCCGATCAGGTCGTTGTTCACCTCCGTCCAATATCGGCTGATCAGCTCGTTGCCGAAATCGTGCCCCATGCCGGAAGCGCGCGGCGAGAACATCAGGCGGTCGATGCCGCGGTCCTGCATCTGCCGGACGTTGCCCTGCAGCGACGCGACGATTTCGTCATCGCTGATCCCAAGGGCGCCCCTGGCCGGCTTGTTCTGCGACCCCACCTGCCGCCCGCGATATGCATCCAGCTTCGGCGAGGCCTGGGTGTAGTGCGCGTGCACGTCGATGATCATTTGCCGCCCCCTTTCTCAAACGCGTCCGGACAGCCGGCGCCCGAGTTCCAAAGTGGCAAAGGATGTCACCGGCGCTGGCATCAGCCAGCGGAACCCCTGCCTTAGCAGCGATTTGACGTTCCCCGCATCGACATGCGGATGCCCGCAGGGCACGTTGTACTGCTTGCAGATCGCCAACACGTCATTGATTGCAGATGCAACGGTCGGATGCTCGTATTGCCGGGGATGTCCCAGATCCTGCGACAAATCCCCCTCCCCGATCAGCACCACGCCGATTCCCGGCACCTGCTCCAGCATTGCTGGCAGGTTGGCGATGGCACGCTTTTCCTCGCACATGATCAGCACCAGGATCTCGCCGGCAGGGTTGAGCGGCCAGACATCGGCGCGTTGGTAGTATTCCTGCGCAGTCAGCCCCCAGTAGCGCGCCGCGGCGGTGGGCGCGTCGCCGCGCTGACCGGCCGGTTCGTGGTAGCGCGCGTCCCGAGGGCGCGGATAGCGACAGGCGGCCACCGCATTGCGGGCGTCCTCCACGGTGCTGACATGTGGCCAGGCCACGCCATAGACGCCGACATCCAGCACCTGCTTGGCGATCCACTGGCTTTGCTCCCCGCCGTTCGGCGGAATGCGCACGAACGGCGTCACCGCAGGGACGATGGAGCCGGATGCAACGATCTGCCGCCGGTTCAGCATGTATTGCAGGCAGTCGCGCAGCGCTTTTATGTCGTAGGGGTTGTGCTCCATCTCGAACACCACGCCGTCGCAGGCGGAAGCACCGAAGGTCAGCGCGTTGGAAATCTCCGCGCTGGTGAACGGCGCGAAAGCTGGCTTGCCTGCCTCCAGCGCGCGGATCGCGCCGTTCAGGCGGGGGGTTTCCGGCATGTCATACCCTCTCTCGTTACGCGGCAAACAACTCGTTGGACCTGTAGGCGCGCGGGATCAGCCGCTGCTGGTGCGCGAACCGCATCAGCAGCTCGATCGCCGCGCGGTTGGCGGGCAGACCGTATGGCAGTGCATCGTCGTCCACCCGAGCCGCCTGCTTCGCCGCCGCGAACAGCGCCATCAACTCGCCGGCGAGCCACGGATGCGCGGCCAGCAGTTCGCGCCGGACCGCGACCACGTGGTTCACCGGATAAACCCCGGTGCGACGGAACCACTCGACGGCCGCCGTGTCCGCATCGGGGATCACCGTCCGCAACTCCGTCGGATCGGCGCCGCGCAGCGCCACGCCGGCATCGATCTCACCGGCCCGCAGCATGGCGACCAGATCGCCCCCCGCACGAACCACGAAGGGCGGGTCACGAAACTCCGCCACGTGGGCGTCTTCCTCGGTCACCCACCGGATCGTGGACAGGTCGATGCCGTAGTCGTTCTGCAAAATGCCGCGCACCCACACACCGGTCGTCTGCGACCACGCCCGCACACCGACGCGCCGCCCCACCAGGTCCGCCGGACCGCGCAGCGACGAGTCCCTCCGGCACACCAGCGCGCCATGATGAAACCCGCGCATCACCACCGCCGACAATCCGGCGATCGGCTTCCCGTAGGCCTGCGCTTGTGCCAAGGTTGTCGCTGCCATCTCACACAAATCGAATTCGAGGTCGCGCGCCATGCGGCGGAACGCCCGCGTGATGGGCGCCACCTCGACGAAGTCCAGCGTCACTCGCGACGATCCAACGGAGCCGTCGCGCAGCGCTTGCACATGCGAATACGGCCCGATTGCGGTGCGCAGCCTCAGCGGGTCCGGCATGGCACTTCCATCGCGGTGGCGGGACAAGACTGGCACGCGTCGCCACAACCGGGCAAATTGCCGTCACCCCGCCCAACAGGAGTGCCGATGGCCTACCACACCAAGGTGTTGCAACCGGACGAAACCGTGAAGGAAATCAGCCGGCTGCACTGGTCCATCTACCGGCCAGCCATATTGCTGGCGGTGATCGCCATCGCTATCGCGGTGGTGGCGGTAATCGTCGTGCAGCAGGAACCGCAACGAACGTACTGCCTGTATGCCGCCGCGGTGGTGGCCGTGCTGGCTCTGCTGGCGTTCCTGGGCGAATGGATCCGACGGCGCAGCACGGAAATCGTCGTCACCGACCGGCGCGTGATCTACAAGCGCGGCCTGCTGTCGCGCTATACCGCAGAGATGAACATCAGCAAGATCGAAACCGTCGATGTGATGCAAAGCATCGGCGGGCGCGTCTTCAACTACGGCACCGTGCTGATCCGCGGCACCGGGTCCAGCATCGAACCGCTGCGCGGCATCGGCGCGCCGCTGCGGCTACGCAATGCGATCATCGCCGGGTGAGAAGGCCAGGGGGCGCTGCCCCCTGGACCCCCGCCAGGGGACAGGCCCTTGGAACCCCTCCGATTGGTTTGGTGCGAAGGGGGGCCGGGCGGGACCGTGCCAACCGGACGGTCTCGCCAAGGCCCCCTTCGCACCAAACCAAACAAAGGGGTCCGGGGGACTTGCCCTGGCGGGGGTCGAGGGGGCAGCGCCCCCTCGCCTTCCTCACTCCACGACGCGCGTGCCCAGCGACCCATCGGCGTGTTCCACGATCGCGGCGACGCGGCTTTCGGCCTCGGCCAGCTTGGCCTCGCAGTGCCGGCGCAGGGCGGCACCGCGCTCATAGGCGTTGATGGCGTCTTCCAGTTTCTGCTGACCGCCTTCCAATCCGCGGACGATCTGCTCAAGCTCCGCCAGCGCGTCCTCGAACGACAATTGGCTGACATCGACGGCGGGGCGGGCGGGGTCCGACATGCCGATGCTCCTAGAGCCTTGCGGCCGGACCGCCAAGTGCCGAAGATGCCCCGGCATGCTCCACGGGAACGCCCTGCCCGGGGTCGAGCCCGCGAGCCAGACGCGCCGGCTTGCCGGTCCTGCGTTCGCAGCGCTCGATCTCGGCACCAACAACTGCCGGATGCTGATCGGCGCGCCGACCGGACACGGGTTCCGCGTGCTGGACAGTTTCAGCCGCATCGTGCGATTGGGCGAAGGACTGCACCACACCGGCTGCCTCGGCGCGGCCGGGATGCAACGCGCGCTGGATGCGTTGCAGGCCTGCACCGCCCGTCTGGCGCGCCGCCCAGTGCGGCGGGTGCGGGCGATTGCCACCGAGGCGTGCCGCCGTGCCGCCAACGGCCCCGAATTCCTCGCCCGCGTGAAGCGCGAGACGGGCCTGGCGATCGACGTGATTTCCACCCGGGAAGAAGCCGAACTGGCGCTGGAAAGTTGCGCCCCGCTGCTGCTCGGCGCCGGCCGGCGGGCGCTGCTGTTCGATATTGGCGGCGGCTCGACGGAACTCGCCTGGGTGCGTGTGGATGCGGACGGGCGGCCGACGCTGATCGGCTATGCCTCGCTGCCGGTCGGCGTCGTGACGCTGGCGGAGCGGTTCGGGCCTGCCGGGTTTACCGCGGAGGGCTTCGCGGCGATGACCGCCGATGTGGCCGCGCGGCTGGCCGGGTTTGAGTCGGTGCACTGCATCGCCCATGAGATTCGCTGTGGCGGCGTGCAGCTTCTGGGCACCAGCGGCACGGTGACCACGCTGGCGGGCGTCGCGCTGGACCTGCAGCGCTATCGGCGGCCGTTGATCGATGGGGTGGTGCTCAGCCGGGAAGAAGCGGCGCGGGCGCTGGAGCGATTGCGCGCGCTGGGGCGCGAGGGGCTGGAGCAGCACCCGTGCGTCGGGCCGGAGCGGCTGGATTTCGTGCTGCCGGGCTGCGCGGTGTTCGCCGCGATCACCCAGGTCTGGCCGGCGCCGCAGGTGGTGGTGGCCGATCGCGGGCTGCGCGAGGGGATGCTGCTGCGCATGATGCGCGCCGATCGAACGCCGCCGGCGCGCCATTGGCCGCGGATCGACCGGCCGGCATGAGCAAGCGGCCTCCGGCGCTGCCGCGCGGGTTGGCGGTGCCGGTGCGGACGGCGCGCGGGCGCAGCACGGCCTCGCAGCGCTGGCTGGCCAGGCAGTTGAACGATCCGTATGTGCAAGCGGCGCGGCAGCAGGGCTGGCGTTCGCGCGCGGCGTTCAAGCTGCTGGAACTCGACGACCGGTTCGGGCTGATCCGCCGCGGCGCGCGCGTGGTGGACCTGGGGGCAGCGCCGGGCGGCTGGGCGCAGGTGGCGCTGCGGCGCGGTGCCGGGCTGGTGGTGGGGGTCGATCTGCTGCCGATCGATCCGGTGCCAGGTGCTGCGCTGATCCAGGGCGATTTCACGGATCAGTTTATGCCTGGGCGGCTGACCGCACTGCTGGACGGTCCCGCAGACCTGGTGCTGTCCGACATGGCGCCGAACACCACCGGTCATGGTGCGACTGATCACATACGGATAATGGCGTTGGCCGAGATGGCGCTGGATTTTGCGCTGGAGGTATTGAATGAGGGTGGCGGTTTCGTTGCCAAGGTATTTCAGGGCGGCTCGGAACGGGAGATGTTGGCGCGGATGAAACAGCATTTCGCCACAGTGCGCCACGCCAAGCCACCGGCGAGCAGGAAGGAGTCGAGCGAGCTTTACGTGGTGGCGACAGGGTTTCGGGGGTGATGGGGGTGGCCGATTCCCCAATTGAACCGCAGCGTTTCCCCGCATGATCCCCGACTCCAGCCTCTGGACCGCCCGGCACGGCGCTCTGATTGAGCTGTGCGCCAAGCAGTTGTTCTTCATCGGCGCCGCCCCACGCTCCGGCACCACCTGGCTGCAGCTGCTGCTGGACGCCCACCCGGAGGTTAGCTGCCGGGGCGAGGGCCAGTTCGGCACCAGCCTGCTGCCGCACCTGAAACAGGCGCTGGAGGCGCACAATGCGTATCTGGCGAACAAGAACGCCACGGTGTTTCAGGAAACCGAGGGCTATCCGCTGTTCGGCGCTGACGACCTGGAATACCTGCTCGGCGCGGCCATTCTTCTGGCGCTGCGCCGCCATCCAGGGGCCGCTTCGTGCAAGGCGGTCGGCGAAAAGACACCGCACAATCTGCGCATTTTCGACGGGTTGCGCCGGCTGTTTCCGCCGGCTCGATTCATTCATCTGCTGCGCGATCCGCGCGAGGTGCTGGTTTCAAGCTGGCACCACAACGCCAGGCTCGACCCGTCCTGGGCCGATCGCAACGAGCTGCAAGGCTTCGTGCGCGACAAGCTGGCCACGTTGGCGGCCGATACGCATGCCGGGCTGGCCTTCGGCACGGCGCACCCGGACTCCTATCTTGCCGTAACGTATGAAACGCTGGTGGCGGCGCCGCTGGAATCGCTGGCGCGCGTGTTCCGGTTCCTTGGCGTGTCCGACGCGCCGGAAACGGTGCATACATGCATCGATGCGGCGGCGTTCGAGCGGCTAAGCGGCGGGCGGCGGCGCGGCGAACCGGATGCGCGCTCGCTGTTTCGCAACGGCCTGCCCGGCGACTGGCGCGGAGTGCTGAGCGAAGCAACCAACCGGTTCGTCGTCGAGCAGGCGGGGTGGATGCTGCGGCGGTTCGGCTGGCCGGAGGTGACGGGCGCCCCTATACGTGCGGAAGGCCAGGGGGCGCTGCCCCCTGGACCCCCGCCAGGGGACTGGTCCCCTGGACCCCTTTGACTGGTCTGGTGCGAAAGCGGGCCTTGGCAAGGCCCCTTCGCACCAGACCAAACGGATGGGTTCCAAGGGCTAGCCCTTGGCGGGGGGTCCAGGGGGGCAGCGCCCCCTTGACCTTCTGGCATGGGGAACACGAATGGCCACGCGCCCAAAAATCCGCCGCCGACGCCGCACCAAGATCATCGCCACGCTCGGCCCGGCGAGTTCATCGCCGGAGGTTCTGGCGCGGCTGTTCCAGGCCGGCGCCGATGTGTTCCGGCTTAACTTCAGCCACGGCACGCACGAGGACCACGCCGCGCGGTTCGCCTTGATTCGCGAGCTGGAGGACCGGTTCGACCGCCCGATCGGCATCCTCGCGGATGTGCAGGGACCGAAACTGCGGGTCGGCCGCTTCGGCGGCGGTCGCGTGCATCTGCAGACCGGTCAGCCGTTCCGCATGGACCTGAACCCCACGCCCGGCAACGCCAACCGCGTGAACCTGCCGCATCCGGAGATCATTGAGGCCGCCTCGATCGGTTGCACGCTGCTGCTCGATGACGGCAAGCTGAGACTGCGCGTGGAACGCAAGCGCGACGACGCGCTGGAGACGGTGGTGGTGGTGGGTGGGCCGCTGTCCGACCGCAAGGGCGTCAACGTTCCCGACGTGGCGCTGCCGATCCCGGCACTGACCGCGAAGGACCGCGAGGACCTGGCGTTCGCGTTGCAGCACGGTGCCAACTATATCGGCCTGTCGTTCGTCCAGCGCCCGGAGGATGTTGCGGAAGCAAAGCAAATCGCCGGCGACCGTGCGTGGATCATGACGAAAATGGAGAAACCGCAGGCGGTCGAGAACCTGGACGAGATCGTGCGGCTGTCCGATGCGGTGATGGTGGCGCGCGGCGACCTGGGTGTGGAGTTGCCGCCGGAGGAGGTGCCGCTGATCCAGAAGCGCATCGTGCGCGCGGCTCGCCAGCTCGGCCGTCCGGTGGTGGTGGCGACGCAGATGCTGGAGAGCATGATCAGCGCTCCGGCGCCGACGCGGGCCGAGGCGTCCGACGTGGCGACAGCGGTCTTCGACGGCGCCGACGCGGTGATGCTTTCGGCTGAAACCGCCGCCGGGCAGTACCCGTTCGAGGCGGTGAACATCATGGACCGCATCGTGGCGCGGGTGGAGCAGGACCCGGGCTGGCGGGCGATGATCGAGGCCAGCCGGCCAGAGCCGGAGCATTCGGCGGCCGACGCGATCGCCGCGGCGGCGCGCCAGATCGGGCACACGATCGGAGCGGCAGCGATTGTCGCCTACACTGCATCTGGCAGCACCGCCGTGCGGGTTGCGCGGGAACGACCGGAGGCGCCGGTGATCGGCTTCACGCCACATGTGGAGACGGCGCGGCGGATGGCTGTGGTGTGGGGCGTGCATGCGGTGGTGACACCCGACGTCCATTCGCTGTCTGAGGCGGTGGAGCGTGCGGTGCGCGCCGCGCAGACTGAGGGGTTTGCCGCGCCGGGCGATGAGATCGTGGTCGCGGCGGGCGTGCCGTTCGGGCATTCCGGGGCGACGAACACGCTGCGGGTTGCGCAGGTGCGGTAGGTTCGGCCGGGCAGGGCGTGAAGTCTTGCATTGGCGGAGAACCGGCGCGACTTGCCGTACCAGTCGCTGACCAAGAGGTGGCTGGCGGAAAAGGTCGATAGTCTCTGATCTCAGCCGCCGCCGATCGCGTCCATCAGTCCCTTGATATAGCCATAGCAGAACGCAAACGCGATGCCCGACGGATCGCGCGCGTCGATCTCCGGCACGTGATCCGGCATCAGCATGTACTGGTAACCGACATCACGATACGCGCGCAGCGCAGCGGCCATGTCCATGCTGCCCTCGTCGGGGAAGACCTCCATGAAATCCAGTCGGCGGCCGAGGATGTTGCGGAAGTGGACGTTGAAGATCTTGCCCCGCTCGCCGAACCAGCGGATCACCGGAACGATCTCCCGGCCAGGGTCTTCCAGCATCTCGGCCACGGTGCCCTGGCAGAAATTCAGCCCGTGATACGGGCTCTCGTGCATCGTCACGAAGCGCTTCAGTCCTTCCACGGTGCCCAGCACCCGCGTGACGCCCTTGTAGCCCGGCGGCGTGTAGGGATCGTGCGGATGGCAGGCCAGCCGCACGCGCGCTGACGTCGCCACCGGCACGACGTGGCGCAGGAAATGATCGATCCGCGCCCAGTTCTCATCCTCATCCAACACGCCGGCGAGGCCCGGGGGCGCGTCGTGATCCGCCTTGTCCCAGCGGAACGCAGCGTTGCGCGCGCCACCCCTCCCCGGCTCCTGCCCGGTGCGCGGGATGCCGATGATGTTCAAGTTGTATTTGGCGGCTGGGATGCCGGCCTGCGCCAATCGCTCGATCAGCGCGCAAATGGAATCTATCTCGCGCTGCCGGTCGGGCTCGCGGCCCAGCAGGATGTTCGGGCTCTGCCCCTGCTCGATCGGCCGCGACGCCAGGGGAAGCTGCACCATGTCCAGGGTCAGCCCGAAGCTTTCGACATGCTCGCGCTGGCGGTTCAGGTCATCCAGGCTCCAGCGGTGCGGGTTGCCCGGCGGATCGGCGCAGACATGGCGAACCCCAAGCTGCGCCCACATCCGGTAGTCCTGATCGTCGCGCGGTGCGACCTGGGTGCCGAGATACATTGCATCCTCCATCCCTTCCCTGTCCGATCATGTATAGAATCGGCGCGGAATCCAATGGAGACGGCGATGCCCATCCCAACCTCCGACATCGACCCGTATTCGCACGTGTATTTCGAGAACCCGCTGCCCGCCCAGGAAGCGCTGCGTGAGGCGGGGCCGTTGGTGCGGCTCAAGCGCTACGATGTGTGGGCAGTGGCGCGCTACGAGCAGGTGCATGCAATTCTGACGGATTGGCAGAGCTTTTCGTCTGCGCGCGGCGTCGGGCTGTCCGATTTCAGCAAGGAAAAGCCGTGGCGGCTGCCCAGCCTGGTGCTGGAGACCGATCCGCCGCTGCACGACCGTACGCGCAAAGTGCTGGACCGTGTGCTGTCACCGGCCGCGATGCGGCGTCTGCGAGCGGATTTTTCGGCGGCGGCCGATACGCTGATCGACGAACTGGTTGCGCGCGGCACCTTCGATGCTGTCCCCGATCTGGCCGAGGCGTTCCCGCTCACCGTGTTTCCGGATGCGGTCGGCATGCCGCGGGACAACCGCAGGTTCCTGCTGCCGTACGGGAACATGGTGTTTAACTCGTTCGGGCCGCGCAACGCGCTGTTCGAGGCCGCGGTGGCGGACGCCGAACCGGTGCTCGCGTGGGTGCAGGCGCAATCGCAACGCGCCGCGCTGGCGCCGGTCGGGTTCGGCGCTGATATCCACGCCGCCGCCGAGCTAACGCCGGAAGAAGCGCCTGTCGTGGTACGCTCGGTGCTGACCGCCGGGGTGGACACGACGGTCAGCGCGCTGGGAGCGGCGATCTACTGCCTGGCGCGCTTCCCCGAGCAGTTTCAACGCCTGCGCGCCGATCCCGGTCTTGCCCGCGCGGCATTCGAGGAAGCGGTGCGGTTCGAAAGCCCCGTGCAGACGTTCTTCCGCACCACCATGCACGAGGTCGAGATCGGCGACGTGCGCATCGATGCCGGCGAAAAAGTCCTTATGTTCCTGGGTGCGGCAAACCGCGATCGTCGGCGATGGGACCGGCCGGACGAGTATGACATTACTCGCCAGAACGCCGGGCATGTCGGGTTCGGCACCGGAATCCATGGCTGCGTCGGCCAGGTGCTGGCGCGGCTGGAGGGCGAGGTCGTGCTGGCGGCGCTGGCGCGCAAGGCGGTTTCGATCGAGATCACCGGGCCGGTGCGGCGGCGGCACAACAACACGCTGCGCGGACTGTCGAGCCTGCCGATGACGATTACGCCATCGCGGTGAGCGGCGCCCACTGTGGGGATCCGGCGGCGGGGCGAACCCCTCCCCTGCCCCTGCCAAAAGCGAGGGGGGAAACCATCGTTGGCATTACAACATCGCGGTAACCGGCCGTCGGCGTTCGGGTACGTAGCTGGACGCCTCGGCGAACGGTTTCCCGCGCGATACCGTGCAGCCGGCGTAGTCGCCCGCTTCATCGTGAAACAGCTCGCGATGCACCGCCAGGGACGTCCATTCCAGACCGATCTGATGGTAATGGAACTGTAGCGCGCGCCGGCGCATATCCGACCGATTCGCGGCCGTGTAATGATGGATCAGGCTGTGGAACACCAGGGCGTCGCCGGGCTGCAGCGGGATGGCGACGCGCTGATCGGCGCGCACATGGTCCGGCCGTATCGTGCAAAGATTGATGTCCTCGTGCGGGATGTGCGGCGCCGGGCCGGCGAGATGGGAGCCGGGGACCACCTCCATGCAGCCGTTTTCGCTGGTGGCGGGATCCAGCGCGATCCAGACGCCGAACATCAGCCCAGGATCGCTGCCGCGGAAATAGGCGGCATCCTGGTGCCACGGCTTCTCGCCGCCGATTCGCGGCGGTTTCAGCAGCGCCATTTCCTGCATCAGCAGGCGTCCGCTTCCCATGATGCGATCCAGCTTGTCGTGCAGCTTCGCCGACATCGCCGCACGCATCAGCGCCGGATCGAAATCGGTGAAGTCGCCGAACTTGCGGACCAGATCGACACGCGCCGCCGCCGCGGCCTGGGTCGGATCGACGCCGGCTTCCATCGTGGCGAACGGCTGGTTGCCGTGCCGTTCCTGGGTGACGCCGGGTTGCTCGGCGAGGCGCGTCAGCGCGGCGAGGCACGCGGCGACGTGATCGGCGGTCAGCAGCCGCCGGATCACCACATATCCGCTGCGGCGGTAGTGCCCGATGTCGTCAAGGTCCATGATCGTTTCCTCTCGGCGCAAGCTGAAGCGATACCACGCGGCACACGATTTGCCGCGAGGCGGACGCGGGCCGGTGGACCCCACGCTACATCCAGCGCCGGCGGAACTTTCCTGACCCCGGCTGCGCGTTATGTCTTCCGGCAAGATTGATCGTGATCTCCACCGAGACTATCTCCCGGTTTTGACGCAAGGGAGAAGACTGCTTGTGGCGTTTCGCGTTGCCCGCCGGGATCCTGGTCGGAGGCGTTCTGGCAGCGCTTGCCGCGGTGTCCTTGAGTCCGTCGCCATCGCCATCACGGCCGATAACGCCAATTGCCGGTACAGCCGGCTGAGCCGTCTGCACCCATGGAACCAGGTCCGCCGGCGGTGTCAGGGCCGCACGCGCCAGCCAGCCTGCCGCCACCGCCCGACCTGGCCGTGGCGCAAAAGGCCGCGGCCGAAGCGGGTCAGGCGATTGCCGCGCTAAATCGTGAACGCGCCGCCGAGCACGCCGTCGGCCAGCAGGCGCCGGCGGCGGCCCAACCGGCACCGGCGGCACCGATCGCCGCCAGTTTGACGCCGGCAGTCGCCAGCACGGTCGCGCCAGGCGCGCCGCCGTCTCCGTCTCCGTCACCGTCCTCTTCCCCGGCCGATTCCGGGCCGGCTTCAACGCCGAACCTGGATCCGCAACTCTCCGCGAAGCGCAGCGAGCTTGCCACGATCACCGGAAACATCGAGACGGCGCGCAAATCCCTTGAGTCGCTCCAGCACGACCAAGCGACCCAGCAAGCTGCGCTCGACCAGCTCGCCGGCGAGCAATCGAGCCTGAATGCACAGCGCGACAAGTTGCAGGCACAGGTGCGCGACCTCACGGCAGAGGTGGAGGCGGCCAGCAAGAGCCTTGGTGCCGTTCGCGTTGCGACCGCGCGGGCGAACGAAAAACTGGTTGCACGTCGCCTGCCACCCGAGGGAGTCGGGGCCGCGCCTGTTGCTTCCCCGGCGGACCAGGACTTTGCCGCGGTTCAGGGGCTCGTGGGCAAGCTGCGGCGGGAAGAGAATGGATTGACACCGTAACAGGATCGCTCGGCGTCGGGTGAATACCTCGGGTTGCTCCGATCTTACCAAACGGGGGCGTGGATTCCCGCTTTCGCGTCGCTTTCGCAGGAACGACGGGGTCGCGGGAGTGACGATCAAGGCTGCAAAACCTACGGAAGGTTTCGGTTTCAGATAACGCTGTGGGCCAGCATCCCGGACAGCGTGAACGCATCGCTGAGCCGCGCCACCGCGTAAGTCGCGCTGCCGGAGACACCGCTTGGCCTGACCGACAGGATGGTCTGGGCGCTGCCGACCATGCGTGTGATCAGGAAATTGCCGAGCGTCGCGCCGGCACCGTTCCAGGCGGTATCGGCAAGCAGCGGACGCAGATCGAGCGTGTCCGCGGTGCCGGCAAGGCTGCTCAGGATCGTGTCGTGCCCTTGTTCCGGCAGCGACAACACGATGATGTTGCCGCTACCGGTATCGGTGATCGTGTTCGATCCTCCGCCGGCATTCACCACATTGCCCGATCCGCCGAGCCGGATAACGTCCGCCGAGGCGCCGGTGGTGATGCTGTTGCCGCCCAGCAGCGCCGTTACCTGCTCCCGCCCGCCGGTCGCGGTGAGAATATCGTTGCTGCCGCCGATGAAGATCATGTGGTTGCCGGCGGTAGCACTGATTGTGACGTTGCTGAGGTTGATCGTCGCTGTCTGGCTAGTCGCGGCAATCGTAACCAATGGGCGCGCGGTAATGGCAACCGGGATGGCGACGGTGGATTCCATGCCCGCCTGGTCCCAGACATTCACGGAAATCGAGCCGGTTCCGGTGCCGCCGCCGGCCGTGAACGATAGCCGCGCCAGGTCGGCGTTGATCTGCGCCAGCGTTCCGGCGACCGAGATCGCGCCGGTGCCGGATCCGGCAACCGGAAGGCCGTTGGCCCCGATCATGTCAAGCGTGCCGCCGGACGCTGTGAGATTGAGCGCCAGGGTGCCGGGTGTGACGGCGGCATAGAGGTCGGCGACCGAGACCCCACTGATCGCCAGCGTGGCCCCGGCGGTGACGCTTTCGGCGGCTGGCGTGGCAATCGCCGGACCGGTCGGTTGCGCGCTGCTGATGGTGACCGCCAACGTCCGGGTGGTCTCTTTGCCGAGCTGATCCCGCACGTCCACGATGACCGACCCGCCGCCGGCCGCGGCGCCGATGAAAGCAAGCCGCGTCAGGTCGGCATCGAGTTGCGCAAGGGTGCCGCTGACGGAAATCGCGCCGGTGCCCGAGCCGGCGATCGCGTTGCCGTTCGCGTCCTTCATGGTGATCGTGCCGCCGGCTGCGGTGACATCCAGCACCATGCTGCCGGGCTCGTTGCCGATCGGGTCGGTGAACGAAATACCGGCGAGCAGCGCGCTGGTTCCGACGGTTACTGCCGGGGTGGGCGGCAAGGTGATGACCGGGCCGCTATCGGCGGGCGCGGTCACGGTAATGGCGACCGTTTCGGTGACCTCCACGCCGACCTGGTTCCAGACATCGACGGTCAAGCTATCGGTGCCGGCCGATGCTGATGCGGTATAGGTCAGCGTTGCGAGATCGGCGTTGAGCTGCGCCTCGGTGCCGACCAGCATCCCGCCGGCAACCTTGCCGCCGCCCGGGCCGAAATTTTGCCCGGCGATGGTGATCGTGCCGGCCAGATCATAGACGTTCAGCGCCATCGAGCCGCCGGTGGTCGCTGACCAAGCATCATTGATCGCAGTGCCGGACACAGCGAGCGTCGCGCCGGCGACGAGCCGATTTCGGCTGCCGGCACAGTGACCGCGAGGTCCTGGGGCGTCGGCGGATTGCCTCCGCCAGACTCCCCGCCGCCCGAACCTGTTCCGGGCACGATCTCGACCAGCACGGGATGGTCGGGGATTGCGATCTGAAGCGTGCTGACATTGCTGGCGGTCTGCACGGCCGTGGTGCCGGACAGCGGATCGAACACCTGCACCGCGGCCGCCGATCCAAGATTGAGCGTGACGGTGTGCGGTGCGGCGGATTCATCCCAGATGGCGAGCCAGTAGCTGCCGTCGGATTTTTCCAGCAGCAGCGTGTTGTCGCCGCTGGCGGTGCCGGCCAGGCCGTATGTCAGTGAAGCCGGGGTGAAGGAACTGCCGGCGCCGGGATCGCTGAGCAAGGTCGTAAGGTTGTGCAGCGCGGCGCCGGCCGGCTTGGCCGAGCCGTCGGCGTTCATCAGGCCGTAGGCGCCGGAGCCGTCGTCGAACAGGGCGTAGAAATAGGTCTTGGCGTCGCCGTCCTTCATGCCATCCAGCGCGGCGTCCAGTGTGTATTTGGCGGCGGTGACCGGATCCGTGGAGTTGGTGTCCCAGCCGATTTCGGTGGTGATCACCGGCCGTCCGACCGCGGCGATCTGGGCATCGCTGTTCAGCGCCTGGATGGTGCTGTCAGGGGCGCCGGAGGGGTAGGTGTGGGCGTTTGCGTAATCGGCGTAGGACGCCAGGTTGCCGACCTTGTCGTAGTCGCCGTGCCAATCGTTGGCCGCGGTCCAGCCCTGGCCGAAGGACATGTTGATCGCCGGCAGCCCATACTGATGCGCGACCTGCCAGACGGTTTGCTGGTACTGTGCGGCGATTGCCAGCGAGTTGCCATTGCTGGTGGCGTATGGATCGTCTTCCTCGTTACCGCCTTCGATGAAGTTCAGGATTCCCTGCTGGGCGAGCTGAGCGGCACGGCCGAGATCACCTTCCATCTGGGCCGGCGAGCCTTCGGCCAGAAAGGCGTCGAATTTTGCTCCGGTGGCATCGGCGACCTGCTGCCACGCGCCGTTGGCGCCGACATCGGCGGCACTTTCCGGATCGTCGCGCAGGTTGACCACACCGAGGTAGCGGATGGCCTGCTCGACCGTAGCCAGGTTCTGGTAGCCGTATGCTGCGAAATCGATATGGGTGTTGATACCGATCGACTGTACAAACGTTTCCGCTCCGGCGGCCTGAATGGCCGTCGGCGTTCCTGACTGGCTCGCCATGGGTGCTGATCTTCCTCCGGTACGTTCCGCTTCCGGGGGAGAGTGTTCACGCGATCGAGAGCGGGTCAAGAAAAATTGATCGCCTCTGCTGATCAATTCCGGAAGCCAATGGAAAACACTCACGATTCCGGCCGGCGACCAGGGTTGTGAGAGAAACGTTGCGGCTTAACGTTAATTTCACGCCGCTTTTCCGGCGACCGGGCCCGCAGTGGCCCGGCATGTGGCCTGCATTGCGGCACGCGGCTTGCGTGCACCCGGGTTGCGTTCGATCTCTTGCGTGCGGCTGTGGCCAGGGTCCGGCCACGTTCGAATGCGTGGGCCGCTTGCGTCCGGCGGGAACTCGGCGTGGACCGGCGCGGCAGCCCGGTCACATCGGTCAAACTTGCAGCCGATGCACGGTCCGGCGGAACGCCTCTTGCTGCGGCTCGCTCCATTACCGGCGCGCCTGCTCACAAGGGATCGGGCGGCGGTTCGTGAACGGGCGCTAATTTATGTCATCTGGAACTTGCTGCGTTACTGTGATCACACCGGCCTTCAATAGCTCGCGAACGCTCGGCCGGGCGATCGGCTCAGCACTCGCGCAGACGCTGCGCGATCTGGAATTGCTGATCGTCGATGACGGCTCGGCGGATGACACGCTGGCGGTTGCGCGCGCGCTGGAGCGATCGGATGCGCGGGTCCGGGTGATCGCGCTGCCGTGCAATCGCGGCAAGCCGTACGCGATGAATTTGGCGATGGCCGAAGCGGCCGGACGCTGGATCGCGGTGCTCGACGCCGATGACTGGTACGACGTGCAGCGGCTTGAGAAGCTGATTGCCACCGGTGAGGCGCAGGACGTGGATCTGGTTGCCGACAACCAGTTCTTCTTCGATGACGGCGCCAATCGCATCGTGCGCCCCGCCCTGCCGCCGGGCGGGGCCGATCGGCGCTTAACCAGGAAGGTCTTCGCGGCCGGTTGCGATCCTTACGCCGAGTTTGATTTCGGCATGCTGAAGCCGGTGGTGCGCGCCGATTTCGTTCGCCGCACGGGGCTGCGCTACCGGGAGAGCGCCAGGCTATCGGAGGACTTCTTCTTCCTGACCGAATTCCTGGCCGCCGGCGGCCAGGCGCTGCTGGTGGCCGAGCCGCTGTACTATTGGCGGCAGGCATTCGGCAGCCTGTCGCGCCGCTGGACCGATACCGGGGCCGGAAGCTGGCGATATGATTTCGCCTCGGCGCTGGCGGCCAACAACGAGCTGCTGCACGAACTGCGGAGCCGCCGGGAACCAATTCTGGCGCGTCTGCTGACCGCGCGCGGCCGCGCGTTCCGGCGTCTGGTGTGGCTGAATGAAGCCAACCGCTTGCGCGCCGAGGCGGCGCCGCGCGCCGCGGTGTGGCGGGCGGTGCTGCGGCACCCCTCGATCTGGCCGGAAATCGCGCGGCGGGCGTGGCGGGCGGTGTGCCGACGGCTCGGCGTGCGGACACCGATGCGCCAACAACTAACCGGCGCCTCGGATAGCGCGCTGAGCCAACCTTGACGGATATGTGAGGTGCGGCAGCTTCGTCGAGCGATCGGATTAACGGCCCCGGTACGTAAACGGTCCGGCCCGGCGACCAGCTTTGCGGCGGGGATTTGCGCGCCGCGCTGGCACGCCGGTTGCTACGTTTTGCGCGGCAACCTTGCGTATCGCCGACCCGATGCGCCGGATATGTTACGAATGTAATTCAAGCAGCCGACAAGGAACCAGGCGTGCATCCGATGAAGCGACTCGCTCGCGCCGATTACGCAGAAGCCGCCGAGATTTCGATTGCCGGGCTGCCGACCGAGCGGCAGGGGCGGGCGCGATTGCGGGCGCGCCTCTGCCCGCCGGCGTTACTCGGGTCCGATGTGCTTGCGTTCGCGCTCGCCGCGACATTGGCGTTCGTCGTCAAGTTCGCCGCTCCCACCCCCCCGCTGGAGCGCGCTCTGCAGAACGTGAGCCAGTTGGGCAGCGCGTGGCACGGCTGGGGCACGCTGTTGGTCGTCGTCAGCCTGCTGTGCTGGTTCAGCAGCCGCGGCCACTACACCTCCCGCGTCCCGTTCTGGACCCAGGCAGGCGACGCCGCGGTGGGCACCGCGGTGGCCCTTGCGTGCGATACGTTCATCACGATCGCGGTGTACGGCCGTCCGGTAACTCTTGAATTGCTGTTGCGCTGGGTGCTGTACGCGCCGTGCCTGATGGTGGTGCGTGCCGCAACGCGTGAGGCGCTCAATTTGGCGATGCTGTGGTCGATCGACACGCTGGTGATCGCCGGCGCCTCGGTGATGGAAGAGGCCAAGGCGGCACTGAGCTCCGAACGCACGCTGGGCTATCGCGTGGTCGGCTCCATCGACGTGGACACGGTCGCCGACCTCGATGAAGACGCATTGCTCGAGCTGATCGAGGAACGCGGCGCTGAATTCGTGGTGGTGACGGTTAGCGGCGACAGGCCGGCGGAACGCTCGGTGCTCGCCGCGTTGCGGCATGCCCGTTTGCCGCTGGCGGTGGTGCCGTCGCTGGATGGACTGCCGGTGGTCGGGTTCCGGCAGCACTACTTTTTCGGCCACGACATCGTGATGCTGGTAAGCCGTAACAATCTCGCCCGCCCATTGAGTCGGATGCTAAAGACCGGCTTCGATCAGGTCGTGGCCGGAATGCTTGTACTGTTGCTCGCCCCGTTGCTGTGCGCATTGGCGCTGATGGTTCGCGCCGACGGCGGTCCGGCGCTCTATCGGCACCGGCGGATCGGTGCGGGCGGACGCAGCTTTGCATGCATCAAGTTCCGCACCATGGTGGTCAACGCCGATCAGGTGCTGAACCGGCTGGTCAGCACCGACACGGAGGCCGCGGCGGAATGGGCTGCCACGCAGAAGCTGCGCAGCGATCCGCGGGTCACCCGGATCGGCCTTTTCCTCCGCCGGTCCAGCCTGGACGAACTGCCGCAACTGCTGAACGTGCTGCGCGGTGAAATGAGCCTGGTCGGCCCGCGGCCGATCGTGCAGGCCGAAGTCACCCGCTACGGGAGAGAGATCGAGTACTACTATGAGGCGAAGCCTGGCATCACCGGGTTGTGGCAGGTCAGCGGCCGCAGCCGCACGTCGTATGAGCGTCGCGTGCGTCTGGATGTCTGGTATGTACGCAACTGGACCCTTTGGCACGATGTCGCGATCCTGTTCAAGACGCTGCCTGCCGTCTTCCTGCAGCGCGGAGCGCATTAAGGGCGACCCGCGATCTTCCCGCCGCGCCTACGCCGTCTGGTGCAACCGGAGGTAATCAATCAGGATGGAGACGATACTCGAACACTGCGGACCTGCGGGCAGTATCTGTCCGCAGTTGAAAGGAACCGGCAGGGCCGGCGGGCTCGCCAAAGCACTGGCGCTGTCGGCGGCGACCGGCCTGACCGCCTGCGGGACGGTGAATACGGCACGCATGCCGCCGGCCCCGCTCGAGCCCGCGGCCAATGTGGGTTACGTGACCAACCTGCCGCCCTATCGCGTGCAGGTCGGCGACGTTCTCGACGTCAGGTTGTTGCTCAACCCCGAGCTCGATGAGGAAGTGACGGTCCGCCCCGACGGGTACATCTCCACCTCGGTGGCGCCGAACGCGCCGGCCTATGGGCTGACGGTACCGCAGCTCAATGCGGAATTGCGGCGGGACTATTCGCACCAGCTTACCAATCCGCAGGTCAACGTCGTGGTGAAGTCGTTCGCCCCGACGCGGATCTATGTTGCCGGGGAAGTCAACACGCCCGGGGAGTTTATTACCGTCGGTCCGACGCTGACGCTGTCGCAGGCGCTCGCGCGGGCCGGGGGTCTGCGGCTTTCCGGCGATGACGCACGCGTGTTCATCATTCGCCGCGGGCCCGGCGATGTGCCGGAGTTCCTGTCCACCCATTTCAACGCGGTGGAGCACGGCGGCAATGCCGGCGACGACGTCCGGCTGGCGCCGTATGACGTGGTGTATGTGCCGCGCACCGGCATCGCCGAAGTATACAAGTACTTCAACCAGTATGTGCAGCAGTTCGTGCCGATCAGTTGGGGCTTCTGTACATCGTGGCGCCGCCGACCGGAACCTCGGTGGTTACCACGCCGGCGCCGACCACGCGCTGACCCTTTCCGCATCTTTCGAGCCGGAGCATGCCATGGTTGTTCAGCCGTCCTTCCGCGATACGATCGTCATCTTCCTGCGGCGGAAGGTCGCCTTCCTGGTTACTTTCGTGCTGGTCTGTGCAATCGGGGCTGCTTATCTGGCGCTCGCCACCCCGATGTACAGCTCCAATGCCTCGCTTGTGCTCCGGTTCGATGCGCGGACGGTTCCCAATATCGACCGCAACCTCGACAACACTCAGGCTCTGATGCAGGGCGTCAACGAGCATCAGGAAATCCTGCACTCCGACGCCGATATCCTGCGCAGCCGCGACATTGCCCGGCAAGTGATCGACGCGGTCGGGCTGGGGCAGCTTTATCCGAAGCTTGCCGCCAACGCGAAGCTGCCCGACACCCAGAAGCTGGACGCCGCGCTGCAAGCCTTTGAAGCCGACATGGTGGTCAGCACTGGGGTGGAGAGCGATGTCATCAACGTGATCTTCTACGCCCGTACGCCGGAGCTGGCACAACGGGTGGTGCAGCTTCTGCTGAATGCATTCTATGCGCAGGAAGCGGCGATCTACGCCAACCCGCAGCTCCGGTTCACCGAACAGCAGTCAAACGACGCGCGCAAGCAACTTGCCGACGCACAGACCGCGTTCGCCGCGTTCAAGCAAAGCCATCAGATCGCCGATTTGTCGGGTCAGGTGCAGCAGCTTCTGCAGCAGCGCACCGATGTCTCCAGCCGGTTCGCGGTGGCGCTGGGCATGCTGCTGCAGGCGCAGCAGCAGGAGCAGGCGCTACGCGAGCTGATCACGACGGTGCCCCAGGAGGTGACCAGTTCGGCCACCGGCGAGCAGTTCCAGGCGGCGGACGCCGCGGCGGGCCAACTCGATCAGCTCAAGGCCAAGCGCGACAACATGCTGAGCACCTACCGTGCCGGCAGCCCGGTATCAGTTCGATCAACGCGCAGATCGGGTCTTTGGAGCGTGCGGTGGGTTCGCGCACGAGCCAGGGCCGCTCACGCGTCGATCGCGCTCCTAATCGCGTGTATGAGAGCATCAAAACGGATTATCTGCGCGCCCAGGCGCAGGCGACCGGCGCCAAGCAGCCGGTCCAGGTACTGCAAAGCCAGCTCGATGACATCAACAAGCGGATCGCCGACCTGGAATCACAGCAGAACCGCTACGACGACCTGGCCCGGGCGGTGCAGATCCAGGCCGATACCTATCGTGCCGTTGCCATCCGCTACCAGGAATCGCGCATCGAGGCGAACCGGAACGCGCAGAAGATCTCGGCGGCGGCGGTGATCGCGGCGCCGACCTTGTCGGAAATTCCGGCCAAGCCGCGGAAGAAGCTGGTCGGCGGCGCCACGCTGCTGCTCGCGCTGCTGCTCGGCGGCGGCATCGTGCTTGCGTTGGAGGCATTTGATGATCGGCTGCGCACGCCGCGCGAGGTGGCCCACGTCTTGCGTCTGCCTGTGCTCGCGACGTTTGCCAAGGATGCGTGACGTCGATGCGTGACTTCGATGCGTGACGTCTCACGCCATTCGGACCGCCAACGCCGGAACGCCTTACCATGAGCAGCAGCATGACCGCCCACAATACGACGGCGAGAGCCGCGCTTTCAGTTGCCATTCACAAGCGGCTGCCCCAGGTCACCGCCGGGGCGCGGCCGCATGGGCTGGCGCCGAGCGATCTGGTGAAGCTACACCACTCGCTGGCGGCGGCGCTGGATACCGATCACGGCCTCGTGGTGCAGTTTGTGTCGCCGGAGCACGGGGCGGGGACCGAGCACGTGGTGTACGACCTTGCGTATATGTCGACCGCCTGGCTCGGCAAGCGCGTGCTGTTTGTCAATGGCAGCGGGATGCGGCTCAATCCGAAAGAACCCGTCGCCCCGCGCCGGCGGGCGCCGGCGGTTGTCGGGTCGTTCGATTACGGCACGATGGAACAGTCGATCACCCGCATCGTCGGCACGGACCTGTATCAGATGACCTTGCCCAGCATGCAGGGGGCGCTGGAAATGGCACCCACGCTGCGGCAAATCCCGGATTTCTTCGGCAAGCTGCGGCGCACCTTCGATCTGGTGGTGATCGCCTCCCCGCCGGCATCCGCGGCCCCGATGGGCGTGCTGCTGTCGCGCTTCGTCGATGGCAACATCATCGTGCTGGAATCCGGCAAGACCCGCGCGCCGGAAGCGGTTGACCTGCGGGAGGCGTTGGCCGCTTCCGGCGGCATCGTGATCGGTGCGGTGCTCACCAAATATCGGACCTTCGCACCAAAATTCCTGCGCCGCTGGCTTTGATGCACGTCCTGCTGGCCAACAACATCTACCCGCCGATCCAGGCGGGCGGGGCGGAGTTGATGGTCGCCTGGCTGGCGGAAGGGCTGGCCGCGCGGGGACATCAGGTCACCGTCGTCTCGACCTGCGGCCCGGAGATGGAGCCGTATCCGGACGAGACGCGGAACGGTGTGGAGGTGATCCGCTTTTTTCCGAAGAATCTCTATTGGAGCTTCACGCGCGGCAACGAACCATCCTGGCGCCGCGCGCTATGGCACCTGCGCGATGCCTGGAACCGCAATGCAGGGCGCCGCTTCCGCGCGATCCTGGCGGAGCGGCCGCCCGATATCGTGCACACGCACCTGATCGACGGGTTCTCCGCCACCATCTGGGCGCGCGCGCGCGCAGGCGGTGTGCCGGTGGTGCATACCGCGCACGACTACCACCTGCTCTGCCCGCGCGCCTTCCTGCTTACCGGAAATTGGAAGCTCTGCACTCGTCCGTCGCTCGGCTGCCGCACCTACCGCGCCTGGCACCTTGCGACCGCGCGGGATGTGGATCTGTTCGTGAGCCCGTCGCAGTTCCTGCTGGATCATCACCGGCGGGCCGGGCTGGTTCCGCGACGCGCGGCAGTGGTGCGGAACGGCATTCCGTGGCCGGCCGACGCCGCTCGTATCCGGCGGGACCGGACCGATACCGGGCGATTGCGCCTGCTGCTGCTGTGCCGGCTGACGGTGGAGAAGGGCGTGCGCGTCGTGATCGAGGCGATGCGGCGGCTGCCGGCCGGCGTCGACGTCGAGTTGCTGGTTGCCGGCCGCGGCCCGCTGGAAACGGAGGTGCGGGACGCCGCCGGGGCGGATCCGCGGATCAGTTACATGGGGTACGTGACCGGCGC
The DNA here is from genome assembly GCA_963764525.1 of uncultured Pseudomonadota bacterium. GTDB lineage: Bacteria > Pseudomonadota > Alphaproteobacteria > Acetobacterales > Acetobacteraceae > DATDIC01. The sequence goes on along the minus strand of CAVXTC010000005.1, from coordinate 111,331 downwards.
GGCGAAACAGACACTGCTGAGCACCGCGCACCACCTGCTGATCCCATCCCTGTGGTACGAAAATGCACCGGTCGCGGTGCTGGAGGCGGCGGCGTACGGGCTGGGCGTAATCGGCAGCCGGATCGGCGGCATTCCGGAACTGGTGCGCGAGGGGCGCACGGGCCTGCTGTTCGCGCCGGGCGACACGGCGGCGCTGGCCGGCGCGATCGCCGGACTGGCGAACGGCGCGATCGGCTTCCCCGACCTCGCCGGCGACACGGCGGCGCTGGCGGAGGAATACACGCTGGAACGCATGGTGGAGGGTTATCTGGGGGAGTACGATGCGGTGGTGGGAAGTCCGAAAGCTCCTCACCCCAATCCTCTCCCCGAAGAGGGAAAAGGGGATTCGACTCGTATCCTTACCCCCAACTTCGGGGGAGAGGGCAGGGTGAGGGGGTGATCCGCGCGAGCGCTGGCCTTACGGCGCTGCTTCTTCTGGCCGCCCCCACGCAGGCAATGCAGCTTCCCGCCGATGCCGGTGCGCTGAACGTACGGGATTTCGGCGCCGTGGGGGACGGGCAGCACGACGACACCGCCGCCTTGATGAAAGCGATCAGCGCGGCCGGCACGGACACCGGGTCGCGATTTTGGCAGACCCGCATCGTCTATCTGCCCGACGGTAAGTATCTGGTCTCCGGCACGCTGACCAAACGCTACGCCGACGGGCGCTTCGGTTCCGGGATGGCACTGATCGGCCAGTCGCGGTCCGGCACCGTGATCCGACTGGCCGATCACGCGCCGGGTTTCCAGGATCCGGCCGCGCCGCGCGGCGTCGTGATGACCGCCTCGAAGCTGCTGGACGGCACGGCGACATCGGGCGGCAAGGACTACACCGGCAAAGGCGAGGGCAACGACGCCTACGACAATTTCGTCGAGGACCTGACGGTTGATGTGGGGCACGGCAATCCCGGGGCGATCGGGATCGATTACCTCGGCAACAATATCGGCGCGATCCGCGACGTGACGGTCAGCGCTCCGGCCGGCAGCGGCGCGACAGGCATTTCGATGCGCCGCAAATGGCCGGGGCCGGCGTTGCTGCAACGGGTCACCGTGCGCGGGTTCCAGACCGGGATCGTGGTCTGCTGCACCGAATACGGCGTGACGCTCGATCACGTCATTCTGGCCGGTCAGCGGGAAACCGGGATCACGAACGACGGCAACGCGGTATCGGCGGCGCACCTGGCCATCGAGGGGGCGCCGGCGCCAGTGGTGAACGCCGCACCCGGCGGGCTGATCACGCTGGTTAATTCGCCGTTACCGAAACCGGCCCGGGGCCCCGGTTCGACCGCCGCTTCATCGGTCGAATTGCCGGATGCTCCTGCGCCACCAGATGATCCGCCGTCGCGCTGGGTGAATGTGTTGCGGTTCGCCGCGTCGTCGGGCGACAGATCGGACATCACGACGGCGCTGGGCCAGGCGATGGCGACTGGCGCGGCGACCGTCTATCTGCCGTACGGCCGTTACGTCATCCACAACAGCATCGCGATCCCGCCGACCCTGCGCCGGCTGATCGGCATGAACGCGAGCATCTCGGTCACACCGGCGCGCGATCCAGGTTTCGCCCGCACCAGGGGCATGCTCCGGGTCGATCAGCCGGGGCCGCCGATCGAGATCGACGGCGTGGTGTTCGACATGACCGATCTCGGCGACCAGCTTGCGGTCGGGGACGATGCTGACCGGGTGCTGGTGATGCGCGACATCGTGACCGCCGGGGCCACGCTGCTGGACCGCGGCAAGTCCGGCGGGCCGGTGTTCATCGAAGATGTCTGCTGCGGGCCGCTGCGGATCGCCGGCCCGGCGCCGGTGCGGGCGCGACAGCTCGATATCGAATGGGGCGCGCCGTACCTGCTGAACGATGGCAGTCCGCTGGAGATTTTGGGCCTGAAGACCGAGGGCGACGGGGTAGTGATCGACAATCGTGCCGGCGCACGCAGCTTCGTGCTGGGCGGGCTGTTGTATGTGGTGCGCGCGGCGGACCCGGCGGTGCCGGCGTTCCGCAACATTGATGCCTCGCTGACCGCGAGTTTCGTGGAGGAGGCGTTCGAGGCGGGCAACCGTTACACCCGTTACGTCGAGGGGTCACAGACGGTGCTGGCGGCGGCTTTCCCACGCCACGGCGGCTATGGGCGGGTGGTCGCCGGACTGGTGGTGGGATCAGCCGCCCGGTAGCAGGGCGCGGTTCGCGTAGGGATTGGCGCCCGGAGTCCGCGTCGCGGTGGAGGGGGCGGTAACGCAGGCGCCGTGCTGCTGCGCGGCGTCGCGCATGCAGATGCCCTGGTCGATGTAGGTGCAGCTCGCGGCGCCGTTGATCAGCAGGCAGAAGCGGCCCGAGCCGGCCGTCGAGGTGAGGGTCTGGTTGGAAGTACACCAGCCATTGAGCTGTGCCGCGCGCGTGCTGCACTCACCGGGATCGTCATAGATGCATTGCGGCGGGACGGCCTCGGTTTGCAGGCAATAGGCCGCGGCCATGGCCGGCGGCGAGGGCAGCAAGCTGGCCAGGAGTACCACGCTGGCCAGCCGGTCCATGCGGATCATGCGTGCTGCCTTTCCCGAACGCACCATCGTTTTCACTCCGGCGATACCCGCGCCCTTCGTCATGCCCGCGTGCTTCCTCATGCCCGTCGAAAGCGGGCATCCAGGCGAGCCACCCAGGTTTGGGGGCGGCATGAATTCCCGCTTTCGCGGGAATGACGGCGGAGGCGGAATAACGGCGGGGTCAGAGAATGCAATTCGGCAAGAGAGAACGCAATGGAGAGACAACGCAAGCGATGTACCACTGCCAGTCTGGACGGTCGCCGACCCCAGCGCTGGAACGACCATTGCATCCCTGCCGCCTGAGACGCGTTCGAGAGCATGATGACCGGGCGGGCGGACGAAGAGGACGGCAACAACTTCACGCTGCTGCGCCTGCTACTGGCGCTGATGGTGGTGTTTGGCCATTTCCGGCTGCTGTCCGGCACGCCTCGCCCCCCCTTCCCGTTCAACCTGGCCGATGCCGCGGTGGATTCGTTCTTCGTGGTCAGCGGCTTCCTGATCACCGGCAGCCTGGAACGATCGCGCGGGGTGCTGGCGTTCTACACGCGCCGGGTGTTCCGCCTGCTGCCGATGTATGTGTTCGTCGTGCTGGCGCAGACCATGATCATGGTTTCGCTGCTGCCGGGCGGCCCGTTGAGCGCGCTGCACGACACGGCGCGGTACCTGGTCGTGAACCTCGCGTTCGCCAATTTCCTGCAATACGACATCGGCGGCGTGCTGCACGGGCTTCATGTTCCCGGCATCAACCCGAGCTTGTGGACGCTGAAGATCGAGCTGGGTTTCTACCTGATCGTGCCGGCGGTTTATCTGGCGGTGCGGCGATGGGGCTGGGGCGCGCTGCTGGCAGTGTTCGTCGCGTCGGCCGCGTATGACGCCGCCGCCCTGCACCTCGGATATATCCGCTACGCCAGGCAGCTTCCGGGACAGATGCAGTTCTTCGCGGTCGGCATGGCGCTTTATCTGTATGGCCGGAAGATCCGCGTCAGCGCCCCGCTGGCCTGCCTTGTCTCGGCCAGTTTCCTGGCGATCTGGACCCTGTTCGACCCGATGCCCCCGGCGATCTGTCCGCTGGTGGTGGGTGCGTTCGTGTTCTGCTTTGCGCTGCGCATGCGGGTCGTGGCGATGCGCTCGGACATGTCTTACAGCGTGTATCTGCTGCACGGGCCGATGATCCAGACGCTGATCCTGCTCGGGCTGTTCCAGGCGCGCCTGTGGATGCTGGGCGCCATCGTGACCGCGGTGCTGGGCCTCGCGTTCGCCGCTGAGCACCTGATCGAACGGCCGGGGATCGAGCTGGGCAAGCGGCTGTCGCGCCGTGTGGCCCGTCCGCGTCCCCTGGCACCGGCGCCGGGCATCGTCGTCGTGCCGCGCTGAACCATGCCGGCGCGCGTGAATTCCGTCCTGGTGCTGAACGATTTCTGTCACGTCCAGGGCGGCGCCAGCAAAGTCGCGCTGGATGAGGCAGCCGCGCTGGCCTCGCACGGGCTTGACGTGACGTTCCTGGGCGCGGTGGGTCCGGTCGCCGATCAGCTTGGGGATGCCGGAGTGCGGGTGATTTGCCTGGAGCAGCCGGAGCTGGCGGACGCCGCGCGAGCGCCGCGTGTTGCCGCGCAGGTGCTGTGGAACCGGCTTGCCTGGCGCACCACGCGTGAGACGCTGGCGCGGCACGATCCGCAGCGCACCGTGGTGCATCTGCACGGCTACACCAAGGCGCTGACCACCACCCCGATGCTGGCCGCGCGGCGCGCCGGCTTTCCGACGGTCTGCACGTTGCACGATTTCTTCGCCGCCTGTCCGAACGGCGCGTTTTTTGATTATCGCCGCAACGAGCCCTGCACGCTGCGCGGTCTGTCAGCGGCCTGCGTCGCGCGTTCCTGCGACAAGCGACACGTCGCGCACAAGGCGTACCGGCTGGTGCGCAGCGCGGCGCAGCGTCATTTGGCGCGGTTCCCCGCCACAGTGCGCGATTACATCACGCTGTCGGCGCGCTCGTCCGCGTTGTTGCGTCCGTATCTGCCGGACGATGCACGCCTTTACCCCCTGGAGAACATCACCGATGTGGCTCGCGGGAGGCCGGTCGATGTCGCGGCGAACCGCGCGCTGGTCGTGCTGGGGCGGCTGGATGCGGAAAAAGGCGTGACGCTTGCCGCCGAGGCGGCACGGCGTGCCGGACTGCCGATTACTTTCATCGGCGACGGCCCGTTGCGCGTCGAGATCGAGGCGATGGGCGGGCGGGTTACCGGCTGGTTGCCGGCCAGCGAGGTCGCCGCGGAGCTGCACCAGGCGCGCTGTCTGCTGTTCCCGAGCCTGTGGTACGAGACGTTCGGCCTGGTGGTCGCCGAGGCGGCGGCGCGCGGCGTACCGGCGATCGTCAGCGATATCTCGGCGGCCGCCGAACGAGTGGATGCACGGCGCCACCGGCTGGGTATTCCGTAGCGGAGACATCGGCGACCTGCTAGACGCGATCGAGATCACACGCAACGACACCGCGGTCAGCGCGGCCGGGCGCGCCGCCTATGAGCGGTTCTGGGCAGAGCCACCCGACCGCGCCAGGCACACCGATGCGCTGGTGTCGATTTACGACCGCGTGATGGCCCGCGGAGTGTCCGGGCGTCTCGCGTAGGGCGGAACAGCGCAGCGCATTCCGCCGTGCCGGGCCCGCGGAATGCGTTGCGTTTTTCCGCCTACGTTGTTCCGACCGGGCTTGTCCGGTCCGGAGGTCTTCCGCTCACGGTTGTTCTGCCTGGGGTTTTTCCGGGCGCATGTGCCAACGTCGCCAACAGGTCGGTGATTTCGTTGGAACCGAAGTCGCGGCAGGCAGTGAACGGGATTTGCGGCGCTGCCTGGCGAGCGAGCGTCAGCATCGACGCGGAGCCGAACCAGCACACCGCGCTGCTTTCGCGGATCAGCGGAAGGTCGTCGGTGTGATCGGTGAAGAACACCAACGGCCGATCATCCCAGCCGCGCTCGCGCAGGAACGCCATCACGCGGTCGCGCTTTCGGGTCCCGGTGTTGCACAGAGCATCCGGCGGACGACCGGATGGGGTTGCGAGCACGTGGCGGAACCCGAGCCGTCGGCCCAGCGGCAGTGCGTACTCGGCCGCCGCCGCAGTGGCCAGTACTGCATCCGCGCCATCCACGGTGATGCGATCGAGCACCGGCCGAAGCGCTGGCCGCACCCGCCGCAGCAGCGAGGTTTCAAGCTTGGTCTGGTCCGGGTCGGATCCGGCGAGTGCCGCCCAGGCCGCCTGCGCCCCGCGCAAAAGGTCCTCATGCGCGGCGCGACCGAGCTTGCGGCCGACCAGCAGACGCAGCACCCGCAGCGACAGGCGGGCGCGGTCCGGCAGCCCGACCCGGCGCAGCGGTCCGCCGACCAGGAACAGGATCCAAGCCGGAAAGCTGTTGACACTCAGGATCGTGCCGTCGAGGTCGAACACCAGCACCGGGGCAGCACCGGGCGCCCCGATCATCCCGGCTTCATCACGCGGCATCAAACGACCACGGAAAGCGGCACACGACGCGGCGATACAGCGCGTAGTCCGGCTCGGCGACCGGATTGTCCAACGTGACGGTGATCGCTGCGGAGCGGATCTCGGTGCCGGCGGGACAGGCTTCGCGCAACGTGCGCAGCACGGTCGCCAGGGTCTTGCCGCTATCCACGGCATCATCAACCACAAGCAATCGCGGCGCCTGCATGGCCTGCACGCGAACGCCGATGGCGACCGCCTCGGCGCGGTCGATCGGTTGCGCGCCGGCGGCCGACCGGCGACGCGACGACAGCAGTCGCACCTCCAGCAGGCGCAGCGCATCCGTCACCGGTCGCGGCAGGGCGGTCAACAGCGCACGCAGGAACGGGAGCCGGGCCTTGGTGCCGGTCGCAGCGCGCCGGCAAGTCAGCGGCTCGATGGCCAAGGAGGTATTGACTGCGGCACGCGCCATGGCATGCGCCACCACCAATCCGCCGGTGCGAATGCCTACCATCAAGGTGGGTGCATAACTCGCTTCGACCCGCCGCATCAAGGCGGCGCAGGCGTCATCGAAGCTCGGCTGATCCAATGTCCGGACAAAGCGAGAGGTCATTCACCGTCCCGAGGTGGATGCGATTGTTCCGCCGACGCAGTTCAGGTGGGATGCAACGGCTTCGCCGCGATCACGATCTTCACGCGCAGTTGACAATGCCATTCCGGTTTGCGAGTTTGGCCATCCAGCCTACGCTCCCGTGAGCGCCAACCTCCGGACCAGGTGCTGCGACGAGCGGGGTGAGGAGGAAGCGGTGTCGCAATCGGGTGATCGGTCGCCGGCCACCGCCGAGGCGGATCGCCGCGGCCGCGAGATCCTTGAACTGGTGCCACCGGCCGAAAACGGCTTCCCGACGAGCACCCTGGGCAAACCGGCCGACGATCGGCCGGCAGAAGATCGGGAGGAAATGATTATCCGACAGCGCGCACGGCGGCAGGGCCTTGCGCTCATGCTCGTTTCCGCTCTGTGCAGCCTCATTGCCCTGTACGCCGCATGGCTTATTTTCAGCAATCTGTTCTGAGAGTTGGCGATGCTGTCCGGGTGTGACGAAGTGTGACGTGGCGGGTAAGTCACGCCGCCGTTGCAGCGACCCAGGTCTGATTTCTCATTATCGCGCTGCAACCCGGTTCCCTCCCTTCCGGCACCATTGTTGTGTAAGGGCGATGAAAACCTCGATATCATGGCGCGCGGTTTGCACAACCGGTGGTCCAGGGCCGGCTTGGCAGTCGCTTCGGCCCCTCGCAACCGGGAGCCCGACGGCCCCCCTCAGCGTGGTGTTTGATATGCAGTCTCTTCCCATCGAATCGGCAACGCTCCGGGTCCCGCAGCCGTTCACGCGCCTTACGTCCGAGGAGCGCAGCGAACTGGCGGCGTGGTGCGAGGCGGCCCGATCCGCCGGCATCGACGGCGTCGAAGATCTTGGGGTGCGGCCCTGGCCGGTGCCGAATGCGGCGGCGATCCTCGGCGTCTATCGGTCCGGGGCTGCCCTGGCCGACTGGCTGGTGGTAGGGCGAAGCGGCGATTGGGCGGTGGCGTGCTGTGCGGACGGCCAGATCATCGGATCGGCGCCGACGCTGATCGACGCCCTGCGTGTACTTTACCAGGTGCGCGATACGATCCACACCGCCTGACTTCCCGGGCGGCAAGTGTTGATGCCCAGGCGGCGAAACGACCGGCTCCGCCGGCGGTATGCCCACGAAGCTTGTGCCGGCGAAAACGGGTGGAGGAAATCCACAGGCTGCCGGGTATTCGACGCCCAGGCTTTCCACCGTTTGATTATGTTTTAAGTGCAACTACTGCGAACTGTCATGGCCGGAAGCCAGCGACCGGCGATGTTACCAGCGGAATAAAGGAAAGACGTGGATAGCCGGCCTTCGGGCATGACGCGGGATGGCCGGGCATTACGCGGGATGGGAGTGGGAGCCCCCCTTCCGGCAAGAGTGAGGCGAAGCCGTGGTCAGTTCATCGTCGGCGCCGGCCGGAGCCCGCGGTCGAGGTTGATGCCATGGCGGCGAAGCATCCGGTACAGCGTGACCCGGGAGACGCCGAGTTCCTGTGCCGTAAGTGTGACGTTCTCCCGGGTACAGGTCAGCGCGTCCAGCAAAGCCAGGCGCTCCTCCGCGGAGCCCGGCTGGGGGCGGCCAGGTGACGCCACAAGTGCAGATCGCGGCGCCTCATCAAGCCCGACCAGATCAGCGAGGCGGAGTCGCGGCGAATCGCCGATCACCACCGCCCGTCGGATGGTGGAGATCAGTTCACGCACGTTGCCGGGCCACGGATGGCGTTTCAGGGCCTCCATCGCTGCCGGGTCGAACCCTGTCACCTCGCGCCCGTACTGGGCGGTCGCCTGGGCCAGGAAACCGTGCGCGAGGGGCTCGATGTCTTCGGGCCGCTCGCGCAACGGCGGCAGGTGCAGAGTAAGCACGTTCAGCCGGTAGTAGAGATCCTCGCGGAAGCGGGCATCGGTCATTGCCTGGCGCAGCCGCACGTTGGTCGCCGAGACCACGCGCACATCTACGCTGATGGTTTCACGCCCGCCGACCCGCACGATCTGTCCTTCCTGGAGGAAGCGCAGCAGATGGCCTTGCAGGTCGATCGGCATGTCGCCGATTTCATCGAGGAACAGGGTGCCGCCACTGGCGTGCTCGATCTGCCCTTTGGTGCGGGTGGCGGCGCCGGTGAAGGCGCCCTTCTCGTAACCGAACAACTCGGAGGCGACCAGGTTGGATGGGATCGCGGCGCAGTTCACGGCAACGAACGGTCCGGCGGCGCGTCGGGACTGCTCGTGGATCAGCCGCGCCGCCAATTCCTTGCCGGTGCCGCTTTCGCCGGTGATCAGCACGGGTTCGTCGGTGCGGGCGAAGCGGCCGAGCATCGCGGCGATCTGACGCATCGCCGGACTGTCGCCGATGAGCTCGGCATGGCCGGCGCTGCCAGACGCCGCGCGGCAGGCGGCGGCGCGCTGTTCACTAAGGCTCGCGTGCAGCCGGGTGAGCAGGCTGGGATCCTCGAGGGCGCAGTCGATCAGCAGCCTCGCCAGCTTCTCGACGGGAAGCCGGGCGAGATCACCGATGCTGACCCGGATCGTGTCGGGTATGGTTTTCTCAAGCATTCGTCATCATCTTTTCATTTTGATCGTGAAGCCCCACCGCTGGTGAGTTGAGTAGAAGAAAGCGGCGTCTTCGTGGCAGGTCCGGTCACGACTATTCGCTGACTGGTAGTGCCGCGGTACCCTGATCGCCGAAGCACAGGACACGCAAACGTGGCACGCTTCGCACGTGACCGCGAGCGGGACCACGGGCGGCCCGACTTGTGCAAGCCGGAATCCCCAACATCAGTGTCGCACCCCCTGGCGGGGAGCCTGGCGTCGTGTGCGGTATTCATCCGTGAGGGGCAACAAGACGGGACAACAAGGAGAAGTGGTGAGCGCATACGTCCTGCTGTCCCGGCTGCCGCCTTCGGTACAGGCGCGCATCCTCGCCTTCCGGCCCAGTCGCGGCAGCTTCGCCCGCAATGTCGGGGTGATGCTGATCGGCACAGTCCTTGGGCAGGCAGCCAGCGTGCTGCTGGCGCCGATCCTCACCCGTATCTACACGCCGGAGCAGTTCGGCACGCTGAGCGTCTATACCGCCGCGGCGGCGGTTCTCGCCGTGGTGGCGGCGCTTGGGCTGGAGATCGCCATCCCGATCACCGAGACGGATGCCGAGATGGCGAACCTCGCGGCGCTGAGCTGGATCGCTCTGGCGGTGACAACCGGGCTTCTGGGCGTGCTCAGTTATGCCTTGCCGCGACACACGCTGGAACTGCTGGCGCTTGGACCGCTGGCCGCCAACCGCTGGCTGCTGCCCCTCGGCTTCGCGTGCGTCGGCGCGTATTACATCATGGTGGCGGTGGCCACCCGGCTCGCGGAGTTCCGCAACATCGCCCGGACGCGCATTTCGCAGGGCCTCGGCGGGCCGATCTCACAGATACTGCTCGGTCTGGCAGGTGCCGGCGCGACGGGCTTGGCGATCGGTTATGTGATCGGCCAATCGGCGGGTACCGGGCTGCTGCTGCGGCGCTATGTACTGCACCGGCTCGATCTGCTGGCGCTCATCAAGTGGTCCGACATGCGGGGGCTGGCGCGCCGGTTTGCCGGATTCCCGTTGTTCGTGAGCTGGGCGCGGCTGCTCGATATGGCCGGCGGCGGCGGCATTCTTTATGTGCTGGTGTCCGCCTTCTACTCTCCCACCGTGGCCGGGCTGATCTTTCTTTCGGATCGCGTCATCGGCCGGCCGCTGCTGATCGTCAGCACGTCGCTGCTGCAGGTGTTCACCGGCGAGGCCGGGCGGTCGGTCAAGCAGGATCCGGCGATGCTGGGACGGCGCTTTCGCCAAGTGTTGCCGCGGCAGGCGCTGGTGACCGCTGCGTGGATCCTGCTGGCGAACGTCGCCGCCGCGTGGCTGTTCCCGGTGTTCTTCGGTCAGCAATGGGCTGCTGCGGTTCCGTACCTGCGGGCGCTCAGCCTGGGGTACTTCGCGGGTACCGTGCTGCACCCGGTGTCCACCACGTTGCAGATGCTGGAGCGGCAGGTGGCCGCCGCGCTCTGGCAGGTGGGGCGCATGACGGCGGTGGTCCTGGCACTGGTGGTCGGCTGGCGGCATGGGCTGTCTGCGGCGCAGACGCTTTGGGTCTATTCCGCCGTGCAGGCGGCCGCCGCGCTGGTCATGCTCGGCATGATCACGATCGCCATCCGCGACGCGCAGATGAGCCACCGGCTCGGCTCGGCGCCCGCGACATCCGATGGGGGAACGCAGGGCGTAAAAGCGTAGGCGCAGTCCGCCACACGGGATGGCGAAAACCCTTCGCTTTTCCGCCCTGCTCCTGCGATGAGTGTTGTCGTCGAAGGATACGGGATTTATGCGTCGGCGTTTCCTGGTCACTGGCGGAGCCGGCTTTGTCGGCAGCCATGTCGTGCTGGCGCTGGTGGAACGCGGCGATGAGGTCGTGGTGTTCGACAATCTGCGACAGGGCCACCGCGCAGCCGTTCCCGCCGGATCGCACCTGATCGTGGCAGATTTGGCGAATCCCGGCGCGGTCGAGGCGGCGCTGGCTGACGGACCGTGGGACGCGGTGCTGCATTTCGCCGCGCTATCGCTGGTGGGCGAAAGCATGCGCGACCCATTCCGCTATTTTCAGGAGAACGTGATCAACGGATTCCGTCTGATCGAAGCCTGCGTGCGGCACCGCGTGCCACGGTTCGTGCTGTCCTCCACCGCCGCGCTGTTCGGCTCGCCGGACCTGATCCCGATCACCGAGACGGCGCGGATCGACCCGGGCTCCCCGTACGGGGAGAGCAAGTGGATGCTGGAGCGCGCATTGATCTGGGCGCACCGGGTGCATGGGCTGTCCAGCGCCTGCCTGCGCTATTTCAACGCCGCCGGCGCCGATCCGGCGGGACGCCTGGGGGAGGATCATCGGCCGGAGACGCATCTGATTCCGCTGGCGATTGACGCCGCGCTTGGGCGGCGGGCCGAATTGGCGGTGTATGGGCAGGACTACGAGACGCCGGACGGCACGTGTATTCGCGACTACGTTCACGTGACCGATCTGGCCGAGGCGCATCTGCGGGCACTGGACCGGCTGCTCGCCGGTTGCACGACGTACAACCTGGGGAATGGCGAGGGATACTCGGTGCTGCAGGTGATCAAGGCGGTGAATGACGTCACCGGCCGAACGGTGCCGGTGACGATGGCGCCGCGTCGCGACGGAGATCCAGCCGTACTGGTCGCGTCGGCTGACCGGATCCGGGGAGAGACCGGCTGGACCCCCCGCTTCCCCGGACTTCACGACATCATCGGCAGCGCGGCGGCTTGGCGGGAGACGCACCCGTCAGGCTACGCCGACTGAGCCGGTTTCAGGACGATTGAAATCATGCGCGGCCGGGCCAGACTGCCCGGCACGCACCCGGATCATTCACGTTGAGCGTTGCAACCGCGAAGAAGCACGCTAGACTGGGCCCGCGGCCGCCGTTGAGCGGCTCGGGAGCGTCGGTTGACATGCAGCTTCGAAGACACGGTCCGATCACCCCGTCCGCCGCGATGTTCTGCCTGGGACTCGGTCTGTTCGGCTATTCTGCCTGGCTCACCTCGATTGTTTTCTGTGCGGTCGGTGGGCTACGGCCGCTGCTGATCGCCGGCGCGCTGTTCTTTCCGGTCGGCGTGGTGCATGGCGTGGGGGTGTGGTTCGGCGGCTGGTGAGCGCCGGCGCCCGCTGCACTTGGTTCTCTCTCACGATCCCGTCAGGTTCGCGGTCGGTCGGCAACTCCCGCCCGGGCAGACCGGCTAAGTCGTCGGACCTGACGGAACCCGCACCATGGACGATGATAAAACCTTGCCGGCCGAGGATGAGGGCCGGATTTCGCAGGCGCGCCGGCTGGCCGAGCAGGCTCTGGACGCCGAGCGTTCCGGTGACGAAGCCACCGCCGACCGGCTGTTCTCCGAAGCCGAGCGGATCGACCCTTCGGCCGCCGCGGATGTGCTGGAGGAAGGCGAGATCACTGCCGCTGTATGGCGCCGCCGGCACGGCACGCCGTCTTCGGGCGGGCCGGCTTCAAGAAGCCAGATTTTAGGCGGCCCAGGATTCATCGCCACCACGTCGCCGCCGGCCACCGAATTGCATCCCTGGCAGGCGCGCGGCACTGCGGGGGGCCCGCGAACCGCTGGCCACCCGATCCAGTTCGAGATCGTGCTCCGCGTCAACGACGAGACGCACAGCCTCACGGTCGATGCGCGCACCACGCTGTTGGACGCGTTGCGCGACCGACTGCACCTGACGGGGACCAAGAAGGGCTGCGCGCTGGGGCAGTGCGGCGCCTGCACCGTGTTGTTGGATGGGCGGCGCATCAACTCCTGTCTGATGCTGGCGGTTATGGCGCAAGGCACCTCGATCGTCACGATCGAGGGGTTGGCCGGCAAGGGTGAGCTGCACCCGATGCAGGCGGCGTTCATCGAGCATGACGGGTTCCAGTGCGGCTACTGTACACCTGGGCAGATCATGTCCGCGGTCGGCTTGGTGGCCGAGGGACGGGCTGGGTCCGATGCCGAAATTCGTGAGCAGATGAGCGGCAATCTATGCCGTTGCGGGGCCTACGTTAACATCGTGGCGGCGATCCGCGACGTGGCAGGCCGGGAGGAATAGACATGCTTCCGTTCGGATACGTCGCTGCCGACGACGCGCACGAGGCGACCGCGCTGATCGCCCGCACGCGGGATGCGATGTTCGTGGCCGGCGGCACCGACATGCTGCAATTGCTGCAGGACGCGGTGATGGCGCCGGCTGTGCTGATCGACATCAATGGCCTGCCGTTGCGGGGAATTGAGCCAGAGGGTGGGGGCTTGCGCATCGGTGCGCTGACCCGGCTGGTCGATGTTGCCGATGATGGGCGGGTGCGGAGCGGGTTTCCGGTCCTCGCGCGTGCGCTGGAGGAAACCGCGTCGCCACAGGTCCGCAATATGGCGACTGTCGGCGGCAACCTGCTGCAGCGCACCCGGTGCCTGTATTTCCGCGACGCCGCGGTGCCCTGCAACAAGCGCGAACCTGGCTCCGGCTGCCCGGCGCAGGATGGGCAGAACCGGATGAATGCGATCCTCGGCGGCAGCCGGCATTGCATCGCCGCGTATCCGGGCGACATGGCGAATGCGCTGCTCGTGCTGGATGCCGAGCTGGTGGTGCAGGGCCCGGGCGGCGAGCGGCGGATGCCGGTGGCCGAGCTGCACCGCGAACCGGGGCATACACCACAGATCGAAACCAATCTGCGGAACGACGAGATCATCACCGCGATCGTGCTGCCGGCAAGCGGATATGCGGGCAACTCGCATTATTTGAAGCTGCGGGACCGGGCAAGCTTCGAATGGGCGCTGGTTTCGGCGGCGGCGGCGATCGAAATCGCGGATGGCACGGTGCGCGCCGCGCGAGTGGCGGCGGGCGGCGTGGGAACGCGACCGTGGCGGCTGCCGGAGGTGGAGCGCATGCTGGTGGGTCGCCGGCTGGATGAAGCCGCCGCGGTGACCGCCGGCGAAGCGGCATCGCGTGGCGCCGATCCCCGCACGGGCAATGCTTTCAAGGTCCCGCTGATGCAACGCGCCGTTGAACAGGTCCTGGTGATGGCGGGAGGATTGGCATGAACGCGATCATCGGTCAGCCGATCAGCCGGGTTGACGGGCCCGCCAAGGTCACTGGCCAAGCTGTATATGCCGCCGAGTTCAGGTTGCACAATCTGGCTTACGCTGCGCTGGTGAGCAGCACCGTTCCACGTGGTCGTATCAGTGGCATCGATGCGGCCGAAGCCGAGCAATCGCCTGGCGTCCTTGCGGTCATCACATATGAAAATGCCGAGCGGCTGCCCTATCGGGAGCTGGAGAAACGGCCGCAGGTCGATCCACAATCGGGCGATCAGTTGAGAGTGTTTCAGGGGCCGGAGGTGCTGTTCGCCGGACAGCCGGTGGCGGTGGTGGTGGCCGAGACGCAGGAGCAGGCGAACGGCGCCGCCCAACTGGTCCGGATGACCTACGCGGTCGAAGAGCCGACGGCGGTCTTCCAGCTCTCCGATGGCAAGCCGACATCGGATGAATGGGCGAAAGCCGGACGGCCGGCTGACACCGAGCGCGGGAATGCCGACGCCGCGTACGGCGTGGCTGATATAAAGATCGACATGAGCTGCAGCCATGCGCGCGAACACCACAACGCTATGGAGCCGCATGCGACGATCGCCGAATGGGACGGCGATCGGTTGACGCTGTACGACAAGTCGCAATGGGTGAACAATGTGCGGATGGAGATCGCGCACGTGTTCGGGATACCGGAAACCAATATCCGGGTGATCAGCCCATTTGTTGGCGGGGCCTTCGGCTCGGCGCTGCGCACTTGGCCGCACGTGACGATCGCCGCGCTGGCGGCGCGGCGCGTCCGCCGGCCCGTACGTGTGGAGCTGACGCGGCGCCAGTGCTTCACCGCAATCGGCTTTCGGCCGCTGACATTGCAGCGCGTCGCTCTGGGTGCCGGACGGGACGGCAGGCTGACCGCGATCATCGCGGAGGCGACCGCGCAGACGTCGATGTATGAGGAATATGCGGAGACCACGCTGGAGCCGGCGCGCACCACCTATTCCTGCCCGAACGTGCGGACGCGGTACCGGCTGGTGGAGATGAACACCAACAGCCCCTGCCCAATGCGCGCGCCGGGCGTTTCCACGGGCACGCTGGCGCTGGAAATGGCGATGGACGAGCTAGCGGAAGCGTTGCGCATGGACCCGCTGGAGCTGCGTCTCCGCAACTATGCCGAGCGCGATGAATCCGCCGATCTGCCATGGTCGAGCAAGGAGCTGCACGCGTGTTACGAACTCGGCGCCGAACGCTTCGGCTGGGCCCGTCGCCCGCCGCAGCCGCGGGCGATGCGCGATGGACGCTGGCTGGTGGGTCACGGCATGGCGAGCGCGATTTATCATGCGGACCGGTCGGCGTGCTCGGCGGAGGCGACAATGTACGCCAACGGGACCGCCGTGATCCGTACCTCGGCCAGCGATATGGGGCCCGGCACCTACACGTCGATGACGCAGGTTGCGGCCGAGACGCTAGGTCTGCCGATCGAGAAGGTGGATGTCGAGATCGGCGACACCGAGATGCCGAAAGCGCCGGTGCATGGCGGATCGATCACCATGGCGAGCGTCGGCAACGGCGTGAAGGCGGCGTGCGAGGCGTTGGTTGGCAAGCTGCGGGAGCTGGGAGGCGATGGCGCTTCGTATCCCGACGTGATGCGGTCGCGGGGCTTGCAGCAGGTTGCGGCTGTAGCGGATTCCAAACCGGGTGAGGAGACCAAGAAATTCGCTGCCGCGGCTTTCGGCGCCGTGTTCGTCGAGGTACGCGTTGATCCGGCATTCGGCATTGTGCGCGTGCCGCGCGTGGTGGGCGTGTATGACGCCGGACGGGTGATCAACCCGAAGATCGCCCGGAGTCAGTGCCTGGGCGGAATCGTCGGCGGGATAGGGATGGCGCTGCACGAGATCGCCGAGTGGGATTCGCGGCTGGGCCGGGTGATGAACGCCAATCTGGCTGAATATCTGGTGCCGGTGAACGCCGACGTGGTCGATCTGGATGTGCAGTTCGTGGCGGGCAACGACACGAACTTCAATCCGCTGGGCGCGAAGGGGTTGGCCGAGATCGCGCTCTGCGGCGTCGCCCCGGCGATCGCTAACGCGGTGTATCACGCGACCGGCAAGCGGATGCGGGATTTGCCGATCCGGCCGGAGGCGCTGGTGGGCTAAGCCAGCGTCGAATAGCTGGCACGCCCGATCGCGACGAGCGCCCCTTTGTCGTCCGTAACGTCCACATCGACCGCGCCCACGCTCCGGCCGGCGCGACGGACACGGGCGGTGGCAGTCAGCGCGGTGTTCACCGCAGGACGCAAATAATCCACGCGGAAGTTGATGGTGGGCAGCGGACGTCCCAGCAGCATCACCAGCGCATAGTCCCCGACGGTATCGATCACTGCCGCGATGGGGCCACCGTGCCACTGGCCGGAGCCCTTCCCGCGCTCGAATTCGGGCCGCATCCGCAGAATCATGGTGACCAGTTGGCGGGCGGGATCGGCTTCGGTGACTGTCAGGCCGAGGAAGTCGATGAACGGGGAATGGCCCAGGCGTTCCTGAAGCTGCGGAGCGGTCAGCGGTTCGTTGGTCATGGCATCACCACGACTTTTCCGAACACCTCGCGGTCCTCGATGACACGCAACGCCTCGCGTGCCTCTTCCAGCTTGTAGGTGCGATCCACCAGCGTGTTCAACCGGCCCCGGCGGACCATGTCCAGCAGTGCCGCGATGTCGCTGCGCTGCCAACCGTTGGAACCGCGGATTTCCAGCTCGAACGTCCAGATGAAACGGAGGTCTTCCGGCGGGTCGTAGCCGGCCGTGGCGCCGCAGGTCAGCAACCGGCCGCCGACCTTCAGCACACGCATCGACCTTACCCAGGTGTTGCCGCCGGTGAAGTTGACAACGACATCGACCCCGTTGGTCACTCCGGCGCCACGCCGGTTCGGCTTGCCGAACTGCGTCCACATTTCCTTGACGAAATCGCGTTCCGTGTAGTTCAGCACATGATCCGCGCCGAGTTCCCACAGCCGCTCCAGCTTTGCCGGCGTGCTGGCGCAGGCGATCACGATCGCGCCCAACTGTTTCGCAAGCTGCACGCAGCAGACGCCGACGCCGCCCGAGGCGCCGAGGATCAGAACTGTCTCCCCGGCCTTCACGGCACCGCGGGTCACCATCATGCGGTGCGCGGTGCCGTAGGCGACCGGCAACGCCGCGGCATCGACGAAGCTGATGTCATCGGGCAATCGGATAAGCTGATGGGCGCACGCGCGGCACAACTCGGCCAGCCCGCCATGCATTGTTTCGCCCATCAGGCCGCCTTCGACGCGATTGATCGGATCGACCAGCACGCGATCGCCTACCGACCAGCCGCTCACGCCTGCGCCAACCGCGGCGATTTCCCCGGCGATGTCCAGGCCCATGATCAGCGGCATCGGCACCTTGATGCCCGGCATTCCGCGCCGGGTGAAAACGTCGTGGTAGTTCAATGATGCGGCGCCCACGCGGACCAGCACATCGCCTTCGCCGGCCGTCGGATCGGGGAAATCAGCGACGAACTCCATCACCTCCGGCCCGCCATGCGCGTGGACCACCATTGCCCTCATTGCACGATCTCCAGAGTCTGTTCGGCCAGTTCACTCAGTTTTTTTCGGTCGATCTTGTTGGTGCTGGCGAGCGGCAGTTCGGGCAGCAACCACACGCGGCGTGGATGCGCATAGGCGGGACCGTTGGCGAGCGCGAAGCGGCGCAGTTCGTCCTCGGTGACCGGGGCACGCGAGACGACGAAGGCAACCGGCTTGTGGCCCTTCAACTCGTCCGGCACCGGAACCACGCAGGCCTGTGCGACGGCTTCATGCTGTTCCAGCAGTTTTTCGACCTCGCCGGGATAGATGTTTTCGCCGCCGCAGATGAACATGTCGTCGGCACGCCCGACAAAGAAGAAGAACCCGTCAGCATCGCGGCGGAACACATCGCCTGTCACGTAGTATCCGTCGCCGGTCATCGCCTTCTGGGTGGCGTCCGGCAGTTTGTGGTAACCGTTCATGACCGCCGGGCATCGCATTTCCAGCACGCCTTCATCGGAAACCACCAGCCCATCACGGCGCAACCGGAGATCGACTTCGGGATGCCTGGCGCCGGGCGACAAACCGGGGCGCAGCAGGCCATCGGGATGCGGTCCGAACACGATCGGGCCGGCCTCGGTCGTGCCGTAGCCGTTGGACAGATCGGCACGGGGGAAGGCCTGCTCGATCTGCTCCAGCAGGCGCTGCGACAGCGGTGCGGAGCCGACCCGGATGGTTTCGACCGATGTAAGATCGGCGGCTGCCAGGCGCTCGCGCTCGCGAAACATCATCGCGATCATCGTCGGCACCGCGGTGAGCGCGTGCACGCGATGGCGCGCCGCCGCCTCGATATAGGACGCGGCGGTGAAGCCGGGTAGCAGCACGACCGTGCTGCCGGTAGCCAGCGTGGCCTGGCTCATTGCCAGTGCGTTCATGTGATAGAGCGGCGCGGCAACCAGGACGCGGCGTTCCGGGGGTCCGGGCGCACGGGCCCGCACTTCCAGCACCCAGAGGTGGCTTCGGTGCGACAGCACCACGCCCTTCGGCCGGCCGGTCGAACCAGATGTGTAGAGGAACATCGCCGGATCCCGCGGCGACGGGTGCACCGGGGAGAACGGTCCTTCATCGAGCAGCGTGCCCCAATCGTGCGGTAGCACGACGCAGGGCAGGCTTGCGGGAACCAGGGCACGGCGCCCGGCATCGCAGACGACCAGTTGCGCGTCGCAATCATCCAGCACGAAGGCGACGGTTGCCGCCGGCAGTTTATGATTGACGGGAACGGCGACCAGACCGGCGCGCAGGATTCCCAAATAGCCGATCAGGTATTCCGCGCGGTTCGCGGCCAGGATCGCCACGCGCTCGCCGCGCTTGAGACCGCGCGCCAGCATGACCGCGGGCAACTGCGTCGGCCTGTCGTTCGATATCGGCATAGGTATAGACGCGCGCACCGGCCTCCCCGCCGAGGTCGATCAGCGCGGTCGTTCCACGCTCAACCAGCGCGCATCCGAGATTTTCCGTGCGCCTCATGCGCAAAATTCGAGCGTCACGCCGAATGCCGCCGTGGCGGGGACGATGATCCGTTCGGCTCGCGCCGGGTCTGCATGCCGCCGGCGGCGAGTGCGGCGGCTGCGGTATCCAGGGAGCGCGTGCGCAAGGTCAGCGCCGCCATGAACTGGTGGCGCCCGTGCCCGTCCGGCGCGGCCGGTCCGAATTCGCGAACCCAGCGTCGCCGGGGAGACGATATCGAAACGCGACAGGCCGACCACGAGCGAGCACCCGCCAGCGTCGGACCGCACTGCCGCGGCGCCGAACATGCGCGCGAACACCGCACCGAGTGCGGCCGGATCCTGTGCAGCGATCACCGCGCGCGACAACCCCGACAACGCCGTTCGCGTGATGGCGCCACTCATCACGCCAGACCAGGTCACGCGTGAAATGATGGCAGAAATAGACGCGCCCGGCGGCGATCACCCCTGGCTTCAGCCGCACCGTACGAAACGTCGCGTCGCGTTCGCCCGACGGCAGCACCACCGGCCGGGAGAATTGCAACGGCGGTTCCGACGGCACGCCGGCGGCTTCCAGCGCGGCGTGCACGGCGGCGGAATCGTCGGTGCCGAACACCAGGCCGCCGAGCCCGAGCGGCGCATCCAGGATCTCCGCTCGCCGCGCATCGCCGGGCTGCGCGGCAATGAGCTCCAGGTATTCGGTGCCGAAGATCGCCAGATGGTTCATCGAACCCAGCGTGTGATGGCCGCGCGGGGTCATGGTGAAGCCAAGCCGCTGGTACGTGGCGCACGCCTCATCCAGCCGGTCGCGCACGTTCACGACTACATGATCGAGCGTCGGCATCGGCAGAACCGGCATCGTCATTCCCCTCAAGGCGCTGGTACATCACCAGATCGGGGCGTCCCCAGCAACCCGGCGGGAGTCATACCAGAAGCCTCGGTCGTCATTCCCACGCAAGCGGGAATCGGCGGCCTTACTCGCAATCTCGGAGCGGCCCATGGATGCCCGCCTTCGCGAGCATGACGAAGAGAACGTGGTGGATGCCCGCCTGCCCGGTGACGGGCCTCAGGGCGCGCGAGCGGCCAGACCGGCCATGGCGGTGGCAGCGGCACCGCCGGACATCGGCACCGTGGTTCGGCCGAGCGCCGGCGGTGACAGTTGCGACAGGAACACCTCGCAATAACGGGCCGCAGTGGTGTCCCACACGCGTGCGCGAAGAGCGAGGTAGCGTGCCCGCCGCTCCTCTGCCGGCATGATCAGCGCGGTGTGCATCGCCTCGGCGATCTCATCGGCATCGAACGGGTTGACCACCAACGCGTCGGTCAGCTCGTCGGCGGCACCGGCAAAGCGCGACAGCACCAGCACCCCCGGATCCTCCGGATCCTGCGCGGCGACGAATTCCTTCGCCACCAGATTCATGCCGTCGCGCAGCGGCGTCACCACGCCGAGCCGGGCGATCCGATAGAATCCGGCCAGCGTGCGCCGTCCCACCGCCCGGGTCATGTAGCGCAGCGGCGTCCAGTCGAACTCGGAGAACTGCCCGTTGGTGTCGCCGACGATCCGATCGAGCTCCTGGCGCAGGGTTTGGTAGGCGCCGAGGTCCTCGCGTGAGCGCGGGGCGATTTGCAGCAGGCTGACGCGCCGCCGGTGCTCGGGGTAGCGGGCCAGCATTCGCACGAACGCCTCGAACCGGTGCACCAGCCCCTTCGAATAATCCAGCCGATCGACACCGATCGCCAGCACCTTGTCGGCCAAGCTGGTTTGCATCCGCCGGGATTCCGCTCCGCGCGCGGAATTGGCCGCCATGGCCGCGAACCCGGCGGCATCGATGCCGACGGGATCGACGATCGGACGCAGCAGGCCGCCCTTCCAGGCGATACGGCCGCGGCGATCCGGTGCCACGCCCAGAACCTCCTGCATGCAACTGATGAACGCCGCGCGATGGCCTCGCGTATGGAATCCGGCGACGTCATACGCGCCGAACGAGGCCAGCATGTCCTCGGCATGCGGCAGCGCCCGGATCACCTCCGGCGGCACGAACGGGGTGTGCAGAAAGAAGCCGATCCGGTTGCGCACCCCGAGCGCCCGCAGTTCCTCACCCAGCGGGATCAGGTGATAATCGTGAACCCACACCAGATCGTCGGGCCGCAGCAGCGGCGCGAGGCACTCGGCGAAACGGCGGTTCACCGCGCGGTAGCCGATATATTCCTCAGTCCGGTAGTTCACCAGGCCGAGACGGAAATGCAGCAGCGGCCACAACACGCCGTTGGAGTAGCCGGCATAGAACAGCCGGTAATCGCTCTCGCCGAGGTCGATGGTGGCGTAGCTGATGCCGGCGGCTTCCTGCAGCGCCGGCTGGGTGCTGGTGTGGGCGGCGCGCTTGCCGCTCCAGCCGAACCAGAGCGAGCCTGGGCGAAGCGCATCGGCCAGCGCGACGGCCAAGCCTCCGGCCCGGGGGCCCCGTTCGGTCGGCATCGGCACACGGTTCGAGACAACGACCAGCCGGGCCATCACGCCACCCTCATGCAATCGGGGGTCCTCAGCAAGTCCCTATTTGGCGATTTCTTGTCGCCGGCAGCCTCAAAAAAACCTGATCCGGTGCGTTTCATGGATATCGGCGGTGTAGTGACCTGAGCCGCGGGAGACAGGACGACGATGCGAATTGCCCAGATTGCGCCCCTGACGGAGGCAGTACCGCCGCGGCTTTATGGCGGAACCGAGCGCGTTGTCTCCTTCCTGACCGAGGAATTGGTGCGGGCGGGGCACGATGTCACGCTGTTCGCCAGTGGCGATTCCGTGACGGCTGCCCGACTGGAACCGGTCTGGCCGCACGCGCTGCGTTTCGATGCGGATTTGCGGGACCCCGCCGCGGCCCAGATGCTGCTGCTGGAGACGGTGTACCAGTGCGCCGACCAGTTCGACGTGCTGCACTTCCATCTGGACTATTGGTCGTTTTCACTGTTCAGCCGGCAGCGGACGCCGTTTCTCACCACGCTTCACGGCCGCCTCGACCTACCGGAGATTGCTCCGGTGTACAGCCGCTTTCGCAATGTTCCGCTAGTGTCGATTTCGGATGCACAGCGCCGGCCGCTGCCGCAGGCCAACTTCGTCGCGACGGTACCCCATGGGATCCCGGCGGACCTGTTGCAGCCGCAGGCGGTCAAGCCGGACTACCTGGCGTTCCTCGGCCGCATCACCCCGGACAAAGGCCCGGACAAGGCGATCCGGATTGCCCGCCGTGCCGGCATTCCGCTGAAGATCGCGGCCAAGGTGGATCGGGTGGATGAGGCGTATTACCGCGAAAAGATCCGCCCGATGATCGATGGCCGCCACGTCGAACTGGTGGGCGAAATCGGCGATGCCGATAAGGCGGAATTCCTCAGCGGGGCGATCGCGCTGCTGCTGCCGATCGATTGGCCCGAGCCGTTCGGCCTGGTGATGATCGAGGCAATGGCCTGCGGCACCCCGGTCGTGGCGTTCAACCGCGGCTCGGTTCCGGAAATTCTTGAGGACGGGGTCACCGGCTGCATCGTCGAGAACGAACCGGAGGCGGTGGCGGCGGTAGCCCGGGCAGCGGCACTGCCGCGCGGTCCAGTGCGCGAGCGCTTCGAGCAGCGTTTCACATCCGCCCGCATGGCCGCAGAGCTATGTGGGGATTTACGAAAGGCTCGCGCTGCAGGCGCGTCCGCGGTTGCGGGTGGTTACCTGAACATAGCTGCGTCCGAACATACGCGCAGGACGGATCGCTTTTCGTTGAACAGGGCGGGTGCGGGTGGCGGCGCCTGGTGGGCGGTGCTGCTGGCGGTGTGTGCGATGCTGCTGTCGCCACTGCTGTTGGTCGATGTGCCGCCGCTGCTGGACTATCCCAATCATCTCGCGCGGGCGTATCTGCTGGCGTTCGGCGGCGGCGATCCGGTGTTGTCGCGGATTTATTCTCCGCGTTGGGGGATCATTCCGAATCTCGCGACGGATCTGGTGCTGCCGCCGCTGATGCGCGTGCTGCCGGTGCATGTCGCCGGGCGGGTGGTGGTTGGCGGGATGCTGCTGTTGCCGATGCTCGGCAGCATCGCGTACAGCCGGGCGGTGTTCGGGGTCCGTGCGTGGTGGCCGCTGGCGTCGGGGCTGGTGGCGTACAACGGGGCGCTGCTGTCTGGGTTTCTGAACTTCATCGCCGGGCTTGGGCTGGCGCTGCTGCTGGCAGCGGGATGGATAAAGTGGCGCGATGCGCGGCCGGTGCGAACGGTGGTGCTGGTCTCGGTCGGCACGATCACGTTGTTCTTCTGCCACCTGATGGGATTGCTGTTCTGCTTCATATTGATCGGCGGATTCGAGATCGAGTGGATTTGGCGGCGGGCCCGGACATGGTCCGGGTTCGTGCGGCGCGCCAGCGCGCTGCTGCCGCTACTGCCGGGACCGCTGATCCTGTACGCGGAGTCCGGGCTGGCGAGCGCCAGTTCGCAGACGCACTGGCTGGGAGCGCGCGCAAAGCTGGCACAGCTTTTGGTGGCGTTCGTGAATTACGATCTCGCACTGGACGTAGTGACGGCCGGCGCTGTGGCAGGGTTCATCGTGGGCTGCGTGGCGGTACGACGCGCTGTGGTACCGTTGCGTTCGGGGTTGGCACTCGCGGCATTGGGCGTCCTGTACTTGGCGTCGCCGTTCGAGTTCAAGGGCACCGCAGCGCTGGATACGCGCTTCGCGATCATGCTTGGGTTCATGCTGTTTGCCGGCGTGCTGCCGGTTTTACCGCGGCGTGTGGCAGGCGCGGCGGGTGTGGCATTCGCCGGGCTGTTCGGGGTCCGGATGGCGGTGCTGGCGATGGCGTGGCATGGGCACGCGCGCGATCTGGCGGATTTTCGCAGGGTTATCGCCGGGGTGGCGCCGGGGACCCGGGTGTACCTGACCAGTGTGCCGCCTTCGGCTGCGCCTGAGTATTGGCGGCACGCCGACCGTGGCCGACTGCTGTCGGACGGGACGCGGACCGACTACCATATGGCCGCGCTGCTGGTGATCGAACACCGGGCGTTCTGGCCGTTCCTGTTCGACCAGACGGCGCAGCAGCCAATCGCTGTTGCGCCCCGATATCATGCGCTGGCGATGCAGACCCTGGAGCTTCCAGACGCGGCGTTTGTGGCAACGTGCCGAGGCGCGGCGGATCCACTTGCAGCAGGCAACGCGTTCCGTGGGTACGACGACGTGCTGATGCTGGATGCGGGGGCGGTCGGGGATCTGGGCCGGTGCGGGTCCGGGCATCTGGAGCTGCTCGCACGGTCGGACATCGCCGCGCTGTTCCGCGTGAAGCCGCCCGGTGCGGCCTCCGCAACGAGACCGGAAAGCCGAGTTGACATGCCGCAAGCAACATTTGCTTTGCACGGAGATGTGAGCGCTAATCGACGTCCGGGAAACGGGGGAACAGGACAATGTCGAACCAACTTTGGCTCGCTGTCTTGGCGGCGTCCCCCCCGCTGGCCTTCGCGACCTCCGCCGGGCAGGCGGCGACGTCGAAGCCTGGTTTCCTGGAAGGCTGATGATTCCGCCGTGCTGAGGGGCCGATCCCACGTATCATCTCGGCCCACCGCGCATGAAGTGCGTGGTCATCCGCCATATCCCGGAGCGGGCGACTCAGCGGCTGCTGCTGGAAAAGGATTCGCCCGGGACCTGATGCCGGACCAGCTTACGCCGATGGCCGGCAACGAAGCCTCAGGATTGATCGTTCCCGCTGCCAACACCTACTACCTCGGCATGAACCTTCGCCGAGATGGCACATGAAGAACCCGACGGTCGGGAGGCGATGAAGGCGGCGCGCGACTTCGTGCGCATCTGGAAGCGGGCCATTTCGAGAAGCCGCCGCACAACGCGATCCTCGGCCCGATCCGACCGCGCGGGGCGCCAAACGGAGTGGTGCTGCGGGATGGCGTGGTGGTCACCGAATGGGGCGATCCGCGTCAGGTGGATTTCGCCTTCAGCGTCGCCAAGAGCTACCTCAGCCTGCTCGCCGGAATTGCGGTTGCGAACGGGCTGATCGCGGATCTGGATGAGCCTGTCAGTCGCCGCGTGGATGATGGCGGGTTCGATGGTCCGCACAATGGCGCGATCACGTGGCGGCACCTGCTGCAGCAGACCTCCGAGTGGGAGGGCGAACTGTTCGGCAAGTCCGATGTGATCGACCGCAACCGCAGCCTCGCTACGGAAGGCAGCAGCGCGATCAAGGGACAGTTTCGGGCATTGCGGTCGCCGGGTGGTTTCTGGGAATACAATGATGTCCGGGTGAACCGGCTCAGCCTGGCGCTGCTGCGACTGTTCCGCCGGCCGCTGCCGGAGGTGTTTGCCGAGCGGATCATGCGGCCGATCGGGGCATCGGACGATTGGGCCTGGCACGGGTATCGGACTTCGGTGGTGGAGATCGACGGGAAGATGATGGAATCCGTCGCCGGCGGCACGCATTGGGGCGGCGGGATTGCGATCCATGCCGAGGACCAGGCGCGGATCGGGCAACTGATGCTGAACCGCGGCGTGTGGGATGGCGTGCGCATTCTGCCGGAAAGCTGGATACAGGAGTCGCTGACCCCCTGCGCACTGCACGACGGGTACGGATTGCTGTGGTGGCTGAACACCGACGGGTCGCGGCCGAGTGCTTCACGCAGCAGTTTTTTCGCGGTCGGCGCCGGCGGGAATCAGACCTGGGTGGATCCGGAGAGCGGCGTCGTCGCGGTCATGCGGTGGATCGATCCAGCGGCGGTGGATGGGTTCATTGCGCGCGTGATGGCAGCGCTGCGGGCGGGCTGATGCGCGCTTGTGCCGCGGCAATGCGGTTGGCAATGTCACAGCGGACGCTTCGGGGAGAAATGCGATGGACACATTCGCAACGCTGCGCATCGACGATCCGCAACCGCACACGAAGCTGATCACGTTGCACCGCCCCGACTTCGCCAATGCGATGAACACGCAGATGGGGCTCGACCTGCTGGCCTGCTTCGATGCGATCAACGCCGCCCCCGCCGCCCAGCGCTGCATCATTGTCACTGGCGCCGGTACACGCGCCTTCTGCGCCGGAGGCGATCTGAAAGAACGCAATGGGATGACCGACGCGCAATGGCAGCATCAACACCTGATTTTCGAACGTGCAATCCGCGCCATCATCGACTGCCCAGTGCCGATCATCGCCGCGGTCAACGGCGCGGCTTTCGCTGGGGGACTGGAAATCGCGCTTGGCTGCGACTTCATTTATGCCGCTGGACACGCGCGTTTCGCGCTGACTGAGGTCACGCTTGGCATCATGCCCGGCGCCGGCGGCACGCAGACCCTGCCGCGCGCGGTGGGCGTGCGGCGTGCCAAGGAGATCATGCTGACCGGCGCTCCTTTCACCGTACAGCAGGCGCATGAGTGGGGTATGGTCAACCGCATCTGCGATGCCGAAACCCTGCTGTCCGACGCGTTGGCAACGGCGGCAACCATTTGCGCCAATGCGCCGATCTCCGCCCGGCAGATCAAGCAATCGGTAAATCGGGGGCTGGACATGGACCTTCGTAATGGCATGTTGTTCGAAATCGAGGCGTATAACAGAATGGTGCCGACCGAAGATCGCCGCGAAGGCATCCGCGCCTTCAACGAGAAGCGCAAGCCGGTTTTTCAGGGGCGCTGACGCAAGAGCCAACCGTCGCTCCGGCGGTGGAATGCTGAACAGCCGCGAATCCCACTCCAGCGGTTCGGGATATCCGACAAGAATGCGTCGCGCGTCCGTGCCCTGCGTCTCCGGTCGCCGCGGCTTCAGCACTGCCGAGCGCGCGCCAGTTGGGAGGGAGTTGCGCCACCGTCGGCGCGGTCGTGAAAATGCAGCCCCGGCTGCGCGGCATCAGCCCGACGGTACGGCGGCGGGTGCTGGTGCACCTGCACCCGCACCCTGTTCTCCTATCAGATAAACCTGACAGCCGCCGATTTCCCTGGCGAGGGCACGAGCCCATCCTGGTGTCGAAAATACCTGTAAGGCGCAACTACGGCCCCCCGAGCTCAAACCGCACCCGCAGCGGCATGTCCGCCGCGATCGGCCGCCCGTCCCGCACCGCCGGGAGGAAATGCCAGTCCTCCACCGCATCGCGCGCGGCCCGGTCGAGCAGCAGGAAACCGGAGCTCTGCGCCACCGCCACCCCGCTAGCCAGCCCGGCCGGCGACACGTGGATCACCAGCGTCACCACGCCCTGTTCACCGCGCCTTACGGCATCGGCCGGATAGATCGGCTGCCGGTTGCGGGTACTGCGCATCCGGCTTCGCCGGTACCACGTTGTCGCCCCGGGCGATCGCGTCGGTCTGACTGTCGGTGCCTCCCAGGTTCATCTCCATCCCGGGCGCTGCAGTGGGGGCAGCCGGCGCGGGGCGGGCGGGCGGGGCCGTTGCCTCGTGCCGCAATGCCGGCGTGACGGCATGGCGGCAGCGGCAGTTCAGCATCGGCCTGAGGTGGTGGCGACGGTGCCGGTTCCGGCGGCGAGCGGCATTTCAGCGTCGGGCTGGGGTGGCGACAGTATCGGTTTCGGCGGCGGCGCCGGCTCCGGCGGTTGGGGCGGCGTTTGCGGGGCCGGCGGCACCGGTGCGGTGGGCGTGCCGCTCCCCGCCCGCTCCAGCATGACCAGTTCCACCTTGACACCCTGATCGGCGGCATCCGGCAAGGCGCGTGGGCTGGCCACCCACAGCGCCAGGCCGCCCAGCAGCAACACATGCAGCGCCAGCGAAAAAAGGGCCGCGCGCCGCATCAGTCGGGGGGCAGCAGCCGAGGCGCCGGATCGGTGCCGAACGGCAGGCCGAATGCCGCCGCCGCGGCGGGCAGCGCCTGGTCCGAGGGCAGGTCCGCAATGATTCGCCCGCCCGCCAGAACCGCCACGCGATGGGCGTAGCGCAACGCCAACTCGATCGCGTGCAACACGACTACCACGCAGCGCCCGGCTTCGGCGGTCTCGCGCAGCAGGCGCATGATCGCGTGGGCGGCGGCGGGATCCAGATCGGCGGTCGGTTCATCCAGCAGAAACATTTCGGGCTCGGTGGCAAACGCGCGGGCCAGCATGGCGCGCCGCGCCTCCCCGCCGGATAGGCGATCGATCCGCGCCGCGCGCAGCGGCAGGATACCGCAGAGTTCCATCGCTTTGGTTACCGGCAGGCCGCGCCGCGTCGCGATGCGGAATGCGGCCGAGCGCGACGACCTGCTCCACCGTCATCCCCCAGGCACAACGCGCGCCCTGCGGCACGTAGGCGATCCGCCTCGGATCCCCCGCCGCCACCCCCGGCAGCAGGCCGGCGAGGCCGCGCAGCAAGGTCGTCTTTCCCGCCCCGTTCGGCCCACATAACGCCACCATCTCGCCCGGTTCGGCGGCAAAGCTGACCTGATGCAGCACCGGCCGGTCGCCCAGCGCGACCGTGACGACGGTCCAGGCGGATCATGGGCCGGCTCGCCGGGCGATGGAGACGAGATAGGGCGCCCCAAGCAGCGCCGTGAGCACCCCGAGTGGCAGCGGCCCGGACAACGGCAGCACGAACACCGACAGCCGCACCAACAGATCGGCCGCCAGCAGCAAAGCCGCGCCGGCAAGCACCGAAGGCGCCAGCAACGCGCCGGGCCGCTCTCCCAGACACGGGCGCAGCAGATGCGGCACCACCAGCCCGACGAAACCGATGCCGCCCGCCACCGCCGCTCCGGCCCCTGCCGCCAGCGCAGTGCCGGCCGCCGCCAGCCGCAAGGTGCGCCCGACCGGCACGCCAAGGCTGGAAGCAGCGTCCTCCCCGAGGCTCAGCGCATCGAGCCCGGGGCCCAGGCGAAGCAGGATCGCGGCACCCATCAGAATCGGGGGGGCGGCCAATGCGACGTGCAGCAGCGTGCGGTCCTGCAACCCGCCGAGCAGCCAGAAGGTGATCTCGGCCAGGGCGAACGGATTGGGCGCCAGTGCCAGCGTCAAGGCCAGCAAGGCCGCGGTGATCGCCGATACCGCGATGCCGGCCAGGATCACCGAAGGCCCGGACGGCGCGCGCCCGGCAAAGCCGAGCAGGAACACGGCCCCGACGCCCGCTCCGGCAAGCCCGCCGAGCGGCAGTGCCGGAGCGAAGCGCGCGGCCAGCCCCCAATAGAATACCAGGGCCGCCCCAAGCCCCGCCGCGCCGGTGATCCCGAGCAACCCGGGGTCGGCCAGCGGATTGCGCAACCCGCCTTGCAGTGCCGCGCCGGACACACCGAGCCCGCCGCCGACCAACGCGGCCAGCAACGTCCGCGGCAGCCGGATATCCCACAGGATCAGCGCCGGGGCCCATCCGACGAACCCGTCGCCGACCAGCATCGACAGCACCAGCAGGGCGACGGTAATCGCCGCGAGCCAGCGGGTCATCGCGCCAGCAGCGCCACGGCGCGCGCGGTGAACGGCCCGGCGCAGATAACCAGATCAGGCGGCACCGCCCGATGGGGGATGCCCGCCAGCACGGGATCATCCAGCATTGCGGTCGCCAGGGATGGAAACTCCGGGGTGTCTGGAACCACCAGCAGATCGGGCGGACGGCGGAGCAGCGCCTCCCGTCCCAGCGTTCGACCGGTAGCGGCGTTGATAAAGCCGGCCGCTTTCAGCACCGCATCCATCAGCGTGCCCGGACCGGCGGTGTAACCCCTCGGCTCCCAGGCGATCGCGGTTCGCCGGTACGCCGGATGCCGCAGGGGACGCGGCAGGCTGGCCAGCTCCGCGTCCATTGCGGCGATCAGCGCGGCGCCGCGGGCCGGCACGCCCAATGCCGCCGCCAGTCGGGTCGTTTCGGCCCGAATCTGGGCGAAATCATCCGGCAGATCGAGGCGCAGCACCGGCACGCCCTCGGCTTGCAGCAGCGCCAGGGTGGTCTGCGCGCCGAAGTCGGTCGCCAGGACAAGGTCCGGGTGCAGCCGCAGGACCGCCTCGGCCGAGGGGCGCACGACCGGCAGCCGGGCGGCTGTCGGACGCCACGAATGACAGCGTCGGAGTCCCGGGCAAGCGGCGTCAGGCCGGCGATTTTCTCCGGCGCCAGCAGCACCAGCATCTGATCGGTGCAGAGATTGAGCGACACCACCCGCTCGGCAGCCTGCGCGCCGACGGTAACCAAAAGCGCAGCGACGAAGGCAGTTGCGGCTATACAAACCCCCCTCCCCTTGTGGGAAGCGGTTGAGGTGGTCGCTCACAACACCGGCACCCCATGCTGCTTCGCGGCCGCTTCCGGCTCCACGTGAATGGTGATCACCAGAAAGTCCATCTCGGCCTTCAGCGTCTCCTCGATCCGGTCGCAGATCGCGTGCGATTCGGCGACCGTCATGCTGCCCGGCACCACCAGATGGAATTCCAGATACGCCCTCCGTCCCGCCAGCCGCATGCGAAGATCGTGCGCCTCCAGCGCACCGGCCGCGCTGGCCCCCACCAGTTCGCGGATGCGGGCTACGATGGCGGGGTCGGGCGCCGCATCCATCAGACCGCCGACCGAGGACGAGATCATCCGCAGGCCAGACCACAGCACATACACCCCGGTGGCCGCGGCCAGCGCCGGATCGATCAGCAGCAGCCCGGTCAATGCCACCAGGCCGACACCCACGATGATGCCGACCGAGGTCACCACATCCGCTGCCAGGTGCCGCCCATCCGCCGCCAGCGCCGGGGAGCGCAGCCGCCGCCCGGCCTGAATCAGCCACCACGACCACCCGCCATTGAGCGCCGTGGCCAGTGCGCTGAGGCCGATCCCCTGCAACGGCAGCGTCAGCGGTCCGAGGCGCCTGGAACGTTTCCCAGGCATGCTTGAAGATCGACAGGGCGGCGATGACGATCAGCACGCCCTCGATCACCGCGGCAAAAAATTCCGCCTTGTCGTGACCGTACGGGTGATTGGCGTCCGGCGGAACGGCGGCGAGCCGCAGCGCGAAAAACGCGATCAGGCTCGCGGCGACGTTGACCGTGGTTTCCAGGGCGTCCGAGTAGAAGGCAGCGCTGGAGGTCACCCGCCAGGCGGCGAATTTCAGGGCCAGCACCGTGCAGCCGATGGCGATGCTGCCGATGGCGATCCGCTCAGCCCGGCTCACGCGCGCGCTCCCCTGTTGGGGCGGCTTTACGGGGTTTCCCCGGCGGCGGAAAGTTGGTTGCCGCATCCCTGGACAGGCTTGTAGCCTGCTTCCGCAGGGTCGGTCCGATCAGGGGAGACGCCGATGACCGCCGATACAACCGCGCAAAGCGACCTCGATGCGCTGACCGCGCTCAACGGTGATTACATCCACTCCGTGCAGCACGGGGATGTCAGGCGATTCGACGAAATCCTTGCGGAAGATTTCCTGTGCTCGAACCCCGACGGCTCACTGGTTGACAAGGCCGGGTTCCTTGCCCAGACGGCGCGGCCAGTGACGATCAGCGGGCTCGCCGTCGATGACGTCCGGGTGCGCGTGCTCGGCGATGTCGCGATCATCCACGCCCGCACCAGCTACGCGACCGCGGATGGCGAGCAACGGAACGGCCGCTACACCGATGTCTGGGCACGCCGGAACGGCCGTTGGCTCACGGTGTCCGCGCATGTGACGCGATAGCAGGGCTACGGACGACGCCGCGTCATTGGGCCGGAGGGGTCATCCGTGTGAATTTGCACGGTAGATTCGGCCGCGGCTGCCTGCCTGGCCGTGGCGCTGGCGCTGATCGTTGCGTATATCGTCGGCCGTGGCCTGGTGCGTGGCGGCGCGGTGCTGACGCTGCTGTGCATGGCGCCGCTGGTCATTCCGGGGATCGTGCTGGGCGTGGCGTTCTATGCCACCTATGCGCCGCCACCGATCGCGCTGTACGGCACCGCGGCCATCCTGGTGATCGGCTACACCACGCGCTTTTTGCCGATCGTGTACGTGAACTGCATGGCCGGGATCCGGTCGCTGAACCCGGAGATGGAGGATGCGGTTCGCATCCTTGGCGGCAGCCGCCTGCGCGCCATCCGCCGCGTTGTGGTACCGCTGCTCAAGACAAACCTGGTCGGTTCCTGGCTGCTGGTGTTCATCCCGGCGACGCGCGAGCTGAGCACGGCGATCTTCCTGGTCGGCGCCAAAACTCGCGTGATCTCCGTGATGATGCTGGATCTGAGCGAGAACGGCAGTTTCGAGACGCTGGCTGCTCTGGGGTTCTTCCTGCTTATCGCAACAACGCTGATCGTGCTGATCGGGTATAAGATCGTCGGCCGTGATTTCATGCTGCGGCGGGGTTGAGTGGGGCGGCTTCATCCGTCATGACGAGAGCTCCGGTCATGACGAGAGCTCGGGGATCTCGCGGTCGTTGTAAGGTAACAGACTTGGCGGTGCGCCGCTGTTCCAACTTCAGCTCGCAGACATGAACCTGCCTCCGAATTCCGCGTCAATTCCGTCTGCGAACGTTCCAGAAGACAGTCGGCCAACCTGGCAGAACCCCAGCCAACTCGGTCCGATACGCGGTGCGATCGTAGAAGAGCCCGAGCGGAATCGTGGTCACGTCCGCCAATGCCTGCACCTGAATTTCGGCGGCGATCCGCTGTCGGGTGGCAAGGTCTCCGGCATCGAACCACGCTTCCCTTAGTTCCTCGAGCCGCGGACTGGTCGCCCATGGCGGACGCCCCGCGGCACCATCGCCGCGCACGACCGGATTTGCAGCGGGGTCGCGCAGCGACAGTCCGACCCAATCGGGGAACCAGCAACTCCAGCCACCTTTATCCACGGGGCTCTTATTGCGCACCCGCGGCAGCAACGTTGCGAAATCCATCGATTGGAAATCAACGTTCATACCGGCTTTTCGCAACACGGCGGCGCCTACCATGGCGCACGGCATGGCGACGAAGTCGTCGGCCGGGGACATCAGCACGACCGGCTCGCCGTTGTATCCTGCGGCCATAATATCTCGTCGGACGCGCTCCATGTCGGGTTCGTTGCGGAATACGTCCAGGCCGGCATCGCTCGCCATCGACGAGCCGGGCGGGAACAGCCCGACCCCGGTGCGGCATATCTCAGGCTCCGCACCGGCCACCGCGAGCACGAAATCCCGCTGGTTCACCGAGCGGAGCACGGCTCGCCGGGTGTCGCGATTGCTGAACGGCGGCTGGAGATGGTTCATCATCATGGTCAGCATGTGCCCGAGCGAGTCCGCCACGGCCAATCTGATGTGGCTGTCACGGCGCAGCAGCGGCCCCAGATCCGGCGTGATCACGCCCCACCAATCCAACTCACCGTTCTGCAGCGCGGCTGCCCGGGTCGATGCATCAGGCACAACCTTCCATTCGATACGATCGAAATGGACGATCTTGGGTCCCGCCAGCCAGTCGGGAGTTCCGCCTTCACGCGGCCGATAATCGGCAAATCTCTCATAAACAGTCAAGGCGCCGGGGACGCGTTCATCAGCCTTGAATCGGAACGGCCCGCTGCCGATCATCTCCTTCACCGGCGCATCGCCACTGTTCGCCAGCCGTTCGGGCATGATGACCGGCAGGCCTTCGGTGCAGGTACCGAGCGCATCCGGCAGCAACGGGAACGGCTTCTTCAACCGGAACACGATCCGGCGGTCGTCCGCGGCAGACAGCTCATCCGTGGCGCTCAGCAATGCCTGGCCGAAGACGTTGCGCGGTACCCAACGACGGATCGAGGCGACGCAGTCGCGCGCGAGCACCGGCTCACCGTCGTGGAACCGCAAGCCCTCGCGCAGCGTCAGCGTCCATCGCTTTCCATCATCTTCGACCAGCGCACCTTCCACCATCTGCGGCGACACCGTGTGGTTGCTGTCCATGCCAAACAGCGTGTCGAACACCGCGAAGGCATGGATGCGGGTGGAGCCGGCTATGGTCCGCTGTGGATCGAGGCCGGAAATATCCTCATTCAGCGTGAACCGCAGCACCCGTTCCGATTCTGCCCGGCTCACGGCCGGTGCCATCAGCACGGCCGTTGAACCGGTCACGAAAGTGCGCCGTTTCAGCATGGCTTTCCCCCGTTGGTCGGTGCCGTCGCCCTGCGCGGGAGGGCACGCATGGGAACCTTCAGAGGCACTGGTAACCACGCGATGACATCAGTGTAGCCAGAATGTAAAAAGGGGTGTTCCCTCCTGGTGCATTCCGCGGGAGAGCGGGAATGACGACGCTGGATAAGTCGAAGCCCGACGCCTTCGAGCGCCTGCGATTCGCGGATTTCGTGCTCGATACCGCCGGACATACGCTGACCGGGGCCGAGGGGCGAGAGGTGCTGCTTCGGCGGTCGGAGTTCGCTCTGCTGCTGGCCTTCCTCGGCGCGCCGGGCCGGGTGCTCAGCCGGGATCACTTGTTGGACGCGGTAACTGGGCGGCAGTCTGTGCCGTTCGACCGCAGCATCGACGTGCTGGTCAGCCGCCTTCGGCGCAAGATCGAGGCCGACCCCGGAGCACCCCGTCTGATCCTGACTGTGCCCGGCCTGGGGTATAAATTCACGGGAAAGCCGCAACCCGTGCAGGCGCCAGCGGAGTGCCAGGACTTCCGCCTGAACAGCCCAGCGATTGCTCCCGACAAGCCTTCCTTAGCCGTATTGCCGTTCCAGAATATGAGCGGTGACCCCGGGCAGGACTATTTTGCCGATGGCATGACGGAGGAGATCATCACGGCGCTGTCGCGCATACTATCCTTCTTCGTCGTCTCTCGCCACTCGACATTTGCATACAAGGGACAATCGCCGGACATTCGCCAGGTAGGCCGCGAGTTGGAGGTGCGGTATGTGCTGGAGGGCAGTGTCCGCAAAACCAGCGAACGTGTGCGAATTACCGGACAGCTCGTTGACGCTGCCAACGGAATGCATCTGTGGGCCGACCGGTTCGACGCCCCCGTTGCCGATATTTTCGACGTTCAGGACCAGATCACTGCCAGTGTGGTTGGCGCTATCGAGCCGAAGATACGGCAAGCGGAGATCGAGCGGGCAAGACGAAAGCCAGCGGACAATCTGCAAGCATACGATCTTGCTCCTGCGCAGCCGGTTCGCTTTCAACCAGCAGACACGGGATGCACTCGAAGAGTCATGCCGGTTGTTGCAACGTGCGGTCGAGCTCGACCCGAATTACCCGCTCGGGCTCGCGTGGCTCGCTCGAACCCAGTACCGCATAGATGCACAACACTTCCGGTTTCCCTCTGCCGCCGAGGTGGACCAATATGTCCGTATGGCCCAACGTGCGGTCGAGCTGGGTCGGGACGACCCCGAAGTGCTGGTTGTTGCGTCTCTTATCATCGGCCAGCCTGGAGGCGACCTTACCGAGGCCACCGCTCTGGTCGACCGCGCGCGTGCCCTCAACCCCAATTCCGCGGAGGCATGGGCGATGAGCGGAATGCTATATGCATATATGGGCGAGACCGAAACAGCGCTCGAACACCTGGATCGATCAGTCCAGCTCTGTCCGACGAATTCTGTGGGTAAATTGGCAAAACTTTGCGTTCGCTCGGGCTCATTTCGCTGCCGGGCGCTACGAGGACGCGCTGGTTTGGATCGAGAGAGGCCTCCGTCGCTATCCGAATCACGTTGTCTTCCTGAAGCACAAGGCCGCAGCGCTTTGCCTCCTCGGACGCACGGATGAGGCGCGACAAATCGTCCCGCACCTGCGCGCCTTGGTCCCGGACCTCACCATATCCCGCCTGCGCGACGTTGGAGCGATCCTCTACCAGCGTTCAATCAGATCGTCGGCGGTAGGCGCTCAACTCGAAGGACTTCGAAGGGCCGGGTTGCCGGAGTGAGGCCGAGCGCCTTCACCATGCAGCAAGGATGCTGGCCGCTGGACTTCGCGCAGGATGCTGACCCTCATTGCGTGTGCGCCGCGGCAGCAGTCCCGGCCATCGGCATGCTCATCGGCGCCGCCGGGGCGCCCATCCCCATACTGCCGTCCGCCATGAATGTCGGCAGCACCCTCGGCACGGCCAGCACCACCCCGCCATAGGCGACCAGAGCGACGGCCGTGACACGGGCCACCGGACGCCCCCAGCGCGTCGTTTTCTCGGCGAAGATCACCAGCGTGATCGCCGCCATGGCGACGAGGTTCATGATACCGAGCGGGAACAGGATGACGAACAGCAGCCAGCAGCAGCCGAGGCAATATGCGCCATGGAGCAAACCCATGCGGAACGCCCCTGCCGCGCCATCCCGCCAGCATGTCATGATGAAGCTGATCGGTGTACGGCACTTCGACAGACAGAGGTCTTTCAGTGGCGTGAACTGGTAGAGCCCCGCCGCGATCAGCACCGCTCCGCCGATCCGCGCCGCACCGGCGGGCGACAGCGACGCGCGAGCCGCGACGGCCTCCGCGCCGATGGCGCCCGCATAGGCGGCGATCCCCGACAGCGTCCACACCAGCATGTAGGCCGCGACGAAAACCCATGTGGCGACGAACGCCTCGCCGCGCCGACGCTTACTTTCCTGTATCTTGTGGAACGTCATGATCATGGGCGCGGCGGTCGGGAACATCATCGCCACCATCATGACCACCCAGATCACCAGAAACATCGGGGCGCGCAAGCCCATGGTCGGCGAGGCCATCGCCATGTCCATGCCGGACCCGGCGCCCTGCCAGGCCAGCAACGCCCAGGCGCCAGCCGCCACCGCCAGCAGCAGGCCCAGAACGACGTTGCGTTGCATCAGCATCGGGTCGGTCCGGGCGCGCGGGTCGGGTAACGCGCTACTGGTTCGACCAGTGGATCGGTGCGTAATGGCCGTTCTTGCCGGAATTGTCCCACCGCATGCCGTGGTCAGTGAAAACGCTGCCGTCGCCGCCCGCGCCGAACGCCAGTTTGTCCGGCGCGACCGGATGGCCGACAGCGCCCCAGATCTCGCCGCTTGGGTGCAGGCTTGGCAGCGGCGCCACCGCCATGTGCAGGATGCCGGGAATTTCCGCCGATCGTGCGCGTCCGTCGATGGCGTATCTGATCGCCACCTTCTTGGCGCCGAGGTGCTTGCCGACCAACGGTGCGAACGCTGCCATCGGCCCGCCTTCGGCGCCGCCGAAGATCGCACCAAGTGCCGCGGTCTGCGCGTCATCGGCGCGTTCGTCGATGTACGCGGCGAGCGTCCAGTTGCCGTCCGCCATCGCACCGGGCGTATGAGCGATCACCGCGACGTTAAGCCCGTCCAGCGCCACCTGTCCGTAGCGGCCGTTGTCGATGTGGAAGACCAACGCCACGTCGCACACGCCCTGGGTTGGCCGAGCCGTCAACGGTGCCGCCGCGGAGACAAGGCACGGGCACACAACATCGCAGTTGCAGTTCTCAAAGTAGTCGCCCGAAAGATGCCACTTGTTTTGCGTCGCCGCCATTTTCTCCTCCCGCAGCGCCGTGAACCTCGGTCGGTCGCCTGGCTTCGCGTCCTTGGAGACGATAGCGGGACCGCGACCCCGGCGCCAGATCGATCCTACTGACCCAGAAACCGGAGCAGCAATTCGCTCACCTGTTCCGGCTGCTCCTGCTGCACCCAGTGCCCGGCCCCGTCGATCAGATGACACCCCAGCATCCGCGAGCACGCACTGTCCCGCATTCGGTCGATGCCGCCGGGTACCTGGTACACGCCCCAATCGCGATTTCCGGCAATGAACACCGACGGCACGTCGATCGTGCGTCCTGAAAACAATTGCAGCTCCACCGCGCCAACGCCCTCGATCCTGCACCGATACCACTGCAGACCGCCCTGGAAGCCGGTCCGCTCGTACTCCGCGCCATAGACGGCCAACTCGCTTTCGGTCAGCCATCGGCATGACGCGATTTCCGCCGCTGAAGGCATGTAATCCGCCACCGTCTCCGCCATCCCCTTGTTCAGTTCCATGATGTAGTAGGTCGGCAGTTTCGCCAGTTCCGCGGCGGTCCATGATTGCAGCGGAAACGGCCGGTTCCCGGGCCAGTCGGCGCTTTTGTAATGGTAGTAGGCCCGCAGGAAATTATGTACCCCTTGCGGGCAATCGTGCATGTCGGCGCTGGCCGCCCGCGTCGAGTAATACCTTTGGTAATGCTTGCGTGGCGGGTTCAGCTTGGCCAGCGCCTGGTCGATGCTGCCGCCGGGCAACGCCGCGTCGGCATCCGGTGCCAACACATCGCCGGCCGTGTCGAACGGCAGCGCCGGCGGGCCGGCAAATGGCGCGCTCATCAGCGCCACGGACAGGAACACGTCCGGTCGCAGCAGAGCGCACCACGCCGCAACGGGTGATCCGAAATCGTGCCCCACAACCGCCGCCACCGTGCGGTGGCCGAGTGCCGAGACCAATCCCAGTGCATCCCGTACCAGGTTCAGCAGCCGAAACTGGGTCAGGTCGCCGTCGTAGTCACCGTTCCAGCCGGTGGTCCGCCCGTAGCCGCGTTGATCGGGCGCGACCACATGGAACCCGGCGGCGGCGAGTGGCGCCATCACCTTCCGCCAGGACCAGGCCAGCTCCGGGAAGCCGTGCAGCAGCAGGACACACGGGCGACCAGGGCTTTCGAAACCGGCCTCCAGCACGTGCATGCGCAGCCCATTGATGTCGTGCATGAAACGGGACCGCAGGCCGGACGGCAGCACGGCGCTGTCGAGCTGCGCCAGGTCGGTCATTTTCACCTCCCACTAGCCTGTTAGGCGCCAGGGCGGGCTGAGGCCACGCTATTCGACCAGCCGGTCCCGCAGCCGCTCACGCCTGGCCGCATCCAGCCCGAGCCGCACCTCCGCATAGCGGTCGAACCCGCCATATGCCTGATCGATCGCCGCGAACGCAGCGTCAAGCAGCTCCGCGCGGACCAACAGCAGGTGCGCCGCGATCTCGGGCGGCAGGCCGGCCGCGATCCGCGCATCACCCTGCCATAACCGGTTGCTGGCGAGATAATCCGTCATGACCGCGTCCCGCGGCGTGCCCAGCGCGGTCAGGATCAGCGCCGCACCGAAGCCGGTCCGGTCCTTGCCGGCGGAACAATGGAGCAGCAGCGCCTCGCGCTCATCCAGCAGCAGATCGAATATCACGCGGTAATGGTGCGCCCAGTCCAGCGCATAAGCCGTGTAGGCGGCGCGCATCAGGGTCAGCACGTCCTCGCCGGTGGCATCGCGAGTGTCCAGGATGTCGCGTAACGAAGCGCCGACGGATGGTTCAATCGGCAGCGAATGCACCGCTACGGCGGCCAGTCGCGACGGCGCGGCGGCGCGCTCGGCGGTACCGCGCAGGTCGCACACCGTGCGTACTCCCAGCCCCGCCAGCGCCGCCGCATCGGCCGGGGTCAGCCCGGACAGCGCGGCAGCGCGGAACACCCGGCCGAACCGCACGCGCCCCCCGGCCGCCGGCCAGCCGCCCAGGTCGCGCACATTGGACGCACCCGCCAGCGCAACCGGCCGCGGCAGGTCCGTCACCGTTTCATGCCCTCCACCGCCTCGGCCAGGCGCTGCGGATCGACCTTGATCTCCACGTCAGACCGTTCCACCTGCAACAGCATGGCGGAGCGCGAATCGCGATCGCCCCAGCCGCGGTTCATCGCCTCGGTCATCTCCGCCAGCACCAGGTTGGCCAGCCGCATCGGCACCCCGGTTTCGCGACCCAGCGCGCAGGCCAGGGACACGTCCTTGTGCGCCAGCCGCAACGCGAATGCCGGCGGTTCGTACTGGCCGGACAGGAACTGGTCGGGCATGCCATCGAACGCGCCGCGCCGGCCGAGCGCGCCCTGGCGCACCGCCTCCCAGATCGCCAGCGGTTCGATTCCGGCCTTCACTCCCATGGTGAACACCTCGGCCAAACCGGTGGTCAGGATGTAGCCGACGCAATTATGCACCAGCTTGGCGACCGAGCCGGCGCCGATCGGACCGACATAGCGCGCCTGGTCGCCGATCGCATCCAGCACCGGTTTCCAACGATCGAACACCGCCTGCTCGCCGCCCACCCAGATGGCGAGCTTGCCGCTGGCCGCCCCGCGCGGGCCGCCGCTGACCGGCGCGTCCAGGGCGTGCGCGCCTTTCTCGGCAAATGCCGCGTGAACCTTCCGCACTGTCGCCGGCGCGTTGGTGGTCAGGTCGAAATATGCTGCACCGGGATGAATGCCGGCCAGCAGGCCGTTGGGCCCGAGTGCAACCGCTTCGACCTCCGGCGGTCCGGGCAGCGACGTGAAGATCAGCTCCGCCTGTTCGGCGACCCCCCGCGGCGTGTCGGCCCAGACCGCGCCGGCGCGCAGGTGACGCTCGGCGGCGGCGCGGCGCGTGTCATGCACCACCAGTTGGTGGCCGGCCGTCTGCAGGTTGGCGGCCATGCTGGCCCCCATAGTGCCCAGACCGATGAAGCCGATCTGCATGCTGTGCCCCTTCCACCGATCCCGCCTGTTTTGCGTGGGGCGGAACAGCGAAGTGCATTCCGCCGGCCGTGATGGCGGAATGCGCTCCGCTATTCCGCCCTACGTTGCTTCCTCGAACACATCCTTTGCGATGTTGGCCGCCGTCATCGCGCACGGCCAGCCGCCGTAAAACGCGACATGGGTGATCATTTCCGATAATTCCTGTTTGGTCAGCCCGTTCGCCAGCGCGCGTTGCAGGTGACCGCGGAGCTGTTCGGGGCGGTACGTCGCAACCAGCACCGCGCAGGTTACCAGGCTGCGGTCGCGCTTGGACAGTTCCGGGCGTTCCCAGATGTCGCCGAACAGCCATTGTTCGGTGGCTTCCACCAACTTGGGAACGGTATTCCGCACGCGATCACGTGCCGCGGAAGACGGTTGCTTCGCCATGGGTTCCTCCTGTCGTGCCGGGCGATTGCACACCCAACGCGATACGGAGTCCAATCACGGCAGCAGGTCGATCCGCATCCGCCGTTCCTCCAGCGCATCCAGCACCGCCATCGATCGCCATTCGCGGCAGCATGCGCAGCAGCCCGCGGCGCTGCGGGCGGAGCACCCTGGCCCGTGCCCGCTCCCCGGCCAGTTCGCGCACCAGACCGTCGATGTCCGTCAAGTCCGTCGATCAGGCCCAGCGCCGCCGCACGCTCCCCCAGCATGAAGCTGCCGTCGAACAACTCCGCTTCGTCCGCCATTCAACCGCCCGGCGCGCCGGCCGCGCACCCAGGACTTGAACCGCTCGTGCAGTTCCTCCATCAGCTTGTGCACGAACGCCACGTCCTCCGGCCGTTCCGGCAGGAACGGATCGAGCCGCGCCTTGTTCGAACCGGCCGTGTACACTCGCCGCTCCACCCCGATGCGGTCCAGCATGTCGCTGAACCCGAACCCGCCGCCGCGCACGCCGATCGAGCCGACGATGCTCATTGGATTGGCGTGGATGCGATCGGCGGCGCAGGCGATCCAGTACCCGCCGGATGCGCCGACATCGCCGATCACCGCATGCACCTCCACCTTCGCCGCTCGGCGTGCCGGCGAATCGACGTGGCGATCAGGTCCGACTGCACCGGGGAGCCGCCCGGACTGTCGATGTCCAGGATCACCGGCCGGCCGCGCGCGGTTGCGAAGGCGCGCTCGATCAGCGGTCCGGCGCCGCGCAGGTTCAGCAAGCCCTGCCGCGGCGCGATCAGCCCGTGCAACTCCACCACGTTGATGCGCGGGCGGCGCCGCCAGAATGCCAGCCGCGACATCACGCGGCCGCCCGCGCGGCGTCCTGTCCGCTGATCCAGGCACCGCCGACGGTGCCGCGCGAACGGCGTGTTGCACGCCTCCCCGGCAAAGATCAGCCGTCCGTCGCCCAGCGGTTCCGCCAGACGCGCACGCGCGCCGGCTGCTCCCGGCACCGCGTAGGCGTAAGACGCCGCGTATCCAGGGATCGGCCTCCCAATGCGTCACCAGCCTGGCGCCCGCCGGCGAACAGCCGATCGACACGTCCACCGAAGATCCGCCGCAACTCGCTCAGCGCGAAATCGACGGCCGCTCCGTCCCCGGCGTGCGCCAGCTCCCAGGCTGTCGAGCCGCCGATCCAGCCATGCACGTAATCGCGCCCGAACGGCCAGCACTGGAACGGCATCAGCGGATCGCCGCTGTGCTCCACACGCCGAACCACCGAGCAATGCAGCGGCAGGTCCAGCCGGTCCGGCCCGGTCGCCCGCAGCACCACCTTCATCGCCAGGCCCATCGGCAGCCCGTGCAGGCAGTCCTGCACGTGGAGCCGGCAGCGGCGGGTCGAACGCGATCGCCGCCGCCCGCCAGCACCCCGGTCGAGACGGTCACGATGCAGGCGCGCGCCGCGATCGTGCCGCGGTCGGTTTCAACCGCAACGGACCGTTCTCGTCTCGCCAGCGCACCCGCCGCGCCGGCGTGTTGAGCCGGACATCCAGCCCCTCGCCAAGTCGGGCGACGAACGCGCCGATCCCGCCGTCCGGCACCAGGTTGCTGCCGCTCAGCGCGTTGGCCTTCCAGTCGGCCAGGCTGAACCGCTCGGCATCAGCCGCGCAGATCACCGGCCCTTCCAAGGCTTCCACCGTCGGAGCCCAGGGATCGTCCGGCATGCTCGCGGGCGACGGCCGACAGAGGCGGATCCGGCAGGCCCGGTTGCAGCAACGCTCTCCGCGGCGTGGTCGAAGCGATCCCAGGCATCGTCATATGCCGCCTGTCTCGGCCGCGGTCACCCGCCGCGCGCCGATGAAGGTCTGCTCCCGGCGCAGCTCGTCGGCGCGCAACAGGCGCTGGCCGGCAGCCTGGGCGATCGGCACCAGCGGATTGCGCTCGGCGGCGTGCAGCCAGATCGCACCCATGTCGAACCACGCGCCCCCGAGTTCCGGCGGATGCGCCGTCCAGGCCCGTCCGCCGAGCGCGCCCCGAAGCCTCCAGCACCAGCGCGGCGCGGCCCGCCTGCCGCAGGGCGGTGGCGGCACCGAGCCCGGCCGCCCCGGCCCCGATCACCACGACATCGACATCACCCATAAATCCCTCATTGCTGGCCAGGAGGGTGGCAAGTGGCGCAACCCGGGCGGCCCGGCAAGCCCGGACGCGGCAAACTGCGCGCATCGAGGGTGGTCGAGGAAACGTCAACTCTACAGATGGTGCTTGCCACGGTAACCTGCCTTGTCCATGCGACGGGAAATCGAGCGACTGTCCGGTCGTGCGTGACAGTGCGGGATCCGCTCCCAAAGCTCACCCACGGTTTTGGCCCGAGGGCCGGCGGGCCTCGCAGCACAATCGTTGTTGATCCGACGTGTCGGCGTCCGGTACCCGGCGTTCAGATATGAGGGCCCGTGCGCCCTGCCCTCACCCGCCGTGGTTCGCACGACGACCTCTCTCGCAGGGCTGGAGAAATGAAGGGTGGCGCAGCGCTACGCGCGCAATGTGGCCAGCGCCTGCGCCGGATCGAGCCGGCCATCGTACAACGCACGTCCTACGACCACACCCTCCAACTGGGTGCCGAGTGCCGCGCGGCGGAGCGCCGTCAGGTCCGCCAAGCCGGCGACCCCGCCCGAGGCGATCACCGGCGTCGCGATCCGCCGCGCCAGTTCGACCGTTTGCTCCACGTTCACACCGCTCAGCATCCCGTCCCGGCCGATGTCGGTGTAAATGATCGCCGCAATTCCTGACGCTTCAAACCGCAGTGCGAGGTCGAGTGCGCCAAGCGTGGTCGTCTCGGCCCAGCCCTCGGTCGCCACGCGGCCGTCACGCGCGTCAATGCCAACAGCAATACGACCGGGAAACGCGCGGCACGCCTCGCGCACCAAATCCGGCTGCCGGACCGCGGCGCTGCCCAGGATCACCCGCCGAACTCCGGCCGCAAACCAGGTCTCAATTCCCGCCATGTCGC
Organism: uncultured Pseudomonadota bacterium; assembly: GCA_963764525.1. Lineage (GTDB taxonomy): Bacteria > Pseudomonadota > Alphaproteobacteria > Acetobacterales > Acetobacteraceae > DATDIC01. The sequence goes on along the minus strand of CAVXTC010000005.1, from coordinate 67,375 downwards.
GGATCCCGCCGCCCAGTTGCACCGGGATCGACACGGCGCCAAGGATCGCCTCCACCGCCTCCCGCGTTGACCGGCTGGCCGGCGAAGGCGCCGTTCAGATCGACCACGTGGAGCCACTCGAACCCTGCATCCTGCCAAGTCCGCGCCTGCGCCGCCGGGTCGTCGGAATACACCGTCGCCTGGTCCATTGCACCGCGCCGGAGTCGGACGCACTGCCCGTCCTTCAGGTCGATCGCCGGATATAGGGTCAACGGCATCAGTCCGGTGTTTCCCGTCGCCGGGCTGACCCCTTCAGCAGCTTGTAATAATAGAATCCACGGATCGTCTTGCCGGTCACCCGGGCGTAGGACGGATGCTCGCCCCAGCGCACGAAACCGAGCAACTCGTATAGCCGGATCGCTGCGGCCTGGGTCTCCCGCACGTCCAGGTTCAGCACGTGATAGCCGGACGCCCGCGCCGCTTCTTCCACGTGCTGCGTCAGCAGCCGCGCCAGTCCGTGGCCGCGCGCGTAGGGGGCAATGAAGGCGTGCATCAGCGTGGCGGCGAACGCCTGCGCCTCGTTGTTGCGCGGCGGTCGAACAAGCTGCGCGGAGCCGACCACGCCGCCGTTCAGTCGGGCCACGAAGAACTGCCGCTCCGGTACCAGCAGCACCCCGCGGTAATAGCTTTCCAGTGGGCGCTGGCCGGGTGGGTTCACCCAGCCGAAGCCGCCGCCTTCAAGAATCGCCGCATGCGTCGCCTCGCACAGCGCGTGCAGATCGTCGTCGGTGAACCTCTCGACCCGCTCAACGGCGAGCTCGGGCGGGAGGGCGTCGCCGTGAGCGTCCGGCATCTATGGCGTCCAGCGAAGGAAGTTCATCAGGATACGGATGCCCACGCCCTGGCTTTTCTCGACATGAAACTGCGTGCCGGCACGATTGCCTGAGGCGACCATGGCGACGAGCGGACCGCCATAGTCGGTGGTGGCAAGGATTTCCCCGGCCGCGCCGCCGGTCAGCGCGTAGCTGTGCACGAAATACGCATGATCGCCCGGTTGCAGCCCGTCCAGCAGCGGATGTGCGCCGGGCACGAACTCCAGCGCATTCCAGCCCATCTGCGGGAGGCGCAGGCCCAGCGCCGGCATCGCGGCGATCTCGCCGGCGATCCAGCCGAAGCCGGGCGTGATCTCGTGTTCCAGGCCGCGCTGCGCCATCAACTGCATGCCCACGCAAATACCCAGGAACGGCGTGCCGGACGCCGTGACCGCCTCGATCGCCGCCGGCATCCCGGCGATCGCGGCCAAGCCGTCGGCGCAATCGGCAAACGCGCCCTGCCCGGGCAGCACGATACGATCGGCTTGCCTGACCCTGTTTGGATCGGATGTAACGATCACGTTACCCGGCAGCCCGGCACGCGCGGCAGCCAATTCGAGCGCCCGTGCGGCCGAGGCCAGATTGCCGCTGCCGTAATCGACCACGACGACGTTCACCGCGCGGCCTCGGGCGGCAGGAAGCTCGCCGCCAGGTCGGGCCGGCCGGTCAGCAGCCGCACCAGCGCGGAATTGAGGTCGCGCGCCGCCAGTACGTGGGCCAACGTGTAGCCACGCCGAGCCAGCGACCAACGCACCAGATCGCGGCCGGTGAGCCCCAGCAGGACCGCCAATCCCAGACCCAGCGTCAGCCGGGCGCCGCCGTCGGTCAGCCCGGTGATCAGCACCGCCGCCGCCAACGACAGGACCGCCGGGATCCATGCGCGCTGGGTGAGCAGCCAAATCCAGCCAAACAGCAGGGCGCCCCAGGAGAACCCTTCCTTCACCAGCACGGGTTCCGCGCCGCGCCGCACATGCGCCGTGTAGAGTCTCACAGCACACCCTTGGTCGAAGGGATCGCGTCCGGCGCCCGAGGGTCCGGCTCGGCCGCCATGCGCAGCGCACGTGCAGTGGCCTTGAAACAGGCTTCCGCCACGTGATGCGCGTTACGCCCGGCGCGGCGCGTGAGGTGCAGCGTCAGCAGGGCGTTCATCGCGAAGGCGCGGAAGAATTCCTCGAACAGGTCGGTGTCCATCTCGCCGATCCGCTGGCGCTCGAAGGCAACGTCCCAGGCCAGGAACGGACGGCCGGAAATATCCACCGCGGCCTCGGCCAGCGCCTCGTCCATCGGCACCACGGCGTGGCCGAAGCGGCGGATGCCGCGCTTGCCGCCGATCGTCTGGGCGAAGGCGCGGCCGAGCACGATGCCGACATCCTCAGAGGTGTGGTGGCAGTCGATCTGCAAATCGCCGGCGGCGCGCACTGTCAGGTCGAACAGCCCGTGGCGGGCCAGCGCGGTGAGCATATGGTCGAGAAAGCCGATGCCGGTGTCGATCTCCGCCGCCCCGGACCCGTCAAGGTCCAGGGTGAGCGTGATGTCGGTCTCTGTGGTGGTGCGCGTCAGGGTTACAGCCCGGGCCATGGCCCTCCCACTACTCCACACGCGACGCGGTCGCCAGGGGGGACGGGCAGCCCGATCAGACGTGCGGCGATCCGCCAAGCAGGCGTTCGGCCCAGTAACGAAACTGCCCGAAGCTCCCACCACCAGCCGGTTCGACTTCGTCGCCGGCAAGCTGCGCCAGCGCTATCGGCGTTGGGTCTGGGGCGTGTGACGCGGTGCCGTCCGCATGAACGGCGCCATCCGCACCAGCACCTCGTCGCGCAACACGTAGTGGTGCGACAGCGCGGCAGCCGCGTGAAGGCCGGCGACGATCAGAACGGCGTTGGCCGCCAACGCATGCCAGCCGAAGATCAGCCGACGCAATGATCGGGTTCCGAACGCCGGAAGCTGGAACAGGTTAAAGATCACCTCGCCATGCGACCAGGCATTCAGGATGCCGAGCACCACGGTCACGAACAGCAGAACATACAGCGCCCAATGGATCGCCTTCGCGGCGACCGCCAGCAGCCAGTGCCGATCCGGCGGCAACGTCAGGCCACGGGCAATACGCCACGCCAGCCGTGTCAGCAGCACCGCCGCCAGCACCACGCCGAGTGTGATATGCACGGACACATAGTCGATCCGCGGCGGGCCGTTGGGCACCCACTTGATCGTCTGCCCGATGACCCACAGCAAACCTGTCAGGGAAGCGGTGATCCAGTGCAGGACAATTGTGGGCGGGTCGTAGCGCAGGATGCGGGGCGCCGTCACCGGCGCCGAGGGTATCTGGTTCATGCGATCAGGGGTCTCTAGCTGCTGCCGATAAGGATGCCGCAGGCGAACACCAGTGCCCCGCCCACCGCGACCTGGAACGTCGCCGCAATTGGCGGCGTGTCCATGTACTTCCAACGGATCCAACTGATCAAAGCAAGTTCAACGATCACCACGGCGATGGCCACCGTCGTTGCGGTCCAGAAATCCGGGATCAGGAATGGCAGCGTGTGGCCGATGCCGCCCAATGTGGTCATCAGCCCGGTGATCGCCCCTCGCACCAGCGGCGCGCCGCGCCCGGTGAGGCTGCCATTGTCCGACAGCGCCTCGGCGAACGCCATCGAGATGCCGGCGCCGATCGAGGCAGCCAGGCCGACCACGAATGCATCCCAGGACCGGCCGGTGGCAAAGGCCGACGCAAAGACCGGCGCCAGGGTGGAAACCGACCCGTCCATCAGTCCGGCAAGTCCCGGCTGCACGACGCGCAGCATGAACTGGCGCCGTTCCGCGCGTTCCTCCTCGGCGCGCACCGGGCCGGACAGGTTTTCCTCGACCAGCCGCTCCGCCAGATGACCGTGCTCCACCTCCGCCTCGGCCAGATCGCCGAGCAGTTCGCGGATCGACGCGTCGGTGGTGCGGGTCGCCGCGCGGCGGTAGAAGCGCTGGGTCTCCAGTTCCATGCTCTCGGCCAGATCGCGCACCGCATCGAGGCCAAGTGGACGCACCTGCCAGACCGGCTTGTGCTGCAAAAAACCGCGCACGTCCTGGCGACGGATCAACGGGATGTGTTCGCCGAATTTCTGCCGGTAGAGCTCGAACAGGCGGCGGCGGTGCTCGCCCTCTTCCTCCATCATCTCAGAGAACACCTTGGCCGACGCCGGATAGTTCTCGCGCAGGCCCTCGGCGATATCGGCATAGATGCGACTGTCCTCTTCCTCGTTGGCGATCGCCAGAGCGAGGACCTCACGCTCGGAGAGGTCGGAGAAATCACGCATGGCCGGGAATGTGACCGGCGCCGGCGTGACGTCAAGTCACCGGTGCAATCATGCGAATGCCTCGCAGGTGCAGCAGGTCACCCGATCCGCTGCCGGCATGACGGCCGAAGCCTTTTTGCCAATCGCCGCCGAGGTCCCCTATCATCCCGTTGTGACCGCCACGACGAGGGGCGGCATCGTCGATCTACAGGGAGAAACCGACAATGAATGTGACGAAAGACAAACCTGGGCTGTCGCGCCGTGGCGCGTTGAAGCTGGGAGCGGCCGCAGCGACACTGCCGTTGGTGCACATCCGCACCGCCGGCGCCGCCGGCAAGGTGTCGATCGGATTCTGGGACCATTGGGTGCCCGACGGCAACAAGATCATGCAGCAGCAGGTCGATACCTGGGCGGCGCAGAACAAGGTCGATGTGCACGTCGATTTCATTACCAGCGTCGGCAACAAGCTGCTGCTGACCGCGGCGGCGGAGGCGCAGGCCAAGACCGGCCACGACGTCATCGCCCTGTATATGTGGGACGTCGTCAACCACGCTGACGCCCTGGCCAACCATGACGATTTGATGAAACGGCTGACCGACAAATACGGGCCGGTCAACGAAACCTCTTCCTACATGGCCAAGATCGGCGGCCAATGGAAAGCACTGCCGACCAGTTCCGGAACCCAGACCAAGCCGCCCTGCGCGCGCATCTCCTGGTTCAAGAAACAGGGGCTGGACTTGCAGGCGATGTACCCGGCGCAGCCCGGGCACAACGCGATGCAGGACTCGTGGACCTATGACGCGATGTTCAAATACGCGGAGGCCGCGCAGAAGGACAACATGACCTTCGGCATGGGGCTCGGCAGCAATCTCAACACCGACGGCATCGACCAGGTGGGCGCCATGTTCCGCGCCTATGACGCGGCGCTGATCGACAGCGAGGGCAATATCCAGGTCAAGTCCGACACCATGCGGCAGTTCCTGGAACAGGCGCAGAAATGGGTGAAGTTCTACCCGGCCGATGCCGTCAGCTACGACGACGCTTCCAACAACCGGGCGCTGATCTCCGGCAAAAGCGCGCTGATCTTCAATCCGCCGTCGGCCTGGGCGGTGGCCAAGCGTGATGCCCCGCAGGTGGCAGCGGATTGCTGGACCTTCTCCTGCCCGACGGGCCCGAAGGGTCGGTTCGTACCGATGCTGACCTATTTCTGGGGCTTGTGGGACTTCAGCCCGAACAAAACCGCATCGAAGGACCTGATGGAATACCTGATGCAGCGCGAACAGGTCGAGGCGCGCGACAAGGTCGTGGAAGGATACGATCTGTCGCCGTTCCCCTCGATGCTGGACTTCAAGGTATGGGCCGAGGTCGAGCCGCCGAAGGGCACCGTTTACAACTATCCGATCCGGCCCTGGCACGACGCCAAGCCGAATATCACCGGCGCCGAGGCGTCACCCGACATTGCGGTGCAGATCTACAACCGTGCGACGCATAATGGGATGCTGTCACGGCTGAAGCAGGGCCAGTCGATCCCGCAGGTGGTCGCCTGGGCGCAGTCGGAACTTGAAGGGTTCACGCGGTAGCACGCCTGCACGCCGGGTTGCGGCACAGACGCGTGCCGCACCCCGGCGCTGCCGCAGACTCGTGTGTCACACTGCGTCAAACAGACGCTGGCCGATGATCTCGCCCTGCCGGATGCCGCCGGGGCACGCAAACAGCCCACTACCGACATGCGTGGTGAACTGGTTCATCGCATCGAGCTTGGACATTCTCTCGAACACCTTGATGAACCCGGTGCGCGGGTCACGCTGGTAGGCGACAAAGAACAGGCCGGCATCATATTCGAGCCCCTGCCGCCAGGGCGGCCAGCGCTCCGCGGTGACGTTCGTCCCGTCATTGTACGAATAGCCCCGGCGCAGCATCTGCGCCCCGCCATTCAGTTCGACCGCGCCGAGACGCAGATGCGCAGTTTCCGGAATGACCGGATTGCCGTCGCCGTCGGCGGCGTCGAAATCAGGCGTGTCAAATTCGCCCTGTCCGCCGAGCGGCGCGCCCGAGTATTTGTGGCGACCGACCACCTCCTCCTGGAAGTCGAGCTCGCTGCGGTCCCAGTGCTCCAGTGCGATCCTGATCCGGCGGACGACGATATAGCTGCCGCCGCGCATCCAGTCGGGCCCTTCGTTGTCCGCAACAGCAGTGTCACCGCCCAGCGGTGCGGCGGTCTGGCCGGCCGTCATCCGGGCGGTCGCCGAGGTCAACGCACGCAACAACCTCCGTGGCCGTCTTCGCGGCCAGGTCGAACGCGGCGAAGAACTTTGTTGCAATTTTGCCATGACTTGCGCCGGCGCTTCGCCCCGGAGAATCGCCGGGCATGGTCTGCCGGAGATATCAGCGCTTACCGTGATCGCCCGGGGGGCGTCAGCTCACGGAGTGCCCTGGCGCTCGGTCGCTCCGTCCCTCATGCCCGGCGCGGCATCGGCTCAAACGCTGCCCAGCGCCGCATCCACGCCGGCGCCCAACCGTTCGACGATTTCGTCGATCTCCGCCGTGTTCACGATGTACGGCGGCGCCACGATCACATGGTCGCCCTGCCGGCCGTCGATCGTACCCCCCATCGGATAGATCGCGACGCCATGCGCCAAGGCCGCCTGCCGCACACGTTCGTTCAGCTTCAGCGCCGGGTCGAACACTTGCTTGCTGGCGCGGTCGCGCACGAACTCGATCGCCCAGAACAGGCCGCGGCCGCGGATGTCGCCGACATTCCGGTGATTGCCGAAGCGCTCCATCAGCGCGGATTCCAGCCGGCGTCCCATTGCCTGCACGTTCGCCAGCAGGCCGTCTTCCCGGATGATGCGCTGCACCTCCAACGCGCCGGCGCAGGCCACCGGGTGCGCCTGATAGGTGTGCCCGTGCATGAAACCGCCCGAGCCGGCGCGGATCGCCTCGACGATCCTGCCGCCGATCAGAATGCCGCCGATCGGCTGGTAGCCGGCGCCGAGCCCCTTGGCGATCACCTGCACATCCGGCGCAGCACCCTCCTGCTCCCACGCATGGGTCGTGCCGGTGCGGCCCATGCCGCACATCACCTCGTCCAGGATCAGCAGCGCGCCATGGCGATCGCAGATCTCCCGGACGCGCCTGAAATACCCCGGCAAGGCCGTCACGCACCCGGTGGTGGCGCCGACCACCGTTTCGGCAACAAACGCGATCACCGTCTCCGGCCCCAGCCTCTGGAATTCCGCCTCCAGTTCGTCCGCCAGGCGATCGACGTATTGCGCCTCGTCTTCATCATCATGCTTGAAACGATAGGCGAAGCAGGGCGACACAAGGCTGAACGCACCGCTCAGCAGCGGTTCGTACAACGCACGCCGCATCATGTTGCCACCGGCCGCCAAAGCACCGAGCGTATTGCCGTGATAACCTTGCCGCCGGGCGATGAAATGCGTGCGCTGCTTCTGACCGAGTTCCACGAAATACTGTCGTGCGATCTTCAGCGCCGCCTCGGTGCCTTCCGAACCGGACGAGCAGAAATACGCGTGCGTCAGTCCACCAGGTGAGCCTTCCAGAATGGCGTCGGCAAGCTGTTCGGCCGGCTCACTGATGAAACTGCCGGTGTGCGCATAGGCCATCGTCGCAGCCTGCCGGCCGACCGCCTCGGCGATTCGCCGGTTGCCGTGGCCCAGGCAGGCGACCGCTGCGCCGCCTGATGCGTCGATAATCTCCCGTCCGTCGGCGAGGCGAAGGCGAACCCCTTCGCCGCCGACCGCCATCGGCGGGATTGCACCCGACCGGTGCAGCACCCGGCTCACGCGGCAACCCCTTCACGCGCAGGCGTCAGGTGGCGCACGCGCGGCAGCACTTCTTCCGCGAGCAGACGCAGCGAATTGCGCCACGCCTCCGGCTTGTCGGCGTAATCGAAACCGAACACCAACAGGCCACCGAACCCGCCGACTTCCTCATGCATCGCCTCAAGCTTCTCGGCCACCGTCGCCGGCGATCCGATCAGCCAGTTGTGCCGCGCGCAGTACTCCGGCGTCACGTCGCTGTCCGGCACCTCCGGGTCGTGCTTGAGAAATTCCAGGAAACCGAAATTCCCAAGCAGTTGCAGGAAATACTCCCGCATCATCCGTCCCATCATGCCGCCGACCGAAAGCCGCCAAGCCTCTTCATCGGTGTCGGCGACGAACACCTCGCGCACCAGCCGCCAATCGGAACGATGCGGCGTGCGCCCCGTCCGCCGGGCGCCCTCCTGCACCGCATCCCAATGGCTGGCGATATATCCCGCGTTCAGGTTCAGACTGAGCGGCAGGAACCCCTTCTCACCGGCGATTTTCAGTGTGTCCGATCCCTTGGAAAATCCGGCGACGCCGATCGGCGGGTGCGGCCGCTGCAGCGGCTTGATGTGCGGATACAGAAAGCCCATCGACGGCTCAGGCTTCGACACCTTCCAGAACTTTCCCTGGTAATCGAAATGCTCCTCGTCGCTCCATAGCCGAAGAATGATGTCCAGCGCCTCCCGCGTCATGTCGCGGTTCACGCCGGAGGTGCCATCGACCTGGAACATCGCCCAGTCGCTCGGCAGCCCCGACGCCGCCACGCCGAAGTTCAGCCGCCCGCCGGAAAGGTGGTCCAGCATCGCCACCCGGTTCGCCAGTTCCGCCGGATGGTGGTACGGCAGCAGGAAGCCGCCGGGACCGATGCGCAACCGGGTGGTTTCCCGCAGCGCCTGGGCGATCAGCAGGTCGGGCGCCGGATGCGGCTCCCAGATCGCGGTGTGGTGCTCGCCGATCCAGGCCTCCCGATAGCCGAGTTCGTCGAGCCAGCGCAGCGTCGTCAGGTCGAAATCGTGGCCATCCTTGAGGCTGCGCTCCGGCGGGTGCGACGGCATGGCGAAATAACCGAGTTCCATGGCGATCCTCCTTGCAGCGGCTTTGGCGGCCAGCTTCCGCAGGCTACACCAGCGCGCCGCCGGTTCAAGGCGGACACGACCGATCGCAGCGGGACGCCCGAATGAGCCTGCAGGAAGCATTGCACGAGTGGCACGATTTTTACGTGGTGGTCGGCGGCGCCTCCGGCGTTTTGCTGGGTGCGATGTTCGTGGTCGTCTCGATCGCCACAGGAATCCTGACCGCCGACGCCACCCACCGGACACGCGCCTTCGTCACGCCGACCGTGGTGAACGTTTCATTCGTGCTGATCGCCTGCGCGGTGCTGCTGACGCCCGTGTTGAAATGGCAATGGCTCGCCGCATTGGCCGGCACCGCCAGCCTGTTCGGATTGATCTATGCCGCAGTCATCGGCCGACAAATCTGGCAGCGTCAAATCGATCCGAGCGATCGGATCTGGCACGGTCTGATGCCGCCGGCGGCCTGCGTAATCATGGCGGCCGCGGCACTGCTTGCGGCCCAGCAGCGTGAAGTCAGCCTTGATGTCCTGGCCGCGGCACTTCTGGTCCTGCTGGTCGCGGCCATCCGCAATGCCTGGGACCTGATCGTGTTTTTCGTGTCGCGCCCACGCGGCTGAGGCCGGCCGCCGGAACCGTGTGCGTCCGGCGCTATGAGCGGGCGTGCGACGTTGATTTCATCTTGCGTGCAGCCCATCCGATTCGGCCCTTGAGGCGGTCGTGATACCCGCCCGTTCGCAAAAAATACACTTGATCGCCGGGCGCTCCCGATCCCAGAGTCCAGTCCCGCAATCCCGAACAGGAGAACGCCATGACGAACCCGTTCGTTCATGTGGAACTGAACACCACCGATCTCGACAAGGCGAAATCCTTCTACACCTCGCTGTTCGATTGGAAGCTGAACGACATGCCGATGGGCGGCTCCGACACCTACACCATGATCGAGGTCGGCGAGGGCACCGGCGGCGGCATGATGAAGCACCCGGTTCCGGGTGCCCCATCAGCATGGCTCGCTTATGTGCAGGTGGCCGATATCAAGGCAGCCACCGAGAAGGCCCGATCGCTCGGCGCGCGCGTGATGCGCGAGCCGCTGGAGGTGACGGACGCCGGTTGGCTCTCGATCATCATTGACCCGACCGGCGCCGCGCTGGGCATGTGGCAGCCGAAGTAGCGATCAGGCCGCCGCCCCGCTCCTGCCGTTCGCCACCACGTCGCCGCGATACCCCCCGGAGCCCGACCGGCGACGCCGGCGCCCATTGCGGGTCGCGGCACCGTTCCCGGCTCGCTCCACAAAGCGGGGCCGCTCGGCCTCAACAACAATCGGCGGGAGCGCCGGCAATGTCTCATACCCCCATGGCGCCGCCATGACCGGCACCTTCGCGCGGATCAGCCGCTCGATATCGCGCAGGAATCCCCGTTCCTCGGTGTTGCACAGCGAGATCGCCATTCCGTCCGCACCGGCTCTGGCGGTGCGGCCGATACGATGCACGTAGGATTCCGGCACGTTCGGAAGATCGTAGTTCACCACATGCGTCACGCCATCCACATCGATGCCGCGTGCGGCAATGTCGGTGGCGACCAGGACGCGGCAGTGACCCGCACGAAACGCGCCGAGCGCTCGCTCCCGCTGGCCCTGCGACTTGTTGCCGTGAATTGCTTCGGCCGCGATCCCGCTCATCGCCAACTGCCGCACCACCTTGTCGGCGCCGTGCTTGGTGCGGGTGAACACCAGGCTGCGCTCGACCGCCGGATCGCGCAGCACGGCTTGCAGCACGGCCGGCTTGCCGGCACTCGGCACGAACAGCACGCCCTGCTCGACGCGTTCCACCGTGCTGGCGACCGGCGTCACCGCCACCTTCACCGGATCGGTCAGGAACTGATTCGCCAGGGCGGCGATCGCCCCCGGCATGGTTGCCGAGAAGAACAGGGTCTGCCGCCTTGCCGGCAGCAGACCGGCGATGCGCCGGAGGTCGTGGATGAAGCCCATGTCCATCATCTGGTCGGCCTCATCGAGCACAAAAATCTCGGCATCGCCCAACGTCAGCGCACGCCGGTTGACCAGGTCGAGCAGCCGTCCGGGCGTTGCCACGAGCACATCCACGCCGTGCGCCAGCGTGCGCTCCTGCTTGCCGATCGGCACACCGCCGAAGATCACCGCAACCGAGACGCGCAGGAAGCTGCCATAGGTACGGAACATTGTGGCGATCTGGCTGGCCAGTTCGCGCGTCGGACTGAGCACCAGCACGCGGCAGCCGCGGCGGGTGACCTGGCGCGGCGCCTGCGTCAGGCGATGAAGGATGGGCAGCGCGAACGCCGCCGTCTTGCCGGTGCCGGTCTGCGCGATGCCGAGCAGGTCGCGGCCGGCCAGAATTTCGGGGATCGCCTTCACCTGGATCGGCGTCGGCGTGACGTAGCCCTCGGCCGCGAGGGCGCGCTGGATCGGTGCCACAAGGCTGAAGTCGGAGAAATTTGTCAAAGGATGCTTGTCTTTCGCATAGGCATGGTGAGCCCGGACGCGTTGTCTCGCGCAGGCTCAGGAGACGACCCGCGTGAACAGGGCTGCCAAAGGATTGGCGATTGAAGATGGAGGCCGGACCCCGTAGGTCCTCTCACGCTGCCCCGCTCATGCGCCCCTCAGGGGTGCTGATGCCAATGGCGCGTATATGGCGCGTGATGCATTGAACGTCAATTCGCGTCAGGCATGCGTTTTGGGCTGTACCGCGCTAAGCACAGGTTAACCCGGAGATGCAGAAGTTTTGTCCCCATCCGATCTCACCACAACCTGGGATGTCATAGTCATCGGTGCCGGCTCGGCCGGCGCGGTCGCCGCGTCCCGGCTGAGCGAAGACCCGAACCGCCGCGTCCTGTTGCTGGAAGCCGGGCGGGACTGGCGCGCCGCTGACGCCCCGCCAGAAATGCGCAGCGCGAATCCGCTGGCGATGATCCTGCCTCCGGCACTGCAGGCTCAATGGCAATGGCCGGACCTGTATGCGCGCCGCACCCGCGTGCAGACCCCGCTGCTGTATTGGCGCGGTCGCGGCCTGGGCGGCAGTTCGGCGGTCAACGCGCAGATCGCCATCCGCGGCGTGGCGGAGGCGTTCGATTCCTGGGCCGAGGCCGGCTGCGAGGGGTGGTCGTTCAACGACGTCCTGCCGCTGTTCAACCGCATCGAGAGCGATCCGGGCCCGGGCGACATTGCGTATCACGGACGGAACGGCCCCGTGCCGGTGTATCGCGCGCCGCGCGACCGGTGGGGCGCGATCGACCTTGGCCTGTGCGACGCCGCTCTGGCGCTCGGTTACGAATGGAACCCTGACCTGAACGCCCCTGCCGGAGAGGGCGTGTCCTGCTATCCGATCAACAGCCGCGATGGCCGCCGCGTCTCCACCAATGAAGCGTACCTGGAACCGGCGCGGGACCGTCCGAACCTGATGATATCGGGCGACGCGCTGGTGGACCGGTTGGCGATCGAAGGACGCCGCGTGCGCGGCGTGATCGTGCATCTGGCCGGCCTAGGCCCGGTCCAGCTTGCAGCGCACGAGGTTCTTCTGTCAGCCGGCGCCGTCCACACCCCGGCCATCCTCTGGCGCTCCGGACTCGGTCCGGCGAATGCCCTGCTTGCTCTGGGCATCACCCCGGCGCGCGATATGCCGGAGGTCGGGGCGAATTTCATCGACCACCCGGTCCTTCGCGCGACAATCCGCTTGCGGCCGGAGCATCGTCCGGTGGGGCCGGACGCGCGCCATACGAATTGCTGCGTGACCTACAGCTCTGGTCTGGCAGGTGGCGGGCGGCGCGACATGATCATGATTGCGTTCAATCATCGCGGCTTCGAGCCGAACGGGGCACCTCAACCCGGCGGCGTCGCGGTGTCCGTGTTCGAGACGTTCTCGCGCGGCACGGTTCGTCTGCGCTCCCGGCGGCCGGACCATGACCCAATGATCGAGGCCGACATGCTGTCCGATGAACGCGACCTCGTTCGGCTGCGTGACGGCGTGCGCCGGCTGGCAGCACTGGTCGCGACACCGGCGCTTTCGGACATCGCCGATGACGTGTCGTTCGGAACGACAGGACTGCGCATGGAAACGGTCGCCGGACTTGACGATGCAGAGCTGGACCGGGTGCTGCTGGCCCAGGCGAGCGACGCCCAGCATGCCTCCGGCACCTGCCGGATGACCGCGTACGAGGAACCGCGCGGAGTGGTTGATCCGGACGGGCGCGTGAAGGGCATCGACGGGCTGCGCATCGCCGATGCGTCGATCATGCCGTTCGACTGCCGCGCCAACACGCATTTCACCACGATGATGATCGGCGAAGCGGTCGCGGCACGCATGCAGACTGGGCGGGTGGCGCGCTGAGGCCACCTCGCTTGTCCGACGGCGCACCAACCCGACGCGCGACCCGAGCGGCATTCTTCGCGGTCGGTATCGGCATGTCGGCTTGGGCGCCGCTCGTCCCTTACGCGAAGGAACGCCTGGTCGCCGACGATGCCGCGTTGGGTGTTCTGCTGCTTTGCCTCGGTGCTGGCTCAATCATCACCATGCCATTCGCCGGCGCGCTGGCGGCGCGGTTCGGGTGCCGGCGCGTGATCTGGGGCGCAAATCTGTGCGTTTGCGGCGCGCTGCCGGCGCTTGCCACGGTCGGTTCCAATCCCGCCCTTGCCGTCGCGCTGTTTGCGTTCGGTGCTGGTCTCGGCGCGGCGGATGTGGCGATGAACATCCACGCCGTGGTCGTCGAGAAGGCCGGCGGTTGGGCCATGATGTCCGGCTTTCATGGATTTTTCAGTGTCGGAGGAATTATCGGGGCCGGCAGTGTCAGCGTGCTGCTCTGGATCGGTGCATCGCCGGTGATCGCGGCGCTTTCTGTAGATCTTGCGATTACGGCGCTGCTGCTGGCGTTTGGGCATGGACTGCTGGGGGCTGGGGGCGAAGCCGACTCCTTTCGCTTCGCCCTGCCGCGCGGTGTGGTGCTGTTCATCGGCTGCCTGTGCTTCATCTGCTTTCTCGCGGAAGGCGCGATGCTGGACTGGAGCGCGGTCTTTCTGAAATCGTTGCGCCACATGAACCCGGCACACGCGGGATGGGGATATGCCGCCTTCTCGGTCGCGATGACGATCGGCCGATTGAGCGGGGACCGGGCCGTCCAGAGCGTCGGCCGGCGGACGGTCATTGTCTTCGGAGGTATCTCCGCTGCATCCGGCCTGGTTGTGGCAGTGCTGGTCCCGACATGGATCGCCGCACTTGCCGGGTTCGGGATGGTCGGCTTGGGTGCGTCGAACATTGTGCCGGTGCTGTACTCGGCGCTCGGACGGCAGCGGGTCATGCCCGCAAATCTCGCCGTCGGCGCCGTTACGACGGTCGGTTATCTCGGCATCCTGGCCGGACCGGCGCTGATCGGCTTCATCGCCCATGCGGCGAGCCTGGCCACCGCGTTCCTGTGTGTGGCGGCGATGCTGCTGCTGGTAGCGGCAAGCGCGGGGACCGGGCTCGAATAATGGGGTCTGGCGCGAGCGTCGTGGTCCTGGCATATCGCGGACATGCAAGCCAACACCATCCGCCTGATTCTGACCCTCGCCGTCACCGCGTGCCTTGCCGGCCCGGTGGCCGCCCAGGTCAATCCCTTCGCCAGTTCGCGAGCCCTGCCGGCCCTGACCGAGCAGGACAAGCAGCTTGTTATCGACAGCGGGCGGCAACTGAATGAAGCGCCATCGCCGGCCGTCGGGCAGTCGGTGAATTGGCGCGGCGCGAAGGGCACCGCCCACGGGATCACCTCGCTCACCCGCGTTTACCAGTATCGGGGCCTGACCTGCCACGCGCTGCATTATCGCATCGCTCGCAGCAACCAGCAGCCGCTGCGGGACTACAACATTGACTGGTGCAAGACGCCGGACGGCTGGAAGATCAAGAGCTGACGGCACCCTGCGCCCGGATAAAGCCGAGCAGGTCCGCGTTCGACCGATCCTTTTTCCGCAAGGAACAGGCCATGCGGCGCGCCGTGGTATTCCAGTAGATGTGCGGCCCGGACCAGCCGCACGGCGGATGAAAGCCATCGGCTCACCCCTGACTTGATAGCGCGGAAACGCGGCGGTTATGCCCGGATTGCGTTCACGCTTTCGCAAGCTCCCGCATTTGGTGGAAACCACGTGCGGCTCCGCCGTTCATGTGCGAAAGTAGGCAGGCACTCATGAAAGCACTCACCTGGCACGGCAAGGGCGACATTCGCTGCGAAAGCGTTCCAGATCCAAAGATCGAGCATCCCCGTGATGCCATCATCAAGGTCACCGGCTGTGCGATCTGCGGCTCCGACCTGCATATCTATGACGGCGTGATTCCCTCGATGAAAAGCGGCGACGTGCTCGGTCACGAGACGATGGGCGAGGTGATCGAGGTCGGCGCGGAAATTACGAAGCTGACGAAGGGTGACCGAGTGGTGGTGCCGTTCACCATCTCTTGTGGCGAGTGCTTCTTCTGCAAGCACGGCTATTTCTCAGGTTGCGAGCGGTCCAATCCGAATGCGGCGATGGCGGCCAAGCTGTGGGGGCACTCGCCGGCCGGACTGTTCGGGTATTCGCATCTGCTGGGCGGGTTCCCGGGCGGTCAGGCCGAATACTTGCGGGTGCCGTTCGCCGACGTCGGCCCAATCAAGGTGCCCAACGGCCTCAGCGATGAACAGGTGCTGTTCCTGTCCGACATTTTCCCGACCGGCTACATGGGCGCCGAATTCTGCGACATCAAAGGCGGCGAGACGATCGCCGTGTTCGGCTGCGGGCCGGTGGCGCAGTTCTCGATCCGCAGCGCCTTCCTGCTTGGCGCCGAGCGGGTGATCGCCATCGATACCGTACCGGAGCGGCTGGAGATGGCGAGAGCAGCCGGGGCGATCACAATTGATTTCATGAAAGAGGATGTTTACGACCGCATTCAGGAACTGACGCACGGTCGCGGCGCCGATGCGTGTATCGATGCGGTGGGCACCGAGCCGCACACGTCGGCCAGCTTCGATTTCGATGCTGGATCGCGCCAAGGTGGCGGCATTCCTCGGCACCGACCGGCCTCACGTCCTGCGCCAGGCGATCCTTAACACACGCAATTTTGGCGTGGTGTCGATCATCGGCGTGTACGGCGGCTTTGTGGACAAAGTCCCGATGGGCAGCGCAATCAACCGCGGCCTGACCTTCAGGATGGCGCAGACCCCGGTGCAGCACTACCTGCCGATACTGATGCAGCGGATCGAAAAAGGGGAGATCGATCCGTCCTTCGTCATCACCCACACAGTGCCGCTGGAACAGGGGCCGGAGATGTACAAGACGTTTCGCGACAAGCAGGACGGCTGCATCAAAGTGATGATGAAGCCCTGAAACCACCCGCGTTGGAGACCTGAACATGGCTTCCGAGACCCGCAACTTCGCGATAATCACCGGCGCATCCACCGGCATCGGTTTCGAACTTGCCAGACAATGCCTCGACAATGGATTTCGACCTGCTGATCGCCGCCGACGAACCGAACATTGAGCATGCGGCCGCGAAGTTGCGAAACCATGGTGCCAGCGTCGAAGCGGTGCAAGCCGATCTGTCCAAACCGGAGGGCGTGGAGAAGCTATACGCCGCCGCCAAAGGCCGCAAGGTGGACGCGCTGCTGGCCAATGCCGGACGTGGGCTGGGGCGCGGCTTTCTGGACCAGGACCTGGCGGATTGGCAGCGGTGGTTGATACCAACATCACCGGCACGCTGCTGCTGATTCAGAAGGTCGGGCGCGACATGCGCAGCGCAGGCGCCGGCCGTATCCTTATAACCGGATCGATCGCCGGATTCCTGCCGGGCACCTACCAAGCAGTTTATAACGGAACCAAGGCGTTCCTGGACAGCTTTTCCTTTGCCCTACGTGCCGAGCTGAAGGACAGCGGGGTTACGGTTACCTGTCTGATGCCCGGCGCCACCGAGACGGACTTCTTCGAGCGTGCCGACATGATGGACACCAAGGTCGGACAGCAGAAGAAGGACGATCCGGCGATGGTCGCGAAAACCGGCTTCGATGCGATGATGAAAGGTGCCGGCGACGTAGTGACTGGCTGGCAGAACAAACTGCAGGCGGCAATTGCGCATGTCGCCCCCGCTGGAATGCTGGCGGAAATGCACCGCCGCATGGCGGAGCCGAAGCACTGATTTTGGCTGTGATTGCCGGCGAAGGCCGGCAATCCACGGCTATGCGCTGAGAAATGAAGACGCGGATGCCCGGCCTTCGCCGCTCCCCTTCATGGCGGCAACCGGCCGCGGGAGGTGCATGCGCAGTCAGGCGAAGCGCAGCCGGTGGCCAATGCCCAGTCGTTCGGCCTTTTTCAGCATCGCGTTGCCCAGTGCAATGTCCGACAGCGACAGTCCGCGGTGCCAGAACAGGATCCGTTCCTGCTCGTTCTCGCGTCCCGGCTTCAGGCCGGCCACGATTTGCCCGATCTCCGCGTGCAGCGTCGCCTCCGACAGCTTGCCGGCATCCACATGGGCGCGCAGCGCGCCGTAGGGGCCGCTGCGGACCTGGCCCCAATCATCGACCACCAGTTTGGACATCACATCGGTCAGCGAAAGCTCCAGCGCGCTCATGGTTCCGTATGGGACGACCAGCGCACCGGGCTTGATCCACTCGGTGCGCAACAGCGGCTCCGGCCGGGTCAGCCGGGAGGCTTCGACGACGATGTCGGCGCCCTCGATCGTCTCTTGCCAGCTTCCGACCGCGCGCACCGGTTTGCCGAGATCGCGGCTCAGACGCGCCGCGAACGCGTCCTGGCTGTCCTTGCGGCGGGAGTGGACGCGAATTTCGTCGAACGCGAACAGCCGGTCCAGCAGCCGCACGTTCCAGTAGGCGGTTCCGCGCGCGCCGATATGCCCTAGCACTTTGGACCCGCGGCGCGCCAGGTATTTGGCGCCGACAGCGGTGACCGCGCCGGTGCGCATGTCGGTGATTGCGGTAGCGTCCAGGATCGCTCGCGGCGTGCCGGTTGCCGGATCGAACAGGTTCAGGACGCCCATTTCGGACGGCAGACCGACCTTATAGTTGTCTACGTAATCGCTGACGATCTTCACGCCGGCATAGTTCACCGGTGCGCGGATTGCGCCACGCAGCACATTGAAGTGGCCGTGGACATCCGGATTCGGCTTCAGGTGCATGCGCGGCTCGATCACCGTTTCGCCGCGGCCCTGCGCACCGAGGCTGGTCTCGATCGCTTCAAGTAGCTCGTCGTCGGTGATCCCGAGCGCCTCGATATCGGGACCGTTCAGGTAAGTGATGTAGATTGGCTGCATTCGGCGCCCCCGATCCGGCGCGTGGGTTAGAGCAAGTTCACGGACATCGGACAAGCCGGACGTACCAGCACCACTCCCGCACTTCGCGGACGAGGGCACCGTGGGCGGCACGGCGGGCGCGCCTCACGCGCATGGACCCTCATCCGGCGCTTACCCACCGACCTCTCCCGCAGTGCGGGAGAGGTGAAAAGTTGTTTCCCGCGGCGATGTACGCCATGGTGCCTTCGTCCCGGCCATCCGACGCGGGAGAGTGCGGCTTTCGGGCCGCCGCCGAAGGCGCAACCGGCCCCCGGAAACGCTCAGGTACAAGGGACCGCGCCGGGATCAGGGACCTCTGGAAAGCCGGCCGTGCGCGCAGGCGTATGGCCGCACCGACGGAGTAAGGACGGCGCAAGTCGTCTGAATCTCTCAGGTTTCCGCGACAGAGGGGGGTCATCCTGACCGGCGCCGTGCCGGTGGGTGACCCGTGACGCGGAGCCGACGCTTGATCGAGAACGCACTGCCCGACGATCCAACCCAAGAGGCGCTGCGGCTGACGCCGCTCGATTCGTGGCATCGCGAACAGGGCGCCCGGATGGTGCCATTCGCCGGCTATGCGATGCCGGTGCAGTATCGCGGCGTCATCGCCGAGCACCAGCACTGCCGCACCAAGGTGGCATTGTTCGACGTGTCCCACATGGGCCAGGCAATGCTTACAGGCGCTACGGCGGCGGCGGCGCTGGAGCAACTCGTTCCGGGCGATATCATCGGCCTGAAGCCGGCGCGCCAGCGCTACACGCTGCTGACCAACGAAGCGGGCGGCATCATTGATGACCTGATGGTCGCCAATCTCGGGCGCGACCGTCTGTTCGTGGTGGTGAACGCCTCCCGGAAGGCCGTCGATCTGCCGCACATCGCCGCCGCCCTGCCGGACTCGGTGAAGCTCTCCGAACTGGAGGACCGTGCCCTGTTGGCCCTGCAAGGGCCGCTGGCGGCCGAGGTGCTCGGGCGCCTCTGCCCGGAGGCCCCTGCCCTGCCCTTCATGGGCGTCATCGAGACAGCGGTGGCCGGGATTCCCTGCACGATCTCCCGGTCCGGCTACACCGGAGAGGATGGATTCGAAATTTCCGTGCCTGCCGCGGCTGCTGTTCGGCTGGCACAGACGCTGGCCGAGCAGCCTGAGGTCGCGCCGGCCGGCCTGGGCGCTCGTGATTCGCTGCGGCTGGAAGCCGGGCTGTGCCTCTACGGCAACGACATCGACGAACTGACCACGCCGGTTGAAGCCGGGCTGATGTGGGTCGTCGGCAAGCGCCGCCGGACCGCCTGGGACTTCCCCGGCGCCACCGCAATCCGTGATCAGCTCGAAACCGGCTTCCCGCGCCTGCGCGTCGGCCTGCGCCCGGACGGCCGCGCGCCAGCCCGCGCCGGCACCGAAATCGTGGCGGATGATGGAACCGCCGCCGGCACGGTCACGTCAGGCGGTTTTTCACCCACGCTGAACGCGCCGATCGCCATGGGATATGTCCGCCGCGACCTGGCCGCCGAGGGCACAAGGTTGCACCTGATGGTGCGCGGCAAGCCGCACGCCGCCGTGGTCGCCCCGCTTCCCTTCGTCCCCCACCGCTACATCCGTTAGAGGAACGAGCCATGTCGCTCAAACCCACCCCCGATCGCACCGGCCTCGAAACCCGTTACACGCGGGACCATGAATGGGTTCGGCTCGATGGCGATATCGTTACCGTCGGCATCACCGAGCACGCGCAGGAGCAGCTCGGCGATCTTGTCTTCATTGAACTGCCGGAGGTCGGCCGCGAGGTGGAAGTCGGCCGATGCCATCGCGGTGGTGGAGAGCGTGAAGGCGGCATCCGACGTATTTGCGCCACTCGCCGGAAAGGTGGTGGAGGTGAACCAGGGCGTGGTCGATGATCCGTCGCTGGTGAATGCGGAGGCCGAGAGCGACGGCTGGCTGTTCAAGATCGAACTCAGCGACCCGGAAACTTTCCTCGAGCTGATGGATGAAGCCGGGTATCGCGAATTTCTGGAGACGCTGTGATGGACCAGCTCGCCGAGCTGGCGATGCTGGAGGCAGCGGACAGTTTCGTTGCCCGGCACATCGGACCGTCCGAGACCGAGATTGCCGCGATGCTGGGCACGCTCGGCGCGGCTACGCTGTCCGACCTTGCCGGGCGCGCCGTTCCGGGAACGATCCGCAGCAATCGTGCGCTGGATCTGCCGCCGCCGCTGGATGAGGCCGGGGTGATCGCCGAGTTGCGCGGACTGGCGGCCGAGAACACGCTGAAGAAGTCGCTGATCGGCATGGGCTATCACGGCACGCACACGCCGCCGGTGATCCTGCGCAACGTGCTGGAAAACCCAGGCTGGTACACTGCCTACACGCCCTATCAGGCGGAGATCGCCCAGGGTCGGCTGGAGGCGCTGCTGAATTTCCAGACGATGATCTGCGATCTGACCGGGATGCAGATCGCCAACGCCTCCTTGCTGGACGAGGCGACCGCGGCGGCGGAGGCGATGGCGCTGGCCCACGCGCTCAGCAAGGCGAAATCCGACGTGATCGCGGTGGCGACCGATCTGCACCCACAGACGCGCGCGGTGCTGGCGACGCGCGCACGCCCCCTCGGCATCCAACTGGTCGATGTGGCGCCCGGCGATGTTGCGGCGATCGGCGCCGCCAACCCGTTCGCGCTGGTGCTGCAATACCCCGGCACGACGGGCGCTGTGCGGGAGCTGTCGGCAGAGATCGGCGCGGCACACGAAGCCGGCGCGCTGGCGATCGTTGCGACCGATCCCTTGGCGCTCGCGCTGCTGACCCCGCCCGGGGAAATGGGCGCCGACGTGGTGGTCGGGTCCTCGCAGCGCTTCGGCGTGCCGATGGGATTTGGCGGGCCGCATGCCGGCTTCTTCGCCACGCGCGATGCGTTCAGGCGGGCGATGCCGGGGCGGCTGGTCGGCGTCTCCGTCGATGCCGCCGGAGCGCCGGCGATGCGGCTGGCGCTGCAAACGCGCGAGCAGCATATCCGGCGCGAGAAAGCGACCTCCAACATCTGCACCGCGCAGGTGCTGCTGGCGGTGATCGCCGGGCTGTATGCGTGCTGGCACGGACCGGAGGGGCTGCGCCGAATTGCCCGGCGAGTGAACCTGCAGGCACGGCTGCTGGCCGATGTCGACGCGGCGGGCTGGGCTGCGGGTTCGCCACGACGCATTCTTCGATACAATTGCGATTGAAACCGGCGATGCCGAGGCGGTGATGGCGCGCGCGCTGGATGCCGGATTCAACCTGCGGCGCATCGACTCCGGCTGCGTCGGCATCGCACTGGACGAGACGGTCACGCGGGCGGAGCTCGATCGGCTGGCTGCGGTACTGGGCGGCGAGCCGGCGGACGCGGCACCATCGATCCCCGCATCCCTGCTGCGCAACACGCCGTATCTATCGCAGTCGGTGTTCAGTGAGCACCACTCCGAGCACGCGATGCTGCGCTATCTCAAGCGGCTCGAGGACAAGGATGTGGCGCTCAATCGCAGCATGATCCCGCTGGGCTCCTGCACGATGAAACTGAACGCCTCGGCGGAGATGATCCCGATCACCCTGCCCGGGTTCGCCGACATGCATCCGTTCGCGCCGACCGACCAGACGCGCGGCTATGCGGCGGTGATCGGCCGACTGGCGACGTGGCTGCGGGAGATCACCGGTTTCGCCGCGGTGTCGTTGCAGCCGAATGCCGGGTCGCAGGGCGAGTATGCCGGGCTGCTGGCGATCCGCGCCTATCACGAAGCGCGCGGGCAGGGGCAGCGGGATGTTTGCCTGATCCCGGCCTCCGCGCACGGCACCAATCCGGCAAGCGCCGCGATGGCGGGATTGCGCGTGGTGGTGGTCGGCTGCGACCGCGACGGCAACGTCGATCTGGCTGACCTGCGCGCGAAGGCGGCCAAACATGCGGACCAGTTGGCCGCGCTGATGATCACCTATCCCAGCACGCACGGCGTGTTCGAGGCGGAGATCCGCGACATCTGCGCCGTGGTTCACGCGGCCGGCGGGCAGGTGTACATGGATGGCGCCAACATGAACGCGCAGGTCGGGCTGACCAGCCCGGCGGCGATCGGCGCCGACGTATGCCATCTGAACCTGCACAAGACGTTCTGCATCCCGCATGGCGGCGGTGGCCCTGGCGTCGGACCGATCGGCGTCGCGGCGCATCTGGCACCGCATCTGCCCAATCACCCGCTGCGCCCGGATGCCGGGCCGGCGAGTGGCGTCGGACCGGTCTCGGCGGCACCGTTCGGCAGCGCGCTGATCCTGCCGATCTCGTACGCCTATGTGCGCATGATGGGCGCGGCCGGTCTGACGCGTGCCACCGAAGTCGCGATCCTGAGCGCCAATTACATCGCCGCCCGGCTGCGACCGCACTACCCCGTGCTCTACACCGGACCCGGCGGAATGGTTGCGCATGAGTGTATCATCGACTGCCGCGGCTTCCAGACCGAGGCAGGCGTTATGGTGGAGGATATCGCCAAGCGGCTGGCCGATTTCGGCTTCCATGCGCCGACCATGTCGTGGCCGGTGGCGGGCACCCTGATGATCGAGCCGACCGAGAGCGAACCGCAGGCCGAGATCGACCGGTTCTGCGACGCGATGATCGCGATCCGGGAGGAAATCGCGGCGATCGCGGCCGGGCGGCTGGACCGCGCGGACAATCCGCTGAAGAACGCGCCGCATACCGCGCGCGCGGTGATGGCGGATGCATGGACGCACGCCTATTCGCGCGAGCAGGCGGCGTTTCCGCTGGCCTTCGTGGCGGAAGCGAAATACTGGCCGCCGGTGGCGCGGGTGGACAACGTGTATGGCGACCGCAACCTGGTCTGCACGTGCGAGCCCCTGGAAACGGTACGCGCAGGCGGCGGAGTAACACCAATTGCCCCTGAACGATGCCGCCTGGCCCAGTCGGGGCCGGCGGCTGCGCGTTCCGGCTGAGCAGGCATCGGAGGGGTCGATGGCGCAGCAACGGTTCGGTGTGCTGGATGGAGTGGTGCTATACGGCGCGATCAGCATGGTGTCCCTGCTGGCAACCCGGCGCCGCGAAGACCAAGCTTACTACGTGAAACTGGACAAGCCGGAGTGGTCGCCGCCGCCCTGGCTGTTCGGCGTGGTTTGGCCTCTGCTGAACGCGATTCAGGTTTCGAGCGATTTGACATTGATGAACGAACCGCGGGATCCAGCCCGGCGGTCGCTGCTGGCCCTGCGCGGGGCAAACTGGATGCTCTATTCGCTATACGTGCCGGCGTTCTTCCGTGCGCGCAGCCCGACGCTGGGGCTGGTTGTCGCCGCGGCTCAGGCGGCCGTTTCCTATGCGACCATCGCGCGGGCCTGGAGGAGATCGCCGCGTGTAGCGCTGAGCCTGCTGCCCCTGTCGGGGTGGCTGACTTATGCGACGGCATTGTCCACGGCGATCCTGTTACGCAACAAAGCTGTGCAAGCGCATCGATAGGCGGGCACCATGGGCCATGCAATCGGCAACGTGATCGCGTTCACGTTGCAGAATTTCAGTGCGATTCTGTTTGTTCTCGCGCTGATCTGTGCTTTAATGGAACGGCGACGGCCGGCGACGGAAAGACTTCTGTCCTGGCTTCTGCTGCTGCCGATCGGCCTGGGCGGGCTATGGAGCGGGTTCTTTCACGTGGCGTTTCCAGGAATTGCCGCCCAATTCATCGGATGGCCGGACAGTCCCTTCCAGTTCGAAGTCGGGATGGCAGACCTGGCATTCGGCGTGGCTGGGTGCGGGGCGTTCCGCGCCAGCTACGGGTTCAGAGCCGCGACGGTGCTGGTGAACGCGATTTTTCTGCTGGGCGACGCGGTCGGGCATGTGCGGCAAATCATGGTCGCCGGGAATTTTGCATCGGGCAATGCAGGGCCGGTCTTCTATCTCGACATCATATTGCCGATTTCAACGATCGTGCTGCTGCTGTTGTGCAGGCACCGAGGTGACCCGGTGCAGCGGCTCGCCTGATACCGGCCGCCACTGATATCGAACTC
The DNA here is from genome assembly GCA_963764525.1 of uncultured Pseudomonadota bacterium. Lineage (GTDB taxonomy): Bacteria > Pseudomonadota > Alphaproteobacteria > Acetobacterales > Acetobacteraceae > DATDIC01. Next base: position 43,028 of record CAVXTC010000005.1, on the reverse strand, counting down.
GTGCGTGGGGCCGGTGGCACCCCGCTCGTCATCGTCGGCCCGAGGACAGGCTACGGCCGACCATCCACGACCTATGCTGCCGAGATCAAGGCAAGACGTGGATGCTCGGCCTTCCGCATGACGGGTGGGGGAACGTGCGAGACAAGAATAGGTCATTTTTGGACATTTGGTAACTAACCGAGACCGCCGCAGGCCGATCGCCATATCTGTACCAGCGCGCGATATCCTGTCGTGGCGACGCCGACCCCGGCGAACCACCCAGCAACGGCGCCCCCGGCGAGCAGGTCGTATTCGGCGAAGCGCCAGGGCGCGTGTTGCGGCGAGACCGCCGCGAACTCGCCGGCCCGGGTGGCGTGCAGCGCGAAATGGGTCAAGCCGGGGGGAAGCTCGGCGATCATGCGCTGCCACTCGGTCGCCAGCTCGTCGCGATCCACCGGCAGCGTCCCGCGGCAGTGGTCGATGACAGGGCACCGGGCGGCATCGAGCTGGTCAAGGACAGCCCGATACGCATCCGCATCAGGCGCCCAGGTGATCGAGCGCGGCAGCACCGGGAACAGGCCGTAGTCGCGCGCAAGACGCACATGCGCCGGTAGCAGTTCGGCCAGCATCGCCGCGCCCATGTGGGCGTCGATATGCGTGGGCGCAATGCCGGCGGCGAGGCATCGCTCGATCTGCGCGCGAAGCTCGGCTTCCGCGGCTTCGGGCACGAGATGGCGACGCAGGCTGGCCACATCGCGCCACATGTAACCTTCATCGTCGATCAGGCCGGAGGCGCGGCTAGTGGTAGATATCGCCGCCCATCGGTAGTGCCGCCATTCGCTGGTCAGCGTCAGATGCACCCCGAGGTCGAGCGACGGATCAGCAATTGCCGCCTCGGCAATTTCACGGAACCACGGGCCCGGCGCCATGACCGAACCGCTGGTCACCTGCCGGCGACGCGCCAGGTCCAAATACGCCTGATTGGCGCCGTGGGTGGCGCCGAGGTCGTCAACATTGAGGATGGCCAACGGCTGCAAACCAGACGCCTCCTTCCGCCATTACCCGATCAGCACAGCGCGCACGTCGTTCACGTTGGTCAGCGTGGGGCCGGTACGGATCAGATCGCCGATTGCGTCGAACAGCGTGTAGCTGTCGTGCGCGTCCAGCACGACCCGTGGATCGAGACCGGCCCTGCGTGCGCGGGCCAGCGTATCCGGGGTGATCACGGCACCGGCGGCGTCTTCCGTGCCGTCGATCCCGTCGGTATCGCCGGCAACGGCCCAGATGCCGGGGGCGCCGTCCAAAGCCACCGCGAGCCCGAGCAGGAACTCTGTGTTGCGCCCGCCACGCCCGGCCGGGCCGCGGCCGATCGTCACCGTGGTTTCGCCCCCGGACAGCAGCACGGCGGGTGCTGCCAATGGCTGGGCATGCGTGCGGACGCTGCGGGCGATACCGGCCATCAGCGTGCCGGCCTGGCGGGCCTCGCCTTCCAGGGCGTCGCCCAGAATAAGCGGCGCCAGGCCAAGGCCACGCGCCGCGCCGGCCACCTGGGACAGCGCCATCATCGGCGTCGCGATCAGGTGGAACGCGGCGTTGGGCAGGCTACCGGGCTTCGGCGTCTCGTCCTGATCCTGCGCCAGCCGTGCGGCGACGGATTGCGGCGGGTCGATGCCATAGCGCGCCAGCAAGGCGCGCGAGTCGGCGAAGGTGGTGGGATCGGGAACGGTCGGGCCGGAGGCGATCACCGCCGGATCGTCGCCGGGCACGTCGCTGATCGCCAGGGTGACGACGCGCGCCGGTGCCGCCGCCGCGGCGAGGCGCCCGCCCTTGATCCCCGACAGGTGCTTCCGCACCGCGTTCATTTCGGTAATGGTGGCACCCGAAGCCAGCAACGCGCGATTGATCGCCTGCTTGTCGGCAAGCATCAGCCCCGGCGCCGGCACCGCCAGCAGCGCCGACCCGCCGCCGGAGATCAGCGCCAGCACGAGATCATCGGCGGTCAGTCCGCGGACGCGCTCCAGCAGCCGGCGGGCACCCAATTCGCTGTTCGCATCGGGAACGGGGTGGGCGGCTTCGATCACCTCGATGCGGCGGGTCGGGACGGCGTGGCCGTAGCGCGTGACCACGGTGCCCATCAAGTCGGCATCGGGCCAGGCGTCTTCCAGCGCGGCAGCCATCACCGCGGCGGATTTTCCCCCACCGACGACAATGCAACGGCCGCGCGGCCTGGGCGGCAGGTATGCGGCCAGCACCACACGCGGGTCAGCCGCGGCGACGGCGGTATCGAACAGCAGTCGCAGCGCGGCGCGCGCCCGCGCATCGTCCCAGGTCATGCGTGACCGATTCCTTCTTCGGGGCGGCGAGTATGGCGAAGCCGGCCCGGGCGCGCCATCTTGCAGGTCTGCGAAGGAGGGATGGCATGACCGCACCCACACTCGACGACACCACCCGCACGGAACTGGAGGCCGCGGCGTTCCGCCGGTTGGTCGCGCATCTGCGCGAACGGACCGACGTGCAGAACATCGACCTGATGAATTTGGCGGGGTTCTGTCGCAACTGCCTGAGCCGCTGGTACCGCGAGGCGGCGGCGGACAAGGGCATCGGGATCGCCGATCCGGATGCGCGCGAGATCGTCTATGGCATGCCTTACAAGGAGTGGCAGGCGAAGTACCAGAAGGAGCCGACGGCCGAACAGAAGGCCGCGTTCGGCCCGAGGGATCATGGGACCAATCCGGGTCATTGACCGGGACTCTGCGGGGCGGCTATTCCCGCCGTCCTTGCAGATACGAGGACGACACGGATGGCGTTGAAGCTGGCGGAAAAACCGACGACCGAACCGGAGACCGGCGGCATCGCTGCGGACCGGCTGCGCAGCCTGGTTGACCGGATCGAGCGACTGGAAGAAGAGCGCAAGGCGCTCGGCAGCGACATCAAGGACATCTACGCCGAGGCGAAATCCGCCGGCTTCGACGTGAAGGTGCTGCGTCAGCTCATCCGCATCCGCAAGCAGGAGTTGGCGGAGGTGGAGGAGCAAGAAACCCTGCTCGACGTGTACCGCCGCGCACTGGGAATGTAGGTTCCGCTTCCCCCTCCCCTTGTGGGAGAGGCCGGGGAGGTGTGCGAGGGGTCGCTTACGACGCCCTCTTCGCCGCCGGCGGTTTCGAATTGTTGGCGACGGCGGCACGGACCACGCTGCTGATAGTCTCCCGCATCACGGTGACGCGGATATTCGGCGCGATCTCCACCTCGATCTCCGACGACGCCACCTGCTTGCCGTCCTTGTTGGTAACCATGGGCACGCGCTGCACCACGCCCAGGATGCCGCCGCCGGTGATCACGCGGTCGCCGCGCTTGATCGCGGCCAGCATCTGCCGCTGGTCCTTCTGCTTCTGCTGCTGCGGTCGGATCAGCAGGAAATAGAAGACGACGAAGATCAGCACCAGCGGCAGGAACTGCGTGGCGCTGCCGAAGGTACCGGCGAGGCCCTGGGCGTAGGCCGGGGTGATAAGCATGCAAATCCTCTCCGGCGGAAGGCCCGGGTTGCGGTGCCCGGGTTGCGATGATCGGGGGCGGACCATAGTTTCCGCCACCCCGTCGTCAAGTTCTTCCGGAATTCGCATGGACCAGCACCTGATCGAGCAACTGAGCCGCATCGCCGCGGCGCTGGAACGTCTGGCGCCGGCGATGCCTCCGCCGATCGACCTGGAACAGGCGGAGGCGTTCGTCTGGCAACCTGATCCGCCACGTCTTATGGCGGTGGCGCGGATTTCGCGGGTGGACATCGGATTGCTGAAAGGGGTCGAGCGGCAGAAGCAAATCCTGCTGGACAACACGCTGCGCTTCGCCCGCGGATTGCCGGCCAACAACGCGATGCTGTGGGGCGCGCGGGGGATGGGCAAATCGTCGCTGGTGAAGGCAACCCATGCAGTCGCGAACCATCGGATGCCGGGCAGCCTGGCGCTGGTGGAGATTTACCGGGAGGACGTGCGGTCGTTCCCCGAGCTGCTGAACGTGCTGCGAGGCCGGTCGCGTCGTTGCCTGGTACTGTGCGACGATTTGTCGTTCGAGCGGGAGGATTCCGACTACAAGGCGCTGAAATCGATCCTGGAGGGCGGCATCGAGGGGCGGCCTGATAACGTGCTGTTCTACGCTACGTCCAACCGACGGCACCTGATGCCGCGCGACATGATCGAGAACGAACGCTCCACGGCGATCAACCCGTCCGAGGCGACGGAAGAAAAGGTATCGCTGTCCGACCGGTTCGGGTTGTGGATCGGCTTCCACAACTGCGATCAGGAGACGTATTTCGCGATGGTGGAGGGGTATGCGGGGGCGATGGGGCTGCCGATCGGGAATGAGGCGCTGCGTGCACAGGCGGTGGAATGGTCGGTGACGCGGGGGGCGCGGTCGGGCCGGGTGGCGTGGCAGTTCATTCAGGACTTGGCGGGGCGGTTGGGTGTGGCTGGGGCTGCACCGCACCAAGCCGATCAGATCGCATAGATGGCCCATTGCGGCTACAGGGGTTAAAGCTATATCCGGTACAGACAACGACCCGGACTTCGGGGGACAAGGGCGTCTATTCTGCCAGCAGGCTGCGAGCGGCGCTCATGACCTCGGATGCATTTATCCGGCGATCCTTGCTGCCACGCTCAGCACGGACGGCCTGAACCAAATGGGTGCGCATCGCGGCCGGCGCGGCCGTCACCGCATTTGCCAGTGCCGCGCTGGTGGCGGGTGGCCAGATGGCCTCGACCGCGACGCGGGTCCGGCCGAGACTGAAGAATCCGCGACTTTCCGGTTCGCGCGAACGACGCAGCTTCGTGGTGGCCGCGCCATCCGCAACCACCACCCCGTAAAATTGCCGGCCCTGCTCCGGTGTCAGCAGCCCGTCCAGCACTTCATCCAGCACCCTCGCCGGATCGCGCTCGAACGGATCGCCGTAGCCACCGCCGCTCGGGGTGATCATGCGCAGCGTGTCGCCGCGGCCCAGCTCCAGCACGTCGATGCGGCCGATGTCCCGTTCGTCCGCCCGCCCCGGGTTCAGCACGCAGCTCGCATGCGCCCCGCACCCGCCGCCGGCGATTCCCCATGGTTGGAAACGGAACCTCTCCAGCCCGCGTACGGTCATCACAGCATCCATGCTGCGGTTTTCCAGCTCGATCCGCATCGCGTGGCCGCCGCGGAACTTCCCCGGCCCCGGCGTGCCCGGTTCCAGCGCGAAGCGGCGGATCACCAATGGCGTTTCCATCTCCACCACCTCGATCGGCGCGCTTTTCAGGAACCCCACGGGCTGGTCGATCCCATCGACGCCGTCGCCGCGCACCCGCCCGCCGGAGCCGCCGATGAACGGCTCCACGACGCTGACATGGCGCTGCCCGCTGCGCGGATCCGTCGATGCAATGGAAATGATCCCCGCCTGCCCTGCCCCAGCCGCCGCGATCCCGCCCGGCACCGCCTGGTTGAGGCACCCGAGGATCGCGTCATAGACCCGCATGACAGCAACCCAGCGATTGCCCATAGCGGCGGGAAATTCGGCGTTCATGAAAGTGCCGCGCGGGGCGTAGGTGCGGATCGGGCGGATGATGCCGCCGGAGATCGGGATGGTCGGCTCGACCGTCTGGATCCAGTTGACAACAGGCATGCACAGGAACGGGTGCGGCCGGTCGCCGGTGGTGAAGTTCAGCGCATACCGCACCTGAGGATCGCTGCCGGAGAAATCCATCGCCAGCGTCTCGCCGTGCTTGGTCATCTTCGCCTGCATGAAGATGAAGCCGTCGCCGCGGAACGCTTCCAGGTATTCATTGAACACGTATTCGCCGTCCGCCATCCGGGCGATCGCGGCGCGCGCCTTGATCTCCGACAACGCAAGCACGTCCGCCACGCTGTCCAGAAACTCCTGCGTTCCGTATCGATCGCACAATTCCTGAGCGCGGCGGTCCAGCAGCGCCAGTCCGGACAGCATGGCCTGCAGATCGCCCCAGATCAGATCAGGAATGCGGGAGTTGTCGGCGAAGAAGTGCCACAGCGGCTCGTTCAGTTCGCCAGCCCGGTACAGCAGGCTCGGGCGGATACGCACGCCTTCCTGGAACACTTCGTAGTTGGTCGGTGAAATGCTCCCGGGCACCGAGCCGCCGATATCCGAGGCATGGATAAACGCCCACCCGAACGCGATCACCTGCCCGTCGCGGAATACCGGGCGGATCAGGTGGATGTCCATTGTGTGGGTGCAGAGCGCATCGCCGGAAAATGGATCGTTACTAAGGATAATGTCTCCGGGCACAAGTCGGTCGATCCCGATCTCATCGACCAGACCGCGCAGGTTCTGGCACACGGACGACGTGACCCCGGCGCGCATTGGATAGGCGAAGAACTCGCCGTCGGTACTGGCGAGCGCCACCTGATAGTCCTGCGTCTGCTTGACGAAGGTGGTGTAGGCGGTGCGATAGGCGACGTTGCTGGCTTCTTCGGCGATGGCGGCGAAGCGGTTGCGCATCACCTCGGTGCGGACCGGGTCCATCTCAGCACCTTTCCAGGATCAGGTCGCCGAACCGGCCGAGCCGGACGGTGAAGCCGGGTGGGATCACCACGGTGGCGGTCTCCTGTTCCACAATTGCCGGCCCGCTGCGCTGCCATTCCGGCGACAGATCGGCCCAGGCGAAGACCGGGGTTTCCATCCATGCGCCGTCGAATCGAGCCGTGCGCGTGTGCGCCGGCACAGTGCTACCGGCATGCGCGGTCAGCGGAACTGCCGCCGGACGTGGCAGTTCGCCGCGCACGCGAACCCGCAAGGCCAGCGCCTCGGTGCGCGCGCCGGGCGAGGCGTGGCCATACAGCCGCTGATGCTGGGCGTGAAAGCTGTTGGCGACAGCATCGATATCGCCGCGCGCCGCAGCTTCTTCATCGACCGGCGAATTCACGTCGAACGACTGGCCAGCATAGCGCAGATCAGCGGAATGATCGAACCGGGGAGCAATGTCGCCCGGCTGCGCGCTCAACCAAGCGCGCCCCTGCTCGCGCAACCCCGCGTAGGTCTGGCGCAGCAGGGCGGGTGTCAGCGCCGTCCCATGCACGGTGCGCACCACATCATACAGCAGGTCGGATACCAGGCAGCCGAAGGCGCAGAACACCGAGGACAGGCGCGGCACGATCACGCGACCGATGCCGATCTCCTCGGCCAGCAACGGCCCGTGGATTCCGCCGGCCCCGCCATAGATCATCAGTGTCAGCGCGCCCGGCTCCAGCCCGAGCCGCGCGATGAACGGCAGCGCATTGGCCAGCATGTTCGACGTGGCGACGGCAATGACGCTTTCCGCCGCAACGACCGTGTCGTCGCCGAGTGCGGCGGCGATCGGACGCAGCGCAGCTTCGGCAAGGTCGCGCCGCAGCCTCAATCCGCCAGCCAGCGGGGCGTCGTCGGACAGATAGCCGCACAGCAGATAAGCATCCGAAACGGTCGGGGCGGTGCCGCCCTTGCCGTAGCAGGCCGGCCCCGGCACCGCCCCGGCCGAACGCGGGCCGACTTTCAACACCGGCCCATCCATCCAAGCGATCGAGCCGCCGCCGGCGCCGATCGCCTCGATCGCGGTGACCGGCATCATCAGCGGGAAGTCGCCGACACGGCCGTCATGCGACACCATCACCCGGCCATCATCGACCAGTGAGATGTCCGTGCTGGTGCCACCCATGTCCATCGTCAGCAGCGAAGGTTCGTCGATCATGGCGCCCAACTCGGCCGATGCGGTCACGCCGGCGGCTGGACCCGACAGCAAGGTGTGGATCGGCATGCGTGCCGCCTCGGCCGCGCCCATCACACCACCATTCGATTTCGTCACCAACAGCCGCGCGTTGGGCAATGCTTCCGATAGAAAGCGGTCGAGCTCGTCCAGATAGCCGGCCATTGCCTGGCGCGCATAGGCGTTGAGCAAAGCGGCGCAGGCGCGTTCGTATTCCTGTGCCTGCGGCCAGACCTCGTGCGAGGCCACCAGCTCGATGCCGGGCAGCGCGGCGCGGATCGCCTCGGCGGCGGCGCGTTCGTGGGCCGGGTTGCGGTAGGCATGCAGGAAGCAGATCGCGATACCGGCCGCGCCAGCTTCCCCTGCCGCCCGGGCGGCCCGCACCGCGTCGTCGGGGTGCAGAGGCGTATCGATGCTGCCGTCGGCCAGCAGCCGCTCGTTGATCTCGAACACCATGCGACGCGGGATCAGCGGCGGCGGCCGTGTGCTGAACAAATCGACGGGACGGTCGAAGCGCAGCCGCGCGACGGACAGGATGTCGCGAAACCCGGCGGTGACCAGCAGCGCCAGCGGCGGCCCGCTGCGCTCGATCACTGCATTGGTGCTGACGGTGGTGCCATGCACGATCAGCGCCGGGTCCTGGCGGCGGAGGCGCCCCGCTTCGAGAAGCCGTGTCAGCCCTTGCTGCACGCCGGCCGCGAAGCGGGGCGGCGTGGAGGGAACCTTAAACGCCTCCACGGATGTGTAGCCGCCGGGGCCACCATCCCAGACCGCGAAATCCGTGAAGGTGCCGCCGATGTCGATGCCAATCCTGAGCATGGTCTGAAAATCGCCGCCGCAGAGGGCGGCGTCAACCGAGCAGCGCTCAGACCTTCTCAACGTTCCAATCGAACAGCGCCGGCGCGGGTATGATGTCCTTACGATTGTTGCGATATGCGATCTAGCTGCGGACCGAGCGGGATCAGCGTCACGGCAATGACGATTGAAGCCGCGGGAACGACGACTGAAACCCGAGTATTACTCCAGCGGTTTGCCGCGCGTTTCCGGCATGACCGCGAACACGATCACCGAGACCAAACAGATCGCCATGATATACGCCGGCACCCCCCAATCCACTTTCCCGCGAATGAACGCGGCAGCGATCAGCGGCGCGGTGCCGCCGAAGATCGCGCTGCACACCGCATAGGGCAGTCCGATGCCGGAGGTCCGCACCCGCGTCGGGAACAGCTCGCACAGCACCGCCGCCAACACTGAGTTGCTCATTGCGATGAACAGGATGCCGACGATATCGACCAGCAGGAACTTGCCGAATCCGGCGTTGTGCAGCGCGTTGATCAGCGGATACGCGAAGATCAGGAAGCCGCCGACCGCGCCGAGCAGCAACGGCTTGCGGCCGATCCGGTCGGACAGCGCGGCGAAGGCCGGCACTGCGATGCAATAGACCGCCATGGCGATGGTGCTGGCGATGAAGCCCTGCTCCAGCGGCAGCCCGCCCATCAGATGCGCATAGCTCGGCAGGAACACGGTCCAGATGTAGAACTGCACGGTTCCCATCTGGATGACGAAGACGAACAGCGTTTCTTTCGGGAATTCGCGCACCGCTTCGATGATCGGCGCGCGCGACAGCGCACGGCGGCGCTCGATCGACTCGAAATGCGGGGTCTCCGGCAGTTTCATCCGCAGCCACAGACCATAGATCGCGCCCAACGCGCCCAGCAGGAACGGGATCCGCCAGCCCCACGATTCGAGTGCCGGCCGGGGAATGAAATTTGTCGTCAGCGCGGACACGCCGGTGGCGATCAGGATCGCCGCGCCGATGCTGATCATCTGCGACGACCCCGCGAGCGCGCGACGGTCGGACGGCGAATGTTCCACCAGAAACACTGACGATCCCTGGAACTCCCCACCGGCGGAGAACCCCTGCAGCATCCGCGCCGCCAACAGGATCAGCGGCGCCGCTACGCCGATCGACGCATAAGACGGGCACACGGCGACCACCAGGCTGCCGAGCCCCATCAGGATGATGCACAGCGCGAGCATGCGCCGCCGGCCTCGCCGGTCCGCGTATGGCGACAGCACGATGGAACCGACCGGGCGCATCAGGAAACCAAGGGCGAAGGTTGCCAGCACAGCGAGCAACGCGGCGGTCGGATCGCCCGCCGGAAAGAACTGTCCGGCGAATACGGCCGAGAGCAGGCCATAGACCGTCCAGTCGTACCACTCGATCAGGTTGCCGACGGCGCCCCCGGCGAGAGTTGCAATGCTGGTGCCTGGGCGCGACACCGAATTCGGCGGTCTGGTCGGACATGAATTGCTCCCCGGTGTTCCGGCCAGTGTGAAGAAGAAAATTGCCAGTGGCCAGACGCTACCGCAGAGCGGCGATGATCGCGGCGCGCACGTCCGGCGGCTGGCCCTCCATCGCGGTCACCATCCGGCGAAGCTGGCCGCGCAGCTCATAGACCTGGTCCATCAGCGACAGCACCAGCGGGATAGCATCCTCGGTCAGCTCCATCCCGCGGCGCAGGTCGCGGATCAGGCGCACGCGGGCGATGTCGATCTCGTGGAACTCCCAGCTTTCGCCGGCCGGGTCGGGCTGCACCCAGCCGCGCTCGATCCAGCTTGTCAGCTCGATCGTTTCAAGATCGCCCAACAGGGTGATGACCGCCTCGGTGCGCATCACGCCGTCTCCGTCTCCGCGCGTGGATCGAACGGATGCCGCGGCTTCCAGTGCCTCAGGAACTCCGCCAGTTCCGGTTCATCGCCCGGCGGCAGCACCACTTTCAGTTCGACATACTGATGCCCGTGGCCGCCGACCCCACGCCCGCGCAGCCGCAGCCGCGTGCCGGTGCCGGAGCCGGGCGGGATGGTCAGCCGCACCTGGCCCTTGATCGTCGGCACCTCCAGCGGGCCACCGAGCACGGCTTCCTGAATGGTCACCGGCAGCTCGACGATGATGTCGTCGCCGTCGCGGCGGAACAGCGGATGCGGCGCGATGGTGACCTCCACGAGGGCGTCGCCGGGCGGGCCTTCGCCGATGCCGGGCATGCCCTGACCCTTGAGCCGCATGACATGGCCGTCGTGCACGCCGGCCGGGATGCGCACGTCCAGCGTGCGCCCGTCCGGCAGGGTGATGCGGCGCGTGGTGCCGTTCACCGCATCGAGGAAGCTGACGGTCAGCCCGTACTGTGCGTCCTGCCCGCGGAAATTGAATTGCCGCCCACCGGTTGTGCCGCCGCCCCGGGAAAAGCCCCCTGGAGTAAAACCCTGCGCACCGAACGCCTGGGCGAGGATGCTCTCCAGGTCCTCGGGGTCGATCCCGGCGGTGCTGGTGCGGTATTTCTGCCGCCCGGCAGCGTCCGCGAAGTCCCGATAGAACGGGCGCTCGGGCGGTTTTTCGTTGCCGGCCGCGTCGATCTCCCCGCGGTCGTAGCGGGCGCGCCTGTCCGGATCGGACAGCAGGTCGTTGGCGGCGTTGATCTGCTTGAAGCGCTCCGCCGCCTCCGGCTTGCCGGGATTGAGGTCGGGGTGATGCCGCTTGGCCAGCTTGCGATAGGCGGCGCGGATCTCCGCGTCGGTGGCGGTGCGCTGCAGGCCCAGGATTCTGATACGGGTCGTCGGCCATCCGCGGGATCAGGTTCCGGTCCAGACCGGCGCGCGCTTGCCCAGGAACGCATCGATGCCTTCTTCGGCGTCGCGCGCCAGCATGTTGCGGGTCATCACCTCGGCTGCGTAGCGGTAGGCGGCGTCCAGGTCCATCTCGGCCTGGCGGTAGAACGCCTGCTTGCCGATGGCGAGCGTCAGCGGGCTTTTCGCCGCGATCTGCCCGGCCAGCGCGGCGACCGCCTCGTCCAGTTCGGATTCGGGCGACGACGCGGTTGACCAGGCCCAGTTCGCGGGCGCGGGCGGCGTCGATCAGATCGCCGGTCAGCAGCATCTCCATGGCCGGTTTGCGGCCGATGGCGCGGGTCAGGGCGACCATGGGCGTGGAGCAGAACAGGCCGATATTCACCCCGGGCGTGGCGAAGCGCGCGGTGTCGGCGGCCACCGCGAGGTCGCAGGTGGCGACCAACTGGCAGCCGGCGGCGGTGGCGATGCCGTGGACCCGGGCGATCACCGGCTTGGGCAGGCGCACGATCTCCAGCATCAGGCGGGAGCAGGCGGCGAAGGTCTGTTCATACGCGGCACGGTCGGGGCGGGCGCGCATTTCCCGCAGGTCGTGGCCGGCGCAGAAGGCCGGGCCGGCGCCGGCCAGCACGACCGTTTTGACCGCCGGGGTTTCGGCGATGGCGGCCAGTTCCTGGGTTAGCGCGGCCATCAGCGCCGAGCGACAGGGCGTTGCGCGCCTGCGGGCGGTTGAGCGTGAGCCAGGCGACGCCGTCCCGGTCATCGCGGAGCAGCACGGGGTCGGTATTGACCGTCCGGTGGGGGGACGGGGCGTTCATGGTCCGGGCCTCCTGGGTTTGCTGGGCGTTCATGTCGTTAATCGTTTATCATTGGCGCGGGGCATATGTATTCCAAGGCGCGGGGACGGCAGGATGACCGGGACCGAGGGCGAACCGACGGGGCGGCTGGAGCTGCGCATGGTCGCCATGCCGGCCGACACCAACCCGGCCGGCGATATCTTCGGCGGCTGGGTGATGTCGCTGATGGATTTGGCCGCCGGGTATCAGCGCGCGGGCGGTGGCGAACGGGCGGGTGGCGACGGCGGCGGTGTCCAATCTGGCGTTCCTGCGGCCGGTGAAGGTGGGGGACGTGGTGTGCTGCTATGCGGAGGTGCGGCGGATCGGGCGGAGCTCGATCACGCTGGGGGTGGAGGCGTGGGTGCTGCGCAGTGACCAGGAGGAGCGGTTCAAGGTGACGGCGGCGGAGTTCGTGATGGTGGCGGTGGATGGGGATGGGGCGGCCGAGGGCGGTGCGGGGGGAAGGGTGAGTTCGGTGACTTGGGCTGGGAACGGCGATCATGAACCGAGCGGGATGATCCGCTATACCGACGCACCCAATCAGGACCTGCTGGCGCGCATCCCAGTAGATGCGCGCGTCGTTCTCGATGTTGGATGCGGCACCGGAGCATTGGGGGCGGCGTACCGCCAGCTCAATCCACAGGCCCGTGTTCTGGGAATTGAGCGTGACCCTGATGCCGCGGCGATCGCCGAGCAGCGGCTCGACAGGGTTGCGCGGGTTGATGTGGAGCTGGACCCGCTGCCGTTTGACGAGTTGGATGATTTCGACTGCATCGTGTATGGCGACGTGCTGCAGCAGTTGCGTGAGCCCTGGACGGTGCTGCGTCACCACATGGCGGCATTAAGTCCGGGCGGTACAGTTCTGCTGTGCGTGCCGAATGCTGAGCATTGGAGTCTTGTCGCCCGGCTGTTCCAGGGTGAGTGGAATTATGAGGCGACAGGGCTGCTGGATTTGGACCACCTCCGCTGGTTCAGCTTGCGGTCCGTCGTGCGGGCGCTGGAGGAAGCGGGGCTTATGGTCGAAGAAGCGCAGCCGCGCATCTTCGCGCCCGACAAGGCCCGCAGCTTCATCCAAACCATGGCACCGGCACTACAGAGCCTCGGCATCGACGGGCAGGAGTACGCGCGCCGGGCGGCTCCATTGCAGTATGTCCTCCGCGCACAGCGACAGGTTCCGGCTGCGATCAAGGGACCGCCCTTGACGATCGATGTGATATTCCGCGGGTCCGATGCCCCGGTGTTCTTCTTACCTGCGTTGATGGCGGGCGGGGCTAACCCCGGTGTGGTACAAATGGCGCCCGGCAACCTGCGCCCGGTCGAACGGCCATACGCCTGCGTGGTTACCATCTGGGATTTCTGGCGCCTTTTCCCTGCGCGCTGCGCGAGCGCCGGGGTGACGCATTTCTCCAGTGTGATCGAGCCGGCGATTTTCTGGACGACGTCCGCGCCGAGCGGGCTGTGCTGCTGCTCGACCTGACCAATGAGGGACCGGAATTCGACAAGGCGGCGTTCGACCATGTCCATGCGTTCGTCGATTTACAGATGCTGCCGGCCGACCGCGTCATCTGGCTGGCGCAGAACCGCGCAATCGAAACGGCCTATCACGCAGCTTATCGAGGACAGCGGCCGCCCATTCGGTTCCTGGACGACGATTTTTACATCAAGATGATCGCGCATTTCTTTGCCAATGCGGACTGGCGGGCAAAGGTGCTGGGCGAAGACAAGTCATATCTTGACCGCCTGTGGAATATCTCCGGCAAGGACCACGTCGTATTGTGTCTGAACGCGACACCACGGACCCATCGAGTGTTGGCGATCTCCGCCCTGATGTATCACGGCGTATTCCAGGATTGTCTCGTCTCGTTTGGTGGGCTTCAGTATGAAAAGGGATCAAGATCGGCGGAAGCCCTCATCGCCGAGGTGGCCCGCTCCCCCGACTACGCTTACCTGACCGCAGCCTGCGCCGCTGTTTGCCGCATCCCCTCGCTGAGTGTCGATGAATTCGGGGAGACCGGCAACCATCTTTGGAACAAGATCGACATCCGTTGCTACGTGCGTACCTTTTTGTCGCTTATCACCGAGACCGACTTCACGGCTGGCGGCGTCGATCGCGTGACGGAAAAAATCGTCAAGGCGTTCTGCCTCGGCCATCCGGTGATGACCCTGGGCAATCCTGGATCGATCAGGACAATGAGGGACTGGGGCTTTCAGGATTTCAGTGACATTATAGGGCAGGGTTATGACGAAATAACCGCTCCAGGAGGGCGGTTCCAGGCGGTGTTCGACGGATTGGTGCGCAACATCGCGATCGTGCAGACCGATCCGATGGGATGGGTCGGACGCGTGCGGGAAGTCAGCGCCTCAAACCTCGCGCATGCTTCGGGCGGATTTCTGCACGCTTACCATACGCGCTGCGAAGTACCGCTGCTCGATGCACTGCGTCGGCTGTTCAATCGGCCCTAGGCGGAGCACACGAGAAGGAGATCGTCGTTACGATGAACGCAGAGGCGCCTTCAGGTCCTGACCGCCAGGCGATACCGGCCGCCGTCACTGGGCCCAAGACTAGCGAGCGGAACCTCGCGCTCGGCAAGCCCGCTGACCAGAGTTCAACGTCGCAATGGTCACACGGGAGGTCCACGGCGCAAGATGCGGCGGGCGCCGTTGATGGAATCGTCACCGGCAAGTTCCAGTTCCACACAGCAGAGGAAATGGACCCGTGGTGGAGCGTGGATATCGGGGGGACCGCATTGGTGGCAAAGATCAAGATTTTCAACCGCTCCGAGAGTGAGAGCCTGGCTGCTCGGTTGCTGCCCTTTTCGGTGATGCTTTCCCTGGATGGAAAGACGTGGTCGACGGTACACACACAGAGGGCCGGCCCCGCCCCGGGGGGCGCAGATGGGAAGCCGCTCGTGATCGAACTGTCCCCGTTAGTACCAGGTCGGCAGATTAAGGTGCAGAAACACGGGTATGGCTTTCTGCATCTGGATCAGGTGGAAGTCTTTGGGTCTCCACCGACGGCCGGCAAGTCCGAAATGCCGCCTGAGAAACCCCATAGTTGCACGCAGGCAACGCGCCACCGGGTCTCAATCATCGCCTGCGCCCGCTGGGAGACACGCTATATCGGCGAATGGCTGACCTATCACCGCGCCATCGGCTTCGATCATGTCTATCTGTATTGCAATGATGACGATCCGGCCGAATTCTATGCCGCCGTTCTGCCGTTCTGTCAGGGACCGACCCCGTTCGTTACCTTTCACCACTTCCCCTACGCGGGGCAGCAACAACACATCTATCATCATTGCCTGCGGACGCATGGTGAGGAAACCGAGTGGGCACTGTTCCTCGACATCGATGAGTTCCTTAACGTCCGCCACGCCAACAGCATCCAGCCCTTCCTGGATACGGTGCCCGCAGACTGGGATTGCGTGTAACTTTAACTGGATCATGTTCGGGCACAATGGCCATGACGAGCGCCCGGACGGCAGTGTGCTTCTGAACTACACGATGAGAGCCGTCGAGCTGGATGTCCTGACCAAGTCTATGGTGCGAGTCTGCAAGGTGGATATTCGCGCGCTCGGGAACATGAGCGGCTACTGGCACGTCTGGCACGGGATGGGTGAGAACTTCAACGGCCGCGACGTCCTGGGTGCTCGATACCCCTATGCCTCGGCGGAAGCGCAGGAACAGTATTTGCGTCAACCAGGACTACGCGACCGGATCGTCAACTGCGCAGTGATCCACCATTACATGTTCAAATCCGAGCAGGACCTCGTGATTCGCGCGCGAAGAGGTTCGCTGGGCAACTTCCAGGGGCAGTGGTACTGGAGGAACTCTACAAATCCGGCGAATGGCGTGAGCTGTTCGCCCGCCACAACGCAATCGAGGATCGAAGCCTCGCCGAATTCTGGGAGCGCCAGATCGCGGCGGGCAGGTTGCTCAGCGTCGTTCCGCCGCCGATCGCACACAACCTGGCGCTGGGAAAACCTGCAAATCAGAGCTCGATGTCGGAGTGGTCTCGTGGTGTGACGACGGAACAGGACGCGGCCGGAGCCGTCAACGGAGTTGTTACCGGAAGGTTCCAGTTTCACACCTCTGAGGAGGTGGATCCGTGGTGGAGTGTGGACCTTATTGGGGTCATGCTCCTTGGCTCCATCAGGATATTCAATCGCTGTGAATCCGAGAGCTTAGCTGGCCGTCTGCTGCCCTTCTCTGTGATGGTCTCAGATGATGCGGTGACTTGGTTCGTCATCTACTCGCAGACAGACGGTTCACCGCCCGGCGGCGCCGACAGCAGGCCGCTCACTCTTGAATTGTCTCCCCCTGTCCAGGCCCGGTACGTGAAAGCGCAGAAACACGGACGCGGGTTTCTGCATCTTGACCAAGTGGAGATTTATGGCGCAACCGGCCTCGGAGGACAGCATGAAGATGGCAAGCATTAACATCCCCCTCGGCAGGTCAAACTGAGCTGGCCCTTCAACCTTCTGAAAAGCCTCGGACGAACCCCGAGAAACATCTTACATGTTGGAGCTAACTCCGGTGACTTCATGGGTATTGGCAGTCATGGCTACGGCGACGCACTCTTTCTTAAGAAGCTAAAAATTCTCGTCATCCGGGAAGTGTCCGATTATTTGTGTACACGCTGCTGTGGCCCCGCTTCGGTCCGGTCAGTCGGCTGGCACCACAACGTTCACTGCCCCGATAACATGTTTGGCCGTGTGGCTGAACCGCCGCTCACCCACCTAAAAACGCCCCCGTCCACCCCTCATACTCCCCCTCCCGCAGCACCCGCTTCATCAGCTCCGCCGGCGCCACCCCAACCAGCTTCCCCGGCGGAGTCCCCTCCCGCAGCGCCTTCAGCGTCGCGTACACCGCCTGCACCGCAGCCGCGAACGGCTGATGCCCCTGCAACGCGATCCGCACCCGCCGGCTGGCCAGGTACGCGCGGTCGGATAACTCCCCCGAAACCCCGCCCAGCAGCAACGGCAGCCGCACCGCATCGGCAATCGCGTCCAACTGCGCCCGCGTCATCCCGCCGGCCAGGAACAGCCCGTCCACCCCCGCCGCCTCATACGCCCGCGCCCGCGCGATCGCGTCCTCCAGTCCCGTCAATGCTCAGCGCGCTGGTCCGCCCGATCACGCACAGCGCCGGATCCTGCCGCCCGGCAAGCGCGGCGCGCATCTTCCCCACCCCCTCCTCCAAGCGAAATCAGCACCGGCTTCGCCTCCCCATACCCACGCGGCAACCGCGTATCCTCGATGGTCAGCGCGGCGACCCCGGCGGTTTCCAGTTCCTGCACCGTGCGCATGACGTTCAGCGCATTGCCGTAGCCGTGGTCCGCATCGACCATCAGCGGCAATCCGCCCGCGCGATTGATCCGCAACGCCTGCGCCGCGAACTCCGACAGCGTCAGCACGATCAGATCGGGCGCGCCCAGCACCGTATGAGCTGGCGATGGATCCGGCGAACATGCCGACCTCGAACCCAAGGTCCTCGGCGATCCGGGCCGAGATCGGGTCGAACACCGACCCCGGATGCACACAGGCATCGCCGGCCAGGACGGCACGGTAACGCTCGCGACGATCGGTCCAGTGCATCCGCCCTACTCCTGTTTCAGCGTCAGGCCGAGCTGCCGGTACAGCCCCAGAAAATCGAAATTGTTCCAGCCTTCGCTGATCATGCCGTCCTTCGACCCGCACCATGCACATGCCGGTCATGGCGATCGGCTTGCCCGTTGCCGCGATCTCGATCCCCGGTCCGGTTGCGTTCGCGGTCACCGAACAGCGCACCACGACCATGTCGCCGTCCACCAGCGCGTGCTCGACCTGGATGTGGATATCGGGAAACGCCGAGCGGAAACGCTGCACGAATTGCTTCAGGGCGTCGCGTCCATGCGGCACCGTGACCCCCACATCGCGCCAGTCCGATGCGCCACGTGATCCGGCGCCGCCAGCCGGTCGATCGCGTCCAATCGCCCCTGGTTCCAGACTTGCTCGAACCATTCGTGCAGGATGGTGTGCGGTCCGCTCCGTCATCCTGAACCTCCCTCAGCCGGCCAGCCATCCGATCAGCGCCCCGCTCATGCAGGTCGCGAGCGTGCCCGACAGGATGGAGCGCAGCCCCAGCGCCACCACCTCCTGCCGCCGCTCCGGCACCATCGCGCCCAGTCCGCCGATCAGGATTCCCAGGCTGCCGAAATTCGCGAAGCCGCACAACGCGTAGGTCAGGATCAGCCGCGAATGCGGCGTCAGGTGCGTCATGCCGCCAAGCTTCGCATACGCGACGAACTCGTTCAGCACCGTCTTGGTCGCCATCAGCGACGCCGCCGGCCCGGACTCCGCCCACGGAATGCCGATCAGCCACATCGCCGGCAGGAACGGCAGCGCGAACAGCCGCTGCAGCGTCACCGCACCGCCTCCCCAGTCCGGCAGCAGCCCGAGCGCCATGTTCACCAATGCAACCATCGCCACCGCCACCAGCAACGTGCCCAGAATGGCAGCGAGGATCGGGATGCCCTCCAGCGTCCCCCGCACCAATGCGTCCAGCGCACTGACCGGCGGATCGCCCCGTTCAAGCCGCGCGGCCTCCGGCGTCGCCGGCCCGAACGGCACCATCAGCGCCGCCACCGCCAGCCCCGCCGGCGTGCTGATCACCGAGGCGATCAGGATGTTCCCCAGCGCATCCGGAATGACCGGCGCCAGGAACCCGGCATAGATCACCATCACGGTGCCGGCGACGCCCGCCATGCCGCAGGTCATCAGCGCGAACAACTCGCCGCGCTGCATGCGCGCCAGATAGGGCCGCACCAGCAGCGGCGCCTCGATCATGCCGACGAACACATGCACCGCCGCCCCGAGCGCCAGCGCCCCGCCGATCCCCATCACCCGCCGCAGCAGCCAGGCGAACGCGCCGGTGATCCGTTGCAGAATGCCCCAGTAGAACAGCAGCGACGCCAGCGCGCTGATCACGATGACCAGCGGCAGCGCCTTGAACGCCAGGATGAAGCTGGCGCCGCGGATGCACCTCCACGAACGGCAGCGCGCCGCCGCCCAGATAGCCGAACACGAACCCCGTGCCGGCATCCGTCGCCGCCTGCAACGCGGTGGCGCCGCGGTTCAGCAGCATGATCGCGGCGATGGCCGGCGGGAAATGGACCAGCAGCACCGCCAGCGCGATCTGCAACCCCACCCCTGAAACGACCACCCGCCACGGGATGCGCCCGCGCGCCTCCGAAACCGCCCAGGCCAGCGCCAGCAGCCCGGCCTCGCCCAGCACGGCGTGCAGCATCAGCGCGCCCCACGCTCCGACCTCGTCCGTGCGCAAGTGACGGACGCCAGGAGCCGCTCCGCTCGACCTCGCACCGACGCTGGTTGAACGGGAAATAGGCGGGGAACTCGCCCACTTTCTGCATGTCCACTTCCACCAGACCGACGCCCTTGTGCGCCAGCGCCCGGCCGACCGTCTCGCCGAACGCCTCTCCGCGTTCCACCTTCCAGAACGGAATGCCCGCCAGGTCCGCCAGCCCCCGCAAATCCGGATTTTGCAGATCGGCGAAAAACCGCCGCCCGTCCTGCGTGGCGTCCTGGATGCGCTTGATCACGCCGTAGCCCCGGTCGTTCATCACCACGATTGTCAGGTCCAGCTTCTCCTGCACCGCGGTCCACAACTCGCCCACGTTCAGGAAGAAGCCGCCATCACCGGTCAGCACGATGGTTTTGCGCCCGTTCGCCGCGGCCGCCGCGCCGATGCCGAGCGAGAAGCCCTGCCCGATCCCCGCCCCAACCGGATAGACGTTCTGGTGCGGGATCAAACAGCGGGAAGATCCGGTTGCCCCAGGTGGTGTTGCTCTGGGTCACGTCGCGCACCCAGATGGCGTCCTTCGGCAGCACCGGGCGAAGCTGGTCGGCGAAGCTGCCGTACGGCCCGAGCGTTGCCAGATACTCAGCGCGCGCGCCGTGCTTCAGCTCGCGGAACTGTTGCTGATATGCCGGATCGGGCTGGAACCGGCCATCGATGCGCGCCAGCAACCCGGCCAGCGCCAGTTTCGCGTCGCCACAGACGAAATACCGGTTCGGGTATGTCCGCCCATTGGCCATCGGATCGACATCGATCTGAATCAGGTTGTCGGGCAGCCGGACGGAAAAATCGCCGGTCTCGTGCCCGCGCAGCCGCGCGCCGACCACCAGCATCAGATCGACGGTCCGATAGAAATCCTGAATCGCCGGCATGCCGTTGCCGTGCAGGCCGCCGAGGGTGCGCGGATCGTCCTCCGGCACGATGCCGCGGCCTTGCAGGCTGTTCACCATGGTGAAGCCCAGATCGAGCAGCCGGCGCACCTCGGCGCCGCACCGGCGTGCACCGGCGCCGACCCACAGCATCGGGCGGCGGGCGCGCAGCACGCGGGCCGCCAGCTCGTCCAGTCGCGGCCTTCGGCGCGGCGAGCGGCGCCGGTAGCGGCAGGGTGAAGCCATCCAGCATCGCCGGACGCTCGATCGGGACGCGCTGAAGGTCGATCGGCACCTCCACGCTGACCGGGCCGGTCGGCGGGGTCAGTGCCTCCGTGGCAGCGCGGGTCAGCACCCCCAGCGCCTGCTGCAGCCGAGCGGACCCGGTACGCCGATCTTGGACACCGAGCCCAGCATGCCGAGCTGGTCATAGGCATCATGCACGGTGCCCACGCCCCGGTCGGCGAACTTCGTCGCGGTTTGCCCGGTGATGTGCAGCACCGGGGATCCGGCGAAACGCGCCTCGACCAGGCCGCCCACGGCGTTGCCGGCGCCCGGCCCGGTGGACGAGAAGATCACGCCCAACCCGCCGGACACCCGCGCGTACCCGTCCGCCATGTGCGCACCGCCCAGTTCGCCGCGCGCCATCATGAAGCGGATGGTGTTGCGCCGGCCGATCGCATCCAGCATCGGGATGTTGTGCACGGAGACGATGCCGAATGCGGTACTGACGCCGCAGGCGGAGAGAAACTCCGCCACCAGATCGCCGACCGTGTAGGTATCCGCCATGTTGTTCCGCTCCCGAGGTCCGGAACGGAAGGCTGGATCACGCCATCCGGGGCGTCAATTGCGACCTGGGCGAAACTCCCCTGGTCGCAGGGGTTGGGGGAGGGGTTGAGCTGCTCAGAACCAACCGGCCGCGCCTACCGCTCCGCCTCGTCGGTATCCGGCTCCACCTCGATGTCGGGGCCGATCGTATCGGCGTCGTCTTCCAGGTCGGCGGCGTCTTCGATGACGTCCTCTTCGGCCTCGTCCTCGACGCCCTCCACCTCGATATCCGCCTCCTCCGCGCCGGGAGCCGGGACGGGCTTCTTCGGCCGCTTCTCCTCCACCACGTTGCCGCTGGGCCGGCGCACGCGTGGCTGCTCGACGGGCTGCTCGGTGCCGCATTTCGGGCAAATCGCCGGCGACTTGCCGAGGTCGTAGAACCGGGTGCTGCAAGCGACGCAGACGCGCTTGGTGCCGAGTTCGGACTTCGCCATGAACGGGCCTCGTGGGTCGGAAGGCGGCGCCCATGCCATCGGCGTCCCGGCCTGTCAAATCGCGTTTCGCGCCAGTCGTCACCGGCCGGGCTGCGTGGTAAGCGCGCGCCATGAACACGATGCAAGCTGCCCCGTTGCGGTCCGGCCGCCCCGCCTCCGGCCTGTCCGGCCGGATCGCTGTGCCGGGCGACAAGTCGATCAGCCACCGTGCGCTGATGTTCGGCGCCCTCGCGGTGGGCGAGACGCGAATCGCCGGGCTGCTGGAAGGCGAGGACGTGCTGCGCACGGCCGCGGCGATGCGCGCGCTGGGCGCCGAGGTGATGAGCGGAAGCGACGGCGCTTGGGTGGTCGCCGGACGCGGGATCGGCGGGCTGATCGAACCGGCCGACGTGCTGGACATGGGCAATTCCGGGACCGCCGCCCGGCTGCTGTGCGGCATCCTGGCCAGCCATCCGCTGTTCACCGTGATGACCGGGGATTCCAGCCTGCGCGGGCCGGCCGATGCGCCGGGTGATCGAGCCGCTGTCCGCCTGCGGCGCCCGCTTCGCCTCGCGCGAGGGCGGCCGTCTGCCACTGGCGATCGAGGGCGCGCGCGAGGCGCTGCCGCTGGACTATCGCGTGCCCGTGCCGTCCGCGCAGGTGAAATCGGCCGTGCTGCTGGCCGGACTGAACGCGCCGGGGATCACCCGGGTCGAGGAACCGGAAGCCACGCGCGACCACACCGAAAACATGCTGCGGCATTTCGGCGCCGACGTTGCGGTGGAGCCCAACGGGGAGCCCGCCGGTTCCGGCCGGGTGATCACCTTGCGCGGCCAGCCCGAGTTGCGCGCCGCCGATGTGCTGGTGCCCGGCGATCCATCCTCGGCCGCCTTCCCGCTGGCGGCCGCGCTGCTGGTGCCGGGTTCCGCCGTGGTTATCGAGCGGGTCGGGCTGAATCCGCTGCGGACCGGGCTGCTGGCCACGCTGGCCGAGATGGGCGCCGACATCACGGTGGAGAACCGCCGGGCCGAGGGCGGCGAGCCGGTCGGGGACCTGGTCGTGCGTCACGGTCACTTGCGTGGCGTGGAGGTGCCGCCCGGGCGGGCTCCCAGCATGATCGACGAATACCCGGTGCTCGCGGTCGCCGCCTGCTGCGCCGAAGGGGTCACCCGGATGCGCGGCCTGAAGGAACTGCGGGTGAAGGAGAGCGACCGGTTGTCCGCCACCGCCGCCCTGCTTTCCATCAATGGGGCCCATGTCGAGATCGCCGGCGATGACCTGATCGTCCATGGACGCGGCCGTCCGCCGGCCGGCGGGGGTCTGGTCGCCACGCACATGGACCATCGGATCGCGATGAGCGCGCTGGTGCTCGGGCTGACGACGGATCAGCCGGTGACGGTCGATGATGCGAGCTTCATCGAAACGAGCTTTCCGGGCTTCGTGGCGCTGATGAACCGGGCGGGCGCGGCGCTGGCGGCCGGGTGATGCGGCCTCTGGTCATCGCGATCGACGGCCCGGCCGCGGCCGGCAAGGGCACGCTCGCCCGGCGATTGGCCGAGCATTTTGGGCTGCCCTACCTGGACACCGGGTTGCTGTATCGGGCGGTCGGCCGCCGCGTGCTGGAGTCCGGCGGCGATCCGGCTGACCCCGCTTTGGCCGGGGCCGCGGCCCGCGCGCTGGTGCCGGCGGACCTGAACCGGGGCGACCTGCGAGGGCCGGAAGCCGATGCGGCGGCGGCCAAGGTTGCCGACCTTCCGGTGGTGCGCGCGGCACTCCTGGACTTCCAGCGCAGCTTCGGCCGCGGCGCCGGGGCGGTGCTGGACGGCCGCGATATCGGAACGATCGTGTTCCCCGATGCGACGGTCAAGCTGTTCGTCACCGCCGCTCCGGAGGAACGTGCCCGGCGGCGGTACCATGAACTGGCCGGCAAGGGAGTTGTCACGAGCCTGTCCGAAGTATCGGCGGACATGGTTGCGCGCGACACAAAAGACGCGGAAAGGGCCGCAGCGCCTTTGAAACCTGCCGGCGATGCTATTGTGGTGGATACGACGGGCTGCGATCCGGATCGGGTTTTTGCGTTGGCTCTGGACGAAGTACGGAAAGCGATACGGCAGTGACTTCCACGAAGTCATACGAGCTGGCCGCTGTTCGACTGATCCAAGGGACGCAGCGTCGCCCAACGCCGTCTGCCGGCCCCTGGGATCCGGCCATGACGCTGGAAGGCTGCGGCCGAGGCGGGCTGGCCGGAAGCCAGGTAGCGGTGCCGTGAACGGGGCGTGCGGTGCAGATTTCGCACGGGTGAACAGACGGGACGACTATACCGACGGTTCCATGCCGTGCAGGATTGTGCCGGTGACGGTGCCCGTGTCTGCGAACCCGATGATCGGGCACGTGCGAATTCTCAGTGCATTTTTACCCGTGCGAATACACACGGGTATATTCCGCGCGGGTGATCGCCGGAAGGCAGCCAGCGGATGCAGGTATGCCTGCGTGAGGCGTCGCTGCCGATGTACATCGGGATTCATTGGATCGCTCCGATGTACATCTGGCGCTTACCGGTTGTTAACGTCTGGCGCCGGGACCAAAGGGCGGTTGGCATCGGGGCCGGTGTCGCGCGCGCCATAACCATGGTCCCGGATCGGGGGGCCAGCCAGGGCGGCGGCGGACGGTCGGCGGCTATGCGGCGCGGTGCAAAGTGACGGTTCGGCCGCCCTGGTGCTGGATGACGAAACCCATTCGGGCGAGTGCCGCGAGGACGGCATCGACCTGCGGGGCGATGCGGCGGCCCTGGCGGACGTCGGCAATCAGTGCGGTCCGCTCGGTCGTTCCCGGTGTCGTTGCCGACGAAACCGTATCGCGGCGGTCTGCGCGACGTTGGGGTTGCCGCACGATTTGCTCAAAATCGGTACGCCAAGAGGCCGCGCGTCCGGCATCTTCATTCAGCCCGACACCCAGCATGGTTTCCGCCCGCTCAAGCTGCTGCCGCTCCTTATCGAGAAAAAGGGTGGTCTGCGGCTTCACAGGTCGCAATCCGAAAGGCTATTACAGTAAAGGGCATTATTTGCTGGGCACCTGAGCGGCCGTCAGCTTACATCGGAACGTCGCTTGGGGCGGGTCACCAGCCTCCGAAACTTCATACGCCCCATCACGGAACCGACACGACCTATAACCTTTCATCTCCAAGCGAATGCTATCCCTTTCCGAAAGTAGTAACAGGCCCGTGAGCTCTGTGGGGCCTTCGCTCGTGCCGTTCACAAAAACCTCTGCGCCCATGGGATTCGAATTCCACCTTAATCGAAACTCGGTCAAAGAAGATGGCCATCGGGTTTGCCCGCTGAAAAATGCCAAACATCGACGCGGGGACCATTTGGGAGGCACCGGCATCACCCTCATTTGCCACTAAGAACTGCTCCATTGATGACGGCGGCGTATTACTCGGGCTGGAAAACACAAGATTGGTGCCGTGGGCAGTCATTTGACCGGTGGGAACCGCAAGCATGGCAGCTCCTTTGCCAGGATCGACCGCTGCCACCGGCAAATTGGTTGTCAAGCTCTCGCGGCCCACTAAAACACCTTTGACGACACCTAAACTATCACCCCTGGTATTCGACACAGTTTTCCCAATTAATGCGTCCGGAGAAGTCGTTTTGCCATTAGCCAATTCCGGAGCGTCCAGGGGAGGCAAATCACAGCCGAGTATATGCGTCAAAACCTCCCGCGGATTTTTGCCGCTGGGGATTACGATGAAGGCGGGCAATGCTTTAACTCGCTGTAGGAGGTCGCTTTGCTGGCATGCCGCTGCCTGTGCCTGCGTCGCTACTATCAACGACAGCGCAAGTGCCAGCCCCACTTTCCCGTATCGCATCATCATGCCTCCCTTGTTTTGTCTCATCGGCGACGGTCGTGGCGGGCGGTTCCGTCGTAACTTCTGTAGGTGATAAGTAGTCCTGAGCTCGATCCCCTTCGTACAGGAACATGACCACCGTCAAAACCGCCAAAATCGCTGATATGGCAACGAAGAGCGCTTGGTTGGTAACAGTCGTCTCAACGACGCTGAACTCGGGGTAAGCAAGGTCAACAAACCTGAGGGCCTGCATTCGTGCGGCGTAACCGAGCGTGATACTGACAAGCGCAGAGGCAAGGAAGCCACAGCCCCCGAGGATTTGGGGCCATGTCAAGCGATGTCCCTTAACCATCGGCTCTCGAGAGACAACGCCGACAAGAATAAACAGACTTAGTTGCACCGTGACCAGCATCGAAACAGCCTGATCCACTGATGTCAGCCCCGCGTTCAGATACGCGGCCACCTGGTAAAGTCGTTGATCGCTTTTGAGAACCTTAATGAACGGGTCATGACTCTGGCCGACAAAAAGCCGGTTCGTTAGCTCTAAGAGCGCGAGCGGCCCCAGCACCAGCGCGCCATAGAGGACGCTTCGTCGCAACCTGCCTCGAGAGGGCGGTGTAACCGCAGTCACGCGACGCCCGGCGGCTCGCACTGTCGGCTCTCGCACGGGTTCCTCCCTACTGACGCGTATGACTTATTAGATTACGCGGTCGTTTACGCTAGTGGATAGAGAGGACCGACGTCAAGACGTCAATCTGTCTCGGACTCCGTGTGTTTAAGAGGCGAAATCGGCGACGGCGCGATCTCTACTCGAATGCGAAAACGCGCTTCCAGTCGTTCTTCATGCTGATCACCGTCCAGGACCGTGATTTCGCTTCGTCCAGGAGCGACAGGCTGAATGTGCCAACCTTGGTCTCTGGCAGGCCGCCGGCGGGCCCATAAGCATATTCCCGCTGTTCATCGTCGTGATGAACCAGCATCTTCAGCCGCGCGCCGTCGCCCGCACCGGTCCATTCGAGCATCTCCCGATCTCCGGTGGAATTGCCGAATGCGGCGCAAGGCCTCTTGCCGATGAAGAGATCGATGCCGATCACCTTGCCGGCGTTGTCGTCATCAAGAAAGAGCTTGGGCAGCCGCATCAACTCCGGCTTTCCTGCCGTTATTTCCAGCTTCGTCATCACGCTGGACCCAACGACCTGCTCCGGCGGAACGCCATGGACCTTCTGCGCGTATGCCGGCCGCCAGCGTGGGGCCTTTCACAAACGAATGTTCCCGCGCGGTTCCTTAAGCGTTCGCCTCTGGTGACGGCAACTCTTCAATACGCCATCGTTCCGGTGATATATTCCGAGAAATCCGAATGTCTTGACTTTTGCGCGAGTGCGTCCTTACCGCACCGGACTTCGCACCCTCCGGATTGCACACCTCTACGAATTGTATTCAACTCCGCGACATGCTCCGGGAAGCAGCATGTCAGTGCGGCCAGCTTGTGATCCGCTGCAGCGGCGAGCCGGCCGGTATTTCGCTTTGCCACTGCCTCGATTGTCAGCGTCGAACGGGCTCGGTCTTCGGCATCGGAGCGTTCTTCGCCAAGGATCAGGTCACGATCGCAAGGGGATCGTCGACCCAGTTCAGACGAGGGTCTGACAGCGGCTCCGAAGTTACTTTCCACTTCTGCGCCGTGTGTGGGTCGACGATATGGTGGGAGCCTGAGCGTCTTCCGTCAATGATAGGCGTCGCGGTCGGCACTTTCGCAGACCCGGACTTTCCCGCGCCAATGCAAGCCACCTGGGATAAACGACAGCATCGATGGCTGCATCTCCCAGACGAGATCGTTAGCTACCCGCAAGGTCCTTTGCGGACAGCTCGGCGTGAATGACCGCTACCCACGCCGTTACAAACGGTGCGTAAGTCTCGCAGACCGTGTGAAAACTCCGGACCGTAACAGCAATGAGTAATTTTAGAATCCGCCGGCATACGCCCAGGACATACATCTGCCACGGAACAATCTTTCGGTGAATTTATCTTGCGCGCTTTCCGTGCGCTTCCGCGTTTTCACACAGTCTGCTCGAATTGCGCAACGTGGCTTGCCGATGGCTGCCTGACCGTGTCTGTGCCACGGTCGCCAAGAGTCCCTGACGGAGCGATCCCACTAAAGGAGGAAGCCATGCCTGCCTATCTGCTCGCGACGGTTGAAAGCGTGAAGGATCGACGCGGCATGGAAGAATACTGGTCACGCGCCGGGGCTACGTTCGCAGGCTCCGGTGCGAAACATCTCGCTGCATATACTCCCTTCAAGCTGCTCGAGGGGAAAGGTCCGGTTGAAGGAATCGTCGCAATCGAATTTCCCGACATGGAGGCTGCGAGACGCTGGTATGAGAGTGCCGCCTATCAGGCAGTCAAGCAGTTCCGGGAGGGTGCAGCCGATATCGAGCTCATTCTTGTGGACGGCGGGGTTGTCGCTGATCCGGAACAACGCATGCCGCATACGAAGGGAAAACGTGTGACCGCAAGGAGAGAGACGATATGACGCGAGTATTGTTAATCGGCCTACTGCCCGAAACGGTGGACTATTCTGATCCCGCCCTCCCGCCTGGTATGAATGCAAAGAAAATTCAGGCTGGAATTGAGTTAGGTTTGAAGCAGATGACGGATCGCGGATGGCAGGCCGACGCATGCCTGATCCGACCCGATGCGACGGCGGGTCCTACTGTAGCGCAGAAGCTGGCCGCTACAACATACGACTGCATAGTTATCGGAGGCGGGGTTCGGCTCCCACCCAAGAACCTTCTGTTGTTCGAGACTGTGGTCAATGCCGTGAAGAAGGCCGCGCCTGATGCGTCAATCGCGTTCAACACAATACCCGAGGACAGCGCGGATGCTGCGGCTCGCTGGTTGTCGAGATGATCGGCATGGGCGCGGCTGAAATCTAAATGTGGTGTCCTGCGCGGTGCGGCTGGGTGCTAAAAGTGGCGCACGGGTGTGGGCGTGTCGCCTCATGCGCTCAGGGCGGGAAATGATCGCCGAACATTGGGAGACCGCTAACGGATTCTGCTTTGGTCGCCTCGTCCTGAAGAACGTCCCAATGCTCGGCGAGCTTGCCGTCTTCGAAGCGCACGATATCGGCCGCGATCCATGCCGCCGGAGGACCGTGGCCCGAAAAGCGTCCATGGACGATAACGCAGTCCCCTTCGGCGAGGATCACGTGATTTTCGTAGCGGAGCGTGTCGGGAAGGCCGCGAACAAGATTGAACAAGCCATCGCGGCCGGGAGGAATATGTGCGCTGTGCTGGATGTAGCGCTCCGACCAGAATCGCTCCGCGGCGATATAGTCGCGTTTGTTGAACAGCGTGTCGAATGCCTCCAGCACGAGTGCCTTGTTCTGTTCGGGCGGCGTGGCGGTCATGTCGTCCTCCATAAGGAAAGAACTTAGGCGCGGCGAGCCGTGAAGGTGGCGTTGTCGCCGCTGTCGAAGGATGGTCGATTTC
The DNA here is from genome assembly GCA_963764525.1 of uncultured Pseudomonadota bacterium. Taxonomy (GTDB): domain Bacteria; phylum Pseudomonadota; class Alphaproteobacteria; order Acetobacterales; family Acetobacteraceae; genus DATDIC01. Next base: position 14,063 of record CAVXTC010000005.1, on the reverse strand, counting down.
GAGGGAGCCGTCGTCCTGAAGCTCGACGGAGGCGCCGCCTGAGCTCTTTAACAGCCTGCTACGGGCAGGATAACCGCATGCGCGGCGTCATGTCAAAGTCGTGGTGGTTGAGGGATGCTTGCCAACTTACCTTCGATCCACGCGCAAGGGCGGCAAGTGGTTCTGAACCGTGACCCGGACGTAAGATGCAGCAAGGCGCCGACGGCTCCAGATGCGGTCGGAATCGGCCGCAATGTATAGAAATTTGCTGAACCGGCGAACGCTGGCGGCGGCGGCAGCAGTGGCACTCGCCAGGTAGCAAAGGGATCGCCCGGTGAAGAGGGATGAGCTGAACACAGCTTCCGGATCAAGAGCTGTTTGCACGGTTGAGCTTGCGCAATCTCCGATCGGTCGTTTCGCCGCGCGGAGCGTCAGCGCTCCGGTATCTTACGTGCTCTATGAACGCGCGCAGTTTGGGTAAAACCTGACGTTTGTCCGGGTAATAGAGAAAAACCCCTGGCATTGTGACGGCGAACGGCGTCAGGACCGATTGCAACCGGCCGTCGGCCATCGGCGCTTTAGCAAGTGGACCGGGCACTTGTACAAGTCCCAAATCTTTGATCGCCGCTCCGAGGAGTGTGGGGTAGTCGTGCGCGATGAGGGGCCCGGAGACGATTGCCTCGACCGTCTTGTTGCCGTCGACAAATTGCCAAAGTGCGATCGACCCGTTCGAACGGCGCATGCGCAGGCAGGCATGATCACGCAGATCCTCGATGCGCTCTGGCCGCTTTCGCCCGCGAAGATAATCAGGGCTGCCAACCACCACGAGTGAGAACGGCGGCGTCAGCCGCACGGCCACCATATCGGGTGCGATGAACTGCCCAAGACGAATACCGGCGTCGAAGCCTTCGGCGGCGATGTCTATGAGCTCCTCGCTCGCCGCAATCTCCACCTCGATCTCGGGATAAGCCTGGTAGAAAGAGGCTATCACCGGCTCAAGGATCAGCGGGACAACCGCTCGGGGAACGGCGAGCCGTAAGAGCCCAGCGGGACGCTGCCCCAGGTCACGCGCGGCTTCACTTGCAGCGACAAGCTCCTCGAAAGCGGGCTTTGCGCGCGAAAGAAACCGTTCGCCGGCTTCGGTCAGGCCAACGCTGCGCGTTGTACGGATGAAAAGTGCTGCGCCAATGCGCGCCTCAAGTGCGCGTATTGCCTGGCTGATCGCCGATGGAGTTACCCCGAGTTCTGCCGCCGCCCGACGAAAACTGCGGTGCTGGGCGACGCTCAGGAAGGCCTCCACGCCGTCGAGCGCGCCCTGCCGGACTGTGAAGTTCTGCTTCATGGCCTGTCGACGTTATCGCGGATAGTCGCTCGCCGGAAGCGGTCGTATGTGCGGGGCAGGACCTGAAGCCTTCGAGGAGATGCTGTAATGACCGCTGCCGCTGTTTCCGCTGATATCGGCCCGCCACGCCAGGGTTGGCACGCCTTGTCGTGGATCGCGCCGCTCACCGCGCTATGGGTGGCGGTCATCTACGTGTTTCCGATCATCCCGACAAGCGGCGCTCAGACCACGGCTCACCAGTTGATGGCGCACGGGCTTATCGCGGTCGGTTTGTGGCTCGGCCTCGAACGCACCGACCTGACGCCGGGCCAACGCCAAACGATCTGGCTGGCGGTCATGATCCCGGACACGCTTTGGTTCGCTGTCGCGTGGAGCGCGGCGATCAATGGCGTCTTCAGGACGGGCGCCTCACCTTTACCGCTGCTGCCGATGGCGATCTTCCTGCCGGTGATCATCGGTACGCCGCTCTTGCTGTTGTCGAAGCGGGTGGCGCAGGTGCTCGATGCGATGCCGGCGAGTTGGCTCGTCGCTCTTCAGCTTTACCGCGTATTCGGCAGCTGGGCTCTCGCTGCCTGGTTGCGTGGGGCGCTGCCCGGCATGTTCGCGTTGCCGGCGGGAAGTGGCGATGTGCTGACCGGCCTGCTCGCCGTACCGGCGGCGATCGCCGTGGCGACAGGCACAGCTCAGGGACGGAGGGCTGCTATCACCTGGAACATTTTCGGCCTCGCCGACTTCGCCGTCGCGATCACCTTGGGGATGATCACCTCGCCGAGCCCGTTGCAGTTGATCTTTCCGAGTGTGCCGAGCATCGGCGCCGGCGCTTATCCGGATGTGCTGACGCCTGCTTTCGTGGTGCCGAGCTCAATTCTGCTGCACGTGCTGTCGCTCCGCCAGTTACGCCGGCGCAGCCGCGAGCGGCGATTTTTACCTCAGGTTTGTTCCATTTGCTTGCTACGCTCCGACGCGCCTCCAGCGGTAATTTAAGCGACCTGGGTGGCATGTAGCGACCGCTTTGTGGAAAGCCGTTCGAGGATATCTTGGCCCCAAGGTCGTCTAACCTGTTTCCAGTGGCCGTAACACTTGGCATTGGAAGATACCGCTCGCTTTGCAAGAGGGAAGGTCCGGCCAAGCTCCTTTATATGAAATGGAAGGGAAACTATGAAACGGGTATCTTTCTGGGGGTTCAGCAGCTGCAACGGCAGCGTGTATCATCGCTTCAATGCCATTCACAGCCGGAGGTGCCGATGATGAGAGCTCCCCGATCTACGGCGTCAAAATTCCCGCTGGATACCGCGACTGGGAGTTGGTCGCAGTGGCTCACGAAGCAGGCGACCTCAATGATTTACGCGCTCTTCTCGGAAACGCTCTCAGCGATGAAGGCATTTCGGGACGGAACGCTTCCCTTCCCGGACGGCACGATCATTGCCCGGTTGGCTTGGAAATACGTGCCATCGGCCGAAAACAACGCAGCCTTTGGCCGGATCCAATCTTTCGTTCCTGGGCCCGCCACGAATGTTCAGTTCATGGTCAAGGACTCAAAGAAATACGCCACAACGGGCGGCTGGGGATTCGGCCAGTTCGAAGACGGCAAACCCGGCAACGAGGCAGCGCCCCAAACGTGCTTCTCCTGCCACGAGCCCGCGAAAGGGCACGATTTCGTCTTTACGCGTTACGCGCCTTGAAGCCTGAACAAGGATAGAGATGAGGGGATCGCCCCGTCGACGGACTGGCCGGGCAGCGCTCGGCACCAGGATGCCTCACCCGCCGCGCTATGCGCGGCGACCTCTCCCGCAAAACGGGAGAGGTCGGGCATTCGTCGTTCGACGGTCGCTCTCAGCCCATGCGACGGAACTTGTGCAGGCTGCGCAGGTTGTCGGGTCGCGGCTTCTCCGGGAAGGTCTGCGGCCAGTTGGTCCAGGACACCTCGCCCACGTACAGGTCGCCGTGGGAATCCACGGTCAGGCCGTGCGGCGCCATGAACTCGGTCGGGCCGAGCCCGGCGTGCAGCCCGCCCAGCCGGGCGATGCGCTTGCCCGTGTTATCGACGATGCTGACGCGCGGTCCCAGGTTGGGCGCGGCGCGGTTGACCGACATGGTCGGACCCAGCTCGCCGATATAGCAGATCGGGCACTTGCCCGGCGGCATGAACAGCCCGCAGGGCCGGTGCAGGTTGTTCCACTGCGTTTCATACCGGCCGTTGCCGTCGAACACCTGCACGCGGTGATTTTCCCGGTCCGCCACGTACACCCAGCCATCCGCGTCGCAGGCGATGTTGTGGACGATGTTGAATTCGCCGGGATCGGTGCCGGACTGGCCCCAGGCGAGCTGCCATTTGCCGTCCGCGCTGTATTTGTGCACCCGCGCGTTGCCGTAGCCGTCGGACACGTAGATCTCGCCCTTCGGCGACAACGCGGTATGGGTGCAGCGGTGGAACGGCTCGCCGCTCATGTACGGAGCCGGCTTGCCGGGCAGGCCGAGGGTCATCAGCACCTTGCCGTCCAGCGTGCATTGACGAACCGTGTGGTCGCCGTCGTCGGTCAGCCACACCGTGTCATCAGGCCCCATGTGCAGGCCGTGCGCGCGGGGAAACAGCCCCTCCCCCCAGGAGCGCAGGAACTTGCCGGCGCGGTCGAACACGATCATCGGGTGCTCGCCGCGGTTGAACACATAGACGTTGTCGCTGCGATCGACGCCGACTGAGCCGATCTCCTTGAAGCTCCAGCCGGCCGGCAGCTTCGCCCAGTTCTCGACCGGTTCGTAGGTGTATTCGCCGTTACCCACTGTCGCCATGGCCCGTTTCCCCCTCGGCTTGATATCGACGCATTGATCCGGCCAGCTTGTCACGAAGTCTGGCCGCGTGCCAGCCTGCGGCCGATGGACGCCGGGGAGCTGAAACACACCGTCACCGTCTGCATGTTCGACCAGTACGGCACTGTGGTGGACATACAGGGCGGACTGATCGAAGCCGCGACCCCGTGGCTGCAAGCCAAAGGCTGGCAGGGCAGCCCCAACGCCTTCGTCACCTGGTGGCGGCGGACGCATTACGAAAACTCGATGATCGACGCGCTGCTCGGCCGCGCCCACACCCCGTATCGGGAGATCGGGCAGCGCGCGCTGGATCACGTCATGCAGCGCGCCGGCATCACCCATACCCAGACTGAGGTGCAGACGCTGGTGGCGGCGATCGAGCGGCTGAAGCCGTTTCCCGAAGTGCCGGCGGCACTCGCGCGGCTGCGGACCCGGTATCGGCTGGCGGTGCTGTCGAACGGGGATCCCGACATGCTGGAAGCGGCGCGGCCGCATCACGGCATCGAATTCGACGCCCTGATCTCGGTCGCTGTGGCGAATGCTTTCAAACCGCATGTGGCGACCTACACGAAAGCCGCCGAACTGCTGGGGGTTCGGATGGACCAGGTGCTGTTCGTCGCCAACCACGAATTCGACTGCGTCGGTGCGAAATCGGCGGGGATGCGCACAGCATTCATCAACCGCCGGCGCCGGCCGTTCGGCCTCGGTCCGCACCAGCCGGACCTGATGGTGCCGTCGATGGTGGAGCTCGCCGCGCTGCTGGCCTGATCGGCTTGCCGATCGCCGGCGCCGGCCGTATCGAGGCGCACCATCAGGAGACACAGATGAAACTCATGAGCTTCCGCCGCCCGGACGGCGCACCGAGCTGGGGCATCGCCAAGGACGAAGGGGTGATCGATCTCGGCCATCTCGCCCCCGGCCTGAAGCACGCGCTGTGGGCGACCACCTCGCTCGCCGAGCAGGCCGCGCGCCATGCCGATTACAGGCTGGACGAAGTGCGCTTCCTGCCGCCGATCCCGGACCCCGACAAGATCCTGTGCGTCGGCCTGAACTACGTGTCGCATATCAAGGAAGGCGGGCGGGAGCCGCCGCCCAAGCCGATCATCTTCACCCGTTTCGCCAACAGCCAGGTCGGCCACAACGAGACGCTGATCCGGCCGAACGCGTCGGAGACCTATGATTACGAAGGCGAGCTGGCGGTCATCATCGCCCGCCGCTGCCGCCACGTGCCGAAGGACCGCGCCTGGGACGTGATCGCCGGCTACGCCTGCTACAATGAAGGCTCGGTGCGCGAATGGCAGCGCCACTCCGCACAGTTCACGCCGGGCAAGAACTTCTTCCGCTCGGGCGCTTTCGGCCCCTGGATCGTCACTCCCGAAGAAGCCGGCGAGATCACCCGGGCGACCCTGCTGACGCGACTGAATGGGCAGGAAGTGCAACGCGCCACGGTCGATGACTTGTGCTTCGATATCCCGACGCTGATCGAATACATCTCGACATTCACCCGGCTCGAGGCCGGCGACGTGATCGTGACGGGCACCACCGGCGGGGTCGGCGCCTACCGCAAGCCGCCGCTCTGGATGAAGCACGGCGATACGGTGGAGGTGGAGGTCAGCGGGATCGGCGTGCTGCGCAACAAGGTGGCGCAGGAGGAATAATCTCTCCCCGCTTGCGGGAGATGCGTCACCAGGGATGAAAATGACACCGTCATGGCCGCGAATGCGGCCATGACGGTGTGGAGCTTCGACCGCTCCTGGCGCATTTTCATTGCAGGTCGGCTCGCGCACCCTCACCCGCCGGGGTCCCGATGGACCCCGGCGGGTCGTCATGCGACGCGCCCGAATGGGATCAGTGCACCGTTCGCCCGAGCGCGGAAAGCGTCGCGCTGACCGTCTGCTGGATCGACAGTGGCACGAACGGATTGCTGTCCAGCAACCCGATTGTCGGATCGCTGGCAAGAAAGCTCTGGTAACCCTGCATGATGGTCTGCGCTTCGGTCACCAGAGCAGCCCGCCGCGCGCCATCGGTCGTCTTGGCCGCCTCATTCAGGGTGGCGGCCAGGCTTTCGTCCAGCGACTGCAGCACCGGGGCGACTTTCGCCCGGTACAGCCGGTCCAGTTCGGGAGCGATCCCGTCGTTCTGATAGGTGGTGGCAATCTCGGCCCGCAGTTTCTCGATCTCGGTTTCCACTTTCTTGCGCGTCGCCAGCCACGTCTGGCGCGATTTGTCGAAGGTTTCCGAAGTGACAGAGGCGCCGTTGCCGCCGTTCTGGGCACGCTTGCCCGTTCCCTTGGCCGTTCGTCGCGCTACCGGCGTCCAACGCCTCGCGCAGCGCCTCGATCGACCTGCGATGCGGCCCCCAGGTTGTTGCCATTGAGCCCGGCGTTGGCCTGGCTCGCCAACCGGGCGAGCTCCCCCTTGAGCGCGCGATCAGTCAGCGCCTGCACCCGCTGCACCAGCGCCGCGAGTTCCCGCTTCAGGGCGGCGGCGTCGTACTCGTCGGTCTCGATCTGATTGGCGTTGGTGCCCTCCTCGGTCTCGACCTCATCGGTGTCGGTGTCCTCAGGGTCGGCGAGGTCTTCAACTTCCTGGCCATTGACCAGCAGGACCAGCTTGATGAACGGCAGCGGCTTGAACTTCTTCAGCATCCGCTCGCCCTTCTTCTTGATGCCGGCGAGTTGCCGGCCTTCAAGATTGAGCATCAGCGTGAGCGCCCGGTTCTCATCCGGCACCGCGGTTCCGAACGTCATCTGGCGCAGACCGGTTTCCCTGGCAACCATGCTGGCGAGTGCCTTGGGACTTTTGCTCTTGTGCAGCGCCAGGCGGTGATCCTCGGCCTTCTTGCCGAGCACCATGCCGAAATTCATCTGCCCGCTGCTGCGCAGTCGCTTGAGCCCCTGGACCAGGTAAGCCTGGTACACCTCGGGATCGGAGAACATCCCGTCGTCGTCTTCTTCGCCATGCTCCTCGATCCAGGCCTGCTCGGTGGCATAGCCGCGGTCGAACTTCTTCAGCGCATCGACCGTGAACCCCATCTCCGGGTTCTTTTTGTCCTTGGACGCCTCGGACACCACCGCATCGACGGCTGACTCGACCGCGCCGAGCGCATCCTTGACCGACTTCACCGCGTCCGGATCGCCGCCCAATTCCAGCTTCTTCCTGACGCTCTCATACTCCTTGAGGGCGTCCTCCAGCTTGCCGGCGCTTTTCAGGCCCTTCGGCTGGCTGGATTTCCACCATTTGGCGGTAAATTCCGGCTGCTCACCTTTCTTCATCACGACCTCCTTGGCAGCGGCCCCTGGCAGCGGCGCTGCGATGCCGTTTGGGGACAAATCCGATTCCGAGACCGGTTCGGGCGACCTTGGGCCGCTGAACCCGCCCCCCTTTTACCACGCCGCCTCCGGCGCTGTCAGCAACGACGCAACGGTCGGAGGCCGAATCCACTTGGCCGGACGCGGCTTGCTGGTATACCTCGACCCCGAGGGAGTGCGGGTGCGAGCGGTCGAGAATGTTTCTCACGGAGAACCACGAAGACTCCACGGAGAGCCACGAAAGTCGGGAATTGTGCTCGATCGCGCATCGACCAGAAATTGGCCTGCGGCGCTGCATCCGGCGGGCCGATCGACGAGCCCCCGTGGCGCTTCGTGCACCTTCGTGGCTCTTCGTGTGGACGTTCTGGAAGCGCACCGATCATGAATGGCGGGCTTACCAGTTCGCCGGGTGCCGGGTTTCCCGCATCTGACACCGGATTTACCGAGAGAAGCGGTATATCATCAAGCGCCGCCGTGGAGATCGCATATGGACTATGAAGTCAGCTTCGGCCGCCTTGGCCGCGCCCCGCGCGCCGCGGTCGCCGGACAGAAATTCCGCCTCGCCGTGCTGGGTGATTTCTCCGGCCGCGCCAATGCGGGACGGCTGGGGACCGGGGACGATCTGGCGAAACGCAAGCCGATCAAGGTCGATGTCGATAACCTCGATGACGTCATCGCCCGCGCCGGCCTGTCGCTCATGCTGCCGATCGGCGACGACGGCAGCGCGATCGAGGTGAAGATCGGTGCGATCGACGATTTCCATCCCGACCAGCTCGCCGAGAACCTTGAGATTTTCGAGCAGTTGCGCACCCTGCGGCGGAATCTCGGCAACCGCGCCGGGTTCGACCGCGCCGCCAAGGAGGTGCTGTCCTGGGGCGGCGAGGCGCCGCTGCCAGCGCCGCCACGCAAGGCCCGCGGCGCAACCGTGGCCACCACAAGGTTGTCCGACTTCGCCCGGCTGATCGGCCGTCCGGCGACGGCGCCGGCCGCCGAGGGCTCGGTCGATGACCTGATGCGTCGCCTGGTCGGCCCGTTCATCCAGCCGGGGCGCGATGCGCGACAGGACGCCATGATCGCCCGCGTGGATGAGGCGCTGTCGGCGGCGATGCGCCGCGTGCTGCACCATCCCGACTTCCAGACCGCCGAGGCGATCTGGCGCGGCGTGGAATTCCTGGTCCGCCGCATCGAGACCGGGGCGAAGATGGAGATCGTGCTGTACGACGTCTCCGCCGAGGAACTGGCTGCCGATCTGGCTGCAACCGACGCGCTGGAAACCACCGGGCTGTATGGAATGCTGGTCGAGCAGCCGGCACTCGATGCGCATCAGGGACCGCTTTCGGCGGTCATCGGCCTGTATGGGTTCGAGCTGGCGCCGCCGCATGCCGATCTGCTGGGCCGCATCGCGCAGATCGCCGGGGCCGCGCGTGCGCCGTTCATTGCCGGCATCGGGCCGGATGCGCTGAAAATTCCGTTCCACGATCAGCACCCGATGATCAAGGACGCGTTTTCCGCGCTGTTTGCGCTGCCGGCGGCGGCCTATCTCGGCGTGGCGACGCCGCGCTTCCTGCTGCGCATGCCGTACGGGCGCAAGACCGAACCGATCGATGCGTTCGCCTTCGAGGAGTTCACCCGTCAGGGCGGCCTGAGTGGAATGCTGTGGGGTCATCCGGCGCTGATCCCGGCGCTGCTGCTGGCCGAGAGTTATGCCAAGCAGGGTGCCAAGCTGAAGCTCGGCACGGTGATGGGGGTCGGTGACATTCCCTATTACGTCTATTTCGATACCGACGGGGAACAGATCGCACTGCCTTGCACCGAGCGGCTATACTCTGAGCGTCAGGCGGTGCAGCTCGGCCAGTACCGGGCGATGCCGTTGCTGTCCATCCGCGGCCGGCCGGAGCTGCGGCTGGGCGGCTTTACGTCGGTGGCCGGTACGCCGCTTGCCGGGTTCTGGGCGCCGGTCGAGATCAAACCGACTCCGGCCGCGTCCCCTGTTCCAGCGCCGGCACCCGAGGCCGCCGAGCCGGAACCGGAGCCGGAGTCGGAGCCGGAGGAAGCTGCCGCAACTCCGACAGAAGACGAGCCCGAGCCGGTTGCCGAGCCGCCGGCTGAGACGGCCGATCTGGATGCCCTGATGGCGAGCCTTGCCACCGACGAGACACCGGCAGCCGAAGCCCCGGCTGCTGCAAACGACGGCGGTGATGACCTCGATGCGCTGCTCGCCAGCCTGAACGCCGACACCGCGCCCGCTTCGGCGGAGGAGACGGAGCCCGACCTGGACGCGCTGCTGGCCTCGCTGAAGTAGGTGTTCACCTCTCCCGCTTGCGGGAGAGGTCGCTCCGCGCGGCGGAGCGGGTGAGGGCACGCCGCACCAGCCCTCACCCGGCTCGCCACGCGATCCGACCTGCTGAGCGCTTCCCGCGACGCGTCCGACGCAGAAGCGGGAAGTCGCCGTCTCATGCGTGATCCGTCCCGGACTTACGCCTTGGCGGCGTTCTGTGCAGCCTCGAATACATCGCGTGCGGACGTCGTACCCGCTACGTGCTCCGCATCCTTCGACTCCGACATCCATCCATCCCGCGTTCACGGCCTCAAACATTTCTTCGGCAGGTCCGGTGTGGCCCTTCGGGATGCCGAATTGTTCGAACGCTTCCGCCCACCCTGCACGCGGGACTGCAAAGGCTTTCACGTCGAGATTCAGGACCTCACCCAATTGCTCCGCGACTTCATCCGCGCTGACCATCGAACCAATCTCGACGACGCGCTGCCCTGACCACGCTGGCCCGGTCAAAAGGGTTGCGACTTCCGCGCCGATGTCGTTCGTCGCGACCATGGTCGATTTCCGGTTTGTCGGATTGTAGTAGACCGGTAGCGTTCCGCCCTGGGCGACCTGCAAGCCGTAGAGGAAGTTTTCGAAGAAGCCGCCTGCGCGCACAAATGCGATTGGCGATGTCAGGTCGCGAAAACCTCGCTCCAGAAGCGACAAGGCCGTGATCATCCCGAGCCCGCTGGTTCTGTTCGCACCCATCGACGAAAGGGCGACCACTCGCGGCGGCGCTTCCTTGGTGAGCGCCTCGACATAGTTTGCAATCACGCCCTTTGCTTCTTTGTAATCGGGCGAGGGCGCCCAGACCGCCGGCAACATGACGAACGCGCCTTCGACGCCTTTGAGCGCTTGCTCGATGGCTGCCGAATTATTCCAATCGCCGTCTACCAGTTCCACGCCCTGGTTCGCCCAGTTAGCCGCCTTCTCGCGATTGCGGACGAGCGCGCGTACCTCATTGCCGTGCGCCAACAGATGTTCTGCCGTTGCGCCGCCCACTTTTCCCGTAATTCCCATTACCAAAAACATGTGTTTTCTCCTGATCTTGAGGGACAGAGCACTGCCCCTGTTGGTTCAACGGATGAGCGGCAGAATGGCCCGGATACGGGGATCGCGCGCGTAGAGGCCGCCCCATGTCATCGCGCCCAGAAGCAGGGAAACGATTTCCGGCGGCGACCCCAACTCACCAATGCGGACATGGGCGCAGATGGCACCTCCCAAAAAGCCCGTCACCAGGATCGCGCCGAGGACGGCGGTGGCCGGGATGGCGTAAAGGATGGCGCAGGCGAGGATGATCGGACCCACGACGCGGGTCAGCTCCGTCGCGAACCCGGTTTCCTGCAACATGCTCGCGATCTGCGCCGGCGCGAAAAGCTGAATAGTGCCGTCTGCCACCAAAGCGATAACGACAATCGCGCTCATTATCCGGCCGGCCCACAGGCTGTGATGCAAGGTCATAGCTTCAGGCACGTGATGCAGGCTCATAGTTTCGGACATTTGTCGTTCTCCGATGGGTGGATCCCATATTCGGAGCTTACTGTGCCTCATGGACATGATAAACACCGAGAAAACGAACTCACTGTTCTCTCTTTAGGGAACAATACCGAGGCACGAAAATGCAAAATCTCGAACCCATCCTCATATTCATAACGGTAGCGGAAATGGGGAGCTTCACCCACGCGGCCGATAGCCTGGGCATCCAAAAGGGGAGGGCCTCAACAGCGGTCCGGAAGCTGGAAGAAGATGTCGGTGTCAGGCTCCTGCACCGGACGACGCGCAGCTGGCTGTGACAATGAATATTGGCCCACTTGTGCTGACAAATATTGGCCCACCCCCCGGTGTTTGACCTGCTGAGCCGAGCCGAGACCGCGCTCAGCAGGTCAGCGGCGCTTTGCTTGTCCTCCCTGTCATGATTTCCCCGCCTTGCGCTGCGCCGTGGTACGGCGGAACCGATACGAGTCTTTGCCGGTGGGAATGATGTGCGCCTGGTCGGTGAGCCGATCGATCAGCGCTTTGCATAGCCGCGGATTGGGGATCACCTGCGACCACTCGGAGAACGGCAGGTTGGTGGTGACGATCACCGCGGCTTTCTCTGCCCGGTCGGCGATCACCTGGAACATCAGTTCGCACGCGGTCTCGGCCAGCGGCACATAACCGAGTTCGTCGATACAGATCAGGTCGAGCCGTTCCCATCGGCCGAGTGCGCGGCTGAGTTGGTTGGTGTGCGCGGCCTCGGCCAGTTCGTTGATCAGCCCCGTCGCCGTGGTGAACCGCACCCGCCGGCGCTGGCGACAGGCGGCCACGCAAAGCCCAGTCGCCAGATGGGTTTTTCCGGTGCCCGCCTCGCCTACCAACAGGATTGGTTCGGCCTTGGCCACATATTCGCCTTCCGCCAGCGTGCGCAGTTGAGCGGCCGAGACGCTGGAACGTTCAAATTCGAACGCATCCAAGGTCTTCATCCGCGGCAGCTTCGCTTCGTGCAGTAGCCGAGTGATGGCCCGGCTCTCGCGCTCCTCCATCTCGGCCGCCAGCAACGCCTCGAGATAACCGACATGGGATTGACCCTCCCGGGTAGCCGCCTCGGCCAACCGGGCGAACTGGCTGCCGATCGTCGGCACGCGCAGCGCCTTGCAGTGCTGGCGAATGGCCTGGTCCTGGAGATCCTGCATCACGCGCTCCCGACGCAGGGTGTGGAGATCAGCAGCGTGTCGTAATCGACAACGCTCGGCATGGGCCGGTCGTAGCGGGCCAGTACGCCAACATCAATTGGGACGGGGCGGGCTTTGTGCAGGTCCGCCTCGGTCAGCAAATAGCGCACCGCCGCCACATCACAGGCGCCGAGCGACACCGTGGCGGCGATTGCGGTCCGCAGCGCGTCATGGCCAAATTCCCGGCCCAGGCCGAGCACCTCCACCATGGCGCGAGTGCCATTCTGCTTGCCGTGCCGCGCCTGCAGCCGATCCCACAACGCGTCATAGCAGGCGGGCCAGCGACCGGCCGCGCGCCATTGCGCCAGCGGCTTGGACCCGGCGAGCGCGCCGGGCTTGTGGCTGAGCACATCAAGGTAATGCTCGAGATCCAGCATATGCTGGCGGCGGCTGTGGCACCGCTCGTGGCGGGCAATCAGACGGCCGGCGTGCCAAACCTCGACATGCAGCGGATGGACCCGCGCTTCCACCCGAGTGCCCGCGCGGGCTGGCACTGAGTAGAAGTTGGTCTTCACCGCGACGCAGCCTTGTTTGTCCACCAGTGGGAACACGACATCGGCCAGGTCGAAGCCTTCGGTCACGTGGGACAGCAGGTGGCTCCGCTCCTCGGCCAGCGCCGCGCCAACGGACTGCGTGCGCCCATCGAGCACCCGTGCCTCGTCCGCGCGGCAGCCGGTCAGTAGCAGCGCGTTCAGCGCATCGAGGTCGGCGACGCACGGTACCGGCACCAGATGATTGCGCCGGAAGTAGCCGCCCTCGCCTTCGACACCGCCCTTCTCATGCCCCTCGCCAGGCGTGCAGAACTCGGCGGCAAACCGCCAGTGCGAGCGGAACGCCATGAACCGAACCGTCTCCTCCCGCCGGTAGCCACGCAGGATCTTGCGGACCGCACTGGCAAGATTGTCATAGCGCAGCAGGTGGAACACCCCGCCGAAGTATGCGAACGCGTGCTCATGTGCCTCCAGAAACGCCTGCTGTGTGGCGTGCAGGTAGGCCCGGTGGAATGCCGCGCCACTGGCCATCGAGCGCATGGTGAAAATCTGCACCTTGGTTCGCTCGTTGCTGAGATCGACCCAGGCTTCATACCAGTCGACCTGAGCCTCCTGAGCCCAACTGTAGCTTTGCGGCACGAACGTCTCGCGCCGCAGCAGTCCCAGCTGACGTTTGCGCTCGCGGACGTGGTTGCGCACCGTCGACTTAGCGACCGCAGCGTCAGGGAATTCCGTCAGGATCCGACGATGAATCCGCCGTGCCGTGTGGCGCTGCTTACGCGGGGCGCGGCGATCCTCCTCGAGCACCCGCTCGATGAACGCCTCAAGCGCGCCCAGCTTCGGCTTGCTTCGTTCCGTGTAATGGTGCGGCGGTGGCAGCGCACCGGCAATCGCCCGGCGAACAACGCGCCGATGAACACCGAACTTCGCGGCCACGCCCGCGATCGTGCCAATACCAAACTCATGCTCACGTCGGAGCTGCTCGAACAAATCCACTTTGGCTTTCCAGTCCACAAAAGGCCCCCTGATCGATCAGGGTGACCGTAGGTTGAGGGACGGGGGGTGGGCCAAAATTGGCCAGCACTCCTGGGCCAAATTCAATAG
>CAVXTC010000004.1:0-21121 GCA_963764525.1 uncultured Pseudomonadota bacterium | reverse complement strand
GATTGGTTGCGCTGGTGGCTGATTTGTTTGCGCATGCCCCGGGCTCTGTCCATCCGACCGAAGGGCTGGGTAGGGCAGAAAAAGCGCTGTCCCGACATCGCATCAGACCTCCGTGCCCCGTGAGAAGAGGGATGTATTGTCAAAAGCCGCCGAAAGGGTGGCTTCCCTGGTTCGCGACGAGGCGCCCCACGGCATCTGCGCCGTTACGCGGTGTCGTGCCCCGCGCATAAAGCAACGTCCACACATCAGCAGCCCGATGGTTCCGTATCCGATGATCGGACCAACCACCAGGAACCGGCTGACCGGTATCGAGAATGCCAACGTCGCCCGCACGCACATTTCCGCAACAAACCCGCATCCCCAAACGATGGTCATCACCGTCATCGCCCGCCGGAAGCCCGGCTCCTCCCGCTGGCCCGGAACTCATTCGCCTCGTCCGCCGACCGCCGCTGCATGGCCGCGCTGGCGAGGTAATAGATCAGCGGCCGGTTGATCGCCGCCGATACGATGAACGCCACCCCGATCAGCCCGGTGATCAGCAATTCCCGCATCAGCAGCAGCCGCGGCGAGCCACCCAAAGCGAACCCCACCAGGGAAAGCCCGATGCCGCCCAGCACGATCACCGACAGCGCATCCACCTTCCGCCGGCGGGCAAATTCCACCACGCTCCAGACGATCGGCGGAGCCGCCGAGGCCATGATCGCATGGACCTCCCCATAGCGCGGCTTCGCCCAGGTGTATACGCACCACGGCAGCCCAAGTTCACCAGCAGTTCCAGCGCGAACATCACGCGCTGCTTGGTCAGCCAGCCAGGAACCATCACGTCCACCTCGCCCGCGTGGGACGACCAGGCGTCGCATAGCCGTGATACCCGCGCGGGTATCGGGCGCGGCCTCAACCGCCGCACCCGAAGGATCCCGTTTTAATGCTGCGCGCTCCCGCATACGCAAGCGCCTGCGCCCATCGACGGCACCTCCCTCCCCGTCACCTCGTCCGGCGCTCTGCCGCGCTCCAGGTTCAGCGCCAGCAGACGGGCCAGCACTTCTTCTTCCGGCAGATCGGCCGGCCAGCCATACGCCGCCGCCACCGCCTCATCGAGCGCGCAGTGCATCTGCTCGCCCGGGACGCGGCCCCGATAGGCTGGATAACAGCTGGTCGCGCGTTTCGCACGTCAGCCGGTCGGGGTCGGACAGGACGGCTTTCAGCAGATGCCGTTTCGCCGGATCCGTCAGTTCGCCGAGCAGCAGATCGTGTCGTTCAGAAAACAGCATTCGTCCATTGGCCGGACGACGATCCGCTCGATATCGGATACCACCAGCAGCGGCGGATTGCTCAGCGCGCCGGAATACTGCAGCAACTGGCGATACGCCGCATCCAGGTCGCGGTGCTTTCCCTTTGTTTCCCAGGCGAAGCAGCCGCAGCGCCAGACATCCGCCCACCGTCCCCTCCGGTTGCCTTGGTGGCTCCTTTCTCGACGCATAATTGCTGCCGTCCGCATCGGTGTTCGGCGTCGGCTCGTGAACAAGATTGCAGATATCGATAAAATGCTCCTGGCCGGCCGGCCGCTCCGTGCGCATATTGGCCCGCCACTTGGCGATGAACTGTTCCGGGGACATTACAGCAGTGTGATCGGCCGACCGGAATTTACCGTTGATCAAGCGTTTCGCTCCGTGTGGGCACCCAAACGTACGATGCGGGCGCGCCCCGAACTGCCCAGTCGTACGACACGGCAATCTCGATTGCCTCTGTCGTACGGTCCAGGCGACCGGGTTTTCGGGCTGTCGTACAGATCCGCCACGCACCCGGTTACCAGCCCAAAAATGAACCAACCCCTAACGCCAGATGTACATCCGCCCCGCGTCGCAAATCCCGATGTACATCGGCTAATCCACCGCCTGCCGGATCAGCACCTCCCGCTTGCCCACATGGTTGGCCGGCCCCACCACGCCCTCCTTCTCCATCTGCTCGATCAGCTTGGCCGCCCGGTTGTAGCCCAGGTTCAGATGCCGCTGGATGAACGAGGTCGACGCCTTCCCCTCCCGCGCCACCACCGCCACCGCCTGCTCGTACAAGCTCCCTCTCGCCGCCTCGATGCCCAGCAGCCCCGGCAATCAGCGGCACCATCGTCGTCCTCCGCCTCGGTCACCGACTCCACATAAGCCGGCTCGCCCTGCTCGCGCAGGAACTCCACCACCTTCTCCACCTCCTCGTCGGACACGAACGGCCCGTGCACGCGGGTGATCCGCCCGCCCCCCGCCATGTACAGCATGTCGCCCTGGCCCAGCAGCTGCTCCGCCCCCTGCTCGCCCAGGATCGTCGCGGCTGTCGAACTTGCTGATCACCTGGAAGCTGATCCGGGTCGGGAAATTGGCCTTGATCGTGCCGGTGATCACATCCACCGACGGCCGCTGGGTCGCCATGATCACGTGGATCCCCGCCGCCCGAGCCATCTGCGCCAGCCGCTGCACCGCCGCCTCGATCTCCTTGCCCGCCACCATCATCAGGTCGGCCATCTCATCGACCACCACCACGATGAACGGCAGCGGCTCCAGCGTCAGCGGCTGCTCCTCGAACGTCGGGCGGCCGGTATCGGGGTCGAACCCGGTCTGCACCCGCCGCGTCACCACCTCGCCCTTCGCCCGCGCCTCCGCCACCCGGTCGTTGTAGCCGCCGATATTGCGCACCCCGAGCTGGCTCATCGCCCGGTAGCGCCGCTCCATCTCCCGCACCGTCCACTTCAGCGCGGTCACCGCCTTCGCCGGCTCCGTCACCACCGGCGCCATCAGGTGCGGAATGCCCTCGTACATCGACAGTTCCAGCATCTTCGGGTCGATCAGGATCAGCCGGCACTGATCCGGCGACAGCCGGTACAGCAGGCTCAGGATCATCGCGTTCACGCCGACCGACTTGCCCGACCCGGTCGTCCCGGCGATCATCAGATGCGGCATGCGCTGCAGGTCGGCCACGATCGGCGCGCCGCGAA
Source organism: uncultured Pseudomonadota bacterium (assembly GCA_963764525.1). Lineage (GTDB taxonomy): Bacteria > Pseudomonadota > Alphaproteobacteria > Acetobacterales > Acetobacteraceae > DATDIC01. The sequence continues at coordinate 18,138 of CAVXTC010000004.1, read as the reverse complement.
ATCTCCTTGCCCAGCGCCAGCGCCAGCCGCCCCGGATGCTTCTGCACATCCTCGGACGCCAGGATCTCCGACAGGAACACCGTCTCCCGCTTCGCATTCGGCACCTCGATGCCGATCACGTTGCGCCCGGGCACCGTCGCGATGCGCACCGCCGTCACCGACAGGCTGCGCGCCACGTCGTCGGCCAGCCCGATCACCCGGGCGCTGCGAATGCCCGGCGCCGGCTCCAGCTCATACAGCGTCACCACCGGCCCCGGCCGGATCTCCACGATGCTGCCCTGCACGCCGTAATCCGACAGCACCGTCTCCAGCAGCCGCGCATTGGCCTCCAGCGCCTCCGTGCTCGGGCCGGTCGCGGCGCGCAGCCGGCGCCGGCTTCAGCAGGGACAGCGACGGGAACCGCCAGCCGGCTTCCGCCAGCGGCAGGCTTTCCTGCATGGGCTTGCGCAGAGGTCCCCCGCGCCGGATGGATGGTCGGGGCTGGCCGCCGCCCGGCATCGCCTGGCCGAATGCCGCCGCTGCACGAGCTCCGTCACCCGCTGGCTCGCGACGGCCGGTCAGCCCAGGTGCCGCGCCGCGGTTCGCCTCGTGGCCCGCCGCATCCCGCTCCGTTGTATCCCGACCCGGCGCCCACCGCCGGCGCAGCAAACCGGCCAGTCCGGCGCCAGCCCCGCCGACGCGCCCGAGCACGATCGCCGCGCTCCAGCCGGTGGACACCGAAAACCGCGCGATCCGCGCGACGAACCGCCAGCCCGCCCGCCACTCCGCCCCCGACAGCCCAAGCGCCAGCAGCGCCAGCGTGACCGCGAAGGCCGACCCGAGTACCCAGACCAGCACCGCGCCGGCCGGCCCCAGCAGGCCCTGTCCGGCGTCCAGCATCGCCGGGGCGAGCACCCGCCCGACCGCTCCGCCCGGCCCGGCCATGGTCGGCCAAGCGACCGACCGCAGCCGCGGCACCGCTTCCAGTGCCGCGGCCAGCACCGGCATCGCCGCCCCGGTCACCGCCAGCCGCGCCGCCATGCTGCCGAGCCCCCGCTGCGACGCGATCCGCCAGGCCCATGCCAGCATCGCCAGACCCGGCAACGCGCCGGCCACCCCGAAGCCCTGCAGCAGCAGATCGGCCAGACTCGCGCCGACCGGCCCGGCCAGATTGGTCGCGGTCTGCGCGGTGGCCGTGTTCAGGCTGGGGTCGGACGGGTTGTAGCTGGCCAGCGCCACCAGCAGCGCCAACCCGAGCAGCCCCAGGCCAAACCCGCCCAGCTCCGCCGCGCGCCGCTGCATCAGGTCGCGAATCGCCGGCGAGGCAAAGCGGCGGCCCGGTTCGATGGGGAGCCCAAAGCAGATCTGGCAGCGACAGCCATGAACTCGGGGCCCTCTTCGTGCGGGAGCGCAAGCATAGCCGGGAAGCTGCTGGGAGTCTCGGATTCGGCACAGGATTCGGCAACAGATCAAATACGCGCCCGGGCCGCCGATTGCACACCGCCGGGGATGCCGGTATGCGTGGTTGTCCCGCTCCGGAGCGCACACGCATGATGAGGCCGACCGCCGGCCGCCCCGCAGGGCCAGCGGCTGATCCAATGGGCCACGCTGCTGGCCGGGGTCAGCTTGGTGCTGGTCATCGTGAACATCGTGCTTGCCGTGGTGGACCAGACCGCCCAGGCCGAGGTTAACCAGCGCCAGCAGCAGCTCGCCCAGGCCGCCCAGCTCGAAGCCGTCACCAATGTGCTGGCCCGCGCCCTGGTAGCACAGGCCGACACCGCCAACGACGCGCAGATCCAGGACCTGCTCAAGCGCGCCGGCGTCCCCCAGGCCTCCGCCGCGCCGGCCACTCCCCTAACGCCCCATCGGCCGCCGCCCCATTGGCCGCGCCCCCTTGCCGGCCCGGCAACGCCCGCGCCGAAGCCCTGAAGCATGCCCGAAACCATCCGCATCGAGATCCCGGTTGCCCTGATCGTCGCCGGTTTCTTCCTGATCACCGCCTTCCAGACCGAGCGGCTGGTGCAGGAGCACGGCAGCCTGGTCGCCATCCGGGCCGCCCAGGCAACCAGCCTCGAGCAGGCCGACAAGGTCCGCACCCAGTTCCAGACGCTCGCCGCCGACACCGCGAAACTGGCGGAATCCGGCAATTCCGGCGCGAAGACCGTGCTCGACCAGCTTCGCGCGCAGGGTGTGACCGTGCGGCCGAACGCGCCCTGATCCGAGACTTCCGGTAGTGCCTCAGTTGGAATGCATCTATGATCGAACCGTGTGTGACGGGGCGACCAGAAAGAGGGGTTGTCAAATGCGCACGCTTACGGCTTACGGGATCGGCGTCGTTATCGTTCTTGCCGTAGTCAACGGCATAGCATGGCAAGCAGGAATGTCCCGGCTGCACGGCCTAAATGTGTTTTCCGCCGGGTTCGCTTTTGGGGTGCTCGGGACATACATTTCGGCTTTCATAAATGGATACCGCCGCGTCGCCTGATTTCAAACTGGGTCACTACTCCTACTGCGTCACTCATTGCGCCGCAGCGACGTTTGCCGCCGCCGCCCGCAGCATGGGCATCTCGGCAGGAGGCGAACCAGAACTCGTGCGAGACGGACGCGCAACGTGGCGATCGAATTCGGCACGTGCCGTTGCGAACGCAACGGCAGCTCCTCTGGGCCGATAACCTTCGGGAACGGCAGGTCGCCGGCCGCTCCAGGCGCGGGCAGGTCCTGAGGGGGGGATGGTCTCCGTTTCGGAGACCAGGAAGCCGTAAGCGGCGATGCAAAGACTTGCGTGATGGTGAAAGCCGCGCCAACCACGCCCTTCGTAATGACCGAGCCCGACCTCCTGCTTCAATTCCAGGTAGTCGCGCTCGATCCGCCAGCGTAGCTTGGTGAGATCGACCATCCGTTCGAACGTGATGTCCGCCGGCAGGGTCGAAAACCAGTAGTGATCGGGCTCACTCCCTGCTCCGGCCATTCGATCAGCAGCCACTCTTCCGCCGCCGGTTCGCTCCGCCTGGCGTCATCATGCGCCGGGCGCACCCGCAGGCGAGTAAAGCGCGAGCTCAGCGGTTGGTTGCTCCCGTCCCGCCAGATGATCTGCTGCCAGGCATCGGCGGCCAGTTCCACTGCCAGCACCCTGGCCGAGAAACCGGGCGATGCGCGTCGTCACGGCGCAGCCGTGTTGGCGGCCGGCCGCGGCCCGACCAGGGCGCCGGCGGCAGCGACATCTCGCCGGGCCGCCAGACCGCCGTGGTGGGCAGGATGCCGGCCACATACGGCTGCTCGAGTTCAGTGATCCCGGCACGCAGTTTGGTGTCATTGCCATACCTCGGCTCCATCAGTGCCACCGCCGCCGGGAGGCCATCCGCGTGGGCTTGGCGCATCTGCTGCAGCGCGATTTCCGGTTTGGTCTGAAACGCAATGTCCTCGGGCACGCCGGCCGCAGCCCGGCGGCCCGGATCATCGGCCCAGTCCTTCGGCAGATATAGCCGATATGCACCGGCAGGCTGGCCCGATGGGTCGCTACCGACAAGCTGACGGCCACCTGACAGTTCTCTTGTTTGCCCAGTTGGCCGCAGTATTGCCGGGTCACCCCCACCGAATGGCTGCCCTTCTTGGGAAACCCGGTGTCGTCGAGGATCCAGGCCTGGATCGGCTCGTCGTGGGTGATCGATGGCAACACCCGTTCGCGCACACGGGTCAACAGCGCCTGGTCCGACCAAGGCGCCTGCGCCACAAAATGCAGCAGTGATTGGTGCTGCGCCGCGGCCCGCTCCGGCGCAGTCACCGCCGCCAGCGGTTCGACGCTCTTGCGGCCCTCGGTCGAAATCAGTCCGATACAGTAGTCTTCAAACGGTCTGACCCGATCGGCATGCCCGAGAACCGACGCCAGACCGGCCGCGTAGGCCCGGAACCGGGCTTCGGTCCCCGATCCATCGCGAAGAAATCCATCCTGCCCTCCCGGCGGTCGAATCTCTTTCCGTATCACACCGCAACCGCGTCGCCGCAAACGCAAAGTTCAGCCAGCCCGGGAGGTTTGCAACGCAGTAGGACTACCAGACTTCCCGGAATGCTTAACTCCGGCCACCGTTGATCGATCATCGGGCCGGCGATCAACTCGGAGGACCGATCCGATGCCCGACGATGTTGCCGCCGCACCCAACACCGCCATGCGCCGACGGCTGCTGGCCGACGCACCGTCGCCCCCGTCTTGCTATCTCGACGTGGTCGGCATGCCTTGGGAAACCTCCAAATTCCCCGGAATCGAGCACAAAGTGCTGTATTCCGACGCCACCGGGCTTTCGACGCTGCTGTTCCGCCTTGCGCCTGGTGCCGTGGTGCCGCTGCACGAACACACCGGCGTCGAAATGACCTACGTGCTGGAAGGCAGCCTCGAGGACGACGAGGGCGTCTGCACGGCCGGCAATTTCGTCTGGCGTCCGCGCGGCAACACGCACGTGGCGCACGCACCGAACGGCGCGCTGATCCTGGGCGTGTTCATGAGCCCGAACCACTTTGCCGAGGGCCAGAAATTCTTCACCGAGGCCGACCGCGCCTGATCAGCGCAGTTCCATCAAGGTGTCGGCCCAGCGTTCCAGTCGCCGCGTCTGGCCATGCAACTGGCCGATCTCCTGGTCCAGCGCCGACAGTCGTTGGCGGTAGCTCAGCGTCGCGTTGCCAAGCCCGAGAAGGGCGCCCCGCAACTCATCGAGCGTGCCGCGCCATTCGGTCACCGCGTCCTGCTGCGCCGCAAGCGCATCGCAGAGCGTGTCGAGCGTTGTGTTGAGTCGGTCGGATCCCGGCGAATGGGTCTGTCGGGCCGGGAAGGGGATGACCTGAGCGATTGCCGGATTGGCCACGGCGCCACCTCGTTGCTTGGAACGCCGTTAACAAAGCATAAACCATCGCAGGAAATCGAGAATAATCTCGAAATGCGAGTGTATGCCGTCCGACTGCGGGCATCTGCCGTCATTTCCCATCGCCCTCCTGCCGTCCATTCCCGCGAAAGGTGGAAATCCGTTTGCCGACCCCCCGCTGCGGTTCATGTGACGGACCGCCGAGACTGTGTACGCCGGCGCTGCGAAGGTGATAGCATCACCCCGGCGCAGCACCGGCACCGGCGTTGACGCCAGGAGGTCATCCGCATGCTCCGCAGACGCGCTTTTGTTGCTGGTACCGCGGCCGCCGTGGCCGCCGGCACGGCCCAACGCCGCCGCCGCCGCCGCATCCGGCCAGAAAATCCTGCGCGTCGTTCCCCAGGCCGAGCCGCAGTCGTTCGATCCGGTATTCGCCCAGGTCAACAACGTCACCATGCACGGCGCCATGGTGTACGACCAGTTGTTCGGCTGGGACGACAAGATGAACGTGCAGCCGCAGATGGTCGATGACTGGAAACTGTCCGACGACAAGCTGCTGTACACCTTCACGCTGCGCCGCGGCCTGAAGTTCCACGACGGCAGCGACGTCACCACACGCGATGTGATCCCGTCATTGAAGCGCATGTTCGTGCGCGACACGCAGAACCAGATCCTTGCCAAGCTGATCGTCGCGTATCAGCGCATCGACGACCGCAGCTTCAGCCTGCGCCTGAAACAACCGTACGCCTTCACCGAGTTCCTGCTCGGCGGCAGCAACGGCGTGGTCGGCGCCATCATGCGCGAGAAGGACGCCATGACCGACCCGTACAAGCCGGTGCGCGACCGCATCGGCTCCGGGCCGTTCCGCTTCGTCGAAGCCGAATACGTGCCCGGCGCCGAAGCTGGTCTATGAGAAATTCGACGGCTACGTGCCCCGATCCGAACCCGCCAGCGGCTTTGCCGGCGGCAAGGTGGTGAAGGTCGATCGCGTCGAGTGGATCATCATTCGCGACCCGTCCACCGCCTTCGCCGCGTTGCAGAACAACGAAGTCGATATGCTGGACGCCCCGCCGCTCGATCTGCTGCCGACGGTGGAGCACGACAGCAACATCGTCATCGGCGAGGTGTGGCCGCTGGAATCCTACGCCGTGCTGCGCTTCAACGAACTTTGGCCGCCGTTCAACAACCTGCAGGCGCGCCAGGCGGTCGGCCACGCAATGAACCAGAACGACTACATGTCGGCGGCCTACGGCGACCCGAAATACTGGCACGAATGCTATGCGTTCTGGGTCTGCGGCAGCCCCAACGGCACCGAGATCGGGTCCGAGGCATACCGCAAGCCCGACCTCGACCTGGCCCGCAAGCTGGTCCGCGAGTCCGGCTATGACGGCACGCCGGTGGTGCTGATCGGCGGCTCGGATATTCCCGCGTATCAGCGGATGAGCCTGGTCACTGTCGATCTGTTGCAGAAGATCGGCTTCAAGGTCGATCTGCAACTATCGGATTGGGGCAGCGTGGCGACCCGCCGGCAGAACAAGGATGCCCCGGCGAAGGGCGGCTGGAACCTGTTCCATACCAGTGCGAACGGGGCGCAACTCGCCAGCCCGCTGACCAGCCCATCGACCATCACCACCTGCGACGGCAAGAACTTCTACGGCTGGCCGTGCGATCAGGTGGAGGAGGACATGCGGCTGCGCTACATCCGTGAGCCGGATCCGGCGAAGCGCATGGCACTGCTGGAGGACATGCACCGGAGATTGTGGGAGGTGCTGCCGTATCTGCCGCTCGGCCAGTTCGTGCAGCCGTTCCTGTGGCGGACCGATGTCATCGGGGGTGCTGAGGTCGAACGTGCTGGCGTTCTGGAATATCAGCAAGGGGTAGGCGCGTTGGCGCCGTGGCAAAGCGTCTCGATGAGCGTGCAGGCCGAACCGGCGAAGGTGCCCGGCCGGCCGGGGCCGGCCGGGACTTACGCTTACCGGGTCACACGGATCACCTTGATTTTGACAATCAAAGCGATCATGATTAACCGGCAGGCGTCTGTGCGTGCGCTGCACCATGATACCTCCGTGTTCGCCGGCTGGGACCATTCCCGGCCGGCAATTCGATTCCACAGGCCCGGAGTAAAGATGCCGATTACGATCGGCACGGCGAGATCCGTCCAGCGAAATTGACCGGTGCATCCGCTTGGCCAGGCGGGCGACTCGCTCTCTCCTGTGTGCGATAAGTCGCATGAGGAGGATTGCCGAACGGCCGAGGCGGTCTCGCCCCTCCGGCCGTTAGCGGGAGGCGCAGGGAGGCGAACCTGTCAATAGCAATTGACGCTGGTACGATAAAAGACGCTATCATGCGCAATCTTCAACCAGCGGGGAGCGGGTCGGTCGTGGGCGATGAAAGGCAAGCGGCGACCTGTTGATGCCGAGAGTCCGCCGCATGACCCAATCCGTCCTGGCCGATTACGACCCCGCGGGCTTCTACTGCGAGATGCTGCGCGGCGCTGCCAACCAGCCCATCCGCAACCGCCTGGCCGCGCTCTCGATCGACGCCCTGAAATCCGCGCGCCGCCAAGGCCGAGGCCGGCCTGTTCGACCAGGGCGTCACCTTCACCGTCTATTCCGACAAGCAAGCGATCGACCGCATCCTGCCGTTCGACGTGATCCCGCGCGTGCTGTCCGCCGCCGACTGGCGCGTCATCGAAAGCGGCGTGATCCAGCGCGTCACCGCGCTGAACCTGTTGCTGGACGACCTCTATCACGAGCAGAAACTGCTGAAGGACGGCATCGTTCCGGCCGACCTGCTGCTCGGCAACGCCAACTACCGCCCGCTCATGCAGGGCATCGACCTGCCCCACAAGACCTACGTGAACGTCTGCGGCATCGACATCGTGCGTGACGACCGACGGCCGCTTCCTGGTGCTGGAGGACAACGCGCGGACCCCGTCCGGCGTCAGCTACGTGATCGAGAACCGCAACCTGATGCTGCGGACTTTTCCTGACCTGCTCAACGGCATCGGCCTCCGCCCGGTAGAAAATTACGGCCTGCAGCTCGCCGCCGCGCTGCGCGAAGTAAGCCCACATCGGCCGCGACGATCCGCGCATCGTCCTGCTGTCCCCCGGCACCTACAACTCGGCCTTTTTCGAGCATGTGTTCCTGGCGCGGGAAATGGGCGTGCCGCTGGTCGAAGGCCGCGACCTTACGGTTGCCAACGATCGCGTCTTCATGCGCACCACCGGCGGGCTGTCGCCGGTCGATGTGATCTACCGGCAAATCAACGATGACTTCCTGGATCCCGAAGCCTTCCGGCCCGACAGCGCGCTTGGCGTGCCCGGGCTGATGCGGGCCTGCCGCGCCGGCAATGTGTCGCTGGCCAACGCGGTCGGCACCGGCGTCGCCGACGACAAGGCGGTCTATGCCTACATGCCACGTATCATCCGCTACTACCTGGATGAAGACGCCATCCTGCCGAACGTGGAAACCCACATCTGCCGCGAACCGTCGGCGCTGCGCTACACGCTCGATCACCTGGACCAACTGGTGGTCAAGCCGGTGGCGAGGCGGGCGGCTACGGCATCACCATCGGCCCGCGCGCCAGCCGCCAGGAACTCGATGCCTGCCGCGCGCAGCTTCTCGCCGATCCGGCCAACTACATCAGCCAGCCCTGCATCAGCCTGTCGGTCTCGCCCACCCTGGTCGAAGGCGGCGTCGAGCCGCGCCACGTCGATCTGCGCCCGTTCGCCGTCACCGGGGCAAAGACCTGGGTGCTGCCGGGCGGCTTGACCCGCGTGGCGCTGCGCAAAAACTCCCTGGTGGTGAATTCGTCCCAGGGCGGCGGATCGAAGGACACCTGGGTCCTTGAGTGAAGTCCTTCTCGCGCGCTCCGCGGAGTGCATCTTCTGGCTCGCCCGCTATGTCGAGCGGGCCGAGAACCTCGCCCGCATCCTGGATGTGAACGAAACCTTCACCCGTGACGCCAGGGGCGACCAGAACTGGGAATCCATCGTGCACCTGCACGCCGATGAGGACGCCTTCTACGAACGCCACGCCGAAGCCACCGCCGAGGCCGTGCTGCGCTTCTATGTCACCGATTCCGGCAATTCGAGCTCGATCGTCAGCGCCATTCGCGCCGCCCGCGACAACGCACGCGCGCTACGCCCGCTGATCTCCACCGAAATGTGGGTGCAGCTCAATGTGTTCCACAACCGGCTGAGTGCGATCCAGGAAGCGGAGCTCGCCCCGGAGCGGCTGACCGACCTGTTCCGCGAAATCAAGGAAGCCTGCCAGACCCACACGGGAATTACCGAGGGCACGTTCTATCGCGACCAGGGCTGGTGCTTCTATCAGCTCGGCCGCTATATCGAGCGCGCTGACCAGACGACCCGGCTGCTCGACATGAAATACCACTTGCTGCTGCCGCACGCCGAGGATGTCGGATCATTCCTGGACATCGGCCAGTGGAATGCGCTGTTGCGCTCGGCGGCCGGGTATCATGCTTATCGCCGGCAGCACCCGAGCGGCATCACTCCGGGCGCGGTCGCCGGATTCCTGCTGCTCAATCGCAACTTTCCGCGCTCGGTGTTCCTGTGCGTCTGCGAGATCGAGGCGCTGCTGATCGAGCTCCGGCGCGCACACCGGCTTCCAGGCGGCACCGGCGCGGCCGAGCAGCTCGACTGGCTGCGTGCGTTGCTCAGCACGCTGACCATCGCGGAAATTCTCAGACAGGGCCTGCACGAATTCCTCGACGACATCCAGCGCCAGCTCATCGCCATCACTCGCGACCTGGCGTCCAGCTTTTTCGGCATCGGGCCGCCCCAAAGGGAAGGTCAACTGACGGGCCAGTCCCAAAGCCAATCGTCATCGCGAACGGTGCCGTGATGCCAGTCCTTACGGTCCATCACGTCACCACCTACCGCTACCGCCAGCCGGTGGCGTTCGGCGAGCACCGGATGATGTTCCGCCCGCGCGACAGCCACGACCAGCGTCTGCTCGAATTGAAGCTGGAGATCACCCCGCATCCGGCAAGCCTGCGCTGGGTGCACGACGTGTTCGGCAACTGCGTCGCCATCGCCCGGTTTTCCGGACGGGCGCGCGAGCTGCGGTTCGACAGCACGATCCGGCTCGACCATCACGCCGACCGGGAGCTGGATTTCGAAATCGAGGAGTACGCGCGAACCTGGCCGTTCACCTACGGCGCGGACGAAATGCCCGACCTGCTGCGCTCGATCGAGCGCTACGCCCCCGACCCCGACCGCGAAGTGGACCATTGGGCGCGGCAATTCCTGCCGCGCGACGGGCTGATCCACACGCAGGACCTGCTGGTCAGGATCACCCTGGCGATCCGGCAGGGCTTCACCTACGTCGCCCGCGAAGAGCAGGGGATGCAGGACCCGACCCGCACCCTGAAGCTCGGCAGCGGAAGCTGCCGCGATTTCGCGGTGCTGATGCTGGAGGCGGTGCGTTCGCTCGGCCTCGCCACGCGTTTCGTTTCAGGCTACCTGTATAGCCCGTCCGGCGAAAGCCGCATCGGCGGCGGCGCGACGCACGCCTGGGTGCAGGTCTATCTGCCTGGCGCCGGCTGGATCGAATTCGACCCGACCAACGGGATCGTCGGCAACCGCGACCTGATCCGCGTCGCCGTGGTGCGCGACCCCCGCCAGGCGGTGCCGCTGTCCGGCACCTGGACCGGGTTTCCAGCCGACTGCCTGGGCATGACCGTGGAGGTCGCGGTCACCGCGGCACCGCCCGCCTTGCCGGCGAATGAGGCCGCACCACCGTCCCGCCGGCCCGGCGCGGCTCGTGCCTGACAGGAGAACGATGCGATGCACATCCGCGCCGGATACGAGATCATCTACCAATGCCCCCAGCCGACCCCGATGCTGCTGGTGCTGAGCGTGCATCCGTCCCGCACGCCCGACCTGCTGAGCCCCGACCGGATCGCCTTCGATCCGGCGATTGCATCCACGCAGTACCACGACGGGTTCGGCAATCTCTGCACCCGCATTGTGGCGCCGCGCGGGCGACTGACCATTACCAACGATTTCGTCGTGCAGGATTCCGGGGCGCCGGATACCAGCGCGCCCGGTGCTGTGCAGCACCCGGTGGAGGACCTGCCGAACGATGCGCTGGTCTTCCTGCTCGGCAGCCGCTACTGCGAGACGGATCTGCTGTCCGACACGGCGTGGTCGCTGTTCGGCGCGGTGCCGCCCGGATGGGAGCGGGTCCAGGCGATCTGCACGTACGTGAACCAGCGCATCCGCTTCGGCTACGAGCACGCGCGCCCGACCAAGACCGCGCGGGAGGCCTTCATCGAGCAGCAGGGCGTCTGTCGGGACTTCGCCCATCTGGCGATCGCATTCTGCCGCTGCATGAACATTCCCGCCCGTTATTGCACAGGCTATCTGGGGGACATCGGGGTTCCCGTGTCCGACGCACCGATGGATTTCAGCGGCTGGTTCGAAGCCTACCTGGGCGACCGCTGGTACGTGTTCGACGCGCGGCACAACCATCCTCGTATCGGACGCATCCTGATGGCGCGCGGGCGCGATGCCGCGGACGTTGCGCTGTCAACCAATTTCGGCAGCACCGAGCTGGCGGGCTTCAAGGTGGTGACGGACGAGGTGGTATCGTAACCAATCCCGGAGCACAGGCTGGCTTGGCGAAGACATTCTCGAACCTCGTCCATCAAATCAGTTCTGCCAAGGATTACGATAATTCGGATCTTTCTGTTGCCGACTCTGGACGTAGTCCTGTTGGTTCTGCATTGCTTTCTGGCTCATCTGGTGCTTATTCCATTCATGTCCGGCAATGCACCCGCCGATAGCGCCGAGCACGCCATGACCCGCCATGTGACCCGCCACGGCTCCCGCAGCGCCGCCGGACAGGCAGCCGATCGCGTTCGCTGAGGGGGCGGCCGCAGTGAGGCTCAAAACTGTTGCCGCGATGATAAGTGCATATCGCATCGATGATCCCTCCATCTCACTTGGCATACGCTTGCTTGTGGAACACCATCACATCATGTTGGTTGGAAACCAGCCGTAGCACCTTCCCACCCTGCTCCAGCGTGTATTTGTCTTCCTCGACCTGAGCAGCGCCGTGTTCCTCAGTGGTTTTCGATTTCACCGGGGTGAAAACAAGCGTGCCGGTGGTGGCGCTGGCATTTTTCTGTTCGTAGGACCCTGCCATCTCAGCCACAACCTTGTTGCTCTGCACCGTCTGGCTGGCCCAATGACCATCGGCCAGCACGTCCATGGCGATGATCACGTTGTGACTGAGATTGGCTTGCCATTGTCCGGAAATGCTTTCATCCGCCATCGCTGGCATCGGCGTGAACGCGATAACGGCGGCGGAGAGAAGTGCGCGGCGATGCATATCTTACGCTCCTGCTGTTTCTGCGAACGGAAAGAGCGCCGGCTGGCCCTTGCCGTGCACCCAAACTATCTCCCCGGCATGGCGATTGCACAAGCCCAGCAAGTCCTCTCCCTGGCCTCACGCCCGAATTCCGGCGAAAGCGTCTATCCGGATGTTCGGCGCTTCGTCCATCGAAATGGCAGCCTGCATAGGTAGCGGCTGTCCGGTCGCGATCCATGTTGCCCGATCTGGCGCGCAGGAACGAAGACCGCCTCCGGCGATCGCCAGCGCGGCCCCCGATCGCCCTCACACCACCACCGTCACCCCCAGCAGTCGCAGCGTCAGCACAGTCACCAGCATCGCCACCACGACCAGCGTCAGTCCCCAGCGCAGCCACAGATAGCCACCCGGAACCGCCAACCCGCGCTGCATCGCCTGGTGCTCCGCAACGATCGTCCCGATGAACCCGGCCGCCAGCAGCGCCAGCGCGACCCAGTTCCACAACACCAGCCCGGCCAGCAGCGCCGCCCACCCCACCAGCGACGGCACTACCCCCAGCGCCAGCCGCCAGCGCTGCGCCCGTGGTTTCGTCCCGGCTAGCAGCGCGAATCCCCACTGCATGCCGCCGAGGAACGACAGCACCACTGCGCCATAGGCGACCAGCGCGGCCAGCATGTTGTTCGCCCCGGTGCCGGGCCCCATCGCTCCCAGCCCGCACACGATGACCGGCACCACTCCGGCAACCCCGAGCACGATCGCAATCACCGGCATCGGCGCCCCCCGACCTTATTGATCATGCCGGCATATGCTACGCAGCCGCCCGAAGGGCCAGAGGCTGCTTCTCCGTGCCAGGGTGGCGAGATGGGGATAGCCCCTCACCCTCCCTCTCCCGGCAAGCACCGGGCGGAGGGGGAACGGCCTTCCCGCACGGGCCAGGTCATGGCTGTTGGTGTCACGGCGGATGCAAGGCCCTGGGCGGAGCTGATGGGATTCGCGATCCAGATCGTCGTGCTTTTCGTGCTGATCGGGATCAATGGGCTGTTCTCGCTCAGCGAGCTCGCCCTTGTCTCGGCCCGTCTGGCGCGGCTGGCCGTGCTGGAGCGCAAGGGGGTTTCCGGCGCCAGAACCGCCCGCACGCTGGCCGAGGACCCGCAGCGCTTCCTTCCCACCGTCCAGGTCGGCGTCACCTTGGTCAGCGTGTTCGTCGGCGTGTTCGGCGGCGCCCGCATCGCCGAGCACGTGCAGAACTGGTTCGAAGCCCTCTCGCTGGCGCCCGCGGCGGCTTCAACGCTGGCGCTGGCGATCGTGGTGGTGGTCACCACGTATCTGATGCTGGTGCTGGGCGAACTGGTACCCAAGCAGCTTGCGCTGCGGCGCCCGGAAGCGATGGCCGCCAGGGTCGCGGTGCCGATCGCCACGATCGCCCGGATCGTCGGACCGGTGGTCTGGCTGCTCGGGCATTCCTCTTCGCTGGTGCTGCGGCTGTTCGGCTTCTCCCGGCCGACCACGCAGACGGTGACCGAGGAAGAGCTTCGGGCGCTGCTGGTCGAAGGCGCCCAGGCCGGCGTGCTGGAAACCGAGGAACGCGACATGATCGAGCGCGTGCTGCGGCTGGCCGACAAGCCGGTGCGGGCGATCATGACGCCGCGCACCGAGCTGGTGTGGATCGACCGCACCGATACCCGCAAGGACATCGCCGCCACGCTGAAGGCCGCGCCGCACTCGCGTTTCGTGGTGTGCGACGGCTCGGTGGACAATGTGGTGGGGGTGGTGCAGGCGAAGGACTTGCTCGACCGCATCCTGGAAGGCGGCGACCTGTCGGTCGGCGCCGCGCTGCGCCAGCCCATCGTGGTGCCGGATACCGTCACCGCACTGGACGCGTTGGAGCGGCTGAAATCCGATCCGCTCGGCATGGCGCTGGTGATGGACGAATACGGCAGCTTCGAAGGCGTGATCACGGCCGCCGACGTGCTGGAGGCGATTGTCGGCGACCCCACCGACGCCGCCCCGCAAACCAGCCCGCCCGGCGCTACGCCCAGCGATGCGGCGCTTGTCATGGACGGGATGATGCCGGCCGATGAGCTGAAATCCCGCCTCGATCTGCCGGATCTGCCGTCCGAGGGCACCTATCACACGCTCGGCGGCCTGCTGCTGGCGCTGTTGCGGCGAGTTCCACGCGAGGGCGACCGGATCGTGTTCGGCGGCTGGCGCTTCGAGGTGTTGGCGATGGACGGCCGCCGCGTGGACAAGGTCCGCGTCGCCCGCGAGCCGGCCACCCAGTGACGGACAGACTCCGGTCAGGCCGGTGGAGGGCGGTTCGTCGGAACGGCGAACGCGAAGGTCGCGAAGAGCCGTGAAGGAAGGGGGTCGGTAGCACTGGAACCGGAACGGCATGACAGCGAGAGAAGGCGGGGCGTGACGATGCAACTGCCGTCAAGGTCGTGTTAGCGCCTCTGTGCGAAGGCGGCGGGAATCGACGGGCGGCCAAGCAAAAATATCGTCCCCTGTGACCCGCTTCACCGCGCCGCGCCCGCCGTCCCCGCATTCTGATCCCACTCATTCCCGCGGTCGCGCGGGACAACGAGGGAGCTAACAAATGCATCGGACATCGGACTTCGTGCGCCCGGACGATGTGGTGGATCGGACTCCGCCTTCATCCGGCTGAATGAGGTGGACTTCGACGGGGCCGGCAACAGGGTGCGCCGCTCAGCGGTGACGCTGGTCTGCATCGTCGGCGTGGTGGCGCTGGCCGCCTGGCAGCCGCATGCACGGAATTTCGTCGTGTCGCCGCCCCCGCCGGTCGCCGCCATGCACCGCTGACGCGACGCCCGCTCAGCGCCCCCCGCGACGCACCAGCGGCTCAACGAACTGCGGCTCGGTGTCCCAGGGAAACAGGATCCAGGTGTCCTGGGACACCTCGGTGATGAAGGTGTCCACCGCCTCGCGCGCCGCCGGCTTGGCATAGATGCAGGCGAAATGAGCCTTCGGCAATAACGCGCGGACCACCCGCGCGGTGGTGCCGGTATCCACCAGGTCGTCGATGATCAGGAAGCCGGTGCCGTCACCTGCCGCGCTGGGAGGCTTGGTGACCACGGGCGTGGCGCGCGATGTCGGCTGAATCGCCGCCATAGGTCAGGATCGACACGCTCTCGACCAGCCGGCACTCCAGTTCGCGCGCGACGATGGCCGCCGGAATCAGCCCGCCGCGTGTCACCGCGACGATCCCCGACGAACGGCCGCCCCCTCCCTTGTCGATCAGCCGCCAGGCCAGCGCCTTCGCATCGCGGTGCAGTTGCTCCCACCCCACCGTGTAGTAATGGCTGGGCATCAGAACAGCCTGCCGCCGTTCGGCACCTTGAAGTCCGGCTTGATCAGCACGACCGCCCCGTCCTCGTCCGGCATGCCGAGCGTCAGCACCTCGCTGATGAAGGCCCGATCTGCCGCGGCGGGAAGTTCACCACGGCGCAGACCTGCCGGCCGATCAACTGATCGCAGCGGTAGTGGACGGTGATCTGGGCCGAGGATCGTTTCACCCCGATCTCCGGCCCGAAATCGATGGTGAGTTTCACGGCCGGCTTGCGCGCCTCGGGAACGGCTGCGCGTCGACGATGGTGCCCACGCGGATGTCCACCCGTTCGAAATCGGCATAAGCGATCTGTTCCATGGCATGGGTTGTTTCCGTCCGGGCCTTGTTGATGGCGCCGGTTTGCTAGCGCAACGCCGGACCATACTCCCGAGCACGATAACCGGCCACAGACCCGGCACGCATGCGCGATTTCCACTTTCCCGGCCGCAGCCGGGTCTACGCGACGCACGGCATGGCCGCGACCTCCATGCCGGCCGCCACGCTGACCGCGCTCGATGTGCTGCGCGCCGGCGGCAACGCGCTGGACGCGGCGGTGGCCGCCTGCGCCGTGCTGTGCGTGATCGAGCCGCAATCCACCGGCATCGGCGGTGATTGCTTCTGCCTCTATGCGCCGGCCGGCGACCGGCAAGGTGATCGCGCTGAACGGCTCGGGCCGCGCGCCCGCGGCCGCCACCATCGACTGGTACGAACAGCAGGGCATCACCGCGATCGACAACACCTCCGCCCACAGCGTGACCGTGCCGGGCGCGATCAACGCGTGGGAGACGCTGCTCGCCGCGCATGGCCGCAAGGGCCTCGATGAACTGCTGCAACCGGCGATCCGCTTCGCCGCCGAGGGCTGGCCGGTACACGACAAGGTGGCCTGGGACTGGGCGCGGCTGGAAGACAAGCTGCGGGAGAACGGCACGCACGCCTTCCTGCCGGGCGGCAACGCCCCCAGCCGGGCGATATCTTCCGCAACCGGCGCTGGCCGAAACGCTGCGGGCGATCGCCGCGCACGGTGCCCGCGCGTTCTATGAAGGCCAGATCGCCGCCGACATCGTCGCCACGCTGCGCGAGCGCGGCGGCCTGCACACCGAACAGGACTTCGCCGAAGGCCTGAAAAACGCCGAGTTCGTCGAGCCGATCAGCCTGCACTGGCAGGGCTACGACGTCTTCCAATGCCCGCCCAACGGCCAGGGCCTGGTCGGGCTGATGATCCTCGGCATTCTGGCTGGCATCGACACCGCGCCGGACGGCCCGATCGGCGCGCAGCGCTACCACCGCCATATCGAGGCGGCACGGCTGGCCTATCGCGACCGCGACGCCTTCATCGCCGATCCGGCGCATGCCGACGTGCCGGTGCGCAAGCTGCTCGATCCGGCCTATCTCGCCGCGCTGCGCGCGCTGATCAGCGACGAGCGCGCCATGCGCGAGATGCCCACCGCCGGCGAAGCGCTGCTGCCGATGCACAGCGACACCATCTATCTCTGCGTGGTCGATCAGGACGGCAACGCGTGCAGCTTCATCAACTCGCTGTTCGAGGGATTCGGCTCGGCGATCCTGGCCGAGCGTTCCGGCGTGATGCTGCAGAACCGCGGCTTCGGCTTCCGCCTGGAACGTGGCCACCCGAACTGCATCGCCCCGCGGAAGCGCCCGATGCACACCATCATTCCCGGCATGGTGATGCAGGATAACCAGGCGGTGATGCCGTTCGGCGTCATGGGCGGCCACTACCAACCGATGGGCCACTCCCTTTTCCTCACCAACCTGCTCGAGTTCGGCCTCGACATCCAGGAGGCGATGGACCTGCCGCGGCTGATGCCGTTGAAGGGCAAGGTGCAGATCGAACGCGGCATTCCGCCCGAGATCTGCGACCGCTGTCCCGGCTGGGACACACGCTGGAATTGGTCGAGCGTCCGCATGGCGGCGCGCAGGCGATCTGGATCGACCGCGCCCGCGGGTGTCTGATCGGAGGATCGGAACCGCGCAAGGATGGCTGCGCGTTGGGGTATTGAGGCCGGTAGCAGCGAACTTTGTCACCGCCGGCCGCGACGCGTGATTTCTCGAAATCGAAAGTCGCGCTTGGGCTTGGCGGACAGCGGCGCGCTCGCTTGCGTTCCGGCAACGAACACGCGTTCCGCCGGAGGATGAGCCCCGAGCCTCTCAACGAGCGCGGTAGCTCCTCCGCGCTCCATCCCTTCCTAAGGCATTGGGGATCCCTTGCTAGTTCAAACGCAGGGCAAGAGTATTGGCTTTCCTGCTATTCTCGCCGTCAGGCGCTGAAGCAACGGCAGGATTTCCCGAATACGTACTCTACGGAATTACAGCTTCCGAACGCCACTTCTCGGGTAATTGCTCGCCCGGCCTAAGTTTGATCCCGAGCGGACGTGCAACCGATTTGTTCTGGATCGCCCCACTCCGTTTCTTGACCCCAGATATGCTGGCCAAAAAGAGGGCCGAATGATCCGATGGGCCTCGATGCCCCTTATACATTGCAGGCCCTTCCTAGAAACGTCGACCGGATCAGTCATCGTCTTGGCTGCCCATTGTTGCAACTTCCGCGGAGGCAACTGATTCGCGGCGCCTGGGCTTTCATCGTCCAGAAAATAACCCCAGTGC
>CAVXTC010000003.1:0-250421 GCA_963764525.1 uncultured Pseudomonadota bacterium | reverse complement strand
CCGTTTCCAAGAACCGACTCCTATCACGCCGCTTCGCCGATCTTGTAGTTCCAGGCGTGGATGACAGGTTCGCGGTTGATGTCGTCGCGATAGGCGAGGATCCTGGCCTTGAGTTCGGCCTTGGAAGCAACCCGAATGTGCCGGAGCATTGAGCGAGCCATCTTGGAGAAGAAGCCTTCCACGAGGTTGAGCCATGATCCGTGCTTTGGGGTGAACACCAGGGTGAAGCGGCCCTCCGGCTGAGTGGCGAGCCAGGCTTTGGTCTCCTTGGAAACATGCGCCGAATGATTGTCGAGGATCAGTTTGATGGCGGTGTCCGCGGAATAGGCGTCATCAAGCCGCTTGAGGAAGCCGACGAATCCGCGCGACCGATGGCGATCCTCGACCCAGGCATGCACCTTGCCGGTGAGCAGGTCGATCCCGGCGAGCAGGCTCAACGTGCCGTGGCGCTTGTATTCGTGATCGCGCGCGAAGCTCGCATGACACCCGGGCTGCGGCGGCAAGTCGGGTGCGGTGTTGCTGATCGCCTGGATACCGGGCTTTTCGTCATCGGAGATGATCGCGACTTTCGGGCTCGCGGCTTCATCTTCCTGCAGGATCGCGACCTCTCGATAGACGCACAGCACATCCGCCATCCTGGCCTCAAACGCGTCGTCGCGCCGTTCGAGGTAATAGCGGATCTTGTGCGGCCTCACCTGATGGCGATCGAGGATTTTGCAAACCGTGCCCTGTGCGATGCGTGCCAGGCAGGGGTGTCCGGCGGCCGCCGCGTTGTCGCGGACGTGGCGTGCCAGCAACCGGGTGGTCCAAAGCTCGTGCGGGTAGCCGTGCGCCTTGGCCTTCTCGCAGGCCAGCGAGACCAGCCAGGCCTTGGCTTCATCAGTGATCTTCGTGGCGCTGCCAGGCCGGGGGCTGTCGTCGAGAGCCGCCATGACGCCAAACCGCACCGCGCGATCCAGGCAGCGCAGCACGGTCTGATGGGTCACTCCGATGGCCGCGCCCACCGCGTAGCAAGACGGATCGGCGCGATACGCCAGCAGGATGCGCGCTCGCTCAACCCAACTCGCCGGTGCCGTGCGCGACCGCGCTATCGCCTCCAACTCGCTCAGCCGGTCTTCCTCAAACGGAATGTCAATCCAGCGTCGGGGTACTGCCATGGTATGCCCAACCGGGACCCGTGATCAAACGAACCTACAGCATCTGGGGGCAGCTTGGGAATCGGGCACAACTGGTCGGTTTCATGGAATCGGTGTACTCGACCGGTCAGTTCACCATCGCCATGGCCCGCGCGACCTTTTCAGCCGGCCACCTGACAACCGCGCCGGGTGGGGCGCCGATCCGCCGAATGGTGGTGCCCTCGCCAGAGCCGAGTGCGACAGTAACACCTGCCGCGGATACCGTGACCAGCCCGCGCTCGACGAACACGGCGAACGCATCGCCGAGCAATCCGCCCCAGACTTTTGTGCCCCGTACGGCGATCAGCGCATAGGGACTGCGCACGACGAGTCCCTTCGGGAAGCTTGCTCCCGGGCTTTCGAGCAGGACCTGACCGGCATCGAAGCTCAGCTCGCCTCCGGCATTCACCACAAAACGATCGATCCGGAGCCTTGCCCGCGCGCCGAGGCGGATCGACGTCGCGCTCCCCAGTTGCAGCATTAGGCGCGAGTTGTCCCCGGTCCGCAGGAGATCGTTCAGAAAGATAGGGTCGGCTTGTTGCAGGGTGCGGGAACCGGCCGGCGTTTCGGCGACCGCGAGACCGACCGTCGCGGTAACCGTGCCTGTCGCTTCGGCTGCGCGTACCGATCCCCTATACAGCAGTGCGGTGATTGCGGGTGAGGCAGCGCCGGTCAGACACGACCGGCGGGTAATGCTGCCAGCAGTCCGAAAGCCGGTCACGTCCCGCGCTCCGGTTGATCAGGGTCACTCATGGAGCCGGCTGCAACTGCCATCGTCGCTCCGTCATTCGTTCGACCAATTCAGGACTATATATCAGGGGGAACGGCGCGCCCACCAGCCAGCGTGGATACAGATCGCGATAATGCTCATCGCCGGGCACGCCGGATTCGCCCTGGGTCGCCAGCACGACCGAGTTGTCCCACGCACCCACGTCCAGCACCATCGCGAAGGATGCACCGCCGCTGATGTCCATGGTGTCCTCACCGGGCACCCAGGTCGCCATGACCGTGTAGGTATCGCCGCCCTTGCCGCCGAAATCGCTGTCCGCCAGCGCGCGCAGTACCGGCGACAGCACCTGCGAAAACGGGTGCCGGAACGCCGCGCGGTGCAGCGCGGACCAGCGCCATCTTGTGGGATCATCGCCCAGCAAGCCGCGCGTTTCCGCCATCGCGGCCGCCAGCGACTCGCGCAGCACGGCATCCCGTGCCACGACCGGATCGCTGCCGAGCCGCGCGTCCGGGTGTTGCAGGAGGGCGATGATCGCGCGGATATCGCCCTCTTCCATCAAGGGCAGCAGTGCCGGCGGAACCACGCGGGCGAGCAACAGCGGGCGGAGATGGCGGTAGTCCCACACCTCGAACAGGGCGGCGGCGGCACTGTCACCGGTCAGGCGGCAATCCCATCGCTCCAGCATCCGCCGCGCGGCCAGGAAGGCCGCGTCGTCCGTCCGCACAGCGCCGAGCAGCGGCACCAACTGTTGCGCCGGCAACGAGAGGACGTCGTTCTGCAAGGCGACATTGTCAAGCAGTCCCAGCTTCGGTTTGGCCGACAGGATTTCGGCGATCCGTTCGTAACGATAAGCGGGCGGCCATTCGAAACCAAGCTTGCGTTCGGACAAGGGATAGCCCGGCGGCAGATTCATCTCGTTCGCACTGGCGATCCAGCCGCGGGCGGGATTGATTTCGGTCAGCAGGTCGTCGTTCGGGACCAGGCCCCGGTGTTCGTACCGGCCATCCCCGGGGATCGGCATCAGGCCATCGAAATTCGGCCGGACCGGCACGCGTGCGGCGGCGGCCCAGGCGATCGTGCCATCGGTTCCGGCATAGACGTAGTTGCCCGCATCGGCGCGATGGACAGCAGCCAGAAAACCGGGCCAGTCCGTCGCCCGATACATGCCCGTCGTCAGGTTGAACAGCGCCGGCGATGACGTGGCGCCGGGGGTGAAGCCGACCGCGACGGCACGATGGCGGGTCGGGTCCTCAGCCAGCACCGGCCCGTGTCTGGTATATTTGAATGTCATTGTTACCGGGGCTGATCCCCTTACCGCGACCGTCTCGGTGATGCGGCGCATGCTCTCCCAGCCGCTCCCGTAGCGATACTGGTTCGGGTCGTCCGGGTTGGTTTCATAGACATACAGATCATCCAGGTTCGCCGCAAAATCGGTGGTGCCCCAGGCAATCCGGTCATTGTGCCCGCGGGAGATTCCCGGCTCCTGCGGGTAGCCGGCGCCGATGAAGTTCAGGCCCGGGGCGGTGACCTGCACGATCAGGCGCAACGACGGCACTTCGTGCGAGGTGTGCGGGTCATGGGCAAGGATCGGGCGGCCGGTGGTGGTTCGTGACGGTGCGATCGCCCAGGCATTGCTGCCGTCCAGCCGTTCCACCATCGGCTCGGTTTGCGGGGGCGCGTCGTTCAGCATCGCCGCTTTCAGCATCGCCGGAGTGGCAATGATGTGTTCATCGGCGCGGATCAGGTCGTGCAAATCGTCGAAGCTGACTGCGCAGGGGTCGAGGCCCGCCGGAACCCGGATCGGCCAGGCTGGCGTGAGCCGGATGCGCAATTCGTCGAACGCCAAGACCGCCGTTGCACGCGAGTTCCGCGCGGAACACCCGGTTCGCGATCCCGGCCGGCGGATCGCGGATGCGCAAAAGGTCCTCTGGCAGCCATTTTTCCGGCCGATAGCCAAGTTCTTCGAATTCGGGCGGCAGCAGGCGCGGTTCGCGTTGTACCAGATCGATCCAGGCGTTGATCCCGCCCGTGAACGCGGCGGCGGTTTGGGCAACGCCGGGGTCGTACCGCGCCCACCCTTCCGCCGGGTCGGTTCGATCAAGGAACAGCCGCGCCGCCCGGTCATAGCCGAGGAAGCCGGGACCGAGCACGGATGACAGCCGCCCCAGCCCTCGGCGGCGCCAGAAATCGATCTGCCAGAGACGCAGGCGCGCGGCGTCGAATCCTTGCACGAAATAAGCATCTGCGGCGCTGCCGGCAGTGATGTGCGGAATGCCCCAGGGGTCGTTCCGTATCTCGGCGGGCTCCGCCAATCCGGGCACGGTGACCGTCGTCGTCTGCACCGGACGATCGGCAGCGGCGGGCCGTATCGACAGCAGCAGGACAACCGACCTGACGAGGATCGTGCGTGATGACACTTGCATCTGCGATAGCCCCTGCGATGCCGTCTGCGTCGTCCGATTGCAGCCGCGATGCCGGCGGCTATGCCGAGCGCGGCCGGACCTGTGTCGTTGCGTAGAACTCCGCCAGCCGGAAGATACCACCGACGCTTTCGATCGTGACCTCATCCTCGGCCCCGAACGTCAGGCCACGCTCCGGCCACACCCCGTCACCCCCGCAACGCAGCAACTCGGCGGAGATTTCCAGAGAACGCAGCACGAGTATTTCGCGAACCGAGGGAATCGTCGTGTACGCCCAGACATTGGCCCAGGTCTCGGCCTCATTGCTCGGCGACAGGATCTCCACGATCAGCACGGGGTCGTGCACCAGCCGCTCCGCCGGATCGTCGGGGCTGCAGGTCACCGCAAGATCGGGCACGCGGATATTCCAGTCGGCGCGCAGCGCGCGGTACGATGCCCGGCGCGATGATCACCAGGCACGAACTGCTCCGGGCCCGCAAATGGTTGCCAAAAAGCCGCGCGATTTCGCCCTGGATCGCCCCGTGCGTTCGTGAAGCCGGGGCCATGGCGGCCGGCTCGCCATCGATCAGTTGCCAGGTCCGGCCGGTCGGGTCCGCCGGCCAAGCGAGGAACTCCGTGACACTCATTCGGGCGACGAGCGGGGTCTTCGGAAGCGCGACCATGAGGCGGTATAGCACGGACGGGGACAGCCCGACCATGACCGCGGCTC
Organism: uncultured Pseudomonadota bacterium; assembly: GCA_963764525.1. Taxonomy (GTDB): domain Bacteria; phylum Pseudomonadota; class Alphaproteobacteria; order Acetobacterales; family Acetobacteraceae; genus DATDIC01. The sequence continues at coordinate 245,387 of CAVXTC010000003.1, read as the reverse complement.
TCAGCCGGCCAGCACCCTCCCGGCCACCGCATACAGCTTTGCCAGCGCGGCAGGGTCGCGCATGTGCGCCGCCGTGATGATCGCATGATCCAGCGCCCGGTCGCAGCCGCACGGGCAGATGCCGCGCGGCCGACCGATGCCGGGCACCACCTCGCGCACCAGCCCGCGCGCCTTGTCGGCATTGTCGAGCAGCACTTTCACGACAGTCGCCACCGTGACGTGATCGTGGTCCGGGTGCCAGCAGTCGAAATCCGTCACCATGGCCACGGTCGCGTAACAAAGCTCCGCCTCTCGCGCGAGCTTGGCCTCCGGCATGTTAGTCATGCCGATCACGCTGCAGCCCCAGTTTCGGTAGAGCGCGCTTTCGGCGATGGTGGAGAATTGCGGCCCCTCCATCACCAGGTACGTGCCGCCGCGGGCGACCGGCAGCCCGAGCCCCTGCGCCGCCCCCGCCAGCGCGTCCCCGAGCCGCCCGCACACCGGGTGCGCCATGGAAACGTGCGCCACCACGCCGTCACCGAAGAAGCTTTTCTCCCGGGCGAAGGTGCGATCGATGAACTGATCGACGATCACAAACGTGCCTGGCGGCAGCTCGGCCTTCAGGCTGCCCACGGCCGACAGCGACAGCACGTCGGTCACCCCGGACCGCTTCAGCGCATCGATATTGGCGCGATAGTTCAGGTGGGTGGGCGACAGCGGATGGCCGCGCCCGTGCCGCGGCAGGAACACGCAGCGTACGTCGCCCAGCCGGCCGAACAGGAGCGCATCCGACGGCGTGCCCCAGGGCGTCGCGACCTGCCGCCACGAAACGTCCCGCAGACCGTCGATCTCATACAGTCCGGAGCCGCCGATGATGCCGATCACCGGCTCGACGACTTCCTCCGGCATCAGTGCACGCCGGCCCAGACCTTGCGTTTCAAAGCGTAGGTCAGCCCCATCATCAGCAACAGGAACAGCACCACGCGAACGCCGATCTGCTTACGCTGCGCCATCTCCGGGTTAGCCGCCCATTCCAGGAAATTCACCGCGTCATGCGCCATTTGCGGCACAGTCGCCTTGGTGCCGTCGGCGAATTCCACCAGCCCATCATGCAGCGGCGGCGGCATCGCGATCAGATGGCCGGGGAACTGCCGGTTGTAGTAGCGGCCGGGCGGAACCTCGAACCCTTTCGGCGGGTCGGTGAACCCGGTCAGGATGCCGTACACGTAGTTGGCGTGGCCCTCGCGGGCGTTGACGATCAGCGACAGATCGGGTGGCAGCGCGCCGTTCATCGCCGCGCGTGCCGCCTGCTCGTTCGGGAACGGCGAGCGGAACTGGTCGGCCGGCGTTGCCGGGCCCTCCACCGGCTGGCCCTGGTCGTTCACCCCCTTCGGCACCTGCTCCGAGGCGGCGATCGCCTTGATTTGCGCATCGCTCAGCCCGATGGCGGCGAGATCCCGATAATGCAGCTGCTTCATCGAATGGCAGTTCGAGCAGACATTCTTGTACACCCAGAAGCCGCGCTGCACGGCCGCCATGTCAAAGCCGCCGAACACGCCGTTGAAGCTCCAGTTCTCGTTGGGCAGCGGCGGCTCTTCCTGGGCCAGTGCCGACCCGGAAAGCAGGCATCCGGAAAGCAGGCAGACGGCGGCCAGGGCCCGCAGAAGGCCGCGAAACGGCCCCATCACGCCTTCTCCATCGGCTTGGCCGTGGCGCCCGAGGGCAGCGGGCCTCCCCCGGCCGGCCCGAGCACCGCGCGGCTGATGCTTTCCGGCAGCGGCAGTGGCCGTTCCAGCACGCCGAGCAATGGCAGCAGCACCAGGAAATGGAAGAAGTAATACAGCGTGCAGACCCGCCCGATCGGCACCCAGATACCGATCGGCTGGTGCGAGCCGACCACGCCGAGCACGATCGTCGCCGCCACCCAAAGCCAGATCACCTGACGGAAGATCGGCCGGAACCGGGCGCTGCGCACCCGGCTGGTGTCCAGCCACGGCAGGAAGAACAGCACCAGGATCGAGCCGAACATGATGCACACACCGCCCAGCTTGTCCGGCACCGAGCGCAACATGGCGTAGAACGGCAGGAAGTACCACTCGGGCACGATGTCGTTCGGGGTTTGCAACGGATCGGCGGGAATGAAGTTGTTGGGGTCGCCCAGCAGGTTCGGCGCGAAGAACACGAACAGCGCCCAGAACGCCAGGAAGGCGCAGACGCCGACGCTGTCCTTGATCGTGTAGTACGGGTGGAACGGCACCGTGTCCTGCGGGCTTTTCACGTCGATCCCAAGCGGGTTGTTCGACCCGGTGATGTGCAGCGCGAACACGTGCAGGCCGACCACGGCCACCAGGATGAACGGCAGCAGGTAGTGCAGAGCGAAGAACCGGTTCAGCGTCGGGTTATCGACGCTGAAGCCGCCCCACAGCCAGGTGACGATGCCATGGCCGACCAGCGGGAAGGCCGAGAACAGGTTGGTGATGACGGTGGCGCCCCAATAAGACATCTGCCCCCACGGCAGCACGTAGCCCATGAAGGCGGTCGCCATCAGGATCAGCAGGATGACCACGCCGAGGATCCACAGCAGCTCCCGCGGCGCCTTATACGACCCGTAGTACATCCCGCGCAGGATGTGGATATAGGTCACGATGAAGAACATCGACGCGCCGTTCTGGTGAACGTAGCGGATCAGCCAGCCGTAGTTCACGTCGCGCATGATGTGTTGCACGGAATCGAACGCCAGGCCGGTGTTCGGCTGATAATCCATCGCCAGGAAGACGCCGGTGGCGATCATGATCACCAGGGTCACCACCGCCAGCGCGCCGAAATTCCAGAAGTAGTTGAAGTTCTTCGGCGTCGGGAACGCAGCGTATTCCTTGTACAGCATCGACGGGATCGGCAGGCGCGAGTCGATCCAGGCGAGCAGGGGGTTCTCGAACTGACTCTTGTGCAGACCGGCCATTTGATCCTCGTCCAACGGGCTGACCGGCGTCGGCCGATCCCGAATTCCGTGGGGTTTTGCAACGCGCGGCGACAGCGTGCAAGGTCACGTCCCGACGCGCTCGGTGGACAAGCCCGGCGCAACCGATCCGAGGGATTGGATGCCGCCCAATTCGCAACCGCCGCACGCGGCGTTGAAGCCGCAGGCGCAGGCTTGGTTCGAGGCGCTGCGCGACCGGCTGTGCGCCACCTTCGAGGCGATCGAGCAGGAGGCGGCGGCCGACGATTCCCCCGGTGGCATCCCCGAACGCTTCGTCCGCACTGCCTGGGACCGGCCCACGCCGGAGGGAACCGGCGGTGGCGGCGTGACCAGCGTGATGCGTGGACGGGTGTTCGAGAAGGTGGGGGTGAACGTCTCGACCGTCTGGGGCGAGTTCAGCCCGGAATTCCGCGCGCAGATCCCCGGTGCCGAAGAAGATCCACGCTTCTGGGCGAGCGGCATCAGTCTGGTCGCCCACATGGGCAGCCCGAACGTGCCGGCAGCTCACATGAACACGCGCATGCTGGTGACCACAAAAGGCTGGTTCGGCGGCGGCGCAGACCTGACCCCGATGCGGCCGGACACGCCGCCGGCGAGGAATGACGCCGCCGATTTCCATGCCGCCTTGCGCGCCGCGTGCGACCGTCATGATCCCGGCTACTACGCGGCCTTCAAGGAGGGGTGTGACCGCTACTTCTACCTGCCGCACCGGCAGGAACCACGCGGCGTGGGGGGCATCTTCTACGACCACCATTTCAGCGGCGACGCGGCGGCCGATTTCGCGTTCACCCGCGATGTCGGAATGGCGTTCCTGGACGTGTTCCCCCGCATCGTGCGCCGGCGGATGCACGAGAAGTGGACGGCGGAGGATCGGCAGCACCAGCTTGTCCGGCGCGGCCGGTACGTGGAATTCAACCTTTTGTATGATCGCGGCACGCTGTTCGGCCTGCGAACCGGCGGCAATGTGGAGGCGATCCTGATGAGCCTGCCACCTGAGGTGCGCTGGCCATGACCGGTGAGCCGACATGAACGCGGTCACGCTGGCGCTGAACGTGGTGAACACCGCAACTCCGGTCCGGGTGACAGCCGAGGCGCTCTGATCCGCCCTGCGCGATCCATCCAGCCCCGGTCAGGCGCAGATCCGAATCCTGTTGGAGGCAGCGCCGCGCCCAGTATACGCAAATTGTTTCCTCAGCCGATCGGCGGCAGATGCAACTGCACGATCTCCTTGTTTCCCCCAAGCGGCGCGGTAAATATTTCGCTGAGCCAGGCGCATGCCCGGCGAATCCGACACAAATCGGATACCTTCTGGTTATCGAAACTCAGGAGGAGAGCCGGGCATGCGATACCACGATAGCGTCTTCGGGAAACTGATCAAGCCGCTCTCGCGGCGCCAGTTTGACGCAATCGTGGAGCGTCATGCCGGCAACGCCTACGACAAGTCCTTCCAGAGTTGGGATCATTTGGTGGCGCTGATCTTCGCCCAGTTGAGCGGGGTCGATGGCCTGCGCGGTCTGGAGGCGGTGTGGAACGCAAATGCCCATCATCACTATCACCTGGGCAGCAAGACGCTGAAGCGAAGTACCCTCTCGGATGCCAATGCCAGGCGGCCGGCAGCGATCTTCGCAGAAGCCTTCGAACAGCTTTCCGCTCTCGCCGAGAGCTCCCTGAAGCGCGAAGGCAGCGCGGTGTTGCGGATCATTGATTCAACGCCGATCCCGCTTGACGAACTGGTCAGCTGGGCCGACTGGAATGGCAGGACGCGCGGCCTGAAGTTGCATGTGGCCTATGATCCGACGGCCGATCTTCCAAGGCAGATCGAGATCACTCCTGCCACCATCAACGATGTTCTGGTCGGCGAGCAGATTCCGCTGGAGGCAGGTGCCACCTACGTCATTGACAAAGGCTACTGCAAATATGAGTGGTGGACCCGCATTCACGCCGCCGGCAGCTGCTTTGTCACGCGGCCGAAATCCAACGTGACCTTCAAGGTCATCCGCCGACGCAAGCTCGAAGCCACGCAGGGCGAAGGCTTCACGGTGCTCGGCGATGCCGAAATCAAGCTCGCAACCCAGGGTCGCGCCAAGCTGGCCATTCCGTTGCGGCGGGTGCGCATCAAGCGCCAGACTGGGGGCATCCTTACCATCATCACCAATGATCTGCGACGCTCGCCGGTCGAGATTGCGGCGATCTACAAAACGCGCTGGCAAATCGAACTGCTGTTCCGCTGGGTCAAACAGCACCTCAAGCTCAAGAAGTTCCTGAGCCGGACCGAGAACGGCATTCGGCTTCAGCTGATTGCCGCCATGATCGCCTACCTGCTGTTGCGCATTGCCGCTCGGGAGAACCGCCTCGCTATTCCGGCAATCCGCTTCGCCCAGCTGGTCACCGGATGCCTGTTCATCCGAAAAGCGGTGGCCAAAATCGATCAGCCTCCTGATGTCCATCCGTCAAGGCCGCGCGGCTTCCCTCTCACCGGTCAGTTGCAGCTGTCCTATGCCTGATTTTTCCCGGACAGCCCTGCCAAGCGGCGGGAACCGCTTCAGTATCAGCGGATCATGACCGGGGATGACGTGGTCCGGCCCGTCCGCCAGCGCGTTCAATGTGTCGAACCCGCGCAACATGCGCGCCACGTCCACCACCACGGGGAACGGATTCCGACGCCGGATATTGCCCCACAGATGCGCAGCATCGCCGGCCAGCACAACCCAGCCGCGCGCGGTCGGGACACGCACCGACTGGATGCCGCCGGAGTGCCCGCCGATCAGATGCAAGGTCACGGCGGGCGCGATCTCGACCGTGCCCTCATGCACTTTCAGCCGGTCGGCATACAGCGCGCGCACCGCGCTCTGCACGTCTTCCACGTCGAACGCGCGGCGCAGGAAGGGCTGGCACATGCACGCCCCGGTGCAATAGGACATCTCCTCTGCCTGGATATGAAACGTCGCGGCGGGGAAGTATTCCATTCCGCCGGCGTGGTCCCAATGCATATGCGTCAGGATTACGTCTTTCACATCCGCCGGCTCGATCCCGGCGTTGCGCAGCGCCTCGGCCGGCGTGCACATCAGTTCCCGCCCACGCCGCCTGGCGGAAGCCGGGTTGAACCCGGTGTCCATCACAATGGTCCTGCCGCCGCCACGCACGGCGAACACGAAGAAATCCAGCGGGTCTGGTGCGGCGTGATCATCAGGAATGATGTAGTTCTGAAACTGCAGCCGCCCGTCGAAGATGCCGTAGCGCAGCGCCAGCACTTCGTATGTCACGTTCGCCATCGTCGGTTGTCCTCCCGGTTCGCCGCGGCGATTGATGCAGCTTGCCGCCTGTCCGGGCAATCTCTACCGTCCCACGGCCGCCGACCGACAGGAGATGGCAATGCCGCAAATTCCGAACCGCCCCGAATACCAGGGCGAGCTTTTCAAGAAGGGTCTTGCTGTCAGGCGGGAGGTGCTGGGCGCCGACTACGTCGATGGCTCGCTCGCGCGCGCGGATGATTTCAATGCCGCGTTCCAGCAACTCACCACCGAAGTTGCGTGGGGCACGATCTGGACCCGCCCCGGCCTGCCGCGCAAGACGCGCAGCATTGTCAACATCGCCATGCTGGTGGCGCTGAACCGCGGTGCCGAGCTGCGGCTGCATTTACGGGCCGCGCTGACCAACGGGGTCACACGCGACGAGGTCAAGGAAATCCTGCTGCAGACCGGTGCATATTGCGGCATCCCCGCCTGCCTGGAGGCGTTCCGCGTCGCCACCGAGGTATTCAAGGAAGCGGACACCCCCAAGGCGGCCGGGTGATGACAGATCAACCGGAGATCGGCTTCGTCGGTGTCGGCAACATGGGCTGGCCAATGGCCGCCTGCCTGGTGCGCTCCGGCTTTACCGTTCATGTGAACGACGCCCGCCGCCAGGTCGCCGACAACTTCGTCCAGCAGGTCGGCGGCGACGCGCCCGACAGCCTGCGGGACATGGCGGCGCGGTCGGACGTGGTGATCAGCATGCTACCCACCAGCGCCATCGTGCAGCACGCCCTGGCGACCGGCGACGACACCGTTATGTCCGGAATGAAACCGGGAACGGTGATCATTGAAATGAGCTCTGGCGTGCCCACGGTCACCCAGGAACTGGCGGAGCGCGTGGCGGCGCTCGGCGGCTTCATGGTCGATGCACCGGTGTCCGGAGGCGTGCCGCGGGCAAAGACCGGCCAGCTTGCGATCATGGTCGGCGGGGATCCGGCGATCATCGATAGCGTGATGCCGGTGCTGACGGCGATGGGCACCACCGTATTGCGCACCGGCGCCGTCGGCTCCGGCCAGGCGATGAAGGCGCTGAACAACCTGGTTTCCACCGGCGGTTTCCTGATCGGCATCGAGGCGCTGCTGATCGGCCAGCGCTTCGGCCTTGATCCCGCGGTGATGGTCGACGTGCTGAACGCCGCGACCGGAATGAACAACTCATCGCAGAAGAAGTTCCGGCAGTTCGTGCTGTCGCGACGCTTCGATGCCGGGTTTTCATTGGAACTGCTGGTGAAGGATTTGTCGATCGCCCTGCAGGTCGGTCGGGAAACCGCCACGCCTGCCCCGCTCGCGGCATTGTGCCGGGAAATGGTGGTGGCATCGGCGGCGATGTTCGGCGGAGCGGCGGATCACACCGAAATGGCCAAATTGTGCGAGCGGCTTGCGGGGACCGAACTCCACGAAGGCCGGTCCCCGCCGACCTGACCGGTTGTTACGGCGCCCGCGGCGCCGGCACCCGTTCAAGCAAGGCGCGTGGCGGCTGGGTGAAACCCGTGTAAATCAGTGGCAAATTCTGTTCACGAGGTGCGGCATGAAATTCGGCCTGATGATCCGCGGCCAGCACAGGGCGGGCGACGACATGCGTCAGCGGCACGCCGACGACCTGGCACTCGCGCAACGCGCCGAGGCGCTGGGGTTTGATTGCGTCGGCAAGGCGTCCCACTACAGCTCGCAGCCGTATCAGATGGTGCAGCAGATCCCGTTCCTGGCGCAGGTGGCGGCACTTGCACCGAAGCTGCGCCTGCTGTGCGGCGTCGTGCTGCTGCCGCTGCACAAACCGCTGGACCTCGCCGAGCAACTTGCCACGCTGGACGTCATGTCCGGCGGCAAGCTGATCTTCGGCGCCGGCGTCGGCTATCGCGAGGTGGAGTTCAAGGCGTTCGGCACTACGCTGAAACAGCGGGCGCGGCAATTCGAGGAAAACCTGAATGCGATCCGGCGACTCTGGACGGAAGACGCGGTCACCATGACCGGCTCGCATTTCGAGCTGGACGGTGCCAATTGCAGCGTCAGGCCGGTGCAGCAGCCGCCGCCGGTTTGGATCGGCGCCAACGCCGATGCGGGCATCAGGCGCGCCGCGCGCATAGCCGATGCGTGGTTCATCAACCCGCACAATCGGCTGGACACGCTGGAGCGGCAGATGGAGGTTTACCGGCGGGAGCTGGATAGCTGCGGCAAGCCGTTTCCATCGGAACTTCCTGTCATGCGGGAGGTGTTCGTCGCCGGCTCCCGCACGGAGGCGGTGCGGATCGCCCGTCCGTGGCTGGAGGAAAAATATCGCGCTTACAACGCCTGGGGCCAGGATAAGGAAATTCCGGAGGGCGACCGGTTCGATGTGGCGTTCGACGAGTTGATGGCGGACCGCTTCCTGCTCGGCTCGGCAGCCGAGGTGGCCGATCGGCTGGCGGAGGTAAATCGCCGGATCGGTTGCAACTATATGTTGGTGGGGGTGCATCTGCCGGGAATGCCGAACAGCATGGCGCTCGAGCAGATGCAGGTATTGGCGGAGGAGGTGTTCCCGGCGGTCCGGCAGGCCGTATCATGAGCCGCGAACCGCCACCAACCCTGACCACCGAACGCCTGCGCCTGCGCCCTTGGCGCGACGATGACCGCGCCCCGTTTGCCGCCCTGAACGCCGATGCCGAGGTGATGGCGCACTTCCCCGCCACGCTTGATCGCGCCGCCAGCGATGCGTCGGCCGACGGGATCGAGGCGCATTTCGCGGCAACATGGCTTCGGCCTGTGGGCCGTCGAAGTGCCCGGCGTTGCGCACATTCATCGGCTTCATCGGCCTGTCGATCCCGCGCTTCGAGGCGCATTTCACGCCATGCGTGGAGATCGGCTGGCGACTCGCCCGCGCGCATTGGGGCCGGGGTTACGCGACGGAAGGCGCCCGCCGAGTGCTGGCGCACGGCTTCGGCACATTGCAACTGCCCGAGATCGTCTCGTTCACTACGCGCGACAATCAGCGTTCCCGTGCGGTGATGGAACGGATCGGCATGCGACGCGATCCGGCCGATGATTTCGATCATCCGGGGCTTTCGCCGGACCACCGGCTGCGGGAGCACGTGCTGTATCGCGCGTCGCCCCGATCGGGATAATCAGAACAACTCCATCCCCGGCACCTTGCACGCCAGCAGCAGGAACTGGTGTACCACCGCGGCGGCCAGGAACGCCGTCATGCCGCCGACATCGTGCGGCGGGCTGACTGTGTTGACCTCGAAGCCCACGAACCGCAATCCCGCCAGCGCCTTGATCAGCGCCAGCCCCTCGCGCGACGAAGCCCCGCCCCAGGTCGGCGTACACACGCCGGGGGCGCAGGACGGATCGAAGAAATCCATGTCGAAACACAGATAGACCGGCCGCCCGGCCAGCCGCGCGCGCAGTTCATTCAGCACGTCGTCGAAGCCGCGGCGGAACAAATCCTCGCCATGGATCAGCCGGTAGCCTTTCTGGCGTGTGAACTCGAACACTCCGTCCAGATAAGTCGGCCCGCGCGCGCCGACATGATAGGAATTCCCCAGATCGACCAGCCCTTCTTCGGCCGCGCGGGTGAAGGTGGTGGCTGTGTTGTAGCGGTCGCGCTCGCCACTGCCGTGACCCGGATACGTGTCGGTGTGCGCGTCGATGTGCAGCACGACCAGATCGGCGTGTCGCCGGTACAGCGCGCGCATATGCGGCAGACTGATCGCCCCGTCGCCGCCCAGCGCCATCGGCAGCGCGCCCGCCGCCACGATGTGCCCGATCGCGGCCTCGATGCGTTCGTACAATTCCAGCACCGCGCCCGGCGTCACCGCCGCATCGCCGCAATCCACCAGCCCGAGTGCCGCCAGCGGATCGAAATCGTCATGCGGGGGCTCGTAGCGTCGCACCAGAGCGGATTGCTCGCGGATCGCCGCCGGTCCGAGCCGCGCGCCGACCCGCACCGGATGCGTGCCGCAGTCGAACGGCACGCCGATGATCGCCGCGCGGCTGGCGGACAGGTCGCGCGAGAAGGGCACGCCCATGAAGGACGGCGGTTTGGCGAAATCGTCCATGCCCGTCACGCCGCGGCCAGCCGTGCGGCGCCGCCCCATTGCCGCGCCACCAGGAACCCGACCACCGCCAAATTCGCCAGGTTGAACAGCACGCCCGCTCCGAAAGCTGGCGCGTAATAGCCGAAATGATCATACAGCGTACCGGCGAACCAGCTCCCGATCGCCATGCCGCTCATTGCCGGTGAACAGCGTCAACGGTACGCGCCACGATGCTTCTGACGCCGGAAACAGGTCCCGGATCGCAACCACGTAAGCCGGAATGATGCCGGCAAATCCCAACCCGAACGCCGCGGCGATGGCGAACAGCCCGGCCTCGTTCTGCGTCAGCAGGAAGGCGCCGATCGCCACCGCCTGGCACGCCGAGCCGGCCATCACCGTGCGCAGGCCGCCGTAGCGGTCGGCGAAAGCGCCCCAGAACTGCCGGCTGATGAAGGCGCAGCCCAGCAGCACGGACAGCATCGCCGCCCCTTGCGCGGCGCCGATGCCGATATCGCCGCAATACGCCACCAGATGCGCCGACGGGATCGCCATCGGGATGCAGCACGAACAGCGAAGCGAGGCAGATCAGCGCCTGTACCACGTTTGGATGCAGGCCAAGCACGCGCGCACGCCGCCTCACACCGCGCAGTCCGGGTGCAGCGAACGCCATCTCGGGAGGCGGGCGCAGGAACAGGAACGCCGTCGGCAGGATCGTCGCCAGCACCACGGCGGCGTAGCCCAGCATCACCGCCTGCCAGCCGAACCGCGCCATGCCACGCTCGAACACGAACGGCCAGATCACCCCGGCGATATACTGGCCGGACGAGATCAGCGCGATCGCGGTACCGCGCCGGCGGTCGAACCAGCGGCTGACATAGGTGATCAGCGGCGGATACAACGCACCGTTGCCGAGCAGCCCGATCAGCACGCCGTGCCCGACGAAAATCGCCCAGATGCGCCCGGTCGCCGACAGCGCGAGGCCGGCCGCCATCATGCTGCCGCCGATCAGTGCGGTGGTGCGCATGCCGATCCGGTCGGCCAGCCGCCCCATCACGATGCCGCCGAGCCCGGTGCCGACCCAGACGAACGCACCGGCCAGCGCCAGCACGGAGCGGTCGGTGCCAAGATCGGTCTGCATGGTCTTCAGCCCGACCACGATGATCAGCGGGGCGCCGTAGGAGATCGACAGGATCGCCAGCGTGACCCCCGCCGCCACCCAGGAGTCGCGGCTTTCGATGCTGCGCCGCGCGGACGCGGTGCCGGCGGGGTGCAGCCGGGAATCGTCGGGCATCGATGGGTCCTTCCAGGCGGCCGCACAAGCGGAGCGGATACCGATCATGCCCGGGGATCGCCGGGGCCGCCAGACGCGCGGCGGCGCGCTGTCGGGCTACTCCGCCGCCTCCCGTTCCGCCACGAACGCCGGCATCACGTCCTGTGCGAACGCGTGCAGCCCGGTGATAGTTGCCTTTGGATCGACCAGCAGGATGTGCTCGACCCCGCCGGCGCGCAATTGCGCCAGCTTGGCGCTGACCTCCTCCGCTGTGCCGAGCAGCGGGGAATCATCGCGCCGCACATCCTCCGGCGGCGCCTCGCCACGGGACAGATCGCCGATCACCTTCCAGGTCTGGGCGCGCGTGGCATACGCCGCATCCCGTTCGGTTTCGTTGCTTACCATCATCAGCGCCCGGGCGACCGCCACCATGGACGGGTCATAGACACGCCCGGCCCGCGCGCATTCTTCGCGGAACAGCGCCACACGCTCGATCGTGATGCCGGTGGAGCCAAGCTGATCGAGCAGCAGGTTGAAGCCGTCCCGCGCCGCGCGACGGATCGAAGTCCGGGCTGCCGGCCGCGAGCCAAAGCGGCGGGTGTGGGCGCTGGATCGGTTCCGGCTCCACCACGACGTTATCGAAATGCCAGCGCCTGCCGTGATGGGAGAAACGGCCGTCGCTGGTCCAGGCCTTTCGGATCACCTCGATCGCCTCATCGAAGCGCTCGCTCGCCTCCTGCTGCGGGATGCAGAAGCCGGCGAATTCCGCCGCGCGATACCCCTTGCCGACGCCGAGATCGAGCCGGCCACCGGACAGCAAATCCAGCGTCGCCGCCTGTTCGGCGATCAGCACCGGATTGTGCCACGGCAACACGACCACTGCGGTGCCCAGGCGGATGCGCTGCGTGCGTGCGGCCAGGTACGCCAGCAGCGCCAGCGACGCCGATACCTGGCCCTGGCCGGTGAAGTGGTGCTCCACCAGGAACACGCTGGAAAAGCCGAGCCGCTCGGCCTCCACCACGTAGTCGATGAAGCCGCGATAGGAGTGGCTGTCGCCCAGACCGGCATGGCTGCCGCCAGCGGGGCCACGCTTCGTCCGGGCGCCACCAAACAGTCCGAACCGCATGGCCGGCTCCCTGACAATCGCGGCTTGCGCTCTTCCCGGGCCGCGCGGTGGTCAAGAACGCACCTGGCCTCATATGCAGGCTGACGAGGCCGTGGCCGCGGCCCCCTGTGAATCGCGAATGGGGCAGGAGAGTTTCGCGCTCTTGGCGGCGGCAGCGCTACTCATACAACCCCGATCCCCGGCCCAGGACACTGACGCTGATGAGCGAACTGCATCGAGTCACTATTGATCCCCTGACCAGTGCGGCGGGAGGCCGTAACTGCGCGGCCTGCGGATCCGGGTCAGATACGGTGCCTCGTTGTCTTGCTCGCCGCGGGTGCCACTCGCGAGGAAAGCCTCGGCGACTACCCGTTGCTCGAAGCCGAGGATATCACGGCCGCACTGGAATTCGCGGCGCGCCAAAGTTACCATCCGATACTCTGCGTCGCCTGATGAGCTTCCTGGTCGACGCACAGTTGCCGCCCGCGCTGGCGCGCTGGCCGCTGCTGCGGGACATGAGGCCGAGCACGCCTCTGACCGTGGCGTGCAGGCCGCGCCTGATGCAGCGATCTGGGATTTGGCGCTGCAGGAACATGCTGCAATCGTCACCAAGGACGAGGATTTCGCGCAACACTATGTCCTGAGCGGGACGGGACCCGCTGGTTTGAATCAGGCACCACAACACGAGTTGCCCGGACCTTATTGGTAGTTTGAGCTGGGGACCGTTTTTCGGCGGCGTGAAAAGGTTTAAGAGCCCGATGGCCCAGGTCCAACAGCTTAAGTTCGATGAGGTCTTGCGGAAAGGATACCTCCCCGAGGTCCTGCCTCCCGTCTTTACGACAGCATCATTTGCAGATTTTCTGGAATTAGGCGGCCTAAGCAGGAACCGCTAGGACGCGGTAAGCTGACACGCACGAAACCCGTGGAGTATAGCGCTACGAAGCGGGCTAATCAGCGACGAACGTTCGCATTTCCCCACCCAGAAAGCTTTCACGACATTGCGCTCTTCCTCGTCCGGCACTGGGAGGTGATCGAGAAGCACTTCGATCTGTCAAGATACTCGCAATCTAGACCGAAGCCATCTCCGGGTGACGACGACAGAGCAATAAGCATAACCTCTCACAAGGAGCCATCGGTGATCCTCTACAAAGAGATGTCACCATTCCGGTACGTGGTGGCAAGCGATATATCTCGCTTCTACCCCACAGTTTACACGCATTCAATACCTTGGAGTATCCACGGGAAAGCCGCATCGAAGATCGACACAAAGAGCAACTCCACCGCTTTGCCATTCAATCAGCTTGATTTACTGTTGCGTCATGCGCAAGATGGTCAATCTGTGGGCCTGCCAATCGGACCAGACACCTCCCGCATCATAGCTTCGCAGAACGCCATAAAGGCAAGGACGTCAAGCTGGTCCGCCACGTGGACGACATATGGATCGGTGCCTCGTCCATGGATGAGGCGGAGGGGTTCCTTTACACGTACCGAGAGTGCCTTCGTGAGTTTGGTCTGGACATCAACGAACTCGCTCGATCCGCATTGGCCACTCTCGCTAAAACTTCTAATCCGGAATGAGTTCCCTCGGCTCAACGTAGAGGACAAGACGAAGGCTCTTTCCGAAATCTTCCGGCTTGCCCACAATGAACGCGATGATGGGATTGTAAAATATGCCATTCGACGCTTTGATAGGGAAAACTTGTGGGTCGTGAGCTGGGACATTCTCGAGGATTTCCTGATCCGATCAATAACGAGTTTTCCTCACTCCATTGACTATGTGGCGCGGGTTGCGGCTTGGAGGTTCCGCACTGCGCATGATGTAGCGCGTGCTCCTGAGTGGAAATTCCGGCGTGCGGCGTACAACGTGGAAGTAGATAAGTGGAAAAGGGTGATCGTATCCGCCTTGGACCGCAATAGTAACTTAGGTACCGACGCGGAAGTTTGCTGGCTGCTGTGGATGATGAAGGAATTGCAAATACCTGTGCCTATGAGACTTGTGGAATTCATCATTTCTAGGTGTGGCGCGTTCCCCATCGTCATGTTCGCCCACCTCAACCCTTGCTTCGATCCGCCAATCGCCTGCACGACAGCAAAAGCTGGTAAGCCTCATGGGCGATTTACCCTTCGTAGGTTCCTTTTGGCTGCTGGCATATGAGGCCGTCGTTAACAACTGGAATTCCGAATTGGAGTTACCGCGTGGCAAAATGCCTGCAGTCATGAAGGAAATGATTGCAAAACAGGTTTCCTTCTTTGATCGCAATGCTAATCCACGATTTATGCGTCCCGACGAGTTTGGGGAAGTGTAGGTACGAAGACTATGCGATTGAGGATATGGCCGGTCGTTATGACGATGATGATGACGATGAGGATGCTAATAACAAACCTTGGGAATTTGAAGCGTTCTAGACTAGTGTGCTATATGCACGGGTAAAGTACGCCGCGCAGCACTCCAGGCATAAAAAATTCAAAGCGCCTGCGTCAAGCCGATGATCTCCAAACCGAACGCTCAATTCGCCCCCACAAACCGGTCCGGCGCGAACGCGCCAATCGGCATGTTGGTCGCCCCGTCCAGTGCAAGCTGCGCTACGATCCCGCCGACCACCGGCCCCAGCTCGAACCCATGGCCGCAAAACCCGAACGCATGCACCAGTCCCGGCTGCCGCCGCGATACCCCGATCACCGGGATCTCGTCCGGCAGCACGCCCTCGATCCCCGCCCAGGCATGCACCATCCGTGTCCCCGCCAGGATCGGAAACAGCTCCAGCGCCGTGCGCGCCGACAGCGCCAGCCGCCCCACATCCAGTTTCACCTGACCTGTATCCAGATCGCCGAGCCCCTTGTGGCCGCCACCGATCATCACGTGCCCGCTCTCGGTCTGCTTGAACGACAGCGGGCGCCCGGTCGCGCCGACCACCGGCGTCACGAAAGGCGGCATCCTGGCAGTCAGCATCATCATGAAGGCGTTGAACCCGAGCGGGATGTCCTCATCCACGCTGCGCGCCAACCGGCCTCCCCAGGCTCCGGCCGCATTCACCAGGATGGGCGCCGACCAGCTCGTGCCGTCGGCGCAACGCACCCGCCAGTCCCTGTCCGCGCCCCGCCGTTCCACCGCGATAACCCGCGCCTGCTCACGAACCTCGGCGCCGGCAGCTTCCGCCGCGCGGCGGAACGCCAGCGTCGTGCGGTAGGGCGAAGCGAACCCGTTCCGCCGCGCCACCAGTCCGCCGACGACATGCGGCGCAATGGCCGGAAGCAACCGCCGCAGCGCCGTGACATCGAGCAGCTCCTCGTGCGTCCAGCCCTGCGCGCGCATCGCCGCGGCCCGATCAGCAAGCACCGCCATCTCGGCCTCGGTCTCGGCGACTTTCACATGGCCGGTCTCCTGAAACCCGCACCCATCGCCAACCAGCTCCGCGATCCGGTGCCACAGCGCGAGTGATTCCAGCGCCAGCGGAATTTCCGCGTCATGGCGACCCAGCGTGCGCACACCGCCGGCGGAATAGCCGGAGGCATGCGCCGCGACGCGATCCTTCTCCAGCACCAGCACGCGACGCCCGCGCCGTGCGATGTGCAGCGCCGCCGACAGCCCATGCAGACCGCCGCCGACCACCACCACGTCGAACGCGGTACTCAATGCCAACCCGCCGCTGTCGCGCTGAGTTGGACGCTCCGGCAGCGGCTGCGCCGCGGCGGCCAGAGCCGCGAACCCGATCGGCCGCGCCGGCCGCACCGGGCCGATCAGCGCCACCTGCGCCAGCACCGCAGAGTTGCGTTCGGGACCCGGCGACGCTTCCAGCAGAGCGGCGATGGCCACGGGATCGACACGCGATGCCGCCGACAACGACGACATCCGGCCGGGCGTGATGCGGCCCTCGTGCCGGCAGACCGGCGAGGGCACGCGCGGCGATGCGGGCCTGCACGGCGGCTGCCTCCGGCGAGGCAGCGCCCAGGATGCGTCCAGCCGCATAGATGCCTGATTGCGTGGTCTGCCCGTCGGCATCGACGATCGGCACACCGTCGCGAAACGCGCAACCCAGCGAAACCAGCAGCAGCTTCTCGTCGGCGCAAAGCAGCAGGCGGGAGAACGCGACGGATTGCACGCCGTCCGGCGGTCTCGATCCAAAGCACGTGGTCCTCGGCGTGCCAGACGGTGGCGACGGGACGCGCGATCACCCGGGCATCCGGCAGGCGCTCGGCAGCCGCCCGGCCGGCAGGTCCTGCACCGATAATGACAAGTGGAACGGTATCTTGCGTCACCAGGATCTGTCTCCGGATTATGATGCGACGGCGGGAAAGCTGAGCGTGGTCCGGACAGCGCGACCCGGCAAGGCGCTACGGCACATCCCCCGCCTCGCCGGCGCCGCGTCCGGCCCGAGCCACGCTGCCGCCTGCTCCGGCGTCAGGTTGCCCCCGCACAGCACGACCGCCACGGTTCGTTCCCGAAAGCGCTCGGTCTGGCTCAGCAATGCCGAGATCCCGGCCGCGCCCGACGGCTCCAGCACGACGCCGAGATGATCATGCGCAAGCCGCATCGCCCGGAGCATCGCCGCGTCCTCCACCAGCACGACATCCGTCACCGTGCCGCGCAGGTCCGCCAGCGCCTCCGGCACCGGCACGCGCGTCCCCATGCCGTCCGCGATGGTGTCGATCCGCGCCGTCTCGACCGGGCGCCCGAGGCGGAAGCTTTCGGCCATGCACGGGGCACCGGCGGCGGCCACCCCGATCACCTCTATTGCAGGCGCGTGGGCGCTGATCCAGCGCGCCATGCCGCCCAGGATCGCGCCGTTGCCAAGCGAAACCAGCACGGCATCGAGCCGTTCGGGGAAGTTCAGCAGCTCGATAGCCGTGCTTCCGGCGCCCTCGGCCAGGCGCGGCTCCACCCCATCCTCGACAAACGGCAAACCGCGCACGACAGCGAAGCGACGTCCCTCGATTTTGGCCGCGTCGAAATCCGCCCCCGCCAGCCGGACGTCGGCGCCAAGCGCGCGCATGCGGGCGAGCTTCAGAGGGTTCGCGCCCGTGGCGGCGAACACCACCAGCCGCGCACCGCGGCGGCGGCAGGCATAGGCCAGCGCCTGCCCCAGATTGCCGGAGCTGGCGGTGACCACCTGCGCACCCGCCGACAGCATGGATGCATAGTAGTCAGCGCCGCGTCCCTTGAAGCAGCGCACCGGGTCCAGCGTCTCGATCTTCACCGCCACCCGTGCACCGACTGCCCCGGACAGGGGCTCGGACACGAATTGCGGGGTGGCGAGGAAGACCGGATCGATGGTGCGGGCCGCCTCGGCGATGTGGTCCAGGTTGAGCCGATGGGTCATGCGCTCGGGATCCTACCCGCCGACCAGATGCTTGCGAAGAAACACCCGCGCGCTGCCGGGCGTAGCGAGCGGCCGTGACGCAGATAGAACCCTGGCACCTGGAACGTGCTGGCGCTTCCTGGCCTCCGCTTCAACCGGTTCGAGCAACCGGCTGCCCATCGAGCAGCCCCGCACCGCTTTTGGCAAAAACAACATGTCAAGGAACAGCAATCCCAGCATTGAATCCGGTGGAAATGGAATTGTTCCCCAGACACGACTTGCGACCACCAAGCGATGGCAGGCCGGACAGTTCGGGTTCAGTCTCACGAACTCGGTTTAGCCGGTTTCCTCAAGCCGCACACCGGTCCCACCGTAATCATACCCGAGCAACGTAACTGCTCAACCTGGTTCGAGAACGGTATCTCCCTGAAGGGTCATTTTGATGGCCTGATAGGCGTTGATTCCCCGTCGGGATGCGGTTCCAACGACGGAGCGAAAGCCGGCGAACAGGTCGGGTCCCCAATCTGATCGGAAACCGCCGGTGACCTTGCGATAGGTCGCGGTAGGACGTAGCGCGCGTTCGCTGCTGTTGTTGTCTGGCGCCACCTCGGGATGGTCCAGAAACGTGAACAGGTGAGAGCGGACCTTGCCGTATCGCTTTCGCAAGCGGCGGCCATCGCGGCTGGCTGGCGCCAGTGCCATCACCGCGTCGAGTGCGCGTTCCAGTTTCTGGCGGTATTGGCGGCGTGTGCTGTGCGCCAGTTGGTGCCGGCGCCTGGCCAGCACGAAAGCCCGTAGCAGCAGCATCTTCATCCGTGGGGCGAAAATGGTGTCGCCGGCTTCGATGGCGAATGTGCAATCGCGCAGTTGATGCGCCAGGCAAATCTGCCAGTCCTGTGCATGCCCCTGCTGCGCGCTGAACAGATCCGAAACCCAGATCGCCGGACGATGGCCGTCCATCACCTCGCGGACAACGCCGGCGCCGCGGCTGTGCCGAATGACGTGGATGACCACTTCGCCGTTCTGGAACACCCAGTTCCAGCACGTGCGGCCATCCACCCTGACACTGGTCTCATCGGAGCACACCACGCGGGCACGCCGCAGCCGGGCCAGAATGGCGCCAACCTCGCTGTCCAGACGCGGCTTGGCGCGGCGGAACGCGGCATCCAGCGCGCCTTCACTGATCGCCAAGCCGAACAGGTCCAGCATCATGCCGCTCAGCCGCTTGTAGCTGATGGCATGGGTGAACCGCAGATACAGCGCCAGCGTCACGATGTTGATGCTGAACGGGCTGCCTTGCTCGAGACCCTGCGGCAGCGGCGCCAGCGTGGTGCTGCCGCAGGCCTGGCACTGTCCGGCATAGAGTTCCACGCGGGTGACCACCGGGGCCACTTTGGGCAAGTCGATCTTGTCGAAGCGATCGACCAGACGATGATCGGCGGTGGCGAACGCCGCCCGGCAGTGCGCGCAGCATGTCGGCCTGGCGACCACCGTCTCATCGGGGTTGGCCGACAGCGCCCGGCCACCGCCCTTGCGGCCCAGGCTGCCGAGGCGCGGGCCTTGGCGTTTGGGTTTGTCCGCGGTGTTTGCCTTGTTGTCGCGTGACGGTGGCTGACCGGAATTGTCCGAATTCTTCGGCGGCTCAGCCAGCCTGGCTTCCAACGCCGCCACCCGCGCCGTCAACGCCTGAACCTGCGCCCACAACGCCCGGATCAGCGCGTCCTTCTCCGCATGCGACAGGCAACTGAGGTCAGGAAGTTCGGTCACCCAAAGCTTGAATCGTGGCCACCGTGACCATGTCAACCGTCGTGCGACTCCGCCGCAGAACCGATGTCAAACCCGGGGGGATGAGCAGTTACCGAGCAACACATAAGGAGAATGACAAGATGGCTTCGATCACCAAGGAAATGCGGCTCAATACCGGAGCGGACCGGGCCTGGGCGATGCTGCGCGACGTGGGCGCAGCCCACCGGGCGTTTCCCGGCGTGCTCACGGACTGCCGGCGGGACGGCGATGTCCGTGTCGTCACGTTCGCAAACGGGATGGTCGTGCGCGAGCGCATCGTGGACATTGATGAAATGCGCCGGAGGGTCGCTTACACAGTGGTCGAGGGGCGCTTCGACCACCACAGCGCATCGATGCAGGTGCTTGCCGACGGCGACGATCGCTGCCATTTCATCTGGGTGAGCGATTTTCTGCCGAACGAACTCGAGCCGATGGTGCGGCCTCTGGTCGAACAAGGATGCGAAGCGTTCCGGCGCGCGGCGGAGGGCGCATGACGGCGACCACTCTCAGTGGCGGCTGCGCGTGCGGCGCGGTGCGCTACCAGCTCGAGAGCGCGCCGATGTTCGTCCATTGCTGCCACTGCCGCGATTGCCAGCGGCAAACGGGAAGCGCCTTCGCGGTGAACGCCCTGATCGAGACCGACCGGATCACGCTGATCGCCGGCCAACCGGACCCCGTGTCCGTTCCGACCGACAGCGGCCGGCCGCATGACGTGTACCGCTGCCCGACCTGTCGCACGGCGCTCTGGAGCGACTATGGCCGCCGGCCGGGGCTGCGCTTCGTGCGTGTCGGAACACTTGACGACCCCGCCGCACTGCCGCCCGACGTGCATATCTTCACGCGCTCGAAGCTGCCGTGGGTCGAGCTGCCAAAGGGAACGCCGGCCTTCGAGGTTTACTATCAGACCGCCTCGCTCTGGCCTGCGGAGAGTTTGCGCCGCCGGCGCGCTCTCGCCCGCTAAATCAGCTTATCGGCCGTGATGACGTTCGGAGTGGCAACAACAGCGTCGCGGTGACCAGGCCAAGCGCACCACCAAGCAGCGTCTCCCAGGCGCGCGAGGCGAGCAGTGCGACGGAGTGTTCGCCGGTGACCGCGAGCGTGACGATCAGGGTGAAGGCGTATGCCCCGCAGGCGATGTCGTAACGCTCGGGCAAGGCCATGGCATAGATAACCATCGCCAGTGCCGCCGCCGCCCAGAGCACGAGCGGCGCGGTGGTCGCGAGCGGCAGGCAGGCGAGGCCCAGCGGCACACCGATAACGGTGCCGATGATGCGCCGCCTTACCCGGTCGATCGTGCCGGACGCCGAGCTGGCAATGACATAAGTGCAGGCGGTGATCGCCCACGCCGACTCGACAAACCCGATCGCAGCGTTGAGTGCGACGATAACGAGCGCGGCGGTCGCTGCCTGGAGACCCATGAACAGTTCCGGCGTCACCCTGCCCCTGGGTGAAACCGACAGTACCGGCGCCGGCGGCGGATGCTCGGCCGGGCCGCTGAGCACGCGTGGCACGATGCAGGCCAGCGCCGCCACAAATCCGGCGATGACGACAGTCCGGACATCGTGCGGGCCAAGCCGGGCGCCGTAGGCCAGGAGCTGGCCGATATAGACCTGCGAACCCACGCCCATCCCGGTGACGCCGAAGCGACGCAGATAGCCAACGAGGAAGGCGCCGGAGGCAAGGGCGAACTCCGGTCCGGCGCGGCCGAGATGCCGCAGCGGCGCAGCAAGCACGATGAAACTCAGCGCTCCTGCCACAGCGGCGGCCGACAGCAGCAGGAGGTCGCGACTCGACTCCCCACGCGTGCCGCGGCCCTCCGACACGCTGGCCCAGAGCGCGAACCCTCCGGCCAGCGAACTCAGCGCCGTCTGATCCGGCACGCCTTGGGCAACTTCCGCCATCTCGCCGAGCATCGCCGCGATGCCATACGCGGTGACGAGACGGAGACCCCTGATGCGCCGGTGCGCGCCGGGATCGATGCGGTCGAGCCAATGCGCGGCGACAGTGAAAATCGGGGTCAACTCCAGTTGTCGGCGCTTTCCTGTCACGATCCATCGGGTTATGCAGCCGTTTCCCGCGAATCAGGGTATTGCGCATATAGAGATATCTTTATATACGCTCGGCTCCCCCTCACGGAGCCTCCGATGGCCGACCGGCACGACTATAAGGTGAAAGACATTTCCCTGGCCGATTGGGGCCGCAAGGAAGTCTCCATGGCCGAGGACGAGATGCCCGGCCTGATGGCTATCCGCGCCGAATACGGCCCCTCCAAACCACTGAAGGGCGCCCGCATCGCCGGCTGCCTGCACATGACAGTGCAGACCGCCGTGCTGATAGAAACGCTGATGGCGCTCGGCGCCACCGTCCGCTGGTCGTCCTGCAACATCTTTTCCACCCAGGACCACGCCGCCGCCGCCATCGCCGCCGCCGGCATCCCGGTGTTCGCCTGGAAGGGCGAGACGGAAGACGAATTCTGGTGGTGTATCGAACAGACCGTCCGTGGCCCAGATGGCTGGACGCCGAACCTGATCCTGGACGACGGCGGTGACCTGACCAAGCTGATGCACGAGAAATATCCTGAGCTCATGGCCGACGTGCGCGGCCTGTCGGAGGAAACCACCACCGGCGTGCATCGCCTGCGCGACATGGCGCGCGACGGCACGCTGCTGGTACCGGCGATCAACGTGAACGACAGCGTCACCAAGTCGAAGTTCGACAACCTGTACGGCTGCCGCGAATCACTGGTCGATGGCATCCGCCGCGGCACCGACGTGATGATGGCCGGCAAAGTGGCCGTGGTGAACGGCTTCGGCGATGTCGGCAAAGGCTCGGCGGCCAGCCTGCGCAACGCCGGCTGCCGTGTGATGGTGACGGAGGTGGACCCGATCTGCGCCCTGCAAGCCGCCATGGAGGGCTACCAGGTCACCACCATGAACGACGTCGCACCAACGGGCGACATCTTCGTCACCGCGACCGGCAATGTCGATGTGATCACACTGGACCACATGCGGGCGATGAAGCACCGCGCCATCGTCTGCAACATCGGCCATTTCGACTCCGAGATTCAGATCGACGCGCTGCGCAACTATCGCTGGGACAACGTCAAGCCGCAGGTGGACGAAGTGGTGTTCCCCGACGGCAAGCGGCTGATCGTGCTGTCCGAGGGACGGCTGGTGAACCTTGGCAACGCCACCGGTCACCCCAGCTTCGTGATGTCGGCATCGTTCAGCAATCAGGTGCTGGCGCAGATCGAGTTGTTTACCGCTCCATCAGGCAAGTACGAAAAGAGACTCTACACGCTGCCCAAGCAGCTCGACGAAAAGGTGGCGGCGCTGCATCTGGCCAAGGTGGGTGCCATGTTGACCAAATTGACCTCGAAGCAGTCCGAATACACCGGCGTCCCGGCGCAGGGTCCGTACAAGCACGATCTGTATCGGTACTGACCTTATCGTCGGCATGTAAGGCTGCTTCCGTCGCTCGAGGCGGGTGCCGATGCTGCATCAACAACCGCAAAGGCCTTGATTAAGACGAGGGTCTGCCGCAACGTTCCGGCCGGCGGGGTGGCCCTGCAAAGCAGAGGAACGGAGCGATGCGGTTGGCCGTATTTTGCTCGTGCGCAAGCCTGATCTCCATGCTTTCGTTCGCTGCGCTCGCCCAAAGTGGTTCGATGTCTCCGGCCGACCGACGCGATCAAATTGCCAAAGTGCAAGAGATGCTGGCGGACCCCGACCCGATGATGCGGCTTGCCAACATGGAATCCATTGTCAATTCCGGGGATTTGTTGAAATTGCAGGTTGCGCTGCGGACTGCACTATCCAGCGATGATGCCGCGCTGCGCGGGCTGGCCATGCGTGCATACTTGGCAACACGCAAGGAAATCACGTTTGACATCGTCTTGCCGGCACCCATCCAGAAGCAGGTTGATGCGGCACAATTTGACCAAACGGCGTTACAGGAATTATCCCGGAAATACGACTTTTTGCGATTTGTCCTGGCGCAGTCCTCACGCTTCCATTTGACCTTCGATGATTACTCCTTCAATCAGGACGTGGGAACACTCGAAAGCGCACGCAAAGCAAGCTTCAGCATTACCGGCGACAAGCTGTCCACCTTGGTGCCCCTCATTGGCCTCGGCACATGCTACGTAGACTTCAAACCGACGCGGAATCTGACGTTCGAGGGCACGATGGCGTGCGGACCGTGGCCAAAGCTGGCTATCTCTGCGCCGATTTTTTAGTGGATCGACAAAGAGGAGCTGCCACGTGAATTGCACCTGCGCCCGCACCGTTTTGCTCGCTTTCGCGTGCGTCGCGACCGCGCAGGCCCAAACCAGCGCCTCATCGCCCGAGGCGCGACGGGACGAGATTGCCAAGGTGCAGGAGATGCTGGCCGACCCTGATCCGCTGATGCGTCTCACGAACATGGAGGCGATCGTCAAGTCAGGTGACGCGCTCAAACTTCAGGTTGCACTGCGCACCGCATTTGCTGGCGACGACAAGGAACTGCGGGGATTGGCACTGCGCGCTTACCTGGCCAGCCGCAAGGAAATTACCTTTGACGTGGTGCCGCCAGCGGATGTACAGGCCGCGTTTGAAGCCACGCGCAGCGATCCGGCCGCCGTGCGGACCTTCAATCAGAGAAATCCTTTCTATGCATATTTAACTCGGTCGGCCAGCCGTTTTCAGCTCAGCTTTCCCGACTACAGCTTCGCCCAAGATCGCGGCACTGCGTATTCCGAGCGGCGAAGCGGCTCCTTTACGATCACCGGCGATCGATTGACGACGATGCTGCCGCTGCACAACTGGGGCGAATGCTACGTTGATTTCGCTCCGACAAGTCGGCAGGCGTTCGAGGGCACCCTCGCCTGCGGCCCCTGGCCAAGACTGGCGATCAGGGCACCTGACCTGTAGCCGAGCTTATTGCACCTCGAGTTCTTTCAGCAAGATAGGTGCATCGCTGGCGGTCTTGACCACCAGGCGCATCCGATCAACCGTGTGTGAAAGCATATCGCAGGCGATTGCACTGCCTCCGGCTTGAGACGCGCGGCAAAAGGCCATGTCCACCCAGCCGTCTGCTCCCTCTTCTTGGGTGGCGATCCCAATCCCAGCGATCGAATTGGTCCCGCTGCCGTCTGCCATCAAGGAAACGCGGCGGACCGGCGTCGGTCGCGGAAAGGCAACGACGAAGACCACGGTCCGCTTTGCCGGCGTGACGCGCCACCCGGTCCCCAGCACGAGATCAGGTCCGTCGGTGGTATCAACAGTGCTGCCGGCAAGCACGCCGATCGCCGGGTGAATCGCTGAGGTCTCGGGGGATGGCGGGACCGGCTGCGCAGTCGCCATCAGTCGGCGAATCATATCGACGCGCACGGCGTACGCCAGGTTGTGGTCCGGATCAACTCTAAACACGATCCCGATCGGCCCAACTTGGTCCTTTACCACGCTTCCGCTCCAGCCCTCCATTATCCGGTCGGATGGAAGCAAGGGTCGGACGGTGAACAACTCGCCCCGCCCAGCATCCATTGCGGAGGCGCGACGGGCCACCGGCACTTCGATCACTTCCGACTGCCGCGTGGTGGCGATCACCGCCTGCGTCATTTCCGTCACGCGCCGTTCGGCTCCGATCGCCGACAGCCGGCCGTCGCCGCAGGCGGAGGGCGTGTTTGCTGACGGGATCGCCAGCACGGCGATGTCGGGATCGGTGGAAACCACCAGTGCTGGCCCGGCCGGCCATTCTCGACCACGCGCATCGAGCACCAGCGGCAGGCGCAGTGAACCGTCCGGTGCACGCACCACATGGGCGGCGGTGACGACCTTGCATCGCCCGTCAGTATCCAGGAACATCCAGCCCTGTCCGAACCGGTCGCGGCCGATCTTCAGCCGCACGACATCGGCCTGCGCCGGTGCACCGCCGGAGAGGGCACCCAGCACCAGAAGTGTGCTGAAGAGTGTGGCTGCCGTCCGGCTCAATGCTACGAGCTCCGCGTACGTTTCCGTTCGGCGATATCGTGTGAATGCTTGCCGATCCATCCCGACACAAGAGCCAATGCAGCGAGTATCGCCAAGACGATGTGGATGCGGATCAGTGTCGGATCATCGGTGAGCTGCGTGAGGGCCGAGACGGAAATGATGTCCGGCTTGGTGCGGTAAGAGTAAGGCCGATAAAGCGCCAACTCCGGCGCCACGGTGGCGACGTCCACTACCAGAGCGACCTTGTCCGGGTCGATTGAGGCAATGCCCCACCAGATTGCACCGCCGTCGCCACCCGTCTCCAGCCGCGAGGCGACTGGCAGCGTGACGGATCGAACCTGGTACAGTGAGTGCGTCAAGAACGCGTGGGCGGACACATCAAGCTTTCCGTCAATCAGCAGGCTCGGCTCCGGTCGGCCAGTGCCGGCCGCCGGCCGGAACTCGTGTCCGATCTGTGCGTGGCCCCATATCGGCAGACGAATAGCTCTGGCGCCCAGCTCGTCGCGCGGGCAGGTGTCGTCCTCCTGTAACACGAGCGATCCAGTATAACGCAGCCAGGGCTTTCCGTCGCCAAGGTCGAGCAATCCGGTGGCAGCACCACTTGCTCGCGCCGCCGGCGTGACGCGAATTTCGATCGGTCCCTTGCCGACCCGTCCGTAGGTTATCTTCGTCCCTAGCCCTGGCCTGAACAGGCCGGCTGCGCAGGACGCTTTGTCAGATCCACGCTCGCCAAC
Source organism: uncultured Pseudomonadota bacterium (assembly GCA_963764525.1). Lineage (GTDB taxonomy): Bacteria > Pseudomonadota > Alphaproteobacteria > Acetobacterales > Acetobacteraceae > DATDIC01. The sequence goes on along the minus strand of CAVXTC010000003.1, from coordinate 218,965 downwards.
CTTCATGCCGCTGACGTGAAAGGCAGCTTTCTGAACATCGACCACGTCGAAGCTGATGAGTTCGGTGTCGATACGGGCAACGGACAGAACATCTGCCGGACAAAAGCGGGCCCATATCAGAATTGGCAGATAAAGCACTACAAACAACAGCAAGAATATGAACAGGCTCTTGCCGTGTTCAGTGACCAAAAACCATCTCAGTGTCCGCTGACCAAAGCCTTGCCTTTTGAATGCCGGCCCCGATGTCATTCCTCGATCCGCAGGGCGAAATTTGTCGTCACGGGCTTGAAGCTCTCCGTAATCGCCAAGCGAAGCGTGTACGCGCCGAGTGGAAGTCGCGTGGATGGCCGAAACGTGCAGATGGTGCTGTAGGAGATCTGCGCGCCCGTCCCGGCGTCGTCGCATTCAGCACCGGGGAATGTGGCCTTGTTGCCGCCCAGCAAGGTCAGCGTGACGCTGTCCGGATCCGCGTTGATGTAGACGGCCAGCTCCGGTACACCCGACATCGCGTCTGACACGTCGGCACCCAGCGGGACCAGCACCGCCGGAATGATCGTACCGAATTCCGCAGCGTCGCAGGATTGTACAGTTACAGGATCATCACGGCGACGTTATCGATGGAATACTCCTTCAAGACTTTTTCGTACTTTGTCGGCGCGCTCAGCCGAGGTTCACGGGCCGTATCAGGCGGGATGGCGTACAGGTTTTCCGCCATATAGCGCCCATCCTTACTAACGATATCCACGCAGGCGGACGTCGCCTGTAATCCCGCCGGAACCACCAGGCGCACGTTCTTCGGATCGAACCTTGCCGATGACTGGCTCTTCTCCTTCGCGCTCGCCCATCGCACGCCAACGAGCAGATTGCCCGACACTTGTGGATTTTGCAGATACGAATTGACATAGGTCGGCCTGCTTCCGCTAGCCAGCTGCAGGACGTCATCCCTGGGCGCGGCTGACGTCGGGCCAGACATAAGCGCGACGAACAGCATGGCGGCCGGCAGGAGGCTCAGATGCGTCCAGCAAGATTGCGCCCTTGCCATAGTGCTACGCTATCATCGAGGGCCCAGGTGGGCAACCGGCCCCGTGGAGTGACCCTCAATTCGACCGACACCGGGCGCAACCGTGAGGGCCTAAGCTTACGGCCCGGCATGCATCTATGCCGCGCACCGCCGAGCGCGTCGAAATTGGCGTCGTTCAGCAATCAGGTGCTGGCGCAGATCGAGTTGTTCACCGCTCCATCAGGCAAGGACGAAAAGAGACTCTACACGCTGCCCAAGCAGCTCGACGAGAAGGTGGCCGCGCTGCATCTGGCCAAGGTCGGTGCTACGTTGACCAAATTGACCTCGAAGCAGTCCGAATACATCGGTATTGCGCCGCAGGGGCCGTTCAAGCACGAATTGTATCGCTACTGAGTTATCCGCACACGTGTATTTCAGCAGACTGTCATCGAAGTAAGCTGGCATTAGCGATGATGCAGGCATAATCCGGGCGGCCGGCACGGGGCAAAACTCCCCGCCCCGGCGGCCACGATGCCGGAGGGGGAAGTGCAATTTTCAGCCTATGCCGCACGGCGGAGCTTCCCACGCACAGAGGCAGTCCGTCGTGAGCTGATATCCTCGCGGGGCGACTTTTTCGCCTCCGACCTGCTGTTCCTGGAATCATGGGAAGCGGCGCCGGCGCCTACCGTCGCCGATACATTGCGCGCCGGCCAGATTCGCCGGGCCAATCCCGGGCTGGCCGCGGAGATCCGAGCGGAGCTGACCCAAGGCCGCCCGCTGACGGACCCGGAGCGCGCGGCGATCCAACGCGACATGCATCACACCGCGTAACGGCGGACCTTATCCTCATCGACGCTGATGCCTAGCCCCGACCGCTCGGGGACCCGAACCTTGCCGTCCATGACGGGAAACGGGTCCACCAACAGGTCGTCGGCGTGATAGTACGTCGGATGGTAGAACTCGCAGCCGAGCGATACATTCTCTGTCGCGGCGATGAAATGCACGCCGGCGGTGGCGCCGATGCCGGTCTCGAACATGCTGCCGCCATAACAGGCCAAGCCGCCCGCCGCGGCGATCGCCGCAACCTCCCGCGCGCGCAGCATGCCACCGGTTTTCATGATCTTGATGCTGATCAGGTCCGCCAGATGCTGTCCGGCGACCGCCAGCGCGTCGGACGGTGAAAACACGCTCTCGTCAGCCATGACAGGCGTGTCCAGCGCCGCCGCTATCGCGCCAAGCGCGGCCAGCTTGTCGGCGCGCACCGGTTGTTCAATGAAGCCGGGGCGGAATTGTTCGATGTCGCGCAGCCGGCGGATCGCGTCGTACGGCTCCATGCCCTGGTTGTAATCCACCCGAATCTCCGCATCGTCGGGCAGATGCTGGCGAAGCCGTTGCAACCTGCGCAGGTCTTCCGTATGGGCCAGGAAACCGGTCTTCACCTTGAACAGCTTGACGCCATCGGCGCACAGACGCTGCACCAGCTCCAGGTCCTGGGCGAAATCCGGATTGGCCACCGAGAAACTGAGCGGGACGTCGTCGCGCACGCGTCCCCCCAACAGCGTGCACACCGGCACATCAAGCGCCTGCCCGGCGATGTCGAACAGCGCCATCTCCATCGCCGCCTTGGCTTCGCTGCAATGCACCACGGTCTGTTCGGCGCGCTGCATCAGCGCGCCGATGCGGAACGGGTCGGCACCCAGCAGGATCGGCCGCAGATGAACATCCAGCGCGGCGGCGTTGGCCTCCGCGGTGCCGGTGAACACCGCCCAGGGCGATGCCTCGCCCCAACCTGTTATCCCCGCATCCGTCGTCAGCTTCAGCAGCACGTTCACGACAGCGCCGCCAACGTCGCCAATCCCGTGAGAGTGGACGGCGCGAACCGGGATGCGCACGGTGAACACCGACACGCCGGTGATGCGGATCGAAGGGGACATCGGAAGGTCAACTCCGCCGGAAGCTGATGGTGCCTCAGTTCGAAAGCCGAGGAGTGCCTCTCAGTGTCAGGCTTTCGGCCAATGGACAAGTGGATCGCGCGCCGACCGTCTTCCGATCACTGCCCGGTTCGCCGAGTCCGAATTGCAACATCCGGCGGTGAACGGAACGTAGCAACGCAATAGCCGATTCCGGCGCGGCGGGTCATTCCATTCATAGGAGGCCAACTTTCGAGAGCCGACCGATGCGCCGCTACGGACTTCGTGACTACCAGTCAGCCCGGATCAGCACCTGTTCCCCGAGACGAGAGGGTGCGGTCGGTGCGATCGCCACGGACAACAGCCGGCTCGTTGAAGCGGTTCTGTACCGCGACCGGGCCGGGATGCACTGGCGCGATCTGCCAGACCGCTTCATCGATTGGAACAATACCCACCGGCGGTTCAGCCGTTGGGCGAAATGCGGTGTATGCAAGCGGATGTGTCAGGGTCTGGTCGCCGATGCCGTCAACGAATACGCGAAGCTCGACAGCACCATCGTGCGGGCCCATCAGCACAGTGCCGGTGCTAAAAAAAGAACGCGACGAGGTCCAGGCGATCGGTCGCTATCTTCACTGTCAGGCTTTCGGCTGATGGACAAGTGGATCGCGCGTCGGCGTACCGGGAATGGTGGAGCTGAGGGGGATCGAACCCCTGACCTCCTCATTGCGAACGAGGCGCTCTCCCAGCTGAGCTACAGCCCCATCCCGCGGCGCGCCGAAAATGCTGATCGGGGCGAACGAAGTCAAGCAACCGCCGGTCACGGCCGCAGCGATACCCGCCCGCCGACCGCCCCCGACCGAGGGTCCACCAGCACGACCCGGTCCGGTCCACCGCCCTGCAACTCCAGTGCGAGCTGATCCGCCACTGCTACCATGCCGACGATCCGCGTCCCCGCCGGCTCTTGCAGAATTATGGACATCGCCGCACCCACAGGCGGAGCGCCGGCCCTTTTGACGATCGTCACCACCAGGACGGTTGTGCCGACCAGGATCAGCACGCCCATCGCCACCGTCAGCGCCGTCAACACGCGCATGCCGCTTCCCTTCTCGCCTGCGGCCCCAATCCGCGTTATTCGCCGGCCATGCCCGATCCCTCAGCCAAGGCCGGCCAGCTGCGCGTCGTCGCCGGGCCAGATGCGGCAGGCCAGCGCCTCGACCGGTTCCTTGCCGAGCGCATCGGCACGCTGTCCCGCTCGCGCGTCAAGTCGCTGATCGAGTCCGGGCAGGTGTCCGGCGACGGCGCTCCCGCCGTCGAGCCGGCCACCCCCGTCCGCGCCGGCGCGGCGTACACGCTGACGCTTCCGCCGCCGCAGGCGGCCCGGCCGGAGCCGGAGGCGATTCCCTTCCCGATCCTGTATGAGGATGCCGACCTGATCGTGCTCGATAAACCGGCCGGGCTGGTGGTGCACCCGGCGCCGGGAAACCTGACCGGCACACTGGTCAACGCGCTGATCGCCCATTGCGGCGAGCAGCTCGCGATCGGCGGCGAGCACCGGCCGGGCATCGTGCACCGGCTGGACAAGGACACCTCGGGCGTCATGGTCGCGGCGAAGACGGAACCGGCCATGCTGGGGCTGACCGCCGCCTTCGCGGCACGCGCGCTGGATCGGGCCTACCTGGCACTGGCATGGGGCCTGCCCGACCCGGCGGCCGCGGAGATCGAGGGCGCCATCGGCCGCGACCCGCGCGACCGCAAGCGCATGGCGCTGCGCCCGCAGCGGCGGCCGCCCGGCGCTGACGCACTACCGCACGCTGCGCGCGTGGCATGCCTCGGTCGCGCTGCTGGAATGTCGGCTGGCGACGGGCCGGACCCACCAGATCAGGGTTCACCTGGGCAGCCGAGGCCATCCGATCGTCGGCGATCCCGTGTATCTGCGCCGCATCCCGGCCGCTGCCCGCGGCGTGCCGGAGCCGGCCGCGGACGGCGCTGCTGGACTTCCCCCGCCAGGCGCTGCATGCCGCACGGCTTGGCTTCGCCCATCCGATTACCGGGCAGCCACTGAGCTTCGAGACGCCGCCGCCGGCCGACATGGCCGGGCTGATCGCGTCGCTCGATCGTGACCTGCGTGCGCCACAATACTGACCCAATAGGTCAACACTGTTGACAGGACTAATCCGGTCCTGTATAACGTCTGACTGTTGGAGCGAGAAGGCAAGCCACTCCGACGCGCGTCCGGCCTTGGGCTGCTGCCTCGGCGGGGCCAGAGGCCGGGACGTCACAACCTTGCCACCTGGATGGACTGATCTTCAGTCCGCGGCGTTGCTGCCCTGTGCCATCGTGGATGGGACACACCACCGCTTCAGACGAAAGGAGCCGATCGTGGCCTCTGCCGTCCTCAACGTCGCCCCCGAGGGCAACCTCTCGCGGTATCTTCAAGATATCCGCAAGTTTCCCATGCTGTCGCCGGAGGAAGAGCTGTCGCTCGCCCGTCGCTGGCGTGACACGCAGGATATGGAAGCAGCGCACAAGCTTGTCACTTCACATTTGCGCCTCGTGGCGAAAATCGCCATGGGCTATCGCGGCTATGGCCTGCCGGTCGGGGAACTGATCAGCGAGGGCAATGTCGGGATGATGCAGGCAGTGAAGCGGTTCGATCCGGACCGCGGCTTCCGCCTGGCGACCTACGCCATGTGGTGGATCCGTGCCGCCATCCAGGAATACATCCTGCACTCCTGGTCTTTGGTGAAGATGGGCACCACGGCGGCCCAGAAGAAGCTGTTCTTCAACCTGCGCCGGCTCAAGGGCCAAATGCAGGCGATCGAGGACGGCGACCTGAAGCCCGAGCAGGTGGCCAAGATCGCCCGCATGCTGGACGTCCCTGAGCAGGACGTGGTCAGCATGAATCGCCGTCTTGCCGCCCCGGACCACAGCCTGAACGCCCCGGTGCGGTCCGACAGCGAAGGCGAATGGCAGGACTGGCTGGTCGATGAATCGGAAAGCCAGGAAACCGCGATCGCCGACCGGGAAGAACTCACCGGCCGCAAGGCACTGCTGTCCTCCGCGCTGAAGACGCTGAACGAACGCGAGCGGCACATCCTGATCGAGCGCCGGCTGAAGGACAACCCGACCACCCTGGAAGACCTGTCGCAGCAGTACGGCATCTCGCGTGAGCGGGTGCGGCAGATCGAGGTCCGCGCGTTCGAGAAGTTGCAGAAGGCGATGAAGGCACAGATCGCCGAACGCCGCATGCAGACCGCCGGTCGCCAGTTGGAAACCGCCGGCGCCCGCTAGGGCTTTTCCCCGTAACCGACTCCGCGCAGGGCCGTCAGGGCCCTGCGCTCGGCCTGTACGAACTCGCCGCCCGGCGGCGTTCTGGCGGAACATCCCCCGTTTGGCCTGGGCTTCTGGACGCCGACGGTGTACGCAGCGAAGGCTGCGGGCTGATTCCCTGCGTCGAAATCGATGCCGTCCGGCCCGGAAGGGATTGCCGATGTCAGCGGATAACCGATCGAAAAACGCCGGAACGAACCAACCGTCGGAGCCGGGAACCCCGAATGCCAGGCTGAAGGACAAGCACTACGAGCGCGAGTTGGCCAAACTGCAGATCGAGCTGGTGAAGTTGCAACGATGGGTCCAGCACAAGGGACTGAAGCTCTGCATCGTCTTCGAGGGACGCGACGGCGCCGGCAAGGGCGGGGCGATCAAGGCGATCACTGAACGCGTCAGCCCGCGCGTGTTCCGTGTCGTTGCCCTTCCGGCGCCGACCGAACGGGAAAAGTCGCAGATGTATGTTCAGCGATACATTCCCTACCTGCCCGCTGCCGGAGAGATCGTGATCTTCGACCGGAGCTGGTACAATCGTGCCGGCGTCGAACGCGTGATGGGCTTCTGCTCCGAGGACCAGGTGAGACGCTTCCTTGAAATGGCCCCCGCCATGGAGAGGGTCATCGTCGAATCCGGCGTCATCCTGCTGAAATACTGGTTAGAGGTCAGCGAGGCGGAGCAGACGCGGCGATTGGAATCCCGCATCGATGATGGCCGGAAGATCTGGAAGCTGTCACCGATGGATCTGAAATCCTACGGCCGCTGGTACGATTATTCGCGCGCGCGTGACGATATGTTCAGCGCCACCGATACCGCCTGGGCGCCCTGGTTCGTTGTCCATTCAGATGACAAGAAACGAGCGCGCTTGAACATCATATCCCATCTGCTGCGTCAGGTTCCCTATCGGGACGCGCCACGCGAAAAGGTCAAGCTGCCAAAACGCCAGGAGCGGGATGGTTACAAGGATCCGGATTACGCCTACCGGTTCGTGCCGGAATTGGCTTGGCCGTCCAACTGAGGCCCTACTCCCGCATGTCAGCCGGTTTCCGTTCCGCTGGTCCGGGCCGCGGTGCCAAGACCGGGCCAGTCCTGCAACAGCCGTTCCCGTCGTGCGCGCAACCGCGCCGCGCGGGAGCGGCCCGCCGCATCCAGTACAAGCCCCACGGCGGCCGGGGTAAGCTCTGTGAGCACCCAGGCGCCGGCGGCGGCTCCCCAAGCGATGGCCAGCACCCGAGGCTCTCCGAGCAGGCGCAGGCTTGCCCCGATCGTGTCCCCGGCGCCCCACAGCCGCCGCACCGGATCGACGCTGGCACTCAGTCCAAACAGCAGAAGACTGCGGGACGTCGGCCGGCCGGCATCGGCCTCCAGCGTAACCACAACCGCCGCCGGCGCCAGCAGCACCGCCAGCAACAGGGCCAGCGGCGGAGCCAGCGCCACAACGGCCCCGCACAACAGGCCCTGCACCCAGATCATCGAGGCGCCGCGATCCGTGCTCCCGCGATCTGTGCACCCCTGCCGCCCGCTCATGCTCCCCGTCACCCCAGGACCGCGGCAAGCATGGCGGCGGCGACGGCGGCCAGCCCCAGGCCGGCAGCCAGTTCCTGACCCCAGCGCCGGGCCTGCTCGGCCCGCAGGCTCGTCGCGCTGGCCAGATCGGACAGCTCACGGTCGATCCCGGCCAGTTCGGCGGCAACCGCCCGGGAAGCGCGCAGATCGGCCGCCTGTTCCGCCGGGTCCTGAACCAGCCTCAGCATCGAGACGAGTTGCCCCGTCTCCGCCAGCTTGGCCAGCCGGCCGGCCATCTGCTCCCGACGCTCCCGCCCCCGCCAGCCGGACAGCAGCTCGTCCGGCCGTGCCGCCACCCAGGCCGCCAGATTGGGCAGCGGAGCCGGGTGAAACCGCAGTTGCAGTCCGGCCAGCAGGCGCAAGTCCGCCATCGCTGTTCCGGCCCCACTGCCGGCCAGCGCAGCCAATTCCGCACCGCGCCCGTCCGACCTGGTAGCGATGAAAGGGGCGATGTGCCGGTCGATCGGTCGCTGCTTGCCGCGATCGACCTTGCCCGCCGCCACCTCCAGTGCCGCCGGCAGATCAGTTAACCGGGCCACCCAGGCCGCGGCCACAAGCGGGCTGGCGCAGGGCAGCAGCGGATTGAGCGCGTACAGCATCCGCTCCAGCCCATCGCCGCTGCGCAGCGTGAACCAGCCGCGCTGCCGCCTCGCCTCGGTCTGCAAGGCGATGACGTCGCAGCGTTCGGGCCGCATCCTGGCCCACAAGCCGGTCGCCTCCATCTGGGTCAGTTCGATCAGCTTTTCCGGATCATCGGTCGCGGCGAGAGCCGGCCCGAGCCCATCCGGCCACAACGCGACGCCGCGCCAGCATAGCGGCGCCAGCGGATCCAGCACGGCGACCGCCCGCATGACCGCGACGGCATCGCCGGACGCGTCCGGCGCGGGCGTGTGCATCGCCTCATCCAGCCGCGCCGCCAATCCGGCGTCGCCAACCTGATGACGCAGCCACTCATCAATCACACCGTCCCGCAGCGCCGAGAGGCCCTGATCGGGAGCAACGGCCAGCGCATGCCCCAGCACCCGCGCATTGCCCACCGTCCGGCCGCCAATTTGCAATGCCCGCTGCGCCCGGCGCGGCGGCCGGGCCGCCACGCGGCGAGCCCGCGCGGCCGTCGGCTCGGTCAGCAACAGCGGCGAGGGCCGGTGTTCGGGATCCTCGGCCAGCATGCCGCGCACCAGGTCGGCGATAACAGGCGGCAGCCGTTCCTCCCCGGCCAATGCCGCGTAACTGCCGAGTTCCAGCTTGCGGCGCAGGATCGTGGCCTCGTCCTGACCTGCCAGCGGCACCCGGCCGAGCGCCAAGGTCAGCAGCAGCACGCCGAGCGCATACACGTCATCGCCGATACTGCCGTCACCGCGTCCGGCCGGCAGGCACATGGCGCTGTACGGGGGCTCGGCGATGGCGGGCTGGTGCAGCGCAGGCGGCGCCGCCCAGGCCATGCCGAGCACGACCGGTCGGCCCGGTGCACCCTGGAACACATTGTCGGGCCGGATCGCCCGATGGGTGATCCCGCGCTGGACCAAGAGATTGAGCGCCCGTGCCGCCGGGCGGAGCACCTGTTCCAGCAGTTCCGCTTCGGACCAATGCCGTGTGCGGGCACTCAGCGGCGGGCCGGGCGGGGCCGCGGCGATCACATACCATGCCGCGGTGCCGGCCGGGCCGGGTGCCGGACCATGGGCGAGCGGCGTTAGCATCCCCTCGATCGGCTGCGTGAGCGCCAGCACTGCGCTCGCCCGGGGGGGATGCCGGCGCTGCACCTGGACCGCCATCAGGTCGGGGCGATGAGCGCGATGGTCGATCGCGGCAAAGGCTGTCAGCCCGCCGCCGGCTCCGGCCAGCGGGCGCGCGAGGTCCACGGCATATTGCCCGGCGATCAGCGTCGCCGGCGGGGGAGGATCGGCCATTCCGGCATTGCTGTGCGCAAGCCCTTAGTTTGGCGGGGAAGGGGTTAACGCTTCATGTGTTGGGGCGTTATGCCGGTTGCGGTCCGGTTCACCAGCATCGGGTCGTGTTAGCCAGTCGGTAAGATTTGCTTCGGCACCGTTTGCCGCAGCGGGTCGTGGTGGTGTGTTTCGATGGAGTTGATTCGACACAAAGGTCTCAAGGGACACGAAGATCTCCAAGAACTGGGTTCGGGGCGCGCGCCTGACATCACCGGGCAAATCATCGGCGTTGCGATCAAGGTACACCGGCGGCTTGCCCCGGGACTTCTCGAATTCGTCTATGAGCGGTGTCTCTGCTGGGAGCTGAACCGAGGTGGTCTGAACTACACGAGACAGGTGCCGCTGGAGGTCACTTACTAGCCTAGGACATGCGTATCAGCGGCAAGTATTGTGCCGATATCATCGTCAGAAAATCGACCATCCTGGAAATCAAGACCATCGAGCGCATCCTTCCGGTACATGAAGCGCAGACCCTGACCTATTTGCACCTGAGCGGCTGTACATATGCGCTGCTGCTGAACTTCAACAGCGTCCTGTTGAAAGACGGGCTACGACGTTTTGTGCGGTAGCATGGAATGAAATCTTTCCTTTCCCTTTGTGCCCTTTGTGTCAAAACCAAACCCCCGATTCGACGCTGAACCAACAAGCTGAAGCCTCCGGCCCGCGCCTGGATTTAGCCCTCGAACGGATCCCGCACCAAGATCGTATCATCCCGCTCCGGACTGGTGGACACCAGCGTCACCGGCGCCTCCGTCAGTTCCTCGATCCGTCGCACATACTTGATCGCCTGCGCCGGCAGGTCGGCCCACGACCTCGCCCCTCGCGTCGAGCCGGTCCAGCCCGCCATCGTCTCGTATTCCGGCTCGGCCGCGGCCTGCGCCCCCGGAGCGGCGGGCAACCGCCGCAGCCGCTCGTCGCCTATGCGATAGCCGGTGCAGATTTTCAGCTCCGGCAGCCCGTCCAGCACGTCCAGCTTGGTCAGCGCCAACCCGTTGATCCCGCCCACCTTTACCGCTTGGCGTACCAGCACCGCATCGAACCACCCGCACCGCCGCCGCCGCCCGGTCACCGTGCCGAACTCGTTCCCGCGATCGCCGAGCAACTGCCCGGTCGCGTCGGAAAGTTCTGTCGGAAACGGCCCCGACCCGACCCGCGTGCTGTACGCCTTGGCGATGCCCAGCACGAACCCCACCGCGCCCGGCCCCAGCCCCGCGCCCGAGGCAGCCGTCGCCGCCACCGTGTTGCTGCTGGTCACATACGGATAGGTGCCATGATCGACGTCCAGCATGACCGCCTGGGCGCCCTCGAACAGGATGCGGGTGCCGGCGCGCCGCGCCTCGTCCAGCCGCTCCCACACCGGCTCGGCGAACGGCAGGATGCGCGGCGCCAGGTCCAACAAATGCTGGCGCAGCGACGGCTTGGTGAACATCGGCGCGCCGAGCCCGTTCAGCAGCGTATTATGGTGCAGCAGCAGTTCGTCCAGCTTGGCATCGACCGTGTCAGGCTCGGCCAGATCGGCGACGCGGATCGCCCGCCGCGCCACCTTGTCCTCATACGCGGGGCCAATGCCGCGGCCGGTAGTGCCGATCCGGCGATCGCCGCGTGCTGCCTCCCGCGCGCGGTCGAGCGCCGGATGCAGCGGCAGGATCAGGGGGGCGTTGTCGGCGATGCGCAGGGTAGCGGGCGTCACATCCAGGCCTTGCGCGCGCACGCGGTCGATTTCGGCCAGCAGCGCCTCCGGATCGATCACCACGCCGTTGCCGATGATACCGAGCTTCCCGCGCACCAGTCCCGACGGCAGCAGCGACAGCTTGTAGGTTTCGTTGCCGACCACCAAAGTGTGCCCGGCGTTGTGGCCGCCCTGGAAGCGCACCACGATCTCGGCGCGGCTGGCCAGCCAATCGACCACCTTCCCCTTGCCCTCGTCGCCCCACTGGGCGCCGATCACCGCGACATTCGCCATCCTTCACTCTCCGGTGGTTGTCGGAATCGCCTGCCCGTCGCGCAGGATATGCGTGCAGCCGAGCCGGCGAGCCTCCGCCCGCTTCATCCCCCGCCCCGTTCAGCGACGCGACGGTCGCATAGCCCAGACGGCGGAACTGCGCCGCCTCGGCGACGTCGGCGCCGGCCGGCAGGAACAAGCGCGGTCGCGCGGCGCGGGCCGGTGCAGCACGCAGCACGGCATCCGGATACAGTGTCAGGCCGGTCGCCGGCTCCGTCTCGCCGCACAAATAGCGCCCGCCGCGGCCCAGTTCCTCATGCCGGCCGGGGGCGAAGATCGTGATGGCGACGCCGGTGTGATAGCGCAGGCCGCGAAACTCGACGGGATCGATGGTCAGCCGCAGATTCGGCGCGCGTAACCTGATTGCCGCGACAGTCTCGGCCAGCCGGTCGGCCAGGTCGCGCGCCGGCTCCGGCAGGCTGGCCGCTTCCAGCGCAGCCAGCGCGCGCTCGGCTGGACCGGCGGCGAGCAGCAACTCGGTCAAGGTCGGTGCCAGCGTCCCGCCGTGCCGCGCCACCGCCGCGGCGTCCTTGCGATCCAGCGCGCGGGCCAGCGCCAATCTGGTCGCGCCCTCAATACCGGCGTGGTCCAGCAGGGCCGGCGCCAGAGTGGGCAAGGTCAGGTCGAAGCTCATGCGGGTCAGGCCGACTTCGGTCAGCGCCTCGGCGCCGACCAGCACGATCTCCGCATCCGCGGCCGGCAAGTCGGTGCCGATCAGCTCCATCCCGACCTGCGCGATCTGGCGGTCCGGCGCCAACTGGCTGCCGCGCACCCGCAGACACTGCCCGGCATAGGACAGGCGCAGCGGGCGCGGCGCCCGGGCAAGCCGTGTCGTGGCGATGCGCGCCACCTGCGGCGTGGTGTCGGCGCGCAGCCCCATCATGCGCTGGCTGTCCGGATCCATCAGCCGGAACGTCTGCTCCGCCACCGCCGCCCCCGAGCCGGCGAGCAGGCTGTCCTCGAACTCCAGCAGTGGCGGCTTCACGCGCTGGTAGCCGTGCGCGGCGAATACCTCCATCAGTGTCTCGACCCCGGCGGCTTCAGTCTCCGCCTCGGGCGGCAGCAGATCGCGCAACCCAGCGGGGAGCAGAGCGGGGTGATTGGGGAAATCGTCGGTCATGCAGACCACGTACCAGCAGACGTATCAAACACAAGTCCCGGTCGATTGGACCGGGGCCCGCTAGTCCAGCAGCTTCCGCAGCACCGCCGTGGCGATTGCGCCAGGGCGAACGACCGCCACTTCGTTGTGATAATCGCCGGTGAACAGTTTCGCGATGAGCTTGCGTCGTGCGGTGGCATCGACGACGAACTGCACTGTCGTATCCGCTCCATTGGATGCGGAATATACGAATGAAACGGACAGCGTTCCGCCATCGAGCGCTATCGTGCCTTGCCGGCCAAGGTTCTGCCAGCCGCCGGGCAGATGCAGCCGTGCGCCGCTGGCGGAAATGTTGACCACCGTGCAGTTCCGAACACCGGTCTCGGTTTCAATCACGGCCGGTTCGGCGGTGGCAAACCGCTCCTCGGCACGACGGCGCGGCAACTCGACGCAAGCACTGATCGTGATCAACAGCACCGATATATTGAACAGGCTCCAGAAGACGTTCACCTCGTAGGCCGGTGCGCCATGCAGTACGCTGAAGGCTGGCAGATTGACCAGCATGCCGAGCGCGGTTGCGGCGGCGAGTGCCGCGAACGGCAGCAAAAGACCCCATTGGATGGTCGTCCGCTCACTGGACAGCCCCTTGGCCGTCACTTTGAAGGCCCGGCCAAACGGACGCACCAGCCCGGTCGCGACGGTGCGTATGATGACGAACGCGGGGAGAAGCTGCATTGCGTCCGTGATGACCGGAAGGACGCGGCCGCTGCTATAGAGGCCCAGAAAAGTAATGCCGGCCAGAGCCGAAGGCGCAAGCCACCAGGCAAGATCGCCGAGAGTGCTGGTCATTACCGAGGTACCCGTCCACCAGTACACCAGTGGCGCGCTGATCATCATGATCTTGAACGGGAACGTGAAGCACCAGTACATCACCCCGTCCAGGCACGATAACCGGCTGATCAGCCGCAGCCGTGCAGGCCCGGCGAAAGACCACCGCGTGTAGATCTGCTGAATCGCACCGAGGCACCAGCGTGCGCGTTGGGAAATATATTCACTGATGCCCTCCGGTGCGAGGCCAAGACTTCAGCATTTCGTTCAGGAAGATTGTGCGCCAGCCGTATTCTTCCATTTTGAAGCTGGTCAGCATGTCTTCGGTCACAGTCTCCACCGCCATGCCACCGCACTGCTCCAGCGCCGCCACGCGAATTACCGCCGAAGTACCGCAGCAGAAAGCGGCTCCCCAGGCGTCCTTGCAGGGGAGCAGTTCATTGAAAAAGAATTGCTGCTCATCGGGCCACACCCGCGTGGCAAGCAGGTTCGTCTGCACGGGGTCGGGATTGAAGAAGTGTTGTGGCGTCTGCACGATGCCCACAGTGGCATCTTCAAACAGCCCCAGGGTTCGCCGAAGTATCTTGCGGTTGGCTACGAAGTCGGCGTCGAGCAGCAGCACGAACTCAGGTCGCCTTGCCGTGCCCAACGCATGCCGCAGCGCGTTGTTGACGTTGCCGGCCTTGGCATGCCGCCCGTTGGTGCGGCGGACATATCGCACCCCGAACTCGGCACACAGGTTGCGCAGCCATTCGCGGGCGCCATCGTCCAACACCCAAACACGCAGGTCGCCGTGCTCGATAGCCAGGGCGCCGACAATGGTGCGCTCGAGGATTGCCTGGTCTTCATTGTAGGTGGGAATGAACACATCGACCGGCGCAGCGTTGAGCGATGATTGCCCGGCGCGGTCGGCCTGATCGTGCCGGTCGATCCTGCGTGACATGAACAGATAAGCCAAAATGCTGCTCATGATCGCGGCGCTTTCGCAGCCTACAAACAACCATGCCCAGGCCTGCTGAAGCGGAGTTTGCCCTTGCGGCATAGACATGAGTATCCGCCAGACGAGATAGCGGAGTGAGCAACCCACGCAAATGAATGCGCCGACGCTGCGTGCGACCGGCGAATTTCGTCCGAGCACCTCGGCCAGCGCCCAAATCGTGCCGACCGCCAGCAGGGTCGGACCAAATGCCTGCAGCATCGTTAAAGGAAGCGGTCGAAGAAATGTCCGAACCAGCGGCCCTCGGCCGGCAGGCGCACGCGCGCGGTACGTCCGACCATGCAGCCTCCGCGTTCCGCGTCGATGTGCACCAGCACGGTTGCTGTCGCGGCGCGTTCGGGCGCAGGCACCGCGGCAAGATGCCGCTCCGCCCGCGACAAGGTGGCCCCCATGATAGTTTCGACCCGGCCCTTGCGTTCCGCCGCTTCACCAACCAACCGGAAATGCACCTCCCCACCGGGGATGATGTCAGGCACACGGTCTTGCGGGACGGCAACCGTCAGGAACGCGGTGCTGCAATCGACAATTTCCGCAACCAGATCCCCGGCCATCACCCGCTCCCCGTCAGAGACGCCCAGCCGCCACAGTGTCCCATTGAGCGGCGCTAAGATTTGCGCGTGTCGGAGCAGCGAGATTCGCTGCGTTTCGGCCGCGAGCCGTTCGGCGGTTTCGGTTTCATCGTCGCGCAGAACGAGGATCTCGCGGCTCAGAGTTGCAAGGCGAATTGTGACCTCGTCGGCTCGCTGCGCCGAGTAGGTTACGTCCTGGGTCGCCGGATCCGACATCACACCGCGGCTGGCCCAGTTCATCTGCAGGCGCTGAGACGCGAGCTGCGCAGTCAACGCTTCTGCCTCGTGCGCCACAATCGAAGCGGCGGTTTCGGCGCCCTCCAAATCGGCCGGTGCCGTGAAGCCTGCCGCACTGAGCCGCCGCTTGCGGTCCAGTGTTCGCTGGGTCTGCTCGCCTTCCGCGAGTTTGGCTGCGAGTGCTTGTTCCGTGCCGGCGATCAGCGACGCCAGACGCCAATGTGTCGCATCGCGATACATCCCGACCCGTCGATCGAGGGCAGTCACAAGCTCGGTCAGAACCGCATGTTCCCGCTCGGCAGCGGTTCGGTCGGCGCGCACCCGCGCGAGATGGTACTCCAGATCCGCGCGGTGCTGATCGGACGCATAGGGATCATCCAGCCGCGCCATCTGCTCGCCGCGCCGGACCGTGCCACCCACGCCCCCGGCCAGCCCGGACACAAAACCGGCGATAGGTGCGCGCAGCGAGACGACGTAGGCGGATACCACCGCGTTGTTGCTGGCGACAAGTCCATGCTCCGCCAGCGTGGCATAGAATCCGGAGCCGAGCAGTGCCAAGGCCGCGCTCAGCTTCATCGCGCGCCGCCAAAGCCTCGAGCGAGGTCCCGGCGCGACGACCGGAGGGTCGATTGCTGCTGGCTTGGCGGTCGGGACGAGCTTTTGAACGAACATGGGGATCCGGGCGGCTGGCGCCCGGGATAGCCGGATCCGGGTTAATCGAGTGGTAACGGCCGGCTTCGCCCAAGGGGGGCCCGGCCGGAATCCACCAGATTACGCCCCGACCGCCAACACCTCCATCGCCGCGTCCCTCGGCGCACCGGCGTTGACCGCGGTGATATCCTGCGGGCACGCGGAGATCGCCACCACAACGTCGAACGCCGCGCGCAGCACGACAAAATCGCCCGGCGAGCTGGCCGGCGGCACACGATCCAACCGCCCATCGGCAGTGACCGGCACGTTCATGAACAGATTGAGCGGCGAGGGCGTCCACGCGAGGGAAACCCCAACCTGCGCCAATGCCTCGTGCAGATTATCCGAGCAATTCCGGTGGTAGGCGGCAACGCCAAGTTCACGGTATATCCAAAGATTGCAGGCGCACAGCAGAATGTCGTGCTGGCCCGGCGACGTGTCTTCCTCGATCATCAGGATCGTGCGGCGATGATTGCTGACCAGGGCATCGCCACGCCTGACGAAAATCCTGCTGTTTCGGCTGCGCGTGTGCGCCATCGACATGTACTCGGACAGATCGTCGGCATTGAACGCCCAGGTATCCAGCACCTGGTTACCGTGCGTGTTCACCACCTTCAGAGCCTCGCCCGCCCGCAGCGGCGTGGCGACACCGTGGCGCGCCGGAATGTGCATCTGCATGGGTTCCTCCATGTGTTCATCCATGACCCGGACGAGGGTCAGCCATGGGACCGCGCAACCGTCGCTCCAACATCCGCACGCCGAGACTCGCCGGAAAGCTGATGATCAGGTACAGAAAGAAAACGATGGTATAGACTTCCAGGTACTTGAAAGTATCGGCCGCAATGAGCTGTCCGCGGAACACCAGCTCGGCGATCGAGATCGTCGATACCAGCGCGGTGTCCTTGAACAACGAAATGAAATAGTTGCCGACCGGCGGAATGATGATGCGGATGGCCTGCGGCAGCACAACCAGCGCCATCGTCTGCCAGTTCCTGATGCCCAGCGCGCCCGCCGCTTCCCACTGGCCGCGCTCGATCGCCAGGATTCCGGCGCGGAACACCTCCGACAAATAGGCGCCGTAGTTGATCGCCAGCCCCAGGATGCCGGCGGTGATCGGCTGCAGCTTCAGCCCGATGAACGGGAAGACGTAGTAGATATAGAACAGTTGCAGCAGCAACGGAGAGCCTCGGATGACCTCCACGAACACGGCGGCCGGCCAGCGCATGGCGCCGCGCCGCGATAACCGGGCGAGCGCCAGCGCAAGCCCGATCGCCAGCGCCAGCGCCATGCTGACGAAAGTCAGCAGGATGGTCAGCCGCAATCCATCCAGAAGGTCCGGCGCCCAGTCGATCAGGTTCTGCTGCACGGTCGGCCAAGGAGCGGGGTGGTTCTCAGGGTTTCAGAAAGAAATCCGTCGGCACCAGCCCCCATTTCGCGAACAGCTTCGCCGCGGTGCCATCCGCCATCATCGCCGCGTACTGCTTGTTGAAGGCGGCGACGAAGGTCGTATCGCCCTTGACCACCGCAAAGGCGCAGCCAGTGCCCTGTTTTTCTTCCGGCACGTAGTCGCCCACGAGCTCGAAACCGAGGTTTGGATTCTGCTTGAGCGCATAGGCCGACAGCGTCGAATCGACCACCCCGGCATCCAGCCGCCCAGCCGACAGATCGGCGAAAACGTTCTGAATGGTCGGATACTGTTTCAGTTCGATGCTCTTGCCGGCGGGACAGGCAGCGGACGCCTTCTTCAGCATGTCGATATAGACCGTGCCCTCATAGCTTCCGGCGGCGTGCCCGCACAGATCAGCGAGCGAACGCAGCTTCAGCGGATTGCCTTTCGCAACGTCGAGCGATTCTGGGTTGTAAAAAATTATATCGGTAAAATCCATGACAAGCTGCCGGGCCGGGCGAATGTACATCGCGTCGCCCATCAGGTCGATCCGGCCACTTTGAACCGATGGGATCAGGCTGGCGAAGGGCATCGCCACGATATCGACCCTGGCCTTGATGTTTTCGCGCGCAAGAAATTCACGCAGCACGTCGGGCAGCACGCCGGCAGCCTGTTTCGTCTGCGGGTCGATATAGGACAGCGGCGCGTCATTGGAAGTTCCGATCAGCACGACACCGCTCTGCCGTACCTTCGTCAGCAGATCCGCCGCCGTAGCCGGGCTCGCGATAACCGCACATGCAATCAACGCCGCGAGGCAAGCCTGTGCGGCCGCCATGACAGATCTTCGCATTTTCGGTCCCTCCCGTTGCGCGTTGGCCGAACCGCCATGATCGACTGGACCGAAGTAGAGTCAATCCGTTTCGCTCAGCCCGTCAGCCTGTATTTGCTCGCCGGCGATCGGCTGAGGTCCACCAGCCCGGCCAGAGCCCGGCGATCCCCCAGTGCGGCCGTCAGCTCCGCACGGGTCAACTCCGGCAGCGCCCCATCCAGCGTCTCTGCCTCCTCCAGCTTTGCCCGCGCGACCACCAGCGGCACGGACACCGGGCCGTCCCGAGCCCGCCGCTCCGGTGGCAGCATCCGAAGATGCGCCTCCAGCAGCACCGGGTCCGCAAACAACCGGCGCAGTCCCGTAGCACCCGACGCCAACGCCGCGCACCGCAACGCGCTGGTCCGCACCAGCACGTCAGGCGGAGCCGTCTCCTCCGGCGTTCGCAACAACCCGAACCGCGCCCGCGCCCCGGTGATCGCCGCCAACGGAACCGCCAGCACCAGCCCGGCACTCACCGGCAGCATCCACAATGCAAGAAATGGCGAGGCCAGCGCCGCCGTCGCCCCCAGCACCAGCCCGAGCACCGTGTGCGGTGCATAACGCCGCACCAGATCGCGGCCGGCGATTCCGCCGCCCTCGCGCCGCTGCGGGTTCCAGCCCAACTCCCGCCCGGCCAAAATCGCCAGCACCGCAATGGTCTGGGTCAGCATCGCCACCGGCGCGATCAGCGCGGCCATTACGGTTTCCAGCATCCCGCTGGTAATCAGCCGCAACCCGCCGCCGCAACCTCGCCGCTCCGCCCGGCGCAGCAGCGTCGCGACGATGCCAAGCAGTTTGGGCGCCAGCAGCACGCCCATCGCTCCCTCGAACAGGAAGCGCGCGCGCACCGGGTCAACCTGTGGCCAGCGCGGGAACAGCGCGCGACCGGCGGGGAAATAATCGAACGGCTCAAAATGGCTCTGCAATGCGATCAGCAATCCGGTCAGCAGGAACAGCAGCCACAGCGGCGCCGTCGCGTACGCGCCGATGCCGGTGAGCAAGTGGATGCGGCTGATCCAGTGCAGTCCGCGCGCCGGCAGCACCGCCGCGTGCTGCAAATTCCCCTGGCACCATCGCCGGTCGCGGATGCCGAGGTCGATCAGCGACGGCGGCCCCGCCTCATAACTGCCCGCCAGACCCGGCAGCATGTGAACCGCCCAGCCGCCGCGACGCAGCAGCGCGGCCTCGATGAAATCGTGGCTCAGGATGTGGCCACCGAACGGCTTCGGCCCGGACAGCACCGGCAGCCCGGCGCAGGCGGCGAAAGCCTGCGTGCGGATCATCGCATTATGGCCCCAGTAATTGCCCTCCGCGCCGTGCCACCATGCAATGCCGTGCGCGATCACCGGCCCATACACGCGGCCGGCAAACTGCTGCAGCCGCGCGAACAGCGTCGTTGCGCCGACGATCACCGGCAGCGTCTGGATCAGCCCGACATCTGGATGCTGCTGCATCGCGCCGGCCAGCCGGACCAGCGTAGTGCCGTCCATCACGCTGTCCGCATCCAGGATCAGGAACCGCGGATAGGCCGCGCCGAACCGGCCCACCCAATCCGCGATATTCCCCGCCTTCCGCGCCGTGTTCAGCGGCCGGCGACGGTAGAAGATGCGCCGCTCGCCGCCGGTGCGCCGCCGCAGCTCCAGAAACGCCGCTTCCTCCTCGATCCAGATGTCAGGATCAGTCGTGTCGCTCAGTACCAAAATGTCGAACCACACGCCGGCGCCAAGACCAGTCAGCGACTCGTCGATCGCCTGCAACGCCGCCATGACCGGCGCCGGCTGCTCGTTGTACACCGGCATCAGAAGCGCGGTGCGCGACCCCAGCACCGACAGCGGTGCATCGGAGCCGAGACCGTGGTCCCCGCCGGCCAGCATCGAGAAAAACCCCGCCAACGCGCTGGTGAACGCCAGCGCGATCCAGCCGAACAGCAACACGAACAGCAGCACCATCACGGCGCCCAACTCGGTGAGCCCGTTCACTGCCACGACCCGGTACATCTGCCAGCCGGCGGCAACCGTCATCCCGGCAGCGCCGCCGAGCACCAACGCCCGCCGGAAAGCGATACCGGCCGGCGAAGACGTCAGCGTCACGCGGTGCGGCGGCGCGTGCAGCTTCTGCACCGGCATCGCCAGCGGCGCCGCATCCGGCAACGCCCGAAATGCGGCGTCGTTCAGGACGTCCATCGATAAATCCAGGTCTCCGTCAGCGGCTTGTCGCCATCCATCAGCCGTGCATGCATTTCCACCAGCTTCTTGCCTTCGGTTACCAGTTCCAAGCTGATCCGCCAGGTGCCGAGGTCCGGGTTCGGCTCCACCACCATGTTCTGCAGCTTTCCGGCACTGGAGCCCGCATCCAGCGTCGGCGTCACGCCCGCCGCGAGCGCCTTCAGCGGCGGTCCCGCCGCGTCGATCACGAACAACCGGTTCTTCTGGTCCCACGACAGGCCGCAGCGCGTCTGCGCGATCTCCGCCAGCTTGGTTCCGCCCGGAACCGACCAGCACCAGTGCAGGCGATAATTCAACAGGTATTCGCTCTTGGCCTTCAACGGATCGTGCGGCCGCCAGAACGCCACGACGTTGTCGTTGATCTCCCGCGTGCTGGGGATCTCGACCAGTTCCACCGCGCCGGCACCCGAATCGCCGATCGGTTCCACCCAGAGCGACGGGCGTTTTTCGTAATGCGATTCCAGGTCCTGGAAATCCGTGAAGGAACGCTTGCGCTGCATCAGCCCGTAACCGCGCGGGTTGGTGTCGCCGAAGCTGCTGACCTGCAGATCGTGCGGGTTGGTCAGCGGGCGCCAAATCTGTTCCTCATGCCCGGTCCACAGCAGCAACCCGTTCGAATCATGCACCGCCGCGCGATAGTCGTCGTACCCCGTGCGGTCGTTGGCATCGAAGAAGAACATGCTGGTCAGCGGCGCAATGCCGGCTTCCGTGATGTCGGTGCGCGGATACAGCGCCGTTTCCGTGTCGAACACCGTCTCCTGTCCGGGACGTATGGTGAACCGATACGCGCCGGCGACACTCGGGCTATCCAGCAGCGCGTGGACCACGATCGAGTTGCTGCCCTTCGCCGGCTGTTCGATCCAGAATGTCTTGAAGATCGGGAATTCCTCGCCCGACGAGTCCGCGGTCTTGAGGGCAAGGCCGCGCGCCGACAAGCCATAGCCCTGGCCCTTGGCGACTGCGCGGAAATAGCTGGCGCCCTGGAACACGCAGATCTCGTCGAAATAGTTGGGCCGGTTGATCGGATTGTGAATCCGAAATCCGGCGAAGCCGATATCGGCGCCGGCCGGCGGCGGGGCCGTCTTGCCGAAGGTGAACAGGTCCGGGCTGTACTTCACCGGAACCGCGCGGCCGTTCACCACCTGGAAGATATCGACCCGGTCCTTGAACAAGAACCCGCGATGGAAGAACTCCACTGTGAAGTTCAGGCCGGCACCGTGCCAAAGCGCATGGGCGGGATCGAAGCGGATGGCGCGGTACGCCTGATAGTCCAGATTCTTCAGCGCGTCCGGCAAGCTGGTGTCGGGCGGCTTGTAGGGTTGCGCTGCCAGCGCGCGGGCCAGCGTGCGCACGCTTCCGGCATCGAACTGCGCGCCGCTGTCGCCGCCGGACTGCGCGCGCGCAGCCAGTGACGGAAGCGTAAAGGCAACGGCGCCGGCGGCAATCAGCTCACGACGACGCACGCGGAGACTCCCTGGTTGTGTTGAGTGCCACCGGGAGAAGCACGAGAATTGGGGCAACAGCGTGCCGCACAACGAATCGTGACTTGGTTTCCGCAGCCAGCCTTAACCCAACATTATCCCCGCTCCTGGAAAATCCCCCGGCGATCCCGCCGGAGTGCGCGTGCTTTTTAATTCGCAGGTCTTCATCCTGGGGTTCCTGCCTGTCGCGGTCGGCGGGTTCTTCCTGCTGGGCCGTATCGGCCCGCGTTGGGCGCTGGCATGGATCGTCGTGGCGAGCCTGTTCTTCTACGCTTGGTGGAACCCGCCCTTCGTGCTGCTGCTGGTCGGCTCGATCCTCGGCAACTATGTGGTTGGGCAGCGTATCCTGGCACTTGCCGGCGCGGGACGTCGCACCGCGGCCCGCTACTGGCTGATCGGCGGAGTCGCTGCTGATCTTGCCGTGCTCGGCTGGTGGAAATACGCCGGGTTCCTGGCCGGCAGCATTGCCGCGGCGCTCGGCCGGAACGCCCCGGCGCTGCACGTGTTTCTGCCGCTGGCGATCAGCTTCTTCACATTTCAGCAGATCATGTTCCTGACCGACAGTTACCGGCAGCAGCGGCCGGATGCCGGCTGGCTATCCTACACCGCTTTCGTTGCATTCTTTCCGCACCTGATCGCCGGGCCGATCGTGCGGCCACGAGAGATACTGCCCCAGCTTGCCACGCCCGGCCTGGCGATTCCGCGATCCAACGCACTGGCGGAGGGCCTGACGATCTTCTTGCTCGGTCTCGCCAAGAAGCTTGTCCTGGCGGACACGTTTGCACGTTTCAGCGATGTCGGGTTCGACGCCGCCGCGCACGGAGCGACGCTGACCTTTTTCGAGGCGTGGTACGCCGCCGCCGCCTACGCGCTGCAGATCTATTTCGACTTTTCCGGCTATTCGGACATGGCGATCGGCCTGGCATGCATGCTGAACGTGCGCTTCCCGCTGAACTTTGCCAGCCCCTACCAGGCGCGCGACATCGCCGATTTCTGGCGGCGCTGGCACATCACGCTGGGTGGTTTCCTACGAGACTATCTGTATATCCCGCTCGGCGGCAGCCGACGGGGCGAGACGCGGCGGCACCTCAACCTGATGCTCACCATGCTGCTGGCCGGGCTGTGGCACGGCGCGGCGTGGCGCTTCGTGCTGTGGGGCGGGCTGCATGGGCTGTACCTGGTGATCCATGCCGCCTGGCGACGCCTCGGGTTCGCACTGCCGCGGGGCATCGCGCAACCGCTCACGCTGGCGGCGGTCGTGCTCGCCTGGGTCCCATTCCGCGCTGAAGGCCTCGATGTATGCCGGGGAATGCTGCGCGGCATGGCCGGGCTGAACGGGATCGCGTTGCCCCAGATGATTTTGGCCTGGCTGCCGCTGTCCGGCATCGCCACTTCGGTGCCGGTGCTGGAGCACCTCGGCGATGCCCGAACACTCAGTTTCCCTGAGGTCTCGGCCTGCCTGCTGCTGGGATGGACGATCGTCCTATGGGCGCCGCACGTGCACGCATTATCGGATCGGGCGCGAAGTTGGGCGCTGACCGGCGGGTTCGCCTTCACCGTGCAGGCGCTGTTCTTCGCGCCCAACGTGACGCCGTTCCTGTATTTCCGGTTTTGATGAAACGTCTGGTAACAGCCTGCCTGGCCTCACTGGTGCTTTACGCCACGCTGTTCGGCTGCGTGCTCGACCGCTCGCTGGCACTCGGGTTCCTGCGCCACCAGATCAACGCGAAGCTGGCGCGCGGCGCGGTAATCGCCGGACCGAAGCTGGTGATCCTGGCTGGCTCCAACGGCCCCTATTCGCACCGCTGCGAGGTGATTGAGCCAATCGTCGGCATGCCCTGCGTCAACGCCGGCGTCGCCGTGGGGATCGGGCTCGACTACCTGTTCGTCCGCTGGCGTCCGCTGCTGCATCGCGGCGACGTCGTCTATCTGCCGATGGAAGAAGCACAATACGTGCGGTCCCGTGAGGCCAATGCGCTCGGCCCGGAGGCCTCGATCATGTTCCGCCATGACTGGCGCACGCTGGGAAAGCTGCCGCCGGACCGCTGGATCGGCGCGCTGTTCTCTTCCGACCTATCGGGAGGGGTGATGGCGGTGCTCGAGGAAACGCTGGCTTCCACCGGCTTCCGGGACCCGCGCGCCGCGATCACCGGCACGACCAACAAATGGGGTGATCACGTCGGCCACACGCTGGCGCTCGCGGCTGCCAGCCGGGCCGTGCTCGCTTCTGCCGTGCCGATCCACGCGACCGCCCTCGGGATTCGCGACGGCTACGGGACGCGGCTAATCATCGGCTTCGTACGCTGGGCGGCGGCGAACGAGGTCCGCGTGATCGGCGGGCTGCCGACCGGGTTCGCCGATTCGCCGATGCCGGAAACCACACTGGCGGCGATTCGCGCCGTCTATCTCGACAACGGAGCCGCCTTCCTGGAGCTGCCGAACCGCAGCCTTTACCCGCGCATCGCTTTTTTCGATACGCCGGCCCATCTGAACGAGCCGTGGCAGATCCTGCACTCACGCGCGGTCGCTGCCGCGCTGTCCGACATGCTTCCCCCCGGCCATCCACCCGCATCACCTCAGCGGCGCGGTAAGGCGTGGCCGGCGTCCGGTTAGCAGTGCGTCCAGGCCCAGGCTGCGGCCGGGCGGATCGATCACGAACAGGAACTGCAGCAGAATCAGGAAGAAATACGTCCACGGCCACTCGCCGGGCGCGGAATAGAGGCCGAGCCAGAGATTGAGTCCCATCAGAAGACCCAGCAGAGCGCCGAGGCGCGTGAACAGACCCAGCATCAGGGACACCCCGATCGCCACCTCGATCGCATAGACCAGCGGGCCGAAAATCGCGATGTGCGGGACCACTAGACCGCCGACCAGTTGCGCCTGCAACGGAATCGCGGCGTGATCGGCTTCCTGCTTCATCCAGTACAGCAGCCCGCCATAGTCGGGCGGCACTTTCCACAGCGATTGCTGCCACCACATCCCGCCGACCAGCAGCCGGGCGATCCACACGCCCACATGACCGGCGCGCCGCTGCTCCGGTTCGCGCGCCCAGGCTATCGCCGCGATCAGCACGCTGCCGGCCAGCAGCAGCCAAAAGACGATGGTCAGCGCACCAGGCTTGGTCACGAATGCGATGAAATCGTGCAGCGGGTCTGGATTCATGAGCGATTACCCGTTTCAGGTTGCAATGCCGCGCCAGGCATGGGCGGTGCGGCCCAGGATACGCAGTGCGTCGGCGGCGCCGTTGGCCTCGCCCTTCTCGAAGTCGCCCTCGATTCGGGCAAGCTGGTTGGTCACATGAGCGAAGCACAGCACGTCGCGGCGGCGCGCCGTGGCGAAGGCATACAGCGCGGCGGCTTCCATCTCCACCGCCAGGGCACCGGCGGCACGGGCGCGGGCAATCGCGGCTTCCGTTTCCCGGAACGGAGCGTCGGTGGTCCAGGCGGCACCCTGATGCACCGGGGGGGTGATGTTGCTGAGCGCCGCGGCGATCGGCGGCAGCAAATGCGACGGCGCGGCGGCGAACTCGGACGGCGGAAGGTAATGGTGGCTGGTGCCCTCGTCGCGCAGCGCGCGGTCGATCAGCACGAAATAGGGTGTGGGACCGCTGGCAACGATCTGTCCGGCCGAGGTGATGCTGACCAGCAGCCGGCAGCCTGACGCGAAAAGCTGCTCGGCGATCAGCACGGCGAACGAGGCGCCGACCGCGCAGGGAATTGCCCCGAACTGCTCACCGGCTTCGGAAAACCGATAAAGCCCGGTGTGGTAGCAGGGCCAGGCGGGGTCTTTTCCGGCGCGGCCGGTGTGGCGAAGATGGCTGACCAGGTCGCCGTCGGGATCGAGCACGCAGATCTCCGGGACCGCGGCTTCGGGCAACCGCTTCTGGCGACGCGCCTCGCGCAACAGGTTCTCCGGGCGGAAGACAGACGGTGCCGTGGTGTCCTTGGCAGTGAGGATGGGCGAGATGGGGTCTGCGTCCGCCATGGCGATCCGGGTTTGTTTCGGAGCGCCGGAACGTAGCGAGGTCAGCACGGCAATGGAACTGCCGGCACGGGACGGAGTTCGTGCGGCGAAATTGCCCATCGCTATCCAAGGCTTCATCGGCGGGCTTGGTGGCGCGATATCGGCCGGTTTCGATGGGCGTTCGGTTGCGATGATCGAGGCACGCGGCGACAAGGCCCGGCTGTTATCGAAGACGCCGCCGCAATCCCATTCGAAGAGTTGTTCCGACCGCGGCTGACCTTACCGCTTGATCGACCGGGTTGGTTTCTTCTGTTTCCGTCGTGCCGCCAGCACGGCGAGCTTCGTCCGGATCAGGGCCTCGTCAACCACGGTCGGATCGAATCCGGCGCCACGCCATTCGAGCATCTCGCGGTGCCGCTCATTCGCCGGGTCGGCAATGGCCTCGAGATACGCGCCATAGCCCCAGGGGCCGCCGCAATCCTCGGGCGGGCAGGCGCCCTCGGCCGAGATCAAGCGGGGATAGATGACCTCCGGCTCCGCGGTGCTGATCGCCTGAAGCTTCACGCTGTGCCGCCAGTCGTCGCCGAAATCATAGACATATTTGAAGCTCTTGGTCCTGGCGGAGACCTGGCCGAGCAGGGTGGCGAGGGTCGTCCGGTTGGCCGGACCGGAACCCGATCCGGGAAAATCCAAGCCCGGGTTTGGTTCACCGTAAGCAATGTCGCGGCCGACGCGGAATTCGTACAAGTGGTAGTTCTCCCAACCCATGACCGCCTGAATGACCAAATGCAGGTCGTCCAGTCGAATCGCCAGCGGAACCTCGATGCGCCGCCGCACCGGTGGCCGGAGGTCGTCGAGCTGGATCATCAGGCGCGCGATATCGGTCATTGCGGTGGGTTCCGGAGCGGTTGCCACGATGATGACTGGCGAACAGATTGCATGGTCATCGCCTTCGCCTCGCCGCCTGCGCCGCCGCCACCGCGTCGCGCGCCCATTCCATCAGCGTGTCCGGCTCGTCATACAGCCCGTCGGGAACCGCATAATAGCTGCCGAGTGCCACCTCCCGCCCGGCGCGGCGGTAGCGGAATGGCCCACTGCCAGCCGCTTCGAACCGTGCCCGGGTCCGTTCGTCCACCCGCAGATACATTGTATCACCCGCCAGCATCGCGAACATCACCCCGTCGCGCATGATCCCCACCCCGCTGAACAGCCGCCGCGCACTCGGCCGCAACGGTGCCAGCAGGTCGAGCACGAAAGCCTGGAACTCCGCCCCGACCGCCATCGCCCGCCTCAGAACGACAGCGACGTCGCCTGCACCACCAGCGGCAACGTGCGCACCATCGCCAGCACGTCCTCCGGCACCGTCTCATCGACCGAGACCAGGCAGATCGCATCGCCGCCCGGCTCGGCGCGCCCCAGATGGAACGTCGCGATGTTGATCCCCGCCCCCGCCAGCGTGGCGCCGAACCGCCCGATGAACCCCGGCCTGTCCTGGTTGGTTACATACAACATGTTAGGCGCGAAATCCGCCTCCACGCGAATCCCCTTTATTTCCACGATGCGCGGACGGGACCCGGCAAACAGCGTGCCCGCCACCGAGCGCGTCAGCCGGTCCGCCTCCACCGTCACCCGCACCAAGGTCTGGTACTCGCTGGGCCGGTCATGCACCGTCTCGGCCACGTCGATGCCACGTTCGTGCGCCGCAATGGGGGCGTTGACCATGTTCACCCCCTCCATGACAGGCGCCATCAGCCCGGCGAGCACCGCCGCCGTCAGCGGGCGCTGGTTCAGCCCGGCGGCGTGCCCTTCGTACTCGATCGCCACGCGCCGGATCACCCCCTCGCGCGCCTGCGTCAACTGCCCGGCGAATGCGCCAAGCTGCCGGCACAGCTCCATGTACGGCCTGATCCGCGGCGCATCCTCGGCCGACACTGACGGCATGTTGATTGCGTTGGCAACCGCTCCGCTCAGCAGGAAATCACTCATCTGCTCGGCGATCTGCAGCGCGACGTTCTCCTGCGCTTCGGTGGTGGCCGCGCCAAGATGCGGGGTGCAGACCACGTTCTCCAGCGCGAACAGCGGATTTGCCGTGGCTGGCTCTGTCTCGAACACGTCCAACGCGGCGCCGGCTACGTGGCCGGAGCGCGATAGCGTCCGCCAATGCCGCCTCGTCCAGAAGCCCGCCCCGCGCGCAGTTGATGATTCGCACGCCCACCTTCGTCTGCGCCAGCGCATCCCGCGACAGGATGTTGCGCGTCGCATCGGTCAGCGGCGTGTGCAGTGTGATGACATCGGCGCGGGTCAGCAACGCGTCGAGGTCGACCTTCTCCACCCCGAGGTCCAGCGCCCGTTTCTCCGACAGGAACGGGTCGTAGGCGATCACCTTCATGCGCAACCCCACTGAGCGATCGGCGACAATCGATCCGATATTGCCGCACCCGATCACCCCGAGCGTCTTGCTAGTAAGCTCCACGCCCAGAAACCGGTTCTTCTCCCACCGTCCGGTCTTGGTGGACGCCGAGGCTTCAGGGATCTGACGGGCCAGCGCGAACATCATGGCGATGGCGTGCTCGGCTGTGGTGATGGTGTTCCCGTGCGGCGTGTTCATCACTACCACGCCGCGCGCGGTCGCCGATTTGATATCGACATTGTCCACGCCGATACCGGCACGGCCGACAACCTTCAGGCTTGTCGCGGCATCCAGCAGCTCCCGCGTGACCTTGGTGGCCGAACGCACCGCCAGTCCCTCATACGGCGCGATGATGGTACGCAATTCGGCAGGGGACAGGCCGGGTTTCAGGTCGGCCTCGATCCCGCGCTGGTGGAAGATCTCCACGGCGGCCGGAGACAGTTTGTCGCTGATCAGGACTTTGGGCATGTAAGGGTACTCGGATAAGAGTTACAGTGCTGTTTGTGACGACCACGCCGCATTGTCCGCGGCAACCTGCGCAAAAGCCGAGTCCAGCCACGGCAGCAGCGCCTCGATATCCGCGGTCTCCACGGTCGCACCGCCCCAGATGCGCAGCCCCGGAGGTGCATCGCGATACGCCGCGATGTCGTAGGCTACATCTTCCGTTTCCAACAAGCCGACCATCCGCTTCGCCGTCCGCGCCTGGCTCTCCACCGACATCCCCTCGAACCGCAGGCAGATCGACGTACACGACCGCGTGGCCGGGTCTTCGGCGAGGAACGACACCCAGGGCGTGCGCGCCACCCACGTCGCCACCGCGGCCAGGTTCGCTTCGCTGCGCGCAATCAGCGCCGGCAGGCCGCCGATCCGTTCGGCCCAGCGCAGTCCGTCCAGCGCATCCTCCACGCACAGCATCGACGGCGTGTTGATGGTTTCCCCGGCAAACACCCCCTCGATCAGCTTTCCGTTGCCGACCAGCCGGAAAATCTTCGGCAACGGCCAAGGCGGCGTGTAGCTTTCCAGCCGGCCGACCGCGCGCGGCGACAACGCCAGCATGCCGTGCGCGGCCTCCCCGCCCAGCACCTTTTGCCAGGACCAGGTGACCACATCCAGCCGATCCCAAGGCAGCGCCATCGCGAACGCCGCGGACGTCGCGTCGCAGATCACCAGCCCGTCACGCCCGTCGGGGATCCAATCCCCATCCGGCACGCGCACGCCCGAGGTGGTTCCGTTCCAGGCGAACACCACGTCTCGCGTGAAATCAACCGCGCCCAGATCGGGCAACCGCCCGAACGGCGCGCTGATGACCCGCGCATCCGGCAGTCGCAACTGCTTCACCACGTCGTTCGCCCAGCCGGCGGAAAAGCTCTCGAACGCCAGCACATCGACGCCGCGCGCGCCGAGCAGCGACCACAGCGCCATCTCGACAGCGCCGGTGTCCGATGCCGGCACAATCCCCAGCCGCCAATCAGACGGCAGCCCCAGCATCGCACGCGACCGCTCGATCACTTCAGCCAGCCGCGCCTTGGGCGCCGCTGCCCGATGGCTGCGGCCCAGCAGCGCGCCGTTCAGCGCGTCCAGCGTAAAGCCGGGACGCTTGGCACAAGGGCCCGAGGAAAAATTGGGATTGGCCGGACGAACATCCGGCCGCGCGAGTGCAATCATTGCGGCTCTCCCTTGCAGAAGAGAAGCGCCCCGGTGGGGGGGCGTAACCCGCCGCGGACTCTGGCCGGTGCGATCCGCCTTGTCAATGCGTGAAACGGTCACATCGTCGTCTGCATGTCCGCATCGACGCTGATCGCCTGCCCGCTGATCGTCGCGCCGAACGGGCTGGCCAGATACAGCGCCATGTTGGCGATGTCCTGCTGCGTCACGAAGCAGCGCAGGCTGGTGGTGGCGACCGTGCGCTCGGTCATTTCGTTCTCTGAAACGCCCGGCAGGATCGCATTACCCTGATAGCGTCGCCGCCAAGCTCGATCGACAGCGATTTGGTAAACCCGATCACCCCCCATTTCGCCGCCGAATAGGGTGCCCGCAACGGAAACCCGAAACGCCCGGCGGCCGAGGACAGATTGATGATCGCCCACCCCGGCCGAGCGCAATGCCGGAATGGCCGTCGCGCGCAATGAAATGCTGGCGAGATCGCTGTCCGCCATTACCTGCCGATGCCGTTCGCTCCGGCGGTGATCGCGACTCCAACCCGCCGAGATCGACCGTCAACGGCGTGCGTGCGCCTTCCATTCCGTGCTCCCGGTTCGCGGTTCCATGCGCTACATAGCGGGTCAGCAGGTGCAGGAGAACCGCCATGGATGCCCCGGCCGGCCTCGCCCCCCGGGAGGCCGTCAGCGCCGAACTGACCGCCGTGCTTGTTGCGGTGACCCAGGGCGAACCGCGCGTGCTGACGATCGAGGGCGACGCGCTGCCGTCCGGCTCGCTGGAGCCGGACCACCGGTCGTTGCAAGCGGGCCTGCGGACCTGGGTGGAGCGGCAGACCCGCCATCCGCTCGGTTACGTTGAACAGCTCTACACCTTTGCCGATCGCGACCGCGCGGCGCTGGGCGACCGGCACATTTCGATCAGCTATCTCGGGCTGACGCGCGAGGCGGGGGCGGCGGACGAACCGGGCGTCGGCTGGCAGGACTGGTACCGGTTCTTCCCGTGGGAGGACTGGCGGGCCGGTGGCCAGGCGATGGTGCGCCGGACCATCGCGCCCCGGCTTGCCGAATGGGCGCGGCAGGGCGATGCGGCCACGCGGCGGGCGCGGCGGCTGCGGGCCGGCGTCAGCTTCGGCCATGATGGTATTGGATGGAACGACGAACTGGTGCTGCAGCGCTACGAACTGCTGTGGGAGGCTGGGCTGGTGCCGGAGGCAGGCACCGGCCAGCCGCCAGTTCCCGGCGCCCCGATGATGCACGACCACCGCCGCATCCTGGCCACCGGCATCGCCCGGCTGCGCACCAAGATCAAGTACCGCCCGGTGGTGTTCGAGCTGATGCCGCCGGAATTCACCCTGTTGCAACTGCAACGGGCTGTCGAAGCACTGGCCGGGCGGCTGCTGCACAAACAGAATTTCCGCCGTCTGGTCGAACAACAGGCGCTGGTGGAAGAAACCGGCGCCGAGGCGCGCGAAACCGGCGGCCGCCCCGCCAAGCTGTTCCGCTTCCGTCGCGAGGTGCTGGCCGAGCGCGCCGCCACCGGCACCAAGCTGCCGCTGGCCCGCGTGGGCTAAGCGTCACACAGACGGTCCCGCGCCTCACGCATCCCACCCCTTGACAACCGCCTTATACTCATCCATAGCATAACCCACGGCCGGCATCGGCCGCTTTTCTCGCCCCCAGAAATGCTCTCCCGGAGCATAAAGGTGAACCATGTCCGCAACACTGGCCAATCCGCTCTATGCCCGCGTCAGCCGCGTCATCCCGCCGATCGAATGGCCCGTCTTCGCCGATGACATCGACGCCATCCTGAAGCTCAAGCGCCAGCGCAACGCGGTGATCCTGGCGCACAACTACCAGACGCCGGAGATCTTCCACTGCGTCGCCGACATCACCGGCGACAGCCTGGCCCTGGCGCGCGAGGCCATGAAAGTCGATGCCGCCGTCATCGTCCTCGCCGGCGTGCATTTCATGGCGGAGACGGCCAAGCTGCTCAATCCGGACAAGACCGTGCTGATCCCGGATAGCCGCGCCGGCTGCTCGCTCGCCGCATCGATCACCGCGGCCGATGTCCGGCTGATGCGCGACCGCTATCCGGGTGCGCCCGTCGTCGCCTATGTCAACACGACCGTCGCGGTGAAGGCTGAGGCGGATATCTGCTGCACCTCGGCCAACGCCCGCAAGGTCATCGAATCGCTCGGCGTGCCGCGCGTGATCATGCTGCCCGACGAGTACCTGGCGCAGAACGTCGCCGCACAGACCGACGTGGAAGTGATCGCCTGGGCCGGCCATTGCGAGGTGCACGAGCGCTTCACCGCCGCCGAAATCCGCTCGCTGCGCGACGACCATCCAGGCGTGGTCGTGCTGGCCCATCCCGAATGCCCGCCGGAGGTGATCGCCGAGGCCGACTACGCCGGATCCACCGCCGACATGGCCGCCTATGTCGGCCGCCACAAGCCAACCCGCGTCGTGCTGATGACCGAGTGCTCCATGAGCGACAACGTCTCCGTGCAGCACCCGGATGTGGAATTCATCCGCCCCTGCAACCTCTGCCCGCACATGAAACGGATCACCCTGCCGAAGATCCGCGCCGCCCTGGAAAACATGCGGGAAGAGGTAACCATCGACCCCACCGTGGCAGTACGCGCGCGTCGCGCCGTCGAACGCATGCTGGCGGTCTGACGCGATGACATCCATCCCCAGCCTGCCCGCGATCATGATCGAACCGGTGGTCCGCGCCGCGCTGCTGGAAGACCTCGGCCGCGCCGGCGACATCACCACCGACGCCATCGTCCCAGCCGACGCCCGCACAGTGTCATGCTGCGCGCCAGACAGCCGGGCGTGGTCGCCGGCCTGGACTACGCGCTGACAGCGTTCCGTCTGATAGATCCGGCGATCAGCATCGACGTGCACCGTCCCGACAGAAACCACCTGAGTCCCGGCGATACCATCGCGACCATCGACGGACCGGCCCGCGGCATCCTGACCGCCGAGCGCACCGCGCTGAACTTCCTGTGTCACCTCAGCGGCATCGCCTCAGCGACCGCATCGGTCGTCCGGGCGATCCACGGTCAAAAGGCGCAAATCTGCTGCACGCGCAAGACCATGCCCGGCCTGCGCGCGGCACAGAAATACGCAGTGCGTGTTGGTGGCGGCAGCAACCATCGTTTCGGGCTGGACGATGCTGTGCTGATCAAGGACAACCACGTGGCGATCGCCGGCGGGATCCGCGCAGCGGTTGAGCGCGCGCGCGCCGGAGTCGGCCATCTGGTGAAGATCGAGCTGGAGGTCGATACCCTGGCGCAACTCGATGAAGCGCTGGCGCTCGGCGTTGATGCGGTGCTGCTCGATAACATGGCGCCGGAGCTGCTGCGCGAAGCGGTCAGCATGGTCGATGGACGCGCAATCACCGAAGCTTCCGGCCGCATCACCCCCGCCACCGCGCCGGCGGTTGCCGCGACGGGCGTTGACCTGATCTCGATCGGATGGCTGACCCACAGCGCAACCGTGCTGGACATCGGCCTGGATTACCCCGGGTAACGACTCGCCGCGAGTTAATCCCCCAGCGCCACCCCGTCCCGTCGCGGATCCGCCCAGCCCTCCAGACCATTCGGCGTGACGGCAATCGCCTGCACCGCCGCGTTCATTTGCACAACCTTCGGCGCATGCCCCATCGCCCGCAGCCCATCCGCCAGATCGGCCGCCGTCGTGCCGCGCTCCAGCTCCTCGGCCCGGTTCTGAGCGCCGATCCGCGGCTGCTCGATCGCCGTACGCACGTCCTGGTGCCATGCCAGAACGCCAACAATGGTTTCCGCCACGGAATCGATAATCCGCGCCCCGCCCCCGGCGCCGACGATCAGCTCCGGCGAGCCATCCCGGCTGAACACGATGGTTGGCGCCATCGTCGTGATAGGCCGCTTGCCAGGTGCCGCCGCATTCGCCACACGCACGCCGTTGACCACCGGC
Source organism: uncultured Pseudomonadota bacterium (assembly GCA_963764525.1). GTDB lineage: Bacteria > Pseudomonadota > Alphaproteobacteria > Acetobacterales > Acetobacteraceae > DATDIC01. Next base: position 184,842 of record CAVXTC010000003.1, on the reverse strand, counting down.
TGCTCGGCGAAATTGGTCATCGCGTCGTTCAGCACCACGCCATCAGCCACGATGTCGGACCCGAAATTCTCGTTTATAGTCGTAGTGAACGAAACCGCATCGCCCGCATCATCGACGATGGCCAGATCCGTGGTCGCCGGCATCGCGACAGGGTCCGAAGCCGGCAGGCTTACGTGCCGGACCGGAGGGCTGCCCGGCCAGACCTGCGTCATCGCCCGATCGGGGTTGACCATGGCCGCCCGCTGATCGAGATAGAACGGGTCGAGCAATCCCCGTGTCGGCACCAGCACATAATCCGGATCGCCAAGGAAGCTGCGCCGATCCGCCTCCGACAGCCGCGCCGCCTCGATGAACAGATGCGCGGCTTCCACGCTGCCCGACCTGAACTGCCCGATGTGCAGCCGATCGAGCAGCGCGACCTGCTGCAGCACTGCCACGCCGCCCGAAACTGGCGGAGCCGCGCTGCAAATTCGCCGGTCGAACGCGGCAATGCACACCGGATCGCGCCGGCGCGGCTGATAGGCCGCGAGATCATTCGCCGTCATCACCCCCGGATACGCTCCGGAAGCGGTCGCCGCGACAACATCCCGCGCAATCGCGCCGGTATAGAACGCCTCAGCCCCTTGCGTGGCGATCTGCCGCAGCGTCGCGGCAAGCGCCGGGTTGCGCAAAGTCGTTCCGACCGGAAGCGGCGCCCCGGCCGCATCGAAATACGCCGCGAAGCCCGGCTTGTGCGCCAGCACCGATCGCGCCTCCAGGATCGAGTGCAGGTACGGCGGCATTGCGAAGCCGTCCTCTGCGGTGGCAATCGCATCGCGGAACAGCCGCTCCCACGGCAGCCGCCCCGCACGTGCGTGCACCAGCGCAAGCACCCGCAGCGTGCCGGGCACCCCCACAACAAGGCCCGTCCGCTCCAGCGTGTGCGGACCCGCCACGTGCGCCCAATCTTCCGGCATCGCCGCCGGCGCGCTCGCCAGCCCGTCGTAAAACGCCAGGCTCCTGGTTTTCGCGTCCCATACCAACAGCAGCGATCCACCACCGGGACCGGACGATTGCGGCTCTGTCACCGCCAGCATCATCTGTCCGGCGATCGCCGCATCGACCGCCGAGCCGCCATCGCGCAAAACGCTCAGCGCCGCCTGCGTGGCCAGCGGATTGGCCGTCGCGACCATATGGTGTTGCGCCGTCGCCGGACCGTTGTTCGCATGAGCCGGGCACGCGGCAAACCACAAACAAAACATCGCCCAGCCAAAGCCGCGCCGGCTCATCCGAGATGCCTGCGGAAGAACGCCGCGACGGCGGCGTAAGCGCGACGGCGGTCCTCGGGCCGGACGAAACCATGCCCGGCATAGTCGAACACCAAGTACTCCACTGGCTTCTGCCGTTCCCGCAACGCCGAAACGAACTGCTCGCTTTCGCCGATCGGCACTCGCGGATCCCGCGTCCCGTGCAGCACCAGCAGCGGCGCCGCCACGCGGTCCACGCGCCTGATCGGCGAGATGCGGTCGAACAGCGCCGCGTCCCGTTCGGGATCGCCATATTCCGCCGCGCGGTGGCTGCGACGCCACGGGCCGGTGCCGGCCAGCAGCGTAATAAAATCGGCAATGCCGTAATAATCGACCGCCGCTTTCCACAGTTCCGGGTATTCGGTGATCGCCGACAGCACCATGAACCCGCCATACGACTGCCCCATGACCCCGATGTGGTCCGCATCAACTGCCGGATGTGCGGCAAGCCAGCGCGCCCCGGCCGCCAGGTCGGCGACGCTATCTGGCCGCTTCTCGCGATCATCGCTCTCGCACGCCGCCCTTCCATACCCCGAACTGCCGCGCACATTCGGCATCAGCACCGCGAAGCCCTGCGCGACCAGCATCTGCATATCCGGCCGGAAGTTCGGCCGCGCCTGCCCCACCGGCCCGCCATGCACCCAGACGATCGCCGGATGCGGCCCGGCGCCACGCGGCAGCGCCAGCCAGCCCGGGATGCGTCGCCCGTCGAAACTCTCCCACTCAACCAGCTCGAACCCAACGAAACTTGCCGGATCAATCCCCGCATCCGCCATATCCGGAACGTAAACCGGGCGCGACCCGCCTGCATCCCATACCCAGAGCCCCGCCGGCTCGGTCGGCGATGAAGCGGTAAACGCCAGCCGCGCCCCATCGGCCGAGAAAGTCGGCTCCGCCAACACCCCGCGTGGCGTCTCCACCACCGGCCGGTCCCCATCCGTCGGCCCCACACGCAGCACGCCCCATCCGCGATCGTTCTCGATCGTAGCGAGCCGGGTCATGTCGGATGAAATCGCCCAGGCCTCCACATCGCGCTTGAGCGCCTGATATTCCACCGTGATCGCACCGCTGTCCGGGTCCAGCCGGCACAGCCTCGGATGCTCGCCGCCATGATCGGTCAGCCCGAGCAGCGTCCGCCCGTCGCCCGACCAGCGCACGCTCTGCCAATTGGCCGGCAAGACCCCCGGAAGCTCTCGCGCCTCCCCGCCCATCGGATCGACCATCAGCACCGACATGTCGCCGTAACCGCGATCGACCACCACCGCCAGTCGCGCACCGTCCGCCCGCCAGCCGGCGACGCTCACCCCGTGAGTGCCGTGATACACGCAGCGCCGCTCGCCGCCGGCGATGTCTTGCACGAACACGTCGAAATGCGCCTGATCGCGGGCGTTCGCCGCGAACGCGATGCGCGCCCCGTCCGGCGACCAGCCGCCGAAATCGTGGATCACCGCCGGATTATCGGTCAAGGCAATCGGCTCGGGCTTCTCCTGCGCCGGATCGATCAGCAGAAGCTGCTGGCGTTCGTCGCCGCCGCGATCGATGCCGTAGATCAGCCGGTCATCGACCGGGGACCGGCGCAGGAACGCCACCTTCTCGTCATGGAACGTGAGCTGCCGCGCCGCCCCGCCGCCGAGGTCCATCGCCCACACCTGCGGCAGTCCGGCCCCGCGCAGATGAAACAGCGTGGCGCCATCACGCGAAAACGCCGGGGCCCCGGCGGCGCCGATACGGGTGAAATCTTCCGGTGCCGGCATGCTTGTCCTCCTGATGATGGGGCGAAACGGTATAATCACTGCCCCGGCCAGGCAAACTCAAGGAATCCCGGCAACGGAAGCACTCGCCGGCACAAAATGCCGAACGACAAACGCTATCAGCACGATCCCGCGTCACATCCATTCAGCGTCGCTCGGAACGGCCGAATGACCGCGCCCTCCAGTATCCGGGCCGCCGTCTCGTGCGCCTCCGCCAGCAGCCGGTCGTCGGCCGGCGGACCGATTACAGCGCCCCGCCCGGCGGCTCCCGCTTGGAAACCGCGCCCCGATGATGTTCCCTCCACCGATGCGCAGGATCGGGCTGCACAGCGAAACCGACTGGGACGGCTGGCGCGCCGCCACCCGTTCGCTCGTGCTGGCCGGCGTGCCGCCGGAGGACGTGCACTGGCGCGTCGCCGCGAAGCCGTCCGCCAAACCGGCGGACGAAACCGGCGCCTTCACCATCTCCCGCACCCTGGTCGCCCTCGCCGCCCAGGCGATCCAGGCCCGCGATCCCACCCGCTTCGACCTGCTGTATCGCCTGGTCTGGCGCGCCCATGCCGGCGAACGCGTGCTGGAGGATCGCGCCGACCCCGACCTGCGCCGCGCGCAAGGCCTGGCACTCGCCGTGCGTGCCGAGCAGCACCGCATGCGCACCCAACTTCGCTACCTGCCGGTCGAGAGCGGCAAGCGCCATCTCGGCTGGTACACCCCGGCGCATTTCGTGCTGGAAGCCAACGCCCAGCTTCTGGCGCGACGTTTCCCCCGGCTTGTAGTCTCAATCATCACCCCTGACGGCAGCGCCCATTGGGACGAGGCCGGCCTGCGCTTCGGCCCCGGCACCGATCCCGCCGCGGTGCCGGACGATGCCGGCCTTGCCGCTTACTGGCGCGCCTATGGCGCCGAGCTGCTCGAAGCCTCCCGCCCGGGCACGTCGATACCCGCCGCCGAGCCGCTCGGCGACGACCCCTGGCCGCCGGACCGCACCCCGGTCGGCGCGGTGGTGATGCCGGAAGGCGCCGATCCCGGCATCCAGACGGCCATCCATGAAGCCGCCGATTGCCGCCGCTGCCATCTCTGGGAGCCGGCAACCCAGACCGTTTTCGGCGAAGGCCCGGCGCATGCCCGCCTCATGTTCATCGGCGAGCAGCCCGGCGACCAGGAGGACGTGATCGGCCGTCCCTTCGTCGGGCCCGCCGGCCTGATGCTGGACCGCGCGATGGCCGAGGCCGGCATCGACCGCCGCTCCGCCTACGTCACCAATGCCGTCAAGCACTTCAAGTTCACGCCCCGCGGCAAGCGCCGCATCCACCAGACCCCGGAGGCGCCGGAAATTCAGGCCTGCCGGTTCTGGCTGGACGTGGAACGGGTCCGCCTGGCCCCGGCTCTGGTGGTGCTGCTCGGCGCCACCGCCGCGCGCGCCGTGCTGGGCCGGGCGGTGACCATCGGACGCGAGCGCGGCCGGCCGATCCACCTTTCCGACACAGAGACCGCGTTCGTCACGGTGCATCCGTCGTTTCTGCTGCGCGTGCCGGACGAAGAGGCGCGGCACCGGGAGTATCGCGCGTTTGTCGCGGACCTGAAGAAGGTCGCGCAGTTGGCGGCGCGGCTCGCCTGAAACCAAGCGGCAAAACGACCGACTGTCTTCCGCGTCAAGCCCGCGAAGCTTGTGCGGCAGCTCGAACCTTCAGCCTGTGCTACGAACAGCGTCATGCTGCAGAACCCAACGCCGACGCTGATCCTGGCGAGCGCCTCCCGCACGCGACAAACCCTGCTGTCCGCTGCGGGGCTTCAGTTCAAGTCCGTGCCAACCGCCGTTGATGAGGCGGGCGTGAAGCAGGCAGCCCGCGCCGACGGAGCGGATGCCGACGCGACCGCGCTCTACCTTGCCGAACTGAAGGCCAGACGTGTGGCACAGCGGACCCCGGACGCGCTGGTGATCGGCGCCGACCAGATCCTGGTGTGCGGGGAGTCATGGTTCGACAAGCCGGTCGATCTGGACGCAGCGCAGGCGCAGCTTGCCGCGTTGCGCGGCAAGACGCACACTTTGAACACCGCCGTGCTCTGCATGCGTGGCAGCCAGCGCCTCTGGCATTATGTCGCACGGCCGCGCCTGACGATGCGGCCGTTTTCCGACCAGTTTCTCGATGACTACCTGGCGGTGGAGGCGGATCGTGTGTTGACCAGTGTCGGGGCGTATCGGCTGGAAGGACCTGGGGTACATTTGTTCGACCGGGTCGAGGGCGATCATGCGACGATCCTTGGGTTGCCGCTGCTGCCGCTGCTGGGGTTCTTGCGCCAGCACGGGGTGCTGACGGTTTGATCGCCGGGAGGGTCGGTCCGTTCGGTGGCTCTTGTTACGACAGCTCGTCACCGCGATTGGCATACCTGTCGTGATGCCGCACCCAATCCGTCAGATTGCGTGTCTCGTTACGGCCCTTCGGAGTCAGGTCGAGGTAGTTGTACGTCCCGAGCAACATCTCATTGCCGCGCGCGTAGGATGAATAGGTGTGGAAGATGTCGCCACCGGCATCCTTGCAGAACACGCTGATTCCAGACATTTCGTCGCTCTGGAACTCGCGCAGCGCATAGTTGTAATACACCACGCCCTTCGCTATCTCGTCCGGCGAGAACGACACGTGATAGTCGAAATTGAAATCGCTTTCGAATGACGACACCCACCTGAAATGCCAGCCCATGCGCTGCTTGAACGCCTCGATCTCTGGCAGCGGCGCCCGTGAAACCGCAAGCAGGGTCACGTCGTGGTTTTCCAGATGCACGCGCGCTCCGTCGATGTGGTCGGCATGGAACGAGCAGCCGACGCAGCCTTCTTCCCATCCCGGACCCAGCATGAAGTGCTTGACGATCAACTGGCTGCGCCCGTCGAACAGATCGCCCAGCGTCTGCCGGCCTTCCGGCGTGTCGAACACATAGGTCTTTTCGACGCGGACCCAGGGCAGCGAGCGCCGCTCGGCGCTCAATCGGTCGCGGGCACGGGTGAGTTCCTTCTCCCTGGCCAGCAGCGCGGTGCGCGCCGCAAGCCACTCATCGCGCGGTACGATCGGGTGGTGCTGCATGTTTCGACCTCCAGGTATTTGGCTCAACGTTCCAGGCAGTTCGTCCGCGCCGCCTGGTCGGGATGCGCGAGACGACCAGTTCCCACCGGGTCGCTTGCGCGATGGCGTCAGCTCTTGCGGCCACGCTTCTTGCCTTTTAGTTGCAACTCGCCCAGGTAATCCTCCAGCCGATCCAGGCTCTGTTCCCAGAAGCGTCGGTAGTGATCCAACCAATCGGCGGCATCCTTGAGCGGACCGGCCTCAAGCCGGCAGGGTCGCCATTGCGCATCCCGCCCGCGGGCGATCAGGCCGGCGCGCTCCAGCACCTTCAGGTGCTTGGAGATGGCGGGAAGGCTGATGCGGAACGGCTCGCCCAGTTCGGTGACCGAGGCATCTCCGGAGGCGAGGCGGGCCAGAATGGCGCGCCGCGTGGGATCTGCCAGGGCCGCGAAGGTGGCGTTGAGGCGGTCGGGCGTCATGCTGAGGTGAACCGCAGGGTTATGTAACTCATGGGTTAAATACAGCGCGGGCTGGCAGAAGTCAAGCGTTCTGTGTCGCGACCCCTCCTACAACGGGAGCGGAGTCAGCGGTCAGGCCGGCCGATGCCAACCAAAGTCACAACCCCAGTAACTCCAGAGTCCGCGCCACCACGTTCGCCTCGTCATACAGCGCTTTCGCCCGCTCCCGTCCCGCAGCTCCCATCGCTTCCCGCAGACCCGCATCGTCGGCCAGCCGCGCCAAAGCCGCCGCCAAGGGTGCGACCTCCCGCGGGGGGACCAGCAGCCCGGTCACCCCGTCCGCCACCTGCTCGCGCGGGCCGTCGATATCGCTGGCCACCACCGGCAGGCCGGCCAGCATCGCCTCGATCACCGACATCGGCAGGCCCTCGAAATAGCTTGGCAGCGCGAAGATATCCGCCGCCGCCAGCAGCGCCGCGACGTCGTCGCGATAGCCCAGCCGGCGAAGCCGCGCACCAAGCCCGGACGCTGCGAACAGCGCGTCCATGTCGTCGCCGCGATCGGACCCCAGCCGCTCTCCGATCACCCACAGCTCGGCTGCCGGCAGGTCCGTCATGGCGGCGACCAGTTCCGGATAACCCTTGCTGCGCACCAGCCGGGACACCGCGATCACCACCACCCGGTCGGCCGGCACGCCGAGTTCCGCGCGAACCCGGGCGCGCGCGGCGGAATCCGGGCGGAACAGCGCCGGATCCCGGCCATTGCCGATCGCCACCGGGTGGCGCGCCAGGCGCAGGCGCCTGGCATCCCTCGCCTCCTCGGTGGAGACCGTCATGAAAATGTCGGTGATCCGCCCGCCGAACCACTCCATGGCCAGGGCGGCGCCGCGGCGAAGTGTCGAGCCTTCCTGGTTGAACAGAAAACCGTGGCAGGTGTACGCAACGCGCGGCACGCCGGTCACTCGCGCCGCCAGCCGCGCCAGGAAGCCGCTGATCGGCATGTGCGCATGCACCAGGTCCGGCCGCTCGGCCCGGAACAGCCGCACCAGCGCGGCAAACGCCCGCACATGCGCCAGGAGTGACACGCGCCGCTCGAACGGCAACGCCACCACGCGAAATCCATCGGCGCGCACTCCGTCCAGCAGCGGCCCCTCGGCACAGGCCCCGAGCACCTCGTGCCCGCGCGCCCGCGCCCCGCGCATCAGCGGCAGCAGGAAGTGCCGCAGCGAGAAATCCACGTTGGTGATCTCGATGAGTTTCATTGGCAACCCTACCTGCCGGCCCGCTCCCCTCGCCCCCTGCCGCAAGGGGACGGGGAGCAATACACAGACCCCGTGTGCGATTGCGCTGGGGACTCGACATGACCGCGGTATGATCGCCGGGGGTTCGCCCGGTCGGGGAGCCTGTGGATCATCTTCGTGGCCCTTCGTGGTTCTTCTTGGCCTTCGTGTAGACCACCGGAAGACCGGTTGTACCGTCCGAGCCAATCAGAGACTGGTGACGGGTTGCCTCGTTCCTGGCGTCTGACGGTCCGCCGGTTTCAGGTCGAACTTTCCCAGGTTTGACGCGAGGACTGAGAAGAGCCCCGAAGCGGCCGTTTGTCGGTACGATCCGATCAGCGGCCTGATCCTGGCCCGCGGCATTGCAGGTGGGCGGGCGTAAAAGGGATCATCGCGCGGATCTGCGTCCTGGCGAGCGGGTTGTGGGCAGGGGCTCGCTACTTCACCTTGCTGATCGCCCATTTCACGTGCTGCGGGTCATCGGGATAGCCGGTCAGCACCACCTGCTCGGTCCGCCGCGGCTCGGAGCCGCCGAGATAGATGCTCTCTTCCAGGCTCATCCGCGCGCCATCCGCCCGCAGCCGCCAGCCGCCGCCCGAGGGCAGCCGCAGCAGCACCGCCTCGCCGTCCTGCTGCAGGTTCACATGCACGCCCGGATGCAGATGAAACCGCAGCGCGAACGGCTGCGGCGTCGGCGCTTCCACCACGTCCTCGCCGCGGATGTCCTCGCCGCTCTCGGCCATATACAGCCGGCGGCGATGCACCGCGCCGAACGGCTTCAGCCAGCCGTCATGGCTGGCCTCCAGCCAGTGCGCGCCATTCGCCTCCTGACGCTTCACCTCCACCGTGACCGGTCGCCGCCCAAGCCCGTCCGGCTTCAGCTCCGAGGAGTTGGTGTCGGCGATCACCAGCGTGGAATGCGCCGCCGTCGCGCGCGCCGCGTCGCGCCACTCGGGCGGGCCGGCGGGAAAGGCGCCGCAGTTGACGATCATGCGGTCGCGCCCGACCGACATCTCCATCGACAGCGTCCCGGCATGCGCATAGCGGTCCACGCCGGCCGGCGGCGGCGCCCCGCAATCCACGATCACCGCGCTGCGACCGGCCGCCAGCCGGTGGAAGCCGCCATCTCCGAGCGACGATGGCCCTCGTCCGCCGCGCCCGGCCTGGGCGAGCACCAGCTCGACCAGCGTGCTGGCTTCCTCCTTGCTGCCGTTGAACAGCGCCAGCCCGCCATCGCCGTGCCGCATTACGCGCAGTGCCGCGGCCATCCGCTCGATCGCGCTGGCCAGCGCCGCCGGGGGCTGCGCCTGTGCCGCCTGCAGCAGCGCGCGGATCTCGGTCAGGTCCTGCAAGGCGGCAAGCTGGGCTGCCGGGCTGCGCTCCGCGTGGCAGCCGTCCGGCAGCACCTGGCGGGCGATCTCCTGCGGCAGGAAGCGCAGCGCGCGGGTCAGGAACGCGGCGTGGTCGGGCAAAGCGACCGCGGCGGCGATCAGGCCCTTGAGCGCGGTCAGCGCGCGCGCGTCGAGTTCTTCGGCCGGCAGGGCGGCCGACAGGCTGCGTGCGTCGGACACCAGCCGCGACATCAGTCGCTGGCGGAACACATCGTCGGCCGCCGCGAAGAAGAAATCGTAGTGGCCGAGCCATCCGGCGATGCGCGCGCCGGCCACATCCGGCCGCTGCGCCATGGCGTCGCCGGCACCGGCGTTGATCCAATCGGAAACCAGTGCGCGGGCGCGCAGCCTTGCCGCATCGGTGCCGAGCGCGCGCAGGTCGCGCAGCCAGATGAAGCTGTGCGCCGCAGCCCGCGGCAACGCCGCCCCGCCGTCCGACCAGCCACCGGGCCGCAGCAGCCGCACCCCACCGCCGAATTCCAGCTCCCCCTTCAGCAGCCGGGCGCCGCGTGCGGGATCGCCGGGCCAGGGGTCGCGGACGGGAAGGGCGGGCGCATCCGGCACGCGTGTCATCCGAAGGCTGGGCAGCCGCGCCATCGCCCGGCGGGCATCACGCAGCCAGCGGCGTGGGTCGCCGCTCATGCGCTGCCCCGCAGGGCGGCAATGGCGGTCGCGTAGTCCGCCGCTCCGAACACCGAGGTACCGGCGATCAGCGTATCGGCCCCGGCGGCGACCGCCTGGCGTGCGGTCGTCGGCGTGATGCCGCCATCCACCGCCAGCCGGATCGGGCGTCCAGCGCCGTCGATCATCCGCCGCAGCACCGCGAGTTTCGCAAGTTGCGAGGCCAGGAAAGTCTGGCCGCCGAATCCGGGGTTGACCGTCATCACCAGGATTGTGTCGATCAGATCGAGTATCCATGCAACGGCATCGGGCGGCGTGGCGGGATTGAGCACCACCCCGGCGCTTTTGCCGTGCGCGCGGACAAGCTGCAGCGACCGGTGCAGATGCGGGCCGGCCTCGGCATGGACCAACAGGTGATCCGCCCCGGCCTCGGCGAAGGCGGGGATATACGGATCGACCGGCGCGATCATCAGGTGAACGTCGAATTGCAGTTTCGTGTGCCGCCGAAGACTGTTCAGCACCAGCGGGCCGAAGCTGATGTTCGGCACGAAATGCCCGTCCATGACGTCGAGGTGCAGCCAATCCGCTCCCGCCGCCTCCACCGCCGCCGTCTCCTCCCGCAGACGGGAAAAATCAGCGGCCAACAAACTCGGGGCGATGATGATCTCAGCCATTCCACGGTTCTACCTTCCCCGCTCCGCTTGTGGGAGGGGTCTCGGCGCAATCACTACTTCACCAGCCGCGCAGCGAAAAACCCGTCCATGAAGCCGCGATCCGCCCACATCCCCGGATGAGTCCGCAAATACCCCTCCGGCGTGCGCGCCTCTGGAAGTTCGGCCAGCTCGGCGGCCGTGAACGGGTCGTGGCGCAGGTCTCCACGGCGCAACGCCGCTTCGATCCGCGGTGCGCCCTCTTCCGGCTGCAACGAGCAGACCGCATAGACCAGCCTGCCGCCCGATCGCAGCATCGCCGCCGCCGCGGCCAGCAGCCGATCCTGCGCCTCGGTCATCGCCACCACATCCTGCGGGCGCTTGAGGTGCGGCACGTCGGGATGCCGGCGGATGGTGCCGGTCGCGCTGCACGGCGCATCCAGCAGCACCGCATCGAACGCCGCCGGCGGCGTCCAAAGCGCTGCGTCCGCGGCCACCGTCTCGGCCTCCAGCCGCCAATCGCGCAGGTTCTGCCGCAACCGCTCGGTCCGCCGAAGGTCCCGCTCCACCGCGGTCACCCGAGCCCCGGCCGCCGCCAGTTGCGCCGTCTTGCCGCCGGGCGATGCGCAGAGATCGGCCACAGCCTCGCCGGGTTGGACCGCCAGCAACCGGGCCGGCAGCGCGGCCGCGGCGTCCTGCACCCAGAATGCGCCGGTCGCGAAGCCCGGAATGCTCGGTCACCCGCGTCCCGGCGGGGAACCGGACCGAGCCGGTGGGCAGCCGCTCCCCACCCTCGGGCGCCCCGGCGTCTGGCCGCAAAGTCAGGTCCAGCGGCGCCGCCGACTGGTGCGCCTGGGCGATCGGCCGCGCCAGCGCGCCCCAGGACGCCCAAAGCCAGGCCGGCGTGTCCAGCCGAGGTCCGTCGAGATCCGCCAGCGCATCCGGCATCGCGGCGACCCGTCGCAACACCGCGTTCACCAAGCCGGCAAAAGGCGCCAGGCCGCGCGAACGGGCCAGCGCCACCGCCGTCGCGACCGCCGCATGGGCCGGCGTGCCAAGCAGCAGCAGACCGGCCGCGCCAAGCCGCAGCACGTGCCGGACGGGAACCGGCGGCGCCTTCTTCAGCAACGGATCGAGCACCGCGTCCAGCGTGCCCATCCGGCGCAGCACCATCGCAGCCAACCGATGCGCCGCCGCGCGGTCGCGCGAATCGGCCGGCGGCAGCGCGTCCAGCGCCTCCTCCAGCGGCCGGTGCCGGTCGAGCACCGTGCTCAGCAGCTCGAACGCGGCGTCGCGGGTGGGGTCGGGCATCGCCGTTCGCGCTTGCAGGCTTCCATGCGCCGTGTTTGTGAGGAAGCCGGGTTGGCGAAGCAAGGCCATACGGAGGAATTGATATGCACGAACACGCCCCGCTCATGGGATCCCTGCCGCTCGGCATGCTGGAATCGCGCTATCCCGACACCAGGATCGAGCCGCTGGACAAGCGATTCACGTATCGCCAGGGCAATGCCGCCATCGAACGCATCGCCAGCGGCTTCCGCTGGGCGGAAGGCCCCGTGTTTTTCCGCGACCTGAATTGCCTGATCTGGAGCGACATCCCGAACAACCGCATGATGCGCTGGCTGGCCGAGGACGGTCATGTCAGCGTGTTCCGCGCCCCCTCCAACTACGCCAACGGCAACACCCGGGACCGCGAGGGAAGGCTGGTCACCTGCGAACACGACACCAGGCGGGTGACGCGCACCGAACATGATGGGCGAATCACCGTGCTGCTGGATCGGTTCCAGGGCAAATCGCTCAACGCGCCGAACGACGTGACGGTGACCGGCGACGGCGCGGTGTGGTTCACCGATCCCGGTTACGGCATCGACGGGCCGTATGAGGGCCACGCGGCGGAATGCGAACTGCCGCGCAACGTGTACCGGATCGATCCGCATTCCGGCGAGGCACGCGTGGTGGCGGACGATTTCGCCCGTCCCAACGGGCTGTGCTTCTCACCGGACGAGCGGCTTTTGTATGTGGTGGATACCGGGATTTCGCATGGCGGCCCATCGCACATCCGGGTGTTTGAATTGGACGGGACGCGATTGCGCGCCGGGCGGGTCTTCGCCGAGGATTTTGCACCGGGAATGACCGACGGCATCCGTTGCGACGTTCACGGCAATGTCTGGGCGGCAATGGGCTGGGCGGACCCGCGGGAGGACGGGGTGCGCTGCTACGCGCCCGACGGCACTCTGATTGGCAAAATCCACCTGCCGGAGGGTTGCGCGAATCTGTGCTTCGGCGGACGCAAGAAAGACCGGCTGTTCATGTGTGCGAGCACGTCCGTCTATGCGCTGCACCTGAACGTGCAGGGCGCCGCGGTGCCGTGAGGACGGCAAGGGAGCCACGCCGCAAACCTTAGCGTTAGACAGCAGGGCGTGTGGTGGCGTACCCTTCAACACCGATCCGTTTGTCCAGGATCTGTCCAGCGGACCCGGCCCAGATAGGTGAACGAAGGCGCAGCAGCAGGAGCAGCGCGATAGCCGACGGCGTGTCGGTGCCGGGCATGATCGTGGTCGCGGCCTTTACCGGCAGTGTCGCCGTCACCGAATTTGAGGGTGCCAGCACAGGATCAAATGCATCAAACGTACTGGCGTCGAAATTGCCGCTAATGGTCTGCGGTCGGGTCATCGTATCCTCCGATTGACGCCCCGTTGAGTGTGAGGAGGAATTGGAGTAGAGTCCCGAAAGGCAAGAAGACATAGGGGACCGTCTCCGGTTTCGCGTTGAATGACCCGAAATTGCACGGGGCACCGCGCGCATTATCACGCCGTCTAGCTGCGGGGCGAAGCGGTCGCAGCATTGTTACTCCGCTCCTGTTGACTCAGTGCGCTCGAACGCGATCCTGTTGCTGTTCACTGTAAGGTTTCATCACTGCCCGCTATGCAGGTCAACAGTCGCCACGACGCGCATGTGCTCTGGGATAGGATCGTGTTGCCCTTGTGCCTCGCCTCCATTCTTAGCATGCTCGGTTTGCACGGTGTGGCGGCGGGCGGTAGCGCGATCTCCGTCTATACGGACGCGCAGGCGCTGACTGGCCGGGAAGTCTATTATCAGACGTGCGCTGTCTGCCATGGTGAGGATCTCACCGGAAAGGTCGGACCTGCACTGGTAGGTCGGCAGTTTCACCAAATGGTCGCAGCCCAGCACATGACCGCACCGTTGCTGATGCAGTTCATCGCGACGCAGATGCCGCAGACCAAACCCGGATCGCTGACGCCGACGCAATGCTCCGATATCATGGCCTTCATTCTGAAACAGAATGGTTATCCGTCAGGCGATACACCGCTCTCCGCGGACGATCCGGCCCTCGGCGAGGTCGACCTCTCCGACGCCTCCGGCGGCGGATGATCCAACGGGATGACCGGAGCGCGTCTGAGTTGCGTCCGGTATGGTGGAGGGAACACGAATGAACAAAGGCATCTGGAAAATGAACAAAAGCATCTGGAATAAGAGTCTCTGTCGATCAGGAGTTCGGCATGCTCGCGCTGTGCGCGGCGGCTGGCCTTGGGTTGCAGACGGCGCCGGTGATGGCACAACAACAATCCACGGCAGGCGGTGCACCGTCCGCGACGGAGGCACCGGCTGGTGGCGCCGACACGGTGCCTATCGTCAAGGGCGACACCCGCCCTGTCGGCGTCAACGTCGATATCTCCGACAACGACCTTCTGGGTGCAGCACAAAACACCAGTGACTGGCTCCTGTACGGACGCACCTATGACAATCAGCGATTCTCACCCTTGACGGATATCAAGGCGGCGAACGTCAAAGAGCTGCGTCCTGTCGCGATAGTCCAAACCGGGGTCGCGAACAGTTTCGAGGTCAGCCCGATCGAGGTGAATGGCATCCTTTATAGCTCGACGGCCGACAATCACGTGCAGGCCTACGACGCGACGACCGGCAACGAGCTCTGGGCCTACACGCCGGAGCTGAACTTCTCGAGCCTCTGCTGCGGCCATGAATTGCGCGGTGTCGCCGTTGCCTACGGGAAGGTCTTTATGGCGACGTTGGACGCGCGCGTCATGGCGCTCGATGCCACCACGGGCAAGGTGTTGTGGACGGCTCACCCGGTGGCCGACCGGACCAACGCGACGCAATATTCCTTCACGATGGCGCCGCAGGTCTATGACGGCGTGGTGATCGTAGGCAGTTCGGGAGCCGAATATCCGACGCGCGGCTTCGTTGCCGGACTCGATGCAAACACGGGCAAGCAACTCTGGATGTTCCACACCACCGCGGCGCCGGGCGAGCCGGGCGGCGATACGTGGAGTGGGGATTCGTGGAAAGTCGGCGGTGGCTCGGTCTGGAACACGCCGGCGATCGACCCGGCCAACGGGCTCATCATCTTTGCCGAGGGCAACCCCAATCCGGACAACTGGGAGACTCGCGCAAGGGCGCCAACGCGTATACTGACTCAATCGTTGCGCTGCATGTCAAGGATGGGACCCTCGCCTGGTGGTACCAGGAGGTTCCGCATGACATGTGGGACTATGACGCGACCGGACCCGTCGTGCTGTTGGACGCGAAAGACGGCAGCGGCAAGATGGTGCCGGCGGCGGCGGAGGCGGGCAAGGAGGGCCAGGTCTTCATCGTCAACCGGCAGAACGGCCAGCTGATCCGCAAGTCCGAGCCGTTCGTCATGCAGAGCAGCACGATGTGGACCGTCCCGGGCGAGAAGCCGGTGCTGATCTATCCGGGCGCCCAGGGAGGCAACGAATGGTCGCCCGAAGCCTTCTCGCCGCGCACCCGCTATTTCTATGTAATGGGCACGAACCAGGCGTGGAAATATGAGGCGCATCCGCCAGGCGTGAAGACCGCGGACAATTCCAAACTGCTCGGACTCGGGCTGACGCTGGGCAGCGTGTTGCAGCCGATCACCGAACCACACCCCAGCGGCACCATTCCGCCGACCGGAACCTTGTCGGCGGTCGACGTCGACACCGGCCAGATCGCCTGGCAGTACAAGTCTGACCTTCCGATGGTTGGCGGCGTGACGGCGACGGAGGGCAATCTGGTCTTCGGCGGCGAGATGAACGGCGATTTCGATGCGTTCGACGCTAAAAGCGGGCGTAAACTATGGTCGTTCAACCTTGGTGCCGGCGTGCAGGCGCCACCGGTCACCTACTCGGTGGACGGGGTGCAGTACGTCGCGGTCGCCGCAGGCGGCAACGCCGCGAACGGCAATCCGGAGATCCTGAAGCGGCTGGGCAAGCAATACGGCGACGCCATCGCGATCTTCGCACTGCCGCGGCGTTAGCAGGGCGAGGCGAAGCGGTCCGGGCGGCGACGTGACAACGTGCCCGGACTGCACCTCTCGCGGCGGAAACATCGGAAACCGAGAGAGTGCGATGCGTTCGATGCCCCAAGCGACCCTGGTCGCCGTATTCGTCCTCTCGCAGCCGCGGCTTTCGCGACAACCGCCTCGAACGAGGTCACCATGCCCGGTAGCCACGCCTATCCCGAAAGCGTGACCGCCGCCGATGGCGCCTTGATCAACGGCGGTTTCGGTGACGGTGCGATCTATCGCACCGCCCGGGGACGAAGCAGGCGCGGCTTTGGATTAAGCCGGGAACGGAGGGAATGACGTCGGTGCTCGGCGTGCTCGTCGATGGGCATTCCCATACTCTCTGCGCGTGCTCGAGCGATCTCAGCGCCGCCGGCGTGACGATCCCCGGAGGACAGAAGCCCGTCGCACTCAAGACGTTCGACCTGACCACGGGGTCACCGAAGGGGAGCGTGGCGCTGCCGGGCGATCGGACCCTGTGTAACGCCATCGCGATCGACTCACGACTGCCCCGCGTCGCGCAAGAACTATTTTACATGCCGACAATATTTGACGAAATCGGCGGCCAGCTGCCGCTTTCGGGAAATTCGGGGGAGTAAGTTCGGATTAGGTCCCATGGAGCTACACAAAGCGCAAGCCATTCACACCTTTTCGGCCATTAGCCGGTGACCAAAAAGCGCCAGTCAGTGATCTACTTCACATAATTGCCAGTGAAGCGCGAGGTATCTTTCCTCGTGCCGGGTGCAGGCCGTCAGAACCAAAGATAATTCCAGGGAGTGACATCATGCATCCATCATGCGCGACGAGAGCTGTGAAGGTTCTGAAGTATCTTCACCGTATGGTCCCAAGTTCAGTGCCCCGTTCAAGCCTGCACGCACTTGAAAAGCTACCCTCAAGCCTGCTGGCCGGTCTTAACACCGCTTCGGATTGGGACAAGGTAACGGAAGACGCACAACTCAAAAGCTGGCTCGCCAACAACCCGATCCCTTCTCCCAACGCAAAGGTTTCTGGCCCGCTCTTGGATGGGACGTTGGTCTTTGCTCAGGTGTCTTTCGCTGCACCGGACCAGGCGCCGTCTGGCATCAGTGCGCCGGACACGCAGACCGCGATCAGCTATGCAACCCTCGCTGTGGTGGCGATTTAACGGTACGCATCCCAGTACGGCCCAAACTCGGTCAGCGTCTGGCCGGTCGCCATCCCATTCACCGCAAACGTGCAGGGTGGCGCTTTTAGCCAGGCCGAATTCGAGGGCTGGGTAGATGATGTCGCGCAGTTCATGCGCAGTCAGCAGGTTCCCGATCCCTGCATTGTGATCATGCACAATCGTTCACTGCCCAACAGTCCAAGCTTCACCGGACAGCGCAACTCATACCATTCGATTACCGATAACGGGACGCCTTACTGCTATTCCCTGGTGTTCGGGGAGAACCTATCCGTGGCAGACAACAACCACACGGTCAACAATCAGGCGAACGAAAAAGTTTACGCTCACACACTCAGTCATGAAGTTGCCGAGATGGTCGTCGATCCGCGAGGGGACGACAGCAATCCGGAGGTCTGCGACCCTTGCGCCACCAACTGCAATTCCTTCAATTTGTTCGAACTCTTTGATCAGAACTGTGTGTACTGGGGGGCACGGCCGATACCGCGTCGGCCAGCGGCTTTGCCTTCTTCATAAGCTCAATCGTTCGCTCCGACGTGGCTCTCAACTCGAATTTCTGCCTCGCTCCGGGAGGCGATGTACAGAGCGCGTGCATCTACCCACCGCCATTCGAGACCGGCCAACTGCTGTCCTATGGGGACGCCGGAACTCCTGGTAATGTTTCCGACCCAATGGTGGTCGGCTTCGGCGGGTGGCTGGCTTTCACGTTCCTGTTCGCCGGCGCGAACGTCTCCGGCGAAAATCGCATCTACGCTGTGGACCAGAACGGCCAACTGCTGTCCTACGGGGACGCCGGAACTCTGGGTAATGTTTCCGACCCTGTGGTCGTCGGCTTCGGCGGATGGCTGGACTTCAAGTTTCTCTTCTCCGGTACGAACGTCGCCGGTGAAAATCGCATCTACGCTGTGGACCAGAGCGGCCAACTGCTGTCCTACGGGGACGATGGAACTCCTGGTAATGTTTCCAACCCTGTGGTCGTCGGCTTCGGCGGCTGGCTGGACTTCACGTTCCTGTTCTCCGGTACGAACGTCGCCGGTGAAAATCGTATCTACGCTGTGGACCAGAACGGCCAACTGCTGTCCTACGCGGACGCCGGAACTCCTGGTAATGTTTCCGATCCTGTGATCGTCGGCTTCGGCGGATGGCTGGACTTCAAATTTCTCTTCTCCGGTGCGAACGTCGCCGGCGAAAACCGCATCTACGCTGTGGACCAGAACGGCCAACTGCTGTCCTACGGGGACGCCGGGACTCCGGGTAATGTTTCCGACCCGGTGATCGTCGGCTTCGGCGGCTGGCTGGACTTCAAGTTTCTCTTCTCCGGTAGAAACGTCTCCGGCGAAAATCGCATCTACGCTGTGGTTGCCTAATCTTAGCCCTGGCTACAGCGATTCTGGTGCCTACCAATCCTGGGAGGAGCCATTGTCTGCATCAGGCGCGATGCATCCCCGGCTTGACGAGCCTGACGGGTGCGGAACGTGCAACTCCTCCAATATTCCCGCAAAAACGTAGTATGATCGGGTGCGCAGTCACCCGCTTGTTTGCACCGAACCCTAAACCCGTGCCCGCACCAGCCGCTGACCGCTGAGTTCCGCCCCGGCCGACCGGTCCAGCCGCGCAGAAACCACCGGCGCGGTCATTGCAATCGCTGCGACGATCAGGAACGCCGTCGAGAAATCGTCGATCGCCGGTTGCACGTGCCCGCTCAGCGCCATCGAGCCGGCCAGCGCCGCCGCCGACACGGCAATGCCCATCGACAGCGCCATCTGCTGGATCGTGCTGTAGAAACTGGTGGCGGCACTCATTGCCGGCCGCGGCACGTCGGCATAGGCGATCGTGTTGTACGCCATGAACATCAGCGACTGGAAAAACCCGAAGGTGATCAGCAGCCCATAGGTCGCCACCGCCGGCCAGCCTGGGCGCAGCGCGGCGCAGGCCCCCAGCAGCAAGGTCGCCACCAGCCCGATCCACAGCATCACGTTGCGGAACCCGAGCCAGCGCAGCAGCCTGGGCGCCACCAGCCGCATCAGCAGCGATCCCACCGAACCGGCAAACGTCACCATCCCGCTCTGCGCCGCCGTATAGCCGAAGCCGAGCTGCAGCATCATCGGCAGCAGGAATGGTGACGCGCCGGCACCGATCCGCGAAAACGACCCGGACAGCACGGAAAACCTGAAAGTCGCGATCCGCATCAGCCGGAAATCCAGGATCGGATGAGCGGTCCGCCGCGCGTGTCGCCAATACAACACCCCGGCGACGATCCCGCCCGCGACCAGCCCGCCGGTGACGCCGCGCGACCCGGCGCCGCGGCTTGCTGTCTCGATCCCGAACATCAGGCACGCCAGCGCCGTACCCGACAGCGCCAGGCCGAGCACATCGAAGGGGGTTTTCACCGGTTCCCGCATCTCCTCGATGAAGGCGGTCACCAGCACGATGCCGAGCACACCGATCGGCACGTTGATGAAGAAAATCCAGCGCCAGGACAGATAAGTGACGATGAATCCGCCCAGCGGCGGCCCCAGAATCGGTCCGATCGTCGCCGGGATCATCAGCCAGGCCATGGCCGACACCAGCTCGGACTTCGAACAGGCGCGGATCAGCACCAGTCGGCCCACCGGAGACATCAGCGCCCCGCCCATGCCTTGCAGCATCCGTGCGGCGACCAGGAAGGCCAGGCCCTGCGACAGCCCGCACAGGATGGAGCCCAGCGTGAACAGCCCGATGGCGGCCCGGAACACGGTGCGCGAGCCGTAACGGTCGGCCAGCTTGCCACTCGCCGGGATGAACATCGCGAGGGTCAGCAGATAGGCGGTCAGCGCGATGTTCATGCGCAGCGGCGCGGTGCCGAAGCTCTGCGCCATGGTCGGCAGCGCAGTGGCCAGCACGGTGCCGTCGAGCTGCTCCATGAACATGGCGCTGGCGACGATCAGCGCGGTGCTGCGCATGCTGGTGCGCGGCGGTGCGCCTGCGCCGCCCAGGATAGCCTCAGTCATGCTGGCAGGATCGTCCCGTTCGCGCCGCCGCCCAAGCGCAACCCCGGCATGGCCGTGTCCCAGGGCACGCAATGTGGTTCGGTTTGCCTCCGCCGGATCGCTGTGCAAGGGGAGGCAAACGGCAGCGGGCACACAAATGACCGACAGCACGGACGCCACCGGACCGCTTGCAGGGGTGCGGGTGATCGACCTCACCAGCGTGGTGCTCGGGCCATTCGCCACCCAGGTGCTCGGCAACATGGGCGCCGACGTGATCAAGATCGAAAGCCCGGCCGGCGACGACACACGCCACATCGGCCCGAGCCGCACCCCGGCAATGGGCGCCTATTTTGCTACGCTGAACCGCAACAAGCGAAGCGTGGTGCTCAATCTGAAGCGCCCGGCCGCGCTGGCCGCGTTGCATCGGCTGATCGACGGCGCCGATGTCGTGGTGCACAACATGCGGCTGGATGCCGCGGCCCGGCTGGGGCTGACCTTTGCCGCGCTGGCGGGGCGCAACCCGCGCATCATCCTGGCCTGCGCCACCGGGTTCCGCAAAACCGGCTCGATGCGCGACTTTCCTGCCTTCGACGACCTGATCCAGGGCATGAGCGGGGCGGCGGCGTTGAACGCCGGGCCGGACGGGGCGCCGCGCTATTTCCCCACAGTGGTCGGCCGACAAAGTGACCGGCCACGTGCTGGCCTCGATGATCGGCATGGCGCTGTTTCACCGGGAACGCACCGGCGCCGGGCAGGAGGTTCACGTGCCGATGCTGGAGACCATGCTGTCGTTCCTGCTGGTCGAGCATCTGTGGGGCGCGGTGATCAACCAGCCGGAACTGGGGCTCGGCTATCCGCGGATGCTGACACCGCATCGCCGGCCGTATGCGACGAAGGATGGTTTCATTTGCGTGATCTGCATCAGCGACGCGCATTGGGCGCGCGTATTCGCCGCGCTTGGCCGGCCGGAGCTGGCCACCGATCCGCGTTTCGCCAGCATCCGCGCGCGATCGGACAACGTGGATGCGCTGTATGCGACGCTGACCGAAGGGATGCGCGCCCGCGGCACCGCGGAGTGGCTGGACATCCTGCGCCCGCTCGATATCCCATGCGGGCCGGTGGCGACGCTGGACGACCTGTTCGAGAGCGATTACCTGAAGGAAACCGGTTTCTTTCGTCAGCACCAGCATCCGGCCGAGGGCGCCGTGACCGTCACCGCCATTGCGCCGGAGTTCTCCGCCAGCCCGCCGGCAGTGCGCCGGTTGTGGCCGACGCTCGGCCAGCACACGGAGGAGGTGCTGCGCGAGATCGGCCTGGACGCCGCCGGGATCGCGGACGCCGCCGAACGATAAGGACGCTCCTCCCAGAAGGGGCGGGAGGAAGGAGTTACGTGGCTGCAGCACCTTGCTCGAGGGCCAGGCGCAGCGCGGCGGCGCCGTCATTCGCGATCAGCCCCCGCCGGATGAACAGGTCGATCAGCACCAGATTGACGTTGAACTTGAACTCGTTCGTTGTACGGACGGTCTCCATTACGCGGGGCAATGGCCATAGATCGAACAACTCCACCTCGCCGTCCTGCGGGTGTGGGCAAAACTCGGTCGGCACGCGCAGATCGTAGCAGTGCAGCAGGTCGCGGCGCAGACCCTCCGGCCGCTCCATGGCGTAGCGGATGACGCCGACATGCACCGCTTGCCGCGCCAGGTCCGGCGCGATCGCGGCTTCCTCCGCCGCTTCCTTCACCAGGGTCGCTTCCGGTGTCAGTCCGGCCGGCACCCCGCCGGCCACGAGATGATCCAGCTTGCCCGGGATCCAGCGCCTTGTCCGCGGCGCGGCGGCCGACCCACAGATGCGGCCCGTCCGCCCGCTCGACCAGCCCGTTCACATGAACCCCGATCGCCTCGATCCCGAACACCGGCAGCGCGCCGCGGTCGATCTGTGCCAGCACCGGCCCGTCCGGCCGGGCACGCACGTCGAACGCCTCGTCGCGCCAGCGGAATTTCCCTTGTTGTGACAAGCGCCCGGGCAACCCCCGGCAGGGCGGCCGGATCGTCCAGGCGCGCGCCGTCCGGGCCGACGCCGACGCGCGGGAAGCGGCCCAACGCCTCGGCCACATCCGGCAGCACCCAGCCGACCTGCTCGGCGCCCAGCCGGAACGGCAGCCGGCGCCCCGGCAGCACTGCGTTCTGGCACGCGCGCACGTGGCGCAGGAATCCGCTGACGTCGGGCTGCCCAGCCGGCGGCTGTCTTTGCATCATCGTCCCCCGATGCCACATCCGGGATCATGGCACGATCCCCGACCGTCGATTTGGGGCGCGATCTCTCCGTCGGGCCGCCGCGGAGCACCGCCCAGACGATCCGCTCCTTGCTGCCCTATATCTGGCCGAAGGGCGATCCGGCCAACCGTGTGCGGGTCGTCATCGCCGCGGTGTTCCTGCTGCTCGCCAAGGGCGCCACGATCTATGTGCCGATCGTCTATGGCCGCGCCGTCGATGCACTGGCGCCGAAAGGCCACGTCGCCGGCGCGGTGTTGGTGGTTCCGGCGGCGCTGATCCTCGCCTATGGGCTGTTGCGCATCGCCTCTCAGGGGTTCGGCGAACTGCGCGACGCGGTGTTTGCCGCGGTGCAGCAACGGGCGGCCCGCAAGGTGGCGCTGCAAACCTTCGAGCACCTGCACGCGCTGTCGCTGCGCTTCCACCTGGATCGCCAGACCGGCGGGCTGTCGCGAGTGATCGACCGCGGCACCAACGGCATCCAGTCGGTGCTGCGGCTGGCTGTCTTCAACGTCATCCCGACGCTGTTCGAGATGCTGGCGGTGACCGCCATCATCTGGGGCATCTTCGACTGGCGCTTCGCCCTGCTGACGCTCGGCGCGGTCGGCACCTATCTGGGCTTCACGCTCGGCTTCACCAATGTGCGCGTGCGCATCCGCCGCACCATGAACGATACCGACAATGAAGCGCGCACCCGGGCGATCGACAGCCTGCTGAACTACGAGACGGTGAAGTATTTCGGCAACGAGGCGCACGAAGCGACGCGGTTCGACGCCTCGCTCGCCCGCTACGAGCGCGCGGCGGTGCAGAGCCAGGTGTCGCTGAACATGCTGAACCTCGGCCAGGCCGGCGATCATCGCCCTGGGGCTGACGTCGATCATGCTGCTGGCCGCGCGCGGCGTCAGCGCCGGCACGATGACGGTCGGCAAGTTCGTGCTGGTGAACACCTATCTGATGCAGCTCTATCAGCCGCTGAACTTCCTTGGCTTCGTATATCGCGAGATCAAGCAGGGTCTGGTCGATATGGAGCAGATGTTCCGTCTGCTGACCGTGCCGCAGGAAATCGCCGACCGGCCGGTGCGCGGGGGCTGGCGGCGCATCTGTCGGACGGACCGGCCGGGGAGCTGCGCTTCGAGCACGTGGAATTCGGCTACCGCGCCGACCACCCGATCCTGAAGGGCGTGGACTTCGCCGTGCCGGCCGGCGCGAAGCTCGCCATCGTCGGCCCGACCGGGGCGGGCAAATCGACCATCAGCCGGCTGCTGTTCCGCTTCTACGACGTGACCGGCGGGCGCATCCTGATCGATGGCGAGGACATCCGAGACGTCACCCAGGCCAGCCTGCGCGCCGCCATCGGCGTGGTGCCGCAGGATACCGTGCTGTTCAACGACACGATCCGCTACAACATCGCCTATGGCCGCCCGGGGGCCACCCAGGAACAGATCGAGCAGGCGGCCCGGCTGGCCCAGGTGCACGACTTCGTCATGCGCCTGCCGGACGGCTACGAGACCAGGGTGGGCGAGCGCGGATTGAAGCTTTCGGGCGGCGAGAAGCAGCGCGTGGCGATCGCCCGCACCATCCTGAAGGACCCGCGCATCCTGATCCTGGACGAGGCGACCAGCGCGCTGGACACGCGCACCGAGCAGGACATCCAGACCGCCCTGCGCGCCGTGGCGCGGCACCGGACCACGCTGGTGATCGCGCACCGGCTGTCCACGGTGGTGGATGCCGACGAGATCATCGTGCTGGAGTCCGGCCGCGTGGCGGAGCGCGGCACCCATGCGGGCCTGCTGGCCCATGGCGGGCTGTATGCCCGGATGTGGACGCTTGCAGGCGCTTGAACAGGACGAAGCCGAGCCGGAGCCGGTGCCGGCCGACTATCGGAACGGCCGAGAACGAGGAGCCCCGACCATGCCGATCGACGACCACGGCCACGAGCCGCCGCCGGCCGAGCTGTCCCATGCCGGCGCGGTGATCGACAAGGCGATCGAGTACATGGCGGGGCAGCAGATCGGCGAGCTGGCGATGGCCTCGGCGCTGCTGGGTGGCGCGCTGGCGCTGCTGGCGCGCAGCGTGGCCGACGAGGCGATCGTGCGCATCCTGGACAACGCGATCGCCAGCGTCCGGGACGGAGAGCTGCGGCGGGGTCTCGGCGGTGGGGCCGAAGGAGCGCCTTGACGCCGGCCGGCCGCTTCTCCATAAGGCGCGGCTTCCGCCGAGGCTAATTGAGGGTTCCAGCGATGTCGCGCCGCTGCCAGATTACCGGCAAGGGCGTGCTGACGGGCAACAACGTCAGCCACGCCAACAACAAGACCCGCCGCCGCTTTCTGCCCAACCTGCAGGTGGCGTCGCTGATGTCGGACACGCTCGGCGCGCCGATCCGGCTGCGGCTGTCCACGCGCGCGATCCGCACGGTGGAGGCGAAGGGCGGCATCGACGCCTTCCTGCTGAACACGCCCGACCGGCGCCTGCCGGCCGAGACCCAGGTGGTGAAACGCCGGCTGCAGCGGGCCCAGGCCAAGCGGGCCGCCAGCTCCTGAAGCGTCCCCCCTGCGAATGGGGGCACGAAGTTGTATCGCCCGTGCCCGGCAGCGACGAAGACGGGGAGACGCTGCGCGGGAATGATGATCGATCCGTAGTCGTTCTTAATCCGCGCCGGCGTAATGCTCGGCGATCGCCTGCATCAGCCAGTCCCACGCCTCGCGTTCGGCCGGGCCGGCGGTCTTCGCCACCGCGATCCCGAGATATCCTATCTCCTGCTCTACTTTGTTGCGCGGCAGCATGAACAGCCGGCTGACCAGGATTGCAGCCTCCACCACCGCAGCCTGCGCCCGATTGAAGCCCCTGAACGGCGCATGCATCCCGATATGCACGACCCGGCAATGGAAACGCGGACGCTGCGCATCCTCATCGACCGCGACCACCTCCATCTCGGCGTGCGCGAGCGCCGCACCCAGCCGTGGCGGCCGAATCTGGCTGCACGCCACGCACGGCCATTCTCGCCGCCCCGTCAGGCAGCCGGCGAAAATCCGCACGTCGTCGGTGTAGTTGGCGACCGCCTGAGGCACCGCACGCAGATTGTCGAGCGTCCGTGACGGATGGAACGGCGCGATGATCCAGCCGCCCGGCTCCTCGATCAAGCCGATCGGCGCGACATGAACGCACCCGTCCGCCGAAATCGTGGTCACCACCGTTTCACGGATCATGGCGACCTCGTTTCGTCTGCAACGTAGGACCGGCGGTCGCCAGCCGGGTTGCGTCGTGCGGTGCAAGCGGGGCGGCGCAGCCCCAGTCCAGCGGCGAATCCTGCGCGTAGCGCTTGCCAAGCGCGAGGGCGATCTCCGCCTTCATCAACTCGGTGCCCAGATAGAACGCATGCGCACCATCCACCGGCACATCGAGAGCGGGGAACAGCGACAGCGCGTCGCGCCCGGTCCGGTGCATCCGGCTGTTGTAAACATGGATGCCGTCAGCGGCGACGGCGACCCGGTAATTCGGATCGGTCAGCGCAGCGGCCTCGGCGGCGATATCCTCCGCGGTGACTGCATAAGGGCGCCGGTCATGGACCTGCAGCAGACCCACTCCATAACCGCGCGGCAAATCCGCGTTGTCCCGCGCGGCGTACATCAGCCGGCGCGCGGCATCATGTTCGGCGATGGTGCGGCGCGTGTGCGGGCTTACCTGGACCACCAGCACGTTGCGGATCGCCAGCTCGGAGCACATGCCAAGCAGCACCGCCGTCACCCCGGCGCTGTCGGCATCGGTGAGCTCGGTCAGATTGCCGGTGCCCATCAGCAGCTCGGCGTCCGGCAGCCGCCGGCGAAGCTCGGCGTAGCGCAGCAGCGACGTGGTGAAACCGAAATGGATCGGATCGAGGATCGGGTCCAGCAGGCAGGAAATGCCGTGCGCCTGTGCCGTCGCCGCAGCGCGCAGCAGCGAATCCAGATCGCCGTGCGGATCCGGGATCAGCACCGGTATCGCCCCCGTGCCGACCGCCACGTCCAGAGTGGTTTCGGTCAGGCTCAGCAGGAAATCCGCCCCGGCTTCGGCGCCCCGGCGCAGTTCCTGCGCATCCCCGGAATCGACGCTGACCCGCATGCCGTCCTGCTGTAGCGCGCGCACCGCGGCTGCAAGGTCGTCAAACGGCACGCCCGGTTGGCAGCCGAGGTCGATGACGTCGGCGCCCTGCGCCCGAAGCTGCCGCGCACGCAGCAACAGATCATCCAGTAACAGGCTCGGGGCATCGACGATTTCGGCGAAGATCCGCGTGTCGTGCCGCGACAAATCGGGCGGCGTCCCGCCGCGGCCGAGCCATGCGGGCAGATCAGCGAGCTCGTCCGGGCCGCGCTGGAAGCTGACGCCGAATGCCGCCGACAGTCGCGCCGGATCCACCCCGGCACGGCCCGGAAGCACCACGCGCGTGGCGGTCACCGGACGCGGCAGCCGGCGCAGGATTATCGGCTCGGTCATCAGCGCGGCCACCTTCACGCCGATATCGACCACCTGCCATTCGAAACCCGGTTCCACGATCCCGCTCAGCAGCCTGTGCAGGCGGCGCTCGGCGAGATGACCCGTCAGAAACAGGATTCGCTCAGCCATCCGGCGAAAGTTCGCGTTCGCGTGCAAACAGCGCGGCCTGCAGCCCGGCCAGCGACATCGCCACGGTGGTCGCTTCGAACTCGGCGAGGCGGCGCGTGTTCTCCAGGTCGATGCGCCTGGGAAAGACCTTCACCATGCCCTCCGGCGCCAGCGTGTCCATCTCCGGTTCGGTGTCGCAGGCGAACACGATGCTGGGGACGCGGCATTTGCCGGCCTGGGCGAACACGTTGGTGGCGAGCGTGTCGGAAATGCCGGCCACGCATTTCGCCACCGTGTTGGAGGTCGCCGGAGCCAGCACCAGCGTGTGGTAATGACCGTGGTAGAAGAAACCGACCGGCGCGGCGCTGGCTGTGGTGTCGCGGAACATCCGCGCGCCGGGCGGCGGTTCGAATGTGCTGTGATACATCCGGATTACTTCCGCCGCGGCACGGCTGACGAACAGATCGACGCAGTCGAGTTGGCGGATCAGCTCAAGGCATTCGGTCAGATAGTGCCCCGACCCGGTGAGCGCCCAGCCCCAGCGCGGGATCGTAACGTCTGACATGTTCAGCTTCTGTCCGGCCGCGGCAGGAGCCAGCCCGGAGGACGCACCGCGTCCAGCGCGGCAGGCACGTCGTCGGGGCCGGCCAACCAGACTTCGCCGGCGTATAGGGCGAAGAAGCCGGGAAACGCAGTATCCACCACGCCGGAGCCGACCAGATCGCCAACGTCGCTGGCCGGAGAGGTTTGCACGTGCTTGACCAGCAGCACGCGAGGGGCGCCGATCGCACGCGCCAAGCCACAGCGACAGGCTGTCCGAGGTCACGTCCCAGGACGCCGGCAACTCCGGCACATCGCGCAGCATCGGCCAGGGGCTCCAGACCGGGATCAGCGATCGGGCGGCCGCATCATCCATGGCCGCGATCGTATCGGTCAGCACCAGTCGGCCGCCGAGACCCGCTAACGCCAAGCCGTATTGCGTCATCGCCAGCAGAGCCATGTGGTGGGCCGACAAATCATCGAACCCCATTGTTTTTTGTGTCGCCCGGACCGTATCGGCGAAGGGCCCGCCACCTGGCACCAGCACGACCCGCCCCGCCGCGGCCTCGATCGCCCGCAGCCACGGACGCAGTAACGGGGAGAACGCGTGGCTGCCGCCAAGACGAACCACAGTAAGCGGTCGGGTCACGTCGGGTTTCCGCGTGCTGCGCCCTCAGTGCGGAACGGCAGCACCTGCCCGGATTGCGTCGCCACCTCACTGCGCGTCGCGTTCGATCCGCACGCCGACGATGCGCGGACCGGCGTCCAGCTTTTCCAGTTGCACCGCCACGCTCATGACCCGCGGATAGGCCAGCAGCATGGCGGCGACGCGCTCCGCCAACGTCTCCACCAGGGCGACATGACCGGTATCGATCAGCAGGCGGATGCCGTCGCTGATGACATCATAAGAAAACACATCGCGCATGTCGGCGGACAGATGCGCGGCACGGGCGATCGCCACGTCCACGTTGAAGCGCACGCGTTGCGGGGCGGCGCGCTCATGCGCGTAGGCGCCGATGCGCACCGGCAGGACCAGATCGTGCACGAACACCAGGTCGGTGGCGACGGCGCTTGCGTCCGGATCGGGCACGTAGCCGTGTGCGGCAAGGATCCTGTAGGTGCCCTCGTTGTCCTGAGCCGCCGCGTCCTCGGCTGGGATCAGCGCCCGGATCTGCTGGACCGACTCCGGGACGATCCGCGATGCTCGCCCGGCCCCGTTGCACAGCGCCCCGCGAAATCCCAGGAACCCGGGCCTCAGCAGCAACAAACGCGGAATGTCCGGCGCTTCCAACGCGCCGGCGAGGCCCGATAGCAGCCCATGCGCGGCGCAGGAGTCCACGTAGCGGTGCAGCGCCGTCAGGTCCATGCAGTCGAGCAGCCGGCCCGACGACTTGTCCGCCGTGTCCAGCATGGCGCCGGCAAATCCAGCTCCCGCCGCCGTCGCCAGCAACGACAGATCCGGCGACTGATCGGCGAACTGCACCATGACCAGGCGCACGCGCCCGGCAAGCGGGGCGAGCGCGCGGATGCAGGCAGCAGCATCGCCACCGGGGAAGATGCCCTGCTTGACATAATCGACGCCGGTCCCCGCCATTGCCGTGACCGCAGCCAGAACGGCGGACGGCTGCATGGGCAAATCGCCGGTGACGGCACTGACCGGGCGGCGTCCGGCCACGGCGGCAACGGTTTCGCGCACGATTGTCGGCATCCACCGCACCCAATGCGCCGCGCGAGGGATCCTTTAGATCGACGATATCAGCGCCGCCGGCGACCGCGATTTCGGCCTCGGCGGGACCGGTGACGCTGGCCAGCATGCGCGTCATCGGGCGACCGCCTTCAACCAGCTTGAAAGATCAATCATGGCGTCATGAAACATCCAATGCCGGCGACGTGCAATGTGGGGCGCCTTTGTTGCGCGACATTTTCTTTCGCGGCCGGGCGGCCTTGGGCTGGCGCGGCGGCCGTATCGGCCTAGACTGCGCGCCCAACGCCAGTCCAGGAGGAACCCAGATGGCCCCGCCCCCCCATTCGGCGCCAATTCCGCCGCCGCCCGCGACATCGCCAACGTGCTGCACCCCTACACCGACCTGAAGACCCATTTGGAAGTCGGACCTGTCGTGATTACCCGCGGCAAGGGCGTGCGCGTGTGGGACGACACCGGCAAGGAATACATCGAGGCGGTGGCCGGCCTGTGGTGCGCCTCGCTCGGGTTCGACAATGAACGGCTGGTGCAGGCGGCAGCGACGCAGATGCGCAAGCTGCCATTCTATCACGGCTTTACCGCCAAGTCGCACGAGCCCTGCATCGACCTGGCCGAGATGCTGATCCAGCGCGCGCCGGTGCCAATGAGCAAGGTGTTCTTTGCCAATTCCGGATCGGAAGCGAACGACAGCGCGATCAAGATGATCTGGTACTTCAACAACGCGCTCGGCCGGCCGAAGAAGAAGAAGATCATCGGCCGCAACAAGGGCTACCATGGCATCACCATCGGGTCGGCGTCGCTGACCGGGATCCCGCACAACCACCGCAGCTTCGACGTGCCGCTGCCGGGCTTCCTGCACACCTCGGCGCCGCACCACTATCATTTCGCGCAGCCGGGCGAATCCGAGGACGCCTTCGCGACCCGCTGCGCCAACGAGCTGGAGGCTCTGATCCTTTCGGAAGGTCCGGATACCGTCGCGGCGATGTTCGCCGAACCGGTCATGGGCGCCGGCGGCGTGCTGGTGCCGCCGCGCGGCTATTACGAGCAGATCCAGGCGGTGTGCCGGAAGCACGACGTCCTGTTCGTCGCCGATGAGGTGATCTGCGGGTTCTGGCGCACCGGCAACTACTGGGGCAGCCAGACGATGAACATCGAGCCTGATATCCTGGTCTGCGCCAAGGCGTTGTCGTCGTCCTATTTGCCGATCAGCGCGGTCATGGTGAACGAGCGCGTGTTCCAGGGGATTGCCAAGGAAAGCAACGTGATCGGCACGTTCGGTCACGGCTTCACCTATTCCGGCCATCCGGTGCCGGCGGCGGTGGCGATCGAGACACTGAAAATCTACGACGAAATCGACATCGGCGCGCATGTGCGCGATGTCGGTCCGTACATGCAGAAGGAACTGCACCGGCGCTTCGGCGATCATCCGCTGGTGGGCGAGGTGCGCGGCGTCGGCCTGATCGCCGCGGTGGAGCTGGTGGCCGACAAGGCGAAGCACCAGAACTTCGATCCCACCGCGAAGATCGGCGCCCGCTGGGTGAAACTGATCGAGCAGAACGGCGTCATCGGCCGTACCGTGCCGGGCGAGGTGCTGTGCTTCAGCCCCCCGCTGATCATCAGCAAGCCCGAGATCGACGAAATGCTGGACCGCATCGGCAAGGCGCTGGACGAGCTCACCGTGCAGCTCCGGCGGGAACAGATCGCTCTGGTCTGAACGCGACGGCCCGGGGGCGGGCGCTTCTCGCCCCCGGCGAGTCGATCGGCTGGCGTTTACAGGGAGAGACCAACATGCGCGGCATCGCCGGGATTACGGTTGCTATCGGCCTGATCGCATTCGGAGCGCCCGGGGTGCAGGCGGCAATCGGTGACAGCGCCGGCCAGCCGCTGGCGATCGCCTTCAATGGCGGCGCGGTCACGCTGGACCCGATCATGCGCGCCGAGAGCACCACCACGGCCTGGCAGCAACACATCTTCGACACCGTCACGATCGAGGGGACCCATGGCGAGCTGCAGCCGCGCATCGCGGTGAAATGGCAGAGCGTGGATCCGACCACCTGGCGGCTGACGTTGCGGCAGGGTGTGAAATTCCAGGATGGCACGCCGATGACGGCGGACGATGTGGGCGAATCGATCCTGGACACCGGCCGCAACCCGAGGTCGCAGTTCCGCGAACTGACCAATTCGGTCAGCGGCTACAAGGTGGTGTCTCCGGATACGATCGACGTGACGTTCAGCCATCCGGACCCGCTGTTTCCACTGCACCTGGAAGGCGTTCCGGTGATGCCGGAGGCGCTGATCAAGAAAGAAGGACGCGAGGCGTTCGCCAATCACCCGATCGGCACGGGGCCTTACAAGTTCGTCTCCTGGCTGGCGGACGACCATCTCGACCTGGCTTCGTGGGACGGGTTCTGGGGTGACAAGCCGGCCTTCGCGCATGTACGCCTGGAAAGCATCCCGAACGGCGCGACGCGGCTGGCTTCCCTGGTATCGGGGCAGATCCAGGTGGCAGAGAAGATCGATCCGGCGGATTTCAAGCGCGTGAAGGACAGCGGCAAGGCGTATATCAGCCTGACGCCGGGGCAGCGGACGATGTATCTGGCGATGGATTACTGGCGCGAGACGGGGTCGCCGGGAATGCCGGCCGGCCAGAAGAACCCGTTCATGGACCCGCGCGTGCGTGAGGCGGTGTGGATGGCGATCAACGTACCGGCGATCAAGAACAAGATCTTCAACGGGGCGGCCGATGTGGCAGCGCAGTTTACGGCGCATGGTGTGGAAGGGTTCGACGCGTCTCTGAAGGCGCCCGCCTACAGCGTGTCCGGGGCAAAGAAGCTGCTGGCCGATGCCGGTTATCCGAACGGGTTCACGGTGCGGCTGGATGGACCCAACGATCGCTATCTGGAAGACAGCCTGGTGGAGCAGGCGATCGGCGGGTTGCTGGCGCAGGCGGGGATCAAGGTGCAGGTCAACTCGGTGCCGAAGGCGGTGTTTTTCCCGCAGGTGGATAAAGGCGATTTCACCATGTATTTCGCCGGCTGGGGGAGCAACAGCGCGATCACCACCTGGGGCGCGGTGTTTCATTGCAAGGACGACAAGGCGGGGTTCGGCGTGACCAACCGGGAACATTTCTGCGACCCCGAGGCGGACGCGACGATGGCCCACGCCGGCAGCAACTTCGATGAAGCGGCGCGGACCAAGCAGGTGGAACAGGCGTATCACGACGCCGATCATGTGAAATACGCGTATCTGCCGCTGTATTATGAGGACGTGATTGCCGGGGTGGCCAATGGCATCGACTACACCTCGCGGCAGGACGAGCAGATCTTTGCCTGGCAGATGACGCGCAAGAAGTAGCCGCATGACGCGCTTCGTCGGCAAGCGCGTATTGCAGGCGGTGTTCTCCGTCTGGGTGGTGGTGACACTGGTGTTCGTGCTGATCCACGCCACCGGCAACCCGATGGCGGTGCTGGCGCCGGAGACCATGAGCGTCGCGGATCGCGCGCAGCTTGCCGCCAGCCTGGGGCTGGATCGGTCCGTTTCCGGTGCAGTACGGGCGGTACCTGGCGGGGGTGCTGCACGGCGACCTCGGCCTGTCCTACTACAGCGGCCGGCCGGCGATGCAACTGGTGCTGCAGCGGGTGCCGGTCACCGCGGAATTGGTGGTACTGGCGATCGCGATCGCGACGGTGTTCGGGCTGCCGTTCGGCATCTTCTCGGCGCTGTGGCCGGATGGCGCGGCGGATCGCATCCTGCGGGGCATTTCGGTGCTGGGGTCGTCGGTGCCGACGTTCTTCCTCGGCATTCTGCTGATCTTCGCGTTCAGCGTGGAGCTGAACGTGCTGCCGGCATCCGGGGCGGGCAGCATCGATCATTACATCATGCCGGCATTCACCCTGGCGTTCTTTCGCATCGCGCTGTTCACCCGGCTGACACGGACGAGCCTGCTGGATACGCTGTCGCTGAATTACGTGCGCACCGCGCGGGCGAAGGGGCTGTCGGAACCCGTGGTGGTGCTGAAGCACGCGCTGCGCACGGCGATGCTGCCGCTGATCACGGTGTTCGGACTGCAGTTCGGCCAGTTGTTTGCCGGGGCGGTGATCACCGAGACGATCTTCGCGCTGCCGGGGATGAACCGGCTGGCGCTGGAATCGCTGTATCGGCTCGATTACCCGGTGGTGCTGTCTTACGTGATCATTATCGCGGTGATGTTCTCGGCGATCAATCTGCTGGTCGATCTGTTGTATGGTGTGTTCGATCCCGCGGGTGGCGTCATGCGGCAGGCTAGGCTGTCGCGGTTGCGAGGGGGGCACTGCCCTGGGTGTCTGTGCTGATCCTGGCGGCACTGGTGGTGATTGCTGCTTTTGCGCCGTTGATCGCGCCGCACGATCCGGAGGAACAGAGCCTGCTGGCGCGGTTGAACCCGCCGGGGTGGATGGCGGGCGGCGACTGGTCCAACCCGCTGGGGACCGATGGGCTGGGGCGCGACGTGCTGTCCAACATCATGTTCGGGCTGCGGGTGAGCTTACTCGCCGGATTTGTTGCAGTGGCAATCAGTGTGGTGATCGGCGGGTTCGTGGGGCTGCTGGCGGGTTATCGCAGCGGCGGCTGGTTCGACAGCGTGGCGATGCGGCTGGTGGATATCCAGCTTGCGCTGCCGGCGGTGCTGATCGCGCTGGCGGTGCTGGCGATCACCGGGCGCGGGCTGTGGAAGGTGATCGCGGTCATCGGCGTGGTGGGGTGGGCGCAATACGCGCGGCTGGTGCGGGCGAGCGTGCTGTCGGAGCGGCAGCAGGATTACGTGATCGCGGCGATGTTGGCGGGCGCGTCGCCAGCCCGGATCGTGTTCCGCCACCTGTTGCCGAATGTGCTGGGGCCGCTGCTGGTGCAGATCTCGGTCGATATTCCGCGCGCGGTGGAGCTGGAGGCGTCGCTGTCGTTCCTGGGGCTTGGCGTGGCGGTGACGACGCCTTCCTTGGGGCTGCGGGTGGCGCAGGGGTATCAGTATCTGTTCAGCGGGGCGTGGTGGCCGTCGGTGCTGCCGGGGCTGGCGCTGGTGGTGCTGGTGCTGTCGGAGAATCTGATCGGCGATTGGGTGCGCGATGCGCTGGACCCGCGGTCGCGGGGGCGCGCGGCGGCGGCGGGTTGTTGTGGCGGTCGGCGCCGGTTGCGGTGCCGGGGGAGACGGTGGGGTGAAGCTTGCGCCTTGTTTGGCGGCTTGTAGGTTGCGGCCAGGGATGGGTGGCCGAGCGGTTTAAGGCAGCGGTCTTGAAAACCGCCAGGGGGCAACCCCTCGTGGGTTCGAATCCCACCCCATCCGCCACGTCAGAACCTCCCGGCACTTCGCCTGGATTCGCTGACGGCGGCTTTGTTATGCTTTGCTTTTCTGCGGAACGTGTGCAGCTCGGCGTTGACGCGACGGGCCGGAACGTCTTAACTCATTACGCGCAGCACGACGGCCTCACTTTTCCCTTGCCGATCAGGGTTTCCCTCACGTTTATCCTGGCAAATTGGTTCGGATGATCGATGCGCCAGGGTAGGAGCAAGCTTTAATGACGCAAGCTTTAATGACTCCCAGGCATGAGCGCCGTCGACAGGTGCCCGAATGGCTTATGCGCCTAAATCCGCTCGGCTTGAGGAGACTGTTCATTGCCTCCCAAGATCGCTGCGCCGCTGGACGTTGGAGCTAGAAGTCGGGGCTGTTGCCGAACACGGCGCGAGGATGATCGCCGTCGCCGCCGTCAGTCCGGCGGTCGTTGCACAGCTCGTTGACGTGCTGCGCTGAACGCCCATCGCATCGGCCAACGCAGCCTGCGGCAGCCGATCGGCTGCATGAACTCCTCGATCAGGATTCGTCGACCGTGGCCGGCTTGCGCTTCGCGTCAGATGGTTCGCCGCATCTGTAGCTGCGGCGTCGAGAAAGCGGCCTTCCTCGCCGCGGCTGCCGTCCCAACGGAAGACCGAGCGGCCATGCTGTTGACGCGGAGCGAGTGGAACCCGCAGATGAACGTCAGTTCTCGAAGTGACAGCTGCGCGGCGCCGCAAGCCAGTCCGGATGCGTCGGAAGCCTCAGCGCCCAGGCTGGCAGCCGAGGAATGGACGAGCTGTCCAGACGCAGTTACACCGCGATTAGCCAGCGAGCGTCGATGACCATGCGCAGGCGAGACGCGCCGAGGCACTTTTTCGCCGACTTCTGCGCAATCCACTGGAGTTGCTCTGGCGAGAGCACGGCGAGGATCGCGAGGGTCGCCCTGAAGAGCGAGTTTCGTGACGCCTCGGCGAATCGCGGGACCTGCTTCCTGCGGCGGTTCGACGTCCTGATCTGGGCCGTCGGCATCAACGCCGCCGCGACGATCGCGATCCTTGGCGTCCTGCTGCGCCATTGAGCGTTCCGGCGACCCGCAAGACGGGTCAGCTTTCGTCCGCAATCAGCTCATCCAAAGTCGCCGGGCAGGTCGCCGGCAACGGCAGCGGTTTCTGCCCATCGATCTCCGGCGGCAGTTCGCGCAATGCACGACGGTATATCGCCTCGATGTCGATCTTCTGGCGCATCGAGGGCGCGAACACCTCCCGCGCATCCAGCCGGAACGTCTCCGCATCGTGTCGCCAGCGCGCGACATACGCCGTTGCCGGCCACGCGGCGGCTTTCATATCATGTGCAAGGGCCTGAACCAGCAGCGATCGGAACGCTCGCAGACCGCTCAATCCCACGTCCTCGATCTCCTCGGCGATGTGGGACCAGTCGAGATCGCGATCGTTCACGCGCTCCCCGGCGGCGATCCGGCGCAGCAGCGCTGACTGCCGCTCCGACCAGGCCAGGACGTCGGTCTCGTAGTCGTTCATCGGATGCCTCGGCGGTGCCCGGTAAATCCGCCCCGCGGATACTGACGCAGTCTGTCAGAAAGCCGCCCGACGCGCCAAATCCTGACGTTTCCACATGGGCACCGCAGCCCGCCTTGCCATACCTTGCTGCCGCATGGCTGGACCCACCCAGGCTCCCGATCCCCTCACGCTGCTCCGCGCCCACGAAGTGATGCGCCTGGTGCCCGCCGACCTGCTGCGCCCGCTGATGCAGCGCGCCGCTTTGCTGTCATACCCCGAACGGGACGAGATTTTCGGCCAGGGCGATCCCGGCCGCACCGTCATGGTGGTCGCCGGTGGTTTCGTGAAACTATCGGCGGTGCTGCAGAACGGGCGGGAGGTGGTGCTGGACGTCGCCTCCCCCGGCAACGTGATCGGAGAAATCGCGGTGCTGAACGGCTGGCCACGCGCGGCCACCGCGGTTGCACTGTCAGCCTGCACGCTGCTGGCGATCGACGGCGCCGCCTTCACCCGCGCGCTGGCCGCCTCGCCCGAGGCACTGTTCGCCATGATCCGCCTGCTCAGCCGCCGCCTGCGCAAGGCCACCGCACAGTTCACCGACGGGCTGGAACTGCCCGCCCCGGCCCGCCTGGCCAAGGCGCTGATCGAGCTGGCCGCGCTGCACTCACGCCCGACGCCGAAGGGCTTGCAGATCGAGCTGCCGGTCTCGCAACGCGAACTGGGCGGCATGACCGGGCTGACCCGCGAGAGCATCAACCGCCATCTCGGCACCTGGCGCGATGCCGGCTGGATCGGGCTGGCGGACGGCACCATCACGCTGCGCAACATCGACGCGCTTCGTGATCTCCTGGCCGACCCCGATCTCGGCTGACCACGCCGCGGCTGGGCCTGCCGCGCTGTCGCTGCTCGGCACTGGCCCGCTGCACCGTCGGGTGCGGCTGGCGACCGGCAGCATCCTGTTCCTGTATGTCGCGACGCACCTGCTGAACCACAGCATGGGCAACATCTCGCTGGCCGCCATGGAAACCGTCCTGCTGGCGCAGAAATGGTTCTGGCAAGGCGTGATCGGGACGCTGCTGCTGTATGTCTCGCTGACCACGCACGGGCTGCTTGGTGTGATGGCGCTGTATGCCCGCCGCTATGTCGGCTGGACGCTGGCGGAAACCGTGCAGATCGTGCTCGGCCTGTCGCTGCCGGTGTTGCTCGCCAATCATGTCGCGGTCACCCGCGGCGCCTGGACGTTCTACGGCCTCAACAAGGGCTACGCGCAGGAACTGACCGCGCTCGGCCTGCTGACACCCGGTTGGGGAATCGTGCAGGTGCTCGCGCTGATCGCCGCCTGGAGTCATGGCTGCATCGGGCTGCGGCTCGCCTTGTGCCTGAAGCCCTGGTACCCGCGCTTCCGCCAGGCGCTGCTGATCGCCGCGGTGCTGCTGCCGGTGCTGGCACTGCTCGGCTTCGGGCAGGGCGTGCGCGAGGCGGGACGGGACCTGCCCGACCCGGCCTGGCGGTCGGCGACGCTCGCCGTATCGCGCGCCGGCACGCCGGCGGAAAGCCACGCCCTGGCCGACCTGCGCAACGGCTGGATCGCCGGCTACCTGTGCCTGCTGGCGCTGGTGCTGGCGGCGCGCGGCCTGCGCGCCTGGTCGGATACGCGGCGCCGCGGCATCGCCGTCGCCTATCCGGACGGCACCATCGCCCGCGTGCCCCGGGCCTATCGGTGCTCGATGCCAGCCGTATGATCGGCTTTCGTCACGCCTCGGCCTGCGGTGGCCGCGGGCGCTGTTCCACCTGCCGCATCCGCGTGCTGCCGGACGGGGTGGTGGTGCCGTCGCCATCCGCCACCGAACGCCACGTGCTCGACCGCATCGGCGTGGATCCGGCGATGATCCGGCTGGCCTGCCAGTTGCGCCCGCTGGCCGATCTGCGCGTGCTGCCGCTGGTTCCGCCGGGCATGGTGGAGCCGTTCATCCTGGGCCGCGGCGGCCCGACCATGGGCGAGGAACGCTTCATCGTCGCGATGTTCATCGACATGCGCGGATCGACACGGATGACCGCCAACCGGCTTGCCTATGACGCCGTGTTCCTGGTGCGCCGGTTCGTGGAGCTCGCGGCGGCCGCCATCGTCGGCGCCGGCGGCCTGCCGAACCAGTTCCTCGGCGACGGCGTGCTCGCGCTGTTCGGCCTGCGCACCGGGCCGGCGCAGGCCTGCGCCCAGGCGCTCGCCGCTGCCGCCGCGTTCGCCGACGCGCTGGACGAGATGAACGCCGCCCTGGACCCCGGGCTGGCCGAACCCCTCGGTTTCGGCATCGGCATCCATTGCGGGCCGGCCATCGTCGGGGAGATCGGCTTTCGCGAGCACACCACGTTCACCGCGCTTGGCGACGTGGTGAACGTCGCCGCGCGGCTGGAAGCGGCGACCCGCGGGCTCGGCTGCGATGCGGTGGTCTCCGACGCGGTCATGCGGCTCGCAGGGCAGGGCTGGGCCGGGCATCGGCAACAGGAGCTCGAGATTCGCGGCAGCAATGCGCCGCTGGCGGTACACCTGCTCGAATTCGGGCAGCGGCGCGGCGGGATGCTGCCGGCGGTGCTGGCGCGGCGAGAGCCCGGCCCCTAAAACCCGTCCCTCACGCCCGAAACGGAGACCCGAAGATGCACCGTCCCGCCCCCCTGGCGGCTGTCCTGCTGCTTCTCGCCACCCCGGTCTGGGCAGCGGAAACGATCCATCTGGCGGCGCACCGGGCGCTATATCGCATGACTTTAGACCAGTCGCGCAGCGGCGACGTGGTCGGCGCCAGCGGCACCATGGGCTACGAGGTGATCGATGCCTGCGATGGCTGGGCGGTGCGCCAGCGCCTGGACATGACCATCACCAATACCGACGGCCAGAACATCCAGATGATTTCCGACTACGCCACCTGGGAATCCAAGGACGGGCTGCGGTTCCGCTTCCACGTGCGGCAGACGACCGACGGGGCGGTGACCAGCCAGACCGACGGCGACGCCAAGCTCGATCGCGCCGGAGGTCCGGGGGTGGCGCACTACACGACGCCGAAGCGAAACGACGAAGCAGTTGCCGACGGGCACGCTGTTCCCGATGGCGCACACCGCCGCGCTGATCGCCGCTGCGGCGGAGGGGAAGAAATACCTCACCCTGCCGCTGTTCGACGGCACCGATGAAACCGGCGCCGAATCCAGCTCGATCGTCATCCTGGACTGGCGCAAGCCGGAGGAATCCAAATGGGCTGCACTGTCGCAGCTTCCCAGCACCCGCGTGCATATCGCCTTCTTCGGCCTCGATTCGGACAGCATGACGCCCGATTACGAGGTGGCGATGCGCTACTGGGAAAACGGCGTGGCGGATGACCTGCAAATGGATTTCGGCGACTTCGTGATGAATGCGAAAATGACCAATTTCGCGCCGCAGCCGCGCCGGTGCTGAGCAGCGGTGCGATCCATGCGTTCCTGCTCGGCTTTCCGGCGCTGTTCTCGATCATCAACCCGCTGACCGGCGCGTTCATCTTCCACGAGGTCACCGCCAACCGCACACCACATGAGCGGGAGCGGCTGGCCAAGCTGGTGGCGGTGTACGCACT
The DNA here is from genome assembly GCA_963764525.1 of uncultured Pseudomonadota bacterium. Lineage (GTDB taxonomy): Bacteria > Pseudomonadota > Alphaproteobacteria > Acetobacterales > Acetobacteraceae > DATDIC01. Next base: position 145,388 of record CAVXTC010000003.1, on the reverse strand, counting down.
GCTGGTGATGATCGTCGCGCTCTGGGCGGGGCCGTTCATCCTCGCCTTATTTGGCATCAGCCTGGCCGCCTTGCGGGTGGCCGGAGGGCTGGTGGTGGCCCTGGCGGCGTGGGGGATGTTGAATGCCCCCGAACACCGGGAGGCGCAGAAGCAGCTTCAGGCAGCGCCCGCCGAACAGGCGGACGACATCGCGCTGTTTCCGCTGACCATCCCGTTCACCACAGGTCCCGGCACGATCTCGGTCGCGGTCGCGCTCGGCGCCGTGCATCCTCCGGCGATCGCCAGCCTGCTGCGGTTCTTCCTCGGAATGTCCGGCGCGGCGTTAGCGAATGCCGCGCTGATCTGGGGCGCCTACCGGCTGGGCGACCGGGTCTCGCGGTTGCTGGGTCCGACCGGCACGCGCACGGTAACACGGCTGTTCGCGTTCCTGCTGCTGTGCATCGGGGTGCAGATCCTGATCTCCGGCGTTCAGGACGTGCTGGGGCCGATGCTGGGCGGACGCGCCAGCTTGTGACCACGTCTCGCTTCAGGCGGGTGCCCGCTCCCGTGTCCGCCTCGCTCTCATAGGCGCCAAGATGCGCGGCGGCGATGCGCAGCAGCGATTTTGGCCCGGTCAGATGACGGTGCAGCAGGTCGCCCAGGATATGATCGGCTTCGGTTCGCGCGCCCCGCTCGACATCGCGCAGCATCGACGCGGTCAGGCCCGAACCAGCGGCTGTGAACATCGCCCGGCTGCGTTGCAGGGCGGCTTCCCGCGGCGGGAACCCGTTTCGCTGCGCCGCCTCGGCACATTCGTCCAGCAGCGCGCTCGCGAGGTCGGACGCCCCTGCCGCCACGATGTCGCCGATCGTCGCCCGCATCAGGCAGGTGATGCCGGCGGCGGTGGCGATGAACACCCACTTCTCCCACATTTCCTGCAGGATTTCGCGACTCGGCCGCGCATCGAATTTCGCGCCGGACAGCACGGATGCGATCGCGCGAACCCGCTCCGGTTCCGTTCCATCGCGTTCCCCGAAGGACAGGCTGTGGGTATCGTTCAGATGAAGGACGCGCCCGTCCTCGTCCAGCGTGGTCGAGATCACGCATAGGCCGCCCAGCACCGCGGACGCGCCAAACCGCTGCTCCAGGCTATCCAGATGGCTGATGCCATTCAGCAGCGGCAGGATCGCGGTAGCTGTGCCGACCGCCGGCGCGAAGGATTCCATCGCGCCGAGCAGGTCGTATGCCTTGCAACTCAACAGGATCAGATCGAATGAGGCGTGCAGCGCATCCGACGTCACGGTCGGAGCGGAAATTTCCACATCGCCGAGCCGCGATCGGATGACAAGGCCGGTGCGCGCAAGTTGCGCCTTACGCGACGGGCGCACCAGGAATGTGACATCGCGCCCCGCTTCCAGCAATCGGCCGCCGAAATATCCGCCAATGGCTCCCGCTCCGACAACCAGGATGCGCATGAGACAGTTCCTCTCTTACGCAAGATAGCGTGCGGCGGGATGCTCGTTGCGGAAATTCGGCTGCATCGCCAGCCGTGCCGCGGAGAAGGTCTCCCATTGTGCGGCATCGGGCAGTGACGGGATGGTGATGGTTTCGCGGCGATCGAAACCGACCAGCGCGGCATCGACCAGTTCAGCCACCTCCATCATGCCCGGGATCGTGTCGGCGTCGCGTCCGGACCGTGCCCAGATTTCGGTCCGCGTCGCGCCCGGCAGGACCGCCTGCACATACAGGCCGCGCGGTCCAAGTTCGGCCTGCAACGACTGGGAAAATACCAGCACGAACGCCTTGGTCGCGGCATAGATGCCGGGGATCACCTCGGGCGCGAGCGCCAGCACCGATGCCATGTTGATGATCGCGCCGCCGCCTTCGGCCAGGAAGCGCGGCACCACCGCGCCGGCAAGCCGCGTCACCGCCGTTATGTTCAGCCGGATCAGCCGCTCCTGCACATCGAGGTCCGGCTGGCCGAAGCCGCCGGCGCCCGCCGCACCGGCGTTGTTCACCAGCAGCCCGATCCGCGCATCCTGGCGCAGCCGTTGTTCGACGCCGGCAAGTTGGTCCGCCGCCGTCAGATCGGCCGTCAGCACTTCCACCGTCACGCCGGTTTCCGCGCGCAGCCGCGCCGCCAGAGCCTCCAGCCGTTGCCGGTCGCGCGCCACCAGCACAAGATCGTGCCCGCGACGCGCCAGCCTGTCCGCATAGGTCGCGCCAATGCCGGACGACGCGCCGGTGACAAGAGCGGTTTTCATCGCTGTACTCCGCCACAATTGCATCAGAACTCTCTACAGTTGCACCAGCTCACCGATAGGACCGCCGCTGCGGTCGTCATGCCCCCGAAGCTTGTCCCTGGGTAGGGGCGAGGCACCGAGTCCCTCGCTTGAGCGGAAGGCATTAAATGACGACCGTCATGCATTTGCGTTTTATGATGCGCGTCATATATCTTGTCAAGCCCCAACGTCCGGGAGAATCTCAGCCATGCGGGTCAGCCGGCAAAAAGCGGCGGAAAACCGCGAACACATCATCGATGCCGCATCGCGGCTGTTTCGCGAACAGGGTTTCGATGCCGTCGGAATCGACACCATCATGCGCGGCGCCGGCCTCACGCATGGCGGCTTCTACGGCCATTTCGCGTCGAAGGACGAACTGGCGGCGCAGGCGCTGTCCCGGGCGATGGAGCGCAGCGACGAACGGCAGGACCGCTTCGAAACCCTGGGTGATCTCGTTTCGGACTACCTTTCGGTGCGCCACCGCGACGCCTGTGGACAGGGTTGCGCAATTGCCGCCCTGGGCGCCGATGTGGCGCGCCAGGGCGGCAGCCTGAGGCATGTGCTGACGGTGCATGTGCGGACCGCGCTGGACAGGCTGGTTCGCCTGGTGAAAAGCGGATCGGCAGCGAGCCGCCGCAAGCGGGCGATCGCCACGTTGGCCGGGCTGGTCGGCGCCCTGGTGATCGCCCGCGCGGTCGATGACGCAAAGCTGTCGGACGAGATAGTTGCCGCGGCACGGGAGCTGTACGGCCGGGAACAGCCTTGACGCGCGGGTGCCGCCTTCGCACCCTGCCGTCAGGGCAGCGGAAAGCCTGCCCACAGGGAAGGGGTTTTGCACGATGAGACGCACGAGCCTGACGGGATTCGGCCTGCTGGCGGGGATCGCCATGGCCGCCGGTCCGACCGCCGCCGCGCCGTTCAAGTGCCCGCATGTGGGCGGTGACTTCGTGTTCGGCCAGGAAGCCAACGTCAACAGCCTGGACCAGATGACATCGGCAACGATCTCGACGCGCAACATCGCGATGAACATCTTCGAAACGCTGATGACGCGCGACGAGAACAACCATCCGATCCCGGATCTGGCGGATTCCGTAACGGAATCGCCGGACCATCTGACATACACGTTCAAGCTGCGGCAGGGCGTGCATTTCCAGAACGGCAAGCCGATGACCTCGGCGGACGTGGTCGCGTCGTTCGACCGCTACGCCAAGGTCGGGCTGGAGCGCAGCACGTTCGAGCAACGTCGATCGCTGGGATGCGCCGGACCCTGATACCTTCGTCATCCACATGAAGAAGGTGCAGCCCACCTTCCTGACGCTGCTGAGTTCGTTCAGCGTGCCGATCGTGATCATCCCGGCCGAGGACAGGGACGTACCCGCGATGCAGCTCAAGCCGGTCGGCACCGGCCCCTATGAACTGGTGCAGTCGATCCCCGGCAGTTACGTTAAGCTGAAGCGCTTCGACGGCTACACGCCGAACACGCACTACGAGCAGAAGACCGGTTTCGGCGGTTACAAGCAGGCCTGCCTGGACACCGTCACCTTCCGTATCGTGACCGAACCCGGCGCACGCGTCGCCGGCCTGAAGACCGGCGAGCTGCAAGGGGTCGAGGACCTGCCGACCAAGTCGCTGCCGGAGCTGAAGAAAGACAAGAACATCACGCTGCTGCCGCTGAAAAACTGGTGGATCCAGATCGCCACGCCAAACACCGGCGCGCCGCCGACCGACAACCTGATGTTCCGCAAGGCCGTGCAGGCGGTGCTGAACATGGATGATATCATGCAGGCGGCCACCGACGGCAACTATGCGCTGAATGTCGGCTACCAGTACCCGAATCAACCGGACTACAGCGATGCCGGCAAGGAAACCTACAACATCCATGACCCGGCGCTGGCGAAGAAATACCTGGCCCAATCCGGCTACAAGGGTGAGCCGGTCGTGTTGCTGACCGACAAGGATTACCCGCCGATGTACAACTCGGCGTTGGTGATGCAGCAGCAGTTGCAGGCGATCGGCATCAACGCGCAAATGAAGGTGGTCGATTGGCCCACCTCGGTGCAGATCTCACAGAACGACGACAAGGGCTGGAACTTTTTCTTCACCGGCTGGGGCACGCAGCCGGCGCTAGGCGCGCTGGCGACCATGGTGTTCTTCGCCCAGCCGATCCCGGTCTATCGGCCGCCGCCGGGCAAGGCCGACCCTGAAGTGCTCAAGCTGTGGAACGAAATGAACACGGTGCCGACCGATCAGGAGCGGCAGAAAGTGTTCGGCGAGATGCAGAAATACACGCTGGACCAGGTCTATGCGCTGCCGTTCGGCTCGTTGACCAAGGTGCAGGCGCGTGCGCTCGACGTGAAGGGGTTCGTGCCGTTCCGCATCCCGCGCATGTCGAACGTATGGCTCGAGAAATGAAGGCTGCCACTTCATGATCGGCGTCGTCCTCCGCCGCATCAGCAGCGCCATCCCCATCCTGGCGATCGTCAGCCTGATCACGTTCGGAATGATCCACATGATTCCCGGCGATCCCGCCGCGGCAATCGCCGGGCTGACCGCGACGCCGGATCAGGTTGCGATGATCCGGCATAATCTGGGGCTGGACCAGCCGTTGCTGACCCAGCTTTTGCATTGGTACGGCAATCTGTTCCGCGGCGATCTCGGCACCTCATTGCTGCTGGGCCAGCCGGTGCTGCAGGCGGTGGTCACCCGGCTGCCGGTCACCATCGGGCTGTCGCTCTATGCGCTGATCATCACCCTGGTGCTCGGGCTGGTCAGCGGCATCCTCGCGGCACTGAAGCAGAACACCTGGATCGATCAGGCGGCAATGGTGTTCGCCATGTTCGGCATCTCGGTGCCGAACTTCTATCTCGGACTGATGATGATCATCCTGTTCGCGGTGGACCTCGGCTGGGTGCCGACCGGCGGTTATGTCGCCTTCGCCGATGACCCGCTCGGCTGGTTTTCCTCGCATGACGCTTCCGGCGATTTCGTTGGCGTTGTTATTGACTGGCCTGCTTGCCCGCATCACCCGATCCACCATGCTGGAGGTGCTGCGCCAGGACTACATCCGCACCGCCCGCGCCAAGGGCCTGCCGCGCCGGTCGGTGGTGGTGAAGCACGCGCTGTCCAACGCACTGATCCCGATCGTAACAGTCATCGGCATCATCGTCAGCCTCCTGATTTCCGGAGCGGTGGTGACGGAGACGCTGTTCTCGATCCCCGGCATGGGCCAGTTGCTGACCCAGGCGGTGCTGAACCGCGACTACCCGATGGTGCAGGGCGGGCTGCTGATCGTCACTGCGCTGCTGGTGCTGGTGAATATCGGCGTCGATGTGCTGTACGCGTTCCTCGACCCGCGGGTACGCTACGATGCCGCCTGACATCGCCATCGGCGCCGGCTTCCTGACCGAGGCCGAAGAACCGGCCCGCCGCCATCCCGCCGCCGTCGCCTTGCAGCGGTTGCTGCACCACCGCCTGTTCATCACCGGCCTTGCGCTGTTCGCGATCATCCTGCTGGCCGCCGTGCTGGCGCCGCTGATCGCGCCGATCGATCCCAACAAGCTGTCGATGCGCCAGACGTTCCGTCCGCCGGGCTGGGATCATCTGTTCGGCACCGACAATTTCGGGCGCAGCCTATGGTCCCGCGTGATCTGGGGCGCGCAGCTTTCCATGCTGATCGGCTTCAGCGTGGTTGCGATCAACGCCGTGCTGGGCACCGCGATCGGCGCCGCCGCCGGTTATTTCCGCCGCATCGACAACATGGTCATGCGCATCAACGACGCCCTGATGGCATTTCCGGCGATTTTGCTGGCGATCGCGGTCACGTCCGTGCTGGGCCCCTCGATCGGCGACGTGATCATTGCACTTGGTATCGTCTATACCCCGCGCACCGCGCGCATCGTGCGATCCTCGGTGATCGTGCTGCGGGAAATGGAGTACGTGCAGGCCGCGGTGGCCGCCGGTGCCGGACACTGGCGCATCCTGCGCCGTCACATCCTGCCGAACGCGATGGCGCCGCTGATCGTGCAGCTTAGTTTCCTGTTCGCCTACGCGGTGCTCACTGAAGCGACGCTGAGCTTCCTGGGCGTCGGCGCGGTGCCGCCCACCCCCACCTGGGGCAACATCATGGCCGAGGGCCGTCAGTACATGACCGACGCCCCATGGATTATCGCCATTCCCGGGGCCGCGTTGGCGATCACCGTGCTGGGGCTGAACATGCTGGGCGACGGCCTGCGCGACGTGCTCGATCCGCGGCTTCGGATTCAGCAGTGAGCCTGCTTGAAGTCCGCGGCCTGACCACCGCCTTCGCCACCGGGCGCGGCGAGATCAACGCCATCGAAGACGTCAGCTTCTCGCTCGAGCAAGGTGAGATCCTCGGCATCGTCGGCGAATCCGGCAGCGGCAAGAGCGTCACCGCGCTCACCATCATGGGCCTGCTGCCGCAACCGCCGGCGCGCATCGCCGCCGGCGAAGTCCGCTTCGAAGGACACGTGCTCACCCGCATGTCGGACGCGCGGATGCAGCGTATTCGCGGCCCCGGTATCGCGATGATTTTCCAGGAGCCGATGACCTCGCTGAACCCGGTCTTCACCATCGGCGACCAGATCACCGAAACGATCCGCGCCCATGAACGGATCGGACCGGCGGCGCTGCACGCGCGCGCGCTGGAGATGCTGGACAAGGTCGGCATCCCCTCCGCCGCGCGGCGAATGGACGACTACCCGCACCAGCTTTCGGGTGGGCAGCGCCAGCGGGTGATGATCGCCATGGCGCTGGCCTGCCGTCCACGGCTGCTGATCGCCGACGAGCCGACAACCGCACTGGATGTAACCATCCAGGCGCAGATCCTCGATCTGCTGCTCGATCTGCGCGACGAACTCGGCATGGCCGTCATCGTGATCACGCATAACATGGGCGTAGTGGCGGAGACGGCGGATCGCGTGCTGGTGATGTATTCCGGCCGCATCGTCGAGGAAGCGCCGGTCGCCCGGCTGTTCGATCGCCCCATGCATCCCTACACGCAAGGACTGCTTGCCTGCGTGCCGTCCTTGGACGACGACCGCGAACGCCTGCTGGCAATTCCCGGCAGCCTTCCCGATCCGTTGCATCGCCCGCGCGGCTGCAGCTTCGCGGCGCGCTGCCCGCATGCCGTTCCCGCCTGCGATGCGGGCATTCCCGAACTGATCCCCACTGAAACCGGCCACACGGCCGCCTGCATCCGCGTGCCCGAACTGGTCCGGTCGTGACGGCGCTGATCGAGGCCGCCGGACTTTCCAAGCACTACGGCATCCGCGCCGGCAAACTGCTCCGGCGGCACCATCTCGCACTGCGCGCGGTCGATGACGTCGCGCTGCGCATCGATCCTGGCGAAACGTTGGGACTGGTCGGCAAATCCGGTTGCGGCAAATCGACGCTCGGCCGCCTCCTGATCCGGCTGATCGAGCCGACCGCCGGCGCCATCCGCTTTGCCGGCGAGGAAATCACCGGGCTTTCCGGCAAGGCGCTGCGCGAGAAACGCCGGGCGATGCAGATCATCTTCCAGGACCCGTACGGCGCGCTCAATCCGCGCATGTCGGTGGAAGAGATCATCATCGAGCCGCTGGTGATCCATGGCATGGCGGGCACCAAGGACGAAGCGCGCCGCAATGTCACGCGCATGCTGGATGTGGTCGGCCTGCCGGCGCGCGCGCGCGACCGCTATCCGCACGAATTCTCCGGCGGCCAGCGGCAGCGCATCGGCATCGCCCGCGCGCTCGCGTTGCGGCCACGGTTTGTCGTGTGCGACGAACCGGTCTCCGCACTGGATGTTTCCGTGCAGGCGCAGATCGTCAACCTGCTGGCCGATTTGCAGCACGAGCTGGGGCTGACCTATCTTTTCATTGCGCATGATCTTGGCGTGGTGAAGCACATCGCCACCCGCGTTGCCGTGATGTATCTCGGGAAGATCGTCGAGACCGCCGAGAAACGCGCGTTGTATGCGGCGCCGCTGCACCCCTACACGCAGGCGCTGATCGCCGCCGTACCGGCGATGCACCCGGCCGAGCGTAACGAGCGCCGGGCCAGCCGCGCGCGCCTGGCGGGCGATGTCCCGAGCGCGCTCAATCTGCCCAGCGGCTGCCGTTTTCACACCCGCTGTCCGCACGCCATGCCAATCTGCCGCGAACAGGAGCCAAGGATCACCGAGCCGGCGCCTGGGCACCAGGTGGCTTGCCATTTGGTGGGGTGAGGGGCGCCAATCACCGCAAGTGACATGCCACCAAATGCCCGGCTGCCCCGCGCTTCAGGATCGGTGACTCCACCCGGCAGCGCGCCACCGCATACGGGCAACGCGGGTGGAAATGGCAGCCGGAGGGAGGGTGAACGGGGCTCGGCACGTCGCCTTCCGCCACGATCCGGTCCCGCTTCACCGCCGGGTCCGGCACCGGGATCGCTGCCAGCAGCGCCTCGGTGTACGGGTGCTGCGGCCGCGTGAACAGCGCCACCTTGTCGGCGTATTCGACGATCCGCCCCAGATACATCACCGCGATCCAGTGGCTGATGTGCTCGACCACGCCGAGATTGTGCGAAATGAAAAGATAGGACAGGCGTTGCTCGCGCTGCAAATCCATCAGCAGGTTGATTACCTGCGCCTGGATCGACACATCCAGCGCGCTGACCGGTTCATCGGCCACGATGAAACTCGGCTCCAGCGCCAGCGCCCGGGCGATCGACACGCGCTGCCGCTGGCCGCCGGAGAATTCGTGCGGATAGTTGCGCATCTGCGCCGGACGCAGCCCAACTCGCTGGAACAGTGCCGCCACGCGTTCCGTCCGGTCCCGTCCGCGGGCGATGCGATGCACCTTCAGCGGTTCGCCGACGATCTCGCCCACCGTCATGCGCGGGTTCAGTGACGAGAACGGGTCCTGGAACACGATCTGCATCTGCCGCCGGTACGGCCGCAACGCCTTGCGCGACAGTCGCGAAATGTCCTGCCCGGCCAGCCGGATCGTCCCGGCCGTCGGCTCGATCAGCCGCATCACCGATCGCCCGACGGTCGATTTGCCGCAGCCGCTCTCGCCCACCAGCCCCAGCGTCTCACCCGCCTCGATGCTGAAGCTGACGCCATCGACGGCGAACACCTGACCGGACACGCGACGAAAAAACCCCCGGCGAATCGGGAAATGTTTCTTGAGGCCTTCCACTTCCAGCACCGGCATCTCTATCCCCTCGCGCGGTCGATATCGGTGTGCCAGCAGGCGGCGGCATGCATCGGAAGTTTCTGTTCCAACGGGGGGTATTGCGCCTCGCACAGCGCATCGGCCCGCGGACACCGGGGCGCGAAATGGCAGCCCACCGGCAGTGCGTCCAGCGGCGGTACGATCCCGGGGATCTCCGTCAGCCGTTCATCCGGCACCGCTTCGCCGCGCAGCAAGCCGCCGCGTGGGATAGAGGCCAGCAGCCCCTGCATGTACGGATGCAGCGGGCGCGCGAACAATTCGCCGACCGACGCTTCCTCGACCTTGCGCCCGGCATACATCACGATGACCCGGTCCGCCGTCTCCGCCACCACGCCGAGGTCGTGGGTGATCAGCAGCACCGCCGTTCCGGTCTCGTGCTGCAGATCGACGATCAGCCGCAGGATCTGCGCCTGGATCGTCACGTCCAGCGCGGTGGTTGGCTCGTCGGCGATCAGCAGCTTCGGATTGCACGCCAGCGACATGGCGATCATCGCCCGCTGGCGCATGCCGCCGGAAAGCTGGTGCGGATATTCGCGCGCCCGCTGTTCCGGCTCCGGGATGCGCACGCGCTTCAGCATCTGCACGGCGCGCTGCAAGGCGGCGGCGCGTGACAGCCCCTGGTGCAACTCCACCGCCTCGGCGATCTGGCGACCGACCGTCAGCACCGGATTGAGCGAGGTCATCGGCTCCTGAAAGATCATGGCGATTTCGTTGCCGCGCAGCCGGCGCATCTCGGCCGGACTGAGGCTCAGCAGATCGACCTCGCCCAGCCGGATCACGCCGCTTTCGATCCGCCCGGGCGGGTCGGCGATCAGACGCATGATCGAAAGAGCGGTAACGCTTTTCCCGCAGCCGGATTCGCCGACGATCGCCAGCGTTTCTCCGGCGCGCACGGTGAAAGAGACGTCATCGACGGCTTTCACCACGCGGCGGCGGGTGGTGAACCAGGTGCGCAGGCCTTCGACCGACAGAACCGGCGTCGCCGGATTATTGGCGGTCATTCAGCATTCGCCGGGCGATCACCATGCGGTGGATCTCGGTGGGGCCTTCATAAACTCGCATGACGCGGACCTGGCTCGCCAGCAACTGCAACGGCAGTTCCTTGGTCATGCCCATCGCCCCGTAGGTCTGCATCGCGTGATCGACCACCTCGCCCGCCATTTCGGTAGCAAACACTTTTATCATGGAGGCTTCGGTGCGCACGTCCTGCCCGGCATCCTGCTTGGCGGCGGCGTCCATCACCATCAGCCGGCAGGCGTGGATTTTTGTCGCCGCATCGGCGACCCACCATTGGATCGCCTGCCGGTCGGCAAGTCTGGCGCCGAACGTGACCCGCTGGCGCGCATGATCGCACAGCATGTCGAGCGCACGTCGCGCGATGCCGATGCACCAGGCGCCCATCTGCAACCGGCGTATCGTCAGCCGCAACTGCATCGGCGCGAAGCCGCGGCCCAGTTTCCCGAGCACCTGCGTGTCAGGCACGCGCAGGTTCTCGAACACCAGCTCGTAGGTGCGCCGGCCGCCGATCATCGCGATCTCGCGCTCGATGATGAATCCGGGCGTGCCGCGCTCGACAATGAAGGCGCTGATGCCGTCGTGGCGCTTGCCTTCGCCGGTACGCGCCATGACGATGGTGAAGTCGGCCCGCGGGACGCGGCTGACCCAGATCTTGCGGCCGTTGATCACCCAATGGTCGCCGTCCTTCACCGCCCGCGTGGTCATGCCGGCTGGATCGCCGCCGGCGCCGGGTTCGGAGATGGCGATGGCCGAGATCGCTTCGCCCGACGCGTACGGTTTCAGATACAACTCACGCTGCCGCTCGTCCGCCACCGCCAGCAGCATGTGCAGATTGGGGCTGTCCGGCGGGAAGGTGAACGGCACGATGGTGCGGCCGAGTTCTTCATTGATCGGCATCAGCGCGACAGTCGGCAGGTTCGGCGCCGCCGAGCTCTTCCGGCACGTCCAGCGCCCAAAGTCCCAGTTCCCGGCACTTGGCAAGCAGCGGGGCTTCTTCATCGTCGGTGAGGCCGAATTTCTCGCCGCGCGCTTCGCGTGCCAGCACCGCGCGTTCAAGCGGCATAAGGTCGCGATCGACAAACTTCGCGACCAGCTCGGCCAGCATGCGGTGCTCTTCGGACAGCTCCATGTTGTCTCCCCGTTTGGGCTTGTCTCCCCGTTCGCCGGCGACCCTAGACAAGCCCCGGGGGCGCGTCCAATGCGTCCCGCACCTCCTGTTCGATGGCGTCCAGCAGGCGGATCGGGAAGTAGCGTGGGATGCCGTCGCCGATGAATACCACGCGCGACCGGCGGTCCGCGGAGGGCCAACGGTCCAGCCATTCGGGTTCGGAAACCACGTGCTGCACGGCGTGGATGACCGCCGGACGGCCGGGCAGTTCTTCGACCTCCACCAGCCCCTTCAACCGCAGCAGCTTCGGTCCGCAGTGCTCCGTCAGGGCTTGCAGCCACATCGCCAGGGCCAGCGCCGGGATGGGACGGTCGCGTTGCGAGGGTGAAACTCTCGATCCCGCCGGTATGGGCGGCGCGCGTCAAACCGCCAGCCGAGGTCGGCATCGCGCTCAACCGCGCCGCTCGGGCAACAGGATCCGCGCCGCTGAACAATGTCCCGGGTGCGATGTCGCCCCGGACCGCGCACAGACATCGGCGCTTCCGGGTTCGACGCGGCAATCCGCTCGCGCAGCGCCGCACTTGGTCCGGCAATGTCGCCTTTGGTCAGCAGCAACCGGTCGGCGAGCGCTACCTGCCGCCGCGCCTCCACATGCCGCTCCAGCGTCGCCGCGCCGTGCTGTGCATCGACGAGCGTCAGCACGGTGTCGATCGCATGGCCGACTGCTACATCACGGTCGCTGATCAGCGCGGCGAGGATCGGCGCCGGGTCCGCCAGGCCGGAGGTCTCGATCAGCACGCGGTCATAAGGCGGGATGGCGCCCGCCTGCTGGCGGTGCGCCAAATCCAGCAGTGTGGCCACCAGGTCGCTGCGCACCCGGCAGCACAGGCAGCCGGTGGTCAGTGCCACCAGCGTCTCGTCGCCGGACGCGATCAGGTGGTGATCGAGGCCGATCTCGCCCCATTCGTTGACGATGACGGCGGTGCGGGCGAAGCCGGGATTGCGCAGCAGTCTCGCGATCAGCGTGGTCTTGCCGCTGCCGAGAAACCCGGTGACGATGGAGACCGGAATCACCACGGGATCGGAGCGCGGCGATGGACGGCATGGGTGACGGCCACCTGATCAGGGACGAGGCGGCGCTGGAAGCATTGTACGGCGAGCCCTCGGCCGGGGCGGTGATGAAGGAGGTTGATCATGTGCATCCGCACTATCGCGCCTTCATCGAGGCGGCGCCATTTCTGGCGATGGCGACCTCCGGGCCGGGCGGACTGGATGTGACGCCGCGTGGCGATCCGGCCGGCTTCGTGGAAGTGGCGGACGACAAGACGCTGCTGATCCCCGACCGCCGCGGCAACAATCGCGCCGACAGTTTGCGCAACCTGATCCACGATCCGCGCATCGCGCTGCTGTTCCTGATCCCCGGGGTGGGCGAGACGCTGCGGGTGAACGGGACGGCGGTCGATCTCCGTGGCGCCGGACCTGCTGGCGCGGTTTCCGGCGCAGGGGAAACTGCCGCGCTCGGTGATCGTGGTGCGGGTGGAGAGCGTGTATTTCCAGTGCCCGAAGGCGCTGGTGCGGTCCGATCTGTGGAACCCGGAGAAGCGGATTCCGCGCTCGGCGCTGCCGAGCGCGGGGACGATCCTGGCGGATATCAGCCGGGGGCAGGTGGGCGGGGCGGAGTATGACCGGGCGTATCCGCAGCGGTTGAAAGAGACGATTTATTGAGTTCAGCCTGGACGCCAAGCGGCCGAACGCGATTACGGTTTCCGGTCGATATCTGATGGCGCTGCATCGGCCGAAAGCGCTATCTGGTCGGCATTGATGCGAGATAGGACCGCATCGATGTTCGCATTCGTGAGTTCGCGCCCGAAATCGTCATCGTTTCCCATGATGCGCGCGATGATCCGATCGCCGAGCGCGCTCTTGAAGTGTCCTGGCTCCCAATACCATTGCATATGTGCCGCCCTGTCACCGGCTGGCGGCACGCGCTCAGTGGTAACGTCGTTGTAGTCGGAGAAGTCGAACACGCGTATCAGGTTCCGGCGACTCCCCGCATACTGATCGACGGTTTGCAGGATCGCCCGTTTCCACGCCTCAAAACCCGGCCACAGACCCAATCGGTGCAGCATGTCGAGATACTCCGCATGATACGGATAGATGAAAAGAACCAGCGGGCAATCGTGCTGGACCGAAATCTCTATAATCGCCGCCAGGTATTGGAATTCTCGATTGTGCATCGGGTCGGTAAAGTCCGGCTTCCGAAACCGCCGATATTGAGCCAGGTACGCAGCTTGCTTCTGCTCGAACAGGCTGTGGTAACCCTCGCGGCGCACGAACACCGTGTATTCATGCAACGGATTGAAGCCTCCGCTCGTCAAAGTTGCGCTGACGCGTGATGACTGATCCAGCAGTGTCTCCGCACTGTCCAGGACCGCGTCGATGCTGAGAGTGGTATCGAGACGCTGCTGCCAGGCGTGTTCCCAGCGTTCCGGTTTCGGGGCCACGGAGGGAAACGCCGTATCGGGCGAGTCTGGCGCAGTGCTGAGAAAATCCTGATAATCGACACCCGCCACCACGAGGCGAAGCGGGCGGAGCGCCACCGCTTGCCGCAGAAACTCGACCGCGCTGGCCAGATCGTGGCCGGCGAGAGCCGCATTGAACACCGGGCGCTCTGTTTCGTGCCAGTTCGGGTCGGCAGGATCGAGCCCGATCTCCACCCGCGAATTGCCTAGCAACAGGGTTCGCGGGCGCATTCGTTCCAACAAATGGGTTTTCGCAATCTCGGCCCGCTCAGCAGCTCGGGGCTTCAACGCAGTCAGTCCCGGAACCGTCGGCGTGCCGTACACCCAATAAGGATCGACTTCTACACCAGGTCCTGCGGCACCCGTAGCCAGGACGACGAACGTTCCTGCCATGATCGCGAGGTATCGAGTTCCCGGGCGCATGCGTATCAGAATTGCCAGTAAAGGAATTCGCTGACGCGGGTGATGGAGATCACGCCCAGAAAGCCTATCGCACCCGCGAATACCGCCCAGCCCGGCGTGAGACGCCAAGCCAGAGCTCTGTGAGAGGGCGTCGCGGCGGGACTGTTCATCTCGATCACCGGTCGGTAGCGGGCGAGCAGTTCCTGGCTGTTCGGCAACAGCCATGCGATCCCAAGCAAAGCAATGATCCAGCCCCAGGTCTTGATCATCTGCGCGCCGGATTCCTGGGCGAAGCTGACCCCAAGCGCATGCAACGCCGGCGCGACCGGTCGAAGGGCAAAGGCAAACCCCTCTGGCAGGCTGATCCCATACAAGCCGGCCATGCCGCGCAACACATCCAGCGCGGCAGCGAAGCTGGTCGCGCGGAAAAATACCCAGGCGACCGCGACGGCGAGAAAGGTCACGACGAAACCAAACGCACGGCGAATAATCGATATCGATCTCCCCGGAACCCGACCACTGGTGGGCCATAGTGCCATCCACCCGTGATTCACTATCAGATAGAACCCGTGCAGGCCGCCCCAGGCCACGAAAGTCCAGTTGGCGCCGTGCCAGAGGCCCCCGAGCAGCATGGTAATCATCAAGTTGATATAGCGCCGAATAGACCCACGGCGGTTGCCGCCAAGGGGAATATATAGGTAGTCGCGGAGGAAACGAGATAACGTCATGTGCCAACGCCGCCAGAATTCAATCATGCTGCCCGATTTGTAGGGCGAATTGAAATTGGCAGGAAACTGGATACCGAAACAGCGCGCGGCGCCGATCGCCATGTCCGAGTAGCCGGAGAAATCGAAATAGAGCTGGCAAGTGTAAGCGAGCGTACCGCCCCAGGCAAGCAGGAAGTCAACTGGCGCACCGCCGGCTGCGGCGGCGAATATCGGACCTGCGAATGGGGCGATTCCGTCCGCCAACACCGATTTCTTGACCAGGCCAATGGCGAACATCGTGAGACCAACCGCAAGATCCTCGGACCGATCGGCCCCCCGCCGTTGGTCAGTAAGCTGCGGGAGTATTTCGCTGTAGCGCAGGATCGGCCCGGCCACCAATCGTGGAAAAAACGAGACAAACACCGCGTAACGCAGCAGGTCGGCACGATAGGAGCGACCGCGTCTGATATCGATGAGGTAGCCGATTTGCTCGAAGGTGAAGAACGAGATGCCAAGAGGGAGGATGATCCGCCCAACGGTGAAATCCACCCCCGCAATCGCGTTCAGGTTGGTGACCATGAAGTGTGCGTATTTGAAGACGCCGAGTACGGCCAAGTTGAGGCCGACCCCAATCCCGACCAGACGATTGGCCAAACGCTCACGTCCGGCTTTACCGCCGGTTGCGCACCCGTCCTATCTGGAAGTTAAGCAAGATGGAGCCGCCGAGCAGGAGCAGGAATTTCACATTCCAGCAGGCGTAGAAGACCGACGATGAAATCAATATTGCGACAATCTGCGCGCGCTGGCCGAAACGGCGCAGCAGGTGAAAGGCGAGTAGAGCTGCGGGAAAAAACAGGAAAAGGAATTGATCTGAATTGAATAGCATCAGGTCCTGTCCAATCTGATCGGGGTCGGAGTGCATATCGTATCTGTCGGCGGCCGTTAAGCTGCTTGGCGTCGCACGCTCGTCAACCCGTCGCTTCCGTCGGCAGCCGCCGTGCGCAAGGCACGCAGGACCGAGCCAATCGACCCGGCCATGCGCGGGCCGCGCCCGGCAGCTTCCCCGGAACGTGTCCGCAGCAGCCAACGGGCCGGATATTGCTGCGTGCCAGCCTGCTCGAGCCAAAAATGTTCACCTCCAACTACGAGACGGACCATGTTCGCACCAACGGCCTCAACCCGCCCCTCCACCCCCCACACCGCCAAACAATCGACCAGCAACGCCCGCAGCTCCGCATCGGTCACAGGCACGGTCCTTCGATGATCTCGGACGCAACCTTCCGCGTCTGCCACCGCCCGTCATCCAGGCCGCCGAGGAACCGCCCGCCCTCCACCACCACCTTGCCGCGCAGCATCGTCAGGCACGGCCAGGCCTGCATCTGCCGCCCCTCCCACGGCGTGTAGTCCGCCTCGTGCAGGTCGGCCGCGCGGATCACCCGCTTGTCCGCCGGGTCCAGCACGCAGAGATCCGCGTCGGCCCCTGGCACCAGCGCGCCCTTGCGAGGATACAGCCCCATGATCCTGGCCGCGTTGGAAGACACCAGATCGACAAATCGGGACAATGAGTAGCCGCGCCGTCCCA
Source organism: uncultured Pseudomonadota bacterium (assembly GCA_963764525.1). Classification (GTDB taxonomy): domain Bacteria; phylum Pseudomonadota; class Alphaproteobacteria; order Acetobacterales; family Acetobacteraceae; genus DATDIC01. Next base: position 128,575 of record CAVXTC010000003.1, on the reverse strand, counting down.
CCATCTCGGTGTACATCAGCGCCACCCGCGGCTCCACGCCGGCATTGCCGCCGGTCGTATCATCGATCCGCAGCCCCTGGGTCTTCTGCTTCAGCGTGCAGCAGATCTCGTCGGTGGCGACGCAATTGATAGATCCGTCCAGCGTGCCGGCCCACAGCGCCGCCTGGTCCTCGGTCGATTTCAGTGACGGATAGGTGTGATAGATCTGCCCGTTCGGGCGCCGGTAGTCCTCGTTAGTGTAAAGCATGTACTGGTGCAGCGACTCGCCATAGACCGGCACGCCGCGTGCGCGCGCCTCGCGGATCGCCGACACGCCCGACGCCGCCGAGGTGTGCATCATGTAAAGCGCCGTGCCACGCACCTTCTCCGCCAGCCGGATGATCCTTCGGAACGAAATATCCTCCGACAGCGTGTTGTGAACCTCCGCCATGTTGGCGAAGCCGGTGCGTCCCTCGCGGATCAGCTTGCCGTACATGTGCATCACGATGTCGTTGTCCTCGGAATGGATCACCCCGAGGCCGCCATTGGCCGCCAGCACCTGGAACACCTCCCAGATGTCGCCGAAATCCACCATCCGCCCTTTCCGGCTGGGAGTAATGTCGGTGGTGAAAATCTTCACCGTCGGAAAGCCGGCCTGGATCGCCTCGGCAAGCTGGCCGAACAGCGCCGGCGGCAACGCGCCCTCCACCATCAAATGCTGCGCGTAGTCGCAGGCGGCGTGGCCCTTCCAGTCTTCCTCGCGCCGCGCGATGGCGTCCTGCACGGAGGCACCCTGCGAACAGCGGGTGAAGTCGATGATGGTCGTCGTTCCGCCATGCACGGCGGCGCGGCTGACGATGTCGGGCGGGTCGGTCAGCCCCGCCGTGCCGTCCGGGTTGGGCAGGAACCACTTGCAATGCACGTGCGGATCGATGCCGCCCGGGATGACGATCTTGCCGGTGGCATCGATCAGCCGCGCCCCGTCAGGCACCGGCAAGCTGCCGCCGGCGGCCACTGCGACGATACGCTCCCCGGTGATGGCCAAATCGTAGGCGCCGACCCCCTGTGGTGTGACCACCGTGTCGCCGCGCACCACCAGATCGATCATCGCGCCCCTCTCGCCGGCCGTTGCGGCGCATCGTCCACCGCGTCCGGCGACGGGGCAAGTTTCAGCTCACCGCCAGGGTCGGCTTCGGCGGGTCGGCGGGTGGCGAACTCGATGAATTGTAGAGATTGTTGTAGTCGGAAACGAGACGGCCAGCCATCTTCTTGACTTTCTTCAGCTCCTCCGCCTCGTCCTTGATGTCGGCCACGTCGCCGCCGCAATTCGCGAGCTCCTTGGACAGCCCGTCCGCCTCGTCATCGAACTTGTCGAGGCCAGGAATGGTGGCCTTAACCTCCTTCGCCACGGTACCGAGGTTGGTCTTGATGCCATCCAGCTTGCCGGACATTTTCGTCCAGGTGTCGAATGCCGATTTCAGTTGCGTTTTGAGGTCAGTGATCTCCTTGGAGCCCTCCTCCAGGCCCTTCTTGATCGTGCCGTACTCCATCATGACCTTGTTGATGCGGGTATCGAGCTTCGACTTGTCTTTGTCGTAATCGTCCAGCTCCTTCACCAGCGCCTTGCGGGCCTTGATGACATCGTCGAGGGTCTTTTTTGCCATTGGACCTCTCCTGAACGGCGGGAACCGGTTCGATATTGTGACCTTATCGCAGGCAGCGGGGCGGTGTATATGACTCGAGTCACAGGCCCGCTTGCCGATCGGTCTGGCGCCGCCGATGCTGGCGCGCATGAACGCACAGAGCTTCGATGTCATTGTCATCGGCGCCGGCATCGCCGGGGCAACGACGGCGGCCGCGCTGTCCGCCGACCGGCGTGTCGCGCTGATCGAGGCGGAAGAGCAGGCCGGCTATCACACAACCGGCCGTTCGGCGGCGATCTGGGTCCGGAATTACGGGCCGCCCGACGTGCGTCTGCTGACCGGATTGTCGCGTGGCTTCCTCGAATCTCCGCCGGCCGGCTTTGCGGAGTTGCCGCTGTTGAAGCGGCGCCCGGTGGTGATCCTGGCGCCACCGGCGCAGGTGCCGGAGCTGAACCGCTTGCTGGATGAGGGCGTCGGCCTGCGCCGCATCGCCATCGACGACGTGCGCGCCATGGTTCCGGCGCTGCGCCCGGAGTACGCCGTCTCGGCCGCCATTGAGGACGATGCGTTCGACATGGATGTGGCGGCCATCCACCAGGGATTCCTGCGCCAGCTTCGGGCCAATGGCGGCACGCTGGCGCTGCGCCACCGCGCCGGGCGTATCGCCCGCGCCGGCGGCGTGTGGGAGGTGCAGACCAGCGCCGGCGCCGTGTTCCGCGCGCCGGTCGTGGTCAACGCCGCCGGCGCGTGGGGCGACGAGGTGGCGGCCATTGCCGGAGTGCATCCCCTCGGCCTCACGCCGTGCCGGCGAACCGCGGCGATCATCGATCCCTCGCCCTGGGATGCCGGCGACTGGCCGATGCTGGACGATGCCAGCCAGACTTGGTACGCGCGGCCGGAGGCGCGCACGCGGCTGATGGTCTCGCCGGCCGACGAGACGCCGATGCATGCGCATGACGTGCGGCCGGACGAACTGGATATCGCCCTGGCGATCGACCGCATGCAGCAGGCGTTGGATATTCCGGTGCGTCGTGTCGAACATAGCTGGGCGGGGCTGCGCACGTTCACGCCTGACGGCAGTCTGGCATTCGGCTGGGACGCTCGCGCGCAGGGGTTTTTCTGGTGCGTGGGGCAGGGAGGCTACGGCATTCAAACCTCGCCGGCCGCCGGGCGGCTGGTGGCGGACCTGGTCGCCGGGCGCGATCCGGGGGAAGCGGCGCCGGCCTTGGCGGCGATAGATCCGCGGCGGTATTCGCCGGCTGACGGGCGATAACGCTTCGGGCTGCGCCGACCCAGGCGATCGTTCCGCTGCACGTCAGGGAGCCGACCTGCTGAAGCGCCGCGCGCCAGCCGACCGCGTCGAAATGCTTCTGGTACATCCGAACGGCTCACGGGAAACGACCGAAGTCTCCGCTGCGGCGACCGGGAGCATTGCAGATTTGCTCGAAAAGGCATCAGCCTCGGAAGAGGTGTGGTTGCTGGCTGACGATGCGGGAATTTTTCCGGAGGACTCGACGGGCTGCCGGAAGCGGCGTGGTCAGGCGAGGTCTATCTACGCGGGACATAGAGTTCGTCCAGCAGCCTCAATTCCTCCACGCCGAGCTTGATATCCAACTGCCGCCGCGGCCGCATCCACATGCGCTGGGCTGTGTCGCGCCGATGATGGGCGCCGTGATGCCCGGCTGATGCAGCACCCAGGCCAGCGCCATCTGCGCTGAGCTTACGCCCCGCGATGCCGCAAGCTCCGCGACGCGATCCACGATCGCCTCGTCGGCGGGACGGCCATACAGCTTGTAGGTGTAATCATCGGTCTTGGCGCGTTCAGTCCGCGTCGGATCCTGCCGCCGGGCCCGCCCGCACAGGAAGCCGCGCGCCATCGGACTGTAGGGGATCAGCCCGATGCCCTGTGCGCGGCAGAACGGCAGCAATTCGCGTTCATCCTCGCGCCACAGCAGATTGTAGTGGTTCTGCACCGCGGCGAACCGAGCGAGCGCCGTGCCGCTCGGCGTGGAAATACGCCGTTGCGAATTGCCAGAACGGCATGTCGGTGATCCCGACGTAAAGCACCTTGCCCGCGCGTACGAGGTGGTCGAATGCCTCCGTCATCTCCTCCAGGTTGGTCGCCGGATCCCAGATATGCGTCTGGTAGATGTCGATGTAGTCGGTTCGCAGCCGCCGCAGCGAGCGCTTCGACGGCGTCGACGATATGCTTGCGGGAGAAGCCGCGGGCATTTGCGTCTGCTGCCCATCGGATTTCCCACCTTGGTCGCGATCACCAGTTCCGCGCGGTTGCCGAACTCCGCTGACCAGGGTGCCGACGATCTCCTCGCTGGCCCCGGCCGAGTAGTAGTCGCAGGTATCGATCAAATTGATACCGGCTTCGATGGCGCGGCGGAACACCGCACGGCTCTGGTCGAGGTCCAGCACCCAGGATCGCCAAGACCGATCGCCGAACCCCATCGCCCCGAGACCGAGGCGCGAGACCTTCAGCCCCGACTCGGCCAAGCCGGACATGGTTCATACGTGCCGTCTCCTGTTCAGGCAGCCGTTTTCCAGAGGTCACGGAATCGCGGTATCTCGTCGGGGATCCACTCGAAGCCGTTCACCGACGCGCGCAGGGCGGCATATTCGGCGCCAAAGATCAGCGGCACGATCGGCAGGTCGTCAACGATCTGCTGCTGCGCCTCGGCATAGAGCTTCTTGCGCGCTGGACATGTCATAGACGGTGCGAGCCTGGTCGAGCAGCGCATCGACCCGCCCGTTCCTGTACTTCATCGTGTTCGCAAACCCCTTGCTGTGGAACAGGATATACAGCAGCCCGTCCGGGTCGGCGCGCTGCGTCCATCGGGTCGGTGTCAGGTTTGTGGCTCCCGACACCACCCGTGCATACCATTCGCTGGCGGCCACCGGTTGCAGGTTGCAGCTTGATGCCGACAGCGCCGAGCTGCTCCTGCAAGCAACTGATTGATCTGTTGGAATACGGTCACTTGCGGCGTGGACAGCGCGTACTCGAAGCCGTTCGCATGTCCGGCTTCGGCCAGCAGCGCCTTCGCGCGCGCCGGGTCATGCGGATAGAACTTCAGGTTCGGATCGTGCCACCACAATCCTTCCGGCGTCGGACCATTCGGACACCGTGCCCTGGCCGCGCATCGTGATCTCGTTCAATCGGTTGCGGTCGATCGCATGCGCAAATGCCTGACGCAGCTTTGGGTTGTCGAACGGCGGTTCATTCACGTGCCATTGCAGGAAATACCAGCGGCCCACCTTGATCGGCTTCAACACGATGCCGGCGCGCTTCTCGATCGGCAGAACGTCGGACGGCGTGAGCTGGTCCACATAATCGATCTCGCCGGTCAGCAGACGCTGCACCCCGATGACCGACCCTGCCAGGTCCTGCACCACGATGCGATCGAGATATGGCAGTCCCGGCTGCCAATAGTTCGGCGTTGCGCTCCAGCACCACCCGGCTGCCGCGCGTCCATTCCTTCAGCAGGAACGCGCCTGTGCCGACCGGCTGACTGCCGAAAGCCGGTCCGCGCTGCTGCCAGGCGGTCGGCGACACCATGAAGCCCGGCCGTTCGCCCAGCAGGCTGAACAGCACCGGAGACGGCGCGACCAGATTGAATGCGACATGCTGTGGATCGACGACATCCACCGACGCCACGATCGGCGCCAGCAACTGCCGTTGCGGTGAATTGACCTTCTGATCCAGACGCTGGTCGATGTTCCACTTCACCGCCGCGGCGTCGAACGGCGTGCCGTCCTGGAATTTGACACCCTGTCGCAGTGTGAACACGATGCGCTTGCCATCCGCGGAGGTCTCCCAGCTCTCGGCCAGTTCGGGCTTGATCGAGAAGTCCGGCCCGTATTTCACCAGCGTGTCGAACGCCAGATACAGGACATAGCGTTCGGTGTATTGGACCGAGAAGATCGGGTCGTAGGTCTTGGCGTCGTTCGACAGGCCAACGATCAGCGTGCCGCCGCGGCGATGGCGTTTGCGCCCGCGCGATTCCGCCCGCCAGCATCCCGCCTGCAGAATGCCCCCGGTCAATCCGGCCAGTGCCTGACGGCGCCCGATGAGACCTGTTCGCATCATTACCTCCCTGCCGTTCATCTGAACGATCGTCCTATCATGTAGAATCCCATGACGGTCAGGCTGACCGCCGCGCCCGGCGCAAGACTCATCCACGGATTGATCGCCAGATAATCGTATCCGGTGCGTACCATGCCTCCCCAGTCCGCCGCGGGCGGCGGGATGCCCAACCCGAGAAAGCTGAGGCTGGCTGAGGTGAAGATCGCGAACGAGACGCTGATCGAGAACTGCGCCGCCACCACCGGCAACACGCTGGGCCAGACGTGACGCCGGATGATCCACAGCGGCTTGCCGCCGATGGCCCGGGCGGCCTCGACAAACAAGGTCTCGCGCAACCGCAAGTGCCTGGCCGCGCACCAGTCTGGCGATTGGCGGCCACATCACGAAACCGAGCACCACGATCAGGTTACGCAGATTAGCGCCAACCATTACGGTAATGATAAGGGCAAGCACCAGTCCGGGCATCGCAATAAACAGGTCGATCGAGCGGCAGCCAGTGCGATATCGACCGCTCCGCGCAGCGTGCCCGCGATCAATCCGACCGGCACCCCGATCGCCATGGCGACCAGCGTGGCGCCCAGGCCGATCGCGAAAGAGGTGCGCGCACCGTAGATCACCCGGCTCAGCACGTCGCGACCCAGATCGTCGGTACCGAGCCAATGCATCGCGCTTGGCAACGTCAGCATATCGACGCTCGAGGCATAGGGATCCTGCGGCGCCAGCAGCGGGGCCGCCAACCGCCACCGCGGCAATGCAGGCGACCAGGCCGGTGCCGGTCCAACGTCCGGGAGGTGTCACGATTGGTGCCGGATTTGCGGATTGGCCACCCCGTAGCCGATGTCGGCCAGCAGGTTCATAAGTACCACGCCAACCACGATCAGCATACCCACCGCAAGCATCACCGGAAAATCGCGCGACTCGATTGAGGTAACAAACAGTCTGCCGGTGCCCGGGCATGGAGAAAATGGTTTCTGTCACCACCGCACCGCCAGTGAGCTGGCCGACCGAGATACCGACGAATGTGATCACCGGCAGGATGGCGTTGGGCGCCGCGTGGCGGAATGCCACGCGCCACGCGCCGAGCCCCTTGGCGCGGGCAACCTGGATGAACTGGCGCTGGATGACGTTCTGGATACTCCGCCCGATATACGATGCTGATCGCGCCGAAATAGTACGCCGACAGCGTCAGCACCGGCATGACCATGTGCTGCAGATGAACCCCGACGCCCTCCGACCACGGCACCCAGCCGGTGGACGGCAGTAAATCGCAGTTTCACTGATAACAGGAAGATCAGCGACACCCCGAGCATGAAGTTCGGCACGGTTATGCCGATCAGACTCGCCGTGGTGACAAGCGGTTGCAGTGGCCCGCGCGCCACCGGAATTGTGTTGCACACCACCGCCGCGGTCACCGCCAGCGCGATCGACCAGAACGTGAGTTCCAGGGTGACCGGAATGCGTGCTGCGATCGCGCCGGCGACGCTCTGCTGCGTGGTGTAGCTGCGCCCCAGATCGCCGCTCAGCGCACCGCCCAGCCAGTGCAGATACTGGATCACCGCCGGCTGGTCGAAGCCGTATTCCGCGTTCAGGGCGGCGACCGCCTGCGGGCTGGCATCCTGACCGAGCATCATCGCCGCCGGGCTGCCCAGCAGTTGCGTCACAGTGAAGAACAGCAGCGCGGAAACGGCGATCGCAGTTAGCAGCATCAGCAGCACGCGGCGCACGATCAGCCTGAGCATCGTGCTCGAACCATCCCCCACCTTGCCGTCCAGCCCGGCCCGGATTGCCAGGCTGGCCCTGGCCCCCTGAACGCCAGCTTGGTATACCAAACCGATTATGGTATACCAAACTAGGCTGGCGTCCACCTGCCAGCCTCGGCCGCAGGAGATCCCACATGCGATTCGGACTGTTCCACAACCTCCATGACCCGACGCAGGCAGCGCGATTACGTCGATCTGCTTGATGAGCTGCGCGAGCTGGCGACGATCTGCGATGAGACGGATTTCGACGTGCTGTGGATGCCGGAGCATCACTTCAGCGTGTGGGGACGCGAAATGCTCCCCAACCCGCTGATGACCGCGGTGGACCTGGCGGCACGGACGAGTCGCATCCGGATCGGCCTTGCGGCAGCGATCGTGACATTCTGGCATCCGTTGCGTGCGGCCGAGGATATCGCGCTGCTCGACCAGCTCACCGGCGGCCGCGTCGAGATCGGGTTTGGGCGGGGCAATTACGGGCTGGAGGCGGCCAACCTCAACCCGGAGGCCAATCCGAACGACCAGGCAAGGAGCAAGCTGGTGTTCGACGAAGCGGTCTCGGTGATCAAGGCCGCGCTCACCCAGGAACGGTTTTCCTTCAAGGGACAAGTTTACCAATTCCCGGCCCCGGGGTTTCGTGCCGACCGGGCGCACAGCGTCACTGATCCGGACTACATCGATCCTCGGTACCGGCGAACTGATCAAGCTCTCGATCTATCCGCGGGCCCGGCAGAATCCGTTGCCGATGTGGGAGGTAGTGAATTCGCTCGACTCTATCCAGCACGCGGCACGGCAGGACCTTGGGATCATCATGTGGCGTCCACCCGTGGCAGCGTTGGGCCAGCGGCTGCGCGTATATCGGGACACGCTGCGCGAGGCCACCGGCAAGGACTCTGCCGCCTGGTGAGCGTACCGCGATCATGCGCGATACGTTTGTCGCCGACACCGAGGAGGACGCGGTCCGTATCGCCGGCGGGCCGATGTTGGACTCGCTCAATTTCTCCAACTGGCGCGGACCGGGCGTTTACCTCAATCCCGGCGAGACGTTGTCGGCCGAGCAGGAAACGGCGCTGAAGAAGAACCTCCCCTATGAGTTCGTGCGTGACCGCAGCGTGTATTTCGGGCCACCGGAGCGGATCGTGCAGCAGATCCTGCATCTGCACCGCGAGACCGGCATCTCCAGCGTGGTGTTCAAGACTTCATGGTCTGGCCTGCCGCACGCAGCGGCACGGGAAAGCGTGCGCCGGTTGGGAACCGAAGTGATCCCGGCAGTACGCGCCGCCTTGCGCGCGGAGGAGCAGCGGTCAGTCGCTGCGGAGTGAAGGGTGCTCGCCGCTAGCGGCCATCCGTGAGCACATCCAAGGCAAACCGCGCCGAACGGGCGACGAACGCGCTGCAGCGCCGGGCCGCGTGTTCCGGCGCACGCTTCTGCACCGCGTTGAAGATGCCGCGCAGCAACGCTGCCGTGCGCAACTGCCGCGACTGTGGCGCCCGCTGCGTCGTCAGGTGCCGAAGGTAGGTGATCCGCGCTTCGAGACTTTCAAGAATTCGCCGCGCGATATCATTGTCGCTGCCGGCGAGCAACACGGCATAGAAGCCATGGAACGCCTCGACATAAGCAGGACCGTCAAGTGCATGCGCCGCCGCTTCGGCGCGCGCGACGGTCGCGCCCAATGCCGACACCTGTTCATCGGTGGCGCGCTCGACGAACAACCGCGCCATGGCCGGTTCCAGCGCCGCGCGAACCTCGTAGATTTGCCGCGCCTCGTCGCGCGACACGGTGGCAACCGTGAATACCCCGCGTTGGCCGCGAGCGACGAGGCCTTCGGCTTCCAGCGATTGCAGCGCCGCGCGAACGCCAGTGCGGCTAACCTCGAGGCGGTCCACCATCTCGCGTTCCACGAGGCGCATTCCGGGCGTCAGGCGCAGCGTGAGGATCGCTTCCCGCAATCTCTGCGTGCTGCGCCCAGCCAAAGTATCCTGTCGCGGGCCCATGATGCTCCTATACAGCGCGCATGAACGCGGCGCATCAGGCCTGAACGGTGCAAAGTCCGGCGCCGTGCATTGCGGAGTGGAAGAACCATGACAGAGCAGATGTTGCAGAGGAACGGCCGACCGGCGCTCCGATACTGGGACGAAGGCGCGGAGAAACCGCCGGTGATGCTGATCCACGGTGTCGGTTCGGATGGGAAGAGCTGGGACAAGATAGCTCCTGGCCTGGCCCCGGAGTTCCGGGTAGTGCGCCTCGATCTGCGCGGCCATGGGCGGTCCGGACACATAGAAGGCGCGCTGACGCTCGATGATTTCATTCGGGATGTCGTGGATGTGCTGGATGCGTGCGCGGTGCCGGCGGCGCCTATTGTGGGATTTTCGCTAGGCGGCATGATCGCGCAGGGAATTGCGCTGCACCATGCAGACCGCGTGCGGCGGCTGGTGTTGCTCAGCGCGGTAGCAGGACGCACGGCGGAAGAGCGCGACCGGGTGCAAGCACGGCTCACGACCCTGAGGGAGCAGGGCATCGCGGCGATTACCGGTTCGGCACAGGAGCGCTGGTTCACGCCGGAGTTCATCGCGCGCAACCCCGATCTGGTGCAGCAGCGGATGCAGCAATTGCAGGAGAACCACTCTTCCTCATACGCCGCCGCCTACACGGTGTTCTCAACAAGCGATCTGGGCGACCGGCTGCACGCTATCCGCGTCCCGACGCTGATCGCGACCGGCGAGCACGATATCGGGTCCAACACCCGGATGGCTCGTTTTATGCATTCGCAGATAGCGGGTTCCCAGCTCGAAATCCTGCCGGGCCTGCGTCATAGCATCCTGGTCGAGGCGCCAGAGCTGATCACTCGCCTGGTGCGAGGTTTCTTAACCGGCGACGGCGATGCGGATTGGGCAGCAATTCAAGCGGTCCGGAGCTGACCACATGTGCGTCTGGGTGGCCGTGCACGGGTGGCGCTGCTCTTGCGGCCGCGTGGCAGATTATTGGGCCGCTTTCATGCGTTGAGATTACGCGACTCTCCGCCCTGATACTAGCCGCCATTGCGGCGCCACGAACGGCAGCTCGTTCACTCGGAGGAGCGGACGTTCCTGCGGCCGATGGGATGATCGAGCCGCTATCGGAATAGTGAGTCGTCATCCCGGCAGCCCGACCCGGCGAAGGCCGTCAAGAATTGCCTACAGCACCCCGGGTTTCTCCAACATAAGCCCATCTTGGGCCCCCACGTGTTCGATGGTCGGCGGTTTTCGCCGACTGACGAGCAATAACCCTTCGGCGTGTGCCGAACCGATAGCGCGCGACAAGCATCGGCCGAGGTGCCATGTCTTCCGGCACAGCAGTCGGAGAGTCGTTCATGATCGTTGCACCCACTGCGCCGAAACTGGATGCGCGGGAGGAGCACTTTCGCATCCCCAGTCCGCATCAGGGACTATCGCTGTTCCTGCGCTATCTGCCACCGGCGGAGCAGACCCGGAGGGTCGTGCTGTATGTGCATGGCGGGACGTTCGCCTCCGGCGTGTCCATCGCGCAGCGATTCGACGGAAGATCCTGGCGCGATGAGCTGTGCGCCGCCGGATTTCACGTCTGGGGGTTGGATTTTCACGGTTTCGGGCGCTGGTCCGATCGGTATCCCGAGATGGCAGAGCCGGCGGAACGCCACACCCCGCTCGGCCGCGCCGCGGATGCCAGCCGCCAGCTTGAGCAAGCGTCCGTTTCATCTGCACCCATCATGGGGTCGACCCGGATCTCGCTGATCGCCCATTCCTGGGGCAGCATCGTCGCCGGGCATTTTGCCGGGCGCTGCTCCGGAGCTGGTGGATCGGCTGGTATTCTTCGGCCCCATCGCCCGGCGAGACCGCACCGGAGACACCGTGCATCTGCCGGCATGGCGGCTGATCTCGTTGCAGGACCAATGGGACCGTTTCACCGCGGACGTTCCTTCGGGCGAGCCCGCCGTACTGCTGAAGCGGCACTTCGATGAATGGGGAGAAGCCTGGCTGGACGACGGCGACGCGGAGAGCCGAACCCGGTCTCCAGCAGCGGTGAAGACACCCAGCGGCGCGTTCCAGGACATCTTCGATGCCTGGGCGGGCGAGCTTGCCTATGATCCCGGCCTGATCCGCGCGCCGGTCGCGATCATCCGCGGCGAATGGGATGGCATGTGCCCCGATACGGACGCGCGATGGCTGTTTCAGGCGTTGCGAGCGTCGCCGATCCGCCGTGACGTGAAGATCGGCCGCGCGACGCACCTGATGCATCTGGAGGCCGGTCGTTACGCGCTGTACCGCGAGACGGAGACGTTCCTGAGCGGCCGCGATGGGGCGCCGGGCCTGACGTGATCACCGTGGGTGGGGCAGTCCCACGTCCGCCGGCACGCGGGCTCGGCATAATCATCGCCGCGACGAGTCTCGGCTTCGTGCTGGTTCAGCTCGATTTGTTTGCCGGCCTGCGATGCAGTCGGTGGCTGCGTTCGGAATAGGAAAAGGAGACTGACATGGCAATCACGGTTTTCATCCGCTACCGGATCGACCCTTTCCAGCGGGATGCGTTCGAGGAATATGCGCGGCGCTGGCTGGCGATCATCCCGCGTTGCGGCGGCACCATGGTGGGCTACTGGATGCCGCATGAGGGAACGAACGACATCGCGTTCGGGCTGATCTCGTTCGACAGTCTGGCAGCGTATGAGGCGTATCGGGCGCGGCTGCGGGCGGACCCGGAGGGTATGGCGAATTTCCGGTTTGCCGAAGAACGCCGGCTGATCCAGTCGGAGGAGCGAACTTTCCTGCGGCAGGTGGGGTAAGCCTCGTGCAGCCCCCGGCGATCGTCGGATCAGCAATGACCCCGTGCAGGAGATGCCCTCGTCGCTCAGGCCGCCAGCACATCACGAGAGAATATTACGCGCCAGCCCATGCGAGGCCCGAGCGAGGCGATCATCGTTCGTCCAGAGTGCGTCACAGCGGTCAGATAAATGAGCAGGCAGGAATCGAGACAGATCAGTCCCACGACGCCCTTTCGGACGCGAGGTCGGTGTCTATTTCATCAGCGGTCCGCCGTGCGTGACTGGCTCGCCCCGGTTGGCTATCACCACGTCTTCGCCCGCCTGGGCGGCTCTGATGAGTTGGGATAGCCGGTTCTTGGCTTCGAGAACGTTCACCTGCATGGTTTGCCACCTCCAGTGAGCAGGCTAGCAGATCCGGCCAACCTGGCCAAGTCCAGCAAGGATTTGGCTAGGCTAGCCAAGGTCTCGACGAGAAGGTAGAACGTTCGTATGCAGGTTCAGCCCCCAGCGATTTTCGGGATCAGATAAATCTCCGATCCTTCTGCCAGCGGGGCCGAATAGGCGTCCTGGTAGATCACCCCGTCGATCGCCACCGCCATGCCGTCCTCGACCTGCTTGCCGAGGCCGGGAAACCGCTCGTCCAGTTCCTTCACCAACCGGCGAAACGTGGTCGCCGTCACCTCGATTTCGCCACGCCCGCCGGTGAACCGGCCGGCCGCGGAACCCGAGAAAACAACCCGCGGCACCGCTTCACCTCTGCCGCTTGCGGGAGAGAGCCTGCGCCGGACCTGATCCGGCGTCGGGTCGCGGAGCGAACCGGGTGAGGGTCCCGCGCGGGGTACCCTCACCCGCCGCGCTACGCGCGACGATCTCTCCCGCAGAGCGGGAGAGATGCACGGGGCTACGCCGCCTTCTGTCCCCCATTCGCATCCAGCGCCGCCCGCACCTTGGGCGGCGCCATCGGCAGGTCCGTCATGCGAATCCCGATCGCATCGCGGATCGCATTCCCGACCGCTGCCATCGGCGGCACGATCGGCACCTCGCCCACGCCGCGCGCGCCGAACGGATGGCGGGGGTTCGGCACCTCCACCATGATCGCCTCGACCATCGGCAGGTCGGACGCCACCGGGCAGCGATAATCCAGGAAGCCCGGATTCTCCATCTGTCCCTTGTCGTTGTAGATGTACTCTTCGTTCAGCGCCCAGCCGATGCCCTGCGCCGCGCCGCCCTGCATCTGGCCTTCGACGTAGCTCGGGTGGATCGCCTTGCCGACGTCCTGCACCGCCGTGTAGCGCAGGATATTCACCCGCCCGGTCTCCCGGTCCACCTCCACGTCGCAGACATGCACGCCGAATCCCGGTCCCGCCCCCTGCGCGTTCACCGACACCTCGGACGTGATCGGCCCGCCGGTCTTGCCGGCACGCAGCGCGATTTCGGCCAGCGACAGCGGCTCGAACGCACCGGCGTTGGAACCCGCCGGATACGCGGACCCGTCCTTCCAATCGACCGCCTCGGGCGGGATGTCCCAAATCTGCGCGGCCCGCTGCTTGAGCTGCTCGACCACCTGCTCGGATGCCTGGGTCACCGCCATGCCGGTTGCGAAGGTCACGCGGCTGCCGCCGGTCACGTGGGTGAACCCGATCGAGGCGGTGTCGCCGACGATCGGGCGCACCTTATCGACCGGAATGCCCAGCACCTCGGCGGCCATGATCGCCATCGACGCGCGCGAGCCGCCGATGTCCGGGCTGCCGGAAACCACCGACGCCGTGCCGTCCTCGTTGATATGCACGGCGCCGGAGGATTCACCGCCGATGTTGAACCAGAACCCGCAGGCGATGCCGCGTCCCTGGCCCGGTTTCAGCGGCGTCTTCCAGTGCTCGCTCTGCTTCGCCGCTTCCAGCGTTTGCAGGAAGCCGATATCGCGGTGCGTCGGTCCGTAATGCGTCTTGGTGCCGTCATGCGCGCCGTTCTTTTCGCGCAGGGCGATCGGGTCCATGCCGAGCTTGCGCGCCAGATCATCGATCGCGCTTTCCACCGCGAAGGACGACATCGGCGCCCCCGGCGCCCGATACGCGGCCACCTTCGGCCGGTTGGACACCACGTCGTAGCCGGTGACCTCCACGTTCGGCAGGTCATACATCGCGAAGCCGCACATGCAGCCCGGCTGCACCGGCGAGCCCGGGAACGCGCCGGCCTGATACTTCAGCACCTCCTGTGCGGCGACGATGGTGCCGTCGCGCTTCGCGCCGATCTTCACGTCGATGACCGTCCCCGATGTCGGGCCGGACGCGCGGAACACTTCCTCCCGCGTCATCTGCATTTTCACCGGGCGGCCGGATTGCTGCGCCAAAGCAAGCGCCAGCGGCTCCAGATAGACCAGCGTCTTGCCGCCGAACCCGCCGCCGATCTCCAGCGGCACCGCGCGAATTTCGGAAATGTCCCAGCCCAGCAGCTTGGCGCAGTAGGCACGCACCATGAACTGGCCCTGGCTGGAACTGTACACCTGCGCCTGGCCGTCAGCGGCCACCGACACGACGCAGGCATGCGGCTCGATATACGCCTGGTGCACCGGCGCGGTGGTGTAGCGCCCTTCCACGACCACATCCGCATCGCGGAACCCAGCCTCGATGTCGCCCTTGGCGAAATAGAGGCGCTTGGCGACGTTGGACGGCTTGGTCGGCTTCGGCTCGACGTTCGCCGTGAACAGGTCGTCGTGCAGGATCGGCGCGTCGGGCGCCATCGCCGCTTCCACGTCGATCACGTGCGGCAGCACCTCGTATTGCACGTCGATCAGGTCCAGCGCCTGATCGGCGACCGACTGGCTGATCGCGGCGACCGCGGCGACTGCGTGACCTTCATACAGCACCTTGTCGCGGGCGATGCAGTTGCGCGACAGGTCGCGGAAGTTCATTGGGCCTTCGCCGACGAAGGCTTCCTCGCTGGCGATGTGCGGGAAATCCTCCGCCGTGACCACGGCTTTCACGCCCGGCAGCTTCGCCGCTTTCGACGTATCGATCTTCACGATCCGCGCGTGCGCGTGCGGGCTGCGCTTCACCTTGCCCCACAGCATGCCGGGCAGCACCATGTCGGCGCCGAACGTCGCGCGTCCGGTCACCTTGTCCACGCCGTCGGGCCGCACCGGGCGGGTACCGACAACCTTCAGCTCCGGCTTGGATACGATGTAGTTCATGCTGCCCTGACCTCCCCACGCATCTCGGCCGCGGCGTCCATCACGGCGCGGATGACCTTGTCATACCCGGTACACCGGCAAAGGTTCCCGGCCAGCCAGTAGCGTGCTTCCTCCTCCGTCGGATTCGGGTTCTCGTCCAGCAACGCCTTGGTTGCGACGATCAGCCCCGGCGTGCAGAACCCGCATTGCAACGCGGCGTGCTCCAGGAACTGGCGCTGCACCGGGTGCAGTTCATCGCCATTGGCGACGCCTTCGATGGTGACGAAGCTGTGGCCCTCGGCCTCGACGCCCAGCATCAGGCAGGAGCAGATCAGCTTGCCGTCGCAGATGACGCTGCAAGCGCCGCAGTCGCCCGACGCGCAGCCTTCCTTGCTGCCGGTCAGGTTCAGCGTGTTGCGCAGGATGTCGAGCAACGTTTCCTGCGGTTCGCACAGGAACTCGACCGGTTCGCCATTGATCTCGGTGGTGACGTGATGTTTGCTCATCAGTTCAGTGTGCCTTCTGTGGCGCCCCAAGGGAACGATCCCCTTGCGCGCGTTGGAATGCGATGGCCGCGGTGCGGCGCGCCAGCACGCCGGCCACCTTGGTGCGGTATTCTATGGTGCCGCGCTTGTCGGTGATCGGATTGCAGATCGCCTGCGCGGCGGCATCCAGCTTCGCCAGCGTGGCGTCGTCCAGTTTGTGCCCGATCAGCGCGTCGGCGGCGTCCTGCACGATCAGCGGGGTCGGCGCCACAGCCCCGAGCGAGACCTTCGCCGCCGTGCACACGCCGTTCGCATCCAGCGTGACGCAAACGCCGCAACCGACCACGGCGATGTCCATCTCGGTGCGCGGGATGAAGCGCAGATAGGCATCCCCGGTCCGCGGCGCCGGCTTCGGCAGCCGGATTTCCAGGACGAACTCGTCCTTGGCGAGCGAGGTGCGGCCGGGGCCGACCACCACCGCTTCGACCGGAACTTCGCGCTTGCCTTTCGATCCGACGATCACCGCGGTGGCGCCCACGGCGATCATCGCCGGTACGCTGTCGGCGGCCGGCGAGGCGTTGCAGAGATTGCCGACCAGCGTCGCGCGCCCCTGGATCTGCGTCGAGCCGATCAGGTCCATCGCCTCGACCACGCCGGGATAGGCCCGCTTCAGCGCTTCGTTCGCCTCGATCACCGCGCCGGGGGTGGCGGCGCCGATCACGAACCCGCCAGCTTCTTCCCGGATGCCCATGATGCCAGGGATTTTCTTGGTATCGACGATCAGGTCGGGCTTCGCCCGGCCCGACCGGAGCTGCACCAGAAGATCGGTGCCGCCGGACAGCAGCTTGGTCTGGCCGGTCGCTCCGGCCAGCAACGCGACGGCTTCGTTGACCGTCGTCGGTGAGGCATAATTGAGGCTGGGCATGTTGGCTCCATGAATGCGCGGCAAAACCCCCGGTTCCGCTCCCCCGCGGCCGGGCGGGCAGTTGCCGCTATTCTACCCCGGAGAGGCCATGCAGGGTCAAGTTTGACCCCCGAGGCGCACATCTTCGGCGGCGGGTTCGGTGGACTATCTGCAGCATTCTTCCTGATCCGCAACGCGGATTTACCCGGCGAGGACATAACCATCTACGAAGCCGACCGCCAACTGGGCGGCGGCTTGTTCCTCACCGGCGGCCCGAGACGGCTACAACATGCCCTGCTCCGTGTTCGATCGCGAATTTCGCTGCACGTTCGATCTGCTTCAGTCGATCTCCTCCGCCACCGACCCCTCCGTCTCCGTCTCGAGACGCATTCTTTGCTTTCAACGAACAGCATCCCTTTAACGATCCTGCCACATCCTCGATCGCAACTGCAACATCGTCCAGAGCCCTCGCTTCGGCCTGACCCTGCGCGACGCCCTCGCCCTCGCCCGCCTCTCGCTGACGCCTGAACCCAGGCTCTACGGCCGCCGCATCGATGAATTCTTTCTCCCCCGCTTCTTCGCGACCGAATTCTCGCTGCTCTGGTCGACAATCATCCGCTCGCTGCCCCAGCACAGCGCGACCAGTTCCGCCACTACACTTCCGCTTCCTGTACGTGTTTCCCGACCTGTCGACGATGCGGCAGGTTTTGCGCACACCCGTTAATCAACACCAGGCCTTCATCCAACCCCTTCTCGCTTCGCTACGCGCCCTGTTTGTGACCATTCGGACCGGAACCTTCGTCCATGACCTCGCCTTCACCTCTTCCGACCCGCTGACCGTCTACCCGCTCGAGATCGAGCAGTACGGGCCACCAGTTCGGTGGCAGTCGAGCCCTGCGACATCGTGCTCGTCACCCTTCGCTCGCAGGCCGAAGACCTCTCCGCCTTGCACCATGACCGAACCGCCCCCGCCACAGCGCGCGAGCCGCGCTTCAGCGCTCTGGCAACTGCTCGCCCAGGCCTATCCCTGCTTTGCAATTCACCTCCCCCGCTTCTGCGGGCGTACCAGATTTCCCTTTCCCGCTCCGTTACTTTCACCGTGACCACCACCGGCCCCGAGTTCATCCAGCACCTCTCCAACCTTACTAGCAGCGAGCCTGGCATTGTGGCCTCGTGACGCTTAAGGACTCCAGCTCGCTGTTAACTCTGACCATCTTTCACCAGCCTGAAGTGATCGGCCAACCGTCCTGCACTTATCTTCGGTGGGGCTATGGCCTGTATCCCGTGCGTACCGGCGACTTTGTCAAGAAGCCGATTAGTTCTTGTACCGGCGCGGAGATCCTGTCGATGCCCATGCGTCATCTGCGCTTCGACCAGCTTCTCGACCGTGTGATGGCCCATTCGATCTGCATCCCCTGTGACCTGCCTTACGTCAACAACATCTAGCTTCCGCGCCGCAGTACCGATCGTGCGCCTGTTGTACCCCAGGCTGCAACCAATCTCGGCCTCATCGGTCAATACGTTCAACTCCCGCGCTACATCGCGTTCACCATCGAATACTCCGCTCGCAGCGCCTGGGAGGCGATCCACCTTCTTCTGAAGCGCGGCCCCTCTCCACCCCCTGTCTACCAGGCCAGACGACCCGATATCCCTCCTCGCCGCCCTGATAGTTTTCCTCGCCTTGTGCGATCGTGCAAGAGGCGAAGCAGATAGGGGGGTGACTTGGGGGCTGACGAATTTTATTCATCGTGGAGTTCCCGTATGCTGCTCGCGTAGAGCTGTGCCTAAGTCCATTTGCTTCTCACCATTTCTCTTAGTGAAAACTAATTCTTCATCTTCCTTATTCACTTAGAAATTCCAATCTTACATCTCGGCTAATGAAATTTCGCTTGCCTTCGTGAATCGTCTTCAATTACAATTAGTCTTCTTGTCACTCCTCTTTCTTCCTCTAGCCAGTTTTCCAGTTCTATGCCTCTCCTCTTTTAAATCACCAAGTATACTCATCTCACTCCTTCTATCTTCACCTTGTTTACCTCACTACCTTACTTTACTCCATACAATAATACCTTTTCACTCTTTTCCTTGAGAAATTCTTCCAAAATAAAGTCTAGCCCAAGCTACCCATTACTATGTAGATCACCATCCTGATGTTGTCTTTAACCTTCAGCTTCTCTTACTTTTCTCCTACACCCCCTATCTCTAATACTACTTTCTTACCTTCTTATAATATCTTTTGCTATTACCTCCTGCGATTGGGGATCGAGGTGAAGCAGGTTCAGGAGAAATTCGCCGCAGCGCCGCGTCCAGCCGCGCGATCTCCGCCTGCGCCGCCGCCAACCGTTCGCGATTCTCCGCCACCACCTCCTCGGGCGCGCGACGGACGAAATCCGGATTGGCCAGCTTCTGTTCGAGCTTCGCCGTCTCCTGCGCGGTTTTGGCGCGCTCGCGGCCAAAGCCGCGCCCGCTCCGCCTCCAGGTCGATCAGTCCGGCCAGCGGCATGACCAGCGTCGCCTCGTCCAGCACCACCTGCGCCGAGCTCTTCGGCATCTCGCCGGCCATCGCCGCTACCTCCGACAGCGCGGGCGAGCCGCCTTATCTCCTCCATCCATCGTGCGGCGCGCGCCAGCGTAGCGGGCGCCGCATCGCGCAGCAGGATCGGCGCCACGCGTGCCCGGCGGCACGTTCATCTCGGCGCGAACGGCGCGAACCTGCGCTGATCAGCCGCACCACCCAATCCAGTTCCGCGCGCGCCGCCGCGGCATCCGGCATTTCGGCCGGCCATCGGCCAGTCGGCGCGGATCAGGCTGAACGGCGGCGCCATAGCCGAACCGGTCCCACAGTTCCTCGGTCACGAACGGTATCGCCGGATGCAGCAGGCGCAGGATGATGCCGAGCACGTGCGCCGCCGCGGCCCGCACTTCCCGCGCCGCGGCGGTGTCGCCCTCGGCCAGCGTCGGCTTGGCGAATTCCAGGAACCAGTCGCAGTAGGTGTTCCAGGTGAAACGATAGCACGCGGCGGCATATTCGTCGAAGCGGAACGCCTCCAGCGCCGCCGTCGCCTCGTGATCGCGGCGTTCGCGGCATCAAGCACCCAGCGCGTCAGCGGCAACGTCGCGGATCGCCGGATCGAAGTCCGGGTCCGGCCGGATGCCGTTCATCTCGCAGAACCGCGCCGCGTTCCACAGCTTGGTGACGAAGCTGCGATAGCTCTCCACCCGCGCGGCGCCCAGCTTCACGTCGCGCCCCGGACCGGTCAGCGCGCAGATGGTGAAGCGCAGCGCGTCGGCGCCGTAGCGGTCGATCAGCTCCAGCGGATCGATGATGTTGCCCTTGGACTTCGACATCTTCTGGCCGCGCTCGTCGCGCACCAGGCCGTGGATGTACACCGTGCGGAACGGCACCTCGATCCATGAAGTGGATGCCCAGCATCATCATCCGGGCGACCCAGAAGAAGATGATGTCGAAGCCGGTCACCAGCACGTCGCCGGGATAGTAGCGCACCGAGCTCCGGGGTCCGCTCCGGCCATCCCAGCGTCGAGAACGGCCACAGGCCGGAGCTGAACCAGGTATCCAGCACGTCCTCGTCCTGCGTCAGCGCGGCCTCGCGACCATAGCGATTCGCGCGCCGCCGCCCGCGCCGCCGCCTCGTCATGGGCGACGAACACCTGGCCGTCCGGCCCGTACCAGGCGGGAATGCGATGGCCCCACCAGAGCTGGCGGCTGATGCACCAGGGCTGGATGTCGCGCATCCAGGCGAAGAACGTGTTCTCCCATTGCTTCGGCACGAACTCGGTGCGGCCCTGCTCCACCGCCTCGATCGCCGGCTTTGCCAGCACGTCGGCCTTGCAGAACCATTGCGTGGTCAGCCGCGGCTCGATCGGCACGCCGCCGCGATCGCCGTGCGGCACCTGGTAGGTGTGCGGCTCGGTCTTTTCCAACAATCCCAGTCGCTCCAGCTCGGCGACGATGGCCTTGCGCGCGGCGTAGCGGTCACTTGCCGTCCAGCGAGCGCAGAAAGGCCGGGTCGGCGATCCCCGTCCACCGCGGCGATGGCCGGCTCGATCTCGCTGCAGCGTGACGCGCGCTTCCTGGTCCAGCACGCTCGGCATCGGCAGGCCGTGCCGCTGGCCCACGGCGAAATCGTTGAAATCGTGCGCCGGGGTGATCTTCACCGCACCGCTGCCCTTTTCGGGGTCGGAGTGCTCGTCGGCGATGATCGGGATGCGGCGGCCGACGAGCGGCAGGATCGCGTGACCGCCCGACCAGGTCGCGATAGCGGGGATCGTTCGGGTGCACCGCGATCGCGGTGTCGCCCAGCAGGGTTTCGGGCCGGGTGGTGGCGACGGTGATGGCGGGCCGGAACCCTCACCGTCGCGCCCGCCCGCTCGGGCGCGCTTCCGCCGGCGCGCCAGGTAATTCCAATGGATAGCGGATGTGCCACAGACTGCCGCGCATCTCCTGGTTCTCCACTTCCAGGTCGGAGATCGCCGTCAGCAGCTTCGGGTCCCAGTTCACCAGCCGGCGATCGCGGTAGATCAG
This sequence comes from uncultured Pseudomonadota bacterium, assembly GCA_963764525.1. GTDB lineage: Bacteria > Pseudomonadota > Alphaproteobacteria > Acetobacterales > Acetobacteraceae > DATDIC01. Next base: position 107,230 of record CAVXTC010000003.1, on the reverse strand, counting down.
CCCCTGCCGGTACAGCGTCACGAACACCTCGCGCACCGCGGCCGACAGGCCCTCGTCCATGGTGAAGCGCTCGCGCGCCCAGTCCAGCGATGCACCAAGGCGGCGAAGCTGGCGGGTGATCGTGCCGCCGGATTCCGCTTTCCATTGCCAGACCCGCGCGATGAACGCCTCGCGCCCCATCGTGCGCCGGTCCTGGTTGCCGCCGCCTTCGGCCAGCAACCGCTCGACCACCATCTGGGTGGCGATGCCGGCATGATCGGTGCCCGGCTGCCACAGCACGTCGCGGCCCTGCATCCGCCGCCAGCGCACCAGCGCGTCCTGCACCGTGAAGGTCAGTGCGTGCCCCATGTGCAGGCTGCCGGTAACGTTGGGCGGCGGGATCATGATGGTGAACGGCTCGCGCCGCGAGTCCGGGTCGCAGGCGAAGGCGCCCTCCCGCTCCCAGCCCTCATACAGGCGGGGCTCGATCTCGGCGGGAGAGTAGGTCTTGTCCAGCATGGCGCGGTCTCGTCTTTCGCGGCGTCAACCAGCACGCCGCGCGGGACCCGGCGGCGTCAGGGATTCAGGGGACGGCGCGCCCGACGACGCGTTCGATCTCGGCGCGCACCAGCCGCTCCACCATGGGTGGCAGATGGGTGTTGAGCCATTCCTTCATCAGCGGCCGAAGCTCCGACCGGACGAGGTCTTCGAGCGTCGGACCGCCGGTGTGGACCTGGGTGGTCCGGTCGGCGGCCAGGGTGCGCATCAGGTTGCCGACCGAGGAGGCCGCCGCGGCGGCGGCCTCGGGCGCAACCAGGCTGGTGCCGGTGACCGGAGCGGTCTGCATCGCCTCGTGCGCCGGCTCGCCGGCCGGCCTCCTGCGGATCGGGGACCATCATCGACGAATCCAGCACCAACACGTCCTCGCTGGCAACCGGCCCCGTGCGCGATCATGGGGCGGGTCATCGGGCGAAGTGGTGCCTCCGGCGGCTCCTCCTCGCTCAGGATACGGCGGATCGAGGCGAGGATGTCCTCCATCGAGGGGTCGTCGCCGGATTGGGACGCGACGCTCGGGTTTCGCGTGGCAGCTCATGGCGCTGCTCCTGGTTACGCTGGTCATGGTTGCGCTCTTGAACGGGTGTAGAGCGTGTCGTCCGGCGGGACGCCGATCCCCACCCATTTGTTCTTCACCTGGTTGTAATACAGCGTGTCATCATACAACGGCACCGGCAGATTGAGGTCCCGGGCGGTCAGCCGGCCGACCGCCGAGGCGACCGCATAGGACGCGGTGATCAGGTTCGCCAGGTTCTGCACCAGCGTCACCTGCGACTGCAGCAGCGCCTGCTGCGCGTTCAGCACATCCAGCGTGGTGCGGGTGCCGACCAGGTGCTCGCGTTCCACGCCGACCAGCGCGATCTGATTGGCACGGATCGCGGTCCGGGTGCTGTCGGCGGCGGCGCTGGCGGCGGCCAGGGTTTCCCACGCGTTCACCGCGTTCTGCACCGCCGTGCGCTGGGCGTCGCCGACCAGTTGCGCCTGCTGCTGCTCGGTCTGCGCGCGCCTGGCGCACCGCCGAGTACTCCGCGCCGCCCTGATACAGCGGAACCGACACGTTCAGCACCGCCTGATAGCCGTTCGTGTTGCTAGCTGCGCGAGGTGCTGTTGTTCGACTGAAATACCTGCCCCTGCAAGCTGACCTGCGGCAGCAATGAGGCGAACGCCGCCTCGATCTGCTTCTTCGCCGCCGAGTTGTTGAACTGGGCCGCGATCACCGCCGGGTTGTTGGCAGCGGCGAAGCGGCTGGCCTGCTGCTCGTTATGGACGGGCAGCTTGAGCGGCTGCGGCTCCGCCAGATCCGGCGGCGGCTCGTAGCCGATCACCTGCACATAGGTTCCGCGCGCGGTCTGCAGATTGCCTTGCGAGGTCTGCGTCTGAGCCACCGCAGTGGCCAGCGCCGCCTCCGCCTGGGCCACATCGGTGCGGGTGACTTCACCCACGCGGAACTGGTCGTTGGTGGCCTGAAGCTGCTGGCGCAGCACCTGCTCGTTATTGATGCTGAGCGCCAGGACCTGCTGCGACTGGATCACGCCGACATAGGCATTCACCGCGTTGGCGAAGCTGGTCTCTTCCTGGGCGATCAGGTTGGCGCGCTCGGCCATCACGAGGTCGGTCGCCCGGTTGACGTTGGCCCGCACCTTGCCGCCGGTATAGAGCGGCTGGGTGATGGTGCTCTGCGCGGTGGCGATGGCGCGATCGTTGCGCAGCTTCTCCCACCCGCCAAACGAGCTCAGGTATTGCCCGCGTCAGGCCATCGCCGTACCCGGCGGTACCGGCAACGATCACCGTCGGCTTCCAGCCGGCGAGTGCCTGCGGCACGTTCTCATCGGTGGCGCGCAGCTTGGCCCGCTCGGCCTGCAGTGCCGGCTGGTTCATGTAAGTGGCGGCCAAGGCCTCGTCCAACGTGCGGGGCACGCTCGATTGCGCGGTCGGTACGCGCCGCGGGCTTTGCCGGAGGCTGCGCCAGCGCGGAGCCGGCCGCGACCGATAGCGCCACGCCGAGGCACAGACGAGGAACAGCCAGACGCAGAGCCATGCGGCACTCCCGTTGCAGCGCAAGCCAGGATCGCTGATGTGCCACAGTCCGGTACGCCGCGCCAAGCACAACGCGAGGGCGGGCGATCGTCGGGCATTGTCGCCGGGCCGGTGAGCGGAGCGAAACCGCCGCTGGATCGCGCCGACCGCGTTTTTTAGAACACGAACCCGGGCTTCGGAAGCAGCGAGGGGATTGGCGGGGTGGCGCAGTCGAACATCGGCTGGGCTCGCAGCCCAACCGGCGTCGGCTCGGCCAGCACGGCCTGGCCGAGCCCGCCGCTCTCGTTGCGCACCGTGACAAGCCGGCCGCGATCGGCGCGAAGCTGCCGGCTCAAGCGTCGGCGGGATTGCCGGACCGCGCCTTCCAGCAGGATCATGTCGTACGGCGCCCCGGGCGGCCATCCATCCGCGAGCGGGCCGGACACCAGACGGACCGACGGCGCAACCGATTCCAGCGCCGGTTCCGCGAGCTCGATCAGGCGGCGGTCTTCCTCAAGAGCGGTGACCCGCACGCCGCAGGCGGCCAGCAGCGCGGCGCCGTAGCCCACGCCGGCGGCGACCACCAGCGCGCGTTCGGCTTCCGTGGGCGCCAGAAGCTGGACCAGCCGGGCGATCACCATCGGCTCCATCAGCACGCGGCCGTCGCCGAGCGGGATGTCCTCATCGATATAGGCGAACGGGCGAAGGCGGCGGCGGCAGGAACAGCTCGCGCGGGAATCCGGCGCATCGCTGCGATGATGCGCGGGTCGGTCACCTTGTTCGGACGGACCTGGCTGTCCACCATCCGGTTCCGGGCGTCGGTGAAATCGAAGGTCGGGTCCATCGCTTGCTCGTCCAGATACGGGGCGCCGCCTTATAGAGGCGCCCGGCCCGCTTCGCCAGCCGGCTCGGCCTTGCCGGCAGGGGCCTTGACCCCGGACGGCCGGCCGAACGATATACGGCACCGATCAAACACCCGATTGCTCTTCCGCTCGGGTCCGGTGGCAGAGTGGTGATGCAGCGGACTGCAAATCCGCGTATGGCGGTTCGATTCCGCCCCGGACCTCCAACCCGGCTGAATCGTTCAAGATTGATCCACCGGTAACCAGCCGGAAACATGCCGAATCCCCAGATATGAATGAGCCCGCGGACGAAGTCGTCTGACCCGGCGGCATTCCCGGCAACAGCCTGGTGGCACGGAGCCCGTTGGTCGCGGATGGCCCGGCTGCAGGTGCTGCGCTGGCACCAACGGCTGATCTTCCTGCTCGGCGGCTGCGTTTTCGGCCTGGCTGTCGCGCTCTGCGGATTGGCTTCCGGCGGTTCGGTGTTTGGCACCGGCTATCCTCAGGTGAAGGCGCTGATCGATCAAGGAACGCCGCTGCCGCTGTTGTTCGGGCTGCTCAAGCTGGCGGCCACCACGCTGTCGTCGATCTCAGGCATTCCCGGCGGACTGTTCTCGCCGTCGCTCGCGGTGGGCGCCGGGATCGGTTACGACGTCGCACAAGTATTCCCGGGCGTGCCGGTGGACGCCATCGTGCTGCTTGGGATGGTTGGATATTTTTCCGGCGTGCTGCAGGCGCCGATCGCTACGTTTTCTATCGTATCAGAAATGACAACTGACAATAACATGATGGTGCCGCTGATGGCGAGTTCGCTGATTGCATCAGGCGCCTCGCGGCTGATCTGCCATGAAGGCGGGTATCACATCCTGTAGCGCAACTACGTCAGGCTATACGCGCCGGAAAGCGCAACCCCGGCGCCGGGGGCCGCCATTGCGGTCACCCCGACGTGGGATCAGGCCTGAAATTTCCAGCTATTGTCCGCCGCCGCCGTAATGAGGATCGTTCCGATACCCGTTGTCGGAATAACCGTTGTTGTCGTGCCGGTCCCGATGATATCCGTTATCGGAGTACCGGTCGCGGTTGTCGCGCCAGTGCTCATCGCGCTGCGCCTGTTGCCGCCGCAATTCGTCTTCGCGCCCGCGCTGGTAGGCATTCTGATCGTTTTGATCGTTCTGCCCGCCTCTGAAGAAGCGCTGTACCTGCCCCAATGCGTCGTTGCTCTGCGCCTGTGCGGGCGCGGTGGCCATCGCCAGCGGCACAGCCAGCGCCAGCGCGAGGGCTGCCGTTCCGAAAACTCGCATGTCGTCTCCTTGATCGGGTCTCCCGAGGCAAACGCCGCTGCATTTGCCGCGGTTCCCGGGGTGCGGATTTCCAGGGCTGCTGTCCCCTGGCGCTCCCTTCAGCCGGCGCCCATGTGGATTGCGTTGCATCGCTTCGCACGTCGAGCCCGGCACCGCAGGAGTACAACCCTCATGACCCACGAATACGATGACCCGGTGACCGAGGACCGCATCGAGACGGCCGTACGCCTGGCGATCCGGTCGCGATTGGAAAACGGCTTCTCGCAAATCGACAAGCTGGCGGCGGAAGCGGTCGATACGGTCTTCTGCACCTGTGTCACCGGGGCCGCAGATGCCAGCGTGCGAGGTGTGTCCCCAACCCATACGGGCATCATCGCCGAGGTGGCACGGCGGGTGCGGATGCGTGGCGGGGACGCGTTGCCGGCCGGGCGCGATCCGGTCGATATGGCTTCCGAGCAATCCTTCCCGGCCAGCGACCCGCCGAGTTGGATTTGGCGCTGACCCGATCGCTCCGGTCGGCTCATTGGCCAGGAGGAGCCGACGCCTTCACTGGCACCTCGTTCAGCGTCTCCAGCATCAGATTGGAGTGCGCGTAAGCGCCGCCGGCGCGCATTTCCGCCGCCACCCAAATGGCTTCCATCAGCTCCTGAGGTGTGGCGCCGGCGTGCAGGGCGGCCTTGGTGTGTCCCTTGATGCAATACGGGCATTGCGTGACATGGGCGACCGCGACGGCGATGATCTGCTTCATCCTGCGTGGCAGCGCGCCATCGGCGAACACTGCCTTGCCGAACGCATCGAAGGCTGCCTGCTGGACGGGTGCGAGGTTTTGCCGCTGCTGCGCCAGTTCGTGGGTAGCGGCAGGATACATTGCGTCGGTCATGGCGGCTCTCCTTGGGATTGTGGCCGACGCGGTTGGCTGTTCCGCAACAGGACCTCCCGCAAGACCACCGCATCATTATGTATCTCGTCGCGCGCGCCGAACACCAACGTGACCGTGCCCTGCCGGGCCAATTCGCCGATCTGGTTCAACACCGCGGCCTGCTGCCGCAGCTCCAGCACATAGCGACTCTGAAACTCCAGCCATCGCTCCGGTTTATGACCGAACCATTTGCGAAGGCCGGCGCTCGGGGCGACGTCCTTGAACCAGTGATCAACGGCCGCATCCGCCTTGCTCACTCCGCGTGGCCACAACCGATCGACCAGAATGCGCGTGCCGTCTTCCGCTGCCGCGGGTTCGTAGGCGCGTTTCAACTTCAGATGGCTGGCCGGGATCGCCGGTACCGTCATCTCGCCATCTCCCGCTCGAAAGCGAGCTCGGCGTGCAAGCTGTCCAGATCGCGTCCGGCGCTCGCGACAGCGAGTTGCTTCCCGGCACGCCAAAATCCGGCGACGAAATCGTGCGCCGCCGGATCACCGTCGATCGCGATGCGGTCCCAGCGCTCCGCATGGCCGACATAGGCGATCACCATGTCGTAATGCTGGCTCCAGAAGAACGGCACGGCATCGAACCGCTGTCGGCCGCCGAGTATGTTGCGGGCCGCCATCTGTCCTTGCCGTTCCGCCACCACCCAGTGCTCCACGCGGATACGCTCGTCGGTGTGCGGGTCGGGCCAACGGGCGATGTCGCCGGCCGCGTAGATACCGGGCACGCTGGTCTGCAGATATTCGTCCACCAGCACACCGCGATCGACAGCGAGACCCGCTTGCTCCGCGAGCGTGGTGGCCGGGCGGACGCCGATGCCGACCACCACGAGGCCGGCGACAATCCGCTTGCCGGTGGAGAGTGTCACCCCGGCCGGGTCGATCGCCACGGCGGTTGAGCCGAGGTGAAAGACCACGCCATGCTGTTCGTGGATCGCCCGAACCATGTCGCCGACCGCCGGGCCCAGAATGCGCTCCATCGGGCGGGTCTCGGGTGCGACAACATGAACCGCGATGTCCCGGGCGCGGAGCGATGCCGCGACCTCCAATCCGATGAAGCTGGCGCCGATCACCACGGCCTGACGGATCGCCTCGGCCCTGGCAATCAGGGCGCGGCTGTCGGCCAGGGTGCGCAATACGTGCACGTGCGGCAGATCGGCGCCGGGCACCTCCAGCCGGATCGGCTCGGCGCCGGTGGCCAGCAGCAGCGCGCCGTACGGCACGCGGCTGCCGTCTGCCAGAAGCGCCGCGCGTGAGGCTGGCTCGAGCGCGGCTACCCGCGAATTGAGCTTCAGGCCGATCCGGTGCTCGGCGAAGAAGTCATGCGGACGCAACGGGATCCAGTCCTCCTGGGCAGTCCCGGCGAGATAGTCCTTCGACAGGTTCGGGCGATCGCACGGTGGTGCGGCGTCGGCGCTCAGCAAGGTGATCGGACCGGCATAGCCCTCCTGCCGCAAGGTCTCGGCGGCCATGGTCCCGGCAGCCCCGCCGCCGATGATGACCACGGAGTCCGGCAGGCCAGCGGTCGCCAGCGGCGTGCGCACCGCGGCGGGGACCAGGTCGCGCACGAACGCCATGCCGTCGCGCTGTTCGACGCGCCAGCACGGCAGCGCGTTCAGTGCCGGCGGGCGAAGCATCGTCCCGGTGCGCAGGCTGAAGCAGGCGTGGTGCCAAGGGCAACGGATGGTGTCGTCAACCACGAGACCTTCGGCGAGCGGCCCGCCATAGTGGGTACAGGTTGCGCCGATCGCGAACAACTCCACACCCCGGCGGACAAGCAGGGCCGGCGTGCCCCCGACATGCCCGAGTATCATGGCGCCGTCAGCCAGTTCTGCGATTGGGACCCCCTGCCTGAGATCGGGTCCTTTGGGTGGCGTTTCCGCTTCAGCCATCGTCACCTCTTGTCTTGACGCTGATCACCTTGACCGGAATTGTCGCGCGGCTGGGCCGCGTCGGCCGCCGGACATCGAGGCGTGCAGGTGCCCATAGTGCGACGTGCGCGCCGCCATCGTCGCCACGCCTGAAACCGCTCGGTAATGCTGCGCCGGCACCACTCGACTGGCAAGCGCCGGGCTCGGTTGTTCCAGGCTGGAACGGACGACGCAAAGGCGACCGAGGCTGCTGACGGAGCGGCGGCAGCCGGGCCAATGCGTTGCCCGGCGCCTGCGCCAGGTGACTTGCCACCCATGGAAAGCCGGGTATGACTGGCCGGGCCACGTCCGCAGGTCGCACGCACCGATGCAAGCTGTCACGCCGACCGCCCGCCTTGCCGTGGATATCGGCGGCACCTTCACCGATCTGGCACTGGAACAGGGGGCGCGGCGCTTTACCGTCAAAGTGCTAACCACGCCGGCAGCGCCCGAGCAAGGCGTGATGGTCGGGATGCGCTCCGTGCTGGCGACCTCCGGGCTGGCGGCATCCGACATCGCCATCGTGATCCACGGCACCACGCTCGCCACCAACGCGGTGATTGAGCGCAAGGGCGCCCGCACCGCGCTGCTGACCACCGAAGGATTCCGCGACGTGCTGGCGATGGGCAACGAGAGCCGTTACGATCAGTACGACCTGAACATCATGCTGCCGCAGCCGCTGGTGCCCCGCTACCTGCGCCTGCCGGTGCCGGAGCGGCTGGACAATGAAGGGAACGTGCTGCGGCCGCTGGACGAAGCGGCGCTGCGCGCACTGATCCCGACACTGCTCACCGAGCGCGTGGAAAGCGTCGCCATCGGGTTCCTGCACGCCTTCGTCAACCCGGCGCACGAGCAGTGCGCGCGCGACATCGTGGCCCAGGAACTGCCGGACATCCCGATATCCCTGTCCTCCGACGTGTCGCCGGAAATGCGCGAGTGGGAGCGGTTCTCTACAACCGCGGCCAACGCCTATGTGCAGCCGCTGATGACGCGCTACCTGCGGCGGCTGGAGAGCGAATTGCGCGACATCGGTGTGGCGGCGCCGATCTTCCTGATGCTGTCGGGCGGCGGGCTGACCACGATCGAAACGGCGTGCCGCTTCCCGATCCGGCTGGTGGAAAGCGGACCGGCGGGCGGGGCGATCTTCTCGGCCCACATCGCCCGGGAATGCGGGCTGAACAGCGTGCTGTCGTTCGACATGGGCGGCACCACCGCGAAAATCTGCCTGATCGACGACGGCCGCCCGCAAACCGCACGCGCCTTCGAGATCGCCCGCGTCGGCCGGTTCAAGAAAGGCTCCGGATTGCCGTTGCGCATCCCGGTGATCGAGATGGTGGAGATCGGCGCCGGCGGCGGCAGCCTGGCGCACGTCGATGCGATGGCGCGGATCGCGGTGGGACCGGAAAGTGCCGGCGCGGATCCCGGGCCGGCCTGTTACGGGCGCGGCGGGTCGCTGCCGGCGGTCACCGATGCCAATCTGCTGCTGGGACGCTACGATCCTGACAGGTTTGCAGGGGGAACGATAAGACTGAATGCCGGTGCAGCGAAAGCGGCGATCACGGCGGCGGTGGGTGCGAAGCTGGGGTTGTCGCCCGAAATGGCGGCCCTGGGGGTGATCGAGATGGTCGATGAAAACATGGCCAACGCCGCCCGCGTGCATGCCATCGAATCCGGCAAGACCTTCGACGGCCGCACGCTGATCGCGTTCGGCGGCGGAGGTCCGGTGCATGCCTGCCGACTGGCCGAGAAGCTTGGGGTCTCGCGCGTGCTGGTGCCCTCGGGCGCCGGCGTCGGCAGCGCCATCGGCTTTTTGCGCGCGCCGGTCGGCTACGAGGTGGTGCGCAGTCTGTATCAGCGCTTTTCAAGCTTCGATGTGCCGGCGGTGAACGCGCTGCTGGCCGACATGGCGGCCGAGGCCGCCGCGGTTGTTGCCCAGGGCAGCTTCGGCGCGCCGACCACGGAATTGCGGCTGGCCTACATGCGCTATGTCGGCCAGGGCCATGAAATCCCTGTGCCGCTGCCGGCGCGGCCCCTTGCCGCGGAAGACGTGGCGGCGATCCGGTCCGCCTACGACGATGCCTACACACGATTCTACGACCGCCCGGTTCCCGGCTCCGACGTGGAAATCATGAGCTACGCCGTGAAGGTAACAACGCTTATCCGCATTCACGCATCTCCCGCTTGCGGGACAGAGCCTGCCCGCCCCTGCGAAGGCGGGGGCTGGATCGGGGGTCGTCCCGCGTAGCGGGGCGGATGAAGGCACGCGTCACCAGCCCGTCCGCGACACCATCACCGGCGAAGTCGCCGACTGGCCGGTGTACGACCGCACCGCGCTGTCGCCAGGAGCGGCGATTGCCGGACCGGCGATTATCGCGGAAGACGAGACCTCCACATTGATCGCGCTCGGCTGGTCGGCGAACGTGAACCGATTCGGCTATATCGAGTTGATGCGCGAACGGTCTGACGACCCCTCCCAACACGGGAGGGACTGTCTTTCGGGGTCTCCAGGCAGAGAGGCGACTGACACCATGTCCAAGGAAACCGGCGCGCTCGCGCAAATCCAGCGGCAGATCATGTGGAACCGCCTGATCGCCGTGGTGGAGGAACAGGCGCAGACCATGATCCGCACCGCGTTCTCCACCACGGTGCGCGAGGCGGGCGACCTGTCCGCCGGCATCTTCGACCTGCACGGACGCATGATGGCCCAGGCGGTCACCGGCACGCCCGGGCACGTCAACTCGATGGCCGAGAGCGTCGGACACTTCCTGCGGAAATTCCCCGCCGCGACGATGCAGCCGGGCGATCATTACATCACCAACGACCCCTGGCTCGGCACCGGTCACCTGCACGACCTGACCGTGGTCACGCCGGCGTTCCGCGACGGCCGCATCGTCGGCCTGTTCGCCAACACCGCGCACGTGATCGATGTCGGCGGCCTGGGCATGGGGCCGGAAGGCCGCTCGGTGTTCGAGGAAGGCATCTATATCCCGATCCTCAAATGCTTCGACCAGGGCCGCCCGAACGACACGTTCTTCGAATTCATCCGCGCCGGCTCGCGCCTGCCGGTGGAGCTTGAAGGCGACGTCTATTCCCTGTGCGCCTGCAACGACGCCGGCGCGAAGCGGCTGGTCGAGATGATGGCCGAATTCGGGATGGACAGTCTCGATCCGCTGGCCGGCTTCATCTTCGACAGCTCGCTCCGCGCCACGCTGGCGGAAATCGCCCGGCTACCGAAGGGCACCTACAGCGGCGAGATCTGGTCTGACGGCTACGAGGAGCCGATCCGCCTGTCGGCCGCCATGCACGATCCTGGATGACGCGATCGAGGTCGATTACGCCGGCACCTCCGGCCTGTCGGGCCGCGGCATCAACGTGCCGCCCGCCTATTGCCGCGCCTATTCCTGCTTCGGCATCAAATGCGTGGTCGCGCCCGAGATCCCCAACAACTGGGCCAGCCTGTCGCCGTTCCGCATGAAAATACCGGAAGGCTGCATCCTGAACGCGCCGCGCCCCTATCCGGTCTCGGTGCGGCACGTGATCGGCCACCTGCTGCCAGACCTGATGATGGGCTGCCTGTACCAGGCGGTGCCCGAGCGCGTCACCGCCGAGGGCGCATCGTCGCTGTGGAACCCGCCGTTGCGCGGCGGCGCCTCGGTCTCCGGCCAGGCGCGGAGCAACCGCCCGGTGGTGGCGGATTTCGAGATCATCACATTCAATTCCGGCGGCACCGGCGCTCGGCCGGGCTCGGACGGGCTGAACGCCACGGCGTTTCCTTCCGGTGTGCGTACCATGCCGGTGGAAGCCACCGAGAACGTTGCGCCGGTGATCTTCTGGCGCAAGGAGCTGAAACCGGATTCCGGCGGTGCCGGGCAGACCCGCGGCGGCGCTGGGCAGATCATGGAAATCGGCGCCAAGGGCGACCTGGAGTTCGCGGTGAACGCGACCTTCGATCGGGTGGCGCATGCGCCCAAGGGCCGCGAAGGCGGATTGCCCGGCGCGGCCGGCGTGGTGCGGCTGAAATCCGGCGCGAAGCTGCGCACCAAGGGATTTCAGATCATTCCGGATGGCGACCGCCTGGTGCTGGAACTGCCCGGCGGCGGCGGCATGGGAGACCCGGCGGCGCGCGACGCGGCGCTGGTGGCGAGCGATGTGCGCGACGAGCTGGCTATCGGGCGAAAACGCCCGCAAACTCTACAAGGTCATGGACTGACCGGCTCGCTCGGCAGCGTGCCCCAGAACGCCTGACGCGGCAGCCAGCCGCGATACTCGCCCACCTGCACCCGGCACCAACCGGCGTTGGCGTCGCACGCGCGGATGCGCCCGATCACGCCCGGTTCCAGCACCGCGACCGCACGCGCACTGTCATTGGCCCCGGCGCGCAGAGTCTGCCGGCTGCCGGTGATCATCAGGTCGCGGCGCCCCACAAGCGTCGCTTCGTGCATCCAGCCCTTCTGGCCGTCGGGCGTTTCGACCAGCCGCCAGACGTCGAACTCACGCAGGATTTCCACCGGCATGCCGATGCGCTTGTACACCCAGTCGATCGGATATCGCGCGCCCGGGCCGGCGCGCAGATTGACCAGGTCGGATCGCAATGACACATAGCGCGGCAACGGCAGTCCGCTGACGGTTCCCTTGTTGGGGTCCGGTTCCGGCGGCTTCGGCTGCGCCGGAACCGCCGCCACCGCGGCCGGAGCGACCTCTGGCGGTATCGGCGGCACCGGGAGCGGACCGGCACGCCTGGCAGTGCCGGCGTGCACCAGCCGCGTTTGCCGGTCGGCACGCGGCGCCGGCTTGGCGTGCTGCGTCGGCGGCCTTGTGGCGGGCGTCTGTGCATGGATCACAGGTGCGGCGAGCAGCAGCGGAAGTGTTGCGCGAAGCAGTGCGACAAGGCGCCAGGATGGCATGCGGGTCTGGTGCCAAACTGCACGGACTCGCGTCAAGCAATCACAGCGTCACGATCTGCCCGGAGCCGATTTTTTCCAGGAATGTGGCAATTCCCGCCACCGTCACGCCTGGCCAGAGCCGTTCGGCATCCAGCCCCTCTGCCCGCAAGCCCGCCTCGCAGACGATCAGCCGAACCCCGAGTTCCCGCGCCGTCTCCCGCAACTCATCCAGCCCGGCCACGCCGGCCGCACGCACCCGGTCATCGCGGGATGCATCATCCAAACTGTGCCAGTCGGCCAGCAGCGCGCGGCAGCCATCATTGGTTGCAAACAGTACCACGCGGCGCCCCAGCGCGGCGGCCCCCGCAGCGATCACGAACGCGTAATGCGCCCGATCATGCGCGCCGGAGAGCAGCAGGATTCCCAGCGGTTCAGACGGCACAGGCCGGCGCCACGGAACGGTGGTGCGAAAGGTCCTTGATGCTGGCCGCGGCTCCGCACAACGCGCAGTTCGGGTCCTGCCGCAGCCGCACGGTGCGGAACCGGGTCGCCAGCGCATCCCAGATCAGCAACCGGCCCGACAGCGATTTGCCGACGCCGAGGATTTCCTTCAGCACTTCGGTGGCCTGCAACGTCCCCATCACGCCAGTCACCGCACCGAGCACACCAGCTTCGCTGCAGCTCGGCACCATGCCCTCGGGCGGCGCCTCGGGGAACAGGCAACGGTAACAGGGACCGCCGGTGTCGGCGTGCGGCTTGAACACCGAGAGCTGGCCTTCGAAGCGCAGCACGGCCGCCGAAACCAGCGTCCGGCGCCCAAGCACGCAGGCGTCAGCCACAAGAAATCGCGTCGCGAAATTGTCGGTGCCATCGCACACCAGATCGTACGCGCCGATCAGCCCGGCCGCGTTATCGGCATCGAGCCGCGTTCTATGAACCTCGATCCGGACGCCGGGGTTGATTGCCTGTGCCGCTTCCGCCGCCGACTCCGCCTTCGCGGCGCCGATCCGCGCCGTGGTATGGGCGATCTGGCGCTGCAGATTGGAAATCTCGACGTGGTCGTCATCGACGATGCCGATCGTGCCGATCCCGGCCGCCGCCAGATACAGAATCACCGGGCTGCCAAGACCGCCGGCGCCCACTACCAGGACGCGCGCCGATTTGAGCCGAGCCTGGCCCACGCCTCCGACCTCGGCCAACAGGATGTGGCGCGAGTATCGGCGAATCTCGTCGTCGCTGAAATCGAACTCCATTCACCTACCCGTCGCGTACGAAACCGCGCGTAGCATGTCGCGCAGAAAAACGGCGGCGCCCGAAGGCGCCGCCAAGTTTAGGGAGGAAACGTCGAACGCAGCAACCTGGAAAACCAAGCCGCTGCACCGCGGCATATGGAGCCGCGTCGCAACCCTGCAAGGCCCCTATTTGCTCTGCACGTTCGGCGACGGCTTCAGCACCGGCATGGTTCCGGTGCGCGGGGGCACTTTGTTCATCCCAGGATCAACCGGCGGTGGCCGAATGGTGCCGTTCGACTGCGACAGACGCTGCGTCAGCGATTGATCGGCGCTGCTTTTGCCGAGCTGCGCAGAGTCATTGGATTTCGGAGCCTCCGGCGCGATCGAGAACGGCGGCGCCGGGGACTGGTTGGGCGCGGCTGGGGTGACGGACTGGGCGGCCAGCACGCAGCCGGGCGCCGTAAGCATTAGACCGGCCGTCAACAGAACTTGCTTCAACATGGCCTTTCTCCGCACGCGGTCAAACACATTTCGCCGCCCGTTGCCCTCGGCGGCACGCTTCTGGAACGCGAGGCGAACCGGCGCGGTTGCGCTATTGCCTGGCGTGTGCGGCAGCCGGACCGGGCCCGACCGCCCGTTCCACGTCATCGAAGAACGCCGCGATCGCATCCGATATCGCCTGCCCGAGCCCGTCCGCGCCGGTGACCTGCCCGACGCTGCGCGCCGCGCGCAGCGCCAGCACCTTGCGCGTCGCCAGCCAGCGCGACGGATCGTCGTCAAGCACGGCGAAATGTGAGACGAGATGTCCGACCACCGTCTCCAAGGCCAGCAGCCGTGCCGAGATTTCCTGTAATTCAGGAGACATGCGGTCCCTCCTTCGTCCGGGTTGGCGGAAAATGGAGCCTCTTGCACGCCGCACAACGGTACGACGATCACCGGTCCGTGAGCGTCACCATCCCTTCACATCAATCGCCGGAAGAACTGGCTGGCCCGGCGTGATGCCGGTCCTCGCCCTTCCTTCGTCAGTCCCGCGAATGCGAGAATTCTCAGCCTCGCTCGCAATACGGAGCGGCTGGTGTCAAAGCCCCAAATAGAATTTCCGGATCAGCTCGTTGTTCGACAGCTCCTCCACCGAGCCGCCTTCGAACGCGATCTGCCCATGCACGATGACGTACCCGCGATCCGCGATACGAATCGCCTGTGTGAAATTCTGCTCCGCCATCAGCACCGTGAGGTGATAGGCTGCCTTCAGCTCCTGGATCTTCTCGATCGTCCGCCGCACCAGCACCGGCGCGAGCCCCACGGACGGCTCATCGATCAGCAACATGCGTGGCGCCGACATCAGCGCGCGGGCCAGCGCCAGCATCTGCTGCTCGCCGCCGCTCATGCTTCCGGCAAGCTGCCGGCGACGCTCCTTCAGCCGCGGGAAAGTCTCGAAACAGAAATCCAGGTTGCGGGCGATGACCGGCCGTGCGGCGAGGCGGAAAGCACCGAGCAGCAGGTTCTCGGTCACCGAAAGTTTCGGGAACAACCGGCGCCCTTCCGGGACGAAGGCGATGCCAAGCCCGACGATGTCCTCGGTCGAACGCCCGATCAGTTCCTGCCTGGCGCCGTCGATCTCCGCGGCGATGCTGCCGGATGTCGGGCGCACAATGCCCATCACGCATTTCATCACGGTCGATTTGCCGTTGCCGTTGGTGCCGAGCAGCGCAACCGTCTCGCCCCGACCGACCGTCAGAGAAACATCGTGCAGCACGCGCACTGCGCCATAACCGGCGCTGATTTCGCTGATCGCGAGGCTACTCGCCAAGATAGGCGCGCTCCACCTCGGGGTTGCGAATCACCTCGCCCGGGTCGCCGTCCGCGATCTTGCGACCGGCGACCAGCACCACCAGCCGATCGCTGAACCGCATCACCGCGCGCATGATGTGCTCGATCATGATGATCGTGACGCCCTGATCGTTCAGCCGCAGCAGCAGCGCCAGGATGTCGTCGATCTCGGCATGCGACAGCCCGGCCATCGCTTCGTCGGAGATCAGCAGCCGAGGTTCGGCGGCCATCGCCCGCGCCAGCTCCAGCTTGCGCATCTCCACCTGCGTGAGGTCACTTGGTCGCGCCTGCGCGCGGTCGTGCAGCCCCACCATGCCCAGCAGCTCGTCGCAGCGCGTCACGATTTCAGTCGGCGACCTGGTCGCATGCACCGCATATTCGATCGGAATCCGCAGATTGTCGCCGACCGTCAGGCTCGGAAACGGGCGCGGAAGCTGGAAGCTGCGAGCCAGGCCGAGCCGCGTGCGCCGGTACGGTGCCAGCCCGTCCAGCGCATGCCCGCCGAAGCGCACCCGGCCGCGATCGTGGCGCAGCGTACCGGACAGGCAGTTTACCAGCGTGCTTTTGCCGGATCCGTTCGGCCCGATCAGCCCGACACGCTCCCCGCCACGCACCACCAGGTCGATGTTGTCGAGTGCAACGAACCCGCCGAACCGCTTGCCCAGGCCGAAAACCTCCAGCAGATCGGTCATGGGCGCGGCGCGCGCCGCAGCAGCCCCAGAATCCCGTTCGGCGCCGCCACCACGAACCCCACCAGCACCAGCCCGACGATCAGCAGGTTGACCGCCGAGGAGATCGTCACCGTCGCCACCTGTTGCAGCGTGGCGATCAGCACCGCGCCGATCACCGGCCCCGGCCAGCTCGCGGTGCCGCCGATCAGCGGCATGGCGATGGTGTTGACCGCATAGGAGAGGCTGAACGCCGAGGATGGATCGAGGAACGTCACGTAGAACGGCAGCGGCGCCCCCGCCATGCCCATCAGCGCGCCGGAAATCACTGTCGCCAGCAGCTTGAGCCGCAGGGTGGGAACGCCCGAAGCCTCAGCCGCCACCTCGTCGTCGCGGATGCTGGCGAAGCCGTAGCCCAGGCGCGACCGCTCGATCAACCGCGCTATCGCGATGCTGAGCACCGACAGCACCAGCATCAGCAGGAACAGGTATTGGATGTAATCGATGCCGAGCCACGCGGTCTTCATCGGCCGGATCGAATAGGCGCCGGCCGAGCCGCCGACAAACTCCCAGTTCACCATCAGCGTTTGCGCCACCACCGCCATCGCCAGGGTCGCGATCGAAAAGAACGCGCCGCGCAGCCGCAGCGTCAGATATCCCATCGCCAGCCCGAGCACGCCGGAAACGACGCCGCCCGCCAGCATCATCAAAGGCAGTGGCAGCGGCGCCAGCTTCTGCACGGCAACGGTGGTATAGGCGCCAAGCGCGAAAAATGCCGCGATGCCGAAATTCACGTAACCGCAATAGCCACCCAGGATGTTCCACGCTGTTGCCAGCACGATGTATTGCAGCACCACATATCCGGCGAAATACACGTATCCATTGTCGATCCCACGCGCCACGGCGAAGACCGCCGCAGCGAATACCGTGGCCCCCAGCAGGAATACGGAATTTCGCATCAAGTCCGGCCGAACACCCCGGCCGGCCGGATCGCGAGCGCCAGCAGCAGGAATCCGAAAGCGACCGCCGGTGCCCAGGATGGGCCATAGAACGTGGCCGTCAGGCTCTCCACGATCCCGATCGTCATTGCCGCCGCCACGGTACCGGCGAAACTGCCCAGGCCGCCCAGCACGCAGATCGCGAACACCCGTCCGATATACTCGCGCCCAAGCGAAGGTTCGACCGGCTGGATGATGATCAGGATCGCCCCGGCTACCGATGCGGTCGCGATCGAAATCCCAAATGCGATACGCTTGATCCGCACCGGGTCAGCGCCCATCAGCCGCAACGCGAGCTGATCCTGCGCTACCGCCAGGATCGCCCGGCCGGTGAAGCTGCGGGACAAGAACACTTGCAACAGCCCGATCAGTCCGAGCGAAACCACGCACGGTACCAGCAGTCGCAACGGCAGATCGATAATGCCGAGGTGCAGGCTGGGGCCGATATAAGGCGCCTCGACCAGCCGGTAATCGACGCCGAACACCAGCACCAGCACGACCTCGGTGATGAACAGCAGGCCGAAGAAGAACGCCAGCCCGCGCAGCGACTGATCGCCCCGCCGCTCGAACGCCAGATGATACACCTGATACAGGCCCGCCCCGAGCAGGTAGAACGCCGGTGCCAGAACCAGGCTTGCCACGATCGGGTCGATCCCGAATCGGCTGTTCGCGATGAAGGCGCCGTAGGAGCCGAGGATGATGAACGCCGGATGCGCGATGTTGACGATGTCGAGCATGCCGAACGAAATCGTCACGCCGATCGTGACAGCGGCGTAGAACCCGCCCAGCAGCAGCCCGGAAATCACCGCGTTGCCGAACAGATCCATCTTAACCCTTGTGGGATTGGGTGAGAAGAACGCCGGCCGACATCAAACCTCCTCGCCCGCGGTCTCAACGTCCAGTTCCAGCACCTGCTCGGCACGCACGGCCTCCACCGCTTCCACGCCGCGCAGCGTCCGTTCCATCGCCCGCGTCCGGCGCCGGGCCGCGTCTATCGTGTTGGTCATCGTGCCGGCGGTGCGTTCCAGCGTCGCGAATATCTTGTCCATTCTGATCATCTCGGTCCGCGTCGCCCCCAGCAGCTCTCGCACCTGGCCCGCCTTCTGCTCCAGCGCCAGCGTGATGAACCCCAGATGGATGGTCCGCAGCAGCGCCGGGAACAGGCTGGGCCCGAGCACCAGCACGCGGCATTCACGTCCGATCTCGTCGATCAGCCCGGGAATGCGCGCCACTTCCGTGAACAGCGCATCGGTCGGCAGGTACATCACCGCGAACTCCACCGTAACCGGCGGGTTCACGTATTTCGTCGCGATCTTCTTCGCCTGCTGGCGCACACAGCTTTCCAGCTTGCGCGTCGCCGCGCGCTCGCCGTCGGCATCCCCCGCTTCGGCGGCTGCCAGCAACCGTTCGTAGTCCTCCACCGGAAACTTGGCATCGATCGGCAGCAGAGGACGGTTCTCGCCGCGGCCCGGCATCCGCACGGCGAACTCCACCGCCTCATCCGAATCGACGCGCACCTTGCAATTGGTTTCGTAGGCCCCGACAGGCAGAATGTCGTCCAGCATGGCGCGCACCTGCGCCTCGCCCCAGCCGCCGCGCGTCTTCACGTTGGAAAACAGCCGCTTGATGTCGCCGATCTGCGCGGTAACCGCCTGCACGTCGCCCATCGCTTTCTGCACCGCGGCAAACTGATCGATCACCCGGTTGAAGCTCTCGTTCATCTGCTTCTCGACCGCGGCATGAAGCTGCTCGTTCACCGTCTTCTGGATCTCCGCCAGCTTCGCTTCCAGCATGCCGCGCGTGGTCTCGAACTGCTTGCCAAGGTCCTCGTTCGATCGCCGCTGGCCGTCGGCGAGCGCCAGCCGCAGCTCGCCCTGTTCACGCGACAGCACGGTGCGCACCTGCTCGATCCCGGTATCCAGCGTACCGCGCAGCGCCGCCAGCCGCTCGGCCGCTTCGCTGCCGACGCCGATCATGGTCATCCGCGTCGTCTCCAACTCGCCGCGCACCCCGGCCAATCCCTGTTCGGCCAAGATGCGCAGCCGCTGCATCGAACTGCCCATGCGCAAAACCAGCAGAACCGCGGCCAGCGCCAGGCCGGCAGCGACGGCAGCAAGCACAGCGGCGGGATCGAGCGGCATGCGGCGTCTCCACGCGACTCGCACGACGCGAGCCGCCCGACTATCCACTGGAACCGTCCCGGAGGCGACAACAATGACCGCTGATGCCAGCTTCCATTTCGAGGACTTGTTCGCCGGACGCGTGCTGCAATCCAGCCGGGCGGTCAGAATGGACCGCGAGCGCATCATGGCGTTCGCCCGCGAGTTCGATCCGCACCCAGCCCATCTCAGCGAAGAGACTGCCCGGGACAGCATGTTCGGCCGGCTCTGCGCCAGCGGCTGGCACACCGGTTCCACCACGATGCGGCTGATCGCCGAGACTTTGCGTGTCGCCGGCGGCGGCATCGGCGTCGGGATCGAGCGGTTGCGCTGGGTGCGTCCGGTGCTGCCCGATGACGAGTTGCGGGTGCGAATCGAGATCCTGACCACGCGCCCCTCACGCTCCCGCCCGGCAGCCGGACTGGTCACGTATCGTTGCATCACCCTCAATCAGCACGACGAATCCGTGCAGGAGTTCACGACGACCATCCTGGTGCCGCGACGCAGCAACCCGTAAGCCACGGGCTTGCACGCCGCCATTGTTCGTGCTTTGGCCGCCGGGTCGGACGGAGGACGCCATGACCGAATACCCCGCTGATACGATCGTCGATCTGTTGCACCGAGGCGCCGCCGACCGTCCGGCGATCGGCGCGCCGGGGCGCCCCTGGCTGACGCATGGCGGGTTGCGCGACCTGACCCAGCGCACGATCGGCGCGCTGAACGGCATGGGGATCGGTCGCAACGACCGCGTGGCGATCGTCGCGCCGAACGGGCCGGAGATGGCGAGCGCCTTCGTGGCGATCGCCGCCGGGGCAACCACGGCGCCGCTCAATCCCGCCTACAAGACCGAGGAATTCGAGTTTTACCTGTCCGACCTGAACGCACGCGCGCTGGTCATCCAGCAAGGCATGGAGAGCCCGGCGCGCGCGGTTGCCACGGCTCGGCGCATCCCGATCATCGAACTGATCCCGGCGACCGACGGGCCGGCCGGCAGCTTCACGCTGGCCCCGCAATCCCCGCTGTCCGGCGTACCGGCGCAAGGCGGCGCGGCTGATGCGCAGGACATCGCGCTGGTGCTGCACACCTCCGGCACCACGTCGCGGCCGAAGATCGTGCCGCTGCGGCATATCAACGTCACAGCCTCCGCCTACCATATCAGCGAAACGCTGACGCTGACCCCGGATGATGTCTGCCTCAACATCATGCCGCTGTTCCATATCCACGGACTGATCGCGGCAACGCTTTCCAGCCTCGCCGCCGGAGCCGCGGTGTGTTGCACCCCAGGCTTCAACGCGTTCCGCTTCTTCACCTGGTTCGCCGAAGTGCGGCCGAGCTGGTACACCGCCGTGCCGACCATGCACCAGGCGATCCTGAACCTGGCCGGCCGCAACGAAACCGCGATCAGGTCCGGACGGTTGCGTTTCGTCCGATCTTCCTCCTCCTCGCTGCCGCCACAGGTGATGGAGAGGCTGGAGCAGACCTTCGGTGTGCCGGTGATCGAGGCATACGGCATGACCGAGGCGGCGCACCAGATGGCGTCGAACCCATTGCCGCCGCGCAAGCGCTATCCCGGCTCGGTTGGTGTGGCGGCCGGGCCGGAGATCGCCATCATGGACCAGGCCGGCGCCCTGCAGCCACCAGGCGAACTCGGCGAGGTGGTGATCCGCGGCCGCGATGTGACCGATGGATATGAAAACAACCCGGACGCCAATGCGACGGCGTTCACCAATGGCTGGTTCCGCACCGGAGATCAGGGATTCCTCGATGAGGACGGTTATCTCCGGCTGACCGGACGGCTGAAGGAGCTGATCAACCGCGGCGGCGAGAAGATCAGCCCGATCGAGATCGATGTCGTGCTGATGGACCATCCGGCGGTGGCGCAGTGCCTGACCTTCGCCATGCCGCACGCCATGTTGGGTGAGGAAGTCGCCGCGGCGATCGTGCTGCACGAAGGCGCCACCGCGGCGGAACACGAGTTGCGCGACTTCGTGGCCGCGCGGGTGGCGCAGTTCAAGGTACCACGCAAGATCATCTTCCTGGAGGAAATTCCGAAGGGCGCGACTGGCAAGCTGCAGCGGATCGGACTGGCCGAGAAACTTGGCATCATCGCGTGAAGATCGGCGTCTTCGGCGCCGGCGCGATCGGCGGGTTCCTCGGCGCGAGGCTTGCCGCGGCCGGGGTGGACGTGACGTTCGTTGCACGCGGCCCGCATCTTGCCGCGATGCAGGCCGGCGGCGTGCGGCTGATCAGCGGCGGCGAGACGATCACCGTGCATCCGCGCTGCGTGGGCGATGCCGACGAAGCCGGCGAGCAGGATTATGTGATCGTCACGTTGAAGGCGCACTCGCTGCCGGCCGCGGCGCCGCACATCGCCCGCATGATGGGACCGGCAAGCACGCTGGTGACCGGCATCAACGGCGTCCCCTACTGGTATTTCTACGGGCTGGACTCGCCGTTTCGTGATCGCCGGGTGGACAGCGTCGATCCCGGCGGCAAGCTTTGGGACATCCTGCCGCCGTCCCAGGCGATCGGTTGTGTCGTCTATCCCGCCGCCGAAGTCACCGCCCACGGCGTGATCGAGCACACCTACGGCGACCGGTTCAGCCTCGGCGAGCCGGATGGGTCTCGCACGCCACGCATCGAGGCGCTGGCGAAGCTGCTGATCGGCGCCGGACTGAAGGCGCCGATCCGCCCGCGCATCCGCGACGAGATCTGGGTGAAGCTGTGGGGCAATCTGGCGTTCAACCCGATCTCGGCGCTTACCACCGCGACGCTGGACCGCATCACCGGGCAGCCGGAGCTGCGTGCCGTTTGCCGGATGATGATGCTGGAAGCGAAGACCGTCGCCGAGGCGCTGGGGACGCGCTTCGCCATCGACGTGGACAAGCGCATCGACGGCGCCGCCGAGGTGGGCGTGCACAAGACCTCGATGTTGCAGGACCTGGAGCGCGGCCGGCCAATGGAAATCGATGCGCTGCTGGGCGCCGTGGTGGAACTGGGCGAAGTGGTCGGCCAGCCAATGCCCACCTGCCGAACCGTGCTGGCCCTGGTGCGGGAACGGGCGCGGCAGGCGGGGTGCTATCCGTAGATCACGATCGTGGCAGCAACTGCTCCGCCAGCGTCGCCCAGTACGAAGCCCCGATCGGCAGAATTTCGTCGTTGAAATCGTACCGCGGATGGTGCAACAGCGCGTCGTCCTTGGCTGCGCGGCCGCCGCCCAGCATGATGTAGCTGCCCTGCTTCGCCTGCAGCATGAATGCGAAATCCTCGCCGCCCATGGTCGGGTGCTTCATCGGCTGCACGTTCGCCTCCCCGGCCACCGCGCGCGCTGCATTCAGCGTCAAAGCGGTGGCGGCCGGGTCGTTGACCGTAGCCGGATAGTCACGCGTGAAAGAAACATCGGCGGTCGCCCCGAAGCTTGCAGCGATACCGGTCGCCAGCCGGCGGACTCCGTTTTCCAGCGCGTCGCCGACCTCGGGCGCGAACCAGCGTGCGGTTCCCTTCATATGCGCCGTCTCGGGGATCACGTTGTAGGTGTGGCCGGCCGCCACGTGGCCGATCGTCACCACCCCGCTTTCGGCCGGATCGATGCCGCGCGAAACAATCGTCTGCAACGCGGTGACGATATGGCTGGCGATCACGATCGGATCGATCCCCAGATCGGGTTGCGCGGCGTGCGCGCCCTTGCCGGTCACGGTAATCTCGATGTTGGCGATTGCCGCCATGATCGGCCCGTCGCGCCAGGCGAAACGACCCTGCGGGATGCCCGGCCAGTTGTGCATGCCGAACACCTGCTCCATCGGGCAGCGCTCGAACAGCCCGTCCTTCACCATGATGGCGCCGCCGGCCAGGTTTTCCTCCGCCGGCTGGAAGATCACATACACCGTGCCGTCGAAATTGCGTGTCTCCGCCAGGTATTTCGCCGCGCCAAGCAGCATCGTGGTGTGCCCGTCATGGCCGCAGGCGTGCATCACGCCGGGGTTCTGCGAGGCATAAGGCTTGCCCGTCGCTTCCTCGATCGGCAGCGCGTCCATGTCGGCGCGCAGCCCGATCGCCCGCCCGCCGGCGCCGGTGCCGCGGATCACCCCGACCACGCCGGTCTGCGCCAGTCCGGTGATCACCTCGTCCACACCGAACTCGCGCAGCTTCGCCTGCACCACGCCGCTGGTCCGCAGCTCCTGCAAGGCAAGCTCCGGATGCGCGTGCAGGTCGTGCCGCCATTCGGTCATTTCATTGTGGAAATCGGCGATCCGGTTGATGATCGGCATGATGGCGCTCCCTGGCTGGCGCCTGGTTTGTGCGGGCAAGCGAAGGTGCGCGCAAGTCCTTCGGACAATGGCACGGGTTCGATCCCCAGCGTGGTCCGCATCTGCGTGATGTCGAACGCCTTGTCTTCCAGCAGCCGGCGCACCTCCTCCGGGCGGATCCCCGGCAGTCCGGGCAGCCGGGCGGCAGCAGCCCGATCAGCAGCCGCCCTGGGACAGGAACGATCCACCGCGGCCGCAGCCCGGCGGCACGCGCCACCGCGCGCACAAACCCCGCATACCCCACTGCCTCCGGTCCGGCGATTACCAATGAAACAGGTCTGTCCCAGTGGTGGTCGATCGCCGCACGGATCGCCCGCGTGACATCGTCCTGATGAATCGGCTGCACCAGGCCGGCGCGCGCGCGGCAGCGGCACCACCGGCAGGCGCCGCAGCAGGGCGGCGAGGCGCCGGACGTTGTCCTCGCCCTCCGCGCCGTAGATCATCGTCGGGTGCAACATCACGCCGCATCGCCCCGATGTCAGGAACGCCGCCTCGCCGGCGATGACCCCGGTGGCGTGGGCGTCCGGCCAGTGCGTGAACTTGCGCGTGCTGCCCAGGAACACGAAACGCGCGTCCACCGGTGCCGCAGCCAGAATGGCTCCGGCGTAACGCGCATGGGCACACGAAACAATGCACGTCGCGCCGGCCAGTGCTGTACGCAACGCGCCTGCATCGGCAATATCGGCGATTCGCGGCGCCGCTTGCAGGCCGAGCGCAGCCCACCTGGCCGCATCGCGTACGACAGGCACCAGGGCAATGCCATCCGCCGCCAAACTGCGGCTCAAGGCGGCGCCGGAACGCCCGGAGGCACCGATCACATGCACGGACTCGCCGGTCATTCTTCCGGATAGCACATCGCCGTGGCAGGATGCGGATCATCAGGTGCGGTGCAGGGGTGATACATGACGAAACGGTTTCTGCTGATCCAGCCGTATTCGCTGCCGGAGAACTCGATCCATCAAATGCGGCCCTCCGGCGGCCCGAAAGAGTCCGCCTTGATGAACCATGACCAGATCGCCCACCTGCTCGATGACATTGCCTGGGACCTGCACCCTGGTCCGCTCGCGCCGCACGGCGATGGCGGGGTGGAAATGCGGGAGGAGTTCGCCCTGGCCGGCGTCGCACGCCTGCCGATCGTCCGCGAGGCCTGCGCCAGCGGGCGCTACGATGCGATCGTGCTGCTCGGCGGCGGCGATCCCGGGTTTGCCGAATCGCGCGAGATCGGCCGCCGCTTCGGCCTGCCGGTCACCGCCTGCGCGCACGCGCAGATGCACGTGGCTGTCATGCTGGGGAACAGGTTCAGCATGATCGACGTGTCGGAAACGCACACCATGCACATGTCCAATCTGGTCGTTCAGTATCGTTTCACTGATAAATGCGCCTCCATCCGCAATCTCGATTTTCCGCTGCCGCGCCCAGGCTTTACCGATGAGCGTCCGGTCCGCGCCGAGCAGGCCAAGGCGGAGCGCGGGGAGATTTCGGGCATGCTGGAAGCCGCGGTTGTCGAAGCGGTCGCCGCGATTGAAGATGACGGTGCCGAGGTCATCATGTTCGGCTGTTCGGCCGCCTACTGGATGCAACCGCATTTGCAGCGGCGACTGCAGGAATTGGGCTGGGAGATCCCGGTGCTGGAAGGCTACCGCTGCGCGATCGCCCAGGCCAGGCTGCTGGTCGAACTGGGCGTTGACGCGAGCGGTCTTGCCTTCCCGATCGACCGGCCGCGGAAGTCGCGACGAAAGAAGGTGTTCTGAGGCTTGGCATCGGCCGGAACCGGGCCTACCCAACCGCTAACTCCCGGAGTTCCTGACGTGACCATCCCTCGCTTCCCCACGACCCGTCTCCGCCGGCTCCGCCAGTCCGCCGCCTTGCGCGATCTCGTGCGTGAAACGGCGGTCACGGCCAACGACCTGATCCAGCCCATCTTCGTCGAAGAGGGCATTGACGACCCGTTGCCCGTCCCCAGCATGCCCGGAATCCACCGCATTCCCGAGCGCCGGCTGGAGCGCGAGATCGAAAAACTTGCGCACGACGGCGTGAAATCCGTCATGCTGTTCGGCGTTTCGCACCACAAGGACGCATCGGGCAGCGACGCCTGGAATGCAGATGGGCTGGTCGCCCGCATGGTGCGCCACGCGAAACACGCCGCGCCTGAGCTGGTGGTGATCCCCGATCTGTGTTTCTGCGAATACACCGACCACGGTCATTGCGGCGTGCTGCACGCTGGCCACGTTCTGAATGACGCAACACTGGAAAACCTGGCCCGCCAGGCGGTCACCGCGATCGAAGCCGGCGCCGACATGGTGGCGCCGTCGGGCATGATGGACGGTCAGGTGGCGGCGATCCGCCACGCGCTGGACGCGGCCGGGCACCCGGACGCGCCGATCATGGCGTATTCATCGAAATTCGCCTCGGCGTTTTACGGCCCATTCCGCGCCGCCGCCGGCTGCGAGCTGAAGGGTGATCGCAAGACATACCAGTTGGACCCGCTGAACGGGCGCGAGGCGTTGCGCGAATTGCTGCTCGATGAGGCAGAAGGCGCCGATATCCTGATGGTGAAGCCCGGGCTGCCGTATCTCGACGTGCTGGCCCGACTGCGGGAACGGACCTTGCTGCCGCTCGCGGTGTACCAGGTCAGCGGCGAGTACGCGATGATCAAATTCGCCGCCGCGGCCGGCGCCATCGATGAACATCAGGTGGTGCGCGAGACATTGGGCGCGTTCAAACGGGCGGGCGCGGACCTGATCCTGTCGTACTTTACCGATCACGTGATCCGCGAAGGGTTCTGACGCCATGCTGATCGTCGATGCGCAACTGCACATCTGGGGCGCCGACACGCCGGAGCGGCCGTGGCCCGAGTACGGGCGCGGCAACGCCCACCGACCGGTCCCTTTCACCCAGGACGACGCGCTGCGCGAGATGGACGCCGCCGGCGTGGACCGCGCGGTCATCGTGCCGCCGTCATGGGAGGGCGACCGCAACGACCTCGCACTGACCGCCGCCCGCGCACATCCCGACCGGTTCGCCGTCATGGGGCGGTTCACGATCGATCCGTCCAACCGCAACCGGCTTGCCGCCTGGCGGGAGCAGCCCGGAATGCTCGGGCTGCGCTTCGTCTATCGGCCGGAGATGACGTGGCTGCACGACGACAGCGCCGAATGGCTGTGGGACGACTGCGAGCGGTTTTCGCTGCCGGTCATGATCATCGCGCCGGGCCACGTCCCGGCACTCGACCGGTTGGCCGAACGGCATCCGCGCCTGAAGCTGGTGCTGGACCATCTGGAACTGCGTCGCGCCAAAGATGCCGAGGCATTCGCCGATCTGGCTCAGCTCCTGGCGATCGCACGGCATCCCAATGTCGCGGCGAAGGCATCGTCGCTGCCCTCGCATTCGTCGGATCCGTATCCGTATCGTAATATCTATCCCTATTTACGTCAGGTGTTCGATGCGTTCGGGACGCGGCGGTTCTTCTGGGGCACCGATCTTACCGGGCAGCCCTGCACATACCGTCAGGCGGTGACGATGTTCACCGAGGAACTGCCGTTCCTGTCGGCGGCCGATAAGGAGTGGGTGATGGGCCGGGCGCTGTGCGAGTGGCTCGGCTGGGCGTTGCCGGGATAACAGCGCTGCGGCTGTGATCTACGTTACAGCCGCTGCGTCGCACTTCCTGCTGGGCTGCCGCACTGTCGCCACGGAGCCCGCCATGCGCCTGCTCTCCGCCCTGTCGCCGTTCCCAATCATCCGGGACCTGCATCGCGGGGATCAATCGTCCACCTTCGTCCGGCTCGGCAAGTCGCGCCATGTGACGGATCTGCGGCTGATCTTCTGGGTCACGATCATTCTGATCATCGCGACTTCCGTGCTGGCCCTGGCTTTCGATTTCGAGCACCAGGTGATGCTGGCGTGGGAAAAGAAAGCACCTCCGCACGGGTGCTCGGCGGAGACGAGGTCCTGGCCGCCTTCGTCGCGGGTGCCGTGCTGAACAACGGCAACCGGGATGACAAGGTCGAGGAACACCACGAACGGTTCAGCGAGGCTCTCGGGCGTTTGTTCGACCTGCCGGTCATGATCGTGTTCGGCGCCGCGATACCCTGGGCCGCTTGGATCGGCCTCGGCTGGTGGGGCGCGGCGTTCGCCGCCGGCATCCTGCTGCCGCGCCGCCCGCCGGCCTGGCTGCAGTTGGGGCGATTGACGCCTTGGACCCGCACGCTGCCGAGCACGCTCTTCGCCGGCTGGTTCGGGCCGATCGGGGCGGCCGCCCTGTTCTACGCCATGCTGGTTCAGGACGACGGGCTTGGTCGCGGTCTGGCCAGCTCAGCCTCGCGGTCGGCGCGTCCGTGCTCGCCCACGGCGTCACCGGTACGCCGCTCACCTGGGCATTCGGACGGACGCTTTCGCCCGCCTTTGCGCGAGCATCCGGCGAAGACCCGCTTGCAATGCCGGACGATGCCGAGTGACCCTGACACATCACCGATTTGAAGCTAGGAGTGCCACCGCGTGCTGAGGCAGCTCGCGATCCCGCTCACGCTGCTGCTCGCCGTCCCGGTCGCGCCGGCCCTCGAATACCTCGTCGGCGTTGCGCCGGTTTGGGTGTTCCTGGCCGGCGCGGCCGCGATCGCGGTCCTAGCCGACTGGGTCCGGCGGGCGACGGAACAGGTTGCGGCGCGGGTCGGCCCAGCAATCGGGGGATTGCTCAACGTCAGCTTCGGCAGCCTCGCCGAGCTGATCCTCGCGCTTTTCGTGCTTGCCGCGGGCAAGGCGGACGTGGTGCGGGCGCAGATCACCGGCTCGATCATCGGCACCAGCCTGTTCGGCCTCGGCCTCGCCGTCCTGGTCGGCAGCATCGGACGCGAGGCGCAGACGTTCAAGCGCGAGCGTGCCGGCCTGCTGTCGAGCCTGCTCATCCTCGTCGTCATCGCCCTGCTGCTCCCGGCCCTGTTCGACTATACCGGCCGGACCGTGACGGGCACGCGGGAGCTGGGTCTCACGGACGAGGAACTCAGCATCGGCGTCTCGGCCGTGCTGCTCGTCCTCTACGCCGCCAACCTCGCCTACACGCTGGTGACCCACCGCGACGTCTTCGCCGCCGACGAGCCGCGCGGCGGCGAAGAGGGCTGGCCGCTCTGGGCATCTCTCGGCGCGCTCGTAGCTGCTACTGCTGTCATCGCGCTGGAAGCCGAGCTGGTCTCGGGCGCGCTGGAGGCAACCTCGGGAGCGCTGGGACTGTCGCCTGTCTTCCTCGGGGTGATCGTGCTGGCGTTGGTCGGCACCGCCTCCGACCTATTCGCCGCCTCATGGTTCGCGCGCCAGAACAAGATGGGGCTGGTGCTGAACATCTGCATCGGCTCGGCCATCCAGGTCGCGCTTGTCGTGGCGCCGCTACTGGTGCTCGTCTCATGGTTCATGGGACGCCCGATGACGCTGGTGTTCGACAATCCGCTCGACCTCTTCGCCATTGCGGGCGCTGCCTTCACCGTCAACGCGATCGCCGCCGACGGCGAGACCACATGGTTTGAGGGCGTGCTGCTGATCGGCGTCTACGTCCTGCTTGGCCTGGCGTTCTTCTTCGTCGCCCCTGCCGGGTGAGGGTCTTCCGGTGGATCTCGACCTCAAGCGGTCGGCCGTTTGCATCGGAGCCCTGCGCCTTGTTCCCCGTCTTGTCGGCCTCGCCCTGCCCGTTGCGGACCGCGCGGCGCGGGCGGCCTCGACGTCACCCGGCGGCAGGGCTGCAAAGGCGGCGAGCCTACTTCGCGAGGTCGATCAGGGCCAAGCCGCTCTCGGCATCCTTGCTCTTGCGCAAGTGGGAAGGCGACTCCGTCACAATCACCTCGACCGACAAGGCAACGGCAGCCAAGGCCATGAGGGCGGGCACGAACCAGAAGCTCGTCCGCAGGCTCTCCCACAGGCTGAGCAGTCGGATTTTCAGGGGTTGTTCCCCCGGCCGGGCCGCTGGGTCTCCTCGTGCCCGTCGCTATGGTCGCAGCTGTTTCCCGGATGTCCTGGACGCCTGAGTACCCGCGCCGGCGATTGAACGCGCCCCAGGCACCGCGCGCTTGCCGGCCGGCCATCCTTCGCGCTGGCGGGCGCGGTCGCCGTCGGTCTCGATCGTGAAACAGGACCTGACGCGTCGGGAACGGCAGGTCTATGCCCTCCTTGGTCAGGGCGTCCCTGATCGCGTGCAGGGCCTCATCCATGCTCGTCATCACGTCCGTGCGCAGCGGAGGGTTGATCCACCACCGCGCGCGGAGGTTCACGCTGCTGCCGGCCAGGTCCACGACCAATGCTTCCGGCGCTGGATCCCGCAACACGCCGTGCACGCCGCCAAGCGCTTCGAGGATGACAGTCTGCGCGCGGGCGACGTCGTCGCCGTAGCCGATGCCAACGTCGTATTGCAGCCGGCGCTTCTCGAACGCGGTGTTGACCGTGACCGACTGCGTGAACAGGTTCGAGTTGGGGATGACCACCCGACGTCCGTCGTAGGTGCGGATGAAGGTGGCCCGGGTCTCGATCTCCTCGACAGTGCCCTCGTAGCTGCCGACCACGATCTGGTCGCCGAGGCGGAACGGCTCGGTCAGCAGGATCAGGATGCCGGCCAGGAAGTTCTGCAGGATCTCGCGGAAGGCGAAGCCGATGGCGACGCTGCTGATGCCGAGGAGCTGAATGAGCTGCGACGGCTGGAACGAGGGGATGGCGATCACCAGCGCCACCAGCGCGCCGGCCAGCATCAGCCCGCCCTCGGCCAGCCGCCCAAGCACAAGGCCGACGTTTTGGTGCTTGCGCCGCCGGTTGGTCAGGTTGCGGATCGCCTTGCGCGTCAGCCGGGCCGCGACATAGAAGAGTGCGAACACCAGCAACGCGACGACGATGTAGGGGAGCTGCTGAAGGAAGCCGGCCGCTATCCCGCGCAGGGAGCGCAGGGCCGCCGCCAGGTCGAAGTTCATCGCCCTGCCCGCGGGACCAAGGGGAGAAACCTGTGCAATCCCGTGGGGCGCAGGCCCGCGGCCGCGACGCTCGCGATGGCGAGGGCTTCGTGAGACTCGTCGGGAGCGCCCTGCCCAGGTTCCCGGTCGCGTCGGTGTTCACGACGGCGTCCGCCGGTGCAACCTGGTCGCGCTTCCACCCTGCCGTCACTCCTACCTTCATCGGTTACTTGCCGAAGCGTGCGCCGGCACGCAGAGTTGTTGCTGGGACCGAACCGCGGCGCGGTCAAGGGCCTTGCTCCGTGGGGGCAGTGAGATCAGCGCTAAAGCGGGGAAAACCGATGCGACGCGGGCGGCGGAGAGCTGGCGTGAGGACACGGTCCGGGATCGTCCGCTATGGTGCCGGCAAGGGCTGGCTGGAGAAACCCGACATGCGGAAGCCGGGCGGATGACGCGGTGGGTTCTGTCAGCTGTCGCGCCAAACGTCACTCGCACAACCGTGCCAAACCCTGTATTCGTTCAGGCCGCTTCCAGGATACCGAGCGCGATCGCTGTTCGTCGCATGTGGCGATAGCGCCGTGTCGACGCAGGCACGTGTTGGCGCATGCGCGATCGGCAGCGAAGAAAAGCGCGTAGTTCGTCGTGGGCACGGCAGAAGCGGCCAGCCGCTTCGGTGTTCATGAAGCCGAGCATGGGTCGACATCGGCCCTTGATGCCGCGGTGATCCTGCTCAAGGCGGTTGTTTAGGTGTCGGCTGGTCCGATGCCGCACCCGCTTGCCAAGCACCGTTCGGATCGCGCTGGGATAGGCGTCGTGACCATCGGTCGTGACCCGGTCCGGTGTTACCCTCGTCACCGCCTTTGCCGCTCGGAAGAAAGCCTTGGCCGCGGCGAGGTCGCGGTGGTCGCTCAGCATCACGTCGACCAGGACGCCGTCGCGATCGATGCCGCGATACAGATATTTCCAGCGGCCGTGCACCCGGATGTAGGTCTCATCGACATACCAGCTGCGGCCAACCTTGCCCTTCCGCCTCCGGCGCAGATCCTCCGCCAATGCAGGCGTGAGCTTGGCTTCCCATTCCCGGACCGCCTCGTAGGTGAACACGAAGCCGCGGAGGAGGAACATCTCCGCCAGGTCGCGCAGGCTGAGCTTGTGGCGGGCCGATCTTACCGGGCAGCCCTGCACATACCGTCAGGCGGCGACGATGTTCACCGAGGAACTGCCGTTCCTGTCGGCGGCCGATAAGGAATGGGTGATGGGCCGGGGGCTGTGCGAGTGGCTCGGCTGGGGGTTGCCGGGATGACAGCGCAGCGGCTGTGATCTATGTCACAGCCGCGCGTCGCACTTCCTGCTGGGCTGCACTGTCGCCACGGAGCCCGCCAATGCGCCTGCTCTCCGCCCTGTCGCCGTTCCCCATCATCCGGGACCTGCATCGCGGGGATCAATCGTCCACCTTCGTCCGGCTCGGCAAGTCCCGCCATGTGACGGATCTGCGGCTGATCTTCTGGGTCACGATCATCCTGATCATCGCGACTTCCGTGCTGGCCCTGGCTTTCGATTTCGAGCACCAGGTGATGCTGGCGTGGGAAAAGAAAGCACCTCCGCACGGCTTCTGGTCGTGGGCGCGGATCACGTTCGATTTGGTGTCGGACACCGGTATCTTCATCGGCGCCGTCGGATCGGTCGGCTGCGCGGTGCTGGCGTGGACCTATCAGACCGGCAGCACGCGGCTGGGCGTGGTGGATCTGTTCGCCTGCGAGATCGCGACGCTGTGCCGCGTCGGCACCATCGTGGACCTGGTGAACCGCCTGACCGCCAGCTTCGATGCCGATGCCGTTGCGACCGCTGCCGCCGGTGCCGGACCAGTAGGGGCCAGCCGATTCACCTCCCAGGAAAGCTATTTCCCGGTGTTCGACGCCACCGTGAAGGACCTGCAATCGCTTGAAGCTGGCGTGGTAAAGAACGTAACGGCCTTCTACACCTACTCGAAGGTCATGCGCGATACCACGCGCAAGCTCGGGGACCTGCAACCCGGCGCTGCCGGCACGCGCGATGCCGATGTGTGGCACCATGCCGTCTGCAACGTGATCTACATGCAGTTCCTGGCGTTCGAGAGCGCGCGGAAGGCGATCCTCGACCTGATCGAATTCGAGCCGACACAAGCCGAAGAGTTGATCACGGTGCTGCTGAGTGAGTTGCCGGCCTATCGCTTCCTGCTGGATCACTTCGACATAGATTTCAGGCATCGCCGGCTGGCGCTGCGCGAGCCGGAGTATCGGCGGGATGTGCCGCAGCTTTATCACACGGTGATGGCGGGCACCGGGCCGCAATGGATCAAGGCGCAGGACACCGCCGCGGAGCTGAAGGACCGCTACGAGCAGGCGTTCAATGCGCCAATCGCGGCGTGGGTCTGCGACAGCCACTGCGCCGGACGAGTGCCGGCGAAACACCAGCGTCCGCGGGGCGCCAGTGTCGAGTGATGGGCGTTGTCGGCTCGGTCAGCCCATTGCGGCCGCACCAGGCGATCGTCGAAGAGTTCGAAGCGACCACTTGGTCCGCGGCGCCCAGGCCTCGGCTCGCCCGGCCGACCGTCAAGCGCCTCACACATTGAACCGGAACAGCAACACGTCGCCGTCCCGTACCACGTACTCCTTCCCCTCTACCCGCATCTTCCCGGCTTCCTTCGCCCCGATCTCCCCGGAGCACGCCACGTAATCCTCGTATCCAATGGTTTCGCTCGCAATGAACCCGCGCTCGAAATCGCCGTGGATCACCCCGGCCGCGGCGGCCGCCTTGCTCCCCTGCACCACCGTCCAGGCCCGCGCCTCCTTCGGCCCCACGGTGAAAAACGTGATCAGTCCCAATAGATCGTACCCGGCCCTGATCACCCGATCCAAGCCGCTGTCGTGCAGCCCCAGCCCGGCCAGGAATTCGCCCCGATCCGCCTCGGGCAATTGCGCCACCTCGGCCTCGATCCCGGCGGACACCACCACCGACCGCGCCCCTTCGGCCGCGGCCCGCTCGGCGACCCGCGCCGACCAGGCGTTTCCACCCGCCGCCGCGCCTTCCTCGACGTTGCACACGTAGAGCACCGGCTTGGCCGTCAGAAGCTGCAACCGCCGCGCCGCTTCGGTCTCGCCGGGCGGGATCGCCGTGCGGGCGGGCCGTCCGGCCGCCAGCGCGGCCATGATCGGCTCGATCAGCGCCAGTTGCGCGATGCTGTCCTTGTCGCCGCCCCGCGCCCGCTTGGTCAGCCCGGTCAGCCGCCGCTCCAGGCTGTCCAGATCGGCCAGCATCAGCTCAGTCTCCACCGTCTCCGCATCGCGGATCGGGTCGACCGAGCCTTCAACGTGCGCCACGTCCGGATCCTCGAAGCAGCGCAGGACGTGGATAATGGCGTCCACTTCGCGGATCGTCCCCAGGAACTGGTTGCCCAGCCCCTCCCCGCGCGACGCCCCGCGCACCAGGCCGGCGATATCGACGAATTCCAGCGTGGTCGGCACGATGCGGGCCGACTTGCCGATCGCCGCCAGCGTGTCCAGCCGGCGGTCTGGCACCGGCACGCGCCCCACATTCGGCTCGATCGTGCAGAACGGATAATTCGCCGCGGCGGCCGCGGCGGTTTCCGTCAAGGCATTGAAAAGCGTGGACTTACCCACGTTGGGCAGCCCCACGATGCCGCAGTTGAATCCCATTTTTACGTCTCGTTTTCCCGCGCCAGCAGCGCGACCTTGGTCATGAAATCCTCCGGCCGGCCCTCGATCAGCAGCGGCGCCGCGTCGGCCACCGCATCCAGCAGCGGCAGCAGCCAGTCCCGGTCGGCCGGCCCAAAATCGCTCAGCACATGGCCGAGCACGCGCTCCTTGTCGCCCGGATGCCCGATCCCCAGCCGCACCCGCCAATAGTCCGGCGAGCCCAGCATCCGGTCCATGCTGCGCAGCCCGTTATGCCCGGCCGAGCCGCCGCCAAGTTTCACCCGCACCTTGCCCGGCACCAAATCCAGCTCGTCGTGGAACGCGGTGATGGCGTCCAGCGGCAGCTTGTAGAACGCCATCGCCGCCTGCACGCTTTCGCCGGAAGCGTTCATGTAGGTGCGCGGCTTCAGCCCCAGCACCTTCTGTCCGGCAACCGTGCCTTCCGCAACCAGCCCCTTGAAGCGCTGCCGCCAGGGGCCGAAGCCGTAGCGGATGGCGATCGTATCTAGCGCCATGAAGCCGATGTTGTGCCGGTTCCGCGCCATCCCCGGCTCCGGATTGCCGAGGCCCACCCAGAGCAGCACCGTGTCACCCGCAACTTACTTCCGGCGATCCCCGCGATCACCACGCCCGCCTTTGGCCGGCGCCTTGGCCGGGGCGGCCGCCGCCGGGGCAGCCGCGGCCGGAGCAGCCGCCGCCGGCGCCGCCGCAGCCGAGGCCGCGAGATTCCGGCGCGGCGTCGCCCATCTTGGTGGGCGGTGCCACCGTGGCCACCACGAAATCGCGGCCGGCGATCACCGGCCGGACGCCGTCGGATCCCTTCAGATCGTGCCAGCGCACGTTGTCGTTGAAATCCAGGCCGGTCAGGTCCGCGGTGAACTGTTCGGGGATGTTGTCCGGATCGCAGTACACCTCGACCGTGTGGCGGATCACGTTCAGCACGCCGCCGCGCTTGAGG
The DNA here is from genome assembly GCA_963764525.1 of uncultured Pseudomonadota bacterium. Lineage (GTDB taxonomy): Bacteria > Pseudomonadota > Alphaproteobacteria > Acetobacterales > Acetobacteraceae > DATDIC01. The sequence continues at coordinate 72,059 of CAVXTC010000003.1, read as the reverse complement.
CCGGTGGACAGCCCCTCGTTGTCGAAATGCACCGGCACCGCCACGCGAATGGGCTCGCCGGGCGCGAGGCGCTGGAAATCGACGTGCTCGGGGGCGTCGCTGACCGGGTGGTACTGCACGTCGCGGATCAGGGCACGGATGGCGTGGCCGTTGGTTTTCAGCTCATAGACGCGCGACTGCCAGCCCGGACGGTGCAGTTCGCGCAGCACGGTGCGGGGATCGAGCGCGATCAGGCTGGCTGGCTCGTGGGCGCCATAGACGATGCCGGGGACCCGGCCGGCTCGGCGCGTGGCGCGGGCACCGCCCTTACCGGCGCGGTCGCGCGCCTCGGCCTCGATGGTGACGATAGTGGGCATGATCGGCTCCCGGAAGTGCGCCCGAGGGGATGTTCCCGAGGCGGCAATGCATTCGTCGCCGGCCCGGGGTGGTCCCCTGGTCGGTCGGCGCGATGCGCGGCATGTAGCCGAAGGGACCGGGGTGGGCAAGCTGCGCTTGTTTGGCGTCCCAGAGTGCGGAAAAGCCGTGCGTCGCGATGCTACGTCGATAACGCGTCTGCACCGGGAACGGCCGCCCGCCTGAGATTGGTTGAGCTCTCCGGTCTCCCCGCCCTGCGTTCCGTAGCGGATCCAGGTATTGCCGCGTGGGTGGACGCTTCGCACGATGAAGGACGTGATTAGGCGCAAGATGCCTCATCATTTTTGGGGATGCATTTTCGCTTGCACAAACGCAGAAGTGGTCCCGTCATCCGCAACAGCCTTTCTCGTCGCGCACGGGATAGCATCGTCCAGTTATTGCTGGCCTATTCGACGCTCAGTCAGCGGTTATCGCTCATTTTACCTTCGGAGAGCGAGGTCCCAGGCAAGGCGATTATCGACGATCTGGGCAGCGCAGCGGTCAGGCATGTCGGTCTTGTCCTGTTGGACCCGCTACTGGCCAGGCTGTTTCTGTGATTCATCCGAAGGAAGTCGCATCTCCCAGCGAATCCCGCCGCTTTTAAAAAGCAGGCGCTCACGGCCCCCGAACGGGAGAGGAGCAGCGAGATTGACAATTAGCGTCCGGTCCACCCTGGAGGCGGGGCGGCGCGATATTGTCTTCGGCACCGATGTCGCTCATATTTGGGGGGATGACCGCTCGCGCCAAACCATCTGTGCCGAAGACCGGGCATCGGACTGCCAAGGCGGGCTCGACCTACCGCGGCGTGCGCCTTCAGGCGACGAATGGGCGGTCGCGCTTCACTCTCGACCAGATCAAACAGGCCGTCGAAGCCGCCATCGCGAAGAACGCCGATGCCCTCGCCGGTAGGACCAAAGCCTAACCGGGCGCGATCGGTCTTCATCAACTGTCCCTTTGACCCCGACTACAAGCCGCTGCTGCGGGCGGTCTGTTTCGTCACCATGGCCTGCGCTTACACCCCGCGTTGCGCGCTGGACTACAGCGACAGCGGTGTCGTGCGTTTCACCGAGATCGTCACGATGATAACTGGATGCGACCGGTCGATCCACGACATCTCGCGGGTGGAACTGGATCGTAAGTCCCGCCTGCCGCGCTTCAACATGCCTTTGGAGTTGGGGGCTGATCTCGGCCTGCGCTTGGCCGGTCCGCTGCTGCAGCGGCGTCGCAAGAGCCTGATCCTCGATGCCGAAGCGCACCGCTACGACAAGACTCTGTCGGACATCTCCGGCATGGATATCGAGGCGCATGCCAACGACGTGCGCGAAATCATCCGTCTGGTGCGAGACTGGCTGAATGCCTATCGCGAGGCAGGCGTCCCACCCCTGCCCGGCGCGGTGGCCATCAACGACGATCACGACGCCTATTTGGCAATCGCGCCGGATATCGTCGCCAATCTGCGTCTCGATCCGCACGACGACCTGCCACACGGCGACTATCTGCATGTCGTTGAGGTGGCTCTGCCGAGAATTGAGGCCGCCCGCACCGGTGCGCTCGGGCCAGCCCGATGAGTTGGCTAGCCAAACCCTTTCGCGACCCTCCCGATGCCATGCCCGCGAAGGTGGGCATCCACGGGCCGCTCCGGTCCCACGAGCGAGGGTGTATCCTTTGGGCTCATGGTGTTAGGTCATACCAACGCGCGGATTTCCTGACTCCGGGGGTCCCGAATCGGCGGCAATCTGAGTCGCTATCGCCTCTGGTGAATTGGCGGAGGCTGGGATGGTGGCGATTGGCATCACGCGGACGGTGACGGCGGTGGAGCTGCGGCGGGAGGCGGCGCGCGCGGGCGACCCTAAAGTGACGCGTCGGGCGCTGGCGATTGCGATGGTGCTTGACGGTCGTTCGCGCAGTGAAGCGGCCGCGGCATCGGCGATGGATCGTCAGACGCTGCGTGACTGGGTGGATCGGTTCAACGCCGACGGCCTGGAGGGCTTGTCCGATCGTTCGCATCCGGGCCGCCCGCCGTCGCTGTCGGCCGAGCAGCAGTCGGAATTGGCCACGTGGGTGGAAGCTGGTCCGGACCTGGCGAAGGATGGCGTGGTACGCTGGCGTCGGGCTGATCTGTGTGAACGGATCGCGGCCAGCTTTGGCGTGACGTTGGATGTCCGGCCGCCAACTTCTGGGTGTGGCGATCTTCGCCGCAATGGCGCTCGCCGCGCTGGCGAAGTTGCTCCCCCGCCAACCCCAGAGAACAGACCAGAAAACAGAATTGCGCGCCTCCGATCTCCGCGCGGAGATGAAACCGTTCAGGAAGCCGATCATGTGCGTCTTCGTCTTTGGTGTCGCGTCGCTTGCGACCCGTCCCGCGCTGCAGGCGCAGGTCATGCGGGAGGCGCGGGCGGCGCCGACGCTCGAAAGCGCTGTCAATATCTCGGCTTCAACGTCGGCAACACCGTTGGGCCATGGCTTGGAGGAATGGTCATCTCCGCCGGCTATGCCTACGTCTGCCTCGAACCCGGCACCCGGCGAGCGGGCAAGCCCGCCATCCATGATCGGTGCGCTTCAAAAATGTCCGCACGGAGGGCCACGAAGATGCGCGAAGCGCCACGGAGTCTCGTCGATCGGCCCGCCGGATACAGCGCCGCGGGCCAATTTCTGGTCGATGCGCGATCGAGCACAATTCCCGACCTTCGTGGCTCTCCGTGGAGTCTTCGTGGTTCCCCGTGAGAAACATTCTCGACCGCTTGCGCCGTACTCCCTCGGGGTCGAGGTATACCAGACGCCCGTAAGATCGACCCGCGTCCCAGTGCAGCCGGGAGTACGTCAGTCTGTTGGGCGATTGATGTAAGGGGCGGAGGTCCTTGGTTACCAACCCGCTAACGCCGGATGTACATCGGAGCACTCCGGCAAATCACGATGTACATCAGCGCCAGCCAGAATCCCGACGCACGCTGCGGATTGCGAGCATGCGGCAAGTTTCCTGAGGACCGCTATGTTATCCCCCGACGCGCCCCTCATCCGCTGCGCCGCGGCGCGCCGACACCGATCGCGTCGGGGCAAGAGCCTCACTCGCAACTGGGAAAGCAGAACCCGCGCCGCCGGCGGCGGATTCCACGGTCTCCGGCATCACTGCCCAAACCAGCAGGGTCCCGACGGCCCCAGCCGCGGCCAGCGCCAGAAACGCCGCCATCTGCCCCGCCGAGTTCAGCGATCCAGCCCGCCATCGCGGTGCTCAATGTGGCGCCACCCGCCACGCACAGGCCGAAGGCGCCCATGCACAGATTGAAATGCCCCTTGTCGCGCGTCAGGTCGGCCGCGATCAGCGGCAGCATCACCCCGAACACCGCGGCGCTGATCCCGCTGATCGACTGTCCGGCGACCAGCAACCACGGCCCCGGCAACAGTGCCAGCAGCAGCCCGCGCACCGGCAGCGCCCCCCAGCCCAGCAGCAGGATCGGCCGCCGCCCCCAGCCGTTGGCGTGGTGCCCGATCCACGGCGAGGTCACCGCCACCACCGCCTGCGGCACCATGATGCAGGCGGCGATGATCAGGTTCGCGAGGTCCCCGGCTCGCTTGGTCACCTCGGACGCTGCCAGCGGCAGCATCGCCGCATTCGACAGATGGAACAGCAGCGCACAGGCCCCGAACGCCAGCAGCCGCCGATCGGTGAACAGCAGCCGAAGCCCGCGCCAGTCGATACCGGCCGTAGGCGCCGCCGCGGCGACATGTTTCCTCGGCGCGATCTGCCACAACGCGAGCAGCGCCGGAATACCCAGCCCGGCCGTCAACCAGAACACCGAGGCGCTGGAGAGATAGGTGCCGATGCCGCCCATCACGCCCGCCGCCACACCGTTGCCGATCGAGGCGAACGAGGCGTTGCGACCCAGCCGCTCGCCCAGGGTCGCGTGGCCGACCAGGCGCAGGCTGATCGCGGCAATCGCCGGGGTGATCACGCTGCTGGCAAAGCCGTGCAGCACCTCGGCAACCATGACCGGCAGCTCATACGGCAGCACCGCCAGCATCAGTGCCGCCCCGATCACGGCGATGATGCCCGCCGCGGCCGCCGCCCGCTTGCTGCTCATCGCATCGACGATCGCCCCGGCCGGAAGCTGGCTGACCACCGAGGTAATGGTCCCCAGGCTGAGCGCCAGGCCGATCCCGACCTCGGTCCATTTGTGCGTGGTCAGATAGACGGCGACGAACGGGCCAAAGCCGGTCTGCACGTCGGCCATAAAGAAGTTGAGAAGGTCGAGCGCCCGCAGACTGCGCTTCGACGGGAGCGAACCATCACGCGGCATCGGGTTATTGCGGCGCGGTCGGTTTGGCGGACGGTGCGGGCGGCGAGGCGCCCGGGGATATGGCAGGGGGCGTGGCAGGGGGCGTGGCAGGGGGCGTGCCAGGGGGCGTGCCAGGGGACGTAACTGACGGCTTGGAAGCGGATCCGGCCGGTGGTGCAACACCTTGTGGGCCGAGCGGTGCAACAGGGGTTGCGGCAGGGGATGTGGTGGCAGGCGGTGTGGGTGGCGGTCCGGACGCGGGTGCGGCAGGCGATGCGGCGATCGGCGCACCAGAACGCGCGGCAGGGGGCGCGGCAGCCGCTACGGCAGGCGGTGTGGGTGGCGGTCCGGACGCGGGTGCGGCAGGCGATGCGGCGACCGGCGCACCAGAACGCGCTGCAGGGGGCGCTGCAGGGGCCGCGGCAGCGTACGGCGTGTGGCGGCGTCCGGACGCGGGTGCGGCAGGCGATGCGGCGACCGGCGCACCAGAACGCGCGGCAGGGGGCGCGGCAGCCGCTACGGCAGGCGGTGTGGCTGGCGGTCCGGAAGCGGGTGCTGCGGTCGGTGCGCCAGCCGGTGTTCCAGGGGGTGAGGCAGGCGGTTCCCATGGGGCTACCACCACCGGGGCGGGCTTGGTCTCGCCCTGGTAGCTCGGGGCAGCTTTGATCTGCGCCGGCATGAGATCAAGCACGACGGGGTATTTGTCGTCGCCCGGATTGAAGTGCAGCGTGTTCCAGCGCACCGCGATCTTGCGGCTGCCGACGCCCAGGAAGCCGCCAAAATCTATCACCGCCGCTTCCGGCGTGCCCTCCTTGCCCACCAGCACATCCACCAGCCGCCCGACCACCCCGCCGAGCGGCCCGACAACCGGCTGACCGAGCACCGCAATCACCTTGTTGGGCGGCATGTTGGTCACCGGAATGCCCGGCGGAGAAGCCGGATGGGCTGGCGCCGCCGGAGCTGGTTCCGCCTTGGTGGGCGGCTCCGGGGCCGGCGCGGCGGCAACCAGCGCCGTGGCGAGCACGGCGAGAACGAGTGGGAGCCGAAGCAAGCGAACCTCCGATCACGCCTTGCCGGTACGCGGCGCCCGTCGGAGAGCAGGACGCCGACTCCGACCGAGGCGATGCGGGCGCATGATACAGCGGGAAGCTCTCTTCCAGGAACCGCATGATGAGCATGCCGCCGCGGTCGCTGACGCTGCCCAACCTCTCTACTGTGCCAACGCCTGGCTACGCACCAGCCGGGCATACAGCCCGTCCCGCCCCAGCAGCTCCGAGTGCGTGCCGTGTTCCGCCGCGCGTCCGTCGGCGATGGTGATCACCAGGTCCGCGTCGCGCACGGTGGACAGCCGATGCGCCACCACGATCGTCGTGCGCCCCTGCCGCAGGCGCGCCAGAGCGATCTGCACGGCGGCCTCGCTCTCGGTATCCAGCGCGCTGGTCGCTTCATCGAGCAGCAGGATGCGCGGATTGCGCAGCAACGCACGGGCGAGGGCCACGCGCTGGCGCTGCCCGCCCGACAGCCGCTGCCCCCCCGGGCCGACCCGCGTGCCATAGCCCTGTGGCAGCGCGGCGATGAAGTCGGCGGCGGCCGCGGCCGCGGCCGCCGCTTCGATCTCCGCTTCACTGGCGTCCGCGCGGCCCATTCGGATGTTCGCAGTGATCGTGTCGTCGAACAGCAGCGTGTCCTGGCCGACATAAGCGATCGCGTCGCGTAGGCTCGCCAGCGTGACCCGACGCAAATCCGCACCGTCGATCCGCACGCTGCCGCTGGTCACGTCGTGCAAGCGAGGGATCAAAGCCAGCGCCGTGGACTTGCCGGCGCCCGACGGTCCCACCAGCGCGACCGTGCTGCCGGGCGAGGCCTCGAAACTGAGCCCGTCCAGCCCGGCGCGCCCGTCCGGATAGACGAACCCCACCGATTCGAAGACCACCCGGCCGCGCCCAGGCGGCAGCGGCATAGCCCCAGGCGTATCGATGATGGTCGGGCTCTCATCGATCACCCCGAACACCCGCACAAGCCCGGCGAGACCCTCCTGCAGCGCGGTGTTCAACGACCCAAGCGCCCGCAGCGGCCGCGAGGCGATCAGCAGGGCGGCAACGAACCCGGTGAAATTGCCCAGCGTGTGCGCGCCGACCGCCGCCCGCCAGCCTTCGAAGCCGATCACCAGCGCCACGGCAGCGCCGCCCAGCACCTCCAGCACCGGATCGATCGCGGCACGCCCCTTGGTCATCCGCATCAGCGCTCGAAAAAGCTGGGTGAACGCCGCCTCGGCGCGATGCTGCTCCGGCTGCTCCAACCGATAGGCGCGCACCGTCCGGGCCTGCGCGAAGCTCTCGTTCAGCAGCGCAGCGGCCTCGCCGGTACGCTCCTGCATCCCGCCGGAGGCGCGCCGCACCCGCTTGCCGATGCGCTGAATCGGCACCGCCGCCAGCGGATACATCACCGCACCGATCAGCGTCAGCACCCAGTCGAGATACAGCATCGAGGCCACCAGCCCGATCACCGTGATGACGTCCGCCACTCCCTGCACCGCGCGGGTGAGCGAGTTGCGGATGATGGTGGCATCCGTCGTGAACCGGGCCGCAAGCTGGGCCGGCGATTCACGCTCCAGCCGGGCCAGGTCGGCATGAACAAGGTGCGCGAACATCCGCCCCTGCAGCTCACGGATCACCAGCAGGACGACCCGCTGGACCTGGATGCTCTGGAAATACTGCGCCGCCGCCTTCACGGAGGTGACCGCCACCACCAGCGCCGGGACCTGGTACAGGATGCGCGGGTCGCGGCTGGTGAACATGGCGAAGGCGTGGTCGATCACCACCGGATACAGTGCGGTCGGTACCGGCCATCAGCGCAGTCAGCAGCAGGACCAGCAGCAGCCGCGGCGTGTAATGGCTGACGTGCTCGCGCCAGAGCCGGGCCAGCAGAGCGCGCGTGGTGTCGGCGGCCGGCATGATCGGGGCGGGCGTGACGGCGTCCATTGGGCTCCGACGGTGGGCTTACTCCGGCTGGCCGGCCCCTCCCGCAACCCCGTCCGACGAGGGGAGCGACGGTCGCCTCCCCCTCCCCTTGTGGGAGGGGGTTGGGCGAGGGGTCGAACCGCCGCCTCCCTCGCACGCCGCAGCCCGGCTCGGCAACCCGGCCGCTTATCCGTCGCCGATCTTCGGCAGCAGGTGCAGGTAATGCGGCGCGACGCGGTATGGGATGATCTCGAACCGCTCCCACACGCCGGCCTGCGTGTAGGGATCGTTGTGCAACCAGGCCTCCAGCGCTTCGCGCGAATTGAACCGCGCCACCGCCGCCGAACCCGCCGGCGTTGTTCCGTCTTCGAGGAAGATCGCGCCACCGATCAGCAAATGGCCCTGCTGCTGCAGCCTGGCCGCATGCTCCAGATGATCAGGCCGGGCCGCTTCCCGCCGACGCTGAGTTTCCGGATCGACCGGGTCGCGCATCCGCATGATGACGAGAAAGTCCACAAGCCGATCTCCTCACGCCGGCAGTGTTGCCGTTGCCCGGACGCCGCCGGTGGCCCGATTGGCCAGTATCACATCGCCGCCATGTGCGCGCATGATGTTGCGGGCGATCGGCAGCCCCAGCCCGACCCCGCCGGTCTCCCGCGAGCGACTTGGCTCGCCGCGATGGAACGGCTCGAACACCCGCTCCAGTTCGGCGGGCGCGATTCCCGGCCCGGCATCCTCCACCTCGACCGCCAGCACGCCCGAGTTCGGCCGGCACCAGCCGCACCCGCGCGCTGCCGCCGTAGTTCACCGCGTTGGAGACCAGATTGGCGAACGCCCGCTTCAGGCTCAATGGCCGCGCCCGCACCGTCAAATGCGGCGGCCCCTCGTAGGCCAGCCGCTCCGCCGCATCCGGCCGCGCGTCGGCGGCCTCGTCCAGCACGGTCCGCAGCAGCTCCGGCAGGTCGAGTGACGATACCGGCTCCGTCGTCTTGGCGTCGCGGCCGAAGGCGAGCGTCGCCGATACCATCGCCTCCAGCTCCTCCAGGTCGCCCAGCATCTTCCGCCGCTGCTCCTCGTCGTCCATGAACTCGGCGCGCAGCTTCAGCCGGGTGATCGGCGTGCGCAGGTCATGGCCGATCGCGGTCAGCATCTCCGTGCGGTCCTGCACGAAACGGCGGATGCGCGCGGCCATCAAGTTGAAGGCCGCTGCGGCGGTGGCGACCTCCAGCGGCCCGTCTTCGGGCAGTGGCGGGGCGTTCACGTCACGGCCCAGCGCCTCGGCCGCCGCGGCCAGCGTGCGCACCGGCGCAGTCAGCCGCCGCACCGCCCACAGGGTCAGCGCCGCCGCCGCCAGCGTCATCAGCACGAAGGCCCACAGGAAGGTCGGCGAGTGCCACGGCCGCAGCGGCGGCAGCGCGGCGGTCACGTTCAGCCACTCCCCATCGGGCATGCGCAGCCCGATCAGAAGCTGGTGCACGTCGTGACCGCCCAGCACCAGTGTCTGAGCCGGGCGCAGCCGCGGCGGCATCGGCACCAGGTCCAGGTTCACCCGCAGCATGCGCTGGACGATCGGCGGCGCCTCGGGCAGCGGCCCGACCGGGGCGGACTTGCTCAGCTCCGCCATCATCCCCGGCGCCTGGCGCATCTCCTGCAACACCAGGTCACGGTCGTCCGGTGTGGTCATCACCACGCTGCGGTACAGCGCCATCACACGGACGGTCACGTTGCGCGCCTGCGCCAGACGCTGCACGTCCATCCGGTCGAACGCGTGAATGGTCAGCCCGGCCGCCTGCACCAGAGCCAGACCCACCAGCAGAACCACCGCCGTCCGCGCGGCGAGGCTCCGCGGCCACAGCCGAAGGCTCATGCGAGTGGCGATGGTCGTGGGCGTTCAAAGCAAGGCCAGGGGGCGCTGCCCCCTGGACCCCCGCCAAGGGCAAGCCCTTGGAACCCATTTGTTTGGTTTGGTGCGAAGGGGGCCTGGGCGAGACCGTGCCAGTCGGCACGGTCTCGCCAGGCCCCCTTCGCACCAAACCAGTCGCAGGGGTCCAGGGGACTAGTCCCCTGGCGGGGGGTCGAGGGGGGCAGCGCCCCCCTTGCCTTCCTTGACGACCGACCATCCCCACCCGCATCAGAGCCTTTCGACTGTCGCCGCGAGCACGTAGCCGCCGCCGCGGACGGTTTTGATGAGTTGGGCGTTGCGGCCGTCGTCTTCCAGTTTGCGCCGCAGCCGGCTGACCGCGACATCGATGGCGCGATCGAACGGCCCGGCCTGCCGCCCGCGCAGCAGGTCCAGCAGCATGTCCCGCGTCAGCACCCGGTTGGCGCGTTCGACCAGCGCGAGCAGCAGGTCGTATTCGCCGCCGGTCAGGATGACCTCGGCGCCTTCCGTGTTCAGCAGCCGGCGGCGGGAGGGTTCGAGCGTCCAGCCGCCGAAGCGCAGCGCGCGGGCGCCCGGTTCGGTGCGCTGGCCGGCGCCGTCGCCGACGCGGCGCAGCACCGCGCGGATGCGCGCCAGCAGCTCGCGCGGGTTGAACGGCTTGGGCATGTAGTCGTCGGCGCCGAGTTCCAGGCCGATGATGCGGTCGGTTTCCTCGCCCATGGCGGTCAGCATGACGATCGGCACGTCGGACTGGGAGCGCATCCAGCGGGCCAGGTCGAGGCCGCTTTCGCCGGGCAGCATGAGGTCGAGGACGACCAGGTGGTAGTGCCCGGCGGGCCAGGCGCGGCGGGCCTCCCGCGCGTCGCGCACGACGGTGACGCGCAACTGGTGGCGTTCCAGGAACCGGCCGAGCAGCTCGCGGATCTCCCGGTCGTCGTCCACCACAAGAATATGCGGCGTCTGTTCCATGCCGAGATAATAGGCGGTTCGCTGCCTCGCCGCAGCTTGTGTTGCAGTTGGTTGCATTTCGTCGCCCGGCCGGCGCATGGCGGCAATGTGGGTGACCCATGTTCGGGCGGTTCGCAAGACATGGGAGACCGGAAATGCGAAGAACCGTTCTGGCCGCGATCGCGGCTGTTTCGATTGCCGGCGCGGCGGGCGGCGGGGCCTTGCTGGCGCAGGCCCAGCCGGCTCCGCCGCCGCCGGGAGCCCCAGGCGCTCCGCCGCCCGCCGATGGACCGGCCGGCCCGCGGGCCCTGGGCGGGCCGGGATGGATGCGCTGGATGCATCATCGCTGGGAACGCGGTGAGGGGCGCCGGCGACCGTTCGAGCCGGGCACGTTCGCGCTGTTCCACCGCCCCGACGATCGTCAGTTGACGCCGGCGGATGTCGCAGACGATCGCCCAGGCGTTGCTGGTGTGGAACGGGAACCACACCTGGAAGGTAATCGATGTCGGGCCGGGCGCCGGATGGGCAAATCGGTTTCGCCTATGCGGCGCCTGACAACACGGTGATCGCGCGGTTTTCCATCGACACCAAGACCGGGCGGCTGACCCGTAGCCGGCTGATGCGATACACCGGCGGGTGTGAGTTCTCCCCACCCGCCGGCCGAGGCCGTGCCGCGCTCGATCGGCTGGCCGCGCTGGCTGCCGACCCGGCCGGGAGCGGTGCCGGCGCAGGGCGGATTTGCCGCCGCAGCCGGCACATTGAAGTCGGCTCCACCACAATCCAACTGAGGTTAGGCGCGTGACTCGTCATGCCCGCGAAGCTTGTGCCTGCGAAGACGGGTAGCGGGCATCCATCGCGCAACGATGGCAAGCGAAGCCAGTTTGGGGCCATCTCTTTCGCGGTGGTGCGGCGGAGCGAGGTTCATATGCTCGTTTATCTTTTCCCCATTCTCCTGCCGGCCGGTTTGATCGGGCTGATTGCCCTTTGCCTGGCAGCGCGGGCGGCGATGCGTCGCGCGGAAGATCCGTCCGTGGGCCGCGGTGCCTTGCTGATGGCGCTGACCCGGATTCCCATCGCGACCCAGCCGAAACCGAGCGATGAGAAGCTGGCTGGAGATACGTGAACCGATGACTTCAGCGCCACCACCGTGCGGCACCATCTTGCCATTCTTAGGGTAGTGCACCTCCACGCAGCCCGGTCCGCAAGAAAACCGTAAAGGCGATGTGGCCGTTGTAAGCAGGCCGCTGTTGGTTATCGTCTGCAACTCGTTCGCGCGTCGCGCATACTGCGGACTATCGAAGTCAATCGGTCGGCGCGCCAACAGGGCGGCCGGCGCGATCATCCGGTCACTCCGTGTTCCGGTGCGCCACCCATTCGCTCCGTTCCGTTGCTCCTCCGAACCCCTGTTCGGGACCTTTGTCAGTAGCCAGCTTGTGGCCGAGCCGTTCCAGACGCAACGGCTTGGGTCTTATCGTCCTGCTCTCGTGCTTCGTGCCGGTCCGATGCCCCCCGACGGCGGGCGATGCCGATCCGCTGCATGAGCGTGTAGAAAGCCGGCGTGAAGAGCAGCCCGAACCCGGTGACACCGAGCATGCCGCCAAACACGGCGGTGCCGAGCGACTGCCGCATCTCCGCTCCGGCGCCGGTCGCGACCACCAGCGGCGCGACGCCGAGGATGAAGGCGAGCGACGTCATCAGGATGGGCCGCAGCCGCGTCTGCGCCGCATGTACGGCCGCGTCCGCCGGCGCGCTGCCGCCGTCCTGCGCCTGCTTTGCGAACTCGACGATCAGGATCGCGTTCTTCGCCGCCAACCCGACCAAGACCACGAAGCCGATCTGCGCCAGGATGTCGATCGGCATGCCGCGGAACAGCAGCCCGCTGACGGAGGCGAGCAGGCACATCGGCACGATCAGCACGACCGAGAGCGGCAGCTTCCAGCTCTGGTACTTGGCGGCCAGCACCAGGAACACGAACAGGGCCGCGGCGCCGAACACCAGAATCGTCGGCGTGCCCTTCTGCTCCTGCTGATAAGCGATCTCGGTCCATTCGAAACCGATGCCGGGCGGAAGGACCTGGTGGGCGAGCTCCTCCATCCGGCGCAGCGCCGTGCCGGTGGCAACGCCCGGCGCCGCCACGCCCTGAACCTCGGCCGCGGGGTAAAGGTTATAGCGGGGCACGCGATACGGGATCGTCGCATCCTTCAGTTGCGCCACGGTCCCGATCGGCACCATCTCGCCCATCGCATTGCGTGCCTTCAGGCCCATCAGGTCCTGCTGGTCGCGCCGGAACCGGCCGTCCGCCTGGACGATCACCTGATAGGTTCGCCCAAGAAGGTTGAAGTCGTTCACATACTGCGAGCCGAGATAGACCTGCAGCGTGTCGAACACGTCGCTCGGCGTAAGGCCGACCTTCTCGGCCTTCATGCGGTCAATGTCGGCATACAGCGAGGGCGATCCCGTGTTGAGCAGCGTGAACACGCCGGCGAAAGCCGGATCCTTGTTGGCCGCCCCGACGAGCGCCTGCGCGGCGTTCACCAGCGCCTGCGAGCCTAACCCGGCGCGATCCTCGAGCATCATCTTGAAGCCGCCGGCATTGCCAATGCCCTGCACCGGCGGCGGCGGGATGGTCAGCACGTACGCATCCTGAATCACCGACAGGCGCTTGCGCAGATCCGCCAGCACCGAGTTGGCCGTCACGCCGGGCAGCGAGTGGTTATACAGCGACGGCAGGCCGGAGAAGATCGTTCCGGAGTTCGACCCCACGGTGAAATTCGTCGCATCCAGACCGGCGAATGGCGCGACGTGCTCGATGCCGCGCGTCTTCAGGATGATGTCAGTCGCCCGCTTCACCACCTGTTCGGTGCGCGCCAGCGTGGCACCAGGCGGCAGTTGCAGGACGGTGATCAGGTATCCCTGATCCTGTTCGGGGATGAACCCGGTCGGCGTGCGGCTGAACTCGAAGCCGGCGGTGCCGATCAGGGCGACGTAAATCGCCACGACAACAATCAGGCCCCGCACGAGCCGCCGCGTGAGCTGGCCATAGCCGCGCGACAGGCTGTCGAAGCCGCGATTGAAGCGGCCGAAAGCGGCGGCGAGAAGCCGGCCCGGCAAGCCACCTCGCGCGCTCTGCTGCGTTCCATGCGGCTTGAGCAGCAGCGCGCACAGCGCCGGGCTGAGGGTCAGGGACACGAAGCACGAGATGACCGTCGATGCCGCGATCGTCACCGCAAACTGGCGGAAAAATTCCCCCGAGATGCCGGAGATGAACGCCGACGGGACGAACACCGCGCACAGGGTCAGGGCGATCGACACCAGCGCGCCGCCGACCTCGTCCATCGTCCGGTGCGCCGCCGCGGTGGGCGACATGCCGGCGCGGATGTTGCGCTCGACGTTCTCGACCACGACGATGGCATCATCGACGACGATGCCGACCGCCAGCACAAGGCCGAACAGCGACAGATTATTGAGCGATATCCCGAGCGCGAACAGCACCGTGAAAGTTCCAACCAGCGATACCGGGATGGCGACCACGGGAATGATCGAAGCGCGCCAGGTCTGCAGGAACAGAAACACGACGCCGACCACCAGCAGGATCGCGACGAAGATGGTGCTCACGACCTCATGCACCGATTTCGCCACGAAGATCGTCGGGTCGTAGATGACGATGGAACCCACACCGGGCGGGAAATCCTTCTTCAGGCTCGCCATCGTCGAGAGGACCTCATGCTCCACTGCCAATGAGTTCGCGCCGGGCTGCGCGAAGATCAGCAGAGGCAGCCCGTCGCTGCGGTCCATGTAGGCCGTAGATCCATAGTCGGACGCGCCGATCTCGACGCGACCTATGTCGCGGATACGGGTCACCCGCCCGCTAGCGTCGGCCTTGACGATGATGTCCGCGAACTGCTCGGGCTTCGACAGCCGCCCGAGGGTCTGGACGTTGATCTGGAACGCCGCGGTGCCGGGCACTGGAGGCTGGTTCAGGACCCCCGCCGAAACTTGCACGTTCTGCGCGCGCAGGGCGGCGAGCACCTCGTCGGCGCTCAGCCGGTAGGCGGCCACTTTGTCCGGATCGAGCCAGATGCGCATGGCATAGTCGCGGGCGCCGAACAGTTGCACGTCGCCGACCCCCGGCAGTCGCGCCAGCGCGTCCTTGATGTGAAGGGTGGCGTAGTTCGACAAATAGAGCAGGTCGCGCGATGCGTCCGGCGAATAAAGATGCACCGCCAGCAGGATGTTCGGTGTCGCCTTTCTCACCTGCACACCAAGGCGCTGGACGTCCTCGGGAAGTCGCGGCAGGGCGTCCTGCACCCGGTTCTGCGTCAGCATCTGTGCGACGTTGAGGTCGGTGCCGATCCGGAAAGTGACGGTGATCGTCAGCTTGCCGTCTCCGGTGGACTGGCTGCTCATGTAAAGCATGTCCTCGACGCCGTTGATCTCCTGCTCCAGCGGCGTCGCCACGGTCTGGCTGACCACCTCGGCGGAGGCGCCGGGATAGCTTGTCGTCACCTGAACCGTCGGCGGCGCGATCTCCGGATATTGCGCAACCGGCAAGACGACCAGGGCGCCGAGACCGATCAGGGTCACGAACACGCTGACCACCGTGGCCAGGATGGGACTGTCGATGAAGCGGTGCGTAAAGCGCATGGTGACGTTGCTCCGCTGGAGCATGATCGCTTCAAGATGAAGCGCTCATGCTCCAGCACTTTGTTTTCAGAGCGTGATTTACGCTTTCCGACGACTCCGGCTCAAGCGATCACGCTCTAACCGTCGCCGCGGCCAGGGCCGGCCGCGATGGAACCGGGGACCGGTGTGACCTTCGCGCCCGGACGGGCGCGCACGAGGCCGTCGATGATGATCCTGTCGGTCGGCGCCAGGCCGTTGCGGATGATGCGAAGCCCTTGATAGAGGTCGCCGGTCTCGACCGGCTTGGGGACGACGGTGCCGTCCGCCGCGACCGTCATCACCATTTCCCGCGACTGGTCGGGAACGATGGCGGCGGCGGGCACCAGCAGAACCGGAGCCGCGGCGCTGGTCGCCACGCGCAGGCGCGCGAATTGGCCGGGCGTGATGGCCATGTCCGGATTGGGCACCGTCGCGCGTGCATGGATCGTCCCGCTGCTCCGGTTCACGACGTTGTCGATGAAGTCGAGCGTGCCGTGGCGGTCGAACTTTCCGTCGCCATCCAGGCTGACGGCGACGTCGTCGTGCCGCCCGGCTTTACGATGAGCTTGCTGATACGCCTGATAATCGGCTTCGCTCATGTCGAAATCGAGGTGGATCGGATCGAGCGAGACGATCGTGGCAAGCAGAGTCGTGGCCGCCGTCCCGCCGCGGCTGCCGCTCACCAGACTGCCGACGGAGATCAGGTGCGCGCCGATCCGCCCGGTGAACGGCGCGACGACGCGGGAGAACTCGAGATCGAGTTCGGCGTCCTTGATGGCCGCTTTCGCGGTCTCAATGGCGGCCTGCGCGCCGCGCTCCTCCGAGGCACGCTGATCGACGTTTTCCGCCGAGCCGAAATCGGACCGCTTCAGTTGCTGGGCCCGCCACAACTCGGCTTCGGCCAGCGCCTCCCGCGCCTGAGCGGTCTGAAGCTGCGCAACAGCCTGGTCGAGCCTGATCTGAAATGGTCGCGGGTCGATGACGAAGAGCGGATCGCCCTTGTGCACGATCTGCCCGTCCTGAAAGGCGATAGCGGTCAACGTGCCGCCTACCTGCGCGCGCAACTCGACCGTATCGACCGCCGAGAACTGGCCGAGGAAGCCGGTCGTGCTCGCGACGGTCTCCTGCAGCGGCGCACTGACCGTCACCGCGGGCGGTGGAGGCGGCGGTGCGATGGGCGTGTCGGCGCCGCGCCACGCACGCTCGCCCCCGACGGCCGCCAGCGCCGCCAGCACGGCGACCACAAGGACCGCTCCCTTCCGTCTGGTCCGAGGGGCGGGCGGCCGGCTGTCATCGAACGTGCGCGTGCGCTCGGCGACCTCCGTCTCCGCGACCGTGAAATCCGTCATGAGTGATCCTCCGAACGGGCCGCCTCGCACGGGTGAAGGCGGAGCGGCTTCATCGAGATTCGTGTTTGTCGGTCCCGTCGTGGGGCGAACCGAGCCGGCTACATTCCGCTGCCGCCGGAGACGACGAGCGACTCGCCGGTGATCCAGCTCGCGTCGTCAGAGGCGAGGAAGGCAACCGCGGCCGCGATGTCATCGGGCCGACCAATGCGCCCGAGCGGCGTGATGGCAAGCATCTGCGCCTCGAACTCGCCGCCGGCCATGCCGGCCGCCCGCACACCCTCGGTGAGGACCATGCCGGGGTTGACGCCGTTGACGCGGATTTTCCTTGGCGCAAGCTCCTTCGCCAGGGATTTCGTGATCGAATTGACCGCGCCCTTCGTGCCGACATAGATCGCGGCACCCGGCGGCGCGAGCGTGCTGACCACGGAGCCGATGTTAACGATGCTGCCGCCGGTCTCCGGGAACAGCGCGACCGCTTGCTTCGTCGTGAGCAAGAGGCCGAGCACGTTGGTATCGAAGTGCCGGTTGAACTCCGCGACCGACAGGCCCTCGATCGGCCCAGGTGCATAGACGCCGGCGTTGTTGACAAGGACGTCGAGCCGGCCGAACGCCCGCCGGACCTCGTCGAACAGCCGGACCACGTCATCTTCCTTGGCCACGTTCGCGCCGAAGGCGACCGCCGTGCCGCCGGCACGCGCGATGTCGGCGACGACCCGGCCCGCGCCGTCCCTGCTCGATGCGTAGGTGACGACGACCCGGGCGCCTTCGGCTGCGAGGCGCTTCGCCACACCCGCGCCGATACCCTTGGAGGCGCCGGTGACGACCGCGACCTTGTCAATGAATCTGGTCATGCTTCGTTATTCCTGATCGGTGTGAGCCGCCTGAGCGGGGAGGTGGACGGCGCGCCGGCGCTTGAGATCCCGACTGGGCGCACCACCTACCGGTGAGTATTCGTAGTGGTCTCTATCATCGGGCCAAAGATAGAGACCTCTATCAATAGGTCAAGTGGCTTGGGGGAACGGCTATTGAAGGTCTCGGGGACCAAGGTGGCTGAGCATCGCGCGGCGTTGGTGGCGACGGCGCGGCGTTTGCTGCAGGAGCGGGGGTTCGACGGCGCAGGGGTGGCTGAGATCAGCCGTGAGGCAGGCCTCACGCAGGGCGCGCTGTATGGACAGTTCAAGTCGAAGGATGCTCTCGCGGCAGTGGCAGCACGCAAGGCCTTCGCGGACGGCGCCGCGGCCTGGAGCGAAATCCGCGAGACGGCGCCCGACGCTCTCCTGGCCTATATCGACGCATATCTCTGTGACGTGCACGCCAAGGATGTGGGAGCGGGCTGCCTGATGGCGGCCTGCGTCTCGGAAATGCCCCGGCAGGACCGGGCGATTTGCGAAGTCTTTGCCGAGGGCTTCCTGACACTCGTCGAGCTGGTGCAGGGCGCACTGCCGGACGCGACACCCCCGGAGGAAGCGCGCCGGCGTGCGCTCACGCTGGTTTCGGCGATGGTCGGAAGCGTTGCGATGGCGCGTGCCGTCGAGAAGGTCGATCCGGAGCTTTCGAAGGACATCATCGCGGCGGCCCGGGACGAACTGGAACATCTTGCCGTCCGGCGATGAACGGGCCCCCTATGGCGATCCAACCAAAGCGGGGCGATGAGAAGCTGTCCGGCGATCTGTGATCCGGCGTCTTTGCGGCGGTATGAGCTGTCCGCTCCGGGTTCGCTTGCAGTCCGCGACGATGAACCGGCATCATGCATGATCAAGCCATGACAAGAGAGGCCGCCCGTGCTCCGGATCGAGGTTGAACGCGAGGAAGACGGTCGCTGGATCGGCGAGGTTCCGGCATTGCCCGGCGTACTGGCATACGGTTCGATCGCCGATGAGGCTCGCATCAAGGCGACTTCGCTTGCCCTTCGGGTGATCGCCGATCGGCTTGAGTGTGGTGAGCCGATACCGTCCGAGGCCAGCGATTTCTTCGTTGCCGCGTGAGTGCGTGGCCGGCGATAAAGGCAGATGAAAATCCGCCTCTAGGTGCGCATTCATGCTACTAATTGCTGATCTTTCCTTGGGCGCTCCCAGTTGCAGTACCTGTGCGTAAGCCTTGCATTTTCTGGGATGGTGCGGCCGCCGGTCCAATATTGCTCTATATGATCGACCGAGGCATCATCGACCCCTTCGATCTTCTGACCACAGATTGCACATGTACTGTTAGTCTCAAAAAGATTTTCCTTAAGTTGCCGTGAGAAGCAGCGGGGCTCCTTTTTACTGATCCCGACTATATCGCGGAGCGCCATATGCCAAGTCTCGAACCTCGCGTTGACCGCTTGTACCGAGCTTGTGGAAAGCTCAATGGAGTTGATAAACACCTCACTTTCCGTCATCAGGTGTATGAGAGCTTCGCGGATGGAGTCCAGATTGCGAAAGACTGCATTCTTGTCAGCTCGCGCAAGCGTAAACATGAAAACATCATAGAGCGATGCTTGAATTTTTTTGGTTCCCAATAACCGCAAACCCCTGCTTCCGCAGGATTGCCCCGGTAGAATATTTTGAACGCGTTTTTCCCGAGCATCGAACGGATAATTTGGCACGCGTTTTTGAATGCCACCCTTAGCAGTTGAGCGTCCTCCTCGGATATCCTTCGGTATTTGTCTGCCTCGACATTCAAGAAGTTTTTCATTGGTGGTTTGTAATTCAGATAGGTGGCATTGTAAAATGCTGAAAAACGGAGGACGAGTTCGATGTCTCGCATACGCTTGTCGGGGCTTCGTCAGACCGAGAAGATACCTGAAATCTGCATGCGCCGATAGCTCATTAACTAGCTTGTTAAAGTCTCCCCGGTAAATGCAGTTGCGCAACTCCTGATCATTGAGCGATACGGAGCCGGTATTCAACCTCTCAAACACCTCGAATTTGATGCTCGGATCAGACTCTTGTTTGAACGTGATCGCTCGCAAACTGAAGTAACGAATTTGGTCCTGTAGGTTCTCTGGTAACTCGCTGTACTTCTTTCCGTTTAGTTCGGCAAAAACCGTCAGACCCTTGAGTCTAAACTCAGCACCGGAAGGAAACGGTCCGTCAATGAATGCGAAAAAGATGTAAGCCGCTGTTGGCCATCAATGACGTACTCGTTGTTGTCGGGTTCCTCGGAGAGGTAAACGATCGGAATTGGGATGCCAAGCAAAGCGGACTCAATGAGTTTGCTTGCTTTCGCTTGGTCCCATACATACTGCCGCTGAAAATCGGGCTGAACTATTAGTCTTCCTCGTTTGAACTTTCCAAGCAGCGCGTCGATTTGTGGGTCAGCAAGATCGGTAAATATTTTCCGTTTGGTCGTCGGAACTTCGAGTGGCGGTTCCGCGTCCTCTTGGGCCGCTTCAATTTCTAGTTCGTCCAAATCCGCCATGGAATGTCCTTCGTGTTCGCCGTCCTGCCTGCCGTCAGCGATAACGGCTCAAAACCCATTCAATAGGATGCGTACCGATTCCGCAAGGATCGAGCTGACCCGCCATCATCGCTCACCAGTCGCAAATCAACGCTCAGCGAGTGTTTCATTGCGCAGTACCATTCGGCCCACACCGAAAATGCCCGCCGGGGGACTTCGAACCCCCACGCCAAACCGGCTGCGGATTTTAAGTCCGCTGCGTCTGCCATTCCGCCAGGCGGGCCTGCCCCTACGCTGCCGCCAGCCCCCGCGCGATGTCCAGCGCCCGGCGCAGCAGCGCCTCGGTCGCCTCCGGCGTGCGGAACGCGCTGTGCGCCGACAGCGTCACGTTCTCCAGCGTGGCCAGTTCATGCCCGGGCTCCAGCGGCTCGTCGCTCGAACACGTCCAGCCCGGCATGTGCGATGCGCCCGGCTACGCAGCGCCTCGATCAGTGCCGCCTCATCCACCAGTGCGCCCCGCGCCGTGTTCACCAAAATCGCCCCCGGCCGCAGCTTCCCCAGCCGCTCCGCCGACAGAAACCCCCGCGTCTCGTCGGTCAGCAGCAGATGCACCGACAGCACGTGGCTTTCCGCCAGCAGTGTATCCAGATCGACGAACTGCACGCCCGCCGCGGTCCGAGGCGTCCGGTTCCACGCCAGCACCCGCATCCCCGCCCCCCCGGCAATTCGCGCCACCTCGGCACGCGATCCCCCCGAACCCCAGCAGCCCGATCGTCTTGCCGGTGAGCTGCGGCCCCTCCGTCCGCGTCCAGGCGCCGGCGCGCATGTCCCGGTCCATCCGCGCCAGCCCGCGCGCCGCCGACCACATCAGGGCGATCGCGTGCTCGGCCACCGCGGTGTCGCCATATCCCTTGATGATGTGAACGGTGATGCCGATTCCGGCCAGCTCCTCGGGGTTCATGTAGCTGCGCGCACCGGTGCCCAGGAAGATGATGTGCTTCAGCCCGGCGCACCGGCGCATCGCCTCGGTCGGCATCTGGGTGTGGTCGTCCAGCACGAAATCGTAGCCGGCGCAGAGTCCCGGCAGCTCCTCGGGCCTGATCTCGCCCCGCTCCTGCACGTCCACCGGCGGGTCGTCGGGCCGCACCACGCGCCGGAACACGTCCGCCAGGTCGTCCACCGCATCCATGAACAGGCCCTTCATCGAGCATCTCCGCAACAATCGAAGCAACACTGTGCGGGACACCGCGCCATGGCCGCAACCTTCGCTTCCGCTATCGATGCCGATCCCGTAACACGTCGGGCGGATGCCACGCGCCCCCCTCACCGCGCCGGATCACCGTATTCGTGGGCGCCCGGTCCCAGCCGCCCGGCCGCCTGCCCCGGTCCGCCGCCGCTTCCGGCTGCTGCGCCTCGCCGTCATCGCCGCGATCTGGGGTGCCCTGGCGCTCGCCACGCTGCTGCTGTGGTTCGCCCGCGACCTGCCGCGCCCGGAATCGGCACTCGACGCTGCCCGCCGGCCCAGCCTGACCTTGCAGGACAGCAGCGGCCGCATCTTCGCCAGTTTCGGCGACGTGGTGGGCGAATCGCTGCGGCTGCCCGACCTGCCGCCCTTCGTCCCCGAGGCCGCCGTGGCGATCGAGGACCATCGGTTCTGGCATGAACCCGGCATCGATCCGGTCGGCATCGCCCGCGCGATCCTCACCAACATCACGCATGGGCGCATCGTGCAGGGCGGCTCGACGATCACCCAGCAGGTGGCGAAAAATCTGTTCCTGACAAATGCGCGCACGTTCCGCCGCAAGGTGCAGGAGCTGATGCTGACCTTCTGGCTGGAGGCGCATTTCAGCAAGCGGCAGATCCTGGAAATCTGGCTGAACCGGGTTTATTTCGGCGCCGGCGCCTGGGGCATCGACGCCGCGGCGCGGATCTATTTCGGCGTCTCGGCCAGCCATCTGACGTTGTGGCAGGCGGCGGTGATCGCCGGACTGCCGCGGGCGCCGTCGCGGTTCAATCCGCGCGCCGACCCGGCCGCGGCGGCGGCGCGCGCGCGGGAAGTGCTCGCCGCCATGGTCGCCAACGGCGATCTGACCGCCGCGCAGGCGCGCGGCTGCGGCGGCAAAGATCGCGTTCCCCGCCGGCCCGCCGCTGGAGGCCGGCTGGTTCGCCGACTGGGCGGCCGGGCAGTCCGAACAGATGCTGCCGCCCGATGAAGACGCCACCTTGCGCACCACGCTCGATCCCCGGCTGCAATCGGTGGCCGAGGCGCGGCTGGCAGCGCTGTTGGCGGGCCCGGGGGCAGCCCACAACGCCAGCCAGGGCGCGGTCGTGGTGCTGGACGCGGCCAGCGGTGCGGTGCGTGCCATGGTAGGTGGGCGGAACTACCACGACAGCTCGTTCAACCGCGCGACGCTGGCGCGCCGGCAGCCGGGCTCGGCGTTCAAACCATTCGTCTGGCTGGCGGCGATGGAAAAGGGCGTCGGCCCGGACGATACCGTGCTGGACGCGCCGATCCGGCTCGGCAACTGGAGCCCGCACGATTTCGAACCGCGATTCCTGGGCGAGATCACCGTCGAGGAAGCGCTGGCGCAGTCGATCAATACCGCTGCCGTCCGATTGCTGCTCCGCGCCGGCGGCCCGCGCGCCGTAGCGGCGATGGCGCAGCGTTGCGGGATCGCCGACAGATTGCCGGACAACGCCTCGATCGCGCTCGGCACCGGGGAGGTGGGATTGCTGGAGCTGGCCGCCGCCTATGCGCCGTTCTTCAATGGCGGGCGGCGGGTGACGCCGTTCGGGGTGGCCGCCATCACCGCCGAGGGGCGCACCGCGGCGGCGGCGATCACCCCGCCGGAGCAGGCGATCGATCCCGACCTGGCCGCCGACATGGCGCGGATGCTGGCGGCGGTGGTTTCGCGCGGTACCGGGCGCGATGCGGCGATTGCCGGCCGCGCGGTGGCGGGCAAGACCGGCACGACGCAGGATTCGCGCGATGCGTGGTTCATCGGGTGGACGAACGGGGAGATCATCGGGGTGTGGCTGGGCAATGATGATGGCGCGCCGATGAAGGACGTGCTGGGCGGCAGCCTGCCGGCAAAGCTGTTCCACGAAATCGCGACGACGATTCGGTAACCCGGGCGACTCCCCCTCCCCTTGTGGGAGGGGGCAGGGGGAGGGGTCGGACCAATAAACTCTACGGTCTCAGAGCTTCGAACCGCCATCAACCCGGATGGTATCGCCGGTAATCCAGCGTGCCTCGTCCGATGCGAGGAATGCGACCGCGCCGCCGATGTCGTCCGGCTGGGCGACACGCTTGAACGCCTGCATCGCCAGGATGAAATCGCGGCCCGCATCTGTCTTGGCGAAGTTCGACATGTCGGTCGCGACCACGCCAGGTGCCACGGCGTTAACTCGAACGCCGCGTTCGCCCAGCGCGAAAGCGAAATGCTTCACCAATGTGTCGATTGCACCTTTCGTCGCTGCGTAGGCCGAAAGGTTCACGACCGACGCGTGCGCGGCCAGCGACGAAAGCAGGACGACGCTGCTGCCGCCGCCCAGGATGGGAAGCAGTTGCTGGACCAGGAAGTAGGGCGCCCGAACATTGACCGCGAACAGGCTGTGGAAATCCTCGACCGTGGTCTCCTCGATCGTTGCCGCTTTCGAGATGCCGGCATTGGCAACGAGAATGTCGAGGCGATCGCCGATGATGCGGCGCACCTGTCTGGCAAGATTATGCGGACCATCCGGAGCAGCAAGATCGGCCGCAACGGTGTCGGCGCGACCGCCTGCGCGCAGTATCTCGGAGACTACGGCATCAGCCTCCTTGGCGCCGCTTCCGTAGTGAACAAGGACCTGTGCCCCGGCACCGGTAAGCGCAAGCGCGCAGACGCGCAGGCGCGGCCGATACCGCGCGACGCACCGGTGACAAGAGCGGTTTTTCCGCCAAGGTTGGGCATGAGGCGTTCCTTCGTTGTTGATCGATGGCAGCACGGTGGCCGTTGCAGCTTCGTGGGATCGCCGGGTAGCGTGGCATCAGCCGGCGGTCTTGCCCCCATCGGCGGTCAGGACCTGGCCGGTCACAAAGGAAGCCTTGCCGGACGCGAGAAACACGATCGCCCGGGCAATCTCCTCCGGCTCGCCAACACGTCCGAGCGGCACGCCTGCCGTGAGCGCGGCCTTCCTCTCCGCGGTCCCGGTGAAACGGTTGAGCATGCCCGTCTCGGTCGGACCGGGAGCAACGGCGTTGACACGCACGCCAAAAGGCGCGGCTTCGAGCGCGGCGGATTTCGTCATGCCCTCCACCGCGTGCTTGCTGGCGGCATAGACAGAAGCGCCGCGAGCACCCTCGTGACCGTAGCTCGACGAGATATTGACAATGCTACCGCTGCGCTGAGCCTGCATCACGCGCAGCTCATGCTTCATGCTCAGCAGCGTGCCGAGTACATTGATATCGAACGTGGCGGCGTAACTTTCGGCAGTCTGCTCCGTCACCGGTCCGGGCCTGCCTTCGGTGCCGGCGGCGTTGACGGCGGCATCCAGCCGGCCGAACCGCGCAACCGTCCGGTCCACCAGATCGCGCATCTCGTCGTCGTGGCGCACATCCGCAACTATGAACTCGGCTTCCGTGCCCATCGCCCGCAGCTCGGCCGCCAGCTTCCGACCGACCTCCTCATGGCGGCCGGCGACGACCACGCGGTCGCCCTCCTGCGCGAAGGCAAGAGCCGCCGCACGCCCAATTCCGGTCAGTGCACCGGTGATCAGGATGACAGGAGTGCTCATGGAACAATCCTCATGTCTGGCTGTTCTTCAGGGTGTTCGGCAGCTAGGCTCTCGTGGTGCCGCCGAAAAAGACTTTGTAGAGTGGGGGGCATACCCACGAGGCATGACCCCCGATGGAGCTGCGGCACATCCGTTACTTCATTGCCGTCGCCGAGGAGGGCAGCCTCACGGTTGCGGCCGAGCAGCGGCTGCACACGGCGCAGCCGTCGCTGAGCCGTCAGATTCGTGACCTGGAAATCGAGGTCGGCGCCGAGCTCATGACCCGAAGCGCCCGAGGGATCGAGCTGACCGCCGCCGGCCGGGCGTTCCTCGACCATGCACGGCTTGCGCCGGCGCAGGTCGAGGCTGCCGGACGCTCGCCGCGCCGCTCACCCCGAAAAGACGACGTTCGCGATCGGCTTCCTGAGCGGACAGGAAGTGGAATGGCTGCCCGAAGCGATGCGCGTCCTTCGTGACGAGTTGTCGAAGATTGAAGTCACCATTTCCAGCAAGTACTCGCCGGTACTGGCCGAGGCTCTCGTCAGAGGAAAGCTCGACGTTGCCTTCCTCCGGCCGGAGGGCAATGCGCCGATCTGGCGTACCAGCTCCTGCGGAAAGAGCCTCTGGTCGTCGTGATGCCGAGCGATCACCGCCTTGCATCGCACGACGCAATCAACCCGCAAGACCTCGTCGGCGAGATTTTTATTGGTATGTCGGAAACTGCTCCGGTATTGCGTGTGGTCATACAGGACTTTTTCCGAAGGTCCGGCGTCGATCTGATATCGGCGCACGAGGTGGACCATCTTTCGATGGCGATATCATTGGTAGCCTCGACCCGCGGCGTGGCGTTGCTGCCGATCTATGCGTTCAACTTTCTTCCCTGGTCCGTCATCAGCCGCCCGTTAAGTGGCGACATGCCCACCATCGACGTGGTCCTCGGCTATCACCGGGCCAACACCTCGCCACTGCTTCGGCTGTTCCTGTCAAAGACAGATGAAATGATCGCTCATGCATCCGGGAGGAAGGGTTGACCAAATCGAAGACCGGCCGCGACACCGCGTTGCATCAAGCGCTGGCGCTGATGGAAAAGCTGCCGTTCATTGACGGGCACAACGACCTGCCCTGGGTCATTCGCAATGACCCGATCGCCAGGGGCGACGTGTCGGCGTACGACCTGACGCGCGAACATCAGGACGGCGACACCGATATCCCGCGACTGCGGCGGGGACGTGTCGGTGCGCAGATCTGGGCGGCCTTCATCCCCAGCGAGATCGACCATCCGGCGCGTGCCACGCTGGAGCAGATCGACGTCATCCTGCGGATGCACGAAGCCCATCCGGACGTGTTCCTGCCGGTGACCAGAGCCACGGATGTCAGGCGCGCCAAACGGCTCGGGCGGATCGCCTCGATCATTGCCATCGAGGGCGGCGTCGGTCTGGAAAACAGCCTTTCGCCACTGCGCGTGTGGCACGCGGCGGGCGCGCGACTGATGACGCTGTGCCACAACGGCACGCTCGACTGGGTCGATTCTGCAACCGATGAGGCACGCCACGGCGGCCTGACGGCGTTCGGGCGCGCCGTGGTGCAGGAGCTGAACCGGCTGGGCATGATCGTCGATTGCGCGCACGTCTCGGCCGATGTGATGCGCCAGGTGCTTCAGATCAGCCGCGCGCCGATCGTGTTCTCGCACTCCAACGCGCAGGCGATCTGCGACCATCCGCGCAACGTGCCCGATGACGTGCTGGCACAGCTTCGTGCCAACAATGGGCTGGTGATGGCGACGTTCATTCCGGACTTCGTCAATGAGGAGGTCCGGCAATGGATGCTGCCGGTGCGTGAGGCGCTGAAGAACGATTTCACCAGCAGCCGGGTCGCGATCATCGAACGACGGGAAAGGGAAACCGGCGGCCGCCCGCACGCCACGCTTGGCGACGTCGCGGACATGATCGAACGTTTGGTCGAACGGGTCGGTTTGCAGCGGATCGGAATCGGGTCTGACTTTTTTGGCGTCCCGACCACACCCGTCGGGCTGGAAGACGTGAGCCGGTTTCCGCATCTGCTTGCCGAGTTGTTCCACCGGGGCTGGTCGGACCGTGCGGTGGCCGGGATTGCCGGGGCGAATTTCCTGCGGGTATTTCGGGCGGTTGAAACGATCGGGAACCGGCTGCGCCAAACGGAAAAGCCGCTTGTCGGGACCGTGCAGGACTTCGATGGTTGCGACGTGCAGCCCGGCGACGGATGATCGGGGCGAAGCGGGGGGAACGGCGACAATGCGGCTCAAGGACAAAGTGGCGATCGTGACCGGCGGCGGCCACGGCATGGGTGAGGCCGAAGCGCGGCTGTTTGCGCGCGAAGGCGCCGCCGTGGTCATCGCCGACGTGCTGGACCGGTTGGGGGAGGCGGTGGCCGCGGAAATCTCCGCCAACCAGGGACGGGCGCGCTTCGTCCGCACCGACGTGACATCCGAATCCGACTGGCAGCAACTGATCGGCGAGACCGTTGCGGCGTTCGGCCGGCTGGACATCCTGGTGAACAACGCTGGCATCAGCGGCAGCTCGGTGGGCGAGGCGGATGGGCTGGCCGGCTGGGAACGCCTGCTGGCGGTCAACGCCACCAGCGTGTTCCTTGGCACCAGGCTGGCGGCAGCGGAGATGGCGAAGACCGGCGGTGGCTCGATCGTGAATATCTCGTCGATCATGGGCATCGTCGGCAGCGACGAGAGCCATCCGGGCTATTGCGCGTCGAAGGCGGCGGTGCGCAACTACACGAAGGCCGCCGCGGTGCGCTATGGGCCGCGTAACGTGCGGGTGAACTCGGTGCATCCGGGCTATCTGCCGCCGATGCTGAATGCAACCAATGCCGGCGGCCGCGCGGCAAAGATCGAGCAGACGCCGCTGCGGCGGCTGGGGGAGGCGATCGAGGTCGCCTACGGGGTGCTGTTCCTCGCCTCCGACGAAGCGAGCTTCGTCACCGGCGCCGAGCTGGTCATCGATGGCGGGTTCATCGCCAGGTGATCCAGCGCCGCGTAGTGGTGGTCAGCCGCCGCTGATCGCGGTGATGACCACCATCTCCGCGCCAGGCGACAGGCGCGTTTCCAGTGTCGCGCGCTCGCCTTCGACGAAGACATTCATGTGGCGCCGGATGCGCGGGGTGGAATCGCGGATTCGGTCGCGCATACCCGGCCACCGTGCGTCCAGTGCGTCGATCGCATCGCCGACGGTCTCAGCGGGCAGCTCCACCCGCCGCGCCGCCCCCGGGAACAGGTTCACCAGCACCGCCGGCAGCGTCACCACGACATGCGCCAGCTCCGTATCGTTTGGCATGCCGATATCTCCGCCTGCCAGCCCCTATCTGTCAACCACCAGCGTTTCAACCGAAAGTATCGTCGGAAGGTGTTGGGCGATGCAGGTCCAACTGTCGCCTTCGTCGGCGCTGGCGAACAGCGAGCCAGTGTTGGTGCCGAAATACACCCCGGCGGGTCGACAGCCGATCGACTCGCCATGGCCTGGCGCAGCACGCCAAAGAACGTGTTCCCTGGGGCAGGCCGTCGCGCAGGGCTTCCCAGCTCTCGCCGGCGTCGCGCGTGCGCCAAACCGCGGTCTTTCCGTCCGGCACGTAACGGCCCGCCGTGTCGCCGTTCAGCGGCAGCAGAAACAGCGTCGCCGGATCGCTCGGGTGGACCGCGGCGGGAAAGCCGAAGGTCGACGGCAGGCCCGCCTCGATGCTCTCCCAGTGCCGTGCCGCCATCGTCGCTGCGATACATGCCGCAGTGGTTCTGCTGATACAGACGATCAGGCATTCCCGGCGCCATCACCAGGCAATGCACGCACTGGCCGAATTCCGGGTATCTCTGACCCTCCGGGTAGGAAATCGGCGCGGGTGCCGCGGTTGCGCGGCTCCCAGGTCTCGCCGCCATCCGCGGTGTAGAACACGCCGGCGGCGGAGATGCCGACCCAGAGCTGTCTCGCGTCGGTGGGATGCGGAACCAGCGAGTGCAGGATCAGCCCGGCGCCGCCCGGGTTCCAGTGCGGCCGCGACGGATGATTCGCGCAGTCCGGCGACGTGCTGCCAGGACTGGCCGTCGTCGTCGCTGCGGAACAGTCCGGCCGGCTGCACCCCGGCATAAAGCCCGCTCGCGCCTTGCGCGACGCTCCAGACCGATTTGATCGGCTCTTCCCCGGCCTGGTACGCCAGACCCTCGCTCGAATGGGTCCAGGTCGCGCCGAGATCGGTGGACTTCCAAACCGCCGGACCGAACCATTCGTTGCCGCCGCCGCCATAGATCGTGCCGGATACCGGGTCGGCGATGACGTGGTTCATCGGCCAGGTCTCGCAGAACGGCCCGCGCAGCTCCCAGGATCGCCGTTCGGTATCGCTCGCAACGACAAATGCGCCCTTCTTGGTGCCGAGCAGGATCAGGGTTTGCTTCGCCATCGCGGCCTCCTTTGTCTCAGTATTGCGCCAGGTATTCGGCGAATCGCTCCATGCAGCTCGTCCAGCCGCCGCGATGCGCGTCCCGTGCCGCCACCGAGTTCGAACCCGGTCTGACGCAGGGTAAGTCTGGTTTTGCCGCCGTGCTCGGCGAAGCTGACCGTCACCAGCGTTTCGTGGCCGGACGTGCCGTCAGCGTTCTCGTCGGCATAAGTAAAGACCAGCCGCTCCGGCGCCACGACCTCGTGATACACGCCGCGTTTGCAAATCAGGGCGCCATCGGGCGCCCGCATGCGGCGATACCACGTGCCGCCGGGGCGGACATCCATCTGGCAGGACAGTGTGGTGAAACCTTGTGGGCCCCACCAGCGCGCGGCATGGTCGGCCTCGGCCCATGCCTTGAAGACAAGACTACGCGGTGCGTCGAGCACGCGCGTGATGACCAGTTCGTGGTCCGGCATCGATGTGGCGAGGCGGGCGGTTGCAATCATGTGTTCTCCAAGGCATCGGCGGCGCCCGTGAGGGTCCTAGATACATATAACCTCTTGGTTAAATACTGATGCCGTCTCTGTCAAGCGTCCCGGACGGAGCGGTGTCGCTGGCCTGCACGCAAAATCTTCCTATAGATATAGATATCCAAGCCTGCCAGGATGGAAAGCGATGCAAACGCAGCAGCTACTGGTCCGGCTACCGGAAGATTTGGTCCGGCGACTCAAGCGCCGTGTCTCCGCGCGCAAGAGAAGCGACTTCATCCGGCAGCTTCTCGAACAGGCGTTGCCGCCGGAGGCCGACGATGACGACCCACTTTACCGGGCCGCCCTCGCGGTCGAGAACGACGAAGCACTGAACGCCGAGATGACCGCGTGGGATATCACGGTCGAAGATGGCATGGATTTCGGATCGGCGGCCCGGATCGCCTCGGCGGTGACCCGGAGCCCGGCGACTCCGACATCGCCCATTCGCCGCGGTGAAATCTGGTGGGTGAACCTTGATCCCGCTCGGGGCAGTGAAATCCGCAAAACCCGCCCTGCCGTAGTCCTGACCGCAAACGCGCTGAACCGGGTGCGGCGAACGGTCATGGTCGTGCCTCTGTCGACCGGGCCGCAACCTCGCGAGCCAATCGTCGTCACGACCGCCTCCGCCGGGCCGGGAGCCGTGGCCGTATGCGACCAGCTTCGGGCGGTGGACAAGACCCGGCTGACCCAACGGATCGGCTTGCTGAGCCAAGCAGATTTGCGAGGCGTCGAGGATGGGGTGCGCGCGATACTGGAGCTGTGAAAAGCGGCTCCCGAACCGACCCATGAACGCGCGGCCGTGATGCAACGTCGCCCCCAGCCAGCCGTTCGCGCCGGAACCAACCACGAAAACCAGGGGCACCAGCAAAATGAGCGAAACCGCCCGTCCGGAGCAACAGCAGGACCGCCAGCCCGGCATCCAGTCCGAAATGGAACCGCGCCCACAGGCCGAAATGCGTCACTATCATGCCGCCGCAAAGCTGGACGGCAAGATCGCCCTGGTCACGGGCGGCGATTCCGGCATCGGGCGCGCCGTCGCAATCGGCTTCGCCAAGGAAGGTGCTGATGTCGCGATCACCTACCTGGACGAACACGAGGACGCCCAGGAAACCATTCGGCTGATCGAGGCTGAAGGCCGCCGCGCCCTCGCCATTCCCGGCGATATCGGTAACTCCGACTTCGCCCGCGAACTGGTCCGCCAGGTCATCGCGGATTTCGGCCGCATTGACATCCTGGTGAACAATGCCGCCGAGCAGCACGCGGCCGAGAAGCTGGAAGACATCACCGACGATCAGTTGGAGCGCACCTTCCGCACCAACATCTTCGCGCAATTCTACCTGACCCGGGCAGCTTTGCCGGAAATGCCGGAGGGGTCTGCAATCATCAACACCACATCGGTCACCGCCTATCATGGCAACCCCACGCTGGTGGATTACGCCAGCACGAAGGGCGCGATCGTGGCGTTCACGCGGTCGCTCGCTTTGCAGTTGCAGAAACGGAAGATCCGGGTCAACGCGGTGGCGCCCGGGCCGATCTGGACGCCGCTGATCCCGGCCAGCTACCCGGCGGAAAAGACCGCCAAGCACGGCCAGCAATCCCCCATGGGTCGCGCCGGCGAGCCGGACGAGGTGGCGCCGGCATATATCTTCCTGGCGTCGCGCGATGCGTCCTACTTCTCCGGCCAGGTGCTGCACCCGAATGGTGGGACGGTGGTCAACGGGTGATTTTAACTGGATCCACGCCCGCACCCAACGACGATCACCCAGGACGCAAGTTGACGATATTGGAAGTCGGGACCACAGGTCCAGGGTGCAGGCCCGATGCACATCAGACCACGCGCCGCGATATGGGAATGATTCGATCATGCGACCCGGCGACGAGCTTGGTGCAGAAATTCTTGGGAAATCATGAGACTTTCAAACAAGGGCGGCGGGCAATACGCCGTGTACCGAAGTGACCAACTCGTGCGAATGTTCCTTCTGCTCCCTGGACGGGCGTTCTTGGTCGGGACGTAGCCCGGTCAGCAACAGTTCATATGGATCGCAACACCGGAGAAATGACGATCGATTTTTGACGTGGCCGGAATAACCGACATCAACCCGTCCGAGGCCCCGCCTTCAACCGCTCTCCCCTTCGCCGCAGCGCCTCGGCGCAGACGAACAGCACCACCGTCAGCGCCACCAGCAGCGTGGAAACCGCCGCGATCGTCGGGTCGATCTCGAACCGCAGTTCGTCCCACATCCGGCGCGGCAGCGTGATGGCGCCGCTGCCCGACAGGAACAGCGCCACCACAAGCTCATCGAACGAGGTAATGAACGCAAAGAACGCACCTGCCAGAATTGCCGGGCGAATGATCGGCAGCGTCACCTGCCGGAACGTGGCCCAGCGATTGGCACCCAGGCTCATTGCCGCGAATTCCAGCCGCCGATCGAAACCGACCAGCGTGGACGATACAACCGCCACCACGAACGGCACCGCCAGACAGGTATGCGCCAGCACCAGCCCGAGCGGCGTCCCGGACAGTCCGAAGCGCGAGAATGCATAGTAGATGCCAATGGATGATACGATTGCCGGGATCACCAGCGGCGAGATGATCAGGCCTGAGACGACGCCGCGCAGCGGAAACCGCCCGCGAACCAAACCGAACGATGCCAACGTTCCCAGCAGCGTGGCCAGTACCGCCACGGCAAGCCCAACCCAGACACTCAGCCAGGTCGCATCCAGCCAGTCCGCCCGCGTCGCGTATTTCACGTACCAGCGGAAACTCCATCCGGGCGGCGGGAACCGCAGATAGGAAGCCGAGGAAAACGACAGCGGCACGACGATCAGGATCGGCAGCAGCAGGAACACGATGACCACCGCGATCCAGCCATTCAGCAGCACCCGTGACTTCATCGCCGTGCCCCGCGCAGTAGCCGGTCCAGGCCCAGCACCCGATGCGCCAGCGCCAGGACAAGCAGTGTCGCCAACAGCAGCACGGCGGCGAGTGCCGAGGCCATCGGCCAGTGCACCAGATCGACCTGCTGCTGGATCAGCATGGCGATCATCATGTCTCTCGGGCCGCCGACCAGAGCGGGGGTGATGAAGAACCCGAGGCAAAGCACGAACACCAGCATCGCTCCAGCCGCAGCACCGGGCATCGACAGCGGCAGCCACACCTGGCGAAACACGCCGAACGGCGAAGCGCCGAGCCCTGAAGCAGCCCGTGGCAGCGCCCGATCAATATCCAGCAGCACGCTGTACGTCGGCAGGATCATGTAGGGCAGTAGAATGTGCGTCATCGCGATGGCCACCGCCATCGGTGTATTCAGCAACCGGAGCGGCGCATCGATCGCTCCCGCATAGAGCAGGAACTGGTTGACCACGCCGTTACGGCCGAGCAGGACCATCCAGGCATAGCTCCGTACCAGCACGCTGGTCCAGAACGGCAGCAGGATCAGCATCAGGGCCGCATTCGCCATCGGTCGGCGCATCTGCGCCAACCGGAACGCCACCGGGTAGCCGATCAGGGCGGTTGCCACCGTGACGACCAGGCTTGTGCGGAAGGTGATCCAGAACACTGTCAGCGACACACGATCGGTCGCGACCTGGATTATGTTGTCCAGTGTCCAGTGCGGTTCTGAAACGCTGCGCAACAGCATCGCCGCCACCGGACCGATGTAGAAGACCACCAGATAGACGACCAGCGGCAACACCAGCGCGAGACGCACCAGTTCGGCCCGATCCCGCCGCGCGGCGCCGGCCGTGATCACCGCGGCGTCAGACAATCAGCGCGTCCTCCGTCCGCCAGCAGATCGTCACGGTTTCTCCGGGCCGGTAGCGCCTGATACCGGCGCGCTGCTGCTGGCGGATCACCAGCGTGGTGCCGCCCGGTGCATCCACCACATAGCGCCGCGTCTCCCCGGCAAAGACCGCCTCCCGCACCGTGGCCGGCAAGCGGTGCGGGCCGTCGTCGCCGAACGACAGGCGTTCGGGCCGGATGGTCAGCGTGACCGCCTCGCCCTGGCGCGCCGGGCCACGCCCGCGCGCGCCGATCCGATGGCCCGCCAGATCACACCAGAATGTATCGTGATCGCCCGCATGGGCGACAACAGCGAGGAAATTCGATTCGCCGATGAACGACGCAACAAAACGACTGGCTGGCTGGTCGTACAGTTCCTCCGGTGTGCCGACCTGTTCCACCTGGCCGGCGTTCATGACAGCGACACGGTCGGACATCACCAGCGCCTCGGTCTGGTCATGCGTGACATAGACGAACGTGATGCCGAGTTCGGCGTGCAGGCGCCGGATCTCGAACTGCATGGTCTCCCGCAACTGCTTGTCCAGCGCGCCGAGCGGTTCGTCCATCAGCAGCACGCGCGGGTTGAATACGATGGCCCGCGCCAGCGCGACGCGCTGCTGCTGACCGCCGGACAGTTGCCGCGGATACCGCGCGCCGTAGCCGGGCAGTTGGATTAGGTCCAGCGCGCGTTCAACCTGAGCACCGATGTCCGCGCGACCCACCCGGCGCTGGCGCAGCGGGAACCCGATATTCTCCGCCACGCTCATGTGCGGAAACAGCGCATAACTCTGGAATACCATGCCGATGTTGCGGCGATAGGGCGGCGTGCGCCCCACCGGCCGGCCATCGATCATCACATCCCCCGCCGTTGGCGTCTCGAACCCGGCGATCATCATCAGTGTGGTGGTCTTACCCGAGCCGCTTGGCCCGAGCAGCGTGATGAACTCGCCGGCCTGGATGTCGAGCGAAACGCCGTTGACCGCGCCTACGCCGTCGAACCGCTTCTCCAGCGCGACCAGCGCCACCGATGCGCCGGTCCGCATATTCCCCGAATCATTCAAGGACAAATCGATTGAATTTCTGCGTGACCGCGTCACGGTTGGCCGCCCACCACTCATAGTCGTAGGCGATCAGTTTCTTCTGTATCTGCGGCGCGGTCGGCAGCACGGACAGCCGCTCCTCGGTCATGTATTCGGGCGACTTGCGGTTCACGAAGCCATAGGGGATCAGGCTGGACAGCCGTGCCTGGGGGATCGCCATGGTGGTGAAGGCGATGAATTTCATCGCATTGACCCGGTTCGCGGCGCCCTTCGGCACCGTCCACGCATCGCGCGCCAGCCGCCCCTGGTTCCACATGATCGCTACCGGCGCGCCGGCATCCTGGATCGCCGAAATGCGGCCGTTCCAGGCCGTGGTCATCACCACTTCCTTGTCGGTCAGCAACTGCGCCGGAACCGCGCCGGTTTCCCACCATTTCACGATGGCGGGCTTGATTTTGGTCAGGCTGGCGAAGGCGCGGTCGATGTCGATCGGGTACACCTTGTCGATCGGTACGCCGTCGGCCATCAACGCAAATTCCAGCTCGATCGAGTTGGTGCCGCCGCCGATCATGCTGCGCGGCCCGGGAAATGCCTTCACGTCCCAGAAATCGGCCCAGCTTTGCGGCGCCTTGCCGCCGAACGTGTCGGTGCGATAGGCGGCAACCGTCGCGTAAGGCAGCATATCCAGCGCGTATTCATGCCGAAAGATCGGGTCGATGTTGCCGGTATCCACCAGGCTGTAATCGATCTTCTCCCAGTAATCGCCGATCTTCATCAAGTTCAGCACGCTGGCATAGGACAGTTGCGCCACATCCCATTCGACGTTTTTCGTATCGACCATCGCCCGCAGCCTGGCGGCGTCGGCGCCCGGCATGTCCCGCACCTTGATGCCGCTCAGCCGCTCGAACGGTTCGAAATAGGCTTTGCGCTGCGCCTCCTGCCCGGCCCCGCCGTAGCCGACGACCCGCACCTCTCCGCTGCCTTTCAGGGCATCGGGAATCGAGGTCACCTCGACCAGTTTCGGCGGTTCGGCGGCCCGCGCGCCTCGCGGCAACGCCGCCAGCGCGCCGGCCCCAAGCGCGCCAGCCATAAATCCGCGGCGTGAGGATGTCCGATCGTTTGTCATGTTCTGGTCCTCCCGTCAGAGTTTTTCGCCGGCCCCGGAGCCGGAATGCGGGGTCGGAATCCACCATTCCTCGCCGCGCACGGTGGTGATGTATTCGGGCCAGCGCAAATCGACCGGTGGATCGAAGTCGCGCGGCAGCAGCGGCGCCACCCATTTCGTGCCACCCACGCCGCCGCCGGTGCGGGTGCGAAACTCCGACTGCGCCGCCTCCAATTCCGCGGGATTGGCCAGCAGATCGAGGAACGTGCAGGCGATCGTCTTGGCGCCCATGAACAGGCCCGGATCGATCGCCGCCGGCAGCCCGCCAAGCGCGTTGCGCGCCCAGGCCGGGTATTCGTAACTGTCACTCGGCGGACGCAATGTCGGGCGCATGGTGAACAGCCGCACCGTCGGCGCATGCCAGGTATAGTCCACGTAGTCGTCGGCGCCGATATGAAACTGTCCGGGCGGCAGGCTCGCGCGCTGGCGGGCTTCCAGTTCCTCGGGCGGGGTCAGCCGTTCGTTGTCGTCGATGAACGGGTTGTCCATCGGCGCGATGCCCAGGTTCTGCTGGATCTGCCGCGCGAACGCCCGGGCATCGTCGCCGAAACCCGGCGCGCCGACGCGTTGCAGGTTGCGCCAGGTGATTTCGGTCATTTTCGTGTTGGCCAGGCCGACGCGCGTCTTCGTCACCCAACGCAGCGACGCCTGGCAGCCGCACAGCGCGGCGACCTGGCGCGCATTGTTGCGCAGCACCTGCTCAATTTGCTGCTGAATCGCCAGCGACGGAGACCGCCAGGAATACTGGATCTGGCTGAACCGCGGCGGCAGATTGTCCGACGTCGCATCGCCGCCCGCCAGGATGAATTCGTTCAGCGTCCAGGCGCCGGCGTGCGGGTACATCGCCTCCTTGGTGTATTTCGTCGTCGTGTACATCAGGCACAGCGCGTCGATCGCGCCCGGACAGCGCGCCGCCGCGTGCGCCGACGTGCGGATCGGCAGCAGCGACTTGTCTATCCAGTTCTCCGGGGTCAGCGTTTCGAACGTGATCACCGCGCTCCAGTACGCGCCCGACTGGGTCTCGGCGACCGCCGTGTTGGTGGTGTGCGGGTGGTAGGAGATGAAAGCGTCGCAGCCGTCGAAATAGCCCTTGGCGGCGTGCACCGGCTTCGATCCGCACACCTTCTCCGCCGGCTCTCCCCAGAATTTCAGCGTGCCCTTCAGGCCGTTCGCCTGCATTGCCGCCTTGGTCGCCAGCATCCCTACCAACGCCGTGGTGCCGAGCTGGGAATGCGGATCGGTATGGCCGGCCGCCCAGGGATGCAGCCCCTCCCGCGGCGCACGGCGAGGCACGATCTGCTGTGAGTTGCCGGGCACCGCATCGTACTCCGCATAGCCGCCCAGTACCCGGCGAGCCGCTTCCCCAGGTTGCGGCAAAGGCGGTCGGCATGCCGCCGGAGCCCTCTTCTACGTCCCACCCATCCTTGCGGAGCAGATCGACATAGGCTTTGGCGGATTTGTATTCGCGCCAAGCGGGCTCGGCGTACTGCCAGATCTGCAGGTTGAAATCCGAAAAACGCTGCCGATTGGTGTCGATCCAGGCCACCGCATGCGCCTGGTTTTTGTCGAATTCCGCCATGGCCCCTCTCTCTGGTTTTCGCAATCCCTGTTATTGTGCGGTGTAACCGCCGTCCACGACAAGATTGGCGCCGGTCATGAACGACGATTCCTCGCTCGCCAGGAACAGCGCGGCGGCGGCGATCTCATCCGGCCGGCCAAGGCGGCCCAGCGGATAAAGATGTTTCAACGCGGCCTCGGCTTGCTCGGCGGTGCCGAAACGGCTGAGCAACCGCTCGGTCGGCACCGCGCCGGGCGACAGCGCGTTGACCCGGATGCCGTCCCCGGCATGGTCGAGCGCCAGCACGCGTGTGAGATGGATCAACGCGGCTTTGGTCGCGCCATATGCCCCGCGACCGCGGCTGCCGGCGATGCCGATCTCGGAGGCAATGTTGACGATAGCTCCGCCGCCGGCCGCCTTGATGTGCGGGATGACGGCTTTGGCCACCAGGAACGCGCTGGTAAGGTTGACCCGAAGAGCCTTGTCCCATTCTTCAGGCGCAAGCTCGACGACGGTTGCGGCCGGGGTCATTGTCGCTGCGCCATTGACCAGCACGTGCAGCGCGCCGAACCGTTTGGCGGCGGTTTCGATGGCGACTTCCACCTCGCGCTGGTCGGCCACATCGGCGACGATCGCAATCGCCCGATCATCCCTATGAAGGGGAGGGGAGAGCGGAAGCAGATCGATGCTGACGACGCGAGCACCTTCGTCAAGGAAGCGAGCGATAATCGCCCGGCCGATGCCGCCCGACCCACCTGTCACCACCGCA
The DNA here is from genome assembly GCA_963764525.1 of uncultured Pseudomonadota bacterium. GTDB lineage: Bacteria > Pseudomonadota > Alphaproteobacteria > Acetobacterales > Acetobacteraceae > DATDIC01. The sequence continues at coordinate 34,199 of CAVXTC010000003.1, read as the reverse complement.
ACCTTGTCATCCAGACAGAGGGGCATTTTCGGGCCCGCAAAGAACTGGGAGAGCTTAGAACGCGTTCATGGGCGACTGGAAGCGTTTGATTGGTCGGGGCACCTCACCGCCGATCTCCCGGACCCCAGGTCGCCCCGCTCGGCTGGGAGCACATGGCGACTACGACTGGACCGCCCCCCGCCCAGCTGACGGCTTCTGCCCCCTGCGGGATGTTCCCGCTGCGTTCCTACACGACGCCGCTTAGCGTGCAGTTCTGGACCAACCGTGCGGCGACCCCAATCAGGGAGACGGATGCTGGGTCGCATGGCGATGCATGATATGGAGCAAGTGCACGCGGGACTCGAAGGCACTCAACATGCGAGTTGCGGCCTCCTGGAACATCCCATTGGCAACATGGTCGAGCAGATGACTCTTGAATTGAAAGTCGATGGTGAAGTCCACGTGGGTCTTATCTCCAACGGGCGTGAACGTCCACGTGTTCGTCAGGTGCTCCAACGGCCCTTCGATGGCACGCACCACCACCTCTCGCGGCCGATCCAGCGTAACCTGGCTCGTAAAACTTTCTTGAAACGGACCGAATCCGATGACGAGGTCGGCAATGATCTCTCGTTCATCCTCGCGGTGGATACGCGCGCCACTGCACCAGGGGACGAACAAGGGATAGTCCTTCACATCCGCCACGACTGCGAAAAGCTCGTCGGCACCATAGGCAAGCGTCGCCTGCTCTTCGTGACGCGGCATGTCACACCTCCCCTTTCATGCAACTCCAGCAGCACACCATGTGGCTGGTGCAAACGCGAGGGCTCGGTGTCCGTTCCACCGAGCTGCCTGACCCCGCCGCGCCAGCCACACACAGGTGAAGATCGGCTCACACCTCCATTCGCCAGATCAGCGCCAGCACCCGTTCGCGCGCCGCCACGAACTCCGGGCTCGATTTGATCGCGCGGATGTCGCGCCCCTCCGGCTGCAGGCAGAAATCCACTTTCAGGTGCTCCATGATCCGCCCCGGCCGCGGCGACATCACCACCACGTCGGTGCCGAGATAGACGGCTTCCTCCACGCTGTGGGTGATGAACACCACCGTCATGCCGGAGCGCCGCCAGACCGCGTGCAGTTCTTCCTGCATCCGTTCGCGGGTCAGCGCGTCCAGCGCGCCGAATGGCTCGTCCATCAGCAGCAGTTCCGGATCGTTGGCCAGCGCGCGCACGATCGCCAACCGCTGCTGCATGCCGCCCGAGAGCTCATATGGGTAACGGTCGCGAAATTCCCACAGGCCGACGGTGCGCAGGTACTTCTCCACCACCGCCGCGCGGGTGCCGGCATCGACGCCGCGCACACGCGGGCCGAAGCCGGCGTTGTCGGCGACATTCATCCACGGAAACAGCGCCGGCTGCTGGAACACCACGCCGCGGTCCGGCCCCGGTCCGGCGATTGGCCGGCCGCGCAGGCTGACCGTGCCGGAAGTTGGCCGGATAAAGCCTGCCAGCGTTTGCAGCATCGTCGTCTTGCCGCAGCCGGACGGGCCAACGATGCAGACGAAATCGCCCCGACCGAAACTCAGATCGACCCGCTCCAGCGCCCGCACCGTGGCGACGCCGGCACCGTACTCCACCGTGACATCGGCAAAGGAGACCAAAGGCGGCTTCGCCGGCGCATCGGCACCGGCCGGCGATTGGCCGCGTGCAACGTCAACCCGCGACAGCACGCTGCAGGAACTCGGTGTTCGTGCCCTTCTGGAACACCTCCAGCGCCGGTGCCGAGCGGATGCTCTTCTGCTGCGCCAGGAAGTCGGCGGTGCGCTTCAGCACCGCGGTGAACTGGCCGGGCTGTCCGGGCGTGCCGAGCCAGGCCGGTGAAAGTTGATCCTTTTGGGAAACGAAATCGTACTCCTCCATGTCGCTTTTCGCGACATCCGCCGTCACGCCGGCCTGCTTTGCGACGATCTGCGCGGCGTCGTCCGGCTTGTCCTTCCACATCGCCAGCGCGCGTCCATAGGCTTTCAGGAAACCCACCACTGCGTCCGGGTATTGCTGGCTGAATGCCTTGGTGGCCACGATCAGGTCGGCGATCACATACCCCGCCGCATCCAGCTCCTTGTAGGTGGGATACAACACCCCGCCTTCCTCCAGCAGCTTCGATTTGGCGGGCGCCCAGACATAGCCGGCGTCGATGTCGCCGCGATGCCAGGCTGCCACCATCACGTTCGGGGCCATGTCGAGCACCGTGACATCCGCCTGCGTCAGCTTGTTCACCGCCAAAAAGCCCAGCAGCCGGAAATGCGAGGTTGACCCGAATGGGGTCGCCACTTTCTTGCCTTTGAAATCAGCCGGGTTATGGATGTTGGCGGATTTGCGCACCACCATGTCCTCGGCCGGGCCGATATTATCGACCATGCCGATCAGCTCGTACGGAATGCCCTGGCTTAGCCCGGCGGCGGTCGGCGACGAGCCGATCGCCAGCCCGATGTCGAAGCTGCCGGCCGCCACGCCGGTGTTGATCTCGGCGCCGCTGCCTGCCTCGCTCCATTGGATCTTGGCGCCGGCCATCTGGTCGAACCAGCCTTCGCCCTTGGCGATCATCGTCGGCTTGGTTTCCACGAAGAACGCCACCCGGATCTGCGCCGGCGTTTTGGCCCGCGCTCGTCGGGCGGCCAGGAAAGGCACCGCAAGCCCGGCACTCCCCGCCTGGATCACACGGCGCCGGCCGATCATGAACATGTTTCGCATCCGTCCCTCTCCCTTTTGTTCAGGCCTTCCCCGCCCAATGCACGACACGCCGCTCCGTCGCCAGCAGCAGCCGGTCAAGCCCCAGTCCCATCAGGCCGATCAGGATGATACCGACAAACACGTAATCCGACCGCAGAAATCGTCCCGCATCCAGGATCATCCACCCAAGGCCGGTGCTGCCGGCAATGATCTCGGCGGCAATCAACGTGGCATACACCACCCCGATCGCCAGCCGCGCGCCGGTGAAGATCTCCGGCAGGGCGGACGGCAGCACCACATGCCGGAAGATCTGCCATTCGGAGGCACCGAGCGTCCGCGCCACCTGCACCCGTTGCACCGATGTGCTCTTTACCCCGTCCATCGCCGCGACCGCCGAGACGGGCAGCGCGGTCAGGAACAGCAGCAGCACCTGCGAGACCTCGCCGATGCCGAACCAGACGATCAGCAGCACCAGATACGAAAGCTGCGGCAGCGGGCGAAGGAATTCGATGAACGGACTGAATACCGCCTCTATCTTGCGGTTGTATCCCATGCCGAGACCCAGCAGCGTGCCGGCCATCGCGCCGGTTGCGAAGCCGGCAAGCACGCGTTCCAGGCTCAGCCCGGCATGCGTCCAAAGCGAGCGCGACTTGTAACCGTTCTGCAGTAGGTCCAGAAACGCCGAGCCGACCAGGCCCGGACCGGGCAGGAAAATGTCGCGTACCAGGCCGAACTGCGTCACCACGGTCCACGCCACGGCGATCACCCCGAGCGTCAGCAGCACCGGCCAATATTCTCCTCCTCCCCTTGTGGAAGGGGGTTGGGGGGAGGGGGCCGGACGCTCAGACATCTTTCCACCCCACCCCATGCCAGCGGTTGCAGGCGATCATTCCGACGCGTCCAGTGGCGACAGAAGTCCGGCACTAACGTCGATGAGGCGGTCGACGGTCGCTATTCGGGACCGTGTAGCGCGGGCCATATCACTCCACGCCGCGCCAATGGATCACCGCCCCGTCGAGCGCCAGCACTACCCGGTTCAGCAGCATTCCCAGCAGCCCGAGCAGAATGATCGCCATCATGATCACGTCGTTGCGCAGGAAATGGCTGGCCGAAAACACCATCCAGCCAAGCCCGTCGGTCGCTGCCATCAACTCCGCCGCGACCACGGTGGAGAACGCGACGGCCAAAGCGATCCGCGCCCCGGTGAAGATCAGCGGTAGCGCCGAGGGCAGGATGACGAAGCGGAACACCTGCCACTCGTTGGCGCCGAGTGAGCGGGCGACCTGTAGTTTCTGCTGCTGCACCGACCGCACACCCGCCATGGCGCTGCTGGCGACGATCGGAAACGCGCTCAGGAACAGCAGCGCGATTTTCGAGGTGTTGCCGGTGCCCAGCCACAGGATCAGCAGGATCAGATAGGACAGAGGCGGCAACGGCCGCATGAACTGCACGATCGGATCGAGTGCCGACCCCACCCTGGCCCGATACCCCATCAGCAGCCCGAGCGGGATCCCGACGACGCAGGCAAGCAGGAAGCCGGCGCCGCAACGATAAAGCGTGGCGAAGATGTCCTGTGGAAGCGTCGTGTCCCGATACCCGTTGCGAACGATATCGAGAAAAGTTGCGGCCACAATTCCCGGTCCGGGCAACAGGTCCGGCGGCACCAGCCGCAGCAGCGCGGTCAGCTCCCATGCGCCCAACGCCGTGACCACGACCGCCAGACTCAGCCAGCGGTCCCCGCCGCTCCGGGCCGAGAGCAGCCGTCCGGCGGCCGGTTTCACCATCGAAATCCGCACGCCTCGCCCCGTGTGCCCAAACCGGAGGTTCGCCCAGCCCCACGGGTACGATATTTCCGGTTTTCGGGTCGGTCAAGCGAATGGCTGCGGTGCCCGTTGAGCAGGAGCGGGCAATGAACATCAGCGAAGATCTCACGGCTTCGCCAACTCCCCACACCGCACCGACTTGAGCGCCGGTCCGGCGAGGTTCACTGTTCCCTGGCCCGCCCCCGCCGGGAGGAACCGATGCAGAGCCCCTGTCGCACCGCCGTCGCACTGGTCCTGGCAGCCGGGATCGCCGCCGTGGCGCATCCGGCCGCCGCGCGAATCACCCGGCTCGAGGTCCTGCGCACCGAACCGGCATTCGGCGGCGCCGCGTTTGGCAGCACCGGGCCGTACCAGCACGTCTTCGCCCGCGCGTTCGGCGAGTTGGACCCGGCCGATCCGCGCAACGCCGTGATCCAGGACCTGTACCTGGCGCCCCGAAACGCGCACGGGTTGGTTGAATATGCAACCGACGTCGAGTTCCTGCGCCCCGCCGATCCCTCGCGCGGCAACCGCGTGCTGCTCTTCGAAGTGAACAACCGCGGCAACAAGCTCGCCCTGATCGCGTTCGACGCCGATGTTCGGGCGGGAACCGCTGATCGCAACGCGCTGATCGGGCCAGGCGACGGCTGGCTGATGCGCGAGGGCTACACGCTGGTCTGGTGGGGCTGGGAAATGGACGCGACACCGGGATGGAACCGGGTGATGATGCCGGAGATCGTTGCCCGCAACCCCGACGGCGCTCCGATCACCGGGGTGGTGCGCAGTGAAATCATCACCCCCCATCCGACAACGACCGTGCCGATCAGCCTGAGCCAGCAGATCCAGCCCTACCCGTTCGACAGCTACGACAGCTACCCGACCGCGAACCTCGATAACCAGGCCCAGGCGCCGGACGGCTTCCTGCCGACGCTGACCGTGCGCGCCCACGCGCAGGATCCGCGCATCTCGATCCCCAACACAGCATGGAGCTTCGGCCTGTGCGAGTCCGGTCAGCCGGCGCGCCCGGATGCAAAGCATCTCTGCTTTCCGGCCGGGTTCCGGCCGGGCCAACTTTACGAGTTGATCTACCGCGCCCGGGACCCGCTGGTGCTGGGGATCGGCTTCGCCGCAACGCGCGACCTCGGGGCGTTCCTGCACGGTGCGGCGCAAGATGATACCGGCGCACCCAACCCGTTGTCCGGTCCGGGTCAGGTCGCGATCATCGAGGGATCATCGCAGAGCGGGCGCATGATCCGCAGCTTCCTTGCCCTGGGGTTCAATGAGGACGAAACTGGCCGGCGCGTGTTCGACGGTGCCTATCCGCATATCGGCGGCGGGCTGATGCCGCTGAACGTGCGGTTCGGCCAGCCGGTGCGCGCCTGGGGCGAGCAGACCGATCATCTCTATCCCGCCTACGATTTCCCGTTCACCTACGCGCGCGAGTTCGACCCGCTGACCGGGCGCAACCAGGGACTGCTCGACCGCTGTGCCGCCACCGACACCTGCCCGAAAATCTTTCACGTCGCCACCGTGCTGGAAATGTGGGAGGGGCGGCAGTCGCTGGGGCTGACGGACGCGTTGGGCCGGCACGACACAGCCGATCCGCCCAACGTACGCACCTACATCATGGCGAGCACGCAGCACGGCCCGGCACCGTTGCCGCTGGCCAGCAAGCCGCCATTCGGCAATTGCCAGCAGCAGCCGAACCCAAATCCGCAGCTTTGGACCATGCGGGCGCTGCTGACCGCACTCACCGCCTGGGTGCGCGACGGCGTCGCACCGCCGCCCGGCACGGCGCCGCGCATCGCCGATGGCTCCCTGGTCGCGGCGGACCAGGTGCGACTCCCGGTCATTCCGGCCAACCACTACAATGCGATCGACCGGCCGGCGGTTTCGACCGCGCGGGTCTATGACACGCTGCACGTCCTGGATTTCGGCCCGCTGTACCGTGCCGGCGAGAGCAGCGGCATCATCACCATCGAGCCGCCGCGCGTGGGCACCGCAAGCTATGGCGTGCTGGTGCCGCAGGTCGATGACGATGGCAATGATATCGGCGGCATCCGCTCGGTGTTCCTGCAGGTGCCGATCGGCACCTACACCGGTTGGAATCTCGGTCGGCCCGGCCGGTTCGAAGGCGGCATGTGCAACCTGCAAGGCAGCTTCATCCCGTTCGCCGCGACCCGGGCGGAGCGCGAGGCGACCGGCGATCCGCGCCTTTCGCTGGAGGAGCGGTATCCGACCCGGGACGCATACATCGCGGCATTTCAGGCAGCGGCCGATCGGCTGGTCAGCCAACGCTTCCTGCTGCCCGACGATGCCAGATACCTGACAAATCAGGCGGTGCGCGCCGGCCTACGGTCAGGCCCGTGAACAGGGAGACCAGGCACCATGACAGCAACCGATCCCGCCGCGGTGTGGCGCACGCTGGCCGCCATCCGCGCGCGCGCGCCGCTGGTCCACAACATCACCAACCTGGTGGTTACCAACAGCACCGCCAACGCCCTGCTGGCGATCGGCGCCTCCCCGGCGATGGTGGAGGGCGCCGACGAGGTCGCCGAGTTCGTCCGCGTCGCCGCGGCCCTGGTGGTCAATCTCGGGACCATGAGCGCGGACCGTGCCGCGGCAATCCGGCTGGCGGTTACAGCCGCAACCGAGGCCGGCAAGCCCTGGGTGCTCGACCCCGTCGCGGTGGGGGCGATCGGCTACCGCACCGCGCTTGCGCGTGAGGTGATCAACCGCCGCCCCGCCGCGATCCGTGGCAACCCCTCCGAGGTACCTGGTCTCGCCGGCGAGGCCGGGGGCGGCAAAGGCGTTGATACCGGTGCCGGTCCCGAGGCGGCACTGGAAACCGCCCGAAGCCTGGCTGTGCGCACCGGCGCCGCGGTCGCGGTGACCGGAGCGACCGACTATGTCACCGACGGCGTGCGCACCATCGCGATCCGCAACGGCCACCCGCTGATGACACGCGTGACCGGGCTTGGCTGCACCGCGACGGCCATCCTGGGTGCTTGCGTGGCAGTGGAGCCGGACGCGGTCGCCGCGGCCGCCCACGCGCTGGTCATCCTCGGCGTCGCCGGCGAGTTGGCAGCCGCGCGGGCCCGCGGGCCCGGCTCGCTGCAGCTTGAAATACTGGATGCGCTCTATCTGCTCGACGAAGCGACGTTGATGCGGCACGCGCGCCTCGCTGTCATGCACTGACAGGGGTCACCGGATCGTGTGAGCCAGTCCGGCAAGCCCGGCCGGCTGCTGGTCCGTTCCATTGCGCATTCACCAAAGGAGAGTCCGATGAAGACCAAGCGCGTCGTGTTGCCGATCGGCTTCGCCCTGGCCTGCTTCGCGGCGGCGCCGCTGACGCATGCCATCGCCGCGTCCAACGATACCAGCAACGCCGGCAAGCACGACACCGGCAAGGGTGCCGCGGCCGGCGCGCTGGTGGGCCATGAGGTGGGCAGCGGCCATGCCGTTGCGGGCGCCGCCGCAGGTGCCGCCATCGGCCATCATGAAAAGACCAAGGCGCAGGAAAAGGCCGCCGGCAGCAGCAAAACCAACGGCTGACAGCGCCGATCGCCGGCCGGAGCCTATCCGGCCGGCGACAGCACGTGGATCACCCGGCTGGCGACCATCTCGCGCGTCTTTGCCGCATAGGCGGCCATGTGAGGTGACGCCCCATGCGCCTTGAGGTCATCCAGGCTCTCCCATTTCTCGACCACCACGAAGCTGTCCGGGCCCAGTTTGGTCTGAATGCCGCCGGCGCCCTCGGTGTCGATCGCCGGGCCGTATTCGATGCAGCCTTTCTCGGCGTGAACCGCCGGCATGTTGGCCCGGAACGCCGTCAGAATCGTATCGCGCATCCCAGGTTTGGCGGTGATCATGGCGAGCACGTGGATCATGTCCGGTCCCCTTTCGATGAGAGCCCATCCGACCCCATCGTGACCCCGGCGGCAAGTTCCCGGTGTGGACAGTTTCCGGTGTGGACAGTTCTCGGTGTGCGCAGGGACCGCACAGCGGCCGGAGACTCCGGGCGGAGCACAAAAAAATGGCGGGGCTTGTGGCCCCGCCAAGTTTAGGGAGGAAACGTCCAAGAAAGCAGACAGCGCGGCCGGAGCCGCATTGCTGCGATGCACAACCTAGCCCCTCGCGCATCCCCGTTCAAGCGTTTTTTTGCAACGCAGCATTGCCGCTCGGAGGCAGCAACCTTTTGCTAAGGAAATCCCCGTAGTATCGCGGAAATGCGGCGTTTTCTTCTTGCCGGCCCAGTGTTGGCCGGTCTGGTGCTGGCCGGTCTGGTGCTGAACTCGCCCTGTGGTCCGGCTTTCGCCGACACAGGCGCCGCCATCCAGGCTCCGCCCGGTCTGCTGTGCCAGCAGGCGATCGCCGTGGCGGAGCAGGCGCACGCCATCCCTCAACATTTGCTGGCGGCGATCGGCCGCGTCGAAAGCGGCCGACGCACGCCCGATGGAGGCTCGCTGCCCTGGCCGTGGACCATCAATGCCGAGGGCGACGGGGCTTTCTTCGACACCAAGGCGCAGGCGATCGCCGCGGTGCGGGCCTTGCAGGCGCGTGGCGTGCGTTCGATCGATGTGGGCTGCATGCAGATCAGCCTGCTGCATCATCCGGACGCCTTCGCCACCCTGGACCAGGCATTCGACCCGACGACGAACGCCGACTACGGCGCCGGCTTCCTGCGGCGGCTCTATACCCAGACCGGCGACTGGGCGGCTGCGGCGGCCCAATACCACTCCGCCACGCCGACGCTCGCCGCGGAGTACCGCCAGAAGGTGATGGCGGCTTGGGGCGAGGCGACGGCGCGATCTCCGCTGGCCGCGGCATGGGGCGCGACGCTCGCCAGTCCATTCGGCTCGGCCCGTCCGGGCGGCCTGATGGCCCCGCGCCGGGACGAACTGCCGCGGATCATCCCATTCGGCGCCGCCGGTTCGGCGCCGCCGGGCCGCGGTCTCGCCGGATACCGGGCCATGCCGATCGCGATCGTCTCGCCGGCACGCGCCGGCTGACCGGGCGGAGCTTCGTGAAGACGGTCAGCCGTCCGATGCCGGATCCGGCTCGGCCGGAAGATCCCGGGTAGCGGCCTCGACGCCGATCCAGCAGCGCAGCAGCGTCAGCTCCGCCTCGTTCAACTCCACCCGGTTATCGGCACACAGCGCGGCGATGCACGCGCAATAAGTGTTCGCCATCTGGTGCGGCGTTGCCGCGTCGATCGCCTGCGGCCAATCGGCATAGTCATCGAGGCTGGTCAGCACGTAAGTGATCACCGGACGGGCGATCGGCGTGCCCTGCCGCTCGCAATGCTGCTCCACCGCCGCGGCCAGCGCCTGCAAGCCCCATTCGCTGCTCATGTCGAACGCGCCGCCGCCCAATTCGGCCGCGACCGCCGCGAACAGCGCCCGGTGCTGTTCCGGCAGCAGCCGCGGGCACTCGGTAACCTTGGAGACGACATTAAGCACCGCCCGCAGCGGCGCCGGCAGGTGCCCCTGACCGGCCGCCTCGATCGCCAGAGGATCGTGCCGCTCGGGATCATAGACGAAGCCCCGCCCCACCGGCAGCACCGCAAGCCGCGGATCGCCCGCCGCGCGCAGGAACTGGGCGAGTGTCCCGCCCCCCGGCCATTCATCGACCACCGGATGCGCCGCCCGGACGATGCGCTCCAAATCCCCCAGCTCCATCGGCTCGTTTTCATTGGCCAGGGCGCCGTGGATGTACGACACCAACCGTGCGCGGAGAGCCGCGTCACACGGCGGTTCCGGGCTGTCGGGCTCGGCGGGCGCCAGCTCCGCGAACGGCGCCTCGTCCAGGCCGTGGCCATCGGCCTCGTGCGGCTCCGTCGGTGTGCCGTCCGGCGCGGAGATTTCTCCCGCCCCGAGGCCGGGCGCCGTCGGGCCGGCATCGACCGGAGGCACGGCGGTCGCCACATCCCGCGGATCGTGGCGGGACGGATCGTAGGCATATCCGGTGCCTTCCGACAGCACCGCGACATGCGGATCCTCCGCGGCGGTCAGGAATGCCCGAAAGCTCGTCGCGTCCGGCCAACCGCGTGCCGGCAGTCCGGCGATCTGCCGTTTGACCTGATTGCCGAGCTGCGACAGCAGGATCGGCCGGGGCGAATTGGCGAGCACCTGTCGCACCAGGTCCATGGCGCGGGCGCCCGCATTGGCCGGCCCGATCGTCCATTCATAAGGCTGCGTCTGGTCCAGCACGAGCGTGGGTTCGCGCCGCGCGAGCTCCTCGAACAGCCGCGCCTTGGTGCCGTAGCCGAGCCACCATCGCCCGCTGGTACGCTGCCGGAAGGCAGGAAACTGATGAAACACCGAGGACGCCTCGTTGATCGGACATCGGGCCATTCGCGTGGACGTGCTCGGCGACGGCCCGGGCCACCGTACCGACCATGTCTCCATCCAGACCGGCCGCGGAGCTCCGGCACGGCCCCCGCGACGGGTCTGGTAGCGTCCCGCCCGGTATCGTCCCGCCCGGTATCGGTCTGCCCAACCTCACCCCGGCTGATATCCCCCCGAGTGATATCCCCCTGGCCATTATCCCTCTGTCTTGCAGCCCCCTGCCTGGCATCCACCGGCCGGATGGTGCCCAGCCCGAGGGCGCGTTCCATGAAATCGTGCTCGCCGATCAGGATGTCGCTCGCCGCGCGGTAGGCGGCAGCGGCCTGCCGGTTGGCGAACACGGCCGTGCGCCGGTCGTGCTCGCGCAGCCGCAGCAGCACCGGCGTAAAGTCGGCGTCGGCCGAAAGGATGATGAACTCGTCGTATCGCGTCGGGTGCTCGAGCGCGTCGATGATGTCCATCACCATGACGATGTCGGCGGAGTTCTTGGTGCCGCGCGTCAGCCGGGGGCAATCGACCACGGTGAAGCCGGCGCGGGTGAAAAAGTTGCGGAATCGGCGGAACTGCACCGGCTCTGCGTTGCCAATCCGGGCTGCCTTGGCGGCTTCCCATCCGTCCCGACCGTTTTCGCGGGCCGGGTCGATATAACCGTCCGGATTGAGGTAGCATCGGCGCGACAGGACGGCGCGCGGCACGCAGGTTGGCCGTAGCCGGGTCGCCGGCCGCGTGCAGCCCGGCTTCGAAGAAGCCCAGCCAGGTGTCCGGTCGCGTGCCGAAGGCGTTTGCCGCATTCGGGCTGAAATGGAACAGGCTGCCAAAGACGTTGTCGAAATCCACGAACAGGGCCGACCGTACCGGCGATGCCGCCATCGCAAAACTCCCGGGGCAATACATGTCGAGCATAGCACCGCAGACGCACCGGCCGGGAATGCCACTGGAAACGATTGCCCGGGGACGGCAGACTGTCGGTGAGGGATCGCCGGTCATGCATATCGAGACGGAAGCCACCCAGCACCTGCAACGCGCCGCCCGGGCAGCCCGCGTCGCTTCCCGCGCGCTCGCACAAAGCTCAGCCGATCAGCGCAATGCCGGCCTGTGGGCGATGGCGTGCGGGCTGCGGGCAGCGGCGCCCCAAATCCTTGCCGCCAACGCCGCCGATCTGTCCGACTCCACCGGGACCGCGGCGTTCCGCGATCGCCTGGCGCTGACCGAGGCTCGCGTTGAAGCCATGGCGGCGGGCCTGCAGGACATCGCCGCTCTGCCCGACCCGCTCGATCGCACGCTGGCGGAGTGGACGCGGCCGAACGGGCTACGCATCCGCCGCATCGCCACGCCCATCGGCGTGATCGGCATGATTTACGAAAGCCGGCCGAATGTCGGCGCCGACGCCGCCGGGCTCTGCCTCAAATCGGGCAACGCGGTGATCCTGCGCGGCGGGTCGGACAGCATCCGCAGCGCCGGTGCGATCAATGCGGCGCTGGTGGCCGGCCTGCGTCACGTGGGCTTGCCGGAAGCGGCGGTGCAGATCGCCCCCAGCGCCGACCGCGCCTATGTGGCCGCCATGCTCGCCGCTGCCGGGTTGATCGACCTGATCATTCCGCGCGGCGGCAAATCCCTGGTCGAGCGGGTGCAGTGCGAGGCGCGAATCCCCGTGTTGGCGCACGCTGAAGGACTTTGCCACACATACATCCACGCGGCCGCTGATCCGGCCATGGCGCGCGCTGTGCTGACCAACGCGAAGATGCGCCGCACCGGCGTCTGCGGCGCCACCGAGACGCTGCTGATCGATGCGGCAATCGCGCCATCGCTGCTGCCTGATCTTGTTACCGACCTTCGCGCGCTCGGCTGCGACTTCCGCGCCGATGCGGCGGCACATGCGCTGTTGCCCGACCTGCGGGCGGCGACGGAAGCGGATTTCGACACCGAGTGGCTGGATGCGGTGCTGTCGATCGCCGTGGTCGATGGCGTCGATACCGCGCTGGCGCACATTGCCCGCCACGGCAGCGCGCACACCGATGCCATCATCACGGAAGACCCTGACGTGGCCGAGCATTTCCTGCGTGGCGTCGATAGCGCGGTAGCGCTGTGGAACGCCTCCACGCAGTTCTGCGACGGCGGGGAATTCGGGTTCGGCGCCGAGATCGGCATCGCCACCGGACGCATCCATGCGCGCGGACCGGTCGGGTTGGAACAGCTCACCACATACCGGTACCTGGTGGTGGGCACCGGCCAGGTGCGTCGCTGAGTCGTGGTCCCTTGGGTCTTGGTCCCTTGGGCCTTGCTCCGTTGGCAGTTGATCGGTTGCCGCGCTTCGGCGATCGCCGGCGGATGCGTGTCGGCATTCTGGGTGGGTCGTTCAATCCGGCGCATGCCGGGCATCGCCACGTGGCCGAGGTGGCGCGCCGGCGGCTGCGGCTGGATCAGGTCTGGCTGCTGGTGTCTCCGGGCAACGTGTTGAAGTCGCATGATGGGATGGCGCCGTTTCGGGATCGGCTGGCCTCGGCCGGCGTTGTTGCGGATGGGCGGCGGATTGTCGCAACGGGCATCGAGGCGGCGCTCGGAACCCGCTACAGCATCGATACGCTGCGCCGGCTGCGGCAGCGCTTTCCGCGGGTGGAGTTCGTCTGGGTGATGGGAGCGGACATCCTGGAGCAGTTGCCGCGCTGGCGCCGCTGGCTCGATTTCGCCGCGCTTGTGCCGATCGCGGTGCTGCCGCGGCCTTCCTACACGCTGCGCGCGCTTGCCGGTCAGACGGCGCGGCGGCTGCGGGCGGCGCGCCGGCCGGCGCGGTTCGCTACGGAATTGGCCGGTGCCCGGGCGCCTGCCTGGGTGTTTCTTCCATCGCCTCAGCATTCCGCATCGGCTAGCGCCATCCGCGCCGGCAAAGGAGTTGTGCCATAGCCAAATCTCCCGCCACGCCTGGGCCGCGCAAGAAGCCCGCCAAACGCAAAGCGCCCAAGCCGCTGCCGGCGGCCGACAAGACGCCGGGGACGGCGCGCAAGAAGGCGGTCGTCGCCGGACCGCGCAAGATCGCCGCGCGTGGCGCCCGCCCGGCGCAACCATCCGGGCTAGAACGGTTGCAGCGGCTGATCGTCGGCAGCCTGGAGGATGACAAGGCGGCTGATGTCGTTTCACTCGATCTGGCCGGCAAGGCGACGTTCTGCGACCGCATGATCGTCGCGACCGGCCTGGCGGACCGGCAGATCACCGCGATGGCGGAGCATCTGTTGGAGAAGCTGCGTGAGGCCGGACTGAAACGCGTGCAGGTGGAAGGCGCCGGCGGCTCCGACTGGGTGCTGATCGATGCCGGCGATATCGTGGTGCACCTGTTCAAGCCGGAGGCGCGGGCGATGTACGCGTTGGAGAAGATGTGGGGAGCGGATTTGGATGAGGCGGTGTCGGGCTGAAATAATGGGCCGATGACGGTGATTTCGGCCGTTCGGCGACGGCCGCAATCATGCTCGGGATACGATCACGGCTCGCTGTTCGTCTCTCACCTTAATACCAACGGGCCGAACGTCTGACGCTTGGATCGTCACTCCCGTGACCCTCAGTCGGGACAGTCAGCCGTTTCGCGGCTCGGTATTACGCCCATAGCGTAACAAAACATCTTCGCCCGCGATATCCGGTTCGGCGGCGACCCGCCGGTTCAGGATGCGCTCGCCCGCGCCGCCTTCAGCGCTTCGGTCCACCACAGCAGGTCATCGATCATCGTCTTGGCGGCCGCCTCAAGCTGCGCGAGTCCCGCGTCCACATCACCGCCCTGAAAGTGCGCCCACAGGGTCGCGGCAGGAATGTGAACGGACGACCGCACCGGCGCGAGCTGAAGTTCGATCGCTGTTTCGCGAAGCTGCTGCACGCTGCGGGTACCCGCGGTGCCGCCGTAACTCACGAAAGCCGCCGCCTTGCGGTTCCATTCCGGATAAACCCAGTCCAGCGCGTTCTTGAGCACCGCAGCGGGACCGTAATTATATTCCGGCGTGATGAATATGAACCCGTCCGCTCGGGCGATTTCGGCGGTCCATTTTCTGACCACCTCATTCTCGTAAGCCGGGCGACCCGGCGTGGCGGGTGGCATGGGCTGGTCGAAGAAGGGCATTGGAAAATCCCGGAGATCGAGCAGCCGCGCGTCGATCCCGCGGCGTTCCTTCAGGCGTTGGAGAATCCACTGCGCCGGCTTTTCCGAAAAGCGCCCCTGACGGGTGCTCCCGACGATCACAGAAATGGCGGTCATGCTTCGCTCCTTGCTGGCGGTGCAAACTGTCGCGTTCCTGGCGGCCGAAACCCGCCCACCCTCACGACACCGTGAACCTACGATCTTCACGGAGTATAAGAATGTGACCTGGACTAGGTTAGTAACCGCCGCTAAGGCCGCAAGGAGGCACAAATTTGGTTTCAGGGCACACCGAGGTGACTGTCGAGCTTCCCCACCCCGCAAGCGAAGATTGCCGCGCGGTCAGTTCGGTACTGGCGCGCGTCGGCGACAAATGGAGCGTGCTGATCATCATGCTGTTGGGCGATGGCCCGAAACGGTTCAACCAGATCAAACGAATGGTTGGCGGCATTTCACAGAGGATGCTCACCCTCACGCTTCGAGGGTTGGAGCGGGACGGCCTGGTCAGGCGAACGCAATTCCCGACAATTCCGCCACGTGTGGAGTACGAGCTGACCCAACTCGGGCGATCCTTGCGGGAAGCTGTCAAACCGCTCGGCGAGTGGGCGAAGGCCCATGTCAAACATATCGCCGGGGTACGGGCCGCGTTTGACGAGAAACTCTGAGCCGGATCGGACTTCCGCGCATTGCCGCCCATCACGTCCGAAAATGGCGAGAATCGTCCGACGCGATGGACCATAATGTGCCCATGCACCTGGACCGCGAAGCCTGCTACCGAGCCCTGCTGACGCGCGATGCCCGCTTCGACGGGCAGTTCTTCACGGCCGTCCGCACCACTGGGATCTATTGCCGCCCGATCTGTCCGGCCCGGCCGCCCAAGCTGGAAAACATCATCTTCATGCCCAGCGCGGCGGCGGCGCAGGCGGCCGGATTCCGTCCCTGCCTGCGATGCCGGCCGGAAACCTCGCCCGATCTTGCCGCCTGGCACGGCACGTCTGCCACCGTCTCCCGGGCCATGGCGCTGATTGCCGCCGGCGGGCTGAATGACGCCGCGGTGGACGCGCTGGCCGATCGGCTGGGCATGGGCGAGCGGCAGCTCCGCCGCCTGTTCCGCAAGCATCTTGGCGCGTCGCCGAAGGCCGTCGCCCAGTCCAGGCGGGTGCTGTTCGCCAAACAACTGATCACCGACACCACGCTGCCGATGGCGGAGGTCGCGCTGGCGTCGGGATTCGGCAGCCTGCGCCGGTTCAACGACACGTTCCACACCCTTTATGGCCGGCCACCACGCAGCCTCCGGCGCGCCGATGCCGCGGAAACCGTGGCCTCGGCGATCAGCCTGACACTGCCGTTCAAGCCGCCCTACGATTGGCCCGCCATGATCGGCTTCCTCGCAGCCCGGGCAATTCGCGGCGTCGAAGCCGTGCAGCCCGGATGCTACGCGCGGGCCATTTCGCTCGGCGGTGCACAGGGCACCATCACCGTCCGGCCGGCCGAACGGCAGAACGCCCTGATCGCCACCATCCGCTTTCCTGTCATCACCGCGCTGCCCGCAATCGTCGCGCGCATCCGGCGCCTGTTCGATCTCGGCGCCGATCCTGCCGTCATCGGCGCACATCTCGCCGAGGACCCGATCATGGCGCCGCATGTCGCGGCACGGCCGGGCCTGCGGGTGCCCGGAGCGTGGGACGGGTTCGAGCTCGCGGTGCGGGGCATCCTCGGCCAGCAGATCACCGTCGGCGCGGCAACCGCCCTGGCCGGCAAGCTGGTTGCCCTGTGCGGCATGCCGCTGCCGCTGGGGACCGATCCGGCCGCAGCCGAAATCAGCCATACATTTCCCTCGCCCGAGCAGATTAGCCGCCTGGATGATCTGGGCGTCAGGATCGGGATGCCGCGCAGCCGGGCAGCAGCCATCATCGCGCTGGCCACGGCAGCATCAGCCGATCCGACATTGTTCGAGCCCGGACCTCCCCTGGATGAGGCGATTGCCCGCCTGCGTGCGTTGCCCGGTGTCGGCGAATGGACGGCCCAGTACATCGCCATGCGCGCCCTGCACGAGCCCGACGCTTTCCCTGCCGCCGACATCGGCCTGCTGCGCGCCATGGCGACGCCGGAGGGACGGCCGACGCCGGCCCGGTTGCTCGCCGCTGCCGCCGCCTGGCGGCCGTGGCGGGCCTACGCCGTGCTGCATCTCTGGGCGTCCGCCGGAAAGGAGACTCCCGGAAAGGAGACCCAGAGTGAACCTGTTCCTCGATCGCGTGCCATCGCCGATCGGCACGATTCTGCTGGTCTCTGACGGCCAGGCTCTGTGCGCCGTCGATTTCGAGGACTGCGAAGAACGCCTGCACCGCCTGCTGCGCCGCTACTGCGGGACATACGCATTGGCGCCCGGCCCCGCCGGCAACACCGGCGAGTGCATCGCGGCTTATTTCGGCGGCCACCTGACCGCGCTTGACCATATTCCGGTGCGGGTGACCGGATCGGAATTCCAGCGCCGGGTCTGGGCGGCGCTGCGGCGAATTCCGGCCGGCACCACCACGACATACGGACACCTGGCCGCGACGATCGGTGCGCCGACAGCAAGCCGTGCGGTCGGCCTCGCCAATGGCGCCAACCCGATCGCGATCGTGGTGCCCTGCCACCGGGTGATCGGCGCTAATGCCAGCCTCACCGGCTACGGTGGCGGACTTCCCCGCAAGCAGTGGCTGCTGCGGCATGAGGCAGGCTGGAAGCCGGAGCGCCGCGGAGCGAAGACCCGCGAGACTCGGTCCATAGCCATTGGCGCTTGGTATGAGTCGCAACTGTTAAACCTCCGGGTCTGTCTGGAGGCCTTGCATGTCCGATGAACTCAGCCGCATCACGTTAATGCTTGCCGCGCTTTTCCTCCTGGCGGCTCCGGCATCGGCAGCCGACCACATGACCACGGACCAGGTGCGGGCGATCGTGGCTGCCGTTCCGAAGGGCACGGCAGACCTGGCCGGCAAGGACATGAGCGGCGATAACCTCACCGGCCTTGACCTGAGCGGCGCCAACCTGACCGGCACGAACCTGACACGGGCAAACCTGCACGGGGTCAAGCTGGTCGGCGCCGATCTCACCGACGCCAATCTGACCGGGGCGGACATGACCTTCACCTGGATCATGCGCGCCAACTTCAGCCACGCCCGCTTGCACGGCGCCACCATGCAAACGATGGTCACCTCAACCGGGATGGACAACACGCCCGATCAGGCCGCGACGTTCGTCGAGGCCGACCTGTCGGATGCGGTGATCACGGTACATTTCAGCTTCGACGACATGCGCGGCGCGAACTTCTCGCATGCACATATGACGGTAAACATGGCGAACCAGTCCATGGGCCTGTTACGCACCGAATTCATGAGTGCCAACCTTGACCACGCCAATTTCACCGGCGCCGGGCTCGGCCACGTGACCTTTCGTTTTGCCAGACTGAACAACGCGCGCTTCACCGGCGCCGACCTGAGTAACGCCGACTTTACCGGCGCTTACCTGACCGGAGCGGATTTCACCGGCGCAAACATCCATGGCGCGACCTTCGAAGGCGCCACACTGTCCGGGGTCAAAGGCGTGGACCGGTCCGCGATTGAGGGGAGTGGCAAGTAGGCGTCTCGTCCGGAACTCCGGATCGACTTGCTCAGATGGACAACGAATGCCGCCCTTGAACGCCTCTTCCCGATCGATCCGATAACCAAGCTTGCGGTAGAGCTGCACGTTCTCAGCAAACAGCTTGTTGGTATAAAGCCTGGTTTCATGATGCCCGAGTGACGCGGCCACCTGCTCCGCATGGGCCATCAGCTTCCGGCCGAGACCTCGGCCCTGAAAACCCGGCAAGACCGCCACGTTCTCGATCAGCAGATGGTCGGCCTGCGGGATCATCTCAACAAGGGCGGCCAGTCGGCCATCCACATACAGCAGATCGATGCGATGGTTTCGCACGGCTTCGCCATAATCGGCCGTCATCGGTTTGGGCTCGCGGCCGATTACCGGAACCCATCTGGCATAAGCTTCCCGTGTCAGCGCCCGGATGGCCGAAACATCGGCTGCTGCTGCCTGCCGGAGCTCCAACGCATCGCTCACCATTCGCCTCCTGGCGGTAAATCCATCGCAGCATCGAGCAGTTCGCGGCTCCGGGAGGTCGGTTCACGGAGCCGCTGCACTGGTCTCCAGCGCCGCCACCCCCGGCAACGTCTTGCCCTCCAGCCATTCCAGAAACGCGCCACCGGCGGTGGACACGTAACTCAGGCGATCGAGCACGCCGGCATGGCGCAGGGCGGAAACGGTGTCGCCGCCACCGGCCACGCTGCGCAATGCGCCGCGTTCGGTGGCCGCGGCTACTGCCTGGGCGAACGCCACCGTGGCGGCATCGAAGGGCGGCGTCTCGAAGGCGCCCAGCGGCCCGTTCCAGACCAGCGTCTTCATCGCGGCCAGCCGGCCGGTCAGATCGGCTATCGTCGCCGGCCCGAGGTCCAGGATCAGCGCATCGGCCGGCACCGCGTCGGCCGCAACCGCGCGGCTCGGCGCGCCAGGGGCAAGCGCGCCAGCCACCACGGCGTCGCGCGGCAGCACGATCTCGCAGCCGGCCGTCTTCGCCTGATCCAGGATGTCCCGCGCCGTGGCGTGCATGTCGGCTTCCTGGAACGACTTCCCGACCGCCAGTCCCTGCGCGGCCAGGAACGTGTTGGCCATGGCGCCGCCGATCGCCAGCACCTGCACGCGGGCGACCAGATTGCCGAGCAGCTCCAGCTTGGTCGATACCTTGGCCCCGCCGACCACCGCCATCACCGGCCGCGCCGGGTTGCCGAGCGCGGCGTCCAGCGCCTCCAGCTCCGCCTGCATCAGCCGGCCGGCATAGGCGGGCAGCAGATGCGCGACACCTTCGGTGCTGGCATGCGCCCGGTGCGCCGCGGAGAACGCATCATCGACGTAGATGTCGGCAAGCTTCGCCAGTTCGGCGGCGAACATCGGATCGTTGGCCTCCTCGCCCGGATGGAACCGGGTGTTCTCCAGCAGCAGCACGTCGCCATCGGCCATGCGAACGACCGACTGGTGCGCCGGGATGCCGATGCAGTCCTCGGCGAAGCGCACGCGCTGTCCCAGCGTCTCGGTCAGCGCGCGCGCCACCGGAGCCAGCGAGAGGTCCGGCACGCGCTTGCCCTTCGGCCGGTCGAAATGGCTGCACACGATCACCTTGGCGCCCTTGCCGGCCAGTTCGCGGATGGTCGGGCACGAGCCGCTCGATCCGCGTCAGGTCGGTAATTTTGCCGTCGCGCACAGGCACATTCAGATCAGCGCGCAGCAGCACCCGTTTGCCGGCGACCTCCAGGCCATCGAGCGTGCGGAACCCCATGATACCTACAGGCTGCCAAACAACGCGGCGGTATCGGCCATCCGGTTGGAAAAGCCCCACTCGTTGTCGTACCAGCCCATCACCCGCACCAGCTCGCCATCGACCACCGCGGTCTGCGTGGCGTCGAAGCTGCACGACGCCGGGCAGTGGTTGAAATCGATACTGACCAGCGGCGCGGTGCTGTAATCCAGGATGCCCTTCAGCTCGTTTTCCGACGCGCGCCTTCATCGCGGCGTTGACCTGCTCCTTGGTGGCCGGGCGCTTCAGGTTCACGTCCAGCGACACCAGGGAAACGTTCGGCGTCGGGATGCGGATCGCGGTGCCGTCCAGCTTGCCCTTCAGCTCCGGCAGCACCAACCCGACCGCGCGGGCCGCGCCGGTCGTGGTGGGGATTGCCGAGACCGCGGCGGCGCGCGCCCGGTGCGGGTCCTTGTGCAGCGTATCCTGCAGGCGCTGATCGCCGGTGTAGGCGTGGATGGTCACCATGTAGCCGCGCAGGATGCCGAAGCTCTCGTGCAGCACCTTGGCCATCGGCGCCAGGCAATTGGTGGTGCACGACGCGTTGGAGATCACCGTCATGTCTCGGGTGATCGTCTTGTGGTTGACGCCATAGACGATGGTTGCATCGACGCCGTCGGCCGGGGCCGAGACCAGCACCTTGCGCGCGCCGGCGCGCAGCAGCGCGGAGGCAGCGTCCTTGCTGGTGAACAGCCCGGTACACTCCAGCGCGACATCGACGCCCTGATAGGGCACCTTGGCCGGATCGCGTTCGGCCGAGACCTTGATCGGCCCCCAGACGCGGCCGCCGTAGCGCACGGTGATGGTATCGCCGGAAACTTCAAGCTGGCCGGGAAAGCGGCCGTGGACGCTGTCGTAGTGGAACAGATGGGCATTGGATTCCGGGCTGCCGAGGTCGTTGATGGCGACCGGCACGATGTCGTCGCGCCCGCTTTCGATCATGGCGCGCAGCACAAGGCGGCCGATGCGCCCGAACCCGTTGATCGCGACCTTGACGGACATCCTGGTGGTTCCTTTGTTTTGACTGCACCTCTCCCGCTTTGCGGGAGAGGTTTAGCCTTATCCCACTCGTTTCTTCACCGCCGCAACCACGGCGTCCGCGGTGATCCCGAATTCCTTGTAAACATCCTGCCAGGGACCGGAGGCGCCGAAGGTGGTCATGCCGATAAAGCACCCATCCGGGCCCAGCCACCGCTCCCAGCCGAACGGCGAGGCGGCTTCAATGCCGATACGCGGCGCCCCGCCCAGCACCTCCGCACGGTAGGCCTCGTCCTGCTGAGCGAACAGTTCCCAGCACGGCAGCGAAACCACGGCGACCGCGATGCCTTCCTTGCCCAGCGCCTCGCGGGCGTCCATCGCGATCGCCACTTCGGTGCCGGTGCCGATCACGGTGGCCTGGCGCGCGCCTTCCGCCTCGGCGATCACGTAACCGCCTCGGGCGCAGCGGTTGTCCGTGGTGTCGGTGCGCATCGCCGGTACCGCCTGGCGGCTGAGCACCAGCAGGCTGGGGCCTTCGGTGCGGCGGATCGCCAGTTCCCAGCATTCCGCCGTTTCCATCGTATCGGCCGGGCGCAGCACGTGCAGGTTCGGCATGGCGCGCAGGCTGGCGAGGTGCTCGACCGGCTGGTGCGTCGGTCCGTCCTCCCCGAGGCCGATCGAATCATGTGTAAGCACATGGATGACCCGCTGGCGCATGATGGCGCCGATGCGAATTGCCGGCCGCATGTAGTCGGTGAAGACGAAGAACGTGCCGGTGTACGGGATCAGCCCGCCATGCACGGCCATGCCGTTGGCCGCGGCGGCCATGCCGTGCTCGCGGATGCCATAATGGATGTAGCGGCCGGCATAGTTGCCGGGCGTCACGGCCCCCATCGATTTCACGAAGGTCAGCGTCGAGGGCGTCAGGTCGGCGGCGCCGCCGACCAGCTCGGGCGTGGCGGGTACCAGCGCTTCGAGCACCTTCTGGCTGGCCGCGCGGGTGGCCAGCTTCGGCTTCTGCTCGGCGATCTCCTGCTTCAGCGCTGCGAGTGTTTCGTGCCACCCCTCCGGCAGCTTGCCGGCCATGGCGCGTTCGAAGTCGGGCCGCATCGCGTGCCGGGCGAGGCGCTTCAGCCAGGCACGCCGCGCCGCCGCCCCACGGGTGCCGGCGGAGCGCCACCGCTCCATCAGATCGTCCGGCACTGTGAACGGCGGTTCGTGCCAGCCCAGCGCCTGCTTTGCCGCGGCGGCTTCCTTGGCACCGAGGGCGCTGCCATGCACCGCGGCGGTGCCGGCCTTGGTAGGGGCGCCCAGGCCGATGATGGTGCGGCAGGCGATCAGTGTCGGCTTTTTCGACCGCACCGCGAACGACAACGCCGCGGCGATCTGGGCGGGATCGTGCCCATCGACCGCCTTGGTCGCCCAGCCTTCCGCGGCAAACCGCTTCAGCGTGTCCTCCGACCGCGCCAGCGAGGTGTCGCCGTCGATCGAAATGTTGTTGTCGTCGTACAGGAACGTCAGCTTCTCCAGCCGCAGATGGCCGGCCAGCCCGATCGCCTCGTGGCTGATCCCTTCCATCAGGTCGCCGTCCGAACACATCGCCCAGGTGCGATGATCGACCAGCGACTTGCCGAACCGCGCCGCCAGCATCCGCTCGGCCAGCGCCATGCCCACGGCGGCGCCGATGCCCTGGCCCAGCGGGCCGGTGGTGGTCTCGATCCCCGGCGCGTCGCCGTATTCCGGATGACCGGCGGCGGGTGAGTGGACCTGGCGGAAATGCCTGATATCGTCGAGGGTCAATCCCTCGAAGCCGGTCAGGTACAGCAGCGAATAGAGCAGCATCGAGCCGTGGCCGGCCGACAGCACGAAGCGGTCGCGATCGGGCCAATGCGGATCGGCGGCGTCGTATTTGAGGAACCGCGTCCACAGCACGGTGGCGACATCGGCCATGCCCATCGGCATGCCGGGATGGCCGGAATTGGCGGCTTCCACCGCATCGATCGCCAGGGCGCGGATGGCGTTGGCCATGCGCGAGGCGGTGGTCGCCGGGCGGGCAAGTATCTCCGCCTGGTGGGCGAGCACCGGGTTGTCCGCATGAAGCTCGGCAGCGTCAGCCATGACACCTCCTGCAAGGACGGCCGGTGATAAGCACAGGGTCCGGGATCGGGCAAGTCCTGGGGATAGCGCGGGCCGGGGGCGGCATCCGGGTTTGCGAGCGATGAAGGGCTGCAGGCTTTGTGGCCCCTCGGATCGCGCCCCAACCTGGAAGTGCGCTTCGTGGTTCTTCGCGGCCTTCGTGTCGGCGATTTGAATCAACACGGACGTAACGCCGGAGAACCGGAGCGATGTCACCGGCCTCTTCTCGGTCCGCCGGTGCATTGCGGCTTGTCCGAAAGGCTCGACACGAAGCTCGCGAAGCGGCGCGAAGGCCACAAAGATCGATCATCGGCGCACCGTCCGGCCGAATCTCCCGCGAAGATCCGGGGACAAGGCGGGGTCCATCCGGCGTGGCTTTTTGCACGATAACTGGCATGGTGCTGTGGTGAACACGGATGCGGCGCCATGCCGGAATTGATGGTTCGGACTGCCCAGACAATTTTCGGCACCATCCCCCGCCGACGGTCATGCTGATCGACCCGAGCCTGTGCGACTGCGGCAGCGGGCTGCGCTCCTCGCGCTGCTGCGGGTTGGATTTCCACACCCTGCCGCCGCCGGGATCCGCCCGGCATCTGCTGCCGCTGGTGGAGCAGGCGGGCCAGGCGCTGCGCATCGGCGACGCGGGGACGGCCGAACAACTCGCGCTGGAGGTGCTGGAACTGGCCCCCGGTCAGCCCGGAGCGCTCGAGATCCTCTATCGCGTCCGCGCGGCGCAAAATCAGGCGAAGGCGGCGGAAGCCCTGCTGCGCCGCTACGTCGCGCTGCACCCGAACGAGCCGGCGCTGACCGGCGAACTGGCGCTGCTGCTCATGCAGAGGGCGATCTGGCCGCCGCCGAGCAGCACGCCCGCAACCGCGTCCGCATCGCACCCGCCGACGCCCAGTCGCACAACCTGATGGGCATGATCCTGACCGAAGCCAACCGGCCGCAGGTGGGGGAGTATCACTACCGCCGCGTTCTGGAACTCACCGGCGCGCGCGACCCGATCCTGCTCGCCAATCTGGCGTGGAACCTGAAGCTCCAGGGCCGGATCGCCGAGGCGCGGGCGCTGTATGAGGAATCCGTCGCCGGGGCGCCGGACATTCCGCAGACGCTGCTCGGCTGGGCCCGCATGGAAGAAGCGGACCGCGGCTTCGAACGGGCGGCCGAGTTGCTCGATCGCGCCGAGGCGGTCACCCCAGGCAACCCGGGCGTGCGGCTCACCCGTGCCGTGCTGCATGGGCGCACGCGGCAGTACGACCAGGCGATCGCCGTGCTCGACAGCCTGGCGTCCGGCGACAGCGGTCTCGGCCCGAACGAGGTGCTGGAGAAGGGCCGCCTGCTCGACAAGATGGGCCGTCATCAGGAGGCGTTCGCGGCCTTCCAGGAGGGCAAGCGCAAGGCGCGCGAACTCAGCGGCAACGCCTATCTGGCCGACCATGCGCGCGACCTGGCCGGACGGCTCAAGCGTTTCTTCGTCGCGCAGCGGCTGGCGTTCACACCGCGCGCCGGGGTGCGCGACGATGTCCCGCAGCCGATCTTCATCCTGGGTTTCCCGCGCTCCGGCACCACGCTGGTCGAGCAGACCCTGTCTGCACACCCGTCCATCAGTGCCGGCGACGAACTGCCGCTGATCAACGACATCACCCACATGATGCCGCGCATGTTCAACAGCCCGCTGGCCTACCCGGAGGCGCTGGCGGAGCTGTGGATGGGCGATCAGCACGACGGGCTGGACACGCTGCGCGACTACTACCTGCAACGGGTCCGCCAGCTCGGCATCCTGAGGCCGGGCGCCGACCGGTTCACCGACAAGATGCCGCTGAACGAGATGCATCTCGGGCTGATCGCCCTGATGTTCCCGCGGGCGCCGCTGATCCATGTGCTGCGCCATCCGCTGGATGTCGTGCTGTCGGTGTTCTCCAACCACCTGACGCACGGCTTCTACTGCGCGTTCGACCTGGAAAGTATCGCGCGGCACTATGTGCTGGTCATGGAACTGGTGGAGCACTACCGGGCCGAGATGGCGTTGCGGTATCTGCCGATCCGCTATGAAGATATCGTCGATGACCAGGAAACCAGTGTGCGGCGCCTGCTCGATTTCGCCGGCCTCGTGTTCGACGAAAACTGCCTGCGCTTCCACGAAAACCGTCGCTACGCCCGCACCGCCAGTTACGCGCAGGTGACGGAGAAACTGTACGACAGCTCCCGCTACCGGTATCGCCACTACCGCGAACAGCTCGCACCGGTGGTGGAGATCCTGGCACCGATGATCGCCCGCCTGGGTTACGCGATCGAGGCGTAACCCTTCACCTCTCCCACTGGAGAGAGGTCGCCGCGCCTTTGCGCAGTGATGATTGCCCCATCCCCGAATCACTTCGGTCCGCACCGAACGATTTCCCCGCCGCAGGCCGCCGCAAGCGCCTAAATCTGTTGCGACAGGAGCACCCGCATGAGCGATGTCACCCATCTGGCCGCCACCGCCGCCCTGCTCGGCGACCCGGCGCGCGCCAACATCCTGTCCGCGCTTGATGGACGGGCGCGCGCTGACCGCGAAGGAACTGGCCTTCGCCGCGCATGTCTCGCCGCAGACAACCAGCGGCCATCTGGCACGGCTGACCGAGGCGAATCTGCTGATCGGCGATCGCCAGGGGCGGCACCGCTACTATCGCCTGGCGTCCCCCCACGTGGCGCACATGGTGGAAAGCATCATGGCGCTCGCCGGCGAGACGCAGCCGCCAGCCCGCCGCACTGCCTGGAAAGGCGGGGACGCGCTGCGCACCGCCCGCACCTGCTACGACCACATCGCCGGTCGTCTGGGCGTGGCGCTGGCCGACCGGCTGATCGAGCGCGGTCATGTCCTGCTGGCCCCGGACGGCGGCGAGCTGACCGATGCCGGGCAGGGCTTCCTCGAGGCGTTCGGCGCCGAGCCAGACCGCGGCGGCAGTGCGAAGCGGGTGTTCTGCCGCCCCTGCCTGGACTGGAGCGAGCGGCGCCCCCACCTCGCCGGCCGCGTCGGCGCGGCGCTGGCGTGCCGCTGCTTTGAACTGGGCTGGATCGCGCGGATGCGCGACAGCCGG
This sequence comes from uncultured Pseudomonadota bacterium, assembly GCA_963764525.1. Taxonomy (GTDB): domain Bacteria; phylum Pseudomonadota; class Alphaproteobacteria; order Acetobacterales; family Acetobacteraceae; genus DATDIC01. The sequence continues at coordinate 7,651 of CAVXTC010000003.1, read as the reverse complement.
GCGGTGTCGATCACCACGGCCGGGCGTGCGGGCTTTGCGGAAACATTCGGGGTTGCGCTGGGGTGAGCCTCGCCGCGTTCGCGTTGCCGGAGTTGAGCCGCGAGCCGGGATGATGGGAGACTGTCGCGGACTTCATCGAAACCGCACCCCTTGAGAGGCAGGTGAGTCGTGACGCTGGTCCTGCTCGAAACCGATTCCCGCGGCGTCGCGACTGCTACCCTGAACCGGCCCGAGCGCGGCAACGCCTATGACGAGGACATGCTGGCCGAGCTGATCGCCGGGCTGGAGCGGCTGGCACCGGACCCGGCCGTGCGCTGCCTGGTGCTGCGCGGGGCCGGCAAGCACTTCCAGGCCGGTGCCGATATCGGCTGGCTCGGGCGCGCGGCGGCGTATCCGCCGGAGCGAAACTATGCCGCCTCGATGGCCACCACCCGGGCGATGCAGCTTCTCAATGAATTTCCCAAACCCACCATCGCGATGGTGCACGGCGCCTGCTTCGGCGGCGGCTGCGGCATGGTCTGTTGCGTCGATGTCGCCTTCGCCACCCCAGATGCGGTGTTCGGCCTGACCGAGGTGCGCGTCGGTGTCGCCCCGACGCCGATCTCGACCCACATGGTTCACGCCATGGGACTGCGCCACACGCGCCGCTACGCGCTGACCGGCGAGCGGTTCGACGCCACCGAAGCAATGCGCATAGGCCTGGTGCACGAGGTCGTTGCGACCGATGCCATCGAAGCGAAGCTGACGGAGGTGCTCGACGCGATCTTGCTCGGCGCCCCCGGCGCGATCGCGATGACCAAGCGGTCGTTCCTCGGCGCCAACGGGCTGCTGCTCGACGAGCGGCAAATGAGCCTGCTCGCGCACGAGAGCGCGACCCAGCGCCACGACCCCGAGGCGCGGGAGGGAACCACGGCGTTCCGGGAAAAGCGCAAGCCTGGATGGGTACCGCTGAGCGCCCCCAGGACGGGTTGCAGGATTCGACACAAAGTTCACCGAGGCGGCGAAGCTAACCAAGAAGATTGCTTCAGGAACTTCGCGGCCCTTGGTGAACTTTGTGTCGAACGGATGTTACCGGGCGAACGACGGCCCCATTCTGTTCAGCGCGTCCTGCGGCACCTGCGGGCAAAGCGCCTGCTGATCACGGCCGACTGCGGCGGTAGCAACGGCGTCCGGGTCCGGCTGTGGAAACGCGAATTGCAAAAGCTGGCCAACAAGACCGGCATGGCGATTACCGTGGCTCATCTGCTTCCCGGCATCAGCAAGTGGAACCGCATCGAACACCGGCTGTTCGCCTTCATCACCCAGAGCTGGCGCGGCAAGCCCTTGGTCAGCCATCAGGTGATCGTGCAGCTGATCGGTGCCACGACCACCAAGACCGGGTTGAGCGTTGCCTGCCGCATCGACGGCAACCTCTATCCGAAGGGCGTGACGGTCAGCGACGACGAGATCGACGCGATCAATCTGACGCGCGACACATTCCATGGCGAATGGAACTATACGATCTCGCCGTCACTCGACTCCGGATGATTTAGAATCGACGATGTGGTAATCTTATCCCAGGGCCTAAGCCCAGTGGCCGGTGACCCACACCCAGGTACCAGTGGGGGTCTGCTGCCATTGGCCGGGGATCCAGGTCGTGCGCCCGGGTGCCGTCGGCACATAGCTGCCGGACACCCAACTCCAGGGCTCTGTCCTTGCCCCGGTGTACGCCCAATGGCCCGGCTGCCACACGACCGGGCCGCTGCCCTGCGGCGGGGGCGGCACGAGCTCCGATCGAGGCGGTGGCGGCGCTGACGGCGCCACCATCACGCTCGGTCCCGGCGCCACGCTCGCGACCGGCGGCGCGACAATGACGGTGGACGCGCCCTGAGGCGGCGGTGCCGAGGTAACGCACGCCCCAAGCGCCAGCACGAGCGGCAACAGGGCGGCGGCGGAATATGCACGAGGCATGGTTCGATCCCCGGGGATAATAACGGTTCGGGCGGTGCCGGCTCAGCCGACCCAGCGGCCGTCCACCCAGACGTAGCCAGTGGATTCCAGCCTCCCAATGGCCGGGAACCCAGGTCGCCTGTGGCGCCGGCCGGGTCACGTACTGCCCGGGAACCCATTCCCAGGTCGTGCCGCCCCAGGCCCAATGGCCGGGCGTCCAGGCATCAACCGCAGCGGGGGGCGGCGGGACGGCCTCTACTCGGGGCGGCGGCGGCGCGGTCGGCGCGATGATCACCGTCGAACTCTGCGCCAGGGCCGCTCCGGCGAGGACCATCGAAGCGCCGCCAACCGCCGTGAGTCTCACCAGCGCGCTCGCGCAACGTCCAACAGGCATGTGCGTCTCCCTCAAAAAATGAACGAACCGTCCGCGCCCACGTCAGGAGCATCGGCGGACCGGGTAACTTGGTACATGGGCAGCAATCCGGGGGCGGAAGGTTCCTGGACCCGGCGGGTATTTGACATTCCAGTGAGAGACACGCCGTCCCGCCTTCTGCTACGAAGGGCTTCACGCGCGGGTGAAACCGTGCGGTGCGGACCGCGGCGGCAGACGCAGACGGGCAGGCTCCCTTTGTGCCTGACGAACGGCTCCTTGTGGTGGGAGGCTGGGATAGCCCGATGCTGGATGACGGCACATCCGAGGAGCCCGAATTGGTCGCCGGCCGGACCTGCGGGACGTGCAATGTCTGTTGTGTCGCGCTGACGATCGATGATCCTGAGTTGCAGAAGCCGCAGGGCTATCGCTGCCGAAACACCCAGCGTGACAACAGTTGCGGCATCTATGAGACGCGGCCGCACACATGCCGGGCGTTTTTTGCGGCCCGCCTGAAATGGGTGCGGGAGTCGCTCCGACCCGACAAATCGGGCGTGCTGGTCCAATTGCACGGCGAGGTTTCAGCGGAAAACGGGACCAGGCGTCTCGGGGTCAGGTTTGGGCTGCTCAATGCCGCGGCCCTGAAGGCGGAGGGACTGGCAGAGTCGGTCGCCGCGGCGGTCGCGGCCGACGTACCGGTCTATCTTCATATCCCCGGGCCGCCAGGCCATACGGCCGCCCAGGTGCGGATCAACGACGTCCTGCGGGATGCCGTCATCGCCAAGGACAAGGCTGCCATTCTGACCATCCTGCGGAAGCTGCGCGCCCGGGGCCAGGCGGGGAAGTTCAAGCCGATCGTCTTCCCCCGTCGTGCTCTGGGCATGCACGGATGTCATGTCGCATGCGGTATTGTCTCGCGATTGCGCTTGCCCGGCGCGGGGCGAGTACAATTTGGTGGCCCGCGGCTGACCAAGCACAGGAGCCGTTATGGCATGTTCGCTCGGGACATTTGGGGATCTGCGCCTCGATAAAGGGGGGCTGCGATCCTCGAACGGATCGTGGCACGCAAAACGGTGTGCTTGCGCCGGCTGGGCGGCGATCGCGGCGGCGAACTGCGGGCTGGCCGGTTCTTCGCCAACCCGAAGGTGACGGCAGCGAAGATCGTCGAGGACTGGAGCACTCTGACCGGTGCGGCGGTAACCGGGCGGCACGTCCTGGCGCCGCAGGACACCAGCGAGGTGACGTTCCCAACGACGGCGCAGCGCCGCCGCGGCCTGGGTCCGGTGAAGAAGGGCAACGCCTACGGCGTGCTGGTGCACGCGATGATCGCGGTGGACGCCGGGAGCGGTGCCTGCCTGGGTCTGGTTGGCGGCGAGGTCTGGACCCGTCCAGGGGTCGCCACGACCCCGCATCGGGACCGCGCGCTGGAAGACCGCGAGTCGATGCGCTGGCTGGCCACGGCAGAGCGGGCCAAACAGGTGCTGAAGACGGCCGCGATGGTGACGGTGGTGGATGATCGTGAAGCCGACATCTACCCCAAATGGGTCTCGACGCCGGGCATCAACTTCCATCTGCTGACGCGGGCGACGGCGGATCGACGGTTGGCCGGCGGCGGCAAGCTGTTCGACGCGGCGGCCGGGTTTGCGATGGCGGGAACCCGCAAACTCGCGCTGCCGGCGCGCCAGCCCGGTCGGCCCAAACGCACCGCCGACCTGGAACTGCGGTTTGGCGAGGTCGAGATCTGCCGCCCACGCCACGAGCGCGACCGCAGCCTGCCGACAACCGCCCGCCTGCGGTTCGTCGAGGTGCGCGAACCGGCGCCGCCCAAGGACGTGGACCCGCTGCACTGGCGGCTGCTGACCACCCACGCGATCGCCGACGCCGCGGCGGCCTGGCAGATCGTCGGCTGGTACAAACAGCGCTGGGTGATCGAGCAGCTGTTCCGGGTGATGAAGTCGCAGGGCCTGCAACTGGAAGACAGCCAGCTCGCCTCCGCCGAACGCCTGGTCAAGCTGGCCGCGGTGGCGGTGAAGGCGGCCTGCATCGATATCCAGCTGGTGCAGGAACGCGACGGCAAACACAATTTGCCGGCCTCGACGACCTTCACCGAACCGCAGATCGAGACCCTTGCGGCGCTGGGACCCACCCTTGAGGGGCGCACCGAACGGCAGCAGAACCAGCATCCGGCACGCAGTCAGGCCTGGGCCACCTGGATCATCTCTCGCCTGGGAGGCTGGAACTGCTACTACAAGGAGCCAGGACCGATCACCATGCGCCGCGGCATGGAGCAGTTCCACGCCATCCACCGCGGCCACCGACTTGAAATGAGATTGCAACGAGATGTGCGAATCCCCTAGCCGTCGTGCTGAGGGCGGTGCCACGCCGGGTCCTGGATTGCCGCTTTCGTCACACTGACGACCAACAGCTTACCGCCGGTATGGTGCCGGCAGCAGTGACCGGGCGGGGACCTTCATCAGCCCCCCCGGCACCAGCCCCCCCGGATCCTTCAGGATCACCAATGCGTCCGGCCAGTGGTCCAGGATCAGCTCACGGCACGCGCCGCAGGGCGAGACCACCGCCATTTCGCGGTCGGTTTCTTCCGGCTTGGGATGTCGCACCGCCACCACGGCATCGACGGTGCCGTCGCCCTCCAGCAAAGCACGCCCGAGCGCTATCGGCTCGGCGCAGACCGACATGCGCCCGACCGTGGTACCCGATGGATGCCGGTCCAGATGCGCCCGTCCAGCCCGCGCACCGCCGCCGCCACCGTGTGCCAGAACGGACGGTAGTGCCGCGCCAGCACGTCGTTGGCCGCCGCGATCAGTTCGTGATCGGCCGCATCGAGCGGCAGCGGGAGGGGAGCGCGCCTACTCAGCCGCCTCGGCCTCCTCGACCTCGTCGGAGGTGGCCAGCATGGAGTTGGCCACCACCCCGGACTGGTCGCGCACCTTGCGCTCGATCGCCTCAGCGACGTCCTTGTGGTCGCGCAGGAATTGCTTGCTATTCTCCCGCCCCTGGCCGATCCGCTGGCTGTCATGGCTGAACCAGGCGCCGGATTTTTCCACCACCCCTGCCTTCACGCCCAGATCGATCAGCTCGCCCACCTTGCTGATGCCCTCGCCGTACATGATGTCAAATTCCACTTGGCGGAACGGCGGCGCAAGCTTGTTCTTCACCACCTTCACGCGGGTCTGGTTGCCCACCACCTCGTCGCGCTCCTTGATCTGCCCGATCCGCCTGATCTCCAGGCGGATCGAGGCATAGAATTTCAGCGCGTTGCCGCCCGTCGTGGTCTCCGGGTTGCCGAACATGACGCCGATCTTCATGCGGATCTGATTGAGGAAGACCAGCATGGTGTTGGACCGCGAGACGCTGCCGGTGATCTTGCGCAGCGCCTGGCTCATGAGTCGCGCGTGCAGGCCCATGTGGCTGTCGCCCATCTCCCCTTCCAGCTCGGCGCGGGGGACCAGCGCGGCGACGCTATCGACCACCAGCACGTCGATCGCGCCGGAGCGCACCAGCGTGTCGGCAATCTCCAGCGCCTGCTCGCCGGCATCGGGCTGGCTGATCAGCAGGTTATCGACATCGACCCCCAGCTTGCGCGCATAGCCGGGATCCAGCGCGTGCTCGGCATCCAGGAAGGCGCAGGTGCCGCCGCGTTTCTGTGCTTCCGCGATGGCGTGCAGCGCCAGCGTGGTCTTGCCGGAGCTTTCCGGCCCGTAGATCTCGACGATGCGCCCACGCGGCAGGCCGCCGATGCCGAGCGCCAAGTCCAGCCCGAGCGAGCCGGAGGGGATCACCTCGATCTGCTCGTTGCCGCCACGGGCCCCCATGCGCATGATCGAGCCCTTGCCGAAGGCCCGCTCGATCTGTGCGACCGCCGCATCCAGCGCCTTGTTTTTTTCCATTCGCCGATTTCCTTGTGCTGGTTCCTGTGCTGGCGCGCGATTACAACCGGACATCCAGAGCCGCGCGTTCTACTCGCCCTATGATTGCAAAACCGATTGCCGACGTGCAAGTGAACACCATGGCAACCCTCGCATTCCTGTGATCTTAACCATTCGTTTGCCTCATGTTCGACTGAGGTCGGCCGATTGGAACAATGCACGAACGCGCCCGATTCGCCTATACTTGGTGCAACAGCTTCCGCCATCTCGGCGATCGCAGCGAGCAGTTCCGCGACCGCGAACGGCTTGCGTAGAAAGGCGACCCGATCGAGGTCCGGCGGCAGGATCGCCTTGGAATACCCAGACACCAGCACCGCCGGCAGCCCCGGCGACATGCGCCTGGCCGCGCGCACCAGTGCCGGCCCATCCAAGCCCGGCAGCGCGATGTCGGACACCAGTACCGCCGGCCGGCGGTCATTGCCTGCCGCATCGGTCAACCGGCGCAGGATGGCCTCCGCGGTCTCGGCCGCGATCACCCGCCAGCCCCGGTCGGTGAGGCTTCGGGTCACCAGTCGCCGTGTCAGCGGCTCGTCTTCCGCCAGAAGGACCAGCCGCCCGGCGCCGTCCTGCGATGGCATGGCCGGCATCGGCAGAAACAGCCGAACTGCCGTGCCCTGGTCGCGCCCACTGTCCAGCGAGACGAAGCCGCCATGCCGCCGCGCCGTCTCCCGCACCAAGCCCAGGCCAAGGCCGCTGCCCCGATCCGGCTCCTTGGTGGTGAATCGCGGCACGAATACCTGTTCCAGCAATTCCGCGGGCACGCCGCAGCCACTGTCGCGCAGCTCGATCGTCGCGTAGCGGCCTGGCGGGATCGTCTCCGGGATCGCCACCAGTGCCTCGGCGATATCGGCCAATCCGGTACCAAGACTTAGCACGCCACCATCCGGCATCGCGTCGCGCGCGTTCACCGCCAGGTTGAGCAAAGCATGCAGCAGGTCATCTTCGTCCAGCCTGACGAGTTGGCCGTGCAGGCCGAGCGTCATGTCCAGCCGCACGCAGGGCCCGGCGACGTGGCGCAGCGTGGCGGCGAACGCCTCGATCAGCGGATCGATTTCCCGCGGGCGGAGCTCAGGAAATCTCGGATCACTCCTCCTGGGACCACACTGCCGGGAATCATCCCGTTTGAGATCACCGGACGACAGCAGCAGGCGCAGCAGGGCGGCGGCACGGCGTGCGCTGATCCGGATCTCGACAAGATCGGCGTATGTCTCGGGGTCGGCTGGCTGGCGTGCCAACGCAGCCTCTGCCGCCGCGGTGACGGCGGCCAGCAGATTGTTGACATCGTGGGCGACACCGGCCGCCGTCCCCCTGATCGCCGCCAGGCGATCGTCCTTCGCGGCGCGGCTCATGGGCCGGCCATCCCGGCGGTCACCCGTCCGCGCAGGCGCCAGACATAGGCAATGAT
>CAVXTC010000002.1:0-222050 GCA_963764525.1 uncultured Pseudomonadota bacterium | reverse complement strand
GCGCGCCGGGGCCGCCTCACCGAACAGGTCGGCCAGCATGGCCGCCACATCCGGGCGTGCCAGACGATCGAGACGGAGGACCGTGAGGCCGGCGCGTTCAGTCCAATGGCGGTCAATGGTGTCGCGCGCGGTCAGCAACAGAAGCAGCGGAGCCTCGCTGATCCGCTGGAGGATGGCATCGAGCAGTTCGCCGGTTGTCGGGTCGAGCCAAAAAAGTTCTCGATAACCAGACAGACAGGCTGCCGCGCGGCGACGGCAAACAGTTGCTCGACCAGGATCGCCACGGTTCTCCGGCGCAACTCCTCCGGCGGGGGCTGCGGCTGGCCCGGAATATACGGCGGAAGCCCCGCCAACCCCGCCAGGACAGGCAGGGCGCGTTTTCGCTGACCGGTATCGCCGGCCAGGATCGTTGCCAACTTCCGTAAGACGGCCGGGCGCTCATCCCCCGGACTGAGACCCGCGATCACACGAATGTGATCGATGACCGGACCCAGCGGGCGATCTTCATCGAACGCCGATGCGACGAGACGGAGCGGTCGGGTGCCGGCCTGGCAGATAGTTGGCAACGAAATGTTCGACGAGCCGAGACTTGCCGATACCGGGTTCGCCCACCACCAGGACTGCACGGCCCTGGCCGGCCGCGGCCCTGTCGAGCTCCGACCGCAGTACCGCCAGTTCGGCGCTCCGCCCGTGGAATCCGGTCGGATGAGCCGGCCGAGTGGCTGGGTCCGCTGATCGCTGCCGCTCGCCAACGACCCGCCATGGGAGGCGGGGCGCGGAGAAGCCCTGTTAGTTCGACCGAGCCCAACGGCTCGCAATCGAACAACGGCTGGACGCGCAGATGGGTCTGCTCGCCGATGACGATCCCGTTTGGACTGGGGATGCTTTGCAGCCGGGCAGCCAGGTTGAGCACGGAACCGGTGGCACCGGCGCGATCGGTCAGTCCGCCGGCGTCGAGGTCGCCGACCACGGCATTGCCGGTTGCGATGCCGATCCGCACGGTCAACGGCGTATCAAGGGGCGTGGTGAGGCCGGAAATCCCTTTCGCGATCTGAAGCGCGGCGCGGACCGCGCGTTCTGGATCGTTTTCATGGGCTGCGGGATAGCCGAAATAAGTCAGAATGCCGTCGCCGACGAAGCGAGCGACGTAACTGCCGAAGCGATCGATGGCAGTGCCGCAGAAGCTCCGATAGGCGCGAATGAGGTCCAGCACGTCCCTCGGGATCGAGCCGTTCGCCGATCGCGGTGGAGTTTTCGAGATCGATGAACATGACGGTGAGTGGACGGCGCTCACTGTGCTCCGATGCGGGCGGGGTGGGGCGGGACGGCCGGCTGCTGACCGGAAAGTCGGTGGCGTAGGGCGCGAAGGAGCCGCTTGCGCTCGCCGATCGTCAGACCGAGTTCGCGCAGATTTTCCTCGGCCAGCTCCGGGAGCTGATCGCGGGTGATCCGGTTGTCGAGGAACACCGCAATGAGGTGTCCGAGACCGATGGATTTAAGCCACAAACTTCGAACCCGAACCTCAGCAGTAGCTGTTTCGGCTGATATCCACAAGAAACAGTATCTCTAGGCGGTGCGCAAGATCACAGGGCGGACGAAGTTCATGGGGCCGCCGAGGCTGCATTTTTCACGAGTTTAAGGAGACTGTGGAAATTGCTGGTTTGCTGGTGCTGAACTTGATACATAGTCAACCTCAGATAGTCCAGGACGTTTTGTGGACGAACGGGACCCGCAGTGTCCAGCCTTCGGGGGGAACTCATGAGAGCACATCTTGTGGTCTTTGCAGTCTGCATCGCAGCGCTGCTAGCAGCATGCGCACCGGCGGTAGTGGACCACCACAAGAACGTGCAGAACGCTCCGAACGGACAGCAGTTGTTGCGGTCGCCAACCGTTGATTTGGCTTGCGTGGGAGGCACGGGATCGGCTTTTGTGGGGAGCAAGGTGCGCCTCCTGCTCACGACTGGGGCGAACGGTGTTCCACTCGGATTCGATTTCCCGAATAACGGTTTTCAGATTGTCTCTGACAGGCAACCGACATACTATCCTCCGAATGTTGATCCGGTAACGTCCTGTACCCCAGGCGATCCAGAACAACCTGGCGGCGGCCTTTAACATAGCACCAATTTATCTGAAGAAAGTTCTTTGCAACGAGATCAACCTATGTCCTTATTGATCCAAGAAACAGACTACCTGTCCCAATTGTTCTTGGGCTGGGCTTATTGGGAGGAAGGAAGCCAAGGCCAAGGAAATGGCGTCGGCCGGTTTATTGCTCTCAGTCAGAGCCTCTGGACGCCTCCTGGTTTCGGTGTAGCCGGATTGGAGGAACGATTTGCCAGCCATCTGCTGCCAAATGGAGTTGTAACCGGCGTCACGGCCGTGCCGCCCGACCCAGGCCCCACCTCAGGTCCCACGAACCAGGCGCTGCTTCTGATCCTCGCGCGCGAGGCCGGATTCGTGCTGGAACGGAACCTAGATGCTGGTGTGCTCGGCTACCGCTGCAGCCCGAAGCCAACTTTCTCTGAGTATTCCTGGTCCAGTAATCCGCCGGCGAAACCCGCGTATCTCGGGCAGATCCGTTACTTCGGTCATGAGCAAACCTTTGCGCACCACCTCAACTCCCTCCTGCCAACGAGCCAGGACATCAATCGTAATATCTTGCAAAGGCATTCTCCACAGCTTCATGAGGATATCGAGAGAATTTATGGCGTGCTTTCCGTGATGCCGAACCCGGAATTTGTGGACCTGATTGTCGCCTGGGGACCGGATCAGGATTTCATCTCACTCTTCGGAAAATCGATGCTGACGGAACTGACGCCGCCGGTCACTCAGCTTCGTGTCACGTTCAATGACGGCAATTCCGCAGACGAAATCGCCAATCTTAAGAAGCCGGCACTGAGCGCCAAGGAGGTCTGTCTCAGAAACATTGAAACCGCGATTCCGTAAAAAGTTGCCAGGCAAACGTATGAGAGAAGCTGAAGGCGCGCCAGACTGGTTGATGCGGCCCGATCGCGTCCGGCCGCTCCAAAGCCGCAAGGTACACATCGCCTCGCCGGGCCGGCGGGCGCCAGACGATCCCTGGCTCCTCTGGTCGCACCGCCGGCGGCAGAGACGGGCCCACGAAAATCACCGCACGCATGATGTGCCGCCCGTCACACGAAGCGCCCGCGCTCCCTGGGCGTATTCCGCGCTCCGGCAGTCACCCTCCAGTCCGGGAATCACCACGCGAACCACGGGTATTCCAAACTCAGGTTGCGTCAAATCGACTGCGACCACACGATTTACCCCGACAGCGCGCAGTCGCCGCAGTTCCCAGGCGACATCGTCGGCAACGTCCTCGCTGTTGAAACTGGGCACCTCGCCGAACAAGCACGGTCCGCCGGTGGCTTGCAGCACATCAAGCAGCGCTTCGGAAACCTCGGCATTGGTCGGAGCCTCATAATCCGACAGCGGCAAGTTGTCGCGCGAGCCAACGATATATGTCAGCCGCGTCTGCGCGGCTTCCGTCAGCGCGCGGGCCAGCGCGATTTCGCGGTCCGGATGGCAGCCTGCGCCGCGAAACCGTCGCATCCCCACGGTCGGATCATCGGATGTCTGACGAATGTCGCAGATGAATGATGCAATGCCGAGGTCGCTTGTCACATTCCACAAGCGCACGCCGATTTCTGCCGCGGCAAAGCGATCCAGCAGCCACCGGCACCCATTGTCATCCACCGACCTGGGGTCCAGCCAGTGCAAGGTCCGGTTCCGGATCGATTGACTGCTCCATAACGCCATCGCGTCACGCTCGACAACCTCGCAGATCCCCGCGCTCAATGCTTCCAGCAAGTGATTTCCGGACGCCAACCCGTTGGTCCCGCGCAGAAACACGCCGCTGTCCAGGCCGACCCCACCGTAAAATCGGTATGCACGATTTCCGCCGGAACCCAGCATTGCCCGCACCGCAGCAGGTCGTACCCCTCAATCCAGTAAATCTCCTTGCCCGGATCCAATACCCCGCCGTTACCGGACAGCGTTCCCGGATCAACGACCGATTCCCCCGCCGCGAGCTCCCGATAGCTCACCAACCGGAACCGTCCGGCGATGTCTTCGCCATGAAACTGCTCAACCGCTTCCATCAGCGCCGAGGCAAACGCATGGTCCAGCGTCAGCCCCTTTCCCTGGCAGACGGAAACGGACCGTGAGTTGGGCCGCACGGCGATAGCCACAGGAACCCCGATATGATCGAGGCCCGTCACATTCCCGATCCGCGTAATACCCATGTTCCGGACGAACGGCCGCACGCCGGTCAGGGTCTCGGCGGGAGCGACATTTCGGTGGGTGCCGCGGCGAAACCGTTTCGGGACGCGCTCGTTAAGTGCCCGCGCCATTGCCGGCGCGGTGTATTCAGAAGCTCGGTTCACTCCGCCTTTTTCTCGTTGCGGACATCACTTTTGACGGAAGATTTTGTTCTGTCCGTGGCTGAAGCCTTTTCGCTGGTTGTGTTCGCCCCGGATTGTTTCGGCCTGATCCATTGTATCCGCCACCACCATCAGCCACGACCAGCGGGCTTGTTCGACCGGTCCCGAATTCCCGGTGCTCTCGACAGACGTTTCAGCAGATCAGGATTTGCGTCATCCTGCATGATCAGCTCTTCAGCCTGTCGCCCGGGCTCGATCAGGAAAATCCTGCCCTCTCGGAGCTCCACAACCACGTCGCCGGCACGGCTGTGCAGTGCCGACGACCCAGGCCCATCCACTGCGGTTCTCGGCACGTCCGCATGCGACGCCGCGATCGACAATGCGCCGGTACCGAGCACGAAAGCGGTTGTTCCTGCCCAATTGCGCCCATTCTGCCGCGCCATGAAGCGTCTCCCTCGCGCTGTCGCATTTAGCCCACACTCAAACGGAACCGTCACGCCCGTGCAAGCGAATTCCGGCCTACCCTGCCCCTTGCACTCCGCAACACCTGGTGGGATTTCCCGAATTCGATGCTGTAGCTCGGGGGAACGAACGATGTGCGGACGCTATGCCTCGTTCCTGCCGGCCGAGGCGCTGCGACAGATTTTCGGCACGGTCAACCCGCTGCCCAACATCGCGCCAAGCTGGAACATGGCGCCAACCCGCGACGCGCCCGTGGTGCGGCTGCACCCGGAGACCCGGGCGCGTCATCTCGACTTGTTGCGCTGGGGCCTGATCCCGCATTGGGCGAAGGACCCGAAATCGGTGCTCCAGCCGGTGAACGCGCGCGCGGAAAGCCTGGCCACCTCAGCGATGTTCCGCGATGCGCTGACGCGGCGGCGCTGCCTGGTGCCGGCCGCGGCGTTCTACGAATGGCAGAAGGCGGACGGCGGCAAGACGCGCATTCCCTGGGCGGTGGCGCGCGCCGATGGCCAACCGATGGCGCTGGCCGGCTTGTGGGAAGGCTGGCGCGGGCCAGCCGAAATCATCCGCAGCTTCGTCATCATCACCACCAACGCCACCGACCAGCTTCGCCCGCTGCATGATCGGATGCCGGTCATCCTGGAACCCGCCGATTGGCCGGTGTGGCTGGGCGAGACCGACGGCGATGCCGGTGCGCTGCTGGCTCCTTCGGCCGCCGAGCTTCGGCTCTGGCGGGTGTCGCCGGCAGTCAACAACGTGCGAAACGATGACGCGGGCCTGCTGACGCCGGCCTGAGCGGACCGGCGCTCCGATGGCTTCGGTTTATGCCGTGCGATACCCCTCCCACAAGGCGGCTATCGGCCTATTGACGGATGCGGCGGGCGGGAGCAAATTATTCTCCATTTCCTGAAAACCGGCCATGGCTGGAGGAAACTTTTGGCCTCAAAGCTGGCGAGAAGCAATTCCGCTAGTTGTTTGGAGCATTCTTATATTCGCTGCCGGATTTGAAGGAGTTGTGCATCTTATCGCTTATTTGGGCGGGAGTGAATCATGGCAAGCCTTGGTTGGCTTTGGCTGCATGGTGGGACTTACTGCCATGCTAAACATATTGGAGTTGAATTCGTGAGAGGTTCAGTGATATTGACCTGAGCCCCGAGACGGACATCGAGAAAGAGCCGGTTCACCGAGGAGCAGATCATCGGGATCCTGCGGAGCAGGAAGCCGGGATCACCACGGCGGAAGTGTGCCGCAAACACGGCATCTCGCAGCCGACCTTCTACACCTGGAAGGCGAAGTATGGCGGGCTGGGTGTGCCGGAGACGAAACGGCTGAAGCAACTCGAAGACGAGGACGGAGAAACGGCCCTTGCTGACCGAACTGAGAAACCGGGCTATTCTGGACGTGAGGGCAAACCTGGGACTTTATTTTTGACTGGAGGGAAGTTGGGGCTCAGGTCAAACGCGCACCACCGTTCCCAGCCAGCGGCCCTGCTCAGCGATGTCCTGGTGCCAGCGCCGCCGCAGATGCTCGGTGATTTCCAGGAGCCTCGCCATCCTGCGGTCACGCCGCGTATGGCAGGCCAGCATGAAAGCCGAAGGTCTCCGGCTTACCCTCACCGCGCGCCGCTCGCGCGGCTGCGGCCCGCCGACCAAATTCGATCAGACGGGTCTTGTCAGGGTGCAGCTCCAAGGCAAACCCCGCCATTCGGATGCGTAGTTCCGCCAGAAACCGCTCTGCTTCGGCCCGGTGCTCGAAGCCGACGACGCTGTCGTCGGCGTAGCGCACCACGATCATCGCTCCTTGCGACTAGCGTCGCCGCCATTGCTCGGCCGACAGATCGCACGCTCGCCTTCGAAAATCTGCCGCGATCGGCCTCGCCACGATGGGCCGGTCGCTTGGCCTGGCCTGTTCGGCCCATGCCGGCGCGTTGCCGGTACAGAACCTCACGTTCACCCAGTTCAACGTCGGAGGCACGCCATCCAAGGCGCTGCGTTCGAATGCCAATCCGGTCGGCTGGACCGGCGGCACCGGCCTTATTGCGATCGACGCTCCCGGCACGGCCGAGAACTTCACGAACGGCGTGTACGGGGTCTGGGCCCCGTTTCCGAATCCCCACCTGGCGGGACCTTCATCCAGGCAGACGGCAATCCGATCTTTGAGACATCGTTCAACCAGACCATTTCCGGCCTGGTTGCGGGCCAGACCTACTCACTGAGCTTCTGGCAGGCGGCCGGGCAGCAAAACGGGTTCAGCGGCGCGACGACGGAGCAGTGGAAGGTGCTTTTCGGCACGGCTCCTTCTCCGTCGATTGCTCGTCGAATCCCTGCACGACCAGCACGACCGGTGACATGACGGAAACCGATTTGGCGCTGATGAACACTCCCTCCGAGGGCGTTCACGGTTGGGAAGAGGTCACCCTTAATCTGGTGGCTACGGCGAGCTCCGACACCTGAGCTTCCTGGCGTGGAGCGACAACGGCACCACCACCAATCTGCCGCCGACGGTTTTCCTTGCCGGGGTGAATTCGCCGGCGGTGCCGGAGCGGGCGACGCTGTCGATCCTCGGTGTCGGCCTTGTTGGGCTGGGCGGAACGCTGCTGCGCCGGCGCGCGAAGCGTAACGCCGCGGTCTGATCACCGCACAAGCTGATCAGGTGATCGGCTGATGGGTGCGGCAAGTCCGCGCCCGTCAGCCGATCCGGCTTTTCCGCCGGCTTATCAGGATGGGTCCCGTGTCGTTGTTTCTGCACCAGCCGCATCTCCACGCCTTGCTGATGAACGCGCTCCGGCTGTGCGCGTGGCTGCTGCTGCTGAGTGTGGTGTTTCTGCCGCTCGAGCGCCTGTTCGCGGTCGTCCGCGCCAGGTGTTTTCTAAAACCCTTGCCGGGGATGTCGGATTTTATCTGATCAGCGGCTTGGTGCCGAACCTTCTGCTGACGCCGCCGCTGATGCTGGTCGGCGTGACTGCGCACGCTTCCCCCCCTGCATGCGGCGGTGGCCGGCTGGCCGATCTGGGCGCGCGCGGCCGGCGCGCTGGGGGCGGGCGAGATCGGCTTTTACTGGGGCCATCGCTGGACGCACGAGATCCCGCTGCTGTGGCGCTTTCATGCCGTCCACCATAAGCCGACCCAGGTGTATTTCCTGGTCAGTGCCCGCGCCCATCCGATCGACAACGTGTTCACCCGGCTGTGCGGGGCTAATCCCGGTTTACTTTCTCGGGTTGGCGACCCCGCTCACGCCTGCCGGCGGCGCGGTATCCGCATTGCTGGTTCTGGCGGTGACGCTTTGGGGGTTCCTGATCCACGCGAATGTGCGCTGTCGGTTTGGTTTGCTGGAATGGCTGATCTCAACGCCGGCCTTCCACCACTGGCACCATACATTGGGAAAGCCTCGCGACCGCAACTATGCGTCCATGCTGCCATGCATGGTCTGGATTTTCGGCACCTGGCACCTGCCAAAGGCGTGGCCGGTGGCCTATGGCAGCGATACGGAATTGCTCGGTTCGCTGGCCGGGCAGTTGCTTTATCCGTTGACCACCCGGCCACAACCGGTCCGCTCACCGGAGACCGAAGCGGTCAGCCGGTAATACGGTCGCTCGCTGTGACGGCTTCGGTGACCGGCGCCGGTTGGGCTTGCCGCGACCTCCGCCCCGGACAACACTCCGTTCAACTCTGGGAGGCCAAAACCAATGCGCCGATCCTTGCTGGCCGTTGCCTGCGCGGCACTGGCCATGCTGCCCGCCCTGCCCCGCCCGGCGTCGGCGCAGACGCTGCGCATCGCACTGCGGGAAGACGCCGACATTCTGGATCCGACGCTGGCCAGCACCTATGTCGGGCGTATCGTCTTCGCCGGCCTGTGCGATAAGCTGTTCGACATCGACACGAAACTACAGATCGTGCCGCAGCTCGCCACCGGTCATGAATGGGCCGACACCAAGACGCTGATCCTGCATTTGCGTCCGAACGTGCTGTTTCAGGATGGGGAGAAACTGGACGCGGCGGCGGTGAAGGCGACGTTCGAGCGTTACCTGACCATGCCGGGCAGCTTCCGTAAAAGCGAGATCAACAGCATCGACCATGTCGAAGTGGTGGATCCGCTGACCGTGCGCGTGGTGCTGAAGCAGCCATCCTCGCCTTTCCTGTCGCAGTTGACGGACCGCGCCGGGATGATCCTGGCGCCCAAGGTTGCCGAGCAGGAGGGCAAGGATTTCGGCTTGCACCCGGTCTGCGCCGGGCCGTTCAAATTCGGCGAGCGGGTGGCGCAGGACCACATCACGCTGGACCGGTTCCCACAGGACTGGAACGCGGCGGGCATCCATTTCGATAAGGTTACGTATCGGGTGCTGGTCGATTCCTCGGTTCGGCTGGCCAATCTGAAAGCCGGTGCGGTGGACCTGGCGGAATACATCGTGCCGACGGATGTCGCGGCGGTGCGGGCGGACCCGAAGCTGCGCATGGTGATCTCGGACGGGCTCGGCATCCGGGGATCACCATCAACACCAATCACGGCGCGCAGGCCAACACGCCGTTCGGTCAGAACAAGCTGGTGCGCCAGGCGTTCGAGCTGTCGCTCGACCGCGCCGCGATCATCCAGGTGGTGTTCAACGGGCTCTACACGCCGGCCGCGCAGGGGGTGACGCCGGCTTCGCCCTTCGATGTGCCGTCGATCAAGCCGCCGGCGCGCGACGTGGCGAAGGCAAAGGCGCTGCTGCAACAGGCCGGGGTGAAACTGCCGGTGCCGGTGACGCTGATGGTTCCCAACAACCCCGACCAGCTCCAGGTCGCGCAGGTGATCCAGTCGATGGCGCTGGAGGCCGGTTTCGACGTGAAGATCCAGGCCACCGAGTTCGCGTCGTCGCTGCAGCAATCGTACGACGGTAACTTCCAGGCCTATCAGATCGGCTGGTCCGGGCGGGTGGACATCGACGGCAACACCTATGCGTTCCTGCACAGCGGGCAGCGCAACAACGTCGGCGATTACTCCAATCCCATCGTCGATCAGATGCTGGACCAGGCTCGGACGGTCACCGACATCGAACAGCGCCAGTCGATGTACGCGAAGATGTGGCAGCAGGAACGGCAGGACCTGCCGATCATCTATCTGTGGACGGGCAAGAACACGGTGGGGATGTCGGCGAAGCTGAGCGGATTTGATCCGGTTCCGGACGGCATCATCCGGCTGCAGGGCCTGCAGATGGAGAAATAGCGTCTTGCGCGGCCTGCTTGGGATACGCATCGTCCAGATCATTCCGACGCTGCTGCTGGTCAGCGTTCTGGTGTTTCTTCTGCAAGAACTCATGCCCGGCGATCCTGCTCGCGTCATTGCCGGGGAGGATCAGGACCCGCAGGCGATCGCGCAAATTCGTGCCGAGTTGTGGCTCGATCGGCCGGTTCCGCTGCAATACGTGCACTGGCTGGGCAAAGTGCTGCACGGCGACCTGGGTACTCCTGGCGCAACCGGGAGCCGGTGATGCAGCTGGTCGAGCAGAAGCTGCCGGTCACGCTACAGCTCAGCGCCATGGCTTTCATCATCGCGCTGCTGATCGGGGTGCCCGCCGGGGTGATCGCGGCGGTGGAGCGCAATACGGTGTGGGACTGGCTGGCCAATGCGATCGGTCTGGCGGGGCTGTCCACACCGACATTCTGGTTGGGGATCATGCTGATCCTGCTGGTGTCGGTGTATTTGGGTTGGCTGCCGCCGTCGGGCTACGTGCCGCTGACGCAGGACTGGGTGCGCTCGCTGGCGACCACGATCATGCCGGCGTTCGTGCTGGGCAACGCTATCGCGGCGGTGCTGATGCGGCATACGCGCAGCGCGATGTTGAGCGCGCTGGGGCAGGATTATGTGCGGACGGCGCGGGCGAAGGGATTGGCCGAGCTCGTTGTCATCACGCGCCATGCGTTGCGCAATGCGCTGATCCCGGTGGTGACGCTGGGGGCGCTGGAGCTGGGCACTCTGCTGTCCGGGGCGGTGCTGACGGAGCAGGTGTTCAGTATTCCGGGCTTCGGCAAGCTGATCGTCGATGCGGTGTTCAACAGGGATTATCCGGTGGTGCAGGGCGTCGTGCTGGTGACGGCGTTTCTGTACGTGGCGCTGAATTTGGTTGCGGACGTGCTGTACGTGGTCATCAACCCACGGCTGCGGGGGGCGTGATGAGGGTTTCAAGTAAGGCCAGGGGGCGCTGCCCCCTGAACCCCCGCCGAGGGCCAGCCCTCGGAACCCATTTGTTTGGTTTGGTGCGAAGGGGGCCGGGCGAGACCGAGCCAACCGGACTGCTCGCCAACGCCCCCTTCGCACCAAACCAGTCGGAGCGGTCCAGGGGACTGGTCCCCTGGCGGGGGGTCCAGGGGGGCAGCGCCCCCCTGGCCTTCCTTGAGCGCCACCACCGCCGGCGTTGTGCCGGTCCGCAGTCCGGCGCGGCTGGCGGTTGAGGGGTTCCTCGGCCGTCCCGCAGCGGTGCTGGGACTGGCTGTTATCATCGTGTTCGTTGTTACGGCAGTGTTCGCGCCGCTGATCGCGCCGGACGATCCGATCGCAACGAGCTGGCTGGCGATCCGCAAGCCGCCGTCCTGGGCGCACTGGATGGGCACCGACGAGTTGGGGCGTGACGTACTGTCGCGGGTGATCTACGGCGCGCGCGCCTCGATGCTGGCGGGGGTCGTTTCGGTGCTGATCGCCGGCGGGATCGGTGTGCCGGCGGGGCTGCTGGCGGGATTTGCCGGCGGGGTGATCGACGCGGTGCTCAGCCGGATTGTCGATGCGATGCTGGCCTGTCCGTTCCTCATCCTGGCGATCGCGCTGGCGGCGTTCCTCGGGCCGGACCTGACCAACGCGATGATCGCGATCGGGGTCAGCACGGCGCCGAGGTTCATGCGGGTGGCGCGCGCGGCGACGATGGACGCGGCGAGTCACGATTATGTGGAAGCCGCCTGGGCGATCGGCAATCCGGCGTGGCGGGTGGCGCTGCGGCACGTGGCGCCGAACATCGTGCCTCCGGTGCTGGTGCAGGCGACGCTGTCGATCGCTCAGGCGATCATCGCGGAGGCCAGCTTGTCGTTCCTGGGCCTGGGCCAGCAGCCGCCGCTGCCGTCCTGGGGATCGATGCTGAACGCGGCACAGCAGTTCCTTTCGCAGGCGCCGTGGCTGGCGGTGTTTCCGGGGCTGGCGATCTTTCTGTGCGTGCTGTCGTTCAATTTGGTCGGCGATGGGCTGCGGGATGCGCTGGATCCGCGGAACACGTGAGATTGTTTCGAATAATACTTGGATATACGCTCCCCCGGCCCCCTCCCACAAGGGACGCTCCAGTATAGAGAGCGGGAGTGTGGATTCCCGCTTTCGCGGGACGACGGTCGAGCATTACACCGGCCGCCGTGGCACGGTCTCGCCATCCTGTTCAGCGTCAGGCAGCGTGACCCACACGTTGCCGGGATCGGACCTAGTTAAGTTCCTGATGCTTCAACTGAGTAATGGCGGGCGATCGCCAGATCGTCCGCCGTCGGCACTGCCTACGCCGCGATCGCCGCGCCTTCGCATGCCCGAACGCCCCTAAAGTGGTCTTCGGATGCCGGTCAGCACGATCGCGGATCCATCGGTCAGCATGACATGCAGGTCCTTGCCTGTAACCGCCTGACTCGCGGATCGGCAGTCGCCCCTGGCACGAGCGGATGGCCCGGCGACGCCACCCAGACCAGCTTGTCTGATCCGGGATCGAATCCGGTGATGGTCGTGCTCCCGCCACCGTTGCCGGCGACGAAATGATACACGACGGGCGCCTTCCTGGATTCCACAACGGTCGTCGCGCCCCGCCCGGCCGTCACTGTCGATGCGGCCGACAGACGAAGAGAAGCCGTCCCGGTGCCGGCCGAGAACGTCACCGGCGCGCCATAGGCGCTATCCACTGTCACGTCCGCCGCGCCGGCGGCGATGGTGGTCGGCGCCAGCGGAGTCACCTTGAACGTACCCTGGCGCAGCAGAAGCACGGCCGGCGTCGAGGCGCCCTGCCAGACATCGATGCTGCCCTTGGCGCCCACGCTGACCGCGCCGCCCTCGAACGTCGCTGACAGCGGCGCGCGGCCCGGGTTCGCGCCGACAGGCTCGGCGCTGGATGCGATGGAGAAGTCCGCCGCACCGTCGTGCTCGTTCACGCTCCAGTGCGGCGACCACCCGGCGACGGTCAGCTTGCCGCCGGGACGCACCAGATAAGAATCATTCCCGCCCTGGCTGCGTGCCTTCGCTATGCCGGAAACATAAAGATCATCCACGCCGGCGGTCGCCATCGTGACATCGGCGGTGCCGAGAACGGAGGTTCGAGACCCGCGACCCTGTTCCAGCACGTCGCCGGTACCGGCGCTGAAGATCACCGCGCCGTTGCCCAGGCTGACCTGGTTGGCAGATCCGGCGGCGGTGAAAGCGGTCTGCGCCGCCGCCCCGCCCAGTACGGTGATCCCCCCGGAGCCGCCGATGAAGGTGCCATAGGCCTTGCCGGGGGTGATCGTCAGACGTCCGGCGCCGCCCTGCACCACCTGATCCGCGCGGGTGGTAGTGAGGGTATGCGCCGTCGGATCGGCCGAGAAATCCAGCGTCAGGGCCGGAGTGCCGTATCTGGTCCTGGCATCGGCGATCGGCTGCCCCGCCCCATCGGTGTTGCCGGACAGCTCGGCCCGGCCACGGACCGGCACACCCGAGAACCCGGTCAGCACGTTGCCCTGGATCAGCACCGGCATCAGGGTCTGGTTCCAAACCACCCGCGCTCGCGGGCCGTAGCCGTTGATGAAACGGTTGCTGCCGGAAATCACGACCTGACCGGTGTTCTGCATCTCCGGGCCGCCGACATGCACCAAGAACGGAGTGCTGGCCTTCGGACCCTTCTCGATCGTGTTGCCCCTGACGAGGTAATTTCCGCCGTTCGGGATATCGATCGAGTAGCTCGCGGTGCCGGTCGGGCCGTCGCTGATCGTATTGCCCTCGATGTCACCGGTCGCCGCGCGGGTCTTCACTTCGTGCCCGACCACGGCGTCGGTCGAGCGACTGTTCGTCAGTGTCAGCTTCTTGATAAAGCCGATATAGAGATTGTGGCTCTGCCCATCGCCGGCGCCGTTGTGATCGAAAATGCTGTTGTCGATCCTGATCTCGCCGGTTCCGTCAACAAACGGGTTGGCCAGGATGCCGTCCTGGTTGTCATGGAAAGTATCATGCGACAGGGTCAGGTTGCCGCTCTGGTAGCGGATGCCGGCGCCGTTGGATTGGCCGGACTTCGCGCCCGAGAAGGTCAGCCCGGTAACCGTGACATCCGGAGCGCTGGTGGCTGTCCCAACGATAAACAGGCCCTTGCCGACGTTGATCTTCGGGCTGGAGATCGGCACCACATCGACCAGCCCATCCCTGCCGGCGATGGTCAGCGTATGACCGATCTTAACGTCCTTCGTGGGATACGTCCCCGCCGCGACCTGGATCGTGTCTCCGGACTTGGACGCGGCGACGGCGGCGGCGATGGTCGGATAAGGTTGCGGCGACAGCGCGCAGACAGCGGCGCAGACCGTCAGTATGCTCATTGGAACCTTACCGCGACTTCAGGCGCTGCGGTCTCCCTGATGAAGACGTCCGCCCTCAGATATAATGCTCCGCCAGCGGTGCGAACCCATTGAACCCCTGGCTGGCATACGTGCTCACATACGCCCCGGCGGACAGCAGTTCCACGCGATCGCCGTGCGCCAGTTGCAGCGGCAACCGGTAATTCGCCCGCTCATACATGATGTCCGCGCCGTCGCAGGTCGGTCCGGCGATCGCCACCGGTCCCATCGCGGCGCCGTCGTGCGGGGTGGTGATCCGGTAACGAATTGACTCGCCCTCGGTCTCGGCCAGTCCGCCGAACCGCCCGATATCCAGGTACACCCAGCGCACCGCGTCATCGCCGCGCCGGCTCACCAGCACCACTTCGGAGCTCACCACGCCGGCATCGCCGACGATAAAACGGCCCGGCTCGATCACCATCTCCGGCAGCGCATTGCCGAAATTCTGGGTCATCGCCCCCATGATCGCCTGGCCGAACGCATCGATCTCCGGCACGTCGTCGCGATAGCGCGTCGGGAAGCCACCGCCCAGGTTCATCATGCGCAGGTTCACGCCGGCCTCGGTCAGGTCGGTGAACAGCATCGCCACACGGCTGACGGCGACTTCGTAGGCGGCTGTCGTGGTCTGCTGGCTGCCGACATGGAACGACAATCCGTACGGGTCCAGCCCCAAATCTCCGGCGCGCAGCATCAGGTCGCGCGCGTGGCCGACGGTGGTGCCGAACTTGCGGGACAGCGGCCAATCGGCGCCGTCGTTTTCCACTCGGACCCGGCAATACACCCGTGCGCCCGGGGCGTTGCGGGCCAGCTTGTCCAGCTCCTCGGCGGAATTGAAGGCAAACAACGACACGCCGGCGGCGTGTGCGCGGCGGATTGCCGAGACCTTCTTGATGGTGTTGCCGAAGCTGATGGACGCCGCCGGGGCACCCGCTGCCAGGCAAGCCTCGATCTCTTCGAAGCCGGCGGCATCGAACGAGCTGTGCAGCCCCGCCAGCCGCCGCAGGATCGGCGCCGGCCGGGTTAGCCTTCACGGCGTAGTAGATCTTGGCCAGCGGCAGGACGCGACGCAACGCGTGAAAGTTTTGCTCCACGCGATCGACATCGACAACCAGACATGGCGTTGCCGGCTGACGGCCAGCCAGAAATTGGGCGATTTTCGGGGTCACCGCACCGCGCCTCCCTCTCCAGGACGCCCACCTGAGAAGGCGGGGGCGTAGTTGACGAAACGGTCGAACGAACCAGCGACCTAAAGCGAGTTGCCAGAACGCTTGACGTCGTTGCGTAACCACTGAGGGCCAGAGGCACGTGCGTTGCTGCGTAGCGGCGGCACATAAGGGCACCACCCCCCGGGCGCAAGGACGATTCGGGCCGCCGGGCAAAAAAGACCTCGGTCGGACGGGCTCTCCGCCAATGTTGATCGGGGCCGGTTTTCCGGATGGCGTGCCCGGCGTCCATGATGGGGCGTGGACGTGCCGCAACCCGAGCCCCCGACCGCCTCGCCGCCACCGCGCGCCCGGCAGTTCCGCCGCCGATCCTGGCGAGAGTGGCGGCGCATGGCCGTCGCGACCTTTGAGGCGCTGGTGTCCGACCGCTGCGCTATCGCCGCGGCGGGCTGTGCGTTCTACGCGACGCTCGCGCTGTTCCCGGCCATCACCACGCTCGTGTCGATCTACGGCCTGGCCTTCAACCGCGCCAATGTGGAACCACAATTGCTGTATCTGGAGGGGCTGTTGCCGCCGCCCGCCTTTTCGCTGATCGCCGACCGCGTGCACAACCTGGTGACCCAGCCATCCGCCCAGCTTGGCCTGCGGCTGGTGGTCAGCTCGCTGGTCACCTTCTGGAGCGCGGCGGCCGGCACGAAATCCATGCTCTCCGCCCTCAACGTCGCCTATAACGTCGATGAGCAGCGCGGTTTCTTCCGTTTCCAGGCAGTGGCACTGGGCATGACGCTGGCCGCGATGCTGGTTGCCGTGCTGGGGATCGCGGTGCTGGTGTTCATTCCGGTGCTGATCGACTTCATCGGATTGGAGGCTCATGCCGCCGTGTTGATCCACGCCGCCGGCGTGGTGATGCTGGTGGTCTTTGTCGCCGCGTCTATAGCGGTACTCTATCGCAACGGACCATCGAGACGCCGCAAGGCGGTGCAGCGGGTCGTGCCGGGTACCTCGATTGCCACCCTGCTATGGCTGGTCGCTTCGGTCCTGCTGACCGTCTATGTCGCCAAATTGGCGAGTTTCGGCGCCACGTACGGTCCCCTCGCCGCCGTGGTCGGCATCATGCTGTGGTTCTACATCACGGTGTATGCGGTGCTGCTTGGCGCCGAATTGAACGCCCAACTGGAGGCCTCGGAGACCGATTCCGACGCGCCCCCGGCAGTTCCCGATCACCCTTCTGGACATTCCCACCCCTCGAACCTTTCCCCGCGGCCTCCCCCGGGGAAACTGGGTGAGCACGGGACGGCGCCGACCGGCGTTCCCTGATTGTTCTTGACATGCGGCGGCTTGGTTGCGAAGTGTCTCCGGGAACGGACGGGGAACAACAATGCGGGCGGACAGGACGCCGATTGAGGCACCGGTCAGGGCGCGGCATGGACACGGCCCAGATTGGCAGGACGCCGATGGCGCGAATTCGGCCGAACTCGACGCGATCGAGCGTACCGGCGAACCCGAGGCGCCGCCGGTCGCTGCAATGCCGGGCCTGGCTCGCCACGGTCGCGGCGCCACGACCAATCCGCCGGTGCGGTTTGATGCGCGCTCCGCCAGCCCATTCGATGACGGGTGGGAGACGCTGACCGCGCAGTTCGCGGACCTGCCGCCGCTGCCGACCACGCTGATCCGCGATGCGACCCGCTCGGCGATCTCGTGGAACAGCTCGCCCGATATCGGCTTTGATCGGGCAGTGAACCCGTACCGGGGCTGCGAACATGGCTGCATCTACTGCTATGCCCGTCCCACCCACGCATATCTGGGGTATTCGCCCGGCCTCGACTTCGAGACCAAGCTGCTGTTCAAGCCGGAGGTGGCCGAGCTGCTGGAAAAGGAGCTGCGCAAGCCCGGCTACGTGGCTCGCTCGCTGGCGCTTGGGTCCAATACCGATCCGTACCAGCCAGTGGAGCGGACGCTGAAGCTGACGCGCTCGGTGCTGCAGGTGCTCGACCGCTTCAACCACCCGGTGAGCATCGTCACCAAATCGGCCGGCGTGTTGCGCGATCTGGACATCCTCAGCGCCATGGCGGCGCGCAAGCTGGCGCGGGTGTACGTGTCGGTGACCACGCTGGACCCAGCCCTGGCGCGCTGCATGGAACCGCGCGCCGCCACCCCGGCGCGGCGCCTGCACACGATCGCGGAGCTGACCCGCGCGGGGGTGCCGGCCGCGGTCATGGTGGCGCCGATGATCCCCGGGCTGAACGACGCGGAGATGGAGCGCATCATGGAAACCGCGGCGCGTGCCGGGGCCCGCCACGCCGGCTACGTGCTGCTCCGGCTGCCGCACGAGTTGCGGCAGATGTTCGAGGATTGGCTGCAGACGCATTTCCCGGATCGCGCCCGGCATGTCCTCAGCCTGATCCGCGAGACGCGTTCGGGCGCCTTGTCGGACGCCCGGTTCCATCATCGGATGGCCGGCCACGGGGTCTATGCGGATCTGCTGCTGAGCCGCTTCGCCCGTGCCGCCCGCCAATGGGGGCTGGACGAGGCGCGGGAGGGGTTGGACTGCAGCCGTTTCGCGGTCCCCGGTGCCGCTGCCGATGCGTCGGAGGTTCAGCTTTCGTTGTTCTGACAAGCGCCATCTGGCAGCCGCCTCGAACAAACCTGGACAGCCCCGGCGGATGCGGGCGAGCATCCTGCCCATGACCGCCACCCATGTCATCGTCGGCGCCGGCCAGGCCGGCGGCTGGGCCGCCATTGCGATGCGCCAGGCGGGCTTCACCGGACGCATCCTGCTGATCGGCGAAGAACCCTGGCGCCCCTACGAGCGGCCCCCCCTCTCCAAAGCCATGCTCGCCGGCGATTCCGAGCCTCCCGTCCTGTTTTTCCACGAGGAAGCCCGGTATGCGGAGCTGGAGATCGAGCTGCTGCTCGGCACAATGGTGGAGGCGTTGGATCCGTATTCCCAGCGGATCGGATTGCGCAACGGGGGCACGCTTCCGTACGACAGGCTGCTTCTCACCACCGGAGGCCGGGCGCGCCGGCTGACCATCCAGGGCGGCGAACACGTCCATCTGCTGCGCACGCTGGAGGACTCGCGGGCCATTCGTGCGCGGCTTGGGGCGGCCAGACGGGTGATCTGCATCGGCGCCGGGGTAATCGGGCTGGAGATCGCGTCCTCGGCCCGCGCCCGCGGCTGCGATGTGACCGTTCTGGAAGCCGCCCCGGTCGCCATGGGCCGCTGCGTCTCGCCGGAGGGTGCGCGTTTCGTCGAGACGCTGCATCGGGATGCCGGGGTGGAGCTCCGCTTCGGGGTCTCGATCGAGGCGATCGAGCCGCGGCCGAACGGGGCCGCCCAGGTGATCTGCCGCGATGGCGAACTGGCCGCCGATTGCGTGGTCGCCGGCATCGGCATGGAGCGCAATCTGGGGCTGGCCGAAGCCGCCGGGCTGGCGATCGAGGGTGGCATCGCGGTGGACGAACTCGGTCGCACCAGCGTCGCGAACATCTACGCGGCCGGGGACGTCGCGGCGTTCCTGCACCCGCATTACGGCCGCCGGTTGCGCCTGGAATCGTGGCGCCACGCGCAGAACCACGGCATCGCGGTTGGCCGCGCGATGTGCGGCGATACCACGCCCTATGACGATATTCCGTGGTTCTGGACCGACCAGCACGGGGTGAACCTTCAAGTGGCCGGGCTCCCGGCGGAGGCCGCACGGACCGTGGTCCGGATGAACCAGCCGCCGTTATTCGTCGCGGTGCATCTGGCGGCGGACGATTCCGTCGTCGGCGTGACCGCCGCCGGCAGCCCACGCGACATCCGGGCCGGCACGGCGCTGATCAAGGCGGGTCGGCCGGTCGATCCGGTGCTGCTCGCCGACCCGGCGGTACCGCTTCAGCGCCTGCTGGGCCGGTGAACCCGGCCGCGGCGCGAAATCGCCGTACGCCGCGGTGGTCTGGAAATCGCCGTAGCCGATCTCGCTTGCAGCGAAGTCGGCGTAACCCCGCTTCTCCGCCGAAGCTGGCGGGTGCCAATGCGCCAGAACCAGGTTTCGATAGGCCGCGCCTAGCGTCGGGGTCTGGCTGTGATAATCCCCTGCGGCCTGCGTCCAGTCCTTGCTTCGGTCATACAGCGCGTCCGAGAAAACGTGCCGCGTAGCGCGCATTGGCCATCGGGTCGAACGCTTGCTCCAGGCTGGCGAAGGCGGCCGGGTGGAACATCAGGTTGACCTGCAGGCAGCCGACATCGATCGACTGGACCCCGCTGGCCAGCAGTTCGCGAACCGCGGTCACCGCCAGCGCCTTGGTTGGGAAGAAGAAGCCCTGGCCCGCGACATTGATGGTCCACGGCCACGGCCGGACCATGCCAGCGCGCGGGTCGGTACCGCCCGCTTTCGACCCGCGCAAGCGCCACCAGCAGCCCCGATGGCAGCCGCTGCGCCACCTGTGCCTGCTCGATCGCCGACTCACAGGCGGCGGGCGGTGATTCGGCCGGAACGCGGGCCATCGCCGGCCCGGTGGAGAGCAGCAAGGCAAAGCACCAGGAGGCGGCTCGCATGTGCTGTGTTCTGCACGGAATTGCGAGCGATGCCAGCGGAATTGTGAGTCGGGGCCGGGCGGAATCGTCAGTCAGCGGTAAAGCACATGCATCCCGAGCGCGAGCAGGCCGACCACCGCCAGCGCGAACAGCCAAGCGAGTAGGCGCGGGGCCGATCGTCGCTGAGGTCGGCTGCTTCCCCAGCCGGCAGCGGCGGCCTGCCTTCGATTGCCGTCGGCGCGAGCGAGAGGCCATTGCCTGTCCCTCAGGACGGTGCCGCCAAGCGCGACGGTGCGCAGCGCTCGGCGCTTCCGTGGCGAAACCATGGAACAGGTCGGGCGCTGGTGGCAATGCAGACGGCAATTGCCCCGGATGCCAGTCAGACGGCAATCCAGATGGCAATGCGGAAGATCGCCCAGCGGGGCGTGCGCCGGCCGGGGTGCGTTCGTATGTAAAGCCCGCATGGCCCCTACCGAAATCGTCCCCGACGCTGATCTCCGCCGCGCGCTGCGGCGCCATAAGGCATTTGCCACCTCCCTTCTGGTCCTGATGGGCGTGCTGATCCTGGTCAGCACGTTCGTCGTGCCGCCCGGGTGGGGCACCGACCTGCTGGCCGCCTCCGCCAAGGCGGGGTTCGTCGGCGGCATTGCCGACTGGTTCGCGATCACCGCGCTGTTCCGCCATCCGCTCGGCCTGCCCATTCCGCACACCGCGATCATCCCGCAGCAGAAGGAACGGCTCGGCCGCGCGCTCGGCCGCTTCGTGGCCAGCCACGTGTTCACCGGGGCGGAGGTGGCCGGCGTGCTGCATCGGCTCGATCTGCCGGGAATCCTGCACCGGTTCCTGGCCGACCCGGTCTCCGCCCGTCCGGCCGCCCAGGCGATCGGTTCCATGCTGCCGCGCATGCTTGCCTCGCTGGAGGATGGCCGCGCCCGGCGATTGGCCGCACGCATCATCCCGCGGCTGCTGGGCGGCCCGGCCGCCGGCCAGGTGGTGGCGCGGGCGCTGCGCGGCATGGTGGAAGGCGGCCGCCACCAGGAGGTGTTCGGCTTCGTGCTGACCCAATTCAAGGACCTGCTGGCCAGCAAGCAGGAGGCGTTGCACGCCGCGATCGAGGAGCGCGTGCGCGAGCAGGGCGGCCGGCTGGTCGGCTGGGCGCTCGGCGCCTCGATCGCCCGCCGCGTGCTCGCGCTGATCACCGCCGAGCTGGACAAGATGAGCCCGGACGGTTCGGAGCTGCGCGCCGCGTTCGACGAATGGGTGCGCCGGGAGATCGAGCGCATGGAGCACGATCCCGCCCGCGCCGCTGAGATCGGCGCCGCGATCCGCAGCGTGGTGGCGCATGAGAGCATCCTGGCCTGGCTGTGGGACCTGTGGGCGCGGCTGCGGCTGGCGCTGGAAACCGACGCGGCACGGCCGAACGGACGCACGGTCACCACGATCGAGGCGGCGCTGGATAATCTCGGCGGCATGCTGGAGGCCGATCCGGCAGCGCGGGAGCGGGTGCAGATTGCGGCTGAGGGCATTGTGCGCGCGCTGCTGCCGGCCGCTCAGGTGCACCTGGCCGAGTTCATCGCCCAGGTGGTCGGGAACTGGGACGCCGCGACCATCACCGACAAGCTGGAGCTGCGGGTCGGCAAGGACCTGCAGTTCGTTCGGGTAAACGGAACGCTGGTCGGTTTCCTGGTCGGCGGGGTGCTGTATGCGGTGCTGCACGCGCTGTCCGGGGCGGCGGTTCCATAGGTGCGATGATCGGGCCGAACGGGCTTATGTTTCGTCGCCGTGGTCACCGGATGGGAAACAGCGCCTGACGTCCTATCTTCCCGTTACACGCCGCTGTCCCGAGCCCCCTCCGCATGAAGCTGTCTGTCCTGGACCAATCGACCGTGGTCACCGGCCGTTCGCCGGACACGTCCATCCGCGAGAGCATGGCGCTGGCGCGGCATTGCGAGGCTCTGGGCTATTCCCGTTACTGGATGGCCGAGCACCACAACTCCGCCAGCCAGGCCGGCACGGCGCCGGAAATCCTGATCGCCGCCATTGCAGCGACCACCTCGCGGATCCGGGTCGGCAGCGCCGGGGTGATGCTACCGCACTACTCCAGCCTGAAAGTGGCCGAGCAGTTCCGGGTGCTGGAGGCGATCGCGCCGGGCCGGATCGATCTCGGTCTCGGCCGCGCACCCGGCTCGGACGGGCGCACCGCGTTTGCGCTGAACCCGCTGGCGGAGACCGCCGCGGATCATTTCCCGGCCCAGGTCCGCGATCTGCTGGCGTGGCTTTCTGGCGACAAGCTGGTCGAGGGCCACCCGTTCCGCGACATCATCGCCCAGCCGCAGGGGCCGAGTGTGCCGGAGGTGTGGGTGCTCGGCAGCTCGGATTACGGCGCCCAGGTCGCCGCGTATTTCGGGCTGCCGTACTGCTTCGCCCATTTCATCACCGACGGTCGCGGTGTCGAGCAGGCGCTGGCGGTGTATCGCGACCAGTATCGCCCGAGCGCCCGGCACCCAGCGCCCTATGCGGGTCTGTGCGTCTGGGCGTTGGCGGCCGATACCGAGGCGGAAGCGGCGCGGCTGTTCACCTCACGCGAGCTGTGGCGGCTCGGCCGCGACCGCGGCGTGTTCACGGCGCTGCCCTCGCCGGAGGAGGCAGCGGCGCAGGACTATACGGAGTCCGAGCGTGCCCGGATCGACCGGCTGCGTGAGCGGGCGCTGTATGGGACGCCGCAAGCTGTCGCCGAGCGTCTGACAAGGCTGGCGGCACATGCATGGGGTTGAGGAGATCGCGGTGCTGACCACGCTGCACGATCCAGCCGCGCGGCGGCGATCATACACGTTGCTGGCGGAGGCGTTCGGACTTCAGCCCGGGTGATTTCCCGTGTCGCCTGCCCCGAGTGGCGGAATGCGCTGCGCTTTTCCGCCCTACTTTTATGTGTTCAGTGTCGGTAAACGTCCGGCGGGCCGCTATAGGGTCGCCGCGCGCGCCAAAGCTGGAACCGGATCGCCGCCCAGGCGACCACCCCGGCGACCACGGCTATCGGGATCAGCACCACCACCAGCCAGAGCGCCAGCGCGGCGACGGCAAGGGTGCCCGCCAGCACCGCGATCAGCACCGCAACTCCGGCGATGCGCATCGGCAGCGATGGGCGCCGCGGCAGCGCTGAACCGGCCATCGAGCAGCATGTCGATCTGTGGCGGGGTACGGTAGCGCATCCCGGAAAAATGGACGGTTCCGAGGCCGCCTTCAAGTCCTATCAGGCGGGCGGCCCAGCACGCGTTCGATTTCTTCCAGCGCCGCCGGATCCTCGATAGTGGCAGGCACCGTGACCGGCTCGCCGTCGGCGATCCGGCGGATGCTGCCACGCAGGATCTTCCCCGACCGGGTCTTGGGCAGCCGCGCCACGATGCGGGCGTCGCGAAAGGCCGCCACCGGCCCGATCCGCTCCCGCACCAACGCCACAAGCTCCACCGCGACCTCCGCCTCAACCCGGTTGGCGCCCGATTTCAGCACCGCCAGACCGATCGGCACCTGACCCTTCAGCGCATCCTTCGCACCGACCACGGCGCATTCGGCGACATCCGGGTGGGCCGCCAGCACCTCCTCCATCGCGCCGGTGGACAGCCGGTGGCCGGCGACGTTGATGACGTCGTCGGTGCGTCCCATCACCCACACATCCGCCGTCGGCATCGATCGCGCCGGCATCTCCGGTACGGTACCAGCCGGGGAAATCGGCCAGATAAGCGGCACGATAGCCGTCGTCGTTCTGCCACAGCGTCGGCGCGCAGCCCGGCGACAGCGGCAGGCGGATGCAGAGGTTGCCGGTCTGACCGGCGGCGACCGGCTTGCCGTCATCATCCAGCGCCGCCAGTTCGTGACCCGGGCAGGCTCGTCCACCGGAGCCAGGCTTGAACGGGAACAGCCCGTACTGGCGGAACCCGCTGGTGATCGCCCAGCCGGTTTCGGTCTGCCACCAGTGATCGATTACCGGCTTGTTCAGCAGCTCCGCCGCCCAGAGCGCGGTGGGTGGATCGCAGCGCTCGCCGGCGAGGAACAGGGCCTCCAGGTCGCGACAGGTCGTGCCGCGCCATCAGCTTGCCCTCGGGGTCCTGCTGCTTGATCGCCCGCATGGCGGTCGGCGCGGTGAACAGCACGCGCACCCGGTGCTGCGCGCAGACGCGCCAGAACGCGCCGGCATCCGGCGTGCCCACCGGCTTGCCTTCGTACATGACGCTCGTGCAGCCGCGCAGCAGCGGCGCATAGACGATGTAGCTGTGCCCGACCACCCAGCCGACATCGGACGCCGCCCAGTAGATGTCGCCCGCCTCGGCGCCATAGATCATCCGCATCGAGTTCCACAGCGCGACCGCGTGGCCGCCATTGTCGCGCACGATGCCCTTCGGCCGACCGGTCGTCCCGGAGGTGTAGAGGATGTACAGCGGATCGGTGGCGGCCACCGGGACCGGGTCGTGTGGCGCGGCGGCCGCCTCGGCTTCCAGCAGGTCATGGTCGCGGCCGGGCAGCAGGTCCGCCCTGGCGGCGTCGCGCTGGAGGATCAGGCAGGCGGACGGGCTTGTGCGGCGACAATGCAATCGCCGCGTCGAGCAGCGGCTTATAATGCACGACCCGGCCGGGCTCGAGGCCACAGGAGGCTGATACGACCACCTTCGGCTTGGCGTCGGCGATGCGGGAGGCCAGCTCGGCCGCCGCGAAGCCGCCGAACACGACCGAGTGGACCGCGCCCATGCGCGCGCAGGCCAGCATGGCGATGGCCGCCTCCGGCACCATCGGCAGGTAGATCACCACCCGGTCGCCGCGCCGAACGCCGAGCGCCGCCAGCGCGCCGGCCAGCTTGGCGGTGCGCTGCTGCATCTGCGGCGTAGGTGAAGGTCTCGATGCGCCCGGCCATTGGGCTGTCCCAGATCAGGGCGGACTGCTCGCCGCGCCCGGCCAGCGACGTGCCGGTCGATGCAGTTGAAGCAGGTGTTCAGGGTGGCGCCGGGGAACCAGCGCCCGTAGGGACCCGATTCGGGTCGAACACCCTGTCCCAGCGCCGGTCCCAGTCGATGCCCTCGGCGATCTCGGCCCACCAGGCTTCCGGATCCCGCCGCCAGGCGGCATAGGCGGCGGCATAATCGCTCGCGTGCTGCGCAGTCGAGGTCATCGCGCGAACCCCCATCGGCTGTGGACCAGCATCGCGCCGGCACAGCCTTTGGGGCAATGCGGGTTCAGGGGGAGTTAGGGATTTGGGCTGGAGAATGTGACCGCCGGCCGGGAATGTCCCGGCCGGCGTCACTAGGAGGGAACGATGAAACACCATCGCAACCTCCTGCCGATCGTAGTGACCCTGATCGTCAAGATCAAGGTCGTTATACGCCGTCGGTAGGAGCCGGGCCAGCCCATTCGCGGGCTGGCCCACTCCTGGTGGTCGCGGCACAGAACGTAACAACCCGGCCTTGTTTCCGTCATACTCCGGCGCTTCACTGGCTGCATACGGATCGCGGAGCAACATAATGAGTTCCGCACGAATTTCGCCGCATCGCACTCGCCCACGAGTTGCTCGGGGGCAGCCCGCAGCGGACGCGCCGGAAGCCGGTGAAGCCGGCGATCGGACACGGATCGAGCAGCCGGACAGGCCAGCCATCCGGGACGAACACGACCCCATCGCTTGACGCGCAGGCCATCGACCGACCATCTCCCGGGTGCCTGATCGCGCCGCTGCGATAACGCCTGCCCGCATAGCGCCTGTCCGCCCCGGCCCCGGAAGATGATCTGACCCCTTCGATGGACGCTGTCACGCCTGCCGATGCCCCCAGCCTGGGGTTCGGCTTCGCCTACCCTGACCTCGGCGCCCGCGACGGGCTGATCCGGCTGGACCGGCGCTTCCTGTACGGCTGACCGAGGCGGACGCGGCGCTGCACGCCCGCTGCTTGCCGCGCGCGCGGCGCCCGAGGCGCTGTCGCGCGAGGACGAAAGCGAGCTGGTCGTGGCGCTCGGCCCGCATCTGGACGGCTTCGTGGCGACGCTGTTCGGCATCGAGGCGCAGACCGAGGCACTGAACCGGCAGACCCTGGCGCTCGATCCGATCCACGCTGCAAGCGGCTGTTCGTGCAGCGCCAGGCGGTGAAGCGGTACCCCGACCCGTCCGGCTTCGACGGCCCCGCCTTGCGGGCCGCGCTGGAAGCCCGCTTCGGCGAGACGCTGACCGAGCTGTCCTTCGCGCTGCATGTCTCGCATTGGGAGAAATCGACCGACGCCGAGGCACTCGACCTGGCGATGCGCTACGCCGCCTGGGCGACGCTGACCGAGGCCGGGCGCGCCGCGCATCCCGGCAACACGCTGTTCCACGTGCCGCACCGGATCGATCCGATGCACCTGATGCCGGTCGAGACCATCGAGCGCGACGGCGTGACCATGCTGCGCCTGCCCGAGCCGCACTGGCGGCATCGCGACGGGTTTGCGCTGACCGATGCGGGAATGAATCAGCAGCAGGCGCTGGACCAGATGAACTACTGCATCTGGTGCCACGCGCAGGAGCAAGGATTCCTGCAGCAAGGGGCTGAAGGACCGCAAAACCGGCAGCTACCAGAAATCGCCGTTCGGCGTGCCGCTGACCGGCTGCCCGCTGGACGAGAAGATCAGCGAGATGCACGCGCTGCGCGCCCAGGGCTAGGTGCTCGGCGCGTTCGCCGCGATCGCGGTCGATAACCCGATGATGGCGGCGACCGGGCACCGGATTTGCAACGACTGCATGAAGGCCTGCATCTACCAGAAGCAGGAACCGGTCGATATCCCGCAGGCCGAGACCTCGGTGCTGAAGGATGTGCTGGCGCTGCCCTGGGGCTTCGAGATCTACAGCCTGCTGACGCGCTGGAATCCGCTCGACATCCGCCGTCCGCTGCCGCGGCCGGACAGCGGGCGCAAGGTGCTGGTCGTCGGGCTTGGCCCGGCCGGGTTCACGCTGGCGCACCACCTGATGAACGACGGCCACACCGTGGTGGCGGTCGACGGGCTGAAGATCGAGCCGCTCGGCTTCGATCCCGCTGCGCCCGTCCGCGACGCGGCGGCACTGTACGAAAACCTGGACGATCGCGTGATGGCCGGGTTCGGCGGCGTCGCCGAGTACGGGATCACCGTGCGCTGGAACAAGAACTACCTGAAACTGATCCGCCTGCTGCTGGAGCGGCGGCCGCAATTCGCGCATTTCGGCGGCGTGCGGTTCGGCGGCGGCGCCACGCTGTCGATCGACGATGCCTGGGCGATGGGTTTCGACCACATCGCGCTCTGCATGGGCGCCGGCAAGCCGACCGTGCTCGACATCCCGAACGGGCTGGCGCGCGGCGTGCGCGCGGCGTCGGACTTCCTGATGGCGCTGCAGCTCACCGGCGCGGCCAAGCTGTCCTCGGTCGCCAACCTGCAGCTCCGCATGCCGGTGGTGGTGATCGGCGGCGGCCTGACGGCGATCGACACCGCGACCGAGAGCCTGGCCTATTATGTGCGCCAGGTGGAGAAGTTCGCGCTCCGCTACCGCACGCTGGTCGCCGAGCGCGGCGAAGCCGGCGGTGCGCGCCGCCTGGACCGAAGAAGAGACGGAAATCGCCGACGAATTCCTGGCGCATGCCGCGGCGATCCGCGCCGAACGCGACGCGCGCCGCACGCGAGGGGCGGCCGCCGGATCTGGCGAAGCTGCTGGATCGGCTGGGGCGGCGCCACCATCGCCTATCGGCGCAAGCTGATCGCAGTCGCCGTCCTATACGCTGAACCATGAGGAAGTGGCGAAGGCGCTGGAAGAAGCGGTGCGCTTCGCCGAGGGCCTGACGCCGCACGCGGTCGAGGTCGACCGTTCGGCCACGCCGCCGGGCTCCGCGTGAGGCGCGCCGACGGCTCCGAGGCGGTGCTGCCTGCCCGCGCCATCCTGGTCGCCGCCGGCACCCAGCCGAACACGGTGCTGGCGCGGGAGGACCGGCGCATCACGCTCGACGGCAAGTATTTCCAGGCGATCGACGAGGCGGGCGAGCCGGTCACCCCGGCTCGCGCGTTCCCCAAGCCCGATCTCGCGCAGGTGCTGATGCACCGCGCCCCGGACGGCCGCGCGATCAGCTTCTTCGGCGACCTGCACCCGAGCTTCTACGGCAACGTCGTCAAGGCGATGGGCGGGGCCAAGCGCGGCTATCCCGTCGTGTCGCGCGTGCTGGCGGCGCGCGACGCGACGCCGGTCTCCGGCCCGGACGCTGATCGCGCGCTGCCGCGACGAGCTGACCGCGACGGTGCACGCGGTGAACCGGCTGACGCCCGACCATCGTCGAGGTCGTGGTGCGCGCGCCGGCCGCCGCCCGCGCCTTCCGCCCCGGCCAGTTCTACCGGCTGCAGAACTACGAGATGCTGGCCGCCCGGGTCAGCGAGCCAGGGATCGGCAACACGGTGCTGGCGATGGAGGGGCTTGCGATGACCGGCGCCTGGACCGACCCGGAGCGGGGCCTGGTTTCGGTGATCGTGCTGGAGATGGGCGGCAGCTCCGATCTTGTGCGCGCTGCTGAAGCCGGGCGAGCCGGTGGTGCTGATGGGTCCGACCGGCACGCCGACCGAGATCGCGGCAGATACCGCGGTGGCGCTGGTCGGCGGCGGGCTGGGCAACGCCGTGCTGTTCTCGATCGGCGCCGCGCTGCGCGCCGCCGGCTCGAAGGTGGTGTATTTCGCCGGCTACAAGCGGATCGAGGACCGCTACAAGGTGGCCGAGATCGAACGCGCCGCGGATGTCATCATCTGGTGCTGCGACGAGGCGCCCGGTTTCACACCCGGCCCGCATCGGCCGCAGGACCGCAGCCTTTGTCGGCAATATCGTGCAGGGCATGGCGGCCTATGGCGCCGGCCGGCTGGGCGAGCCGGCCATCCCGCTGCGGGCCGCGGACCGGCTGATCGTGATCGGCTCCGACCGGATGATGCAGGCGGTCGGCGCGGCCCGCCATGGCGTGCTGGCGCCTTACCTGAAGCCGGGCCACGTCGCGGTCGGCTCGATCAACAGCCCGATGCAGTGCATGATGAAGGAGGTCTGCGCGCAGTGCCTGCAACCGCAGATCGATCCGGCCACCGGGCGAGCGAAGCGTGGTGTTCTCCTGCTTCAACCAGGACCAGGCGCTGGATCGGGTCGATTTCCCGGCGCTGCATGAGCGGCTGATGCAGAACGGCGCGCAGGAGAAGCTGACCGCGCAATGGATCGACCGGGCGCTGCGGCGGCTGCACGCGCGGCAGGCAGCGTGACCAGCCTGTCGGATCAGTGCCGGCGGCCGGACGTGCTGCCGCGGAACAGAAACGTCAGCGGCACCACGCAGAACGATGCCGCCGCGGTCAGCGCGAACAGGTCCGCATAGGCCAGCACCGCGGCCTGCTGCGTCAGCATGTGATTGAGCAATCCCATCGCCGTCTGCTGCGCCTCGGCGGCCGTGCGCCCCATCGCCTGCAAAGTGCGTGTGTAGCGCGACAGCGTGTCCACGAAGCCCTGGTCGAACGGGCTCAGATGCCCGGCCAGATAGGCCCGGTGCACCTGCAGCCGCTCCGCCGCCAGCGCGGTCGCCGTCGAGATGCCGATCGACCCGGCGACGTTGCGGAACATGGCATACAGCGCCGTGGCGTCAGCGTTCAGCGCGCGCGGTATGGTGGAATAGGCGATCGTGCTGTTGGGCACGAACAGGAAGGCCAGCCCGACGGTCTGGATGGCTCGGAACATCGCCAGCGTGCTAAAATCGAGCTGCGGGGTCAGCCGCGAGGCAAACCCGGCGGCCAGTCCCAGCACCAGGAACCCGAAAGCCAGCAAATGCCGGGTCTGGAACCGCGGCAGCGCGAACCGGCCGACCACCGGGATCAGTACGATCATCAGCGCCGCCCCCGGTGACAGCAGCAGCCCGGCGAGCAACCCGGTATAGCCCATCCATTGCTGGGCAAAGGCGGGGATCAGCAGGTTGCTGGAATACAGGATCACCCCGATCGCCGAGACCATCACCACGCCGATCGCGAAATTGCGGTCCCCCAGCGCGCGGAGGTTGACCACCGGCCGGTCCGTCAGCAGCAGCCAGGCCGTGGCGCCGACGATCCCCACCGCGGCCAGCAGCGCGAACATCCGGATCACCGGGGAGCCGAACCAGTCGTAATCCTCGCCGCGGTCGAGCATCACTTGCAGCGACCCGAGGCCGACCGCGATCAGCCCGAGCCCGACATAGTCGATGTCGATCAGTCGGACCCGATCGCGCCGCACCCAGGGCGGGTCCTCGACAAGCTGGGCCACCGCGAAGAACGCGAACACCCCGATGGGCACGTTGATCAGGAACACCCAGCGCCAGGAATAGCTGTCGGTGATCCAGCCGCCGAGCGTCGGGCCGAGGATCGGGGCGAAGATCACCCCGACCGCCACGATCGAAAAGCCGCGCCCGCGCTGCGACGGCTCGAACGTGTCGAGGATCACCGCCTGCTGGTTCGGCTGCAGTCCGCCGCCGAACAGCCCCTGCAGCAGCCGGAATACCACCAGTTGCGGCAGGCTGGTGGCAACGCCGCACAGGAACGAGCACACGGTGAACATGGCGATGCAGATCAGGAAGTAGCGCTTGCGCCCGATCAGCCGGCTCAGCCAGCCGGCTACCGCGACGACGATGCCGTTGGCGACCAGGTAGGAGGTGATGGTCCAGGTGGCGTCGTCGAAGCTCGCCGACAGGCTGCCGGAGATGTAGGGCAGGCTGACATTGACGATGGTGCTGTCGAGGATCTCCATGAACGGCGCCAGCGTGGCCACGATCGCGATCAGCCACGGGCTGCCGCGGGGCCGCCAGGCGGCGTCGCTCATCGGTGCGATTTCACCTCTCCCGCCTGCAACGTCATTCGCGGAGCGAGCGGAAAT
The DNA here is from genome assembly GCA_963764525.1 of uncultured Pseudomonadota bacterium. Taxonomy (GTDB): domain Bacteria; phylum Pseudomonadota; class Alphaproteobacteria; order Acetobacterales; family Acetobacteraceae; genus DATDIC01. Next base: position 191,064 of record CAVXTC010000002.1, on the reverse strand, counting down.
CCACCCGGGCGCCTTCGGCCACGCGCATGGACACCCGCTTTCGCCGGGATGACGGCCAGCGCCGGTCACCGCAGCCGGATGGTCGGCACGACGGAGACCCCCAGCGGCAGCGGATGGTCCGGGTCCATGCCGCTGTCGATGACAATCTTCACCGGCACCCGCTGCACGATCTTGACGAAATTGCCGGTCGCGTTCTCCGGCGGGAAGGCGGTGAAGCGCGAACCGGAGCCGAGCTGGATGCTGTCCACGTGCCCCCGCAGATGCAGCCCCGGCCAGCCATCCACCCCAATATCGACCGGCTCGCCGGGCCGGATGCGATAGAGGTCGGACTCCTTGAAATTCGCCGTCACCCAGACCTCCGGCGTGACGATCGAGAAGATCGACTGGCCTGGCTGCACATACGTCCCCGCCTCGACATTGCGTTTGGTGATCCAGCCGTCCTGCGGCGCGACAACCTTGGTCCACGAGAGATTGAGCTCCGCCTGCTCCAGCCCGGCCTTGGCCAGCGCCACCTTGCCGGCGAGTTGGCGCACGTTCGCTTCGGCCTCGGCGATCGACTGGGAGACGGTATCGGCCTGCCGCAGCGCGGCCTGCGCCTGCTCGACCTGTGCGGCGGCGCCGAGCCGGGTTGCGGTGGCGGCGTCGATCGCCTCCTGCGTGGTGGCCTGGCGCGGCATGCCGGCCTGGCGGCGGTAATCGGCCTCGGCGCGGGCGCGGGCGGCCTCGGCGGCGGCAAGCTGGGCCTGGGCGCTGGCGAAACGGGCCGGGTATTCGATCCGCGCCGTTTCCAGCCGGATGCGCCCGTCCTGCAGCTCGGCTTCGGCCACTTGCAAATTCGCCGATGCCTCGTCCCGCGCGGCGGCATAGGCGCGCGGGTCGATCTCGATCAGCATCTGCCCGGCCTTCACACGCTGGTTGTCGGTGACGCCGAGCGCCACGACGGTGCCGGCGACCTGGGGGGAGACCGTGATGGCCCGGCCATCGGTGTACGCGTCGTCCGTGCTGATCTCGTTCCGGGTGAGATACCAGTACCCCGTCGCGATGGCCACGCCGATCAGCACGACCAGCAGCAGCGCCCATTGGGCGGCCGACGGCCGCCGCCGGCGCGCGCGGAGCCCACGGCCAGATTGGAATACTTCGGGGTTGCTGGTGAGGTCGTCCATCCCCTCAGCCCGCTCGAGCGTGCAGACCTTGCCGCCGTACGCTCCACGCAAGAAAACGTCAATCGAACAAGAGGCGCGGCGGAACGAGCTTCCCGGCTATCTCGCCGACTTGCAAGGAGCGACAGCACGTGCGGCTGAGCCACAAGACGATCCGTCCGACCGGCGCCTCCGTCTCCATTCTGTTCGACGGAGCACCGATCCCGGCGCTGGCCGGGGAGACCATTGCCGCGGCGCTGTCGGCGGCCGGCATCGTGGCGTACCGGCGCACCGCGACCGGCGCGCCGCGCGGCCTGCATTGCGGGATGGGGGCCTGCTTCGACTGCCTGGTGACGGTGGATGGCCGGATCGGTCAGCGCGCCTGCATGACCAAGGTGGCCGACGGCATGCACATCAGCGGGGCGGTTCCGGCGCAACCGGCGCCGCTCGCCCCGCCGCCGGAGGGCGCGGAAGCCGCGGAGCAGGCCTGCGACGTGCTGGTGGTCGGCGGCGGGCCGGCTGGGCTGTCCGCGGCCATCAGCGCGGCGGAAGCGGGCGCCGGCGTGGTGGTTCTGGACGAGCGGGCGGCGACCGGCGGGCAGTATGCGAAGCCTCTGGCCGACAGCCATCGGGATGCCGCGCCCGACGCACAGTTCCGCGCTGGGCGCCGAGCTGCGCCGGCGAGCCGAGGCGGCCGGCGTGCGCATCGAAACGGAAGCCGTGGTCTGGGGCGCCTTCGCGCCGGACGAGATCGCCGCCCTGGTGCGCGGGCGCGCCGTCACCTTCCGTCCCCGGCGGCTGATCCTGGCACCGGGCGCGCATGAACGGCCGGTGCCGCTGCCGGGCTGGACGCTGCCCGGCGTGATGACGACGGGGGCGTTGCAGACGCTGGTGCGGACTCAGCGCGTCTGTCCGGGCCAACTGGTGGTGATTGCCGGCAATGGGCCGCTGAACCTGCAACTCGCCGGGGAGCTGCTGGCGGCCGGGGTCAAGCCGGTCGCCGTTGTGGAAGCGGCCGAGCGGCCCGGGCCGCGTGGGTGGCGGCACGCCTGGACCATGCTGCGGACCGCTCCGGACCTGCTGGGCGAGGGGATCGCGATGGTCGCCCGCCTGCGCCGGGCCGGGGTGCCCGTTCTGTGGGGTGCGCAGATCACCGCCCTGGAGGGCGACGGCCGCGTGCAGCGCGTCCGGGTCGGGGCCCGGGTGATCGAGGCGGACGTCGTTGCGCTCAATCTGGGATTTCAGCCGGAGGTGGGGCTGGCCCGCGCGCTCGGGCTGCGGCACCGGTTCGTGGATGTGGGGATCGGGCATCTGGCGACGGAGGCGGATGCGGAGGGTCGGGCCGCGGTTGCGGGCGAATGCGGCGTGTTCGCCGTGGGCGACGGCGCAAGCCTTGGCGGGGCGCGGGTGGCGATGGCGCGGGGGCGGCTGGCCGGGCTGGCGGCGGCGCGGGACCTCGGCTTTCCGGCGCCGGACGATCCGGCGGCTCGGGCCGCGCTGACCCGGGCGCTGGCTTTCCAGGACGCGCTGTGGACGCTGTTCCGGCCGCCCGCCTTCGATCCCGCCACGCTCGCCGACGATACGATTGTATGTCGCTGCGAGGAGATCACCGCCGGGCGCATCCGCGCGGAGCTGGCTTCCGGCCTGGTGTCCCTGCCGGCGATCAAGAAAGCGACCCGGGCCGGCATGGGCCGCTGCCAGGGGCGGTTCTGCGCGGCGACCGTGGCCAGGCTGTGCCCGGCCGGCCCGGATGACGACAGCTTCGCCGCGCCCCGCGCGCCGCTGCGGCCGACCCCGGCGGCACCGCTGATGTTCGAGGCGGCGGAGTTCGAAGCGCCGCTGCTGACCGCCCCCGCCCTGCCCGCCCGGCTGCATCGGGTCGCGCCGCTGCCCGCCGAGGCGCGGCACTGCGATGTGCTGGTGATCGGCGGCGGGCTGGCCGGCCTGTGCTCGGCGCTGTTCATGGCGCGGGAGGGCGCCGACGTGCTGGTGGTGGAGCGCGACGAGGCCGGCATGGCGGCCAGCACCGCCAATGCCGGCAGCCTGCACGCGCAGCTTCTGTCCTACGATTTCGACGACGACACCCCGGAAGATGGCGGGCCGGCGGCGCACACCCTGCCGCTCGCGCCGCGCAGCATCGCGCTGTGGAAGGAGATCGCCGCGACGGCCGGCGAAGACCTCGGCATCCGCACCGAGGGCGGGCTGATGCTGGCCGAGGATGCGGCGGGACTGGCCTGGCTGCGGCGGAAATCGGCGATGGAGCGGCGCTGGGGCACCGAAAGCCACGTGCTGGCGGCGAACGAGCTACGCTTGTTGGCTCCGGCAGTGTCGGATCGGATTGTGGGGGCCGATTTCGTGCCGGCCGAGGGGTATGGCGATCCGCTGCGCGGCACCATGGCGGTGCTGGCGCAGGCGCAGCGTGCCGGAGCGCGCGTGGTGCGCGGGGCGGAGGTGCTGGGGATTGCCCGCGAGGGTGCGGGGTGGCGGGTCGCGACAAGCAAGGGGGCGGTGCTCGCCGGCCGGGTGGTGAACGCGGCGGGGCCTTGGGTGGCGCGGATCGGCCGCATGGTGGGACTTGACCTGCCGGTGACCGGGACGGTGCAGCAGGTGATCGTGACCGAACCGGCGCCGCCGCTGACCCGGCATCTGATCGCGGTGGCGCACCGGCATTTGTCGCTGAAACAGCAGGCGAGCGGGGGATTTCTGATCGGCGGCGGCTGGTTTGGCGGGTTCGATCCGGAAACCGGGCGGACGCGCAATCTGCGGCGCAGCATCGAGGGCAATCTGTGGGTCTGCGGGCGGGCGCTGCCGGCGCTGTCCGGGCTGCATTTCATCCGGAGCTGGACGGGGGTGAACACGGCGATCGATCGTGCGCCGATTTTGGGGGAGACGCCGGGGCTGCCGGGATTCTTCAATGCGGTCTCGGCGAACGGCTACACGCTGGGGCCGGTGGTGGGGCGGATCACGGCGGATGCGGTGCTGCGGGGGGAGGCGGTGGACCCGCATTTCGGGCTGGGGCGGTTCGGGTGAGTGGGTCGGGGTGCATTGGGGTCTGCCCGGAGCAGGGGACCCTTGGCTTTTTACACGTGGCAATTCGCAGGGGGAATCAGCCGCTGCAATTGTGCGGGTGGTGTGGTGCCCGCGTCATCGTGCATGGGTCCTTATGCACGGGGCATTACGCGATGGGAATTGCTCACGGGGGTGATACAGGGCATCTCCGCAAGGGGCCGTACGCACGGGTAGATCACGCGGTTAACGGCCCGGCGACCGGCATCGCCGATGTACATCAGCTTTCGGGGCAATGCTCCGATGTACATCTGACGCTAAGGTTTTGTTAGCGGTTGCGACCGGCGGTCGCCACTGTTCTGCCCAGACCCTCCAGCAGGTGCCCGAACGATTGGCCAGTTCTTATCGGCACGGTCCCCACACCGTCATGCTCGGGCCACGGGCGGGCTAACGCCAGCCGAGCGGGGTGCCACCGGCGCCTGGGAGGGTCGGGATCAATGGGGGGGTATGACAAGGCAAGCAGGACCGAATGCCTAATCATCTCCTGTAATCCGGCAGTTGCATCCGTTCCGTCGTGTGTCTGACATTTCGAAATGCAATGATACCATATTGGCAAGCGATCGAATACGCCAGCCAAAGAGACGCCGAGCAGAAAGACGGGATTGTGGCGGACCGCATCGCGAACGTGGTGCACTGCTGGTTTCTGAGGATTGCACGCTCGACGCTTGTGTTGGCACGCGGCTCCGGCATTGAGAACGATCTGCGAAACTATCTGACAACTCATACCAGCGGCCCTATCGGATGACCGTTTCGGGGGAATTGCTGCCGCTTACGGGCGTAGCGCTCTGACGAGAGTTGACCCAACTTGGCACATCCAGGGTCGTTGCGTCAGTTCAAGACTTCCGGATTTGCCGGAAGGTATGACCGGACCGATTCGCGCACTTGGCGGCGGCCGCCCGTCTACTGCGGCGACCACGGGAAGACGTCGAGCCCACCGTTCCGACCGTTCCGAATGCGGATCTGATCGGCTACTTGCCTGCGCCTCGCCGGCCAGACACATCGAAGCCCAATCTCTAAGGCGAGCCGATTGCGCTGCGACCAACGGCGAGTGGCCAGGTATTCAGGCTAAGCTTGAGGCTGTGGTAACCGGCAGTTAATGTCCGCTGCTCTCGTGGCAATGCCGCGGTCATTGGGAGAAACGACAGTGAACAACAACTCGCTCACCCGACGTCAGGCCTTGGCAGCTCTGGCTGCCATCGGAACTGTAACTTCCTGGCGCGCAGGGGCGAAACCAGAAGCCACCCTGGCCACGGTCAATCCTTGGTCTTCCTGATTGCGATGGAATCGCTGATCAGCGTCGAAATTGGCGGCTAAGACCATAGTGCCGTGTCGATTAAGCTCAGCACCATGTCCAGTTTGGATGCCAGACATCGAGAACGTTGCGGCACTGATGGCCGGGAACCTCGCGATGTGTCATTCGACATTGCCATGCTTGTTTCTTTCTATCCTAACACTATGCTTTTCGACCTGCCATTCCTGTTCCGCGACATCGACCATATGCGCAAGGTGGTGAACGGACCCATCGGCAAGAAGGTGTATGCAAAATACAGAGCAAGACCGGCATCATGGTAATCATTCCCGGCATGGCGGACGGCCCGCGCTCAAGTAGACAGTCGACGACCAGTACGCACACCCGCTGACCTGAACGGGATGAAGCTGCGCGTCATGGAAGGCCCGATCATGGTCGACACGTTTAAGGACCTTGGCGCGATCCCGACGCCGATGGCGTATCCAGAAGTTTACATGGCCGCCAAGCAAGGCGTGATCGATGGGGCCGAAACGCCGCCCAACGGCCTGATCACCGGGAAGGTACCGGACATTGCGAAATATTTCCAGCCTGACGGCAGCCGTTTCTGAATTCCATCCTGAATCGAGGCGCATTTGAAGTGGCTTCCACGGTCAGCCGCCGGCCGCTCCCGAGCGCGATGCGTGCCGCCGCGGCGGAATCCCTGGCTTGGTACAACAGCGCCTATGACGCCGATAACAAACAGGCTCTGGCCGAGGCACAGAAGCTGGGAATGCAGGTCAATGACGTTGAGGACCTGGACCAGTTCCGTAAGGCGGTGCAGCCGGTCTATCAGAAATACGCCGATCGCGTCGGCGGGATGGCGATGATCCAGGCGGTCATCGACACGAAATATACCCGGTCATGCGCAGCGTATTCTGGCGATCATCGATGTAGTGAACATGGGGGTGATCTGCTGTTGCTCTCATAGGTTTCGTTCTTCTGTTTACGATAATCGCACAGGTGTTCGTGCCGCTACGTACTGCAATTACCGCTGCCGTGGACCGACGAAGTTGCCCGCTATGCCTTCATCTGGTCGTATGCTCTCTTTCGGCAAGCGTGATCCTGGGGCGCGACCAGCACTTTTCGATCGACGCCATGGTGGACCCCCACGTCGTGCGGCCTTTGGGTCATCGAGCTGATCGGCACGGCTCTTGTGTCTAGGCCTTCACGCTGATGCTCACCCAAAAAAGCGCCGCGTGGGCCTGGCGCCTGTCCTATGCCCGATCGTCCGTGCTGGAGTTGCCGCTCTGGGGCCGTTTATGCGGTGCTGCCTTTCCCGGCCCATTGTCGATCTACTCGCCATCTTCGACAGCCGCTACTGCCGGTCCCCAGGCCATTCCGTCAATTTGATAGCGGCCATCACGCTGGGCTATCCTGCCCGGCGCCGATTTCAGCAGCATGTGGCCTACAGTGGTTTCCACCATGATGGTCTGCCCGTCGTGCTGTTCCTCGCGGATCGTGACGTGATCGCGACCCATAAAGCGGCCTAAATAGCGCTTGTCGAGCACATCGATGCGGCTGAGCCATTTGACATTGGCGACACCGACCAGCCGGGCACGATAAGCCGCGCCGGGTAGCCATTTGCCGCCGGCAACGGCGATCCGTTCATCTGGTAGCAGAGGAGATTCGCCGGGTTCATGGCCTCCGCGATCGGCATGCTACGGGCAAAGTTGGCGGTGTATTTGTACTCGAGAGGCGTGCCAGGTCGTACCGTCTCTTCGCCCTTGTCGGTGCCGTAAAACACAACCTCGATGCCACCATCCTTGATCCCCGCCGCTTGCAGCGTGTCGGCTAGCGATGCCCCAGCCCATGTGGCGTTACCGATCATGCTCTGCGCGAATGGCCGCCCATTGCTACCCGAGCATTCGATCGTACTGGTGATCTCCTTTCGCGGGAGTGCCTTCAACTGATCGAGCGTCAGGGCCGTCGGCTTGACGACCAGTCCAGAGATTTCGAGTCGCCAGGTCTTTGGGTCAATTTGTGGCCGGTCATAGTGCGCGATCGAAAACCACCTGTCATTCGGAGTGATCCAAGAACCCAAATCTTCCCAGCGCGTTATCCCCTTGACGACATTCTGCAATGGCTCTGGTACCGGCGGCGGTATGTCGATCCATTCGATCAGCTTGTCACTGGACGCAGCAGCTTGAGCGAATGCACGACTTGCGACCGTGGCGATGCCGGCGGCGGCGCCACTCAGCAGAAGCTCCCGACGTTGCATGGATTTTCCCCCTATGTCGACGTGGCATTTCGTCATTTTTTCTGACGGTATGCACTGTTGTTAGCCGCGTGTTGCGCTCGTGGCCCTGAAATCGGGTCGAACGGTATCTCGCCCGCACGCCACAAGTTGCTGTACCCGCCTCTCGAGGCCGAATACGGTCGACGACGTTAACATACGACGCTCGTAGGGATATTTGACGCTCCAGTATGCGCTCCTTATGGCTCTGAACGTAACACTAACGGCCAATCCGCGCGGCCGCAAGAGAATTCCAAACTTATATCATATCGGGGGCAAGTATCTGGCAGGCAGGCAGGCAGTGCGATGTCGCGCCTCGCCCATGGGCGGGGCAGTCGTTGGGCCTGATTCGATCTTCCGTCCAGAGCCCAAACCCACTCGCCGGCAGCCGGTCTTGCGGCGACGCGCGGCCCCGGGTGAAGCTGCCCGCCGGGAGGAACTTCATCATGGATCGTCGAAATCTGCTGGCCGCCGGCGGCGCGGCTGGCTTTATCCTGGCTGCGGTGGTTGAGCCTGCCTCGGCGCAGGCTCCCACACCGGGCATCTCCACGCTCGATCGCCTGCAACGCGACAAGAGGGTGCGGATCACAGCGGAAGTCGATTCGCCGCCGTTCGGTATCATCGACAGCAACGGCCAGCCTGACGGCAGCGAGATCGCCACCGCCCGTCAGCTCGCAAAAGACCTCGGTGTCGAACTGGAGCTGGTGCAGGTCAGCGCCACCCAGCGCATCCCCGCATTGCTCGCCGGGCGGGCGGATGTTGCGATATCCTCGCTGTCAATCACGCTGGACCGAGCCAAGACGGTGGCGTTCTGCGCGCCGCACGGGGCGCTGTCGATCGTGGTCTGCGGGCCGAAGAAGACCGCCATTGCAAACGCCGCCGACATGGCGGGCAAGCGCATCGCGCTGACCCGCGCCACGCTGGAGGAAGCCACCGTGCCGAAGGTGGCGCCCAAGGGCACCGAACTGGTGTATTTCGACGATATCGGCCCGACCATCCAGGCGCTGCTGTCCGGCCAGGTGGACGCCGCCGGCATGTCCGCGTTCGCGGCGAAATCGGTGGCGGACCGCAACCCCGATGCCGGGGATCGAGACCAAGTTCACTGTCACGACGGCCTATTACGCAGCCGCCGTGCGCCAGGCCGATGAATCGCTGCGGCACTGGATCGACACCTGGGTATTCGTCAATTCGCGCAACGGCGTGCTGGCCGGCATCTACGAGAAATACACCGGAGTGAAACTGCCGCCGCTGCCGACCATCTGAAACGGCGCCCGCATGGGCTACGTCTTCCAGTTCGGGGTGGTGTGGGACCACCTGCCGGACTTGCTTGCCGGTGCGCTGCTGACGCTGCGGCTGTCGGTTGGTGCCTTCGTGCTGGGAATGTTGCTCGCGGTGCTGCTGGCGTACGCCCGCGCGTATGGATCGCCGGCAGTGCGGGCGCCGGTGATCGCGTATATCGAGTTCATGCGCAACACGCCGTTGCTGGTGCAACTGTTCGTGCTTTATTTCTCGCTGCCGGCGATCGGCGTGCGGCTGGGTGCCAATCAGGCGGCGCTGATCGGGCTGGCGCTGAATTTCGCCGGATATGGCGCGGAAATCCTGCGCGGTGGCATGCAGGCGGTGCCGCACGGGCAAACCGAGGCGGCCACCGCGCTCGGCCTGCGGCGTTGGCGCATTTTCCGCCATGTGGTGCTGATGCCGGCGCTGCGCGTCGCCTATCCGGCGCTGGCGAGCCAGTTCGTGCTGATGATGCTGGGCTCGTCAGTGGTTTCGGCGATCTCGGCGACCGACCTCACCGCGATTACCAACACGCTGCAATCGACCACGTTCCGCGGCTTCGAGTTCTATTTCACCGCCACTGGCATCTACCTGCTGATGACGCTGCTGGCGCGTGCGGTGCTTGGCGTGGCCTATCGCCTGCTGTTTCCGCCGTCGCTGCGTTTCCGCACGACATGAGCCGCGGCTTCGGCTGGCATGAGCTGCGGTTCGTGCTGCATGGATTGCTCTGGACGCTGGCGCTGTCCGCCGTCGCGTTGGCCGCCGGCGGTGCCGGGGGAAGCGTGATCGCATTGGCACGAACGTCCCGCTCCGCACTGCTGCGCGTGGCGGCCGGCGGTTACATCGGGCTGGTGCAGGGCACGCCGGTGCTGATGCAGTTGTTCCTCGCGTTTTATGGGTTGGCTGTGCTGACCGGCGTGCAGATGGATCCCTGGCCGGCGGTGATCCTGGCTTTCACGCTGTACGCGGCGGCGTTCCTCGGCGAGATCTGGCGCGGCGCGATCCAGGCGGTGCCGCACGAACAATGGGAGGCCGCCGGAGCGCTCGGCCTGCGCCGCCCGGCAACGCTATTGCGGGTGGTGCTGCCGCAGGCGGTGCGGCTGGCGATCCCACCGACGGTCGGCTTCCTGGTGCAGCTCATCAAAAGCACCGCCGTTGCCTCCATCATCGGCTTCGTCGAGGTGACGCGGGCCGGGCAGTTGATGGTCAACGTGACGTTCCGGCCCATGCTGGTCTATCCGCTGGTGGCACTGCTGTATTTCGCGGTGTGCTGGCCGGTTTCGCTGTTGGCGGCCTGGCTCGAACGCAGGATGGACGTGGACCGACGTGGACGCCCCTGAAGACCGGCGACGCTGGCTGATCCCGCTGGTGGTCGCCTTCGGCTTCCTGATGGAGGGGTTGGATTCCACCATCATCACTGTCGCGATCCCGAACATCGCCGCCAGCCTGCACGAGACGCCGCTGCGGCTCAGCCTCGCCATCACCAGCTATCTGCTGAGCCTGGCGGTGTTCATCCCGATCAGCGGCTGGATCGCCGACTGGTTCGGCGCCCGATCGGTGATCTGCGCCGCGTTCGCGGTGTTTACAATTGCCTCGGCGCTGTGCGGGCTATCGGTGAACCTGCCGATGCTGGTGGCGATGCGCGTGTTGCAGGGCGTCGGCGGCGCGATGATGAACCCGGTCGGCCGGCTGATCCTGCTGCGGGCATTTCCGCGCGACCAGCTTGTGCGGGCGATAAGCTATTCCAGCATGCCATCGCTGATCGGCCCGACGCTGGGACCGATCCTGGGAGGCGTGATCACGTCATACGCATCCTGGCGCTGGATCTTCTATGTCAACATCCCGTTCGGCATATTGGCTATCCTGGTCAGCTTACGCGTGGTGGCAAACCTGCGCGGGTCCACCGCTTCGCGTTTCGACCTGCCGGGATTCCTGATCTGCGGAGCGGCGCTTTCGTCGCTGCAGTTCGTGCTGGAGACGGTTGGTCGCGGCGCGGTGGACCGCGGACTGCAAACGGCGATGTTCGGCGTCGGCATCGTCTGCCTGCTGGCCTATTGGCGCCACGCGGGCCGGTGCTCCAACCCGGTGCTGGACCTGACGCTGTTCCGCATCCGCACGTTCCGCGTCGGCGCTCTGGCGGGGGGACTGTGTCGCATCGGGATCAGCGCGCCGAGCTTCCTGTTGCCGCTGCTGCTGCAGCTCGGGTTCGGGCTGAGCCCGATCCAGGCCGGCTCATTGACCTTCGCGACCAGTCTGGGGGCGGTACCGATCCGGTTCATCTCGGCGGTGATGCTGCGGCGTTTTGGTTTTGGCCGGCTGCTGGTCGGCAACTCGGCGCTCTGCGCCATGGCGATCGCCGGGCTGGCAACATTGTCCGCGCAGACGCCGCACTGGGTGATCCTGCTTGCCATCATCGGGCTCGGGCTGGTGCGCTCGCTGCAGTTCAACGGCATGCAGATGCTGAGCTATGCCGAGATGCCGCCGGCCAAGCTCAGCCAGGCGACCAGCCTTGGCAGCGTGGTGCAGCAGTTGACCATGGGGCTGGGGGTCTCGATCAGTGCTGCGCTGCTGGGCATCCTGACCGGCGCCGGCGGCGTGCCGACGGTGCCCGAATTCCGTCTGGTGTTCGTGCTGGTGGCGCTGCTGCCGTTGTTGTCACTGCCGGGATTTCTGGCGCTGCGACCGGAAGATGGAGCGGAAGTCAGCGGTTATCATGTCGCCGGGGTGGCGGGCGCGGGTTGATCCGGATGGGAGTTAAAGGCTTCGCCTCTTGGTACTACCATGCGGCGAGTTGCACGGACCGCTGATGATCCTGTGGCCGATGCAGCAGGCCGGGTGCGCCAAGCACATTGACGCCACGTCCCTCCGCCGACAGCGGGGTCCAATCTCCGGCGAGCGATGAACGGGGCGCGCCGTCATGGGCGAAGCGCGCCCATGTTTCCAGCATCATAGCGGAAACCTCGGCGCCGGCCCCGAGTTTGGCCGCAAAAAACTCGTGGCTGTAGGTGCCGAAGATAAACGGAATTTCCGCCGTGTGCGGCACGCCACGCCCGGGCGGCGCAAGCGGACGGGCAAATTCGTACAGATACGTCGGGTTGCCGCCTGCCGCGTGACGCGTCGCCGCCTCCAGCGCGCGCAGCCGGAACACGATGTCGGTGTAAATCGATATCGACAGGCTTTTCGGGTCCACCGCCTCATCGGCCTGTGCCGCCGCATCGCGGTATATCGCGGCGATGGTTGCTGGGGGAACGGCCGCAGCCTCAGGTCGGTAGATCGCCATCAGGTCGCCGATCATCGACAGCAGCTCTGGTTCGTCGGCCGGCGGCGGCACGCCGGGCACCGGACTGCCGTCCGGGGCAATCAGGTCGAGCCAGAATGTGCCTTCGGTTTCCGTCGTTCCGATCAGCAGCGGCACCGGCGGCAGAGCGGTATCACGTGGCCAGGCGGTCAGCACGGTCCCATCGAGCACCGGCAGAACCGGTGGACGACCGAGACGGCGCGTCATCGCCGGATCCCGTCCCAGCGCCAGTTCCGCGGCATGGAGCGTATGCGCCGGCATGTCGCGCAGCCCGGCGACCGTCGTGTCCAGCCGTCGCGCAAGCGTGTCAGCGTAGCGCGCCGCCGTCACCTGATCGGCGAACGCCGGAGCGCCGTGCAGCGATCCGCTCTGGATGATGAGCTTGTGGAACAATCCGGCATTGGCCGGGTTCTGCGCGATCGATGCGACGCTCGACCCGCCGGCGGACTGGCCAAACAGCGTCACGTTGTCCGGATCGCCACCGAATGCGGCGATGTTGTCGCGCACCCAGCGCAGCGCCGCGAGCTGATCCTGCAGACCCCAATTGGCGGCAACGCCCGTTTGCGCGTCGGTCAGGTCCGGATGGGCAAGCCAGCCGAGCACGCCGAGCCGATAGTTGCAGGTGACCACGACCACATCGCCGCCCGCCGCGGGCGCGGCGCCGTTGGTGGCGGCGACGGCGCCGTGCCCGGTGCGCCACGCGCCGCCATGCAGCCAGACCATGACCGGGCGCCGGCCGGACAATGCTGGCGTCCAAACATTCAGGTACAAGCAATCCTCGGATTGTGGCTCGGCGCTGTCGTACAGCCATGCGGCGGCGCCGCCGAGCGTCTGGATCGGCGCCGCACCCGGTGCGGTTGCATCCCGCAGCCCCGGCCATGCGGCAGCCGGCTGCGGCGGGCAATACCGCAGTGGGCCGACCGGCGGCGCGGCGAACGGGATGCCCAGGAATGCCAGCGCCTGCTGCTGGCGGAACCCCGCCAGCCGTCCGCTTCGCGTTTCCGCAATCATCATCTCTTTGGTTCCCCTCAGCCGATGACCGCTGCCACTCTGTGCGATCCCTCCCAGATCATCCGCAGCGCCACCGACACCACGATCAGCAACCCCGCCCAGGCGATCCAGCGCTGTCGCTCGACCAGACGCGCCAGCAGCTCCGCCGCGGCGCCCATCAGCGCGACCGACAGCAGCAGGCCGACCACCAGTACCCACGGCGTGTCAGCCGCTGCGCCGGCTACAGCCAGCACGTTGTCCAGGCTCATTGACAGGTCGGCGAGCACGATTTGCAGCATCGCCTGTGCCAGGGTCTTCTGCTTTGCCCCGGCCTGCTGCGGCACGTCGGACCGCCCGCGGAGCTCGCGGAACATCTTCCAGCCCACCCACAACAGCAGCAATCCCCCGGCAAGCGTCAGGCCGAGGAGTTGCAGCAGATCGAGCGCGACCAGCCCGAAGCCGATGCGGATCAGCGTGGCACCGGCGATCCCAAGCAGGATTGCCTTCCGTCGCTGCTCGATCGGCAGACCGGTCACCGCGAGCCCCACAACGATTGCGTTGTCGCCGGCGAGTGCGATGTCGATCAGCACCACCTGCGCGAGCGCGGCAAGATCGTGGGTCAGCCAATGCGGCATGCGATGCGGGTTCCTGATGGCCGGGGGCAGGGCGCGATCATGCTTGGAATTGAGGACGTGAGCAGGAAACAGAGCCGCCTGAAGCCGAAATCTCAGCCTTCCGCGATGATAGACTTGATCCTGGAGGCCAGCGTTTCCATCGCAAACGGCTTGCTCAGGATATGCATGCGCGGTTCCAGTTGGCCGTTGCCGATCGCGGCATTCTCGGCATAGCCAGTGATGAACAGCACCTTCAGGTCCGGACGGCTCTGCCGGGCGGCATCGGCCATCTGGCGGCCGTTCAGGCCACCGGGCAGACCTACATCGGTGATCAGCAGATCAATGCGCACATCCGATTGCAGCACCTTCAGCCCGGACTCGCCGTCCGCTGCCTCGATCGCGGCGTAGCCCGATTCCTCCAGCACCTCGGTCACCAGCATGCGTACGGTCGGCTCGTCATCGACAACCAGGACCGTCTCGCCGGCCGCCGGTCGGGGCGCCTCGGTCGGCTCGGCCTGCAACTCTTGTTCGCCCATCTCGCCTCGATGCCGGGGCAGGTAGAGCCGTATTTCGGTACCCTCGCCGACCTCCGAGTAGATCTGCACCTGGCCTCCGGACTGGCGGGCGAAACCGTAGACCATCGAGAGGCCCAGGCCGGTGCCCTGGCCGGTCGGCTTGGTCGTGAAGAACGGGTCGAAAGCCCGCGCTACGATCTCTGGCGGCATCCCGATTCCCGTGTCTCCTACGCAGATCGCCACGTATTGGCCGGGTTGCATGTCGCGCTCGCGCGCGCCGCGCTCGTCCAGACATATGTTGGCGGTTTCGATGGTGAGCCGCCCGCCATCGGGCATGGCATCGCGGGCGTTGATGCACAGATTGAGGATCGCATTCTCGAGCTGGTTCGGATCGCACAGTGTCGGCCAGAGGCCGGTCCCGAGCACCGTCTCGAGCTTGATCCCCGGCCCGACCGTGCGTTGGATCAGCTCCTCCATGTCGGCGACCAGTCTGTTCGAGTCGGTCGGCTTGGGAACGAGTGTCTGGCGGCGCGCGAAGGCAAGCAGCCGGTGTGTCAGCGCCGTCGCCCGCGAAGCAGCCCCCTCGGCGGCGGCGATGTAGCGCTCCAGATCGCGGAACCGGCCCTGCGCCACCCGGGTTCTCAGCAACTCCAGGCTCCCGGTGATCCCGGTCAGCAGGTTGTTGAAGTCGTGCGCCAGCCCTCCGGTGAGGTGACCCACGGCTTCCATCTTCTGCGACTGGAACAATTGCTCGCGCGACTGCTCCAACTGCATCTGGGCTTCGTGCAACTCCGTAAGATCGCGGGTGATCTTGGCGAAACCGACCAGCTCGCCATCATCGTAAATCGCATCGATCACCACGCTGGCCCAGAAGCGGCTGCCGTCCTTCCGGCGCCGCCAGCCCTCCGCTGCAAAGCGCCCCTCACGGCGGGCTGTCTCAAGCGCCTTCCTGGGCAGGCCGGCTTCACGATCCTCGACGGTGTAGAACCTCGAGAAATGCTGGCCGATGATTTCGGACGCTGCGTAGCCCTTGATGCGCTCGGCCCCCGCATTCCAGTTGGTCACGCGGCCTTCGGGGCTCAGCATGAACATCGCATAGTCGATCACGCCCTGGACCAGCAGGCGGAACGAGCGCTCGCTCTCACGCGCCTCGAGCTGCGCGTTCTGTTGCTCGGTCATATCGCGGGTGATCTTTGCGAAGCCGATCAGCTTGCCGTGATCGTAAATGGGATCGATCACCACCATCGCCCAGAAGCGGCTCGCCACCCTTGCGGACCCGCCATGACTCGGCAGTGAAACGGCCAGTCTCGGCGGCTGTCCTCAGGGCTTGCCCGGGCACCCCGGCGGCCCGATCCTCTTCCGTATAGAAGCGCGAGAAATGCTCGCCCAGGATCTCCTCGGGCGGTGTAGCCCTTGATACGCTCCGCGCCCGGGTTCCAGCTCACCACCCGCCCTGTCGGGTCAAGCATATAAATCGCGTAGTCCACCACGCTTTGAATGAGCAGCTCGTGGATATCAGCGGCTGAAGCCACGTATCTTGTTCCTTTGTCAGCCGAAGGGGGCAGGGCTAACTTCCGGCTGCGGGAATGTTGTCCAGGGTAAGCACCAGCCACTGACGCTTCACAAGGTCTGCTGCCCCGGTGCTTGCCCTGGACTTTTGGCCCCTTCTGGCAGGCACGGGCCAGGACCTACGATGATTCCTCTCCGGTCAGTGCTTTGGTCATGTAGATCGGCTTGCCCCAGGCGGATGGCAGGCAATCTCGCCAAATACCCGATACCCGTGGCGTTTGTAAAATTCGGGCGCCTGAAAGCTGATCGTGTAAAGAACGGCAGCGCAGCAGCCACGTTCACGGCTTCGGCTTCCGCTTGGGGCGGCAGACCCTCGGTACGTGGCATCGGTGCACAGCCCCTTGCCAACCCACCCCCCACGGTCTAGCTGCGCCAAGGTTCCGCAGCAAACAGGCACACGCCCCATGGTTCCCCGCTACACCCGCCCCGAGATGGCGGCGATCTGGGCACCGGAGAACCGCTACCGCATCTGGTTCGAGATCGAAGCCTTGGCCGCCGAGGGCATGGCCCGCATTGGCGCCATCCCGGAAACCGCCGCGCGCGCCATCCGTGAACGCGGCGCCGCCAAAGTCGCGCACATCACCGCCGAGGACCTCGACCGCATCGACGCCATCGAACGCGAGACGCGGCACGACGTGATCGCTTTCCTGACGTGGCTCGCCGAGGCGATCGGACCGGACAGCCGGTTCGTCCACCAGGGCATGACCTCCTCGGATGTGCTGGACACCTGCCTGTCGGTGCAAATGACACAATCGACCGACCTGCTGCTGCGCGACATCGATCAGGTGCTGGCCGCGCTCAAGGCACGCGCGTTCGAGCACAAACACACGCTGACCATCGGCCGCAGCCACGGCATCCATGCCGAGCCGACCACGTTCGGGCTGAAACTCGCCGGACACTATGCGGAGTTCGCGCGTGATCGCGAACGGCTGTTGACGGCACGGCAAGAAATCGCGGTCGCGGCGATCAGCGGCGCCGTCGGAACCTACGCGCATATCGACCCGCGCGTGGAGGCATTCGTCGCCGAGCGTCTGGGCCTCGCGGTCGAGCCGGTCTCCACACAGGTGATCCCGCGCGACCGTCACGCCGCCTGGTTCTGCACCCTGGCGGTGATCGCCGGCGGCATCGAGCGGCTGGCCACCGAGGTGCGCCACCTGCAACGCAGCGAGGTGCGCGAGGCGGAGGAGTTTTTTCATCCGGGCCAGAAGGGCTCCTCGGCGATGCCGCACAAGCGCAACCCGGTTTTGTCGGAGAATCTGACCGGGCTCGCCCGCGTGGTTCGCGCCACCGTTGTGCCGGCGCTGGAGAATATCACGCTGTGGCACGAGCGGGACATCAGCCATTCATCGGTGGAGCGGGTGATCGCCCCGGATGCCGCGCTGGCGCTGGATTTCGCACTGGCGCGGCTGGCCGGGATGATGCAGCGGCTGACGGTGTACCCGGACCGGATGGCGGCAAATCTCGAAGCGCTCGGCGGCGTGGTGCATTCCGGCGAGGTGCTGCTCGCGCTGACCCGCGCCGGCATACTGCGTGAGGATGCGTACCGGATCGTCCAGCGCGCGGCGATGGCGACATGGGAAGAACTCGGCAAACCGGGTGCGCGGAGTTTCCGCGAAATCCTGGAAGCCGACCCCGAGGTAGCCGCGCGCGTGCCTGCGACGGAACTGGATCGGGCGATGGACCCGGCGCTGCATGTGCGCGAGCTCGACCGCGTGTTCGCGCGTGTGTTTGGCGAGGCCGGGCCGACGAAGGCCGCATGATGAGGTTGCACTTGTCCCCTACCCGGCATCCCCCTCCCCCCAACCCCCAAGGGCACGGCTCTCCCCTTGTGGGAGGGTGTTGGCGGGAGGGGTAGCGGCGCATTCCGTGTGTACCGTTGTCGTCCTGATCCGCCCCGGCCATGCCTGGCCGCTGGTTTTCGCCGCCAATCGTGACGAACGCATCGATCGTGCGTGGGACCCGCCCGGCGCGTGGTGGCCCGAGCGACCCGGCGTGGTGGCCGGGCGGGACCGCTTGGGCGGCGGCACATGGATGGGCGTGAACCGGCGCGGCGTGGTCGCGGCGGTGCTGAACCGGCCTGGCAGCCTCGGCCCGGCGCAAGGAAAGCGCAGCCGCGGGGAGCTGCCGCTGATCGCGCTGGAGCACGGCTCGGCGGCCACTGGCGCGTCGGCGATCGGCGCGCTGGATGCCGGCGCGTGGCGCAGCTTCAACATGGTGGTCGCGGACCGCATCGGGGCGGTGTTTGTCCGCGGCCTGGGGCGTGGGCGGGCGGATGCGCACGCACTGCCACCCGGCCTGCACATGATCACCGCGCATGATCCGGACGATTGGGACAGCCCTCGGGTGGCGCGCCACCTGCCGCGTTTTCGCGCCGCCCCTGCTCCCGAGACCGACGACTGGCAGGCCTGGCGCGCTCTTTTGGGCGACGTCTCCGGGTCCGCGGCGGAACAGATCAACGTCATCCCGCGCGCCGGCTTCGGCACGGTGTGCAGCTCGCTTGTCGCGCTGCCGATGGCCGGACCGCCGACCTGGCTGTTCGCCGCAGGTCCGCCGGATGTCGCGCCATTCCTTTCAGTGGAATTGCCCTCGGCTGGGCTTGCGCAGCCGGCGGTTTCATCGTATGACAGATGATCGCATATTTGTCGTACAAGGATCGCAGATGGCAACGTCGGAGCGACGCAAAGCATCCGGCAGCAGCGGTGCCGCCAGCGAAGCAAAGCGCGAATTCGTACGCAAGGCCGCGGCGGCACAGCGGCTGACCGGAGGGAAGCGAACCCACCTGCTCAGCGCGCAACTCGACGAAGCCCTCGTCACGGCCGCAAAGACCCGAACCGGCATCAGCTCCGATACCGAGCTTGCGGAATTTGCGCTTGCCTCCCTCGCGGTTGGCGACGATTTCGGTGAGTGGCTCATTTCGCAGGCCGGACGGCTGAGTGACGAATTTGACCTCGATCTTTGACCTCGACCGGACGCTCCGGCTGGTCAAGCCAGAAAAGCAGACGAAGCGCCTTCGCGTCCGAACGCCGGTGCGCTTCGTTGCGGACGACATTGTTGCGGCCGGAATCGGTCCGGTCCTGCTGGACACCTGTGTCTATATCGATAACGGCCACGACCGGCTGCCGATCGGAGCCAGCAGGCTGATGGCGCCCAGCGGGGCGGTCCATCTCAGCACCATCACCGCGATGGAACTGACATACGCGTTCGGCCGTCTCGATGCCGCCTCCCCGGATACAAGCCGAAACCTGGCCTATCTGCGCGACGTACTGGCCCGCGTGCCGCCGCATCGGGTGGTCGATGCCACCGCTGCCGACCATGCCTTGGCCGGCGTCCTTGTTGGTACGCTGGTGCGCACCCAGGCATCAAGTCGAGAGCAGCGAAGAAAGCTTATGCTCGACTGCCTGATTTTCGTCTCCGCCAGGCGCCGTGGATTGACCGTGCTTACCGCGAACGTGAACGATTTCGACTTGCTCCAGCAACTCGTACCTGATGGCAAAGTAGCGTTCTACTGCCCGCGTTGCCCGGCGCCGCAGCGCGCCACCTGAACCTATACCGGAGAACTTCCGATGATCCTTGTCACCAACAACGAAGGCACACTGGGCGCGCCTACCACGGCGAGGCTGCTGACCGAAGGCAAGCCGGCGCTCGATGCGATCGAGGCCGGCATCCGCCTGATCGAGGCGGACCCGAGCGTGCGCACGGTCGGCCGCGGTGGTTGGCCGAACCTGCTGGGCGAGGTCGAGCTGGATGCCTGCATGATGGACGGCACCACGCTGCGCTCCGGCGCGGTGGGCGCGCTGCAAGGCTTCCTGCATCCGGTCAGCGTGGCGCGCGAGATCATGCGACGGTTGCCGCACGAGCTGTTGGTGGGCGCCGGCGCCGCTCGCTTCGCGCGTGAAATCGACGCCGAGCCGGCGGAGAACCTCACCGAAGACTCGCGCCGTGCCTGGCAGGCCTGGTTCGACAACGAAGTGCCGGCGGCGGACCGGGCGCGCTGGGCGAAGGCGCCGTTGGCACCGCTGTGCCGGCACGCGATCGACCCCGAAATTGGGCGCGACACGACGGTGTTCCTGGCGCACGACCGCGCCGGCGACATCTGCACCGGTACCAGCACATCGGGTTGGGGCTGGAAGTATCCGGGCCGGCTCGGCGACAGCCCGATCGTCGGGGCCGGCTCATACGCCGACACGCGTTACGGCGCGGCAGCCTGCACCGGAGTCGGGGAGATGACGATCCGCTGCTGCACCGCGCGGTCGATCGTTCTGTACATGAAGGCGGGCGCCGGTGTGGCCGATGCGGTGATGGAAGCGGTGGACGACATGCGCCGGCTGAAAGGCGGGCTGATCGGCCGCGTGACGATCCATGCGATCGATAACAAGGGCAACCACAAGGTTGTCGCCGTGAACGGGGCCGGCGACAACAAATACTGGCTGTGGGAACAGGGCGATGCGGCCCCGCGATCACTGCCCGCGGAGCCGGTGGTGATCACCTCGGCGGCGGCGCGGACCACGACGACCACGCGCTACACGCGTGGCTGACCGGCCCGCCGACATCGTCCGGACCGGAAGCCGGCTGGTTTACGAGAACCGCTGGATGCGCGTGCATGAGCACGCGATCGCCCGTCCCGATGGCACAAGCGGCATCTATGGCGTGGTGGAGAAGCCCCATTTCGTGGTGATCGCCGCGGTGGAGGCGGGGTGCGTCCATCTTGTCGAACAGTTCCGCTATCCGGTCGGCGCGCGGTTCTGGGAGCTGCCGCAGGGTGCCTGGGAAAACGCGCCCGACGCCGACCCGGTCGAGGTCGCCCGCGGCGAACTGCGCGAGGAGACGGGTCTGCAGGCGGAAACGATGGCCTGCGCCGGTCACCTGTTCCAGGGCTACGGCTACGCGACGCAGGGCTTTCATGTCTTCCTCGCAACCGGCCTCCGCGCCGGCCCAACGGCGCTTGACCCCGAGGAGCAGGACCTGATTGCGCGCGCCTTCCCGCTGACCGAGGTGGAGGCGATGATCCGTGATGGCACGATCCAGGATGCCACCACCGTCGCGGCGTTCGGACTGCTTCGGCTCAAGGGATTGATTTGAACGCCTCCGCCGTGTTCACCGACGCGGTCCCGGCGCACATCCAGCCGTCGAGTTGTTCGCTTTCTCCGCCGCTGACGCGCAGGCCAAGTTTCGAGCGGCGCCAAAGAACATCCTCCGCCGTCCGCGCCCATTCGGTGCGCATCAGCCACGCCACCTCGCGTTCCGTGAGATCGGCGCCGAACCCCCGACCCATGTCCGAGGCAATCCGAGCATCGCCCAGCATATCGGTTGCAAGCGTTCCATAGCTGCGGATGAAACGTTGCACGGTGTGTGGCGCCAGGAACGGATAGCCGCGCTGCAACTCCTGCCGCAACGCCGGCGCGCCGTCCCACGGGAAATCTCCGCCCGGCAAGTGCGCCCCGGCCGTCCAAGGTCCCGGCAATGCCGGGGAAGAAGCCACCGAGCCGCGCCATGGCCGCTTCGGCCAGCCGCCGGAACGTGGTGATCTTGCCGCCGAAGACCGACAGCAGCGGCGGTTCGCCATGTGGGGCATCCAGCTCCAGCACGTAGTCTCGCGTCGCCTGCTGCGCCGCCGTCGCGCCGTCGTCGCGCAACGGCCGCACCCCGGCATAGCGCCAGACGATGTCGGCCGCCGTTACCGGCCGGCGCAGATAGTCGCCGACCGCCTGAAGCAGATAGGCTTCCTCCTGCGGGGTGATCGCGGCGTCGGCGGGATCGCCGGGATAATCCTCATCGGTGGTGCCGATCAGCGTGAAGTCGTTCTCGTACGGGATGGCGAAGCAGACCCGGCCGTCGGCGTTCTGGAAGATGTAGCAGCGGTCGTGCCCGAACAGCCGCCGCACCACGATGTGGCTTCCTTTCACAAGGCGAATGCGAGTCTGGGCGTTCTGCCCGACCACCTCGCCCAGCACGTGCGATACCCACGGCCCGGCAGCGTTCACCAGCACCCGGGCCGCCGTTTCCTGCAGCCCGCCATTCGCCTGCAATGTCAGCCGCCACAGCCCGTCCAACCGCCGTGCCGCGATGCAGCGCGTCGCGTGTGCGGATATCGGCGCCGTGCGCTGCGGCGTCTCGCGCGCACAGCACCACCAGCCGCGAATCGTCCACCGAGCAATCGGAATACTCGAACGCGCGCGTGTAGCGCGGCTGCAGCGGCTCGCCGGCGGGGTCGCGCCGCAGATCGAGCGTGCGGGTCGGCGGCAGCAGGCGGCGCCCGCCGAGATGGTCGTACAGGAACAGCCCGAGGCGCAGCATCCACCACGGCCGCAGCCCCTGATGGTGCGGCAGCACGAAGCGCAGCGGGTGAATGATATGCGGCGCGGCGCGCAACAGCACCTCGCGTTCCGCCAGTGATTCGCGCACCAGGCGAAACTCGCGCAATTCCAGATAGCGCAACCCGCCATGGATCAGCTTGGTGGAGGCCGATGACGTTCCGCTGGCCAGATCGTTCTGCTCGACCAGCAGGACCGACAGGCCGCGGCCGGCGGCATCGCGGGCGATGCCCGCCCCGTTCACCCCGCCGCCGATAACAGCGATGTCGTAACTGGTCGTCACGGCTCCTTGCAAAGCGGATTGCTGGCCTGCTGTTGCAGCGAACGATTGCCCCACACCGCCGCGCCAGTCGGGGGCGCGATCGTTGAGGAGGAGGTTGGAGCCATCATTGCCGGCGCGGCGCAATGGACTGCTCGGGTGGTTGCCTCGCGCAGCCCGCGGCCAGAACCGCAAAACCGCCAGCAAGGACCAAGTATCCCTTCATCGATGCTGCCACCAAAGGCGAAATCGGCAAATTTCACTGTGTCCGACACAAGGAGATCGACGCTCGCTGGTCCTCGGGCAGATTGCGACAGAGATCGCCGATCACCGATATCGTGGCAGGGGGATGCGAATCGGTCGAACCGGGCGCCATTCCCGGGGCGGACGGGGGCGGCTGAATGGAGACAGGCGGCGGCGCAGCCGAGCCGCCCGAAGCCATATTGGGGGGACGCGGTATAAACACGTCAGGTGGGGTCACCGCCTGCGCGTGCGCAGCCGTGCCGTGTCCGACAAAGCCGGCGACCGCCAGGCCATAAGCGAGCGCAAAACCGTATGGCTTTATCATCGGTTGGGCTCCTGGTGCGACTGTCCGGCCGGAGCCGTCAGTGGTGCCGTGATCCCGGCCGGCGGCGCGGACGTGATGGTGTACACCTTGTCCACGAATATCAGCACGAACGCGATCGACATGGCCAGGATCACGACACCGACCACCGATGAAGTCACTTTCAGCCGTTGTGCCGAAAGCTCCAGCTCGCCGTCCATCTTGCGGTCCAGTTTTACCGAAAAATAAAGCTGATAGCCGGCGAACAGCAGGCCGGCGAGAACAACCGCAACGGCGGTCCACATCATGACTGTGGAAGCGAAGTTCTGCCACCGGTATAACTCCGCGGTCGCCTTGAGAAGCGCGATCTGCTCGTCGTACTGCGCGGTCAGCGCCTCCGCATACTTTGCCTGCAGTGGCGCGTGTTGGTCGGCGAGCTGCGCCTTCAGCAGATCGATCTGCTGGTTGAGAGCATGAATGATCTGCTGCAGAGCCGTAATCTGCTGCTCGGAGCCAAGGGGCGGAACAGGTGTATCGGGCACTGGCGGCACTTTCCGATTCGTCGGCGATCGGAAAGCCTGCGACGCAGGCGGCCCGGTGCGCAACCCGGCACATCATCGCGCCCGCTTCAGCCGGTCCAGCCGGAGCCGCTGTCGGTCGTCGGTCAGGCGCATGGCGGCAAGGTACACCACGGCAACGGCGGCGAGGCCACTCCCGCCGGACAGCAGGAAGATCAGCAGGATCTGGTATTTCGCCGCTTCCAGCGGGTCCATTCCGGCCAGTATCTGCCCGGTCATGATGCCGGGCAGCGTCACCACCCCGGCGGCCGACATCTGATTGACGATCGGCAGCAGCGCGCGGCGCACCGCGGCGCGGATCAGCCCGCGCATCGCCTCCCAGAAGCCGGCACCGAGGGCAAGCTGCGCCTCGATCGCCGCGCGCTCACGCACCACGCCGCCGAGCAATCCGTCCAGCGCCAGGCTGGCTCCGTTCAGCACATTGCCCAGCACGATGCCGGCCAGCGGGATCGCATAGCGCGGGTCGTACCAGGGCGTCGGCCGGATCGCGGTGGTGAGCGCCAGGATCGCCGTCAGAAAGGTGGCGAACGCCACCGCCGAGGCGCCGACCGCGAGGTTGCCGAACCGCGTCAGCCGCTGCTCCGGCCGCGCCGCGACCTCACGCGACGCGATCGCCACCATCACCAGCACCACCATCAGCGTCACCGGCGGCGAGGCCAGCGCAAACACCACCCGCAACACCAGCCCTACGGCAACAAGCTGCACCACCATGCGGACCGCCGCCCAGGCGAGCTGGCGGTGCAGCCGCAGCCGCAGCCAGACCGACAGGACGCCATCGACCAGCAGCAGCACCGCGGCGATGCAGAGATCGGGCCAGGTGAGCAGGATCGGCGTCATGGCGGAACCAGCCGGCGCCCGGCCATCCGCAAGTGCCGGGCGCCGATTCGCCGCGCCTGATCGATATTATGCGTCACCATCACGATCGCCGTGCCGCCGGCCAGCCGATCGGCCAGCAGTTCTTCCACCAGCGCGGTCGAGTCCTGATCCAGCGCACCGGTCGGTTCGTCCAGCAGCAGCACCGGCGCTTCGGCCGCCAGGGCGCGGATCAGCGCCATGCGCTGCCGCTCGCCGGTGGAGAGCTGGATGACCGGCGCGTCGAACAGATCAGGCGCCAGATCGAGCAATGGCGCCAGGTCTCGCGCACGCTGCATCGCCGGACCGGGGAAGTGCTCGCCGATGCGCTCGCCCCACCAGCCCGGTTCGGCGGCGTTGTAGATCACCTGCCGCCGCCATGCCGGGGCGGGCCAGGTTCGCCGTTCGCGCCCGTTCAGCAGGACGCGGCCCTCATTCGGGTCGAGGTCGGCGATCATGCGCAGGAACAGGCTCTTGCCGGCGCCGGACGGGCCGGTGATGGCGATGCACTCCCCGATCTCCAGGGCAACTTCGAACGGTCCGGCGAGGCGGCTGCGCAGGCCGGACAGTTCAAGCAGCGGCACTGCCGTCATTCACTTGTTTCAAGCGGGCAGTTGTTTGAAGCGGCCAGTTGTTTCAAGCGGCAAACTTCGCCAGCAACCGCGCATGGGAGCGGATACCACGGTGGAAGCAGCGCTGCTCGAACTTCTCGTTCGGGCTGTGCACCTGGTCGTCGTTCAGGCCGAAGCCCATCAGCAGGCTGTCGATCCCCAGCACCCGTGTCAGCGATGACACCACCGGGATCGATCCGCCGCTGCCCACCAGCACCGCCGGCCGCCCGAATTCCTCCGCGAGCGCCGCCTGCGCCGCCTTGACCCAAGGAGAATCCGTCGCGATCTCGATCCCCGGGGAGCCGGTGGACGCCTCGACTTCCACCTGCGCGTCGGCCGGCACACGTTCGGCGAGGAAACGACGGAACCCGTCCACCACTTTCCCGGGGTCCTGACCTGGCACCAATCGGAACGAAACCTTCGCGAACGCCTCCCCGGCGATTACCGTCTTCGATCCCGGCCCGGTGTAACCACCCCAGATGCCGTTGATGTCGGCGGTCGGGCGCGCCCACAGCCGTTGCAGCGGCGGTCGCCCGCGCTCGCCGACCGGGTACTTCAGCCCGATATCGCCGAGGAACCCGGCCTCGTCGAACCCCAGCGCATCCCATTGCGCAGCCTGCGCATTGGTGGGTTCCTTCACCCCGTCATAGAAGCCCGGCACCTGGATGCGCCCGTTTGCATCGTGCAGTTCGCCCAGCGCGTGGCACAGCGCATTGATCGGGTTGAGCGCCGAGCCGCCATACAGCCCGGAATGCAGGTCGCATTTCGCCGCCCGCAGCGTCACCTGCGTGTACGCCATCCCGCGCAGCCGGGTGGTGAGCGCCGGGGTATCGATGTCCCACATGCCGGTGTCGCTGATCAGCGCCACGTCGCTGCGCAGCTCGTCGCGGTTGGCGGCAAGGAACGGTTCCAGGTTGCGGCTGCCGACTTCTTCTTCGCCCTCGATCAGGGCGGTGATGCGGGCCGGGATGCCGCCGCCCGCCTGCTGCCAGGCCCGCAGCGCCTCGATGAACATCATCGTCTGGCCCTTGTCATCGACCGCGCCGCGGGCGACGAAACGCTTGCCATGCGGCCCATCGACGAGCTGCGGCTCGAACGGCGGGCTGGTCCACAGGTCCAGCGGATCGACCGGCTGCACGTCGTAATGGCCGTAGAACAGGATATGCGGGCCGCGATATCCGTCCGGCCCTGGGTGGTGCGCGAGCACGACCGGATGCCCGGCGGTGGGACGCAGCGCGGCAGTGAATCCCAGGCCGGCAAGCTGCCCGCGCACCCATTCGGCCGCCCGCACGCAATCCTGCTGATGCGCCGGTTGCGCGCTGATGCTGGGAATGCGCAACAGCTCGAACAGGGTCTCACGCGACCGGTCCAGCCCGGCATCAACCTGGCGCAGCACGGCTTCAACGGTTTCGGGCGGGGGAGCCGGCATTTTTGGGTCTCCGGTTGCGGATCTGCGGGCGAGTGTCGCCCGAGACGCCCGGTCGCCTCAAGAGACCGGCTGTGAACCGCTTCACATCGTTCGCCCGCGCCCTTCGTCATCAATGCGCTCGCGTCGTTTCGCGCCCCAATGCCGCGGACCGATGGGGAGGCAACGATGATCAGGCCGGATCCGCTCACACCACCCAGCTTCGAGACGGTCGTCAACGCGGCTCGCCAGCAACGCGCCGAGCATGTTCGCAGCTTGCTGAGCCGTTGCCGGGCGGCACCAGGACGGGCGATCCGGGCGTTGTGGGTGGTGGTCGTTCCTCTCGCGTGCGCCTGGCTGCTGTTCTGATCTGCCGCCGTTGCGGTCGGGAGTTCGATCAGGCTGCCGGGCGCAACCTGATCACGCTGACACGATGGCCCGATCGGTTGCATCGCATGTAACCGGCAACGCCCTTCGCCCGTTACAACTCGTCCCCATTTCAGCGCCGCGCCCCAACCGGGCGCGCGTTCGTGATGTCGCGGTCAGGATACTGCCCATGAAGAGAAGCCGCATACTCGGCCTTGTCGGCCTTGCCGTCGCCGCCGGTCTGGCCGGCTGGGTGTTCAGCAGCCGCCATGCCGCCGAGGGTGCCCGCCCGGCCGCGCCGCCCGTCGTGCCGGTGACCGCCGGCATCGCCAAGGCGCAGAACGTGCCGATCTTCGCCCAGGGCCTCGGCACCGTGCAGACCATCAATTCGGTGAGCGTCAAAAGCCGGGTCGATGGACAGATCATGAAAGTATTCTTCGCCCAGGGGCAGGAGGTGAAGCAGGACGATCCGCTGTTCCTGATCGACCCGCGCCCGTTCCAGGCCGTGCTGGACCAGACGCAGGCGACCCAGCAGAAGGACCAGGCGCAGCTTCAGGGTGCCCAACTCGACCTCGACCGCTTCGCGAAGCTGGTGCCATCCGGCTTTCAGACGCGACAGAGCTACGACGACCAGAAGGCGCTGGTTGGCCAGCTTCAGGCGGCGGTGAAGGCCGACGCCGCGGCGATCGAGACGGCGACGCTCAATCTGCAATACACCGCGATCCGCGCTCCGGCGGCTGGGCGCACCGGAGCGCTGATGGTCGATCAGGGCAATTTCGTGCCGGCCAGTGGGGCCACCACGCTGGTGACCATCACGCAAATGAAGCCGATCTACGTGAGCTTCACCCTGCCGCAGGATTTGCTGGATCAAATCCGCCAGGCCCAGGCAAAATCGGCGCTGGAGGTGGACGCTTATGACGGCACGTCGCAGAAGCTGCTCGCCAAGGGCCAGCTCAGCTTCATCGACAACCACGTGGACACCGCCACCGGGACCGTGGCGCTGAAGGGCACCTTCGCCAACGACAATGAGCGGCTCTGGCCCGGCGAGTTCGTGACCGTGTGGCTGATCCTGGGAACCCGGCCGAACGCCGTCACGGTCCCGGTGGAGGCGGTAATGACCGGCCCCGACGGCTTCTACGCTTTCGTGATCAAGCCGGATAACACGGTGGAGCAACGCACCGTTACGCTCGCCGCGCGGCAGGATGGGATTGCGGTGATCGCCAAGGGCATCAACAGCGGCGAGAAGGTGGTGGTCGGCGGTCAGTACCGCCTGACCGACAACTCGCACGTCAAGATCAGCAACGCGACCGGCGCACAGCCGGGTTGAGCCGATGAATATCTCGGAAATTTTCATCCGCCGGCCGATCGCGACCGCGCTGCTGATGGCCGGGCTGCTGGTGTTCGGCATGGCGAGCTTCGCGCTGCTGCCGGTCTCCGCACTGCCGAATGTGGATTTTCCCACCATCTCGGTCACCGCGCAGCTTCCCGGCGCCAACCCTGACACCATGGCGTCGTCGGTCGCGACGCCGCTGGAGCAGCAATTCGCCTCGATTCCCGGACTGGCGGAGATGACCTCGACCAGCGGACTGGGCACCACGACGATCACCTTGCAGTTCGAACTGAACCGCAACATCGATGGCGCGGCGGGCGACGTGCAGGCGGCGATCAATGCCGCCGGCGGGTTGCTGCCGAAAGACCTGCCAAGCCCGCCGACCTACAAGAAGACCAACCCGGCCGACCGTCCCGTGCTGATCTACGGCGTGTGGTCCGGTGCGATGCCGGTGCCCGACCTTGATCAGTATGCCTACAACGTGCTGGCGGAATCGCTCTCGCGGGTGACCGGCGTGTCGCAGGTGCTGGTTGCCGGACAGCAGACGCCGGCGGTGCACGTGCAGGTCAACCCGGATGCGCTGGCCTCCCGCGGGATCGCCCTGGATGACGTGCGCACCGCGCTGGTCAATGCGACCACCGACCAGCCGAAGGGCAACATCGAGGGCAAGACCCAGGAATTCGCGATCGACACCAACGACCAGTTGCTGGATGCCAGCGGGTTCCGCCAGATCATCGTGGCCTACCGCAACGGCGCGCCGGTGCAGGTGAAGGATATCGGCGACGTCATCAACTCTTCCCAGTATGCGCGCACGGGCGCGTGGTTCGGCAAGCACCGCGCCGAGCTGCTGTTGATCGAGCGGGCGCCGGACGCCAACACCTTGCAGGTGGTGGACGAGGTGAAGGCGCTGATGCCGCAGCTTCGGGCCTCGATCCCGCCATCGGTTCACGTCGATATGGTCACCGACCGGTCACTGACGATCCGAGCGTCGGTGGCCGAAGTGGAACGCACGCTGGCGATCACGGTCGGCCTTGTCGTGCTGGTGATCTTTCTGTTCCTGCGCAAGCTCTGGGCCACGATCATCCCCAGCGTGACGGTGCCGCTGGCGCTGGTGGTCACCGCCGGCGTGATGTACATGCTGGGCTACAGTCTGGATAATCTGTCGCTGATGGCGCTGACCATCTCGGTCGGCTTCGTGGTCGATGACGCGATCGTTATGATCGAAAACATCGTGCGTCACATCGAGGCGGGCGAACGGCCGTTCCAGGCGGCCCTGAAGGGTGCCGGGCAGATCGGCTTCACCATCGTGTCGATCACCTTCTCGCTGATCGCGGTGTTCATCCCGCTGCTGTTCATGTCGGGGATCATCGGCCGGCTGTTCCGAGAATTCGCGGTCACGGTCAGCGTCGCGGTGGTGGCCTCGGCGTTCATCGCGCTGACGCTGACTCCGATGATGTGCTCGCGCTTCCTGACGCGCGAGAGCGACCAGCCGAAGGGGCGGCTGAACCGTGGCGCGGAGCGGTTCTTCGAGTGGCTGGTGCGCGGCTACGATCGCGGCCTGGGATGGGTGTTCCGCCACCAGCCGTTGATGCTGGCGCTGACGCTCGGGCTGATCGTGGTGACCGGGGTGTTGTATGTGAAAATCCCCAAGGGATTCATCCCCGAGCAGGATACCGGCTTCATCTTCGGCCAGGCGCAGGCACGGCAGGATATCTCGTTCGCGGCGATGTCGGGACTGGAACAGCAGCTTTCGGACGTCATCACGAAAGATCCGGCGGTCAACGCGGTGGTGGGATTTGCCGGCGCCACCGGCGGCAATGCCAGCGAGAACACCGCGCGGATGTTCATCCAGCTCAAGCCGTTCAGCCAACGCGACGGGGTCGAGAAGGTGATGGCGCGGCTGCGGCCCAGGGTGGCGCAGGTGCAGGGCGTGAAGTTCTTCATGCAGCCGGGCCAGGACGTGACAGTGGGCGGCCGGTTGGAGCAGGCGCAGTACCAATACACGCTGACCGACACCAATGACGCCGAACTGAACCACTGGGCGCCGATCCTGCTGCAGAAGATGCAGGGGATGAAACAGCTCAGCGACACCGCGTCCGACCAGCAGATCGCGTCCCCGCATGTCGCGGTGACCGTGGATCGCAACGCGGCGTATCGGCTGGGTCTGTCGCTCGGAACGATCGATCAGACGCTGTACGATGCGTTCGGCCAGGAACAGGTCACCACGGTCTATACGGACACCTCCCAGCACAAGGTGATCCTGCAGGTCGAGCCGCAATTCCAGGCCGATCCGTCAGCACTGTCGCATATTTATGTGGCTGGCCCGACCGGTGCGCAGGTGCCGCTGTCCGCGGTGGCGCGGTTCACCACCAAGATCGAGCCGCTGACCGTCAACCACCAGGGCGTGTTCCCGGCGGTGACGCTGTCGTTCAACCTGGCGCCAGGCACCTCGATCGGCGACGCGGTGACGGCGATCAACCAGATGGAAGCAGGTCTGCACGTGCCGCAGACGCTGCAGGGATCGTTCCAGGGCACCGCGCAGGCGTTCCAGTCGTCGCTGTCGTCCACGCCGCTGCTGATCGTGGCGGCGATCCTGGTGGTGTACATCGTGCTGGGGATGCTGTATGAGAGCTTCATCCATCCCATCACGATCCTGTCCGCGCTGCCGTCGGCCGGTGTGGGTGCGCTGATCGCGCTGATGATGTTCGGTTACGATCTAAGCCTGGTGGCGTTGATCGGCATCATCCTGCTGATCGGCATCGTCAAGAAGAACGCCATCATGATGATCGACTTCGCGCTGGTGGCCGAGCGCGACGAGGGGAAAAGTCCGCTCG
This sequence comes from uncultured Pseudomonadota bacterium, assembly GCA_963764525.1. Classification (GTDB taxonomy): domain Bacteria; phylum Pseudomonadota; class Alphaproteobacteria; order Acetobacterales; family Acetobacteraceae; genus DATDIC01. The sequence continues at coordinate 159,984 of CAVXTC010000002.1, read as the reverse complement.
ACGCGATCCATGAGGCGTGTCTGCTGCGCTTCCGCCCGATCATGATGACGACGATGTGCGCGCTGTTCGGCGGCTTGCCGCTGGCGGTCAGCTCGGGCGCGGGTTCGGAGCTGCGGCGTCCGCTGGGGATCGCCATCGTCGGCGGGCTGTTGGTGTCGCAGGCGCTCACGCTCTACACGACGCCAGTGATCTATCTGTATCTCGATCGGCTGGCGCACCGCTTCGGGCGCCGCAGTCCGCGGCTGCTACCGGTGCCGGAGGGGGCGGAGCGGGCGCGGACGTAGGCTGGCGGCTAGCACGCCGCCCCGGGAGCAGGGGGTTGCGCCGGCGCCGCCTTTGTGAGATGATCATGCTGATGATGATATGCAGATCAGGAGGCCGGCATGGCAGCAACAGCACGGTTGATGGTCCTGATGTCTCCCGAGGAAAAAGCCGCTCTGGAGGCAAAAGCCGCTCAGGCCGGCAGTTCCGCAGGAGAACTGGTCCGCCGGGCGGTCGATGCCTACGATATCGGCAGCCAAGCCGAGGCGGAGGAGCTGCGGGCGTTGCTCATGGTGTTCGATGAAACGCATAACGAGACGCTGCGCCAACTCGATGACAACGATGCAGTCATTGCCGAAAACCTGAACTACCTTGCTGCGACCCGACGTGCGGTATGAGCCTGTATGGCGACGCCGTTCTGGCGATGAAGCGGGTCATCCTGATGGACGAACGGGTGCGCATCACGTCGGACCGGGTGAAGGAACTCAGCCAGGAGGTCCGCGACATCCGCGAACGGGTCATCCGGATAGAGGCCATTCTGGAGATTGCGCTTCGCGACCGCCCCGCACCGCCCCAAATCGCCGCTGGTGCCGCATCGTCCACGGGGCTGCTGCCCGGTCCATAAGACGACCGCGGGATCTCCGAGTTCCACGCCTCATCACTCCTTCGCATCCACATCCAACCGCACCACCACCCCCTCCAGCCCTTTCGCCGCCGCCGGATACCGCGCCAGCACCAGCGGATCGTGCCCCGGAATGATGTTGTCCGGCCGGCTGGATAGCCGGCGCAGTGTCGCATAGCCCTCCAGCGTTTCTTCCAGATTGTGCAGGATCGGGAACGCCCGCCCTTCCTCCATGTTGGCGTAGAAATGGCTGGCATCCGCCGCCAGCACCATCCAGCCGCGCCGGGTCCAGACGCGCACCACCTGCAAGCCCTTGCTGTGGCCGCCGACGTGATGCACCGAGATGCCCGGTGCGATCTCCTCCGCCCCGTCATGGAACTGCACGCGCCCGGCATACAGCTTGCGCAGCATCGCGATCACGTCTTCTTCCTCGAACGCGAAGCGCATCGCCTGATGGCACATGCAGCGCCCCGTGCAGAACGCCATCTCGCGATCCTGCAGATGGTATCGCGCGCGCGGGAACAGATCGTAATTGCCGCAATGATCGTAGTGCATGTGCGACAGGATCACGTCTTCGACCTGATCCGGTTCCACGCCGATCGCCTTCAACCCGACCGCCGGAGATCGCAGGAACTCCCGCCCGCGCTTCTTTCCCATCGCCGGGTCGAACCCGGTGTCCAGGATGAAGGTCTTTTCCGGCCCCTTGATCGCCCAGACGAAATAGTCCAGCGGCATCGGCGCATCGTGCGGGTCGCCGCCCAGGAAGTTCCCCGACCGGCGCGCCAGCGCGTTGTGCGCATAGCGGACCGCATACAGCTCATAAACCGGGGTTGCAGGCATGGCCTCAGGCCCCCCAGATCGGCTTGGCAACGGCCATCGATTGCGGGGAGACGGTGACCGGCCGGCCGTCCTGCCATTGCACCACCACCAGTTCGGCATCCACGCGACGCCCCTTGTCGTCGAACTTCAGATGATGACCGGGGAAGAACAACGCCGGGCCATCCGTCATGTCCATCTTGCGGATCGCGTCGGCCACCTTCACGCGATCGGCCGTGCCGGCCATCTCCAGCGCCTGCTTCAGGATCATCACGTGCGCATAAGGGAAGATGGAATCGTGCCCAAACCACGGCTCCCCGGTACGCTTCACGAACCGCTTGCCGAGTTCGTCCTGCTCCTTGCCGGGCCAGTTCGCCAACCCGACGATGATCCCCTGTACGATATCCGCACCGGTGGTTTTCAGCAGCTCGGGCGTCGCCCAATGCCCGCCATTGCCGATCAGCGGAACCTTGCCGCCGCCCATGCCGTATTGGGTGAAAGCATCCGCCAGCAGCTTGTCGTCCGGCACGTTGGTCGATAGCAGCAGCACGAAGTCCGGCCGCGCGCTGCGCACCGGCTGCACCAGCGTCGTCGCGTCGGCGAGCGGAGGCGTGTAGATCTTGTCCACCACCGCGGTCAGCCCGGCATCTTTCAAAATATGATCGCGGATCGGTTTCAGGAAGCTGACGCTGGCCGCAGTGTTGTCGCCGATGATGGCGACTTTGGTCGGCCGCTTGCCCGTGGTGTCCGAAGCCAGTTTCATGATGATCGGCACGACATCGGTGGCCTGCTTGTCGGCGGTCGGCGAGGTCTGAAACACGTAATGGAAACCGCGATTGGTGATGGCGTCGGAATAGGACAGCGTCAGCCACGGAAGCTGCGCCCGCTCGCTGACCTCGGTGACGGCCAGCGTGAACGTGCTCAGCCAGCAGCCGATGCCGCCGACCAAGTCTGGGTTCTGCGCCAGCATGCGTTGCGCCGCGTCTTTCGCCTTCTCCGCGGTATCCTGCGTATCGATCACCAGCAGCTTCAGCTTCGCGCCGCCGAGCGCCTTTATCCCGCCGGCGGCATTGACGTCATCGACCGCCATCTCGGCGCCCATGCGCTCCAGGATACCCTGTCGCGCCCAGGGACCGGTCAGCGGCACCAGCAGTGCGATCTCCACCTCCTTCGCCTGGGCATGCGCACGCCCAGCCAGCGCCGCGGCTCCGCCAAGTGCCATTGCCGTCCGGCGTCCAAGCTGATGCATCATGGTTTCATCCTCCCTTTGTTTCAGATTGCTCCCAGCCCGAGATAGGAGCGCCGTACGCGGTCATCCGCAAGCAGCGTCTCGTACGATCCGTCCAGCACCACCTGCCCGGTCTCCAGCACATACCCCCGATCCGCCAGTTCCAGCGCCTCGGCGACCCGCTGCTCGACCAGCAGGATCGCCAGGCCGTCTTCGCGGTGCACCTGCGCGATGCGCTCGAAAATCGTGTCGGCAATCGCCGGGGCGAGGCCCATCGAGGGTTCGTCCAGCATCAGCAGCCGTGGCGCCGAGGCAAGGCCGCGCCCGATTGCCAGCATCTGCTGCTCGCCGCCCGACAGCGTGCCGGCAAGCTGGCCGGCGCGCTCGGACAGGATCGGGAACAGCGCGTGGATACGGCCCAACGTGTGTGCCCACGCTGCACGGCCGGCGCGCGTGTAGGCGCCCATCTCCAGGTTTTCGCGCACGGTCAGCGTCTTGAACACCTGCCGCCCCTCCGGCACGTGCGCGATGCCGAGATGGGCGCGCGCCGACGCGGCCTGCCGCAGCAAATCGTTGCCCGCAAAACCAATGCCGCCGCCATCCGGCCGCACGATGCCGGCGATCGCCTTGAACAGCGTCGTCTTGCCGGCGCCGTTCGGGCCCACCACGGTGACGAATTGCCCCTCCGCCACGCTCAGTGACACGCCGGACAGCGCCCGCAGCCCGCCGTACGAAACCGACAGATCGTTCACGTCGAGCATTGCCGCGCCAGAAATTTTCGGCCGAGATAGGCTTCGATGACGGCGCGATCCTCGATCACGTCGCGCGGCGCCCCCTCGGCCAACACGCGGCCGTGGTCGAGCACCAGGAACCGATCCGCCAGCCGCAGCATCGCGTGCATCGTGTGCTCGATGATGACGATGGTCATGCCGGTGTCGCGCAAGCCGCGCAGCACATCCAGCAGTTCGTCGCATTCGTCGCGGCCCAGCCCGGCCAGCGTCTCGTCCAGCAGCAGCAGCCGCGGACCGCCGGCAAGCGCGCGGGCAAGCTCCATCAGCCGCAGCTCCTTGTTGGTGAGCTGCCCGGCAGGCCGCGTGGCCAGCCGCGCCAGCCCAACAGCGTCGAGCGCGGTTTCCGCCGCAACGACCGCGGCGCGATCGTCCAAACCGGCGCCGTATGCCCCGACCACCACGTTGTCGAGCAACGGCAGGCGCGGGAAGCTGCGCACCACCTGGAAGGTGCGGCCGACGCCCATCCGCGCGATCCGGTGGATTTTGCGCCCCAGCATCGGGACGCCGGCGCAGCGCGCTTGTCCGGAATCGGGCGGCAGCACGCCGTTCAGGACGTTGAACAGCGTGGTCTTGCCTGCACCGTTCGGCCCGATGATGCCGAGGATTTCGCCGGCGGCGACGGAGAAGCTGACATCGTCAACCGCGCGCAATCCGCCGAACGAACGTGACAATCCCCGCACTTCCAGCAGCGCGCCGGGCGGGAGCCCGACATGTGCCGTCGATGATGGAAATGCCGGTCGGACTTGCGTTGCGTGCGCGACCCGCTCACCCCCAGCGCGCGCGCGTCAACCCGGCACGAACAAACCAATCCCGCACCGTCCAGAACAACCCCTGCGGCGCCGCCAGCATGATGCCGATGACCGCCACGCCGTACACCACGCCCTGAATGCCCGGAATGATATTCCCAAGCCGCGCGTTCAGCGTTTCCGCCAGCGGGATCAGGATCGCCGCCCCGATCACCGGGCCCCACACCGTGGCGACGCCGCCGAACAGCGTCACCACCAGCGCCTGCGCCGACACCAGCACGCCGAACACCGAATCCGGCGTCACGATCAGCAGCACGCAGGCATACAGACCGCCGGCCGCCGCCGCCATCGCGCCGCTGGCGATCAACGCACGCATCTTCCACCGCCAGGTATCGATGCCAGCTGCCTCCGCCGCCAGCTCGTTCTGCCGGATCGCCATCAGAGCGAGGCCGAAGCGCGAGTTCTCCACCGCCATCGACACCAGCATCGCGATGACCAGCATGCCCACGGCGACAACGGTATAGAGCCGCGGCTCGGTGAACTGCATGAACGCCGCCGGATGCTCCCGGTGCATCGGCAGCGGCACTTCCTGAAACCCGAGGAAGGTCATCACGTAGAGAATCGCCAGCGGATACGCCAGCATCGACAATGCGAAATAATGCCCGCGCAGCCGGAAGGTCGGCATGCCGATCAGCGCCGCCGCCACCGCGCCCACCAGCATGCCAAGCGGAATCCCGAACCAGGGCGTCAGGTCCCAATAGACCAGCGCCAGGGTCACGGTGTAGGCGCCCAGGCCAAAAAACGAGGCGTGTCCGAATGAAACCAACCCGCTGTAACCGGAGATCAGGTTCCACGACAGCCCCATCACCGCCCAGATCGGTACCAGGGTCAGCATGAGCTGGTAGTAACTGTTGCTGATCCCGGCACACAGCGCGAGGTACCCCGCTGCGCAGACCGCCAGCGCAATCCCGTCGCGCTTCAGTCGTCGCGGCGCGCCGACCCTCATTCACGCGCGCTCCGCGGAGCGCCCGAACAGGCCCTGCGGACGCAGCGACACGATCAGCAGGAACACCACGAAGATCGCCGCATTCTGCAACTGCGGCGGCAGCACCAGCGCCGAGCATTGCTGCACGAACCCGACAATCAGCCCACCCCAGAAGGCGCCGAGAATGCTGCCCATGCCACCCAGCACCACGCCCGAATACATGATGATGACGTAGTCCAGCCCGACGAACGGGGTGAACGACAGATACGTCGCCATCAGCCCGCCGGCGACCCCGGTGATCGCCGCCCCGAGCCCGAACGCGATGCGATAGGCGCGATCCACGTCGATGCCCATATACGTCGCCGCCGTCGGGTTGTCGGCCGCCGCGCGCAGCGCCTTGCCCAGTGTCGTGCGCTCCATCAGCAGCCACAACGCGACCGCCGTCACGATCGCCACGCCGCAGGCAACAACCCGTGCCTTGTTGAGGAACAGCGTGGCATCCCCGACGATCGGACCGATGATGAACGCGTGCGCCGCCAACGGCGTCAGCACGCTGCGCGGGCTCGAGCCGAAGATGATCAGCCCTGCGTTCTGCAGGATCAGCGACACGCCGAGCGTGATGATAAGCTGGCCGAACGCGCCCTCATCCAGCAGGCCGGAGGTGCGCAGGCCGGACACGCGCCGCAGCAACAGCCGGTGCAGCAGCGCCCCGCCGACGAACAGCACCGGCGCGGCGAGCAGCGCGCCGACGAACGGCGCCGCGGCGCCCAGGAACGACAGCGCGCCCCAGACGCTGACCAGGTACAGGCTGACATACATCCCCAGCATCAGCAGTTCGCCCTGGGCGAAATTCACCACCTTCATGATGCCGAAGATCAGCCCCAGCCCGATGCACATCAGGCCGTACAGGCAGCCGATGATCAGCCCGGCCGCCAGTGCGTTCAGGACATTCTCGATCAGGACGTCGTTCACCCGCCTCCCCGCGCGTTTTCGCAAGCTTCGGCTGGCCTGTTCGGCCGTGTAAAGAGCGGCGTCAGTGGTGCGAGACGGCGCAGCCGGCAACCTGACGCGGCAGGTAGGAGCCGAGTATCGCCGCCACCTGACAGGCACTCAGCCGCCGATGGACCCGCGCCGGCTGCCGGTTGACGTTGATGCGCATCACCCCGCCGCCGGCGAGATCGAGCCGCATGCTGCCGAGATGTCCCGCCGGCATCCGAGGCGGCGGCAGCCCGGCGCCGACCGCCGCCACCTGCTCCCGGTACAGCGCCGCCAGAACCGGTGTTTGCGAGTGATACATCCCGATCGCGGTGAACCAGTTGCCGCCGGCAACGCCATCATGAAGCTGGCGCAGGAAGCGCGCCCCGTACTCGGTATTGGCGGTGGGATCGAACGCCTGGTCCAGGTCGCGGAATGCAGCGGGGTGCATCCGCAGGTCAACCTGCATGCACCCGACATCGAGGAACGTCACCGTCCCCGCATCCAGCGCCTGGCGCGACCACGCCACCGCCTGCTCCTTGGTTGCGAAGAAGATGCCCTGCCCGTCCGCATCAACGGTCCAGGGCCAGGGCTGCACGGCACCGGAAGATGTGGCGCGTCCGCTTTCAACTTTTGCGATCACCGCCAGCAGGCCAGGGGGTGTGTCATGATGGCTCTCCGCCGCCTGCACCGCGGCCAGGCAGAGGGCGGACGGAGCCGGCGACGCGGCGCGAACACCGACCGGCGCGACCAGCAGTGCCAGCAGCAGCGCCGCGGCCACGCGGAACGATGGGCAGGACATCGGCAACGACACTATGACGATCGGCGGTGCCGCACAAACGACAGCATCACCCCGGCCACCCACCGCCCCAACGGTCGGCATGCACCACTTCAGCCACAGGCCGGCGGGTCAGCGGCCCGAACCTGTCGATGGGCCATCCGATCGGCATCAACGCATAGGTGTCCACATCGTCAGGCAGCGCCAGCATCGCCTTCACTTCGTTCTCGAAGCGCAGATGATTTGTGGTGATCACGGTGCCGAGCCCGACCGCACGGCACGCCAGGATCACGTTCTGCATCGCCGGATAGATGCTGGCACCGCGAATGCGCTCCATATACGCGAGCTCCTGTTCATAGCGGGCAGCAACCCAGGTCGGCAGCGCGTCCGGTGGCGGCATGGTGCCGCGGCGCAGGCAGGGAACCAGAATCACCGGCGCCTCGCCCATGTGTTCCCACAGATGCGCGCCGGAGGCCATGAACCGCGCGTATTGCGCCTCGGTCAGATGCGGCGGCCGGCCGCGGGCGGCATACACCGCTTCCGCGATGTCGGACGCCTTGCGATAGATCGCGCCGAGGTGGCGCCGCTGCTCCGGCTCGCGCACCACGATGAAAGCCCAGCCCTGGGCATTGCCACCCGACGGGGCGCGGATGGCGGCGTCCAGCACGCGGGTGATAAGCTCTTCCGGCACCGGATCGGGCTTGAGCCGGCGCAGCGATCGCGCTGAATAAATGGTTTCGAAGAATCCAATGTCTGGCATGAAGATCCCCTGCGCCGCGCCTGGCCGCCACCGGCAGTCTCGCCGAGACCAGGGCAGGAGCCCAGGCATTTCTGCCGTCACGGCGCTGCTGATGCTGGCCGTCTCGCCGGGCAGCGCGGCGATGCCGCGATTCCATGCGCATGTGGCACCGATTTCGTCCGCAGCGTGGGGGCGCATGCAGGGCGTCGCCTGGACATCCGGCTGCCCGGTAGGGATGAAAGATCTTGCCTCGCTGCAACTGACTTACTGGGGATTCGACGGGCAGCCGCATCCGGGCACGCTGGTCGTGCATCGCCAGCTTGCCGCGGAAACGGTGGCGATCTTCCGCGAATTGTTCGCCGCCCATTTCGCGATTGCGCGGATGCAGCCATACGAGTCATTCGACACGGGCGGCTACGCCGAGGCGGATGACACGGTCGGGTTCTACTGCCGCCCGGACCAGGGCGATCCGTCGAAATTCGGCATGCACAGCTTTGGCTACGCGATCGACCTCAACCCGCGGGAGAATCCATACTTCGATCGCAAGCAAGGCTGGTGGCCACCCGGATCGCCGGCGAACACAGACCGTGACCGGGAAGCACCAGGCCTGATCACCACTCGGTCAGCCGCTTTCACGATCTTCACCCGGCACGGTTGGCTTTGGGGAGGGTTATTCCGCGACGAGCCGGACTACATGCACTTCGAGAAGGCGACGGTGGGGGCCCACCCAAACCCGGCGGACGCGCCGTACCAAGTGGAGGCGTTGCGATACGTGCAGCGCCCGGGCAAATCGGCTCGGTCTCAGGAGCGGTAGTCGAACACCTCCTCCGGCCCGACCTTCTGCGAAGCCCGGCGGCGCAATTCGCATATCGCCGCGAAGACCGCCTGCCACCGCCCGAGCCCGGCGGTGTCCCCCTGCAACCGCATCTCCTGCACGTGCTCCAGGGCGACCGCCTGCGCCTGCAGCCCGTGGCGCTTGATCATCATGCGGGCGGTTTCCTTGCTGTCCAGTTGGGGCATCGAAACGTCTCCTGGTCGTGGTCTCATGTTGGCGATGTGAGGCGTCCGCCGTAACGGTGCTACCCGAAGGCGGGTCACAATTGAGACAGCCCGGTGCCTGCCTGCGGGCGATTCGCCCCTTGCGCCGCGGCCGGCGTTTGCCGAAGAGGGGCCTATGACCCTGAAAATCGGCCGCGGCGCGGCGGCCCCGCCGTTCCTGGTGATGGACGTGATTGCCGCGGCAAATGCCCGCCAGGCCGCCCTGCCGCCCGGGGCCAACCGGGTGATCCGCATGGAAGTCGGCCAGCCCGGCACCGGCGCCCCCGCCGGCGCACGGGCCGCCGCCGTCACCGCCCTGAGCTCCGGTGACCCGCTCGGCTACACCGAGGCGTTCGGCCGCCCCAGCCTGCGGGCGCGGATCGCGGCGCATTACCGTGACTGGTACGGGCTGGCGCTGGCGCCCGAGCGGGTCGCGGTGACGGTGGGCGCGTCCGGCGGCTTCCCGCTGGCCTTCCTGGCCGCGTTCGATCCCGGCGATCGGGTCGCCATGGCCGCCCCGTTCTATCCGCCCTATGTGAATATCCTGACAGCCCTCGGCATGACTCCGGTCATCCTGGAAGCCGGGCCGCCGACCCGGTTCCAGCCCAGCGTGGCGATGCTGGCGCGGCTCGATCCGCCGCCCGACGGACTGATCGTGGCGAGTCCCTGCAACCCGGCCGGCACCATGTTGCACCCGGACGAACTCGCCGCCATTGCCTGTTGGTGTGAGGCGAACGGGGTGCGGCTGATCAGCGATGAGATCTACCATGGGTTGCATTATGACAGTCCCATCGCCACCGCGGCGGTAAGCCCCCACGCCGTGGTGGTGAACAGCTTCTCCAAGTATTTCAGCATGACGGGCTGGCGGATCGGCTGGCTGGTGCTGCCGGAGGACCTCGTCCGCCCCGTCGAGTGCCTGGCCCAGAATTTCTTCATCAGCGCGCCGCACATCTCTCAGGTGGCGGCCGAGGCGGCGTTCGAGTGCGGCGCGGAGCTGGAGGCGAACGTGGCGCGCTACCGCCGCTCCCGCGATCTGCTGCTGCGGGCCCTACCCGAAGCGGGATTCGACCGGCTGAGCCCGGCCGAGGGCGCGTTCTATCTGTTCGCCGACATCGCCGAACGATCGAACGACAGCGCGGCGTTGTGCCGGCGCATGCTGGCCGAAGCGGGAATTGCCGCGACCCCCGGGGTGGATTTCGATCGTTCCCGTGGCAACCGTTTCGTCCGCTTCAGCTATTGCGGGCCCGAAGCCGATATGGCCGAGGCGGCCGAGCGGTTGCGGCACTGGCGATGACCGAGCCGCCGGACGCGGTCCTGGAGCGGATCGAGCAGGCCGCGAAACGAGTTGAGACACCGTGCGGCGCTGGGCGGATGGTCTGGCACGCCTGGGGCGACGGCCCGGCGCTGGTGCTGCTGCACGGCGGCACCGGGTCCTGGCGGCACTGGGTGCGCAACATCCCGTTTTTTGGCGTCGATCGCCGCGTGGTCGCGCCGGATCTGCCGGGGCTTGGCGAATCCGACATGCCGTCCGATCCCGCCGATCCGCACGACACGGCCGCGATCCTGGCGCACGGCATGGATGCCGTCATCGGGCGCGACACGCTGTATGACGTTGCCGGGTTTTCCTATGGCGGCGTGATCGCCGGATCCCTGGCGGCGCGGGATCAGGGGCGGGTGCGGTCGCTGACCGTCATCGGCTCCGGCGGTCTCGGGCTGGCGCGCGGGCCGACCGAACTGATGAAGGTACGGCATTTGCGGGGCGAGGCGCGGCTGGCGGCGCACCGCACAAACCTGGCCCGGCTGATGATCGCGGATCCGGCGAAGATTGACGATTTGGCGCTGGCGATCCAGGACTGGAACACACGGCATTCGCGCCTAAAGAGCCCGCCGGTCTCGCGTGGAACTTATCTGCGCGAGGCGCTGGGTGTGGTGCGTTGCCCGGTCACCGGCATCTGGGGCGGCCGTGACGCGCCGTCGCTGCCCGACATCGCCGCCCGTGAGCGAGCGATGCGGGCGCTGCGGCCGGAGTTGCGGTTCCGGGTGATTGAAGGCGCCGGGCATTGGGTGGCTTATGAGGCGGCGGTTGCGTTCAACACGACACTGGATGGATTGCTGCGGTCTTCGTAACCCGTATGAATCGTGCAGTGTTTTTCCACAGTGGAGGATTGCCTGGTGAGTGCTTTTGAATCCCTGTTCGGCCTGAGCGAGCTCGAGGCCGCAGCCGACCTGGTGCACCGCACGGTGCCGCCGACCCCCCAATACGCCTGGCCGCGGCTGCGCGAGCTGGCCGGATGCAACGTCTGGGTGAAGCACGAGAACCATACGCCGACCGGTGCCTTTAAGCTGCGCGGCGGCGTGGTGTATATGGACGCCCTGCGGCGGAGCGGCACCAAGCCGCGCGGCGTCATCACCGCGACGCGCGGCAATCACGGACAATCGGTCGCGCTGTCCGCGTCCCGCGCCGGTATCCCCGCCACCATCTACGTTCCACACGGCAACGCCGCGGATCAGAACGCCGCCATGCGCGCCTTTGGAGCCACGGTGGTTGAGTTCGGAACGGATTTCGACGAGGCACGCGCCGAATGCGCGCGGGCCGCCTCGCAGCAGGACCTGCACTTCATCCCGCCGTTCCACCGCAACCTGGTTCTTGGCGTTGCGACCTACGCGCTGGAGCTGTTCCAAGCGGTGGCCGACCTGGATACGATCTACGTGCCGATCGGCATGGGCTCCGGCATTTGCGGGGCAATCGCCGTGAGGGACCTGCTGGGCCGCAACACCGAGATCGTCGGCGTCGTCGCCCGCAACGCTCCGGCGATGGCGCTGTCGTTCGAAGCCGGCACGCCGATCCAGACAGACTCCGCGCGAACCTTCGCCGATGGCGTGGCCACACGCCAGCCTATGGAACAGTCATTGGCAATCATCCGGCACGGTGTGGCCCGCATCCTGCAGGTCAGCGAGGAGGAGATTGCCGGCTCCGTGCGCCTTTATTTCCAGGCCACGCATCAGGTGGCGGAAGGCGCTGGCGCCGCGCCACTCGCGGCGCTCATGCAGGAGCGCGGCCTCCAGGCCGGCAGGAACGTCGCGGTCGTTCTGTCCGGCTGCAACATCGACGCATCGGTGTATCGGCGGATTTTGGCCGGAGAGACGCCGTAACGTCTGGTTCACGCCCGGCGCAGGGCACGGTCCAGCAGCCGCACCGAATGCACCGCCTGCCGCCCGGCAAGATCGGCGATCTGATGCCGGCAAGACGTTCCGTCTGCAACGATTAGATCTTCCGCCGCTGCTGCCCGGATGGCCGGCAGCAGTCCGCTTTCCGCCATCGCTTTGGACACCGCCAGTGTCTCCGCCTGATAGCCGAAGGCGCCGGCCATGCCGCAGCAGGACGAGGCGATCGGCCTGACCTGCAGCTCCGGCACGCGGCGCAGCAGGGCGAGCGCATCGGGAAAGGCACCAAATGATTTCTGGTGGCAATGGCCGTGCACGTGCGCCGTTCCCGGCAGCGGGGACAGGTCGATCGCCGGCCGCTCGCGGGCGAAAAACTCCGAGAGCAGCATGGCACGATCGGCGAGATCCCGCGCGGCGTCTCCCGGCAGCAGGCTTGGGAATTCGTCGCGCAGGGTCAGCAGGCAGGACGGCTCCAGCCCGATCACCGGACGGTCGCCGGCCAGGGCGACCAGCATCCGGTGCGCCTCGGCGCGCGCCTGCGGCACCAGCCCGGCTGCCAGAAAGGTCCGTCCGCAACAAAGCGGCCGGCCGGAGGCGGCAGGGATCACCGGGCGATACCCTGCCGCTTCCAGCACACGGATCGCGGCATGCAAATTCTCCGGCTCGAACCAGCGGTTGAAGGTGTCGGCCAGCAGCAGCACCTCGCCGCGCGGCCCCGGCGCGCGGCCGGCCTCGGCGTCGCGGAACGGCGCCGGATGCCAGGCCGGCAGCTTCCGATCGTGCGCCACGCCGAGCCAGTACTCGCCCCAGCGCCGCAGCGTGGGACTGCGGTTACGAAGATTCGTCACGAACCGCAGCCGCGATGCAAAAGGCGCCATGCGTGGCAGCATGGCAATCATCCGGTCCCGTCGTGACAGACCGTGGCGGGCGACACGGGCCGCCAGCACCTCGATCTTCATCTTCGCCATATCGACGCCGGTCGGACATTCCCGCCGGCAGCCCTTGCAGGAGACGCACAGCTTCATCGCCGCGGCGACCTCATCCGAAGCCATGGCGTCGGGACCGAGTTGCCCGGTCAGCGCCAACCGCAGCGTGTTGGCCCGGCCGCGCGTCACGTGTTCTTCGTCGCGGGTGACACGATAGCTCGGGCACATCACGCCGGCATCGAATGCGCGGCACGTGCCGTTGTTGTTGCACATCTCGACGGCGCCGAGCATGCCGCCCAACGGCCCCGGATGCGCCGACCAGTCCAGCGCCGGGGTGAACCCGGCGGCCGGTGCGTAACCTGGCCCGTAGCGGAACAACGACCGATCATCCATGCGCGGCGGACGGACGACGCGGCCCGGGTTGAGCAGGCCGGTGGGATCGAACGCATCCTTCACGGTCTCGAAGGCGCGCACGATGCGGGGGCCGAACATCGCCGGGTGGAATTCGCTGCGCGCAATGCCGTCGCCGTGCTCGCCGCTGTGCGAGCCCTTGTAGGCACGCACCAGTGCGAAGCACTCCTCGGCCACCGCGCGCATCGTGGCGACGTCCGAAGGGTTCTTCATATTGAGCACCGGGCGGACGTGCAGGCAGCCGACCGAGGCATGCGCGTACCAGGTGCCCTTGGTGCCGTGGCGGGCGAACACCTGATTCAGCCGCTCGGTGAAATCCGCCAGGTCATCCAGCGCCACCGCGCAATCCTCGATGAACGACACCGGCTTTCCGTCGCCTTTCATCGACATCATGATGTTCAACCCGGCCTCGCGCACCTCGGCGATGCCGGCCTGGAACGCCGCGTCCGTCGCCCGCACCACCTGACCGGGATGACCGAGATCGGCCATCGCGGTGTCCAGTTCGGCGAGTTTCGCCAGCAGCGGCGTGTCCTGATCGCCATGAAATTCGACCAACAGCAGGCTGTCCGGCTCGCCGATCAGCATACGCTCGATCAGCGGGCGGTAGATCGGAATGCCACGACCCAATTCGATCATCGTGCGATCGACCAGCTCGACCGCCTCGGGATCGAGTGCAACCAGATGGCGTGTCGCCTCCATGGCGGCGCGGAAGCTCGGGAACTGACAGATGCCGACCACCTTGCGGGGCTTGATCGGCTGCAGCGTCAGCTCGATCGCGGCGGAAAATGCCAGCGTGCCTTCCGATCCGACCAGCAGCCGGGCCAGATTGGCACGTCCGGCAGCGCGCGCGGCCGGGGTCAGTGCGTCGATGTTGTAGCCGCCGACGCGCCGGAGTTGGCGGGGGAATTGCGACGCGATCTCGTCCGCCTCCGCCGCCCCCAGCGCACGCAGCCGCTGGACCAGTTCCGCGACCCGCGGCGGCATGTCGGCGCCGAGATTGTCGGGCAGCAGACCGAACCGGTGGCGCGTTCCGTCCGCCAGGATCGCATCGATCGCGCTGACGTTGTCGGCCATCAGCCCATAGCGGATCGACTTGGAGCCGCACGAATTGTTCCCCGCCATTCCGCCGATCGTGCAGCGCGCATGGGTGGACGGATCGACGGGAAAGAACAGTCCGTGCGGCTTCAGCGCGGCGTTCAGGTGACCGAGCACTATGCCGGGTTCGACCAGTGCGGTGCGCGCCGCCGGATCGATGTGCAGGATGCGGTGCAGATGTTTCGAGCAGTCGATCACCAGCGCGCGGTTGACGGTCTGGCCGCACTGGCTGGTTCCGGCGCCGCGCGCCAGCACGGGAACACCGGCCTCCCGCGCGATGGCCAGCGCGGACGCCACGTCGTCGATGCTGCGCGGCACGACCGCGCCGATCGGTTCCATTTGATAGATCGAGGCGTCGGTCGCGTAGCGGCCGCGATCGGCCGGTGCAAACAGGATCTCCCCTGCGGTTTCCCGCCGCAGCCGTGCTGCGAGCGATGGGTCGCCCAGCCCACCGTCAGGCATTGCCGGCCAGGAAATCCATCGCGGCCTGCACGCCGCCGGTACGATGGGGGATGCCGGCAGCGCGCAATCCCATTTCCACGCCGCCCAGGGCGCCGATCAGCGACAGATCGTTGAGGTCACCGAGATGCCCGATCCGGAACACCTGGTCCTTCAGAATGCCGAGACCGTTTCCGAGACTCATGTTGAATTTATCCAGAATCACAGCCCGCAGCCCGTCGGCGCTGTGCCCTTCCGGCACGCGCACCGCGGTCAGCGACGACGAGTAGTGCCGCGGGTCGAGGCACTGGATCTCCAGTCCCCAGCTTCGTACCGCGCGACGCGTCGCTTCCGCATGGCGGTCGTGGCGGGCGAACACGTTGGCCAACCCTTCTTCCAGCAGCATCGTCACCGCTTCGTTCAGGCCATAGAGCAGGTTGGTGCCGGGTGTGTAGGGGAAGTAGCCGGTCTTGTTGGCCTCCAGCATCGGCCGCCAGTCCCAGTAGCTGCGCGGCAGCTTCGCGGTTTCGGCCGAGCGCAGCGCCTTGGGGCTGATCGCGTTGAACGACAGGCCGGGCGGCAGCATCAGTCCCTTCTGGGATCCGGCGACGGTGACATCGACCCCCCACTCGTCATGCCGGTAATCCATGCTGGCAAGCGAGGAGATCGTATCCACCATCAGCAGCGCCGGATGCCTGACCTGGTTCATCGCCCCCCGCACCTCATGGATCCGGCTGGTGCACCCGGTGGAGGTTTCGTTGTGAACCACACAGACCGCCTTGATCCGGTGCCCGCGATCATCCTCCAGCGCGCCGGCGATGGCATCCACGTCGGCGCCGCGACGCCAATCGGTCTCCAGGATGACCGGCACCAGCCCCAGCCGCTCCGCCATCTCCTGCCACAAGGTGGCGAACCAGCCGGTGCGGCACATCAGCACTGTGTCGCCAGGCGACAGGGTGTTGGCCAGTGCTGCCTCCCACGCGCCGGTGCCGGACGCCGGATAGATCACGACGGGACCGCCGGTCTGGAAGATCAGCCGCAAATTTCCCAGGATTTCGCTCCCAAGCCGGCCGAACTCCGGCCCGCGATGATCCATCGTCGGGCTGTCGATGGCGCGCAGCACGCGATCGGGCACATTGGTCGGCCCGGGAATTTGCAAAAAATGACGGCCGGCGGCGTGACGTGATTTGGTGTAGGCCATGAAACCTCTCCTTGCCCATGGAGAGGTAACGCGACAGGAGGCAGAAGGCCATCATGCCGATCGACATTGGCGCCGCCGCACTCGGCGAGGCGATGGCGGGTTCTCTGGTGCAGGCAGCCGTGCTGGTGCGGCTGGTCACCAAAGGCGTGCTGGACAGGCAGGAGGCGATCGAGCTGATCGACACCACGCTGCTGGTCCTGGAACGGCACCGGCAGGACGAGGCCGGGCCGGGGGCGGAGGTGATGGATCATGCGCGCGCGCGGATCGAGGCCTTGCTGCGGCAGATCGAGGGGACAAGTGGCCCGGGCGGATTGCCGTGATCGGGGATGCGCCGTCGCCCCTGTCCCGCCGTCGGTTGATCCATCTGGTCGGCAAGGCCGGCGGCGTGGCGGCGGCCTATCGCACCATGGCGGCGATGGGCCTGCTGGCGGTGCCCGCCGCTTATGCCGGGCCGCCCCCGCTGCCACCCGGGCGTGGTCGGCGGATCGTCATTCTGGGCGCTGGAATTGCCGGAATGGTGCTGGGCCTGGAGCTGGAGAAAGCCGGCTACACGCCGATGATCCTGGAGGCCCGCTCGCGAGCCGGAGGTCGCAACTGGTCGCTGCGCGCCGGCGATGTGGTGCAGGAGACGGACAGCGTGCAGCACGTGGCGTGGGATGCCGCCCCGCATTTGTATTTCAACCCCGGGCCGGCGCGGATCCCCTATCACCACGACGGCATCCTGTCTTACTGCCGGCAACTCGGTGTGCCGCTTGAGATCATATGCAACGACAACCACGCTGCGTTGATGCAGGACGACGCGGCGTTCGACGGCATGCCGCAGCTCAATGGTCGCGTGGTGAACGATGCACGCGGTTACGTCGCGGAACTGGCGGCGAAGGCGATCGATCCCGCGGCCCTGGCCGATCCGGTCACCACCGAGGACAAGGAACGGCTGCGGGGGTTCCTGCGTGCGTTCGGGGCGCTCGACCGGGACCTTGTTTATCGCGGTTCGTCGCGGGCCGGCTGGGCGGCGCCGCCCGGCGTCGGCCCGGATTCCGGCACGCCAAACCCACCACTCGATCTGCGTGCCATCCTTGCATCCGATTTCTGGAAAGGGCCGATGCAGTTCGGAGAATTTGCCGACATGCAGGCGACGATGCTGCAGCCGGTCGGCGGCATGGGGCGCATCGGTGAAGCGTTCGGCCGAAGGCTGCAGCGACGGATCGTGTTCGGTGCCGAGGTAACCGAGCTACGCCGCACCGCCGGCGGTGCGCGCGTGGTCTGGCGGAATGCCAGGACCGGCGCGCGGCACGCGATCGACGCACAGCAGGTCGTGGTGACCATCCCGTTTCCCGTGTTGCGCGGTATCGACGCCGATTTCGCTCCGGCGGTCCGCGCCGCGATCAACGCGGTGGACTACGTCCCTGCCGGCAAGGTTGCGTTCCAGGCCGAGCGCC
Organism: uncultured Pseudomonadota bacterium; assembly: GCA_963764525.1. GTDB lineage: Bacteria > Pseudomonadota > Alphaproteobacteria > Acetobacterales > Acetobacteraceae > DATDIC01. The sequence continues at coordinate 142,330 of CAVXTC010000002.1, read as the reverse complement.
GTTTCTGGGAGCTGGACCAGAAGATTTATGGCGGCATCTCCTGGACCAGCCGCGACATCACCCAGGTTTGGTATCCCAGCGCCGGCCTGCATCAGACGAAGGGCGTGCTCGTCGGCGCCTATATCTGGTCGGACGATCTGGGCGAGGCATTCGCCGCGAAGCTGCCGGCGCAACGGATCGCCGACGCGCTGACCGATGGGGAGCATTTGCATCCAGGGTATCGGCGCTGGCTTGGTAAGGGCGTGGCAGTCGCGTGGAAGAAGATCCCGTTCACCGGCTCGGCCTGGGCGGAATGGAGCAAGACCGCGCGCGCAACGCACTACCCCGTGCTGCTGGCTGGCGACGGCCCCTTCCTGTTCGCTGGCGAGCACATGTCGTGGATCACCGGGTGGCAGGAGGGCGCGGTGCGCTCGGCGCACGCGGTGCTGGGGCAGATTGCGGGCCGTAACGGAGATCATGCGTCCCCACCACGTAGCGGCTGATACATGTACCCCCGGGCGATCGAAGCCCAGAGACCGTCATGCCCGCAAATGTGGGTATCCACCTCTCTCTGCGTGTGGCGCCGGCCCTTGTGGCCTCCGGCTCAGTTCAGCCGTGTCCGCAGTTCGTCCATCGCCGCCCGGACCCGCACCGCCGCATCCCCCTGTGGCACCAGCACAAGAAACCGCTCGAAGCAGCGCAGCGCTGCCGAGACATGATCCAGCCGCTGGTGCATCAGCGCCGCCTCGCGCCACAGCGCGGCATGGTCGGGCGCGACGCGCAGCATGTTCTCCGTGCTGGTCAGCGCGCCCGGCAAATCCCCGGCATCCAGCCGCCGCGCCTTGATGTTGTTTTGCAGCCGCAGCAGTACCGCCCGCGCGCTCATGGGCTGCAACAGCCCAGGCCTGAGTTCCGCCCGTTCCCCCTCGATACGCTTGAGCAGCGCGCGCAGGTCGCGTGCCTCCAGCGCGGTGCCGCCGTCGAAAATGTCGAGCACGAGCTGCGAGCCCTTGCCCTCCAGGGCCAGCAGGAAATGTGCCGGGAAATCGACCCCGTGCGCACCCCAGCCGGCGGCCCGGGCCGCATGAAGCCAGATCACGCCGAGCGCGACAGGCAGCCCCTTCCGGCGCTCGATGACGTGGATCAGGTTGGTGTTGGCAGGGTCTTCGTAGGTATCGGCATCGCCGCGATAGCCGTGCCGCCCGACTAGCAGGCCGGCCAGCGTCTCGGCGCGGACCGCCAGATCAGCGCCCTTCGTCGCCCGCGCCAGCGCCACGGCGCCACGGGCGATTGCCGACAGTTCCTCCCGCGCCGCCCGCCAATCGGCCTCCGGCGAATCGATTCGCGCGAAGGCAAGGGCAGCATCGCCGATATCGATCTCGACGTCCGGTAACAAGCCGATCGCATCGAGTGCGGCACGCGGGTCCAGCGGGGTGGGCAAGGCAGGCATGGGGCGCAGTGCTACGGCCTTGCCCGCATTGCCGCAAGCGAAGGTTACTCCGCGGCGGGAAGATAAATCTCCTTGCCGGTCTCGGCAAACTCCTTGCTTTTCTGTTCCAGTCCCGCCAGCCGCGCCGCATCCTCCCGGAGATCCTGCGTGATCTTCATCGAACAGAACTTCGGCCCACACATGGAGCAGAAATGCGCCACCTTGTGCGCGTCCTTCGGCAAGGTCTCGTCGTGGAAGCCGCGCGCGGTGTCGGGATCCAGCGAGAGATTGAACTGATCCTCCCAGCGGAACTCGAAGCGGGCACGGCTGACCGCATCATCGCGCAACCGAGCGGACGGATGCCCTTTCGCCAGGTCGGCGGCGTGGGCTGCGATGCGGTAGGTGATGACGCCCACCTTCACGTCGTCGCGGTTGGGCAGGCCGAGGTGTTCTTTCGGGGTTACGTAACACAGCATCGCGGTACCGAACCAGCCGATCATCGCGGCACCGATGGCCGACGTGATGTGGTCGTAGCCGGGCGCGATGTCGGTGGTCAGCGGGCCGAGCGTGTAGAACGGCGCCTCGCCGCATTCGGCGAGCTGCTTTTCCATGTTGACCTTGACCTTGTGCATCGGCACGTGGCCGGGGCCCTCGATCATCACCTGACAGCCCTTGTCCCAGGCGATCCTGGTCAGCTCGCCCAGTGTTTCCAGCTCGGCGAATTGCGCGCGGTCGTTGGCGTCGGCGATGGAGCCCGGACGCAACCCGTCGCCCAACGAGAACGACACGTCGTATTTGCGCATGATGTCGCAGATGTCGCCGAAATGCTCGTAGAGGAAACTCTCCTTGTGGTGCGACAGGCACCAGCGCGCCATGATGGAGCCGCCGCGCGACACGATGCCGGTCGTGCGCGTCGCGGTCAGTGGCACATAGCCCAGCCGCACGCCCGCGTGGATGGTGAAGTAGTCCACGCCCTGCTCGGCCTGCTCGATCAGCGTGTCCTTGAAGACTTCCCAGTCCAGCTTGTCGGGCTCGCCATCGACTTTTTCCAGCGCCTGGTAGATCGGCACCGTCCCGATCGGCACCGGTGCGTTGCGCAGGATCCAGTCGCGGATGTTGTGGATGTTGCGGCCGGTGGACAGGTCCATCACCGTGTCGGCGCCCCAGCGGATCGCCCAGACCAGTTTTTCGACCTCTTCGGCGGCGCCGGAGGTAACAGCGGAGTTGCCGATGTTGGCGTTGATCTTGACCAGGAACTTGCGGCCGATGATGACCGGCTCGAGTTCCGGGTGGTTGATGTTGGCGGGGATGATGGCGCGGCCGCGGGCGATTTCGTCGCGGACGAATTCGGGCGTGGTGAAGGCGGGGATTTCAGCGCCGAAGTCTTCGCCGTCGGCGCGGCGGTCTTCGGCGCCTGCCAGCATTTTCTGGCGGCCCAGGTTTTCGCGGTGGGCGACGTAGATCATTTCTTCCGTGATGATCCCGCGGCGGGCAAATTCGTATTGCGTGACGGGCTGACCGGGCTGGCCGCCATAGACTGGGTGGTCGGCAGGGCACAGCGGGACCAGGCGATCGCCGGAGGCGCCGCCGTTGTCCTCGGGCTTGATGGCGCGGGGTTCGATGCGAGCGAAACCACGCCGGGCGATCCAGTCGCGGCGCACCGGTGGCAAGCCGGCCTCAAGGTCGATCGTCTGCGCCGGGTCGGTGTAGGGGCCGGAGGTGTCGTAGGCGCGATAGGGTTCCTCGCGGGCTGTCGGATCGAGCGCGATTTCACGGAACGGGACGCCGATGTCTGGGTGCGTTGCCGGCGAGGTGTAAATCTTGCGCGAGCCGGCGATGGCCCCGGTGGTCACCGTGCTGGGGCGGGCGGCGGTTTTGGACTGGACCGTCATGGGCGTTCTCCTCATGGCGTATCCGGCTTTGGGGCGGGTGGTCGCGATGGCTGGTCCCGTCCCTCCGCCGGCATGACCCGGATCAGGTTCAAGGGTCACCGGCGCTGGTGCGTTGTGCCGCACCCCTGCCGGACTCTCAGCCCCGGAATGGCGGGACCCCCCTCGGTGGTGGGGAGGATGGGGGATCGGTGGGGTGGGTGTCAAACCGGGCCGGCGGGACCGTTTGACCCATGCACCCCGATGCGAACAGATCGAATGATACCACCACCCGTTTGCCTCCGCCGCGGATATCAGCCCGCGCGATCCCGTGGCGGCCGCCGCTCAATCCTCCCGAACCGCCTCGTACCAGGTCTCCGGCAACAACCGCCACAGCAGCACAAGACCCAGCAGCCCGATCGCGGCAAGCGCGAAAAACCCCGCCATGAACCCCAGACTTTGCGCCAGGAACCCGATCGCCGTGGTGCTGACCGTGGCACCCAGCCCGGCGATCATGCTCACCGCGCCCAGCGCGACATTGTAGCGCCCCGATCGGCGCGTCACGTCGGCCACCACCAGCGGCGTCATGATGCCGATCACCACCGCGGTGACCCCGCCAAGCACCTGCACGCCGACCAGGAACCACGGCCCCGTCGCCAGCGCGAACAGCACCGCACGCACCGGCAGCATTGCAAATCCCACGATCAGCAGCGGCTTGCGCCCCCACTCCGCGGCCTTGCGCGCCACCCAGGCGGCGATCCCGGCGGTGACCAGTTGCGGCACCACCACCAGCGCCGCGGTGATCAGCTCGGAATCCCGCTGATGCCGCGCGATCAGCCGCTCGCCGGCCAGCGGCAGCATCGATGCGTTGGCGAACTGGAACAGTAACAGACAGCCGGCGAAGATCAGCAGCCGATGATTCCGGCCCAGCTCGCGCCACCGCGCCGGCCTCGGCTCGCGCCGCCCCTCCGAAGACCGCGCCCGCGCATAGTCGATCTCGCGCCCGCGGATCCGCGACAGCGCACCCAACGCCGGCAGGCACAGCCCGGCGGCGGCAAAGAACGGCGCACGCGAGGAAGCGAAGGCGCCCAGCGCCCCCATCGCCGCCGCCGTCGCCGCATTGCCCAGTGCATCGTAGCGATGGTTGCGGCCGATACGGGTATGCAACACGCGGTGCCCCACCAGCCCGAGCGCGATGGCCGCCAACGCGGTACGCACCGCACCGCCGGTCAGGCCGTGCATCACCTCGCCGGCCATCACCGGCAGATAGCGGGGGAAATCACCGATCAGCAGCGCACCGCCGGCGATCAGCCCGATGCACACGGCAACGATCAGCCGCTTGCGCCGCGTCCAGTCCACCAGCGCCCCGGCCGGAACCTGAGTCGCCAGCGCGACCGCGCTGTTGATGGTCAGGATCGAGCCGATCTCACCCTGCCGCCAGCCACGCGCCGACAGATACACCGCAACGAACGGCCCGAACGCCGTTTCCACATCCGCGATGAAGAAATTCAGCCAGTCCAGCCCGCGCTGGCTCTGCTTCGACGGACCCGCCTCCGCCGCCACCCTGTCCTGCATGCCGTCCCCGTCGCCCCGTTGGCAGAGCCGCCACCGGCCGATCCTCGGCCGGCACACCGGGAACGCGGCAAACGTGCTAGAAGATGCCCTCCAGCCAGCCGCGCGGCTTGGGCTGGCTGATCGGTGTCTCCCGGGCCTCCGGGCTGTTGCCGAGGGCAGCGTTCTGCCGCAGCCGCTGCGCCTTCCTTTGTCGGATCCACAACCACCCCGGGCGGCGGGGTGGAGCGCCAGAACATCAGACGGCTGGCAAAGCCTTGCCCGCGCTGGTCCGCCGCGGCGTCGTGCGCAACCTCCCGGCGGATGTCGGTCGGCGCCGCCGGACCGGGATCAGCGCCGCCTGCCCAGGAGTCATGCCGGAGGTCTGGTTGGCCAGCGTGGTCTGCGGGATCAGCGCCGCCTCGGCCTGCTGGCGGTCCGGCAGGTCCTGCGGCCGCGGCGCCCCCGGATGCGGGGACGAATTGCGAAATCCGGCAGCATGCTGAGCGGCGCCTGCATGGTCACCGAGAACTCATCCGGCGCGTCCCGGGTCAGCCCGAAGGTGCGCGACAGCCCCGACAGTTCGTTGCTGCAGCCGCCCAGGGCCAGCACGGCCCCGCCGGCCAGCCAGTGGCGCTGCGGCCGGCCGCGATCGAGGGCGTGTGGGATGTGGTGTTCATCCGTCAGCGGGTGGCGCCGTTTGACCTGCGTCACCCGCTGACCGACCGGCAACCTGTTACCGATGTCTCCGAACAGGTGTAACCCTTGTCCCCGGTCTATACACCCACAGGGGGAGGGGTCAGTTCACGCGCACGTCACCCGTGGCGGTCCGCGGTCGCCGCCCGGGCGATCTCCTGCACCAGCTTGCGCGTCACCGCCTCGCCGAAGCTGCGGTAGTCGTGCACTTCCAGCACAAAGCTCGTCTCCCCGGCCGTCACGTGCTGCCGGTAGTAGTTGCCGAGCCCGCCCGGCGGATGCGTGTGCTGCTGCAGCCACGGAATGTCGCTCTCGTTGGCGATCGCCAGCCCATTGATGATGATGCCCTGCTTTGCCGCCTCGTCCCGCGCCTCCTCAGCCGGGCGGCCGGAATTGTTGGTGCCATCGCCGGCCACGTCGATGATCCGCCGCGTCGGCTGCACGCCGCTGGCCGCCAAATCCTGGATGCCGAGCGTGATCCCCTCGCCGATCGCCGTATGGCCCCAGGACGAACGCGGCGCGTCCTGCACCTTCTGCGCAAAAGCGCGGGAGGAATCCGCATCACGGACGACCGTCCAGCCCACCACATTGTCCACCTGACCGGCGCCGGCGAATTCGACGAACGCCACCGCAATGGCGCCGATCGGCCCCCCCTGGATCGCGGAGATCACGCCGGGGCTGGTGAACGCAGCGTAATAGCCCTGCTTTTCCAGCTTGTATTCGTCGTCATTGATGCTGCCGGAGACGTCGTCCACCAGCACCAGCGCGACATCCACCGGCTCGGCCGCGCGCACCACGCGCCCGACACCGGATAGCGCCACCGTGGCAAGTGTCGCCGTAACAAGGAGTGACCGTCGCATCCGGCATCTCCGCTTCTGAAGCAGCACCCAGGGTGAAGGGCCGGCTTGGCAACGGTCAACCGAAATCAGGGGATCACCCCCGCTCAGGGCGGCGGCAGGAAATGCACCTCGTGCTGCGCAGCCAGCCGGACCACCTCCGCAGGGTCGGGGACGCCGTCGATCTTCTCGAACAGCTCCCACAGCATCCGCGTGGGGGCGACCCAGAACAGGCAGATCACGTCCGCCTGACTGTTGTTGAACAGCCCATGCGGGACGCCGCGCGGCAGGCGGATCAGGTCGCCGGCCACGGCGTTGCCGGGTTGGCCGTCCAGCAACAGGTCGAAACGGCCGCCGAGCATGTAGATCAACTCCTCCTGCGTCGGATGGATATGCGGCGGCACGAAAGTGCCCGGCGGCAACACCGCGTGCCAGGCCATGCTGCTGTCGGTCCGCTGCAACGGCTTGTAGGTCTGCCCCAGAATGTTCCAGACCACCCCGTCCAGGCTGCTGCCGGATGGCGTTACACCGGCGGTCATCGGGGTTTCGCTCATGTTGCCTCTCCTGTTGGCGTGGCCGCTACGCTCCGTCAGCCGCGCCGGGGCTGCAAGCGCTACTCCAGCGCGTCCCCCAGATAGGCGGCCTGCACCTCCGGATTGGCGCGAACTTCCGCCGGCCGGCCGGTTGCCAGGACGCGCCCGCCCACCAGGACGGAAATCCGGTCGGCCAGCGCGAAGATAGCGTCCATGTCGTGCTCGACCAGCAGGATGGCGAAGCGTCCCTTCAGGCCACGCAACAACGCGACCACCGAGGCCGCCTCGGCCTGCCCCATTCCGGCCAGCGGCTCGTCCAGTACCAGGCATTGCGGCGCGGCGGCCAGCGCACAGGCGAGCTCCAGCAACCGCTGCTCGCCGTGCGACAGGAATCGGGCGGGCGCATCGGCGCGGGCGCCCAGTCCCACCGCTTCCAACGCCGCCAGCGCCGGGATGTTCAACGCCCCATCCATGCCAGCTCGGCCGAACGGGCGCAGCGGCGACCGGCTCTGCCCCTGCACGGTCAGCGCGACATTTTCCACCGCCGCGAAACTGCCCACCAGTGCGGTCACCTGAAAGCTGCGGGCCAGGCCGAGCCGAGCGCGCCGATGCGCCGCCAGCCGGGTGATGTCCCGCCCCTGAAGCCGGATGGTGCCGGAATCCGGCGTGAGCGTGCCCATGATCTGGCCGATCAGGCTGGTCTTGCCGGCGCCGTTCGGCCCGATCAGCGCGTGCAGCTCCCCGGGTGCCACCGAAACCGACACCTCCCGCGTCACCGCCAGCGCACCAAACGACTTGCACAAGTCCTGCAGCTCCAGAACGGCGGTCATGCGGGGCGCCGCTGGCGCCGACCGCTCAGCGCGAGCAGTACGATCAGCGGCCCCAGGATCATCCGCCAGTGGTCGGTCAGGCCGGCCAGCGCCACCTCCCCGAGAGTCAGCGCGACGGCACCGAGTGCCGCGCCCTCCGGCGTTGCCGCGCCACTCAGGATCACCATCACCAGCAATTCGCCGGAGACGCGCCATTCCATGATCGCCGGGCTGACGAATTCGGATTGCACCGCTAGCAGCCAGCCGGCCAGTGCACCCGCCGCCCCAGCGATTGCGTAAGCCACCAGCCGAATTCGCTGGATGTCGAAGCCGGCAGCAACTGCCCGCGTCTCGCTCTCCCTGGCAGCCCGCAGTGCCCGTCCGAAGCGGGAGGCGCCCAGCGTGCGGGCCAGCAGGACCAGCCCGACCAGCAGCGCCAGAGTCAGCCCATGCAGAGCCACGCTGCTGCGCAGCAGGTCGGCCCCGAACACCGGCGGCGGATCGATCGGGACGCCGTCGCTGCCGCCGAATGCATCCAGCGACTGGGCGATGAAATACGCCATCTGCGAGAAGGCCAGCGTAATCATGATGAAAGCAACGCCGCGCGTGCGCAGCGCGACCCACCCCGTCGCCAGCGCGAACCCGGCGCCGGCGACCACTGCGCCGGGCAAAGAGACCACGGCATCCGCCAACCCCGCCGCGCCAAGGACCGGCAGCGCGTAGGCGCCGATCCCGAGGAACGCGGCATGACCCAGGCTGACCAGCCCGCCATATCCGACGATGATTTGCAACGACACCGCCGCGATCGCGAAAATGGCAGCGCGGGTGGCGAGCGAAAGCAGGTACGGGTCCGACAACGCCGTCGCCGCGATCGGCGCGACGGCCAGCAATGCCAGCGTCACCCAGGCCAGCAGCGAGCGGATCACGCCCCGCCTTGCGCCGGCAGCAGCCCCCTGCGGGCGAACCGCGAGCACCGCCGCCATCAGCAGGTAGATCAGCATGGAAGCGAGTGCCGGGCCGGCCTGCCGTGCCGCGGAGGCGCTCAGGACGCGGCCGAGCCCGTCCGACAGCAGGCCGCGTCCCAGCGTGTCGGTCAAGCCGACCAGCAGCGCGCCGACGAACGCGCCACGCATCGACCCTGTGCCGCCCAGCACGATCACCACGAAAGCCAGGATCAGCACGTTGCTGCCCATGCCGGGCTCCACCGACACGATCGGCGCCGCCAGCGCGCCGGCAAATCCAGCCAGCATCGCCCCAATCGCCAGCACGCCGGCAAACAGCCGCCCGGTGTCGATGCCGAGCGCCGCAAGCATCGGTGCGTTGGTGGCTCCGGCGCGCACCCACATGCCGGCTCGCGTGCGCTCGATGGCGATCCAGAGCATGGCTGCGACGACCAACCCGGCGCCGAACAGAAATAGCCGATACACCGGGTACAGCAGCCCGCCCGGCAGGTACACCGCGCCGGAAAGCGCCGGCGGCAAACGCAACGACAGCGGTGCGGCGCCCCAGATAGTCTTTGCCGCTTCCTCGATCAGCAGGATCAGCCCGTAGGTCGCCAGCACCTGATCGAGATGGCTGCGCCCGACCAGCGTGCGCAGGACACTTCGCTCCAACAGGAACCCCACCGCCAGCGACCCGATGGCGGCGCCCACCAACGCCAGCACGAAGCTGCCGCGTGGCAGCGGCGACGGTCACGGCGAGATAGGCGCCCAGCATGTACTGCACGCCGTGCGCCAGGTTGACCACGTCCAGCACGCCGAACACCAGCGTCAGCCCCGCCGCGATCAGAAACAGCAGGATGCCGAGCTGCAGCCCGTTCAGCACCTGCACCACAAGCAGCGTCATCGCGTCAGTGCAGCGGACACTCCTTGGCGAAACTGTCGGCGTAATCCGAGAAGATCTTCTGCACGATCTCGGTCTGATACAGGCCGTCCGGCCGCTTCGCCGCCTTCACCAGGTAGAAGTCCTGGATCGGATAGCCGTTCGTGTTGAACCGGAACGATCCGCGTGGGGAGGCGAAATCCGCCTGCCGCATCGCCGCGCGCAACTTGTCCTTGTCGGCGGTGCTGCCGGACGTCTGGCGCAACGCCGCATCGATCGCCTGCGCCGCGTCATAACCCTGCATGGCGTACGATCCCGGCACATAGTGGTAAGCCGCCATGAAATCCCCGACGAATTTCCGGTTGGCCGCATTGTCCATGTCGGGCGCCCAGGTCATGCCGCCATACAGGCCGAGCGCGGCATCCTTTTCGGCCGGCAGCGTCGATTCATCGACCGTGAAGGCGGACAGGAACGGAATGCTGTCGGCCAGTCCGGACTGGCGGAACTGCCTGACCAGCGCCACGCCGAGTCCGCCCGGCATGAAGGCGAAGATCACATCGGGTTTCGCTGCCGCGATGCGTGCCAGGTCGGCCTGGAAATCCACCTGGGTCAGCGGCACGAAATCCTCGTCCACTATGTCGCCCTTGAAGGTGCTGCGGAAGCCGGCGACCGCGTCCTTGCCCGCCTGATAATTGGGCGCCATCAGGAACGCGCGCTTATAGCCCTTCTGTTGCGCGTATTTGCCCGAGCACGGCATGCACCTGGTCATTTTCATAACTTGTCACGAAGAAGTTCGGACTGCAGCCTTTCCGGCAAAGGCCGACGAGCCGGCGTTCGGGCTGATCAGGATGACCCCGGCTGAGGTCACCGGCCTGAAGATCGCACCGAGCACATTGGAGAAAATCGGGTCCCTCATTTCTCTTCCTCCTGCTCTTCTTATCTTTGCTTGTTGCTGCTCCCGTAACCGATGCGTCGTCGCCAGGCGCTGCCTTGGCCTGACCGCACAGCGGAAGAAGCAGGACAAGAACGGTCACCAGTACGGCGCGGACAAGTTCTCGACCGCCTTGTCTGAAACCTAGAGCAACAGGCATATCGTCGAATACTCCTCCAAGTTCTCGCCGGTTTAGCTTGCCGTGCGAAGAGAGCTCGCATCCATGATCGGTCATCCGTCCGGCATCGCACCGGTCGATCGTCCCCAAAAATCCCGCCAATCCATCACGGGATGTTCTGCATCACGATACTCGACGAAGCTCAGCACATTGTCCGTCGTGACGATATCAAACGGAGCGTAGAACGCCCGGTGTGAGTGCGGCTCGGTCGAAGGTCTATCAGGCCGGTCTTTGCGTATAGTGCGAGAGCCAGCCCGATGCCACCCTGCCAGAACGCGTCCCAGGCAACCGTCGCCGCCATGTTCCACTTTGAATGGCGTCAATCGCCTGTCTCTTTCCGTCGATACCGGTGACGGGGACGACGCGCCCGTAAAGGTGCAGCGCCTCGATCGCTCCCAGGCCATATCGTCGTTGCTGCCCACACTCCGCCGATCCGATCACTACCGTGCCGCGCGATCAGATTGCGCATCATGTCATAAGCGGTGGACGCTTCCCACTCTGCGTCCACGGGCGACGCCAACATATGACAGTTCGGCGCATTCGAAAGAGCTACCTGCAGCCCGGATATTCGCCTCGAGCAGAAGGTTATCGGCCCTTCCGCCAAGAGCAGGATCTCCCCCTGTCCGCCCATGCGGCGACCAAACGCTGACCGTTCTTAGCCCGGCCAATCTTTCATCGAAGTCGATATGCGCGACGTAATAGGGCTCAGCGCCCACGCCGCAGTCCGGCGCTGCAAATTATTCTGCGTTACAAAATAGATGCGGTGGCTGCGCACAGATCGACGAGTTTCTTCAGGTCCCTTGCAGACGCGCGTCCAGATTAAGAACCATATTTCCGTTGTACGATATTATATGAGATAGCAGGTTCACCCGCTCGTACTGAAGTCTCCTTCACTCTGGAGCGTATATAAGTAATTTGAAATCAGCCGCGGAAAATTCGCCGCCTTCACCACCAACTGTCATACCGATTGTGCAAGCGCCAATCAGTTAACAAAAGTGGTTTTTCTGGTTTGATAAGAGAGCTGGATGATGCGCGTTTTGCCGCCGTTGATCGCGTGCAAGTAGGAGAGCCACTAGAAAGATAAAAGCGACCTCTTAGAGACCACACGTCCTTCTCCTACCCACGTTCAAAGCTTCAGAGTCTTCAAACCCCACCGCGTAGCCGTCTAGCTACGTCTTTCCCTATAGAAGCCTAATCCTACTGCGTCATTCATTCTGCTCGACCGGCTTCTGACACCTCTGTCCGCAACAAGGACATCGCGGCAGACCGCGCGCCAAAGTCCGCGCCAGGCGATACGCAACGTTGCGATTGAGTTCGGCATGTGGCGCTGCGAACGCAGCGGCAGGTCGATAACCGTCGGGAAGGGCAAATTGCGTGCCTCGCCAGGTGCAGGATGTCCTGAGGGGGAATTGTCTCCTTCTCGGAGATCAGGAATCCGTAGGCTGCGACGCAAAGAGTTGCGTGATGATGGAAGCCGCGCCAGCCGCGGCCTTCGTAATGGCCGAGGCCGACCTCTTGCTTGAGTTCGAGATAGTCGCGCTCGATCCGCCAGCGCAGCTTCGCCATATCGACCATGCGCTCGAGCGAGATGTCGGCTGGCAGCGTCGCGAGCCAGTAGTGATCCGGTTCGGCGTCGCCCTCCGGCCATTCGATCAGCAGCCACTCTTCTGACGCCGGCTCGCTGCGCCTGGCGTCGTCATGCGCCGGACCCACCCGCCATCGGGCGAAGCGCGATGTCAGCGGCGTATTGCTGCCGTCGCGCCATTTGATTTGCTGCCAGGCATCGGCGTCGAGGTCCAGCGCCAGTGTCTTGGCCGATACCGGCCGATGTGTCGCATCACGGCGCAACCGTTTGCCGGGCCGGCCGCGGCCCGCTCTGGGCGCCGGCGGCAACGGTGCCTCGCCAGGCCGCCAGACCATCGTGGTAGGCAGGATGCCGGCCACGTAGGTCAGCCCAAGTTCGCTGATCCCGGCTCGCAGTTTGCTGTCGTTGCCATAGCCTGGGTCCATCAGCACCACGCCCGGCGGCACACCATCCGCCAGCGCCTGGCGCAACTGCTGCAAGGCGATCTCCGGCTTGGTTTGGAAGTGGATATCATCCGGCACGCCGGCGATTGCCCGCCGCGCCGGATCGTCGGCCCACTCCTTGGGCAGATACAGCCGGTAGGCGACCGGCAGGCTCCCCTGATGGGTCGCCACGACAGGCTCACCGCCACCTGGCAGTTGTCCTGCTTGCCCAACTGGCCGCAATACTGCCGCGCCACGCCGACCGAATGGTTGCCTTTCTTGGGAAACCCGGTGTCGTCGATGATCCATGCCTGGATCGGTTCGTCACGCGTGATGGATGGCAAAACACACTCGCGCACACGGCGCAGCATCGCTTGATCGGACCACGGTGCCTGCGCCACAAAGTGCAGCAGCGATTGGTGTTGCGCCGCGGTGCGATCCGGTGCGGTCATTGCCGCCAGCGGCTCGACACTCTTGCGGCCCTCCGCGGACAGCAGGCCGATACAGTAGTCCCCGAACGGCCTCACCCGGTCGGCATGGCCCAGCACCGATGCCAAATTTGCCGTGGACTCCTCGAACCGCGCTTGTGTGCCGGCTTCATCACCGAGATCCATCCCACCCTCCCCGGACGGTTTGAATCTCCACCGATAACCAATCACGCTCGCGTCGCTCCAAGCGAAATCTTCAAGCTGACCTGCCGTTTTGCGACTTAGTAGGACTAACTGGCGTCCGCTTCATAGCAGAAGTTATGACGGCTGGCTTGAGGCCAGCCGCAGGCCTGCCCATTCTATGGCGTGACCTCTGCTGCGGCGAACGGGCGACCGCGCCAGCGCCGAGCGGGCTGCAACCCGGCTCGCCGGTTGGGCAGCCGATCGCCGCGCTGGCCCGACGACGAAATCGACCTTGTCGCTTTCCACCAGCTTGCGCGCCAGCCCGGCCGCCACATCCGGCTTGAGTTCGTCATCCACCACCACCAGTTCGGCCTCGCGCCCGCCCAGTTTTCCGCCGCGCTGATCAAGCGCCAACCTGAACCCGTCGCGCGCCTGCTGTCCCAGCACCGCGCCGGGGCCGGACAACGTGACGATCATGCCGATTTCAAGCTTCTGCGGCTCGTCGGCGTTCGCCGACACCAGGCTGGCGAGGCAAACGGCAATGGCGGCGGCGATTGCGCTCGTTTTCATGTTCGACGGCCCCCCGGGTTTCGCCGAGAAAACTACCCGCTTGCGATACATGAACGGAAGGGGGCTGATGTTTACGTCCCGCGTCGCCTCTGGCCGAGATAGGTCTCGATCACCCGCGGATCTTCGGCCAGCACCGCGCTGGGACCGTACGCGACCACCTCGCCAAGTTCCAGCACATAGCCGTAATCGGAAACTTGCAGCGCCGCGCGGGCGTTCTGCTCCACCAACAGGATCGCAAGTCCGTTCTCGCGCAGCCGGACCAGCACGCGGAAAATCTCCCGCACGATCAGCGGTGCGAGACCGAGGCTCGGCTCATCGAGCAGCAGCAGACGCGGCCGGCCCATCAATGCGCGGCCCAGCGCCAGCATCTGCCGCTCGCCGCCCGACAGCGTGACGGCAAGCTGGCGCCGGCGCTCCGCCAAACGCGGAAATGTTGCGAACACCTCGGCCATCGCCGCCACAGAGTCGCGTGCGCCGGCGCGGTGCCGGGAATAGAAGCCGAGCAGCAGATTGTCCTGCACGGTCATGTCGGTGAACAGCGCCCGCGTCTCCGGCACCAGTACGGCGCCGGCCGCCACCATCGCCTCGGTCGTGCCGGCCGACGCACCAAGTGCGCGCACCTGGCCGCGGCGCGGGATAAGCCCCATGATCGCCGACATCAGCGTGGTCTTCCCGGCACCGTTCGGCCCGACGATGGCGACCACCTGGCGCGCGGCGACATGAAGATCGATCCCGTGCAGCACCTCCACATGTCCGTAACCGGCACGCAGCCCGGCGACTTCCAGCAGCATCGTGTCCGGGATCACGCGACGCCGCCGAGATACGCCTCGAGCACGACCGGATCCGCTTGCACGCACTCCGGCACGCCCTCGGCGATCTTCTGTCCGAAATCCATCACCACGATGCGGTCGGCGAGCCGCATGACGAAATCCATGTCATGCTCGACCAGCAGCACGGCCATGCCGTCATCGCGAAGTTGGCGAAGCAGCGTGGCGAGAAGCTGCTTTTCCTGATAGCGCAGGCCGGCCGCCGGTTCGTCGAGCAGCAGCAGGCGCGGGCCGAGGCAAAGCGCGCGCGCCAACTCCACGATGCGCTGCTGGCCCAGCGGCAGGTCGCCGGCCGGACTGTGCAGCACGCCGCCAAGGCCGACACGTTCGGCCTGTCGGTGCGCCTCGGCCAGCAAGGCGCTTTCCTCCGTGCGATTCAGCCGCAGCATCGTGCGCAGCATGCCGGCGCGGCCCCGCAAATGGGCACCGAGCGCGACATTGCCGAGCACGCTCATTTCAGGAAGCAGCCGGACATGCTGGAAGGTGCGAGCAACACCGAGCGCGGCGATGCGTCGTGGCGGCAGGCGCCCGAGTGGCCGGCCGAACAGTCGGATGCTGCCGGCGTTCGGCACCAGCAGGCCGTTGATCACGTTGAATAGCGTACTTTTGCCGGCGCCGTTGGGACCGATCAGAGCGACGATCTCCGCGGCGTTCACAACAAGACTGACATCGTGGTTGGCCGCCAGCCCACCAAAGAAGCGCGTGATGTTCTGCACCGCAAGGATTTCGGTGCCATCCATCCACCTCTCCCGCTTTGCCGGAAAGCCCGGTTCGTGCGGCACACCGGGTAAGGGTTCATCACGCAATGGACGCATTGCCCGTTGGCCCTGCGCCAAACGGAGCGATCAGCAACGGCCACAAACCCCGCGGCGCCCGATGCAACAGCACGATCACCACCAACGCGAACACCACGCTTTCATAATTCCCCGGCCGGCCGATCAGCCAGGGCACCCAGTCATTGAGCTGATCGCGCAGCACCGTCACCAACACTGCCCCAAGCACCGCGCCGCCGATCCATTCGGTGCCGCCGACGATCGCCATGAACAGATATTCGATGCTGGCGGTCAGACTGAACGGCGTCGGATTGATGAAGCGCTGGAAATGCGCGAACAGCCAGCCCGAAAGGCCGGCAAACAGCGCCGCGACGACGAACACCGTGCGCGACAGCCGGGCCGTATCAACGCCTATGCTTTCGGCCATCAACTTCGCCCCGTTCAGCGCGCGGATGGCGCGCCCGCTGCGGCTGTCCAGCAGGTTGCGCACCAACAGGGCCGCCATGGCAACAGACAGCCAGATCAGCGCCACGTTCACCCGGCGGTTTGCCAGCGATACCGGCCCGATCGACAGTGCAGGAATGTTGCCGAAGCCGTTGAACCCATGCAGGAAAGGCAGCGTGCCGAACAGCACGAAAAAGCTGATCCCCCAGGCGATCGAACAAAGTGCCAGGAAATGGCCAGACAGCCTCGCGGTGATCAATCCGAGCAACCACGCGATCGCGCCGGTCAGCACCAACCCGGCAACCAGCCCGACCAGCGGCGGCATGCCGTGGAATGTGGTAAGGATCGCCGTCGCATAGGCCGCAACACCAACGAAGCTGGCCTGGCCGAACGAGGTCTGGCCGCTGATCCCGGTCAGCAGCGTCAGACCAACCGTTACAATTGCCGCCAGCCCGATATAGCCGAACAGCGTTACCCAGAACGTCGGCAGCAGCGCCGGAACAACAATGCAGGCCAGCACGGCGGCAGGCGGCGCCAGCAATCGCCTCACGCCTGATCCTCCGTATCGCGGCCACGGAACGACAACCAGACCAGCACCGGGATCAAAAGGGTGAACACGAGCACGTCGCGATAGGCACTCGCCCAGAAGCTGCTGAACGATTCCAGCACGCCGACCAGCAGCGCTCCCACCGCGGCCAATGGATATGACACCATGCCGCCGATGATTGCCGCGACGAACCCCTTCAAGCCTATCTCGAATCCGGTATCATACGAAATCGGCGTCAGCGGCCCGATCAACACGCCGGCGACGGCCGCCACGAAGCCGGCCAGCGCGAACGCGCGCATCCCCGAACTGACCTGGTCGATGCCGACCAGACGCGCTCCAAGCCGGTCGGAGGCGGCGGCGCGCAATGCCTTGCCCTGCATGGTCGCCGCAAAGAACCAGCGCAGCCCAATTACCAGAGCCGCGCAGCATCCGAATACACAAAGCGACTGGCCGGAGACGCTGATGCTGCCCAGATCGAAGCTGGCATCGGTCAGCGCCGGCGTACTGAACCCCTCCGGGCCGAAGAACACCAGCCCGAGCCCCATCAGCACGAAATGCAGCGCCATCGCCACGATCAGCAACGCCAATACCGACGCCTCGGCCAGTGGCTGGAAGGCGAAACGATACAGCAGCGGGGCGAGCGGCGTGACGATGGCGATCCCGAGCAGCATCGAGAGCGCCGGGATGCGGGTCGGCGCAAACCAGGCCGCCACGGTCACGCTAAGCGGATACAACAGATACCAGGCGACACCTGTCAGCGACCGCATGCCAGTGCGAGAAGTGACGAAAGCCGCGACCGACAGCGCGTCCAGCATCCACAACGTTCCCGGCAGCCGGCCGGACTGCAACGACGCGACGGTCAGCGTGGCATAGGCGAGCAGATCGCCCTGCGGAACGAAGATCACCCGGGTGACGGTGAAAATGATCAACAGCCCGATCGCCAGCAGCAGATAGATCGCGCCGGTCGTCAGGCCGTCTTGCAGCAGTTCCAGGAAGATAAGCCGATCCATCGCATCCGGCCGGCCGGCGCCGGTGCTAGTGGATCAGTTTCCACTCGCCGTTCTGTATCTGCACAAGCACCGCTGCGCGCTGGTCCTGCCCATTGTGATCGGTGGGCGACATGGTATAGACCCCGTGCGTCCCGACCAGCTCCTTGGTCTGTTCCAGCGCGTCGCGCAGCGCTTCGCGAAACGCCGGCGTGCCCGGCTGACCCTTTTCCAACGCAATCGGAATGGCGTGCCGCAGCAGCAGCATCGCATCGTAGCTGTAACCGGCGAATGGATTGACGCTGTCGGCGCCGAACAGCTTCACGTAGGCCGACATGAACGAATTGGCCACCGGCTGGACCGGATTGTTCGCCGGAAGCTGGTTATACACGACCACCGGCCCGGTTGCGGCTATCACGCCCTCCGCCGAGGAACCGCCGACGCGAATGATCGCCGGACTGACGATGCCGTGGTTGCCGGCGATCAGGCCCTTATAGCCGTGCCGGCGCAACCCGATCACCGGCAAGGCGGCCGGCGTGGCCGAGTTTCCCATCACCACCGCATCCGGGTGGCTGGAGATCAGCTTCAGCACCTGCGCATCGACGGATGTATCGGTACGGGCGTAACGTTCATCCGCCACCAGCTTCATGCCAGCCTTGGCGGCGGACTGCTTGGTCGCCTCATACACCTGGTCGCCGAACCCGTCGGCGAAACCGATATAGCCGACCGTCTTGACGCCGTGCCTCTGCAAATAGCCGAACACCGCATCGATGATCAGCGACACCGGTTGTGCATCGCTGAACGTGTAGGGGTCCTTGCGCGGGTCATAGTCGAGCGGCGCCATCGCGATCATCGGCACATGCGCGGAATTGGCGAGCGGCTGCACCGCCGCGTCCGACGATGTCAGCGACGGCCCGATGAACGCATCGACATGGTCCTCGGAGATCATCTTTTGCGCGATGGTAAATGCGTTGTTCGGGTCGGTGCCGTCGTCGCGAACGATATAGGTTACCGACTTGCCGTCGATCTCCTTAGGGAACAATTCGAACGCGTCCTTGTAGCCGACCCCCATCGCCGCTGCCGGCCCGCTGATGCTGAGGATCGCGCCGATCTTGATCTGCGCCCAGGCCGGCGCGGCGCCGAGCCCGATAACAGCGGCAGTCAAACCGGCAAGCAGGCGCGGCGTCATCGTTCTTGCTCCGTCCCAGACACGACCAATTGAGAGGCCGGGGGATGGGGTGTCAAGCGTCCGGCACCACCGCCGTTGCCTCGATCTCCACCAACGCCGATGGCTCCGCCAGCCCGGTAACGCCCAGCAGCGACATGGCCGGAAAATGCTTACCGAGCGCCCGGCGATACGCCGCTCCGATCGCAAGCTGTTGGTCCCGGTAGGCGTCCAAATCCGTCACCCACCACGTCAGTCGGACGATATGCGACGGGTCCGCGCCGGCCTCCGCGAGCAACGCGACGATATTGCGCCAGTGCCTGGCCGGTCTGGGCGGCCAGTCCTTCGGCGAAGTGGCCCTCGGCATTCCAGCCGACCTGGCCGGCCAAAAAGATCGTGCGCCCGGCTGCGATGATGCCGTTGGAATAACCGCGCGGCCGAGGCCAACCGGCGGGTTGCAGGATACGATGCGTGGTCATTTCAGTCGCCCTTGAATTCGGGTTTGCGTTTGGCGGCGAAGGCTTCGAACGCACGGCGGAAATCGCCGGTCGCCATGCAGAGCGCCTGCGCCTGGGCCTCCGCCTCGATAGCGGTCTCGATATCCATGCTCCATTCCCGGTGCAGCATCGTCTTGGTTACGCCATGCGCGAATGTCGGACCATCCGCGAGCTGCATCGCCATCGCGTGCGCCGCGTTGATCACCTGTCCCGGTGGATGCAGCGCGTTGAAGAAACCCCAGCGCTCGGCTTGTTCGCCCGTCATCGCGCGTCCGGTATAGAGCAGCTCGGCGGCACGCCCCTGGCCGATGATGCGCGGCAGGATCGCGCACGCCCCCATATCGCACCCAGCCAATCCGACACGGGTGAAAAGAAAGGCCACACTTGTGTCGGTTGTGCCATAACGGAGGTCGGCGGCCATCGCCAGGATGGCGCCGGCGCCGGCGCAGACCCCTTCCACCGCGGCTATAATGGGTTGCGGACACAGCCGCATCGCTTTCACCACATCCCCGGTCAACCGGGTGAAGGCAAGAAGCTCGGGCATGGCCATCCGCGTCAATGGTTCAATGATCTCGAACACATCGCCGCCGGAGCAGAAATTGCCGCCGGCGCCGGTGATCACCACCGCCTTGACGGTTGCGTCGTGGGCAAGTGCCCGGAACGTGTCGCGCAGTTCCGCATAGGAATCGAACGTGAGCGGGTTTTTCCGCTCCGGCCGATTGAGCGTGATCGTGGCAACCTTGCCGATGACATCCCATACGAAATGTTTGCTCATGTCACCTGCCCGCCGATGGCTTTGTCATATCAGCGCCGAGAACTCGGTGTCGGTGCGCCGCGTCAGCCGCTCGATCTGCGCCTTTCCGGCAAGGTACTGCCTCGGCCACCACTGCTCCGCATAGCCCAGCGCAGCCGCCGCCCGCTGGGCGAAATGCGGGTCCGCCAGATGCGGTCGTGCCAGCGCGCAAAGGTCCGCACGGCCGGCCGCGATGATCGAGTTCAGATGATCCGGCTCGGTGATGTTGCCGACCGCCATGGTAGCGATGCCCACTTCATTGCGGATGCGGTCGGAGAACGGCGTCTGGAACATGCGTCCATAGACCGGTTGGGCTCGGACAGAGGTCTGTCCGGCCGAGACATCCATCAGATCGGCTCCGGCATCCTGGAACGCCCGGGCGATCTCCACGGCGTCCTCGGCGTCGATCCCGCCTTCGACCCAGTCGGTTGCCGAAATGCGCACCGACATCGGCTTGTGTTCCGGCCAGACCGCGCGCATGGCACGAAAGACCTCCAGCGGAAACCGCAGCCGGTTGCCCAGGCTGCCGCCATAGGCATCGTCACGCAGGTTGGTCAAAGGCGAGATGAAGGCGGACAGCAGATAACCATGCGCGGCGTGCAGTTCCAGCATGTCGAACCCGGCGGCATCGCCCCAGCGCGCGGCTTGCACGAAAGCATCGCGCACCGCATCCATGTCATCGCGTGTCATCTCGCGCGGCACCTGGTTTCGTTTGCTCCAGGGTACCCGCGAAGGCCCGATGACCTCCCAATTGTCCGCCGACAGCGGGGCGTCCATTTCCTCCCAGCCGAGTTGGGTCGAGCCCTTCGGTCCGGAATGGCCGAGCTGCAAGCAGATTTTCGCGTCCGTTTGCGCATGTACGAACGCCACGATGCGGCGCCATACCTGCATCTGCGGCTCGGTATAAAGACCGGCGCAACCAGGCGAGATGCGACCCTGCGGGGTCACGCAGACCATCTCGGTGAACACCAGCCCGGCGCCGCCCAGCGCCCGTGCGCCAAGATGCACCAGATGGAAGTCGTTCGGCATGCCATCCTGCGCGCTGTACGTTGCCATCGGTGAAACCACGATCCGGTTCGCCAGCCGCATTCCGCGCAGCCGCAGCGGCAGGAACATCGGTGGGATCGCTCGGTTGGATGGCGCGCCCGCCTGCTCCGCCAGCCAGCTTTCGATGCCCTCCAGCCAGGGCCGGTCACGCAGCCGCAGGTTTTCGTGACTGATACGCTGGCTGCGGGTCAGCAGGCTGTAGGCGAACTGCTCCGGCGCGAGATGCGCGTAACGCGCCACGTTCTCGAACCATTCAGTAGAGTTGCGCGCGGCGGATTGCAGCCGCAGCACCTCGATCTTGCGTTCCGCCTCATAGGCGGCCAGCGCCGCCGGCACATCGGCGGGATGCGCATCGAAGGCTCGGGC
Organism: uncultured Pseudomonadota bacterium; assembly: GCA_963764525.1. GTDB lineage: Bacteria > Pseudomonadota > Alphaproteobacteria > Acetobacterales > Acetobacteraceae > DATDIC01. The sequence goes on along the minus strand of CAVXTC010000002.1, from coordinate 121,066 downwards.
CAGCGCGATCGCGTCCTCGAGCGCCAGCTTGGTGCCGGAACCGATGGAGAAATGCGCCGAATGGGCCGCGTCGCCCATCAGCACGACATTGCCCATCACCCAGGTCTCGTTGGAAACGCGCGGGAAGCTGATCCATTGCGAGCCGCGCAGATGCTGCATGTTCGCCAGCAAGCGATGGCCGTCCAGCCAGGGCGCGAACAGGTGTTCGCAGAAAGCGATGGCCGCCGCGGTATCGAGCTGATCCAGTCCCGCCGCCCGCCACACCGGTTCGGGCGTCTCGACGATGAACGTCGAGGTGCCGCGGTTGAACCGGTACGCGTGCGCCTGAAACCAGCCCCATTCGGTTTCGACGAAGATGAAAGTGAAGGCATTGAACACGCGATGCGTGCCGAGCCAGACAAACTTGTTCTTGCGCACGTCGATGGAGGGCCGGAAATGTGCCGCATGCGCACTTCCGTATCCGGCTGTTGATTCCATCAGCGGCAACGATCAGGTCGGCGTCCGGAAACGCGGTGAAATCCGTCACTTCGCGCTCGAACGCCAACTCGACGCCGAGCCGCTCGGCCCGACGCTGCAGGATGTTCACCAGATGCTTGCGTTCAATCCCGCAGAAGCCGTGGCCGCCCGATGTGACGAGACGCCCCCGGAAATGGATGTCGATATCGTCCCAATGGGCGAAACTGTCCATGATCTGGTGTTGCGTTTCGGGATCGGCGCCCTGCAGGTTGCGCAGCGTTTCATCGGAGAACACGACGCCCCAGCCGAATGTGTCATACGGCCGATTGCGCTCGATCACGGTGATGCGATGCGACTTGTCGCGCCCGGCCATCTGGATCGCGAAATAAAGCCCGGCGGGGCCGCCACCGATGCAGACGATCCTCATGCCGCGCCGCTATCCTCTGGTCGGCGTCAGGGTGCCAAACTGGAGTCCGGCGCACAAGCCTGCGAAGAAGGTGGCGATGATCCATCCAATGAGGGGCCCCAACCGACTGAAGCTTGGCGTCTTTTCCGCCAATGCCGATGGCGGTCTCACGCTGACCCGCGTGCCGGAGCGCTGGGCCGCGCGCTGGCAGGACATCGTCGATGTCGCGCGGATGGCGGATCGCGCCGGCATCGAGTTCTTCCTGCCGATCGCCCGCTGGAAGGGCTTCGGCGGCGAGATGAACAGCCGCGAATGGTCGTTCGAAACGCTGACATCAGCCGCCGCCCTGGCGGGCGTGACGGAGCGCATCGCGCTGTTCTCCACGGTCCATGTGCCGATGGTGCATCCGGTGTTCGCCGCCAAGGCGCTGACGACGATCGATCACGCCAGCAACGGCCGCGCCGGCCTGAACATCGTCTGCGGCTGGAACCCGGAAGAATTCGGCGCATTCGGCCTGCCGATGATCGAGAACCGCTACGCGCAGGGGTTGGAATGGTCGGAGGTGCTGAACCGGATCTACGCGGCAGACGCGCCGTTCGATTTTCATGGGGAATTCTACGACTTGCGCGGCGTCTCCGGGCAGCCGCGCCCGGTGCAGCAACCGCGTCCGGTGACGCTGAATGCGGGATTTTCCCCGGCCGGCAGGGATTTCGCGGCGCACGCGGCGGATTTCCTGTTCACCACCTTCATCGACATCGAAGCCGGCCGCGCGCAGATCGCCGACATCCAGTCGCGCGCAGCAATGGTCGGGCGGCAGGTCGGGGTGTACACGACCTGCCACGTGGTATGCCGCCCGACGCAGGCGCAGGCGGACGACTACTACGACCACTACGCGGTGCGCATGGAAGATACGCCCAGCGTCGATTTTTACATGGGCAACAAGGCGAAGCACTCCATGTCGCACGATCCCGAGGCCTACCGGCTGCACCGCAAGCGCTTCGTCGGCGGCGCCGGGACCTATCCGCTGGTCGGCACGCCGCGCGGCATCGCCGAGGAACTGATCCGGATCAGCGAAGCCGGCTTCGAGGGCACCACGGTCTCGTTCGTGAACTTCAAGGCCGAGCTGCCGTATTTCATCGATCAGGTGCTGCCCCTGCTGCGGGAGGCCGGGCTGCGGGAGTGACGCTGAAGCGGCAGCACCTGGCGCCGTCATGCGCGCAATCTGTTTCGGTCACCGCCACCTCGCAGCCCAGCACCATCTCGCCGACGGCCGCCATCATGCCGGTGATCGGATGGCACACGGCGCCGGCCTCATGGCTGGCGCCGGCAGCAAAGGGGCTGTTCGCAACTGTCAGCATCAGACCGTCCGCGGTGCGAACAAGCCGCCACCGTCCCCACCCGAGCTGCGGCGCGGTTTCTTCGATCGTGCGCAACAGTGTCGCCGGGCCCGGCGCTCCGGCGGCTTGGTATGCGAGCGCCGATCGGCCGCCGAAGCGCCGGATGGAACGGGCGAAGGCGGCCAATGCCTCGGCGCGCCGGCGGCCCGGCAATTCAGCGAAGATCCCCATCAACGCGTCCGGGCGGATCATCATGTAGCGGATGTCGCCGTCGCGGTATTCGCCGCGTTCGGCGTCGAACACCAGCCGTTCGCGGAAGCTCACAGCGCCACGCTGCCGATGCTGGTGCCGCCACAGACGAACAGCGTCTGGCCGGTGATGAAGCTGCTGTGCGGATCGGCCAGGAACATCACCGCACGGGCCACATCATCAGGCTGCCCGAGCCGGCGAACCGGAATGCTGCGCGTCAGCGCGTCGATGCGCGGATCATCGGGCGGCAGCACCTCATGGAACATGTCCGTCTCGATCGGGCCGGGCGCGACGGCGTTGGCGGTGATCCCCGCCGGCCCCAGTTCCAGCGCCCAGGTGCGGACCATACCGATCATGCCGGCCTTGGTCGCCGCATAAGCGGTGCGGGTTGCCAATCCCAGGGCAGCCCGTGAGGCAATCAGCACGATCCGGCCGAAACCCCGCGCCTGCATTGCCGGCAGTGCTGATTGCACCAGGATCAGCGCGGCGGTCAGATGCAGGCGGGTCAGCGCGACAAGGTCGGCGGGCGCGACATCCGCCAGCAGCGCCGGCCTGATAGCGCCGGCATTGTGGACCACGGTGGTGATCTCGCGCCGCGCCACGGCCTCACGCGCCGCCTGCGCGGTTGCCGCCTCATCGCCAAGATCCACCTGCAACGGATACAGCCGCGCGTGCGGCAGCGGAGCCGGATCGCGGTCGAGCGAAACCACCTCATAGCCGGCGTTCAGCATCTGGCGGCAGATCGCCAGCCCGATTCCGGCGCTGCCGCCGGTGACCAGCGCGACGCCGGGCGCATCCGTCACGACGATGCCTCCAGCACCCGATGGCCCGCTTCGTCGAGCCGTCCGCGGATCCGCACGCGGCAGCCGGGCTCCGTGGCGGCGCCAAGGAAGCAGACCGCCACCGGCCCGGCGTCGAACCGCACCAGTCCGACCGCGATCGGCAGTTGCGCACGAAACCGCGGCTCGAAGCTGTGATGCAGCAGCGTTCGCGCCAGCACCTCGCCGTGGGCATCCGCCGACGGGTCACAGTCAAGCCGGTCGGACAGGCAGGTTGCGCAGACCTCGCGCGGCGGATACTGGAAGGCACCACATGCGGTGCAGCGTTGCAGCGTCACGCCACCGCCTCCAGCACCGTCGCCGCCGAGCACAGGCCGCGGTCGTAGTTGATCATGCCGAAACCGCTGACCAGCGCGTGTCGTGCGTTCGCAACCGCGCGGCCGTCGGCTTGGCCGATCAGTTGGCGCATGGCCTCGACCAGCCCGAGATAGCCGCCGGCGGCACCCGCCTGCCCCATCGACAACTGTCCACCGCCGGTGTTGTGCGGGAAACCACCGCCGGTCGTGAAGTCGTGGCGGCGCACGAACTCAGGGCCTTCACCCTTGGCGCAGAACCCGAGGTCCTCAAGCTGCATCATCATGATCACCGGGTAGTCGTCATAGGTCTGCACCAGATCGACCTGCTCCGGCCCGATGCCGGCCTGCGCCCACAGCGCGTCGCGATCCATCGCCCAGCCGCCGCGAAGTTGCACGGGATCGTCGGGGAACGCGTTGTGCCGCTCGATGGCGCCGAGGATGCGCACGCAGCGCAACCCCAACGCGGCGGCCCGGCCCCGGCGCATCACCAGGAATCCATCGCCGCCGGCGCACGGCATGACGCAATCGAACAGGTGCAGCGGTTCGGCGACGGGGCGCGCCGCCAGATATGTTGCCATTGTCAGCGGTTGGCGCAGCAGCGCCAGCTCGTTGCGGCGTGCGTTGTCCCGCTGCGCCACGCACAGCTTGCCGAAATCCTCCCGGGTGGCGCCGTATCGGCGCATGTAAGCGTCGGTGATCAACGCGAAGCTCGCGTTCGGTCCGCCGGCACCGTGCGGATAGACGGCGTCACGAGCGAAGCTGCTGAAACCGGCCAGCAAATCCCGGAAACTGGTTTCGTTCGCGGTATCTCCGGCAATGCACGCAACCATGTCGGCATCGCCCGCCTGCACCGCACGCGCGGCGCGGCGCAGTGCGACCACACCGCAGGCACCGCCCAGCGGCAGCCATTCCAGGAACCGCGGCGACAGGCCGGCATACTGGGTGAACGCCACCGACGTGTCGGGCCCGAGAGTGAACGACGAAACGCACAGCCCGTCGATGTCGCTTTTTCGCACGCCGGCGTCGCGGATCAGCGCGGCAAGCACCCGCGCCAGGAACCAAGCGGCGCCGTGCTCCGACCGCCGCACATAGGGCTCGGTCACCGGAACCGCCGCGACGACGTCATCGTAACCCCGGATCACGTCGGCCGCCGTTTCAGAGCGCGTGTGTCGATGCAAGCCGGTGAACCGGGCAGGTGTCGCGCCATTTCCTTCAGCTCGCCGCGAGAGATTTTCTGGCTGGCGGTCAGCGGCAGCGCGTCCACGAAAGCGACCCAGGCGGGCACCTTGAAGTAGGACAGGTCCTCCAGTGCCGCGGATACCACCGCCTCGGCCGCCGCCGGCTGGGCGGCTGGCGGAATCGGCGCGCACGGGATGATGCAGGCGAGCACGTCCTCGCCGCGCGTGGCATCGGGGGTGGCGGCAACGGCGACCTCGGCCACCAGGGGATGTCGCCGCAACACGCTTTCCACTTCCACCGCCGAGATGTTCTCGCCGCTGCGGCGGATCACGTTCTTCTGGCGATCGACAAAATACAGATAGCCGTCGCTATCTTCACGCACAACGTCGCCGGTACGAAACCAGCCGCCGTCCCAGGCGGCGCGTGTCGCCTCCGGGTCCTTCAGGTACTCGCTGAAGAACCCGGCGCGCGGGTCCGGACCGGCGGCGCGCACCTGAAGCTCCCCGGGATCTCCGCATCGGCATAAAGCGCCGGCGTCATCGACGATACGATAGGCCACTGCCGGGTCCGGGCGGCCGAAGCAGTTGGTGCCGACGCGGCGCGGTTCGCGATGGTCGATCGCCACCGCTCCGGCGCCCGTCTCGGTCATCGACCATGCTTCCAGCAGCGGGAACCCGAAGCGCTGCTCGAACGCCGCATGGTGCCGCCGGTCCACACCGGCACCGAAGCCGAACCGCACCGCGTGTGCCCGATCCTCCGGCACCGGTTCAGCGCTGAGCAGCATCGAGGGCATGACACCAAGATAGTGCACGATCGTCGCGCCGCTTTCACGCACCGATTGCCACCAGCTTCGCGGGTGAAACCGATCGAGCGGGATGATGCAGCCGCCGCTCAGGATCATCGCCAGGGTGGAAAACGCCATCGCGTTGACATGGCTCATCGGCAGTGGTGTCAGCAGCCGCTCGGCGCCGGGCCGCAGCGCGCACCGGCCCCCGATCTGCTTGTACCAGCTTCCCGCACGCAAGTAGTAGTTGTTGGATAGCACGCAGCCCTTCGGCCGTCCGGTGGTGCCGGATGTGTAGAGCAGCGCACATTCCGTCCCTCCGTCGGTAGGGCCACTCGCGGTCGCCGGTACGCCGGGACCGGGTGGAATGTCATGTTCGGCCGCTACGGCAAACCCGCACCGCTGCCCTGCCCGGCGCAATGCATGCAGATGCGGCACAGCGGCGACCGCCAGCACCACCTCGCTATGGCCGCAAAGATAATCGAGTTCCGCCGGCCGCAGCTCCGGGTTCAGCGGCACCACGCTGACCCCAAGCGCGTTCAGCGCCAGCCAGTGGAAAAAGAAACCCGGCCGGTTCTCCAGCATCAGGCCGACGCGATGACCGAGCCCATACCCGGCGGAACGATAGGCCCGACGCAGGTCAGCGATCCTGGTGCCGGCCGCTGTGTAGGTGATCGTGCCGGCATCGATGCCATAAACCGATGCTGTCTCCGACAGGATATGGAGGAACGGGCTATCGGCATGGCGCGCGATGGCCCGCGCAAAAGCCGCGGCGATCGTACCGTCGGTGCCGGATGTCACGTTCAAAGAAACAACTGCACCGACGGCAGCGCCGCGTCGCAGTTCAACAGGTTCACCCGTTTCAGACGTATCTTCAGCGTCCCATCCTCATGCGCCAGTTCGTGCAGCGCCGTCCCGGCGAGCACCATCTGTTCGTCCCCCCGCGCTTCGAGATACACAAACGGCGTCCGCGTCCGCCATCGCCCGGCGACCGGATCAGCCTCCTCGATCTCCGGTGCCTGCAGAATGTGCTGGCTCCAGCTCGGCGGACGCTGGGAAGGAGGACGCCGCTTCAGCCGCTCGATGCGGAGTTGCAGCAGCAACCTGTCCTCGTAGGCAAGCGACGTGTGGTTCACCCCGTCCGGCTGGTCGCGCGTCAGCGGCACCCAGTAATACGCATCCTCGGTGAACAGCGCGTACCACTCGTCCCAGCGCTTCTCATCGAGCAGCCGCGCCTCCCGGTACAGGAAACGCGTGATCGCCTCGGTCATGGCGAAGCGACCCCCGGCGTCATGAACTTCGCCCAGGCGCGGAACTGGTTGCGCATGGAGATTTCGCTGGTGCCGTTCACCGTCTGGTCGCCGTTTTCGTGCGGGTGCCAGTCGCGATGCAAACTGATCCATTCGTTGCCGCCGGCCGCCAGTCCCTCCTGGATGATCCGGTAGCATTGCAGGTCATCGTGCCCGACAACGGACAGCGGCGAGTTGATCAGCCGCGTGTACATCATGTTCCGCCGCAGGAAAATCTCCGGCGCGCCCTTCAGCCGAAATGTCCAGCTTTCGATCAGCGTCTTGTCCACCGTCAGCGGACGGATCACGCGGATCGCCTGGATCGCGCCCTTGATCGTCAGGCTGGGGTAATAGACGGTGTTGTGCCGCACCGTCCCCAGCACATCCTTCGCCTTGGCTTCTCCATGCGCGGCCACCATCGCGGATTCGTACTCCGGCACCGCCGAATACGACGAATGGATCGAGAAATTCACCCCGGAATAGGAATGCCCGTTGTCGAACACCCGCACGCCCATGCGATCGAAAAAATCGTAGCCCTCGGCGAACGGCACCAGTTGCTCGATCGCCATCGGCTTCGGCGCGTCGGCGGGCTGGTCCGCCCAAAGCTGCTTCGCGGTGCCCGCCGAGGATTCGTGCGCCGCCATCGGATGCATCGTGTCGTTCAGGTTTTCGACGAACAGCTTCCAGTTGCAATTGTGAAGGTAGCGCAGCACGCCACCCGCCACCTCCATCTCGCCCTCCGGCGATCGGTCCGCCATGTAGTCGATCGAAGACAGCGACGCGCCGAAATACTCCTGAAACGCCGGGCCATCATCGGACAGCCGGGCGAAGACGAAGCCGCGGTAGGTTTCTGTTGCAACCGGTGTCAGTCCGCGTGCTGCCTCGCAATTCGCAAAATCCGTTCCGGCATAGCCGTCGCGCAGCGGGATCGCCGCGATCGAGCCATCCGTCCGATAACTCCAGGCGTGATACGGACAGCGGATGAACCGCCCCACATTGCCGGAAGCGTCCGACAGCAGCTTCGATCCCTTGTGCGCACAGCGGTTGCGCAGCACGCGAACTGATCCGCCGGGCTGGCGGATCATCATGACAGGCTCGGCGCCGACGGTACAGGTGACGTAATCGCCCTGCTCGGGGATCTGGCTTGTGTGCCCGACATAAATCCAGGTTTTCGCCCAGAGTTCCTGCATTTCCAGCGCGAATATCTCCGGATCCACATAAACGTCGCGATGCACAGCATCTTCGCGCACCAGCGCTCGGACCGCAGCCGGATCACCGCGATAGCGGCTCATGCGGCGACCAGCGCCAGCACGCGGCACGGGCTGCCGGTGCCGCCGACGATCTTCAGCGGCGCGGTGATCAGTATCGCGCCCTTGGCCGGGAGCCGCTCGAGGTTCGCCAGGCTCGCCAACCCGAACTTCCCGGCGCCATGCATGCCGGCATGGCACGGAAACGGCGGATCGAAACCGAACGCCTGGCCGGCATCGGTGCCCACCGTTTCTGTTCCGAAGCCGATCACGTCGCGCTGCACCAGAAATTGCACGCAGTCCGGATCGGGTCCGGGCGTGTGGGGCCCGTCGGCGCCGGCATTCAAGAACGCTGCCGCATCGCGCCGTTGCGACCAGCCGCTTCGTAGCAACACCCAGCTTCCCGGCTCGATCAAACCGTGCTCTGCCTCCCACGCCTCGATCCGAGCCGGGGTCAGCAGGAAGTCGGGGTCCGCCGCGCACTCCGCGGTGCAGTCGATCACGTTGGCGGGCGCCACGAAGCGGCTCGGCGGGATCGTATCCAACCGGTTGTCCGGCAGGTCCTTGCCGGTGATCCAGTGCACCGGCGCGTCGAAATGCGTGCCGGTGTGCTCGCCCATCGCGATGTTGCTCCAGGCCCAGCCGGGTCCGCGTTCGTCGTAGCGGGAGATCGGTTCGATCCGGAACGGCTGCGACTGACCAAACTGCGGCGGCAGCGCGATCACCGGCGTGTCGGGCGCCAGCGGTTGTGCGAGGTCGATGACCTGCACGGCGTTCGAGGCCAGCGCCTGGGCGAGTTGCCCCAGCAGGCTCGATGACATGGCACGCCTCCATCGCAATCCCGCCGAAGCCTAAGCCAGAGCGTCCCCGGCCTCAATCGGCGACTCAGGCTGCATTGTAGCCTATAATCCGGGCATCACAGGTAGATTTGCTTAATTCGGCGGCACATTCCAGCGCCATTTGGACCAAATCGCGTCGTTCCTAGAATGGCATGAGGCTTGCTGCTTCTTCTACAGGCACGGAACGCGCCTGCCGCCGCTTCCCGGCGCGCCAACCAACAAATGCTGGAGAGAGCTTCGCATGTCTATCGAACGGTTCTCGCTGGGCCGCAGACGCGTCGGAATGCTGGCGGCCGGCTTGGCCGCGGCCTCGGCAATGCGTGCCGCGCCCGCCCTGATCGACAAGGCCGCCGCTGCAACGCCGGACGCCGGCGCGCCGATCAAGGTCGGCATTCTCCATTCGCTCTCCGGCACCATGGCAATCAGCGAAACGACGCTGAAAGACGTGATGCTGATGCTGATCGAGGAACAGAACAAGAAAGGTGGCCTGATGGGCCGCAAGCTGGAAGCGGTGGTGGTCGATCCGGCTTCGAACTGGCCGCTATTCGCCGAAAAGGCGCGCGCGTTGCTGACGGTCGATAAGGTTGCCGCCGTGTTCGGCTGCTGGACCTCGGTGTCGCGCAAATCGGTTCTGCCGGTATTCGAGGAGCTGAACGGGATCCTGTTCTATCCGGTGCAGTACGAAGGACAGGAGTGCAGCCGGAACGTGTTCTACACCGGCGCCGCACCCAATCAGCAGGCGATCCCGGCGGTCGATTACCTGATGGCGGAAGAGAAGGTGGAGCGCTGGGTCCTCGCCGGGACGGATTATGTGTATCCGCGCACGACAAATCAGATCCTGGAAGCCTATCTGAAGCGGAACGGTGTCGCGGCAGGCGATCTGATGATCAACTACACGCCGTTCGGTTTCTCCGACTGGCAGAGCATCGTTTCGCAGATCAAGCAATTCGGTTCGGCCGGCAAGAAGACCGCGGTGGTGTCCACAATCAACGGCGACGCCAATGTGCCGTTCTACAAGGAGCTGGGCAACCAGGGCGTGAAGGCGACCGACATTCCCGTGGTGGCGTTCAGCGTCGGCGAGGAAGAACTGGCGGGGATGAGCACCAAGCCGCTGCTGGGGCACCTGGCTGCGTGGAACTACTTCGAGAGCATCGATACGCCGGAAAACAAGGCGTTCATCGACACTTGGCACAGCTTCATCAAGAACCCGAAGCGCACGACGAATGACCCGATGGAGGCGCACTACATCGGTTTCAACATGTGGGTCAAAGGCGTCGAGAAAGCCGGCTCGATTGATCCGAACGCGGTGATCGATGCTATGATCGGCGTGAGCGTGCCGAACCTGTCCGGCGGATATTCGGCAATGATGCCGAACCACCACATCACCAAGCCGGTGCTCATCGGCGAAATCCAGGATGACGGGATGTTCAACATCGTGTCCCAGACGCCCGGATTGGTGGTGGCGCAGGAATGGTCGCCCTATGTGACCGAAACCGCCGACCTGATCGGTGACTGGCGCAAACCGCTTTACTGCGGCGCGTTCAACGTGAAGACCGGCAAGTGCGGCAGTGGGGGTGCCACGAAGAAGGCCTGAGTTCTGTGGTGCGGGCGGATCCGTCGTCCTAGGGCTGATTGCATTTGCTTCCTGGGGCTGCGGCCCGCCCGCGCCGACACCGCCGGGGCAAGCGCTCGCCGAAATTGCGTCATTCAATTTCGACAGTATCCGCCAGGGTATCGAGGCGCTGGCCTATTCCGGCGATTCCCGCGCCTTGCCGGTCATTGCTGCGTTGCATGACGGCGATCTCTATAGCGGCGTTGACCACACGCTGTTCATCCGGAGCAAAGATGGCAGCTTCTCGGATGCCGAGACTGGGCAGCGGGCCCCGGACGTCGCTGCCGGTGCGTTAAAGAAGGTTCGCGTCAACAATCAGGTGCGCGCCGCGACGAATGACGCGCTCGGAGCGTTGCGGCTGTTCGCGCCCGAGCCCGCTTCGCGCGTCGCCGCCGCCGAAGCGGTGTTCCACGCGCACGATCCGCACGCGCTTCCGGCGCTGAACCGAGCGCTCGCGCAGGAAAGCGATGCGCCTGTCAGGCTGGTCCTGGAGCAGGCTCGCGCCGCGGTGCTGTTGTTTTCGTCGGGCGCATCGCAATCCGACCGACTTGCGGCCGTCGCGACGATCCGCGCTCGCGGCGATATCGACAGCCGCAGCCTGCTCGCCTCGCTTTCCGGTCAGCCACCGGCGGTGGCAGCCGCCGCCGACGCCGCGGTGCTGGCGATCGACCGGATGATCGCGCTGTGGAACGTCGTCCAAAGCGTCTATTATGGCCTGTCGCTCGGGTCCGTGCTGCTGCTGGCGGCGGCCGGCCTTGCTATCACCTTCGGCGTCATGGGCGTCATCAACATGGCGCACGGCGAGATGGTGATGTTGGGCGCCTACACGACATTTGTTGTGCAGCAGGCGGTCCGCGCCATCGCACCTGGCCTGTCCGGAATCAGTCTGCTGATGGCGGTCCCGGCCGCGTTCGTCGTCGCCGGCCTGATCGGGATCGCCATCGAGCGCAGTCTGATCCGCTGGCTTTACGGACGCCCGCTGGAAACGCTGCTCGCCACCTGGGGCCTGTCGCTGGTGCTGCAGCAGGCAGTGCGATCGATCTTCGGGGCCCACAACCTTGATGTTACCACGCCCGCCTGGATGAGCGGCGACGCGCAACTCTGGGGCCTGAGCATCACGTTCAACCGGCTGGCCATCATCATCTTCGCGTTCGTTGTGCTGGCTGCGCTGATGGCGGCGCTGCGTTACACACCGCTGGGGCTGCGGATGCGCGCGGTGACCCAGAACCGGTTGATGGCTGCGGCGATGGGTATCCGCACGCCATGGATCGACGCGCTGACATTCGGGCTGGGATCAGGCGTCGCCGGCATGGCAGGTGTGGCGCTGAGCCAGATCGACAATGTCAGCCCAAACTTGGGCCAGGGATACATCATCGACAGCTTCATGGTGGTGGTGTTCGGCGGCGTCGGCAATCTCTGGGGCACCATCCTGGGCGCGCTAACGCTGGGCGTCCTGAACAAGTTCCTCGAGCCAATTGCCGGCGCGGTGCTCGGCAAGATCGTCGTGCTGGTATTGTTGATCCTGTTCATCCAGCGCCGGCCGCGCGGGATGTTCCCGCTTAAGGGGCGGGCGGCGGAAGCATGAGGCTCGACAAATCCGCAATGATCACCCCGGCCTTGGTGCTGGGCGGTGCTGCGCTGCTGGCGCTGCTCAATCTGGCGACGCCGCCCGACTCGGCGGCACACGTTTCCACCTATACGATGTCGCTGGCCGGGAAATATCTTTGTTACGCGATACTGGCTCTGGCGCTCGATGTGGTGTGGGGTTACGCTGGCATCCTCAGCCTGGGGCACGCGGCGTTCTTCGCTCTTGGCGGCTATGCCATGGGCATGTACCTGATGCGGGCGATCGGCGCCCGCGGCGTCTATGGCAACGCCAATTTGCCGGATTTCATGGTGTTCCTGGGCTGGCATGAACTGCCCTGGTACTGGCACGGCTTCGACTGGTTCGGCTTCGCGGCGCTGATGGTGGTGCTGATCCCGGGCCTGCTGGCGCTGGTGTTCGGCTGGCTGGCCTTCCGCTCGCGTGTGTCGGGCGTCTATCTTTCCATCATTACCCAGGCGCTGACCTATGCGCTGATGCTGGCGTTCTTCCGTAACGACATGGGGTTCGGCGGCAATAACGGGATGACCGACTTCAAGACGCTGCTCGGCTTCCCGCTGCAATCCGAAGCGACACGCGCCGCGCTGCTGGTGATCACTGCCGGGTTCCTGTCCGCCGGGTTCCTGCTCGCCCGGGTCGTGGTGGATTCGCGGTTCGGCAAGGTGTTGATAGCAGTGCGCGATGCGGAATCCCGCATCCGGTTCCTGGGATACCGGCCGGAGTCCTACAAGCTGTTTGTCTGGGTGCTGTCGGCGATGATGGCCGGCATCGGCGGCGCGCTGTATGTCGCGCAGGTCGGCATCATCAACCCGTCGGAGTTTTCTCCCGCCGGCTCGATTGAGGCGGTGATCTGGGTGGCGGTTGGCGGACGCGGCACGCTGGCGGGTGCGATCCTGGGTGCGGTCCTGGTCAATCTGGGCAAGACCTGGTTCACCAGCGTGCTGCCCGGTGTGTGGCTGTTCGCGCTCGGGGCGCTGTTCATTTTCGTCACCCTGTTCCTGCCGCGCGGGATCATGGGCCTGTTCGGCTGGCGTCGCCCCCGCCGCCACCACAGCTTGCGCAAGGTATCACGCGCGAGGTGACGGGATGAGCAACGGCGCTGACACGCTGCTGTATCTGGATGGCGTCAGCGTCTCGTTCGATGGGTTTCGGGCGCTGAACGGCCTGTCGATGGTGCTGGAAACCGGCGAAATGCGCGCGGTGATCGGGCCGAACGGCGCCGGCAAGACCACGATGATGGACGTGATCACCGGAAAGACGCGTCCCGACACGGGCCGGGTGGTGTTCGGGGCCGATACCGACCTGACTCGCCTGGACGAGCCGGCGATCGCCGCGCTGGGGATCGGGCGGAAATTCCAGAAGCCCACTGTGTTCGAGCCACTGAGCGTCTGGGACAACCTGTTGCTGGCCCTTGCCGGCGATCGCCGTCCGCGCTTCACGCTGCGGGCGCGCGAGACCGCGGCCGAACGGGACCGGATCGAGGAAATCCTGCGCATCATGCGGCTGTCCATCCGAACGCGCCAGGCGCGCCGCGGATCTGTCGCATGGGCAGAAGCAATGGCTGGAGATCGGCATGCTGCTGGCGCAGCAACCGCAATTGCTGCTGGTCGATGAGCCGGTTGCCGGGATGACCGATGCGGAGACCGAGCAGACGGCCGAATTGCTGCGTGAGATCAACCGTACCCGAAGCGTGGTGGTGGTCGAGCATGACATGGCTTTCGTGCGCGCGCTGGACGTGAAGGTGACCGTGCTGCATGAAGGCGCGGTGCTGTCGGAGGGCTCGATCGACCACGTCAGCAACGACCCGCGCGTGATCGAGGTCTATCTGGGGCGATGATGCTGGAGGTTGACCAACATCGACCTGCACTACGGCGCCGCCATCGCGTTGCGCCAGGTGTCGATCACCGCGGAATCCGGCGCTGTTACCTGTCTGCTGGGCAGGAACGGCGTCGGCAAGACCAGCCTGCTGCGCGCCATTCTGGGTGCGCATCCGGTCACCTCCGGCACGATCAGATGGAATGGCGAGGACATCACCCGCCTGCCCACCTATGAACGGGCGCGGCGGGGCATCGCCTGGGTGCCGCAGGGCCGGGATATTTTCCCGCTGCTGTCGGTGCGGGAGAATCTGGAGACCGGTTTGCGGTGCTGCCGCGCGGCCAGCGGCATATCCCGGACGACGTCCTCGACGCTGTTCCCGGTGCTGAAGACGATGCTTCGCCGGCGTGGCGGCGATTTGTCGGGGGGCCAGCAGCAGCAGCTTGCCATCGCGCGCGCACTGGTGATGCGGCCGCGCCTGCTGGTGCTGGACGAACCCACCGAGGGAATCCAGCCCAGCATCATCAAGGACATCGGACGGGTGATCGCATTGTTGCGCGACCGCGGGCGACATCGCCATCCTGCTGGTCGAGCAATATTTCGAGTTCGCCCGCGAACTGGCGCAAACCATCGCGGTGATGGATCGGGGTGATATCGTGCTGTCCGGCCGGCGGCAGGAGCTCGACGAAGCGGATGTACGACGCCGCCTGTCCGTCTGATGCACCCGGACTGCAGCGCGCGGTGGGCGAGCTTGCGGTCAGCCTGCGCTCGCGGGACGGATCGACCGTGCTTGCCGGGTTGCGTCAGTCCGGTTGCCTGAACGCGCGCTTTCCGCGTGCCGAGGACGGCTGGGCGGAGGTGGTCAGCGTCGAACACGTCCGGCGGGATCGCCGGCGGGCGACCGGCTGAGCGGTCTGTTTCAGGTGCAACAGGTGCGCGGGCGACATTTGCCGGTCAGGCAGCGGAGCGCTTCTATCGGTGCGCTGCCCGGTGGGCAGCCGGCGCATGTTCGCACCCGGATCGAGGTGGCGGCGGACTCGCGCGGAGTGGCTGCCGCAGGAGACGATCCTGTTCGACCGCTGCGGGCTGGATCGCTGCCTGGACATCGAGTTGAACCCTGGGGCGCGCTTGCTGGCCGTCGAGATGCTCGTGTTCGGGCGCGCCGCGATGGGCGAAACCGTGGAGCGCGCCTTCGCTGCACGACGTGATCCGCATCCGTCGCGACGGCCGGCTGGTGCTGCGTGATGCCGTGCGGCTGGATGGTGAGGTCGGCATCGACCCTGCGGCGTCCGGCGATTGCCGGCGGCGCGCGCGCGGTCGGCGACGCTGGTGCTATGTCGCGCCGGATGCCGAATCGCGTATCTGGACGCGGTCCGTGCGGCGCTGGAGGGACACGAGGCCGGCGCGAGCGCCTGGGACGGAATGCTGGTGGCGCGCTTCCTCGCGCCCGACGGCGCGGCGTTGCGTCAGGCGGTGGTGTCTGCGCTTGCCGTGCTGCGCGACGGCAGGGCATTGCCGCGCGTCTGGCTGTGTTGAGGCCTGCGATGAACCTGACGCCGCGGGAAAAAGACAAGCTGCTGGTCGCCATGGCCGCGATCGTCGCGCGCCGCCGGCTGGAGCGGGGGGTGAAGCTGAACCATCCGGAAGCGGTGGCCCTGGTCAGCGACTTCGTGGTTGAAGGCGCGCGCGACGGACGCAGCGTCGCCGACCTGATGGAAGCAGGCCGCCCAGGTGGTGACGCGCGACCAGGTGATGGAGGGCATCGCCGAGATGATCCACGACGTTCAGGTGGAGGCGACCTTTCCAGATGGAACGAAGCTTGTCACGGTGCACGAGCCGATCCGATGATAGATCCCGGTGAAGTCATCACCGTTCCAGGTGTAATCGAGCTGAACGCGGGCCTGGACCGCACCGCACTGTCGGTCGCCAACACCGGCGATCGGCCGATCCAGGTCGGCAGCCACTATCATTTCGCCGAAACCAATCCTTCTTTGCATTTCGACCGTGCGGTGGCGCGCGGCATGCGGCTGGACATCCCCGCCGGCACCGCCGTTCGCTTCGAGCCCGGACAGACGCGCGAGGTGACGCTGATCCCATACCGCGGCAGCCGCGTGGTATGGGGTTTCCGTGGCGCGATCATGGGCGCGCTGGACTGATGGCCCGCATCCCTCGCGCAGCCTATGCGGACATGTTCGGCCCGACCACCGGGGACCGCGTGCGCCTTGCGGATACCGATCTGTTCGTGCAGGTGGAGCGCGACCTCACCACCTACGGCGAAGAGGTGAAATTCGGCGGCGGCAAAGTGATCCGCGATGGCATGGGCCAGTCGCAGTTGTCGCAGGCCGAAGGTGCGGTCGATACGGTGATCACCAACGCGCTGATCATCGATCACTGGGGCATCGTGAAGGCCGATATCGGCATCTCGCATGGCCGGATCGCGAAGATCGGCAAAGCGGGCAATCCCGATATCCAGCCGGATGTCAACATCGTGATCGGCCCTGGCACCGAGATCATCGCCGGCGAAGGCAAGATCGTTACGGCCGGCGGGATCGATGCGCATATTCATTTCATCTGCCCGCAACAGGTCGAGGACGCGCTGGCGTCCGGCATCACCACCATGATCGGCGGCGGCACGGGGCCGGCCACGGGCACCGCCGCGACGACGTGCACGCCGGGTCCCTGGCACCTCGCGCGGATGTTGCAGGCCGCCGAAGGACTGCCCGTCAATCTTGCATTCGCCGGCAAGGGCAACGCGTCGCGCCCGGCGGCGCTGGAAGAAATGATCCGCGCCGGCGCCGCCTGCCTGAAACTGCATGAAGACTGGGGCACCACGCCGGCGGCAATCGATTGCTGCCTGTCGGTTGCCGACCGCTTCGACGTGCAGGTGATGATCCACACCGATACCCTGAACGAGTCGGGATTTGTCGAAGACACCATCGCCGCCTTCAAGGGCCGCACGATCCACGCCTTTCATACCGAGGGCGCCGGCGGCGGGCACGCGCCCGACATCATCAAGGTCGCCGGCCTGGCCAACGTGCTGCCGAGTTCTACCAACCCCACGCGCCCGTACACGGCAAACACGGTGAACGAACATCTGGACATGCTCCTGGTGTGCCATCACCTCGACCCGAACATCCCCGAAGACGTTGCTTTCGCGGAAAGCCGCATTCGCCGCGAAACCATTGCGGCCGAGGATATCCTGCACGACCTCGGCGCGATTTCGATGATCTCGTCGGATAGCCAGGCAATGGGCCGTGCCGGCGAAGTGATCATCCGCACCTGGCAGACCGCGCACAAGATGAAACAGCAGCGCGGCGCGCTTCCGGGCGACAACCCGGAACACGACAACACGCGGGTGAAACGTTATATTGCAAAATACACCATCAATCCGGCAATCGCCCAGGGTCTGGCCAAGGAAGTCGGCTCCGTCGAGGCGGGCAAGCTGGCCGATCTGGTGCTGTGGTCTCCGGCGTTCTTCGGGGTGAAACCGGATATGGTCATCAAGGGTGGCACGATCATGATGGCGCTGATGGGCGATCCCAACGCCTCCATCCCTACCCCGCAACCGGTGCACTACCGGCCGATGTTCGGCGCCTTTGGCCGTGCGCTGACCGAGAATTGCGTGACCTTCGTATCCCGCGCCGCACTGGATGCCGAGCTCGGTCTTGCCCTGAAGCTGTCGCGTCGGCTGGTAGCCGTGGCCGACACGCGGGGCGGCATCGGCAAGCGGTCGATGATCCACAATGACGCAACCCCGGTGATCGAAGTCGATCCGGAAACCTATGAGGTGCGCGCCAATGGCACCCTGCTGACCTGCGAGCCGGCGACCGTGCTGCCGATGGCGCAGCGATACTTCCTGTTCTGATGCCGCCCGTGCGCGCCATCGCCGTGCTCCCCGCCGGCACGTGGGACACCGGCCGGGCGGTCGATTCCGTCCTGCTGGAGTTCGACCTGCGGCACCGCCGCCGCCTGTTGCTGCGCACCGAAGCCGGCACTGATCTGCTGCTGGACCTGCCGCACACGACGCGGATGCACGAAGGCGACGGGCTCGCGCTGGAATCCGGCAATGTGGTGCGCGTGCGGGCCAGGCCGGAACCTTTGCTGGAGATTCACGCCAATGATCCGGGCGGGCTGGTGCGTATCGCCTGGCACCTCGGCAACCGGCACTTGCCGGTGCAACTTATGGGCGATCGCATCCGTATCAGACCCGATCACGTGATCGCCCAAATGATCCACGGTCTGGGCGGCCATGTCCACGCCATCGACGCACCATTCGATCCAGAGGCAGGCGCCTACGCGGGCGCACACCATCACCCTCATGACGATGCGCACTGAACCACTGCTGCGGCTGCTGGCCTGGCTGTCCCCGGCCTTCCCGACCGGCGCGTTCGCCTACAGCCACGGGCTGGAATGGGCGGTCGAAGCCGGTAACATCCAGGACGAAACGGACCTGAGCGACTGGCTCGGCGATGTCCTGATGCACGGCACCGGCCGCTCGGATGCGATCCTGCTGCGTCATGCGCACCGCGCCCCCGACATGACGGCTTTGCAGGACCTGTGCGAGCTGGGGGCGGCCATTGCAACATGTCGCGAGCGGCAATCGGAAACCCTGGCGCAAGGCGCGGCATTCGCACGCGCCGCACAGCCCTGGGGCGGCACACGGCTGGCCAAACTGTCCACGACCGCCCTGCCCTATCCGATCGCGCTCGGCGCTCTGTCCGCCGAACACGACATCCCCGAGGACGCAGCCGCCGCGGGTTACCTGCTGGCCTTCACCACCAACCTGATCTCGGCCGCGGTGCGGCTGGTTCCGCTTGGGCAGACGGCCGGGCTTCGCGCGCTGGCCGCGCTGGAGCCGACGATCGCGAAAGTGGCCGACGAAACCATTACTGCCACGCTGGACGAAATCGGGGGCGCCTGCTTCCGCTCGGATATCGCCGCCATGCGCCACGAAACCCAGTACACGAGGCTGTTCCGCACATGAAAAGCCCCAACGGTCCGCTCCGTCTCGGGATCGGCGGCCCGGTCGGCACCGGCAAGACCGCCCTGATGGACGCTTTGTGCAAGCACTTCCGCGCCCGCTACGAGATCGCCGCGATTACCAACGACATCTATACGAAAGAAGATGCGGACTTCCTCACTCGCGCGGGCTCGCTGTCCCCCGACCGTATCATGGGCATCGAGACCGGCGGTTGCCCGCACACCGCGATCCGTGAGGACGCCTCGATCAATCTTGCGGGAGTCGCCGAGATGAATCGGCGGTTTCCAAATCTCGACCTGATCCTGATCGAAAGCGGCGGCGACAACCTTGCCGCCACGTTCAGCCCGGAACTCGCCGACCTGACCATCTACGTCATCGACGTTTCTGCCGGCGACAAGATCCCGCGCAAGGGCGGCCCGGGAATCACCCGCAGCGACCTGCTGGTGATCAATAAGATCGACCTCGCCCCGCTGGTCGGCGCCAGCCTGGACATCATGGACCGCGACGCCAGGCGGATGCGCGGCCAGCGCCCGTTCGTGTTCGCCAACGTCCGCGCCGGCCAGGGCGTGGCCGACATCGCAGCCTTCGTGGAGCGAGCCGGTGGGCTGATGCGCGCTACCCCCGAAGCGTCTCGCGCAGGAACCCAATCACTGGTTCGATAGATGCGGTCGGCCGCAACGCCTGTTCGACGGCGACAAGCTCGATCGTGCCGCCCGCCTTGCGATAGTTCGCGACGAAGCGTTCCGGCTCGTTGACGGGCAACGCCGAATCCGGGTCGTGATAATCGTGCACCGGGTCCGGCCGGCCCTGCACCCAAAGCGCCGGTGGAGTGACCACAGGCTCCCCGCGTTCCAGCGCCAGCATGGGATTGCCCTCGGCCATCGCCGCCTCGGTTCGCCAATAAACGTCGTGACGTTCCTTCATGTTGTTGCTCCAGGCCGGAGGATCCGCGCTGGCGTGCTGGCGTATTGCGTTACGGTAGCGCGACAGCGGATTGATCACCGGCCACAGCATTGCCACGCACCGTACCGTCGCATCGACCCCGGACTGCGTCGGGATCACCGCGTATCTGGCATCGCGCGGCCGCATCGCCGCCAGCATGGCCAGATGTCCGCCGCTCGACTGGCCGGCGATGCCGACCAGGTCCGGACGGGTCCGCAGATCGGCGGCACGGGTCTTTACCCAACGTATTCCATAATTGATGTCGGCCAACGAAGCCGGGTAGCCGTCGCCGGCCTGACGGAAATTCAGCGCGACGACAACGAATCCGGCCTGCGCCAGGGCCTCGTCGCGTCCTTGACATTCCCCGAGGTCGCCTGATGTCCAGGCCCCGCCATGCAAGTCGATCACCGCCGGAAACGGACCGTCGCCCCGCGGCTTGTATAGCCGCAGCATCAGGCCCTTGTCACCGTGACGAAGATACTCGGCGTCCTCGGTCGTGACCTCATAGGTTCTGGCCGGCATCGATACACTCCCTTACGATGATTTCCCGCTTGCGCGGGGTCTGGACGGCAACGACAACCGCACCTACCTTGCGCGTGCCGGGCGGACCTGAAAAGAGCGTTCGGGGCCGGGAATGCCGAGCCGGCGTTAGCTGGTTGCCTGGCGGCGTTATGCTACACTGCGCTTCGCTGGAACGATTCGTCGGCCAGCTCAACCCTTGAAACGACTGCGGCTCGTCGACCAGCGGGCCAGCCGGGGAACCACTCCTCTGTCGAACGATCAGCCACCACCGGATACGCTGCGCCTCGGTGAGGCCGAAGCCAGGATGCGCCGGGCGCTTGGCCTGGAAGGCGAGCAGACCCGCCCGCATCCGGCAACGCCCACCATGGAACGCGTGTCGCCGACCAACCGGCCCAAGCGCCGGTTCGTCGCCGACGGAGAGGTTCCCGTCGTGCATGGCCGTCTGCAACGCCGTGACGAGACAACGCCGCAGACGGCACCCACCACGAATCGCCTCGAAGCCGCCGAGCTCGCCGCACGCGCCGAACGCGAGGCGCGCGAGAAGGCGGAACGGTTGTTGACCGAGGCGCAGGCCGTGATCCACGATTTGCAGACGCGGCTGGGTCATGCGCAACTGGCGGCCAACGACGCGCAGCAGGCGATCGAAGCCGAACGCGCAACGACGGAATCGCTGCGAGCGGCGCTCAGCGAAACCGAGGCGAAGCTGGAATCAGCGGCCGGCCAGCAGCGCGCGGCCGAGGAGGAATTGCAGCTTGCTCTGGCCGTCGCGGCCGACGAGCGCCGGGCGCGCCAGGGAGCCGACAAGTCGATCAGGGCACGGGCGGCACGGTCCGAACCGCGCCCCTGGCAATCCTCAACTCCGCCACCGGCGCCCCGCACGCGGGACGCCGGCGCCAGACAACCCGAGCCCGGCTCCGCCGGCGCGCGATCGACAATGCCAGCCGCCGCGGAACCGGAGCCGGAGCCGGTGAAGTGGTGGCTCAAAAGCTCGAACAAAACAAAGACGCGCACCAAGCGACGCTGAAGCCGGTCGGCGTGTCAACCGGGAACGCATCCATGCATTTTGGGCTGACCCCGGAACAGCTTCGTCTTCAGGCCCGCGCCAATGTGCTGGCGCAAGGCACCATCCGCGCACGCGCCGCCGAGATCGACCGGACCGAGGAATATCCGTGGGACAACGTCGCCGCGCTGCGCGACGCAGGGTTGATGGGATACACCATCCCGACGGCCTATGGCGGCGCCGGCGGATCCTTTCTGGATGCGGCGTTGATCATCGAGGAAATGGCCAAGGTGTGCGGTGTCACCGGGCGCATCGCGGTCGAGGCCAACATGGGCGCGATCTCCGCCGTCATGCTGTACGGAACCGAGGCGCAGAAGCGGTTGGCTGCCGAGCAGGTGCTGGGCGGCGACAAGCCCGCCATCTGCATCACCGAGCCGGATGCCGGGTCCGCCGCCAGCGAGATGACCACGCGGGCCGACCGGCGCGGCGAGCATTTCATCATCAACGGCCGAAAACACTGGATCACCGGCGGCGGTGTGTCCCGGCTGCACCTGATTTTCGCCCGCGCCTTCGATCAGGACGGCACGGAGCTCGGCATTGGCGGGTTCCTTGCATTGCGTGGCACGCCTGGGCTTGTGATCGGCACGCGCGAACCCGCCATGGGCCTGCGCGGCATCCCGGAAACCGAGATCCTCTTCCAGGATCTTGAAGTTCCGCAACAGATGGTGCTGCAAACCCCGGGCGGCTGGAAGCGGGGTTTTGCCGCGTTGATGGAAGCCTATAACAGCCAGCGGGTCGGAGCCGCGACGGTCGCACTGGGCCTTGCGCAGGGCGCGTTCGATGAGGCGCTGGCATTCGCCGCATCCCGCCGCCAGTTCGGCCGTCCGATCGGGGAGTTTCAGGGCCTGCAATGGATGCTGGCCGACATGCATGTCGGCATCGAGGCAGCGCGGCTGATGATCCACCGCGCCGCAGCCACCGCCGCGCCGCTGCCGGACCCGTTGCTGGCAGCCGAGGCAAAGCTGTTTGCCGCGGACATGGCTATTCGCGTCACCAACGACGCGCTGCAGGTGTTTGGCGCCCGCGGCTACTCCCGAAACTATTCGATGGAGCGTATGGCGCGCGACGCGCGGATGTTCACCATCGGCGGTGGGACGGCGCAGGTGCTGCGCACGCTGATCGCCGGGCGGCTGCTCGGCTGGAAGCTGCCGCAGCACCGGGGCGGCTTCCTCGACCGGTCCTGAATGTGTCGGCAGCCAGGCAGCGCCTACGTTCAACACACCGAGATAAGCAAGCGCGCCTTCGACGACGCTGAGCTTTCCGTACTCGGCCCACGTGAAGTCGATATGAGTGTTGACGCCGATCAGCTGAACGAACTGCTCAGCACCAACCGCTGTCTGTTCCGTCATGATGATACATTCCTACGGAATGGCCACGCTGATCGCGCGCCGAAGCCGGCGTGGTGGGCGAGTGTCCGAGATCGAGTGCGCCAGGAGTCCATAAGCGGGACCAAGTGCCAAGCCATGATGGAGGCGCAATAATTTATTGACCTGCGCTCAAACCGGATCGTCGGAACGGCTCACGAAACGCAGGACAGGGCCCGACCATCGCCGGCCGTCTCCGGGCTCCTCGGATAACTCGTCGATGCCGCCGGCATCCGTCAGTACCGATCGCCAGAAGGTCAGCGCCGGCTGGTTATAATGCGCCACTGGCACCTCCCACCGCCCCGGGAAGCGGCGGAAGCACCCGCGCGCAGCCGCCGTGCCGATCCCGGCACGACGGTATTTCCGCAACACGAAAAACTCGGCGATGGCGTGCTCGTTCGGCAGCACCGACGCGAATGGCGGGCTCACCAGAACGAAACCGCCGATCCGGCCATCGACACGGGTCAGCAGCGCGACATAACCGCTCACCGCGAAGTACTTGTCCAGCGATGCGCAGGAAAACCGCCCATCGTCCGACAGTTCGCCGTGCAACGATTTGCGCGGGGCGAATTCCGAGAAGTCGTGCGCATAGAGCTGCATCATCCGCTCGAGCACAACACGATCGGACCGCGCCACCAGGATCAGCTCGATCGTCGCGGCCATCGATCGTCGCTTTCAGACCGTCTCGTCAGCCGGAAAATTGAACTCGATATTGATGCCGTCCGGATCCTTGAAGAAGAGCTGCGTCATGTTCAGTCGCGGCAGCACGCGTTCATCGTAGTGGATTCCGCGTGCCCGCAGCCGCTCTCGCATCAGTTTCAGGTTCTCCGCGGCGAAAGCGATGTGGTCCAGCCGCCCGGTCTCCGGCGCGCCGTCGAATTCCGGGTTTTCCGGCCGGTGGCCGACCAGATGCACTGTCGGCACGCCGCCGCAATAAAG
This sequence comes from uncultured Pseudomonadota bacterium, assembly GCA_963764525.1. GTDB lineage: Bacteria > Pseudomonadota > Alphaproteobacteria > Acetobacterales > Acetobacteraceae > DATDIC01. The sequence continues at coordinate 97,307 of CAVXTC010000002.1, read as the reverse complement.
CCAGTAGCCCGGGAAGGCCAGCGGCGGGCGGTCGCCGGACGTCAATCCCACCACGTCCTCATAGAATTCCTTCGTCCGCTCGAGGTCCTGCACCATGATCGTGTAGTGGTTCAGCGATACTGCTGGCATGATTTGTCCTTCTCGCGGTAACTCTCGCGGCACGACTATAGCCCCGTGACGGCGGCGGGAAAGCCTGGCGGCCGGATGAGCTTCGGCCGGCGAAGCATGTGCGGTCGAAACCCATCCGCCACAGTCGCACGATTTACGCTCTCGAAAGGGGCGCTGCTTCAAACTGCCGTCCGCCCCATGCTATAGGCCCCCCCGTGTCTGGCCAGTTCGATCAGCCCCTTCCGCAACAATCCGCCTTTTCCGCCGGCGACGCTGCCATTGGCGCGCCACCCGAGGTCGCAGACGCGGCGCGGTCGCGCCTGCGACGGCTGGTCCGCCGGATAGCGGGGCTCGTCCGGCCGTGGCTCTATGCGGGCTACGAGGTGCAACTTTTGCACCAGGTCCGTGCCGGTGCGATGCCGCGGCACGTCGGCATCATCCTGGACGGCAATCGCCGCCACGCTCGCGGGGCCGGGCTGCGCGATTTCCGCCGCATCTACGCGATGGGTGCCGGCAAACTGGATGAGGTGCTGGATTGGTGCGGCGAGCTCGGGGTGCGCGCCGTCACGCTCTGGGTCTGCTCCACCGATAATCTGGCGCGCCCGGCCGAAGAAGTCTCCGGCATTCTGGCCGCGATCGAGCAGAAGATGCGCAGTCTGGCGGCTGACCCGCGAATCCGCCGGCTCGGGGTGCGGGTGCAGGCGATCGGCCGGCTGGACCTGCTGCCGGCACCGCTGGTTGCCGCGATCGAGGCGGCTCGGCTTGCCACCGCGGCGAACCGACAAATGACGCTGACCATTGCCGCCAACTACGGCGGCCGGGAAGAAATCGCTGACGCAATGCGCTCATTGATGGGTGAACTGGCCGAACGCGGGCTGGGGCTGACCGATGCGGCGGCGGAAGTCACGCCGCAGGCGATCGGGCGGCACCTGTACTTGCCCAGCCTGCCCGATCCCGACCTGATCATCCGCACCAGCGGCGAGCTGCGGTTATCGGGATTCCTGCTTTGGCAAAGCGTCCACAGCGAGTTCCACTTCACCGACGTGAACTGGCCGGCGTTCCGGCGAATCGATCTGCTGCGGGCGATCCGGACGTTCCAGTCGCGGGAGCGGCGATACGGACGATAGCGCGACACCATGCTGCGTGGCATCAATCCTCTGCTGAGCCCCGACCTGCTGCATGCGCTCGCCAGCGCCGGACATGGCGACCGCGTGGTGATCGTGGATGCCAACTTCCCCGGCGCGGCGACCGCGCGGCGGCTGGTGCGCACGCCCGGAATCGCCGCCACCGCCATGCTGGAAGCGATCCTGTCGGTGCTGCCGGTCGATGATTTCATTCCCGACCCGGTCGCCGTGATGCAGGTGGTCGGCGACCCATCCGCCACGCCGGATGCCGTCGCCGAGTTCATCGCCATCCTGCAACGCCACGGCCTGGCTCCCCCGGCGCGGCTGGATCGGCAGGAGTTCTACCGCGCCGCCGCCGAAGCCTTCGTCATCGTGCAGACCGGCGAGCGGCGGCTCTATGGCAACATCCTGCTCACCAAGGGCGTGATCCGCCCATGATGGTCGATGCCCACCACCATGTCTGGCAGGTAGCGCGCGGCGACTATGGCTGGCTCACGCCGGACCTGCCGATTTGTCGCGATTACGACCTGGATGATCTGCGCCCGTTGCTGGACGGAATCGCGGCGACCGTGCTGGTGCAGGCGGCGCCTACCGAGGCCGAAACGGCATTCCTGCTGGAGAGCGCGCGTGCATCTGGCGGACTGGTGCGCGGCGTGGTCGGCTGGACCGATCTCGGTGCACCGGATGCACCGGATCGCGTGGCGGCGCTGGCCGGCGATGTCCTGCTGAAGGGGTTGCGGCCGATGCTTCAGGACATCGCTGATACCAACTGGATTTTGCGCGACCACGTGCAACCGACGTTGCAGACCATGGTGGCATCCGGGCTGCGTTTCGACGCCCTGATCCAGCCACGTCATCTGCCGGCCATGCTGACCTTGTGCGCGCGGCATCCGGACCTGCCGGTGGTGATCGATCACGCGGCGAAGCCGGACATCGCCAAAGGCCGGTTCGAACCGTGGGCATCGGACATTGCCCGCGTGGCGCGAGAAACCGCGGCGGCTTGCAAGCTCTCGGGGCTGGTTACCGAGGCGGTACGCGACTGGCGCGTGGATGATCTGTCCCGCTACGTGGACCACCTGCTGGAAGTATTTGGACCGGCGCGGCTGATCTGGGGCAGCGACTGGCCTGTGGTGGAACTGGCCGGCGGCTACGCTCGATGGCGCTCGGCGACCGTTGCGCTTCTGGATGGGCTGTCGCAGCAGCAACGCGCCGCCGTGCTCGGGAAAACGGCGGCGGCGTTCTACGGATTCGATTGACCGTATGCGGCCGCGTGTCCGCCTGGATTTGCTCACCGCACCAGCGGCCCGGCTGGCGATCCCGGCCGGATTGGCAGCGGGATGATCCGCGTCGGCGACACACTCAGCATCGACGACCGTGCTATCACCGAGACGTTCGTCCGCGCCTCCGGCCCCGGCGGGCAGAACGTCAACAAGGTCGCCAGCGCGGTGCAGCTTCGCCTGGTTCTGGCGGCGTCCGGGTTGCCCGATGACGTATGCACTCGCCTCGCCCGGCTCGCCGGAAAGCGCCTGACCCAGACCGGCGAGCTGGTGATCACCGCACAGCGCCACCGCACGCAGGAACGCAACCGCGCCGCGGCAATGGAGACGCTGATCCGGCTGATCCGCCGCGCCGAGCTGCCGCCGGTGAAACGTGTGCCTACGCGGCCGACCGCCGCCTCTCGTGCGCGACGGCAGGACAACAAGACGCGCCGCGCCCGCCTGAAGCGCAGCCGCCAGGTGCCGTCCGCCGACGCATAAGGCTGCCTCGGTTCACAGTGGCTGCCACGCGCGTTCGCCGCGCACCAGGTCCGCCGCTTTCTCGCCGATCATGATCGCTGCCGCGTTGGTGTTGCCGGACACCACCGTCGGCATCACCGACGCATCCGCCACGCGCAGTCCGCCGATGCCTGTCACGCGCAGCTCCGGATCGACCACCGCCATCGGATCGTTCCCCATCCGGCAGGTGCTGGTGGGATGGAAGGTCGTGCTGCCGAACCGCTGGGCATAATCCAGCAGTTCGTTGTCGGTCTGCACCTCGGGACCCGGACGGTACTCGGTTGCAACGAAATGCCGCAGCGCCGGCGCTTCCAGCAGGCGACGGCCGATCCGCAGCCCGGCCACCAGGGTTCGCCGGTCGGTCTCGGTGGCCAGGTAGTTCGGATGCATTGCCGGAGGATCGGCCGGATTGGGCGTCTTCAGCCGGATTTCCCCGCGGCTTTCCGGGCGAAGCTGCCAGGCGCCGACCGAGAACCCGGACCATTGGTGCAGCCCGTCCTGCGGGCGATCGGAACTGAAGCTGGTAACCGACAGCTTCACGTCGGGCGTTTCCAGTTCCGGGCGGGTGCGGGCGAACAACGCCGCCTCGGCGGCGATTACCGCCAGCGCACCCCGACGCAGCGTGTAATAGTGCAATCCGGCTCGCAGCTTGCGGAAGTTGCTCAGCATGACGTCGTTGACGGTGATGGGGAATCGGCATTTCAGCTTGATACCGGCCGAGTAATGGTCCTGCAATCCCTGTCCGACGCCCGGCAGGTGTTGCAGGACGGGAATTCCGAGCTCGCCAAGATGTTCCTGCGGCCCCAGCCCCGACAGCATGAGCAGTTGTGGGGAGTTGATGGATCCGCCACACAGGATCGTTTCGCGTGTTGCATGGGCAAGCTGCGGCTGGCCCTGCTGGCGAAAGGCCACGCCGGTGGCGCGGCGGCCGTCGAACAGCAAGCGTTCAACCATCGCGCCGGTGATCACGCGCAGGTTCGGCCGCCGCATCACCGGACGCAGGTAGCCGGCGGCGGTGGAGCAGCGGCGGCCGCGGCGCGTGGTGGTTTGGTGGTACCCGGCGCCCTCCTGACGGGCACCGTTGAAGTCTTCGTTGGCCGGGAAACCTTCGGCTTGCGCGGCGGCAATGAACGCGTCGCAGATCGGGCTGCGCTGCGCCACGTCGGAAACGCAAAGCGGCCCACCATGACCGTGCCAGTCATCGGCGAAGCGCGTGTTGTGCTCGGAGCGGCGGAAGTACGGCAGCACGTCGTCGAACGACCAGCCCGTGCAGCCCATCTGGCGCCAGAGGTCGAAGTCCTCCGCCTGGCCGCGGATATAGACCATGCCATTGATCGACGACGACCCGCCGAGCACCTTCCCGCGCGGCCAGAAGATGCGCCGGCCGGCAACGCCCGGATCAGGCTCGGTTTCGTAGCACCAATTGACCGAGGGATCGGCAAAGGTCTTGCCGAAGCCGAGCGGGATGTGGATCCAGCGGTTGGTATCGGCGCCGCCGGCTTCCAGCAGGATCACGCGGCAGGACGTGTCCTCGGTCAGCCGGGCGGCCAGCACGCAGCCGGCGGATCCGGCGCCGACGATGACGATGTCGGCGTCGAGTGCTTCGGGTTTCGTCATGACCCCTCCCCTGCCGCTCCCGAGCGCTTATCGCAGCGGCGAGAAGCTGGCGGGCACCACCAGCATGTTCTCCTGCTTCACCGTGTTGCCGGGCGGCGAGCCGGGCGGCGGCCAGACGCCTGATGACATCGCCTGGGCGCGGATGCGGGCGCGCTCGGCGGCGTCCTTGTAGGCCCAGATGTGGACCCACTTGTTCAGGCCGCCGAACTCCGAATACCAGCAGCCGACCAGCGGCGACAGCTTCACGCGCCCGGCGATGCTGCCGCTCCAGCGCTCGATCTGGCCGGGGATCGCGCCGGGGGCGAGCGTGTAGCTGCGGATTTCGTAGATGCCGCCCAGCTCCCGCGGTTCCAGCGGCGGAGAGAACGGCGTCGGGATGTAGATTTCGCTCTGCAACGACACGCAGAATTCGCCGAGCTTCGGCGGCCACTGTCCGGTTTTCGCGGCCTCGGCGCGGGCCTGGGTGCGCTGCTCGAAACTGTCGTACGGCCAGACATGAATGACCCGGTTCAGCGGCCCGACTTCGGTGTGCCAGAACGCCCCCAGAGGCGAGAATTTGGTGCGCACCGGCAAGGCTTCGCCGAACCGTTTCTCCACCTCCGCCAAGCTGCCCGGCTTCAGGTCGTAGCTGCGCATTTCAATGATCATCGGCGGTTCGCTCCCGTTTGTGTTGCACGCTCGACGGTAAGTCAGTAGCCGGAGCTTGCCAATCCGCGACCGCTCCGCCATATCCCCGCCGTCGGCGGCGCACCCGCCGATAATTCACACGCGGGGCGCCTTTCCCGGCTTTGTCCGGGTCCGGTGCCTGTCACAGGGCGCAGCCCCGCGGAGGCACAACCGGACGAACGGAAAGGATCCCGCATCATGGCGATGCCCGAGTTCACCCTGCGCCAGCTTCTTGAAGCCGGCGTGCATTTCGGCCACCACACGCGGCGCTGGAACCCGCGCATGGGGCCATATCTGTATGGCGTGCGCAACCAGGTCCACATCATCGACCTGCAGCAGACCGTGCCGATGCTGGACCGCGCGTTGCGCGCAATCCGCGACGTGACGGCGGCCGGCGGGCGCGTGCTGCTGGTCGGCACCAAGCGCGCGGCCGGCGAGTACGTGGCGGAAGCCGCCAAGCGCTGCGGCCAGTACTACATCAACCACCGCTGGCTCGGCGGCACGCTGACCAACTGGAAGACCATCACCGGCAGCATCAAGCGGCTGCGTCAGATCGAGGAATTGCTCGCCGGCGATATCCAGGGCCTGACCAAGAAAGAGGTGCTGAACATCACGCGCGAACGCGAAAAGCTGGAACGTGCGCTGGGCGGCATCAAGGAAATGGGCGGGCTGCCGGACATCCTGTTCGTGATCGACACCAACAAGGAGAAGCTTGCGGTCGAAGAGGCCAACAAGCTGAAAATCCCCGTTGTCGCAATTCTCGACAGCAACTCCGACCCGCAGGGCGTCACCTATCCCATCCCCGGCAACGACGACGCGATCCGCGCGATCACGCTGTATTGCGAGCTGGTGGCCGGCGCTGTTCTGGACGGCATCAGCGCCGAGCTGGCTGGGTCCGGCGCTGACATCGGCGCCGCCGAGGAGCTGCCGCCGGAGGCAATGCCGCGCGTTGAGGTTCCGACCGAGCGGGCGCACGCCTGATGATTTGGCAACTGACCACTGGCAACTTACCTCTGGGAACTGAACAATGGCCGAGATCACCGCGGCACTGGTGAAGGAACTGCGCGAAAAGACCGGCGCGGGCATGATGGACTGCAAGCGGGCGCTGACTGAAACCGGCGGCGACCTGGAGCAGGCGATCGACTGGTTGCGCAAGAAGGGGCTGGCGGCGGCGGCGAAGAAATCCGGCCGCGTGGCCGCCGAGGGCCTGGTCGGCGTCGCCTCCGTGCCGCTGAAGGCGGCAATGATCGAGGTGAACGCCGAGACCGACTTTGTCGCCCGCAACGACAGCTTTCAGACCTTCGTCGAGACTGTGGCCAGGCTGGCGCTGGAAACCGGCGAGGACATCGAGGCGCTGAAGGCGGCGCCGTTCCCCGGCGCCGGGCGGTCGGTGGCCGAGCAGCTCACGCATCTGGTGGCGACGATCGGGGAGAACATGACGCTGCGGCGCGTCCGCGTGATCAGCCTGCCGAAAGGTGTCGTTGCCACCTATGTGCATCAGCCGTTGCGCGCCGGGCTTGGGCGCATCGGGGTGATCGTGGCGGTCGAGGCGCCGGACGAACTGGAAGGGCTGGAGATGCTGGGCCGCCAGATGGGCATGCAGATCGCCGCCAGCCGGCCGGAGGCGGTGGATGTCGCCGGGATCGATCCGGCGGCGCTGGAACGCGAGAAGGCGATCTTCCGCGAGCAGGCGCGCGGGTCGGGCAAGCCGGACGCGATCATCGAGAAGATGGTCGAAGGGCGTATCCGGAAGTTCTATGAGGAAGTCGTTCTGCTGGAGCAGGTCTGGGTGCATGACGGGGATAGCCGGGTGAGGGCGGTGCTGGCCAAGTCCGGCGCCAGGGTGGCGGATTTCGCGCGCTTCACGCTGGGCGAGGGGATCGACAAGCCGCAGGGGCCGGATTTCGCGAGTGAGGTGGCGGGGGCAGCGGGGCGGTAGGTCGGCGTATCGTGATTGCGTCTTGGCGATCAGCCGCCTGAGCGTGATCGCTTGAGGCGGAAAGCGCGAATCACGCTCTGCAACAAAGTGCTCTAGCGCCACGGAAACGTTCGTGGTTCGTCGCGAGCCGCCTCGCTGAAATCCCTCAGCGGATCGATTGCGTCGGTCTGCATTAGGGCGTGTCGTCAATTCAGCCAAATCGCGCTGGCGGTGAGATAAACGGCGGCGAGGAAGTTGCGTGCGGTCTTATCGTAGCGTGTGGCGATAGCGCGAAACTGCTTGAGCTTGGCAAAGAAGTTCTCGATCAGATGGCGTTCCTTGTAGATATGACGATTGAACTTGCGGGGCGCCCGGCGATTTGCCTTTGGCGGAATGACCGCGGTCTTGCCGGCTGCCGCGAGTGGCTCGATGACCCGCTGGTCGGCGTCAAATGCCTTGTCGGCGATCAGCATGTCGGCCTGCATGTCCGGCAGGAGATGGTCGGCCCCAACCAGATCGTGAACCTCGCCACCGGTCAGGTGGAAGCCAATCGGATTGCCAAGTGCGTCGACCAGGGTATGGATCTTGGTGCTCAATCCGCCGCGCGAGCGACCGATCGCCTGGTCCTCGTCGGGTCTTTTTTTTAGCACCGGCACTGTGCTGATGGGCCCGCACGATGGTGCTGTCGAGCATCGCGTATTCGTTGTCGGTATCGACGGCCAGAACCTGAAACATCCGCTTCCAGACACCGGATTTCGCCCAACGGCTGAAACGCCGGTGGGTATTGTTCCAATCGCTGAAGCGCTCTGGCAGATCGCGCCAAGGAATCCCGGCCCGGTAACGGTACAGAACCGCTTCAACGAACCGGCGGTTGTCCGTCGCGGTCACGCCGACCGAACCCTCTCGACCGGGCAACAGGTCCTTGATCCGGTCCCACTGGTCGTCACGAAGTCCGTAGCGGCGCATCGGTCAGCCCTCCAAAGCTGACCGCCTATGAATTGAAAAACCCGCCGCGCCGGAATCGGCTATTGCGTTGCTCCGTGCCGTTCACCGCCGGATGTTGCAATTCGGACTCACCCAACCGGGCAGTGATCGGAAGACGGTCCGGCGGGAATTGACGACAGGCCGTAGTTCGCGCAGCTCGTCGAACGTCCTGTTCGGTGCGAAGTAGGTGTCAGTCACCGTCTGGACCACCTTGTCCGCTCGATCAACAATCCGCGGTGACGAAACAATCCGCATCATGCTGACCATGGCGTAAAGACGCACAAGGTCCTGCATCTGCGGCTCGTCGTGCATGAGGGCATCGCCATACGTCTTCGATGTCAGATCGATAAATCCCTTGTAGAGGTCCTCTCGTTGTGACCGGTATGAGCGACCAGGCCCGCCCTGGCCTGGGCGCGTTGGCTCAGCCAGGTGGTAATGCCAGATGTAAGGCCGCCGACGACCGATCCGGCCAGCGCCGAAGCCGCGGAGATATATGCTATATCCATGCTGCAAGCATCCCCCAGGGCGCTTTCGGTGTCTATGCGGAACGCCGGGACTGTCCATACTTTCGCTCGCGTTGCAAGGCGTGCCCTGGCATACTCGTACCTTCCCGATCGGCCCTGTCGGGAAGGCTCCAAATCCTCTGCCGGAGGATTCGGTTGCGACCCGTCCAGATCGGCATCCCAGGCGCGTGCCCCAATGGCGGCCGTAATTCTCCTCAGCATCCTGTTTGTAACAATGGTAGGGCTGTCGGTCTGATACCTGACGCGCGGCGAGCCTTTGATGATCCAGGGTGAGGTGCAGTGCAGGACCTTCGACATGGCTGCGCGGGTCGATGGGCGCGTCGCGCAGATCCCGGTGACGCGATCCGAGGACGTCAAGCTGGGGTCTCCGATCATCCGGATCGACAATCCGGAGCTGATGGCCACGTATCACCAGAGTGAAGCCGACCTCGCCGTCGCGGATGCGGAGGTGGCCCGCGTCAAGGCCGGGTTCCGGGCTGAGACGATCGCCGTCCGGAAGGCGCAGACCGAACGGGCCGCCGACGATCTGACACTTGCTACAGGAACCGGACGAGGCGCGCGCCGAAGCGGCTCGTGATACCGCGGACCTCGCCGTCGCCGAGGCACGCTATGCGGAGGCCCAGCTCGGACCGACGTCCGAGGAGCGTGCCCTGGCAGATGCACAGGTAAAGGCGGCGCAGGCCGCGAGTGACGTGGTCGAGGCAAGGGCCACGAAAATGTTGCTGCGAGCGCCGGCCGCCGGAGTGATCGGTTTGCTCGTTCCGGAACTCGGGGAGGCGATCGTTCCAGGAGAGACCGTTCTGACCCTTATTCCTGAACATGGTACCTGGCTCGGTTTCAACCTGCGCGAGGATAGGTTGGGCCGAATTTCAATCGGATCCCGCATTTCGGTTGAACTGCCGAACGCCGCAGGGACAACGGCCGGCAGGGTCAGTGAACTGCGCAACGGGGTGAATTCGCCACGTGGCGCGCCGCTCGCGCCACGGGCGATCATGATCTGAACACGTTCTTCCTGCGCGTCGATCCAATTACGCCAAACCCTGGTCTTGGCGCCGGCCAGACCGTCTGGCTCAATCCGGATTCTACGTCGAATAATCGCTGAATGCCGCCCCTGCGTACCGCGCGCGATAGTCGGTCTTGACGTTGACCAACGCCACCATCCCCTCATCCACCTTGGCTTGCGCGCGTTCCAGCGCCGGACGGATGTCTTCCGGACGTTCCACGTATTCCCCGTAGCAGCCAAGCGCCTCGGCCATCTTGTCGAACCGTGTGTAACCAAGATCGCGGCCGGGCTTTTCCCGCTTCGGATCCGCCGTCCACCCGCCGTTCAGGCTGATCACCACCAGGATCGGGATCTTGTGCCGCACCGCGGTGTCCAGCTCCATCGCGTTCATCCCGAACGAGCCGTCGCCGTGTACCACGATCACCTGCTTGTCCGGCTTCGCCACCTTGGCGCCGACGCCGAACGGCAGCCCGACGCCCATGGTCCCGAACGGTCCCGAATTCAGCCGGTGCCCCGGTGCGAAGGTCGGCATCGTCTGGCGGCCGAAATTCAGCGTCTCCTGCCCATCGACGCACAGGATCGCATCGCGCCGGGCAAAATTCCGGATCTCCTCCAGCAGCCGTACCGGATGGATGTCGCCATCCTCCGCATATTTGTTCGCGCCGCTGCCGGCACGCTTGGCCGTCTCGCCTTCCGCCAGCTTCTGCCGCCATCCCTTGTAGCTGTCGGTGTTGATCTTGCCGCCGATCCCGTCCAGCACCTGCTGCAGCACCATCTTGCAGTCGCCGACGATCGGGATATCGACGAAGCGGGCCGCCGTGGCGATCTCGTCCGCATCGATGTCGATCCGCGCGATCGTTGCATTCGCGCCGAACCGGGGCGGCGCCGCGTGGCCGATGATGTAGTTCATCCGCGTGCCCAGCACCACGATCAGGTCCGCGTCGCGAAACGCCGAACTGCGCATCGTCATGTAGGAACACGGGTGATCGTCCGGCACCACGCCGCGGCCCTGAGGGGTGGTGTAGAACGGGATGCCGATCTTATCCACCAGCGCCTGCATTTCCGGCCACGCCTGCGACCAGATCACGCCACTGCCGGACACCAGGATCGGCTGCTTCGCGCGCGCCAGCGCATCGACCAGCTTCGCCACCTGCTGCGGGTTCCCCAGCGGGCGCGGGTTCAGCAACGGCCGTCCGGCAAAGCTCCAATCGACCGCGTCCTCGTCGATCTTCTGGTAGAGAATATCACCGGGAAAATCGAGATAGACCGGCCCCGGCTTGCCCGACATCGCCTTCTGGAAGCCGAAATTCACCTGCTGCGGAATGCGCTTCAGATTATGGATGCGGTCGGCGTATTTGACGCAGCCGCGCATGATGGCGACCTGGTCGATCTCCTGGAACACCTGCCGGCCGAACTGGCTGATCGGCGAGGATCCGCCGATCGCCACCACCGGGCAGCAATCGATCAGCGCATTGGCGACGCCGGTCACCAGATTGGTCACGCCCGGTCCGCTGGCCGCCATGCAGGCCGACGGTTTCTGCAGCAACCGGCTGTACGCCTGGCACATGAACGCCGCCGCCTGCTCGTGGCGGACGTCGATCATGCGGATGCCTTCCTTGATGCAGGTCGCCTCGGCCAGCAGCATCGGCCCGCCCATGATGAAGAACAGGTCGTCCACGCCTTCCTTCTTCAGGCATTTGGCCAGAATTTCCGAGCCGGTCAGTTCCGCCATGATCTTCTCCCGTGTTCGCTGTTCAGCCGATCACGCCACTGCCGCGCAACGCGCCTGCATCGTCACCGCTGATACCAAGCCAGTCCCTCCAGCACATCGTCGGTGTGCTGCCCGAGCAGCGGCGCCGGCTTCAGCTGTGTTGGCCGGCCCGAGAAGCGCACCGGGAAGCTGGCCATCTTGTATGGCCCGACCGTCGGGTGCTGGACTGTCTGCATGATACCACGAGCCTCGAAGCTGGGATCGTTCAGCAATTCGCTGGTGTCCAGCACCGCGCCGGCCGGAATGCCGGCCGCGCCGATGATCCGCATCGCCTCGTGCTTGTCGTGCCGGCTCGTCCAGTCGGACACCATCGCATCAACCTCGGTTTCCCGCTCGCGGCGCGCATCCGACGTGTCGTAACGGGGATCACCGACCAGTTCCTCCCGTCCGATCACGCCGAGCAGGCGGCGCCAGTGCTCGGGGTTGGCGCGGCTGGTATAGACATAGACGAAATCATTCGGCCCGCCGCCCTTGCACGGGTAGATGCCCATCGGCGGGTTGCGCGACAGCACGCTGCCGTTGCCGGCCCGCTTCGCCGCTTGCCCGGTGCGCGTCTGCGTGGCGAATGCGCCGCGGATGTACTGGAACATCGCGTCCTGCATGGCGACCTGCAAATGCTCGCCCTCCCCGGTGCGGGTGCGCCGGTACAGCGCGCCCAGCACCGAGATCGCCATCAGCATCCCCGTGCCGGTGTCGCCGATCGTGGCACCGGGCTTGGTCGGCGGCCCGTCCGCGTGTCCGGTGATGCTCATGGTGCCGCCGCAGGCCTGCGCGATCATGTCGAAGGCCAGGTTTTTCTCGAACGGCGAGCCGGCGCCGAACCCCTTGACCTGCGCATAGATGATCGCCGGATTTAGTGCGCGCACCACTTCGGCGCCGAGACCAAGCCGCTCGATCGCCCCGGGTGCGAAATTCTCGATGAACACGTCGGCCTTGCCGGCAAGTTGCTTCACCAGGTCGAGCCCGCGCGGATCCTTCAGGTTGACGGTGATCGACTTCTTGTTGGCGTTGTACTGCAGGAAGTAATGGGCATCGATCCCGTCCGCGTTGTTGATGGCGCGGCCGGGATCGCCGTTCTTCGGGTTCTCCAGCTTCACCACCTCGGCACCCAGCCAGCCCAGCACCTCGGTGCAGGACGGACCCGCCTCGAACTGAGTCAGATCGAGAACCCGCACGCCGGCCAGACAGGTTTCCGCGCCCATCGAACGTTACCCCTCCAAATCCCTTGAAGGAGCTTACGGCCGGACCCCCACGCCGTCGAGAGCAGTGGCGGAGCCGGGATCACGCCTCCTGCCCGAACGCCTGCTGCTGCAGATGCTTCAGCCGCTCTTGCGCGCCCGGTGTTTTCGGATCGATCGCCAACACCTTCTGCCAGGCTTCGTAAGCGCCCTTCCAGTCCTGCCGCGCCTCGGAAATATCGGTTAGCGTCCTGAAAGCCAGGAAATCGCGTGGTTCCTGCTGCACCGCGAGCGCCAGCGCCTCGATCGCGCCTTTGGTGTCACCGGCGGCATAACGGGCAAGCGCGAGCTGGCGGTAGCCTTCGGCGAGTTCAGGTTGCAGCGTGACGGCGTCGCCGAAATCCTCGATGGCGCCCTGGTTGTCACCGGCCTTCATCTCACGCAATCCGCGGCTCATGAGCAGCGTCACCGCCGGAGTGCCGGCGTTCACCCACATTTCCGTCAGGTGCATTTCCAGCAGAGCCGCGGTCTGCTCGTCGGGCGCGGCTTTCAGCGCGTCCAGCATTTGGCCGATCTGCGCCTGTTTCCGCGCCGCCGGCGTGTCCGCCAGCGCCGGCGCGGTCAGCAGCAGCAGCACCGCCAGGACACATCGCATGCCTGATGTTGGGATCACCACCCGGACGGATGCAAGTGTCATCCGGCGTTGCTCGCCGGAATGTTGAGCCGAGCGGGGGCAGGTCCGCCGGCCATCCAGTCCAGCAGCTCCACCGTGTGCACAACCGGCAGCCCGCCGCCAGCAAGCTGGGTGATGCAGCCGATATTCCCCGCAGCAACCAGGTCCGGTTTCGTGGCGTGCAGGTTCGCCAGCTTCCGCTCGCGCAATTGGGCGGCGATCTCCGGTTGCAGAAGGTTGTAGGTGCCGGCGGAGCCGCAGCAGATATGCGGCTCGACCGGTTCCACCACCGTGAAGCCGGCGCGCCGCAGCAGCGCCTTCGGTTCCGCCGTCACCTGCTGGCCGTGCTGCAGGCTGCACGCGCTGTGATAAGCGACCGTCAGGCGGGCCGGATCGCGCGTGGGCGCATAGCCAAGCCGGGTCAGCAACTCGCTGATGTCCACCGCCAATCCCGCCACCTGCTCGGCCTGACGGCGCAAAGGTTCGGCGGCGGTGCGGAACAGGAACCCGTAATCCTTCACCATCGTGCCGCAGCCGGAGGCATTGACGACCACAGCATCCAGTCCGGCGCCGTCGATCTGTTTGCCCAGGCCTCGATATTCGCCCGCGCGCTCGCCAGCGCTTCGTCGTGCCGGCCCAGATGGTGCGTCAGCGCGCCGCAGCACCCGGCGCCCTCGGCTACCACGACCTCGACGCCCATCCGGGTCAGCAGGCGTATGGTCGCGGCGTTGATCTCCGGCGCCAGCACGGTCTGCGCGCAACCGGTCAGCAGCGCGACGCGGGCGCGGCGGTCGCCCTCGGCCGCATGCACGCGCGGCGCTGCACCGCCCGCCGGAAGCTGCGCCGGTGCCAGGGCCAGCATCGCCCGCAGACGACGGCCGAGTGGATGTGCGGTCGGGATCAGTCCAGCTATCGGCCGCCCGACCCGGGCCGCCAGGATCGCGGCTCGGAACCGCGCCGGATATGGCAGCACCCGAGCCAGCACCGCGCGCAGCAGCCGTTCGTGCCAGGGGCGCCGATAGGTACGCTCGATGTAGGCGCGCGCATGATCGACCAGGTGCATGTAGTGCACACCAGACGGGCAGGTGGTCATGCAGGCCAGGCACGACAGGCACCGGTCGATGTGCAGCACCACTTTTTCGGTGGCCGGCCGGCCGGATTCCAGCATGTCCTTCATCAGGTAGATGCGCCCGCGCGGACTATCCAACTCATCGCCCAGCAGCAGGAATGTCGGGCAGGTCGCGGTGCAAAATCCGCAATGCACGCAGGTGCGCAGCACCTTGTTGGACTCGGCGGTATCGGGGTCGCGCAACTGCGCCGCGGTGAAGCTGGTCTGCATGGCTCAGCCGGCTCGCATCCGCAATCGCGCCAGCACGGCTGCGACCCCAAGCCACACCAGCGCCAGCGCGAACAGGACGACGGAAAGCCAGGGAACCACGCGCCCGAACATGAGCTGGGCAAACATCATCAGGACCGCTGCGATCATCATCAGAAAACGGATATTGGCCACCGGATGCTCCGGATTGACGCGGTAGTACTCCACGGCGAGCACCAGGAACGCAACCAGCAGCGGAGGGATGATGGCGCCAGTTGGAATTTGCATGGTCGGGATTTACAGTCGATCCCGTCACAGTCCCGCGTACATGCGGCCGGGATTAAGGATACCGTGCGGGTCGAAGGCCGCCTTCACACGCCGCGTGATCCGCGCCAGCACTGCCGGCTCGGGCGGGATCACGGAGATCGCGGCGCGCAGCGGTTCGGGTGCCCGCAATACGGTCCAGGTGCCGCCGGCCGTCCGCGCGGCCTGCTCCACCGCGGCGTGCGCCGCCGCCTCGGCCGGTCCGGCGATCCAGACCAGGCCGCCGCCCCAGTCGAGGAACACCCGCGCGTCGAACGCCTGCCGCACCGCGCGCACCACCGCGGCGCCCGCCGATGGCCGCACCGAAACACGCCACACCGCTGCCTCGGGTCTGCCGCCAGCGGGGCGGCATCGCGCACCGACCGCCACAAGCTGCGAGAGGCAGGGTCGTCCAGGATATCGGCGGCACCGAATGCCGCCAGTTCATCGCGCAGACCGGCGGTGCGATAGACGACGGATGCGGTGAAATCCTCGATCCGCGCCAGCGCCACCGATCGGTTGAAGCCGATGCTCGCCGCCGCCTCGGCCGGCAGCCACGCGGCGCCCGAGACGCCATACGGGGAGCCCAGCGCCGCCGTCAGCGCCGCCACCCCGGCCTCGGCGTCCAGCCCGGAAAGGGCGATCGTGCCGACCGCTTCCGGCGCCGGCAGGACCTTCAGCGTGACCTCGGTGATCACCCCCAGGGTTCCGTGGCTGCCGGCGAGCAGCTTGCACAGATCCAGCCCGGTGACGTTCTTCAGCACTCGCCCGCCGGAGCGGATCACCTCGCCCGACCCGTTCACCGCACGCACACCCAGGATGTGGTCGCGCATGGCGCCCCAGGCGACGCGGCGCGGACCGGACAGGTTCGCAGCGACGACGCCCCCCAGGGTCTGCGGCGCGGTGGCACCGAACAGGGCCGACAGATCGGGCGGCTCGGCAATCAGGTGCTGGCCGCGTTCGGCAAGCGCTGCCTCGATCTCCGGCAATGGCGTGCCGGCGCGGGCGCGTATCACCAACTCGTTCGGAAAGTAGAAGATAATGCCGCGATGGTTGCAGGTGGACAGGCTGCGCGCCGCCTGCACCGGACGCAGCATGGCCGATTTGGTGCCATTGCCGCGGATCAGCAGCGGCTCGCGCGCCGCGGCTGCGTCGAAGACGGCGGCAGCGATGGCGGCTTCCTCGGCCGGTGCGGCGATCCCCCATGCGCGGTGCGGGCTATCGTTCACCTCTCCCGCTCCGCGGGAGAGGCTCCCGACCTGATCGGGGGTCGGGGTGCCGTTGCGCGCGCCTGGATACCCGCCTGCGCGAGCATGACGACCGGCGCGGGCATGACGACCGGAGCGGGTATGACGGCCCTGGCGGTCTCATGCCACAAGCGGGAACACCTTGTGGGGGTTCAGCAGCCACCCGGGATCGAAGGCCGACTTGATGCGGCGCTGCTGATCGAGCTCGGTGGCGGTGAACTGCACCGGCATCAGCTCGCGCTTCTCGACGCCCACGCCATGCTCTCCGGTCAGGCAACCGCCCACTTCGACACACAGCTTCAGGATGTCGGCGCCGAACGTTTCGGCTTTGTGGAAGCTCTCCGCGTCGTTGGCATCGAACATGATCAGCGGGTGCAAATTGCCGTCACCGGCGTGGAAGATGTTGGCGACTTTCAGGCCATAGGCGTCGGACATCTCGCCGATGCGGCGCAGCACATCGGGCAGCCGGCTGGTCGGGATGACGCCGTCCATGCAGAGATAGTCGGGACTGATCCGACCAACGGCGCCGAACGCGCCCTTGCGGCCTTTCCAGATTGCCAGCGACTCCTCCGGCGATTGAGAGACCTTCATGCTGATCGGGTCGTGGCGTTCGCAGATCGTCCGGATGCGGGCCAGCAGATCGTCCTGCTCGGCAGCGCTGCCTTCGACCTCGATGATCAGCATCGCCTCGGCGTCCAGCGGATAGCCGGCGTGGGCAAATGCCTCGCAGGCGTGAATCGCCGGACGGTCCATGAATTCAAGTGCAACCGGAATGATACCAGAGGATATGATCCCATCCACGCACGCGCCGGCGATTTCATTGGACCGGAACGCCGCCAGCATCGCGCGGGCGCCTTCCGGGCCGCGCAGGATGCGCACGGTCACTTCGGTGACCACCGCCAACTGCCCCTCGCTGCCGGTCAGCAGACCCAGCCAGTCATACCCGGCGGCGTCCAGATGCGTCCCGCCGATCTCGATGATCTCACCCTCGACCGTGACGATCTTCAGCCCTAGCAGGTTGTTGGCGGTGACACCGTATTTCAGGCAATGGGCGCCGCCCGAGTTCATGTTCACGTTGCCGCCGATCATGCAGGCAAGCTGGCTGGACGGGTCGGGCGCATAGAAGAAGCCGCGCTCCGCCACCGCCTGGGTGATGCCGATATTGGTCACGCCGGCCTGCACCACGGCGAACCGGTCGTCGTAATCGATCTGTATGATACGGTTCATCCGCATCAGCCCGAGCACCACGGCATCGGCCAGCGGCAGCGCCCCGCCCGATAATGACGTGCCGGCGCCACGCGGCACCACACGCACGCCGTTTTCGTGGCAGAAGCGCAGCACCGCGGCCACCTGGCCGGTGGTTGCCGGCAGTACCACCGCCAACGGAGTCTGGCGGTAGGCGGGAAGCCCGTCGCTCTCGTAGGCTTTCAGGAGAAGCGGTTCGGCGATCACCGATTCCGCCGGCAGCAACGCGCGCAGGGCGGCAACGATCGCGTCCTTGCGGGCAAGCACCTCGGGTTTTGGAGCGGGCAACGCGATCATGGGATCCTCCCGGGACGGGAGGAAGATGGCCCCGCCGCGATGGGCGGGCAAGCGCAACCGGCGTTCGCGACGCGGCTACCCCTGACGGGCCTTCATCCGAGGATTCTTCTTGTTGATCACGTAAACCCGCCCACGCCGGCGCACCACGCGGCAGTTCTTGTCGCGGATCTTGGCCGATCTCAGGCTGTTGCGAATTCTCATGTCGGCGGGTGCTCTGGTTGCGGGCGAAAACGAGCGCCGGTGGGTAGGGGAGCGGGATCGGCCTGTCAAGCCGGCGGCGCGAGCCCGTGTCCTAGACGCGGCCGCTCACCGGTCCTGATTGACCAGCCGCGTCGCCTGATCCGCGGTGAGCATTCCGGTCATGTCGGCGTGCAGCTCGTGCTGATAGCGCCGGATCGCGGCGCGCGTGTCGGGTCCGAATATCCCGTCCAGACGCCCGTCGTAGTAGCCGAGCTTTGCCAGAGCGATCTGCACGTCGCGGCGCTGCGCCTCGGTCATGTCGCTGTCCGCCGGCATCGGCTTCGTGACGGCGGCAACCGGTCCGGGCGCTTGCGGCACCGGCGCCGACGTTTGCCGGCGGAGCTGGCGGGGCAGCCGGCCGGGCCGGCAGAGGCGGGCGGCGGCGCGGGCGGCGGCGGAGCCCCGAGCGAGATAACCAGGCCGCACGGCCGGTTGCAGGGCGGCGACCGTGACGCCCGGCTTGGCCGCCTCAAGCTGCTGCTGCAGACCGGCCAGCAGTGTGTTGGTCAGTACCTGCGGACCGGCCAGGCCCGACACCAGCGCGTTCGCCAGCGGTGTCGGGTTGGCGGCTGGCTTCGTCTCCTCCGCGACGATCAGTGCGGCGCCGGCCGGCAACGTGCCGGGCCTCGACTTGTCCAGGCCAAGCTGCGGCGGGCCTCCGGGCGCCGGCGTCACGTCCAGTGCCAGCAGCGCCGCATCCGTATTGCCGCGCGCCAGCACGTCAATCAGCGTCCGCGCCAGCAACCCCTGGGTCAGTATGTCGGTAGGGCGCGTGATACTGGCCGAAACGGGCAGCAGAAACACACGGCTGTTGAACGCCGCCGCGTAGCCGCAGACATAGACGACCGCCGCACTCCCCGCCGTCAGCCGCCCGGCGAAGTCGCTGATCGCGGCGTCAAGCCCGCCGCTAGAGGTGTCCTCGCTTTCGACTACATCGAAGCCCAGCCGGCGCAGCGCCGCCGAGACCGCGTGCGACGATAATGGGCACGCGGCGAGGACCGGCAGGCTGGAATAGGTGCCGTTGCCGATAACCAGCGCGACCTGCGAACCCGCGGCATGCGTCGGAGCGGACCATGCCGCCATGGTGGCGACGAGAACCAAAGAGAGACCAAAGGAGCACAACCAGCTCATGGAGCTTCTCCTTGTTCATCGCGCGACAGCACCCGGCGCAGCTCCGCGGCCGACACGACAGGCACGCCCAGATCCAGCCCTGCAATGTCGCGATCGCCACTGACCAGCATATCCACCCCGGCGCTCAACGCGAGGTGGATGAACATCGCCTTCCACGGAGACCTCGAAACATGGTGCCGAGCCAACGCATCGATAATCCGTTTGGGGAGAGTGAGCTGGTTCTTGCTGGTCATCTTGGCGAGCATGAGTAAGGAGTCAGGCGCTGCGATCCAAGCGCAAGCGCCAGACCCGCTTCCCACGCCCCGGCCGGCGCCGCATGATCACCGCCCGACGACCGGAGCACCGCAATGGACCACCAGCTTGTTGCCGCCCTCGCCAAGGCCGCCGGTTTGGGGAAGGCATGGGCGGACTTCCCCGATGATGTCCTGGTCGCCGCGGAACAGGCACTGAACACCGCCGGGGCCATCCAATACCCCACCGATCCGGCCGCCGAGCCCTGGCCGCCAATGCGGCCGGGAGCCACCCGGTGACCGAGCCGCATTGGCTCACCGCCGCCGAAGCCGGACGCGCCTTCGCGGCGCGCACCCTGTCGCCAGTGGAGCTGCTGACCGACCTGCTGGCCCGGATCGCGCAGCTCGACACCCGCCTGCACGCGTTCACCCGCCTGGACGCCGACGCGGCGCTGGATGCCGCCCGCGCCGCCGAACGCGAGATCGCCGCCGGGCGCATCCGGGGACCACTGCACGGGATTCCGATCGGCATCAAAGACATGATCGATGTGGCCGGCCTGCCTACCACCTGTCACTCGAAACTCCTGCTCGACAATGTGGCGAGGGCCGACGCCACGGTGGTCGCGAAGCTGCGGGGCGCCGGCGCGGTCGTACCCGGCAAGCTCGCCACCCACGAATTCGCCATCGGCGGCCCCAGCTTCGACCTGCCGTTCCCGCCGGCGCGCAATCCGTGGGACCCGGAGCACCACCCCGGCGGCTCGTCCTCCGGCGCCGGCGCCGGGGTGGCGGCGGGGCTGTTCCCGGCGGCACTCGGCACCGACACCGGCGGCTCCGTGCGCAACCCGGCAAGTTGCTGCGGCATCGTCGGGCTGAAGCCGACCTACGGGCTGGTCTCGCGTCGCGGCGTGTTCCCGCTGGCTTTCACCCTCGACCATGTCGGTCCGCTGGCCCGCACTGTGGAGGATTGCGCGCTGGTGCTCGACGCCGTTGCCGGCCATGACCCTGCCGACCCTGGCAGCGCGCCCAGCACAGCGCGAAACTTCACCGGCGACCTGAACCGCAGCGTGCGCGACCTGCGCGTCGGTTTCGTCCGGCATTTCCATGAAACGGATATGCCGGCGCATCCGGAAATGACCGCCGCCATCGAGGATGCCGCCCGCGTGCTGCAATCTGAAGGCGCCGAGGTTCGCACCATTCATCTGCCCACGCTCGCTGAATTCGCCGGCGTGAACCGGGTGATCCTGACCAGCGAGGCGTGGTCCATCCACGCCCGCTGGCTCCGCACCCGTCCCGGCGATTACGGGCAACTGGCTCGCCGGCGACTGATGCCCGGCGCTTTCATCCCGGCCGGCGACTATGTGGGCGCCCAGCGGCGGCGGGGCCAGATGATCGCCGCGGTGGAAGACGCGTTCCGTGACGTCGATGTCCTGCTTTGCGCCAGCTCCATGGACCCGGCCAGCCGCATCGAAGACGCAGCCGAGACCGCCCGCACCTACTCCCGCCAGGCGCGCACGCCGTTCAACGTCACCGGCCATCCGGCGCTGGCGATGATGGCCGGGCTGTCGCGCGACGGGCTGCCGTTGTCCGTGCAACTCGTCGGCCGATACTTCCAGGACGCCAACGTGCTGCGCGTCGCCGCTGCCTACGAGCGGGCGACCGAGTGGCACAAGCGCCGTCCGCCGATCGGTTGATAGTTCTGATACGAAATAGAATGAGACACCATCGTCGCCACCATCAATCCCCCGCCTCCCACCGCCATTCCGCCGACCCCACCAACATTCCACCGACCTCCACCATCATTCCCGCGAAACCGGGAACCCTCCCGTGGCACGGACCGGCACGCCTTGCCCCCGGCTTTTGCCGGGGTGACGGCGCTGATGCGGCTCCAGGCGATGACCAGACTCCCGGGTTCCGCACCGGGCCATGACGGCGATGCACCCCGAGCTTCCCGGCCCCACCTCGCGCGTCTGGTTTTCCCAGCGGCTGCGGCTGCATTACGTCGATTGGGGCAACCCGGACGCGGCGCCGTTGCTGCTGTTGCATGGCGGACGGGACCATTGCCGCAACTGGGACTGGGTGGCAGCGGCGCTGCGCGACGACTGGCACGTGATCGCCCCGGACCTGCGCGGCCACGGCGACAGCGCCTGGTCGCTGTCCGGCCACTACACCATGGCCAATTACATCTACGACCTGGCGCAGCTTGTTCATCAGCAGAAGCTGGCGCCGGTGTCGATCATCGCGCATTCACTCGGCGGTAACATCGCGCTCCGTTATGCCGGCATTTATCCGGATACGGTGCGCCGACTGGTGGCGATCGAGGGACTTGGACCTGGCCCGCGTTCGGCCGGAGGTGCCGGTAAACCGATCGATGCGCGCATGCGGGACTGGGTCGATGAACAGCGGGCAATGGCCGGACGCCTGCCGCACCGCTACGCCTCGATCGAGGACGCGCTGAACCGGATGCAACAGGCCAACAAGCGGCTGACGCCCGAGCAGGCCCGCCACCTGACGCAGCACGCGGTGAACCAGAACGAGGACGGTACGTATAGCTGGAAATTCGACCCCTACGTCCGGATCTGGCCGCCCTACGACATGACACGCGAAGAGATCGCCTCGCTCTGGGCGCACATCGCCTGCCCGACCCTGCTGGTCTGGGGCGAGGAGAGTTGGGCCAGCAGCCCGGAGGGAGACGGGCGGGCTGGGTATTTCGCCGATGCCCAGGTGCTCGGCGTGGAAGGGGCGGGGCACTGGGTGCATCATGATCGGTTGGAGCTGTTTTTGGCGGAGAGCCGGAGGTTCCTGGCTGACTGAA
Source organism: uncultured Pseudomonadota bacterium (assembly GCA_963764525.1). GTDB lineage: Bacteria > Pseudomonadota > Alphaproteobacteria > Acetobacterales > Acetobacteraceae > DATDIC01. Next base: position 75,146 of record CAVXTC010000002.1, on the reverse strand, counting down.
ACACTTTTTAACCTTTCCCCTCGTAATCGGCCGTCCGGCCACCATTTGCAATAAGTTGGCGCTTTTCGGTCTGGGCTGTACGTGCCTGCGCGCGGCGCATTCCCTGTACTCCGCCAGATGAAAAGTACATCGATCCGCATGGTGCGGTTCGCCAATGCCGTGGAGCTTGGGTGAATGACGACAGGTACGGTTAAGTGGTACAACAGCCAGAAGGGTTACGGATTCATCCAGCCCGATGACGGATCGAAGGACGTGTTCGTACACGTCTCGGCGGTCGAACGGTCCGGCCTCGGTCATCTGAACGAAGGTCAGAAGATCAATTTCGATGTCGAGCGCGGTCAGCAAGGCAAACTCGCCGCGGTCAACCTCCAGCGCGCCTGATGCGTGATCCGGCGCCGTGGACCGGCGCCGGGAATCTCGGAGTTCGCGATGGCCAGCTACAAGTTCGTGATCGGCGAGCAGGTCGTTTTCCTGCCGCAGGCGACGGATTATCATGTCCCGCGAGGCACTTACACGGTGATCCGCCGTATGCCGTTCGAAGGTAATACGTGCTCCTACCGGGTGAAAAACACCGCGGACGGCCACGAACGCGTGATCCCGGAAACCCAGCTCGATCGGCGGTGACACCCCGCCATTTGCTGCGAAGGCGGGCGCGAGAAATGCAAGCCGCCTTCGCGGAAAACGACGCGGGTCCACCGGGCCACAGGCCGGCAGGATTACCAGCAGCGGGTGACCTAAACGAAATTCATCGCGGGCTGCGGTATTAAGTTCATCGCGGGCTACGGTATTAACCCAAATTTCCCCAATGAACAACGATATAGTTGTACAGAATCTGCCGAATATGCCATGAATATCAACACGTTGCGTTTGTCATGGTGGTTGGTTCATGGAACACCCAGCGGGTGAAGCGGATAACAGTTCTCTGCGGGTCGATTTTGACCGCCGCCTGCAACTGGAATTCCACGGCAGCCGCATCACCTCCGACGCTGGACTGCTCGCGTATCGTGAACTCGACGACGCTGTTGGCCTGACTGATCTGGCGGGAGTATCGCTGTCGGACGGTCGTCGGGGCAAGAACACGCGGCACTTGCTGACAGGATTGTTTCGTCAATCGGTGTTCGGCCGCCTCGCCGGCTACGAGGATGTTGAGGGTTATGCCCCCGGAAGTGGTGTAGGAGCTGTGGGTAAGTAGCCCGCCGCAGCGACCGCCACGCGTCACGGCGTAGGCGGGCTACTTATCCACAGCGGGCGGTCACCGCGATGCGCCTGGGTAGAATTCGGTTGCGACTCGCAACTCTGACCCAAGGGCACCACGATGACCGATGACAAGATTGCCCTTCAGGACCTTCTGGAGAAGTCCTCTGACGCCAGTTTGCTGCGCGAGATGATTGGCTTCGCTGCGCAGCGGCTGAGCGCGCTGCGCCCCGGCAACGTGCACAGCGCCGATGGCTGGCGCGACGTGCTGGAGCCGGTGGTCGCGCGCTACCGGCAGGGGATGAAGCGCCGCTATTTCCGTGGCGATGCGGCCTTCGCCAACCCGGACATCTACGCGTTTCTCGAAGCCGAAGGCTACAAATACACGATCCGGCTGCCGGCCGACTTGGTCCTGCAGGAGAGCATTGCCTGGCTGCTGAAACGCCCGGTGGGCCGCCCACCACATGAGGTGCGCCGCTACTACGCAAGTTTCAGCTACCGGGCGGGATCATGGACCAAGCCCCGCCGGGTGGTGGCCAAGGTCGAGTGGCATCCCGGTGAGCTCTTTCCGCGCGTCGGGTTCATTGTCACCAACATGACCCGGCAGGCTGAGCGGGTTGTGACGTTTTACAACCAGCGTGGCACGGCGGAGCAGCACATCAAGGAGGGCAAGAACGCGATCACCTGGACCCGCCTGTCATGTCGCCGGTTCGCCGCCAACGCGGTGCGTCTGCAACTGCACGCGCTGGCCTACAATCTCGGTAACTTCCTTTGCACCCTGACGCTGATTAAGTGCTGCGTCGCCAGAAAATCGTGAGTCGGAACAATGTGATGACTCTCGCAGGACTCCGGACTTCCTTAGGCGTTTGACCGGGATTTCCCGGTCGAACGAACATGCTGTCCCGCTTGTGCTCGATACTACGCAGTGGTTCGAGAACACCGTTCAAGTTCACGGACTCGGGGAAAACAGCACGTGTCCAGGTGGGATGGCGATCACAAGCACTGGACAACCCAGACCCGGAAAAATTCTTCGCACTCCGATCCCGCCCGGACCGAGCCAACTCGAAGGCTCGACTGACTTTCCAACAGGGGGCGATTCGGAAATCGGAACAGATAATGTACTTGTGAAAACGTATGATCAAAAGCTGCTGTCGTTCAAGAATGTCATCTTCTGGGGTGCGCCTCCGAACAACTCTGGCAAGCCCTTGTGGTGGGACACAATCACTATAGCAGGGCGGCCTCATGGGGCGAGGGTCGGCACGCTCGTCCTCCAGTCGACGGACTGTGGCCAGACCTGGCAACGTGTCTCGGTGATAGATCCACTACAGTTCGACGATGGTCGATACGCGGTTCCCAGGCCACCCAACGACTTTGGAGGCTGGGATCGGGTTGAAGCATACGCTGACCCTTGGACGGGCTTTGTTTATGCGTCGATGAACGGAGCGGGGGGACCGAACGTCATTGATTTGAGTGGTAACACGTCAACGAATGACTGTATTAACGTAGCCGACCTGGATAACTGCGTAGTCAATCAGTTCGTATTCCGCTCCACCGATCACGGTGCGACCTGGACTGAGATTTTCAAGTTGCCAGCCTGGACTCCGATTGTTATGACGTCGACGCCTAACGGTCGACTGTACCTTTTTAGCCAAGTCGGGGACACTCCGACGATGTGGTACTCGCTTCTCAACAAGCCGGGCATCAGCTTCAGTAACCCTCAGCCGGTGTTTTATCGCGCGCTTGTGAACGGACAACCATCCTCCTTGAAAGCTGCCTTGGACCCGGTTGCCAGTGTATATTCATTCCGCACCAACAGCATATCGCGCGCGAGCGTCGATCAGACCAGTAAGGTGCGTGCAAGCTACAATTTTGTGGACACCAGCGGTCGAACTGCCGTCGCAATAGTGAGCGTGGAAATCAAGGACGAGGGTCTACCACCAATGGTTACCCCGTATGCAATGCTCCACGGACTAGACACTACTCATTCCATCTTTCAGTCATCTTTTGTCGATCCAGATCCTTCTACGGCACGAGACCGCCAAGTCACTACTTCTATGTTTTACTGGATAGAAGGGAACGACCCTGAGGCGGAGTGGCTGCACACCGAAGGTGATCCCGCGAAGTGGAGTGTGCAGAACCGGATACCCGGGAGCAGTATCGCGAGCAGTCCTGGGAAGGTCAACGAGCAGACTACCCGTTTCACGATGATTTGCAATGGAGCTAGTCCCTCTGAGTCGTTCGATCTGACGGGCGGAACAGCGCCGACATCTCCGCTTATCAAGTCGGGCGATTATGCCTATGGTGCGGCCTACTCAAATGGCGACTTCTTGCATTTCCTTGGCCAATGGACGGAGCCGGGTCGCCTCGTTGCAAATAGCGTAGTCATCCAACTCGCGCCCTCAGGTCCTTCACCCACTGGTGCCGGCAGTGGCACGGCGCACCCGGTGCTGACATGCGATAAAAAGCGTGCCTTCATCAATGGCCTGCAAGAGAAGGTTCTGCATCACACTGCAACGGCGGCGGACATTCAGAATTTGAACTCTGACGAGATCCTATACGAGATCACATGTCTGAACAATGGCAAGCCGCGCGTGCCGTAGAGTATTTTGGATTCGCGCCCGCTGTTGAACAACCCAGCATTTTCCCGGCAATGGCCAGGTAACGAACCGGCCTATGACTATCTCGGCTGCTTCCGAGCCGTGCGCGACGCCGAGCATTTCCAGAAGTGCCGTAAGGGGTTGCGACGGCACGGAAGTGCTTGAGACGGTTGTGGCGCTGCGCGAAATGGGGTCTGGCGCATCAGGTGTTGCTCGTTGCCAGGTTGAATGGGAGCAGGCGGGCTCGCAGCAGGGCGATCCCGGTTTATATCCTATTAAGTAGGGCTGGCTCGGTCGGCGACGCGAGTTGATGTCCAGACGCGGCTTCCCGATTGATGGATACGGTAGGAGCGGAGAACTGACGGCATTCAGCCTGTCTGCATCGCGTGCATCCGCCTAAATCTTGGCAAAACTTTCTCCTTGACAATGTTGTTCCAGCCGCCGCGATGACCCACTCTCCGACGTCATGCCGGCGAAGCTTGTCCCGCCCAGGCGGGTAGCAGCTCCCCGGTTGCCGCGGGAATGACGAGCAAGGGGCTAGCGCTTTCGCCGCCGCCTGATCAACGGTGCATGCAATTGCACGATCCACCGGCCCGCGCCACCATCGCGGCGGGAGAAAAAGCGATGGACCTTATCCTCCGCAATGCACGACTCGCCGGGGATCCTGACGGGGCGCCGGTGGATATCGGTGTGGCCGGCGGGCGCATCGTCGCGATCGAACGCCGGCTGAGCGCCGATGCCCCGGAATACGACGCAGATTTGTGCCTGGTCTGCGCCGGCTTCGTCGAAACCCATATCCATCTCGATAAATCCTGCATCATCGACCGCTGCGCGGCCGAGCCCGGGCGCCAGGCCGACGCCGTGCAGCGCGTGGCTGCCGTGAAGCACAGTTTCAGCACGGAGGACGTGTACCGGCGCGCCGCCCGCACGCTTGAAAAATGCATCAGCCACGGCGCCACAAGGATGCGCACGCATGTGGAATTGGATTCCGGCGTGGAGCTGCGCAGCTTCGAGGCGATCGAGGCGCTGCGTCGCGACTACGCCTGGGCGATCGATATCGAGCTTTGCGTCTTCCCGCAGGAAGGCCTCACCAACAACAAGCGAGCCGACGCGTTGCTGGTGGAAGCGCTGAGGCGCGGCGCCAGGGTGATCGGTGCAGCGCCCAACTACGACCCTGATCATGCAGGGCAGATACATCGCGTCTTCGATCTGGCGCGCGAGTTCGGCGTCGATATCGACATGCACCTGGATTCCGGCAACTCGCCTGATGCGATGGACATCCATCTGGTGTGCGAGCTGACCGAGCGTTACGGACTCGGCGGTCGCGTCGCCATCGGGCACGGCAGCAAGTATTCCACGCTGCCGCCGCCCGAGCTGAAAACGCTGGCCCGGCGCATCGCCAATGCCGGCGTCGCCGTCACCGTGTTGCCGGCGACCGACCTGTTCATGGGCGGGCGCGATCAGGAACACAACGTCCGCCGCAGCGTCGCCGACGTGAACCTGCTGGCCGAGCACGGCGTGAACTGCTCGATCTCCACCAACAACGTGCTGAACCCGTTCACGCCATTGGGCGACTGCTCGCTGGTGCGGATGGCGAATTTGCAAGCCAATGTCTGCCAGATCAGCGGGCGCGGGCGGCTGCGCGAATGCTTCGCTATGCTGACCGAGCGATCGGCGCGCCTCATGAACCTGACGGATTACGGCATTGCGGTCGGCAATCCGGCGGATCTGGTGGTGATCGACGCGGCCTCCCCGGAACAGGCGGTGGCGGAAGTCTGCCATCCCCTCGCGGTGTTCAGGCGCGGGCGACGCACGGTAACGCGAAAAAGGGCCGAGCTGCACCGGCCGGAGCCGATGCAATGACCGTGAATTTCCGGGCCAGCGACAGCATCCGCCTGAGCTACGACATCACCGATTTCACCAATCCCTGGACACAGCCGCCGATGCTGATCCTGCTGCACGCGGCGATGGGAAGCTCGAAGCGGTTCTACGCCATGGTCCCACCGCTCTGTCGCGATTACCGGGTCGTGCGCCTGGACCTGCGCGGGCACGGCTGCTCCCAGGTCCCACCACCTGATCCGCCGCTGTCGATGGACCGGCTGGTGCAGGATGTGCGCGAGTTGATGGAGCATCTCGGTTGCACGCGAGCCCATTTCGTTGGCAACTCGGCGGGCGGCTACGTGGCGCAGAACCTTGCGATGCAGTCGCCGCATCTGGTCGAAAGCCTGTGCCTGTTCGGTTCGACCCCCGGCCTGAAGAACAGCCAGGCGCGCGATTGGCTGCCGCTTGTGGCGAAGGAAGGGCTGCGAAACTTCCTTGCCGCCACCATCGACGACCGGTTTCCGCCGGGCCACGATCCGGCACATATAGAATGGTTTCTGGATGAAGCGGCGAAGAACGACACCGCGTATATCGGCTGCTTCATCGGCCTGATGACGACGCTCGACTGGACCGCGGAGCTGGATCGGATCCGCTGTCCGACATTGCTGGTCGCCGGCGGCGCCGAGACGGTCGGGCACGCCAGCACCTATCAGGTAATGCGCGACCGCATCCCGGATGCCAGACTGATCCTCTACGACGGCCTGCCGCACAACATCTGCGACATCGCCCCGGACCGTTGCGCCGCCGACGTGCTGGCGTTCCTCCGCGAAAAATGCGAACTAAACACTGGCTAACGAACGAGATGATGCTGATGACCGCGAGGTTACGCTGCAGATCCCAAAGAGGCCCGCTGCATGACGGCTTTGTCGATCAACTTTTTCACCGTGGGATCGAGATTGCTGAAGCGGAGCCTCGACGCAAATTCGACGGGTCCGATTTCAACAGAGGTGGCTGGGCGAATCTGAACAGTCCGATAAGTGGTTTCCCTGCCTGATAGCGGCGCTGATGCCGCGTAGCAGGAGGGAGCATGTCGAGACGATCACGGCGCAACCATAGCCCTGGATTCAAGGCGAAGGTGGCCTTGGCTGCGATCAAGGGTGAGAAGACGCTGGCGGAGCTGGCGCAGTTGCACGACGTGCACACGACGCAGATCGCGGCGTGGAAGGCGCAACTGCTGGAGGGCGCGGCCGGCGTGTTCAACGCCGGATCGTCCGTGGCATCGGCGGGCACGGGAGCCGACCTGAAGACGCTGCACGCGAAGATCGGCGAGCTGACGCTGGAGAACGATTTTTTGTCCGCTGCGCTCGGCAAGGCGGGTTTGCTGAGCGCAAAGCGATGATCGACCGCGGACACAGGCTGGCGTTGAGCCGCCAGGCCGAGCTGCTGGGGATCAGCCGCGGCAGCCTGTACTACGATCCTTGTCCGGTGTCGGCCGCCGATCTGGCGATCATGCGGCGGATCGATGAACTGCACCTGGACTATCCGTTCGCGGGCAGCCGGATGCTGCGTGACCTGTTGCGCGGCGAGGGTATCGCGATCGGTCGGGAGCGGGTCACAACGATGATGCGGCGGATGGGGATCGAAGCGATCTATCGCCGGCCACATACCTCGAAACCCGCAGATGGGCACAAGGTTTTTCCCTACCTGCTGCGCGGCGTGACGATCGAGCGGCCGAACCAGGTGTGGGCGATGGATATCACGTATATTCCGATGGCTCGCGGCTTTGTCTACCTCACGGCGGTGGTGGACTGGTTCAGCCGGCGGGTGCTGGCCTGGCGGGTGTCGATCAGCATGGAGGTTGATTTCTGCCTGGACGCGCTCGATGAGGCGCTCGCCCGGCACGGCCGGCCGGAGATCTTCAACACCGATCAGGGCAGCCAGTTCACCAGTGCGGCGTTCACCGGCGTGCTGTCGGAGAACGCGATCAGGATCAGCATGGATGGCCGCGGCTCGTGGCGCGACAACGTGTTCGTCGAACGGCTGTGGCGGTCGGTCAAATACGAAGAGGTCTACCTGCGCGCCTATGACAGCGTGGCCGAGGCACGCAGCTCGATCGGCGGTTATCTGGCCTTCTACAACCGCAAGAGGCCACACTCGAGCCTTGACGGACGGACGCCGGACCAAGCCTATTTCGGTGGCCTGGCGCTGGCGGAGGCCGCATGATGTTCGCCGCCGTTGTGGGGCATCGCTCCGGTCGGGCTACGCCCTCCCTACGCGACGCCCCACAACGGCAATCGATGGAGATAGTTGGCAGGGAAACCATCTATCGGAACCGAAACGCTGTTCAGACCAACCCGGCCACCTCAAACAAATGTCTTCCCGAACACCTCGTCGGCAAAGCTACTTGAAATCATACTCACACCCTGAAAATCGACAAGGATCTGGGCCGCTCCGGTTACTCGCAGGAGGTTTACCAACTTAGTCCGGACCGGGCCTCCGGCAATTCGAGAGCCTACCGAGGCGGTCTCCCTCCCTATCGTAAAGAGGACATTTCCGCCCGCTTCCGCCTCGTATTTGAGTTCCACGCGATCGACAGGATCGAACGATCCGCCTTGAAAGCGAAGTGCCTCCTCCAGAAGCAGGTCATTGGTATAGTCGATGCCGCATATAACGATTGAACCGCTAAATGGGACTTGCTCAAACTTGCTGTGCATTCCTGCGGACTCGGTGTAGTACAGAGTTGCGCAGTTCGAGTGAATTCCAAAGTTCCCGGCGCTGGAAAACTGCAATCCGGTAGGTGCCGTAGAGACCGTTTCCTTGACCGATCTGTCGGTCACGCGTTACACCTTCTTGAATTGCCTTGGACAGGGCGTCAACATCGGACGAGATGTTAGCAGTTGCTCCACGAAGCGAAGCTGCGATTCCTACGCCGCAGTCGCCGACAACAAATTCAACCCGTTTACGATTTCTTATCGCTGTAACCTGGACGACGCCTCCCACCGGGGAGTGGGCGTGTACGAGCACGTTATCAATGATCTCATTTAGCGACCACTCAATGGCTTTGAGATGAGAGCGATTAAAACCGGACATGCTTGCAAGCAGGGTATCCATAACCCGATTGACAATGTCGCCTTGTTCTTCGATGGTGGTGAACTGAGTTGCCGGATTGTGCTTCGGGGGCGAGTAGCCTGATACAGGGAATTGCTCCGGATCGATAAGACGCGCCCAATTTGAGTTGATAAACAATCTAGAAAGCAAGAGATTATTCGGAGCTACGAGTGTGAAGTCCACGCCGAGCTTTTGATATCTCATGCAGTCGCAAATCAAAGCTACCATTGGCGGCGCATGTGTGAACGAACACTCGGCGAAATCAAGCGTAATGTCGCGATAGCCCCTGCTATGAGTAAGGTTGTACAACGTTGCCGTCACCCGTCTAAAGTCAGCTATCGCTAGGCCACCGTTGATCCGTATGCGACTCCCCTCAGTAGTCAGGTACAGAGCGTCTGCCACTTACTCCGTCCATGCCATCGCCATCACAGCAGCTCTGGCATCAGTGGTGGTGAGGGATGCGCATAACCGCGACGGGTATGACGGGCGGCAGCGCCGGCCGCCACCGCCAACACTGTAAAACGATATATGGTCGGATCAGACACTCGCCATACTCGACGCCCCGCTCTCGTCGAGAGAGTTGGGGCAAAATTGCCGCTTGGCGCGAGTTGAACGACAGAAACCCCCACCATCACCCCCCGACCTTCTCCTCGGAATTGACCCCAAGCTGCTTCAGCTTGCGGTGCAGCGCGCTGCGCTCCATGCCGACGAACTGCGCGGTGCGGCTGATATTGCCGCCGAAGCGCAGCAGTTGCGCATGCAAATACTGCGTCTCGAACAGATCGCGCGCCTCGCGCAGCGGCAGCGCCATGATGTCAGCCGTGGGATCGATCGTTCAGCAAGGCCGGCGCATTCGAGCCGATCTCCGGCGGCAGCATGTCCGGCCGGATCGGATCCGCCGGCGCCGCCGGGCGCCATGATCATCAGCCAGTCGATCACGTTGCGAAGCTGACGCACATTGCCGGGCCAGTCATAGGCTTGCAGCGCGGTCATCGCGTCGGCCGACAATTCGCGCGCCGGCATGCCGGAGCTTTCCGCCGACCGGCCCATCAGGTAGTGCGCCAGCGCCGGAATATCTTCCCGCCGCTCCCTCAGCGCCGGCATCTTCAGCGGCACCACCGCCAGCCGGTAATACAGATCCTCGCGGAACCGCCCGGCGGCGATCTCGGTCTGCAGGTCGCTTGTTGGTGGTCGCCAGCACGCGGACATCCACCTTCACCCGGTGCGATCCGCCCAGCCGCTCGAACGCCTGGTCCTGCAGCACGCGCACGATCTTGCCCTGGGTCTCCAGCGGCATGTCGGAGACCTCGTCCAGCAGCAGCGTGCCGCCATGCGCCCGCTCCAGCACGCCCGGCGCGGCGCGGATGCGCGGCCGGATCGGACCCGGCCTCGATGCCGAACAGCTCTTCCTCGAAGCGCGACGGCGCCAGCGTGGCGCAGTTCAGCACCACGAACGGTCCGCCGGCCCGCCGCGACCGGGCATGGATCATGCGGGCCGCGACTTCCTTGCCGGAGCCGGCCGGTCCCTGGATCAGCACGCGCGAGCCGGTCGGCGCCACGCGGTCGACCTGCGCGCGCGCCGCGGCAACGGCGGCACTGGAGCCGGTCAGCGCGGTTTCCGGTCGCGGCGCGCAGCCGCAGCTCGGCATTCTCGCGCGCCAGCGCCGCCGCTTCCAGCGCGCGCCGCACCACCAGCAGCAGCCGGTCGGATTCGAATGGCTTCTCGATGAAATCATAGGCGCCCTGCTGGATCGCCTGCACCGCCATCTCGATCGTGCCGTGGCCGGAGATCATCACCACCGGTACCTGCGGTTCCTCGCGATGGAAGGCGTTCAGGATGCCGATCCCGTCGAGCTTCGAGCCCTGCAGCCAGACGTCCAGGATCGCCAGCGCCGGCCGCCGGGCCCGGAACGCGGCCAGCGCCTGGTCGGAATCCGCAGCCTGACGGGTATCGTAGCCCTCGTCGCGCAAGATGCCGTCGATCAGCAGGCGGATGTCGGGCTCGTCATCGACGATCAGTATTTCATGCTGCATCGGCCATCCTCGCCGGCAGGACCAGTGTCGCGACGGCGCCAGGGCCCTCGGCCCGGTCGTCGAGCGACAGCCGCCCGCCATGGTCCTCCATGATCTTCTTCACGATCGCCAGACCGAGACCCGGTCCCTTTCGGTTTGTGGGTGACATAGGGCTCGGTCAGGCGGGCGCGATCCTCCGGGCAAGCCGATCCCGTCATCGGTGACGGTGATGCGAACCTCGCCGCCCGCCGGGATCCAGATCGTGACTGCACCGCGAGCTCGTGCCGGTCCCCGCACGCGGTTCCCGCATCGCCACCGACATCGGCGGCGTTCTGCAGCAGATTGGTCAGCGCCTGGCGCAGCATGCGCCGGTCGCAGGGCGCCATCGGGCCCGCGTTCGGGAATTTCGGTGCGCCAGTCGATCTGCGGCCGGGCGGTCTTTTGCAGCACCAGCGCCTCGCGGGCGATGCGGCCGACATCCTCCGGCTTGATCACCGGCTGCGGCATGCGGGCGAAGGCGGAGAACTCATCGACCATGCGGCCGATATCGCCGACATGGCGGATGATGGTTTCGGCGCATTGGGCGAACGTATCGGGATCGGAGGTGATCTCGCGGCGCGAAGCGGCGCTTCAGCCGCTCGGCGGCAAGCTGGATCGGGGTCAGCGGGTTCTTGATCTCGTGGGCGATGCGGCGCGCCACATCGGCCCAGGCGGCCTTGCGCTGCGCGGACTGCAGCTCGGTGATGTCGTCGAACGTCACCACGAAGCCGGCCGCCCGTTCGCCGGACAGCTCGGCGCCGATGCGGGCCAGCAGCGTGCGCCGGCGTGCAGCCGGCCCGATCTGCACTTCGGCGATGTGCGGCCGCCGCGGATCGCCCAGCGCCTCGCGCACCAGCCCGGCTAATTCGGGCACCACCTCGGCCAGTTCCTGGCCGGTCGCGGCAAGCAGGTCGGCACCCAGCAACTCGTCGGCCGCGCCGGTTCGGCAGCTCGATCCGGCCCTGCGAATCAAGCCCGATCACGCCGGCCGAGACGCCCGACAGCACGGTTTCGGTGAACCGCCGGCGGTCATCGATCTGCCGGTAGGCGTCCATCAGCTCGGCGCGCTGCGCGGCCAAGCTGGCCGGTCATCCGGTTGAACGCGCGCGACAAGCCGGCGATTTCGTCCTCGGTGGCGGCTTTCCGGCACGCGCACGGCCAGATCGCCGCTGCGCACCCGTTCGGCGGCCTGGATCAGCCGGCCGATCGGACGGGCGATCTGGTTGGCCATCAACAGCCCGATCAGCACGGCCGCCGACAGCACCAGCAGCGCGACCAGCGCGAAAATCCAGGCGAAAGCGATCTGCAGCCACGATCGGTTCTGTCCAGGCGGTTGTATTCGGCCACCGCCTGCTCGGTGCGCTGCATGTAGCGCAGGATCTGCGGATCGACCGGGCGGCCGATCATCAGCAGCAGCGGCGGCGTGGAATTGAGCTGCACCACCGCGCGCACCCGCGTCCCGTCCGGCGAGTTCATCACCACCACGTCGCCGGTACGCGCCTGCATGTTGGCCCAGCCCGGCGGCGGCTCCACGCCGAGCCCGCCGAGCAGCCCGGCCGAGGCCACCACCTGGCCGGTGATCGGGTCGTAGATCACCGCCTCGGTCAGGCCGCGCAGCGTGGTCTGCTCGTCCAGCACTTCGGCGAACGAATGCGGGATCGCCGGCCAGCAAGCGCGCCGGCGCGGGTCAGGTCGTTGGCCATTTCCAGCGCGACGGCGCGGATGTTGTCGCGATGCTCCTCCAGGTAGCCGCGGGCGACCTGCAGCGACTCGGTGATCGCGGTGCGCACCGGGTCGTTGAACCAGGCCTGGATGCCGAAATGGAAGAACGCCACCGCGAAGCCGGCCACCACGATGCTGGGGGCCACCGCGACGAAGCTGTACAGCAGCACCAGCCGGACATGCAGCCGGGAGCCGGCCGAGCCGCGCCGCCGCTCGGCCCAGACGCGGGTCAGCCGGGCTGCCAGCACCGCGCCGAGCAGCAGCAACACCGACAGGTTGGCCAGCACCAGCCCGACGCCGGCGCCCGGGGCCACGCCGTACGGCGTCCCCCGTGCCAGCATCACGAAGGTGCTGATGCCGACCGCCAGGGCCACCGCGACCAGCCCGATCGTCACCGTCCGGCCGAGCAGGATGTCGGCCACCCGCGACGTCCAGGAGCGCCGCGGCGGCGCGGCGGGCCGCAGGTCGGCCGGTTGCGGCTCGGCGTTCACGCGGCCACCGCGCCGAAGATCCATCACACCACTCCCCGCACCACCGGGATCTCCAGATCCCGAATCTTCTTCCGCAACGTGTTGCGGTTGAGGCCAAGCATGGCCGCTGCCTTGATCTGGTTGCCGCGGGCCGCCGCCAGCGTGAGCCGGATCAGCGGCCGTTCCACCTCCGCGATGATGCGCTGCGTACACATCGGACGGTGCCATCCCGCCATCATGGGCCGCGAGGAACTGCGTGATGTGCCGTTCAACCGTGCGCGACAGCGATTCGGGGCCGGTCGCCACGGCCGTCATCCGCGGCCGGGGCCGCCTCCGCCAGCTCGGACTCCATCATGTCCGGCGCGATGGTCTCGGCCGGACACAGCGCCGCCATCCGACGCATCAGGTTCTCGAGTTCCCGCACATTTCCGGGCCAGGTATGCCGCTTCATGCGCTCGACCGCTCCCTGGTCCAGCGATTTGCCCGGCAGCCCGTCCTCGCGGGCGCGATCCAGGAAGTGGCGCGCCAGCACCGAGATGTCCTCCGACCGTTCGCGCAATGGCGGGATGCGGATCGGCACGACGTTGAGCCGATAGAACAAATCCTCGCGGAACAGGCCCTGGCGGATGGCGGCGCGCAAGTCGCGATGCGTGGCGGCGATGATACGCACATTCGCCTTCATCGGCTGACGGCCGCCGACCGAGGTGAACTCGCCCTCCTGCAGCACCCGCAGCAGGCGGGTCTGCGCCTCGGGCGGCATGTCGCCGATCTCGTCCAGGAACAGCGTGCCGCCGTTGGCCTGCTCGAAACGGCCCTGGCTGCGCGCGAGCGCACCGGTGAAGGCGCCGCGTTCATGGCCGAACAGCTCGCTCTCGATCAGCTCGCGCGGGATCGCCGCCATGTTGATGGCAACGAACGGCCCGCTGCGGCGCTTGCCGTAATCGTGCAGCGCGCGGGCCACCAGCTCCTTCCCGGTGCCCGATTCGCCGCTGATCATCACCGTCAGGTCGGCGGTGGTGAGCCGGGCGATCGTCCGATAGATTTCCTGCATCGCCGCACTGCGGCCGATCAGCGGCAGACGCTCGTCCGCGTCGCGCGGCTCCGCCGGGATGCGACCGGCGCCGGCGCGGCAAGCGCGCGGCCCACCACGGCCAGCAGTTCGTCCAGGTCGAACGGCTTCGGCAGGTACTCGAAGGCGCCGCGCTGGGCCGCCTTCACCGCGGTCATCAGCGTTGATTGCGCGCTCATGACCACCACCCGCAGCTCGGGGCGCAGGCGATGGATGCGCGGGATCAGGTCCAGCCCGTTCTCGTCCGGCATGACCACGTCGGTGATCACCAGGTCGCCCTCGCCTTCCTCCACCCAGCGCCACAGCGTGGCGGCATTGCCGGTGCTGCGCACCTGATAGCCGGAGCGGCCAAGCGCCTGGGTCAGCACGGTGCGGATGGAGCGGTCGTCATCGGCGATCAGGACGGTCGGCGGTGTCATGCCATGCTCCTCAGCACGCCGGATCGTCATCCCCGAGCACGGGCAAATGCAGGCGGAACTCGGTGCGGCCGGGCCGGCTGTCCACCTCGATCAGCCCGCCATGGTCACCGATGATCTTCGCCACCAGTGCCAGCCCCAGACCGCTGCCGGACGGTTTCGTGCTGACGAATGGCTCGAACAGATGCGGGCGGATGTCGTCGGCGGATGCCTGGCCCGTTGTCGCGCACCGTGACCAGCAGCGGCAGGTCCAGCCGGCGAGCCGAGCCTGCCACCGCGATGCGCACCCCGTGCTGAAAGCCGGTGGCCAGCAGGATCTCGGCGTCCGACTGCGCCGCCGACCGCCTCGGCGGCATTCTTGACCAGATTGAGCACGACCTGGACGAACTGGTCGCGGTTGCCCCAGACCGGCGGCAGCGACGGGTCGTACAGCTCGTGGAAGCGCACCGATGCGGCGAAGCCGCTCTGCGCCAGCTTGCGCACGTGCTCCATCACGCGATGGATGTTCACTGCCGTCCGCGCCAGCGGTTTTTCGCCGAACATCTCCATGCGATCCACCAGCGCGCGGATGCGGTCCGCCTCATCGCGGATCAGCACGGTCAGCTCCCGGTCCTCCGCCGCCGCGCTGGCCTCCAGAAGCTGGGCGGCGCCGCGGATGCCCGACAGCGGGTTCTTCACCTCGTGCGCCAGGATCGCCGCCATGCCGGTGACGCTGCGGGCGGCGCCGCGGAACGCAAGCTGGCGGTCCAGCGCGCGGGCCGCCGAGGCGTCCTGCAGGACCAGCAGTACCGCGCCGGCTTCCTCGGGCAGCGGCGAGCCCTGTACGGTGATGCCCTGCTTGTGGATGCGCGGGCTTTCCAGCGTCAGGTCGTGATCGGACACCGTTGCCTCGGTCGCCCGGACCTGATCGATCAGCCGGAACAAGCGGGTTGTCGGGCGGGATCAGATCGACGAGCCCCAGCTGGGCGAGCTGCGAGACGGAGATGCCGAGGAACTGCTCGGCGGCCGGATTGGCGTAGCGGAACCGGTTGTCGGGATCCAGCAGCACGACAGGCACCGGCAGGGCGCCGAGGATCGAGGCCGCGTCCGGCTGACGCTGCCGATCCCGGGCGCGGCCGATCGCGGCAAAAATCCGGCTGCCGGCAAGGCCGCTCATGCGGCTTCGGCCAACGCCGCCTCCTCGCGACCGATCGGGGCACGGGTCACGCCGGCTTCGATCAGCCGATCGTAGAAATCATGGATCAGCCGGATCACGGCGGCGGCTTCGGGCAGGCGGGTGACGGTGGCGCGGAATTCGGCCGAACCAGGCAGGCCGCGCGAGTACCAGGAGACATGCTTGCGCGCCAGCCGCAATCCGGCCTCGGTGCCGAAATGGCTGAGCATGGCCGCGTAATGCGCCAGCAAAATCGCTTTCTGCGCGGCAAGCGCCGGCTCCGGCTGGCGCCGGCCGGTGCGCAGAAAGCGCGCCACCTGATCGGGAAACCAGGGCCGCCCGTAGCAGCCGCGCCCGATCATCACCCCGTCGGCGCCGGATCGATGCAGCGCCTCGGCGGCGTCTTCCTCGGTCAGGATGTCGCCGTTGGCGATGACCGGAATGCCGACCGCGGCCTTGACCCGGGCGATGAACCCCCAGTCGGCGCTGCCGGTATAGAATTGCTGGCGCGTGCGGCCATGCACGGTGACCATGCGGATGCCGGACTCTTCGGCGATGCGGGCGAGGCGCGGGGCATTCAGGCTGGCGTGGTCCCAGCCCATGCGCATCTTCAAGGTCACCGGAACAGGCACCGCCCTGACAGTGGCTTCCAGCAGGGCAGCGGCAGCGGTTTCGTCGCGCATCAGGGCGGAGCCGGCCTGCTGGCCGACGGCGACTTTGCTGCACCGGGCAGCCGAAATTGATGTCGATGAGGTCGGCACCCTTGTCCACCGCCAGCCGCGCCGCCTCCGCCATCGCCGCCGGCTCGCACCCGGCGAGTTGGACGGACGATGGCTGTCCCGATCGGTTGCCCCCTTGGCTGCCCCCGTGGCTGCCGCCGCCGTCGACCTCGGCCATGCGGAGTGTGTTGCGGTTTTCCCGGATCATCGCCCAGGAGGCGATCATCTCGGAGACCACCATGCCGGCGCCCTGCTGCCTGGCGAGCCGGCGGAACGGAAGATCGGTGACGCCCGACATCGGCGCGAGGATGACAGGCGTTTCAATGCGCACGCCACGACCGAGGTCGATCGGGCGAAGCGTGGTGGAGGAACGACAATTGCCCATGATTTGGGCAGATTAGAGCCACAGCCGGTCGGGTGCAACCGTGACACCACTCTCATTTCCGGGTCGAGTGGGCCACGCCGCCGTCGCCTTTCGAATTCAACGACACGGCGCGGCAGTAAGCAATTAAGGCGGCCAATCACGGAGACGCGGAGGCGCGGAGCAGAAAGCGGCGAATGGATTACCACGTCCTACTCTTTCTCCATGCCGTCTCCGAGCCGCCGTGTCTGCGTGGTCAGACTGACTTGCTTGCTTGCCTGGCACCGCAACCTCGCGGTTCACGCCGGTTGCTCGCCGGCAAGGTGAGCGCCGCCGTCAGGGATCAGAAGCCAGCAGGCCGGCGGGCTGGAAAAAAGAAGCCCGGCCGTTGGGGACGGCCGGGCTGGAGGAAAGGTCCGGGTTGACCTGGGCCACCGCGGCCCAATCGGCTGACGTGGGTGTTGGGGCAACGCCAGTCGATGAACGCCTTATCGCACCGGGCTGATCGGCCGGCTGTGAAGTAGATCACATCTGTGGGCGGAAAATGCCCGTTGTTTCGCTGCTCCGCCGGCTCGGTTGTGCTCCCATTCGTGGTGTGGGAGCTGTGGATAATTAGCCCGCCTGCGCCGGACTCTCGGCGGTCGCTCCGGCGGGCTACTTACCCAATGCCAGGGATAACCAAGCACTTGGAGAACCATCCTGTGGGCGTTCTCGAGCTTCGTTCTACAACCGCAAGCGCCCCCACTCGAGCCTTGGCGCGTGGACGCCAGATCGCCCGAAAAAACAGAACTTGGCTAAGGTTGCGTAGAAGGAGCGCGATACAGCTTCGACCAGGCGGACACCCACCACCAGGTCGATGGTCTGTCAGATCAAATGCAAACTGCTGCACCGAACCTACGTTGACACGGCGGCTTCATCGCCGAGCAGGTCCCGGGCAATCGACCAGCCCATGAGCCCATCGTGGTCGGTCCAATGCAGCTTCCCATCGAGATCGGTCCTGGGCGTAGGCTAGAAGCACGGCCGCCTTGACCCGTAAGCCGGAAATGGCCGTAGCTCTGAGCCGGGCGATTGCTTCGGCCAACTCTTGCTTGGCTTGCATGAGAGACAGGATTTCCTCCTGTTCGTGGCGAGCCGGGCTTCCCGCCGACTTTTGCTCCCTTTCGATCAGTTCGAGGTGCCGGCGGTGCTTCTCTCGGAAGTCTGCCCCAAGCCGGACCAGGTCGGCATCTCCGCTTGAGCCTCCCGTCCCGCCACCTTGCAGATCATGCGCGCGCCTATCCTGCGGCATTCAATCTCCCCCCGCGGTGACAACCCTGCGGGGCACTTACGCCCCTTGGTCGCGTCGGGTCACGCAATCTTTTAGCGCTGGCCAAAAAATCCTCCGGCCGTCTCAATAATTGTACGAGGCCGCCCCTGCTCGTTCGGTATTAAAAAGGATAGCAATCTCTGATAAATGTGTGTTAGCAATAAGACGCCGCCTCCGTGAGAGGTCATCGGGGCATCGCTGGGAGACGCAAATGCCAAGTGACCACGGCGGGCCGCGCAATTCGCCCACTCGCGCCGGTATTCGAGCGGGAACTCAATCACTCATGGTCATCGAACGCCGTGCTGTCATAGCCGGCGGTCTTGGCTACTGGCTCAGGAGCATCGGACCCGAACTCGATCCTATCCTAGTGGCCACGATCGATGCCGTGGGGGACGATATTCTCCGCCGAGCGGGTGCTGTCCTCTTCGTGACCGGCGCTAGCGCTCCTGCCGAGGACGAGTGGTTGCGCAACGAGGTCGCCTGTACCCGGGCACGTCGAGAAGACGTTCCCCTCGTGCTGTTCGCGGACACAGCCGAGGCCCCCCTCATCGAGGAGTCAATCAGGCAATTTCTCCTGAGCGGCTACATCCTGACTTCTAGCAGCCGGGAGCTTGCAGCCACGGCGCTTCGGCTTATCCTCGCCGGAGGACGATATTTCCCGGAAGGTCAGCAGGAGCGTGAGACGACCGAGACCTCGCAGCGCCTGCAAATGCCGTCCACATCTGCACTCTGCGTTGGCTTAACGCCGCGTGAACATGCCGTTCTGGAACTGCTGGAGCGTGGTGTATCCAATAAGATAATCGCTTATAGATTGGGAATGTCACTGAGCACAGTAAAAGCACACGTGCACAACATTATCGTCAAGTTGCGCGTCCGTAATCGGACTGAGGCAGCCGTGTCTCGATATCTGGCGGCTGGTCGCTCTGGCTTGGCTTCGGGTGGTGAGGCGCCCACCGGGGTGCTGAGAAATTAATAGCAAGGCAAGATCACCGGGTCTGCGGGCTAGAAAAATGAAGTGCGATCCGCTGCGCGAACGCGCGTAAGTGTTTGCCTAGATTGCTTTCACGTCCGACCAGGCTTCGGTTCCGTTGCGGCGCGGCCGCCCATTCCAAAATCTATGTCGCCTTGTCAGCTTGATCGCCGAGCAAGTCCCGGCCGATCGACCAGCCCATGAGCTCATCGTGGTCGGTCCAATGTAGCTTCCCATTGAGGTCGTACTGGCTGTAGGCCAGGAGCAGTGCCGCCTTCACCCGTAACCCAGAAATGGCCGTAGCTCTGAGGTGGGCGACTGCCTCGGCCAGATCTTGCTTGGCTTGCATGAGAGATCGGATCTCTTCCCCAACTTCGGGACGCGGTTCCCAGGCCAACCCTTGGTTTTTCTCCGTCAACTCGATGTGCCGGCGGTGCTTTTCCTGGAACTCCGCACCCAGTCGAACCAGCTCTGCATCTTCACCGGGATCGATGGTGCTGCCGAGTTGAGACCGAAGCGTCCGCTTAGCTTCGTGCATAAAACCCCCTTTGGCCAGTCCCCCCAGCTATTCGTGTCGCACAAGGAAGACATTGCCCCCTCTCCTCCTGCCACGGTAGACGAATGTGTCACCCTAGCTTGATGCATTGCGTGTATGCAACCATAGAGCGGCTTGTTACGATACCAATGTTAATCTCACGTAAAAGGAACGAGATTTCCTCTCGGCCCGCCAGCTCTTGTCTCTTCTGACACAAATAAGCAGGCTTTCGGGTGCTGTCTCGTTTGGCCCTATGGTGTGTTCGACGTCCGATCAGAGCTTCCACCCTCAGCTCGGCGTGTTCGCGCCGGGATTACGATACGTTGGTTGCTACTGTGTCATGTGCTGACGGCTCCGCCAGTCGAGGAACTGGCGGAACAAATTGTTTTTCTGTGCATCCGTGAGGCTGCCGGAACCGCCTTCAGCATGCGCTAGAAACAGGTTGAACTCGTCCTTTCCGCTGGCGGTCGCACCAGAGGCGACCGCTTGTTGCCGTAGCCAGTCCTCTGCCGGGCCAAAACGCGTCCAGCCTGGCACCTGCGCCGCGAGATTGACTTCCCGCCATTTCGGATGCCGGGGTGGCTTCAGGAAAAGTTGGAACTTGCTAAAGAAGACGTTCACAAAACGCGCAACCTTGGCGTAGCGCACGGTGCCGGGCTGCCAAGCGTAAACCGCCATGACGGAGCCGACCGCCGCGGTATCGACCGTTTGTCCCTCGGGGATCAGGTTCGGATAGTCGGCGTGGGTAAATTCCGCCGGCAAATAGTTGTCGAGCAGCTGCTTGCTCAGGGAAATCGGCAGGAAGTGCAGCCCTGTACCAGGACCCAATCCGGCAAAGAGGCGGGCTGGCTTACCGGTGACGAATACCAGAGCCGCGATGTCCCCGCGTCTTAATTTCTCGAGCGCGTCGTCCTGACCGTCGTTGACCAACTGTGGCTTTACCCCGATGATGTCGAACAGTACCGCAGCGGTCATAGCGGTGCCGCTGCCGCCCAGGTCCACATTTACTTTCTGCTCGTTGAGCTGGTCGAGGCTGGTGACGTTGCTGCGGACGAGGATGTAGATCTCTTCGTCATAAAGTTTGGTGATGTACTGGATTGATTGCTCTATACCCGGATACAGATGCTGGCGCTGGATGTAGGCCAGCGCGTCCGCCTGCACGATACCGATATCGATGCCCTTAAGATATAGAATATCAGTGATATTCTGCAGAGAACCCTTGCCGATGACCGGCAGCACCCGCAGCTGATCGCTGTCAAGCACCGAAGCAAGATCAGCGGCAATGCGGATATAGGTGCCATCCACACCACCGGAAATCACACCCACCGTTCCGGCGTTGGCTCGTGCGACGGATGCAGCATCTGCCGAGTCCGCAAGAGCGGGCGTTGATTGAACGATCAGCGCCATCACCATGAGGCAGAACCGGCGGCGCCATTTCGCGATCATTGTGCCTCTCCTGAGCTTGTGCATGTGCCTTACCGGGATCTCGCCAATCCCATGGCCTCTGCCGGTCTGTCCGTGTCCAACTCCAGCAAACGCTGCTTCGCCTGCGGCTCACCGAAGGCAACCGCTTTCCGATACCACCTCTTCGCCGATTCTGGATCGGCCAGCAGGCCCTGCACACCGTGTTCGGCAAGGAACTTTTGATTGTAAGTGTCTCCCAGCGCGAGCGCGGCCTTGCCACTGCCGGATTCGGCAGCACGCGTAAACAGCAGCCTGGCCGCCGAAATATCTCCGTCCGCTAAGACTTCCGCTCCACGTCGCAGAAGTGCATCGATCATTGGGGCCGCAGTAGTGCGCACTTCGGCGGGTTCGTGGGCTTCGGGATTGCCCTGGCCCATTCCGTGATCCGCATCCGGATCACGCGGCGGCACCGGATGCAGGGATGCGCCCGAAAGTATTGCCTCGTTGGGCAGCTCTCCTCCCGGCGGTGATATCGTGGCAACCGTAGTCGGCGCAGAAGAACCGGGCGCCGTCGTTGGCTCATCTGACCGCCGCCGTGGATGCTCTTCGGCAGCAGAGTGGGTGTGCGAGAGGAACGCTGCCTCTAAGTCGGCTGCCGCTTTCCCACCCGACCGCGGTTCGACCGGAACTGAGATATCCGTTGGCACGGTGCCCGACCTCGGGGGAACATGGGGAAAAGCTGCGGGATCGACCGC
The DNA here is from genome assembly GCA_963764525.1 of uncultured Pseudomonadota bacterium. Taxonomy (GTDB): domain Bacteria; phylum Pseudomonadota; class Alphaproteobacteria; order Acetobacterales; family Acetobacteraceae; genus DATDIC01. Next base: position 53,494 of record CAVXTC010000002.1, on the reverse strand, counting down.
CGCCACCTCGGAGAACACAGAAAACCACAGGCTGATTTCCTTGTTGCCGGCTGCCTGTTCCGCCAGGGAACGCTGCTTCAGGACCAATGAGAACCCCTCCACCCTTTGCAGTCCTGCTGGCGACGCGGCGGAGAGCAGCGTGAGCACCTGGGCGAAGAACTCGGCAGCATTGTCGCCGGCCGGCGATGTGATCTGTCCCTTGCGAACCAGCGCCTCGACTTTGTCGAGTAACTGGGTGATTTGTGCATCGGCCTGTTTGCCCACGACAGGAGAATTGGTCTCCGGAGGCTCCTGCGCCCATGCATGCAACGGTGATATGGTGCAGACGGCAACCGGCAGCGCCAGAATAAGCGGCCACACTGTACGAATGCTCCGCTGGACACGACGAGTCAGAGCTGGGCATGGTTCTGGTTCATCTCCGTTTGCAAGGCGATCTATGTCACCTTGACTGTAACGGGTACGAACAGGCCACAAGGCCACATGCTTGCTGGCGTTCGACGCGCGATCCACAACCCCCGCTTCGACTAGATTCGTGTGAACCTCCCAGAATTCTATGGATGCGCTGCCCACGCGCCGCCTTCGCCAGCTCGCGCGAGCTGCTTCAGCACCGTCTCGACTACCAGTCGTAGTCCCTGGCAGGGAACTTGGCCAAAGGATTCTAGATCGAATTGCCAGTGCGCGGCCGTGCGATTTCTAGGGAGGCGGCCGGCGTGCAGCCGCCTGGGTTCCAACGGTCCCGCGAGCGCCGGCGAGATCCGTTCGGAGGGATTAGACCGAAGGTGCTATTGCCGTAACGCAACGGGCACGTGCATGATTAACGAGTTATGAAGACGGGCGGATATAACAATGCGGCTCCAGATCAATGTCGATGGGCACCTGTCCGGCTGGGTCTCAGCCAAGCGGACCGATAATCCCGGCAGCACCGCATCGGGTTGTGCGGTACACGACGAAAGGTACTACATCGCTTTTCAGGCAACGTCAGACCCCATGATCGGTGCCGGCACCATGCTGTGGTTCAACACCGATCAGAATACTTCAACCGGTTGCGCCGCACCTGATGGTGCTGTTCCCAAAGCTATATGCCGCACATGGATTTCCTCATCAGGGCGAGCGGGAACGGATCTCGATCGCCTTCAACGTGCGCAGGGAGCCGTTTCCTTGAGCGTTGGCCTTGCGCGCGAGGAGGTCGGAATGGCCACCGCGGTGAGCGCACCACCAGCTTCTGCCACAGAGACGCGCGCTGCACTCCGAACGAAAAATATCCCTTCTCCAGCTGACAACGACAAAGGGAACTGAGCCATGGGAACGATTTCTATTACGGGTACCCAGCCGAACCAACAGCCGACGACCGATGAGGAGACCATCGCGCCCTTCGCTGGCGTCGCAATATCAGACACGGATTCTAGCCAAACCGAGACGGTGACGGTCACAGAGTCCAACCCGGCGAACGGGGCCCTGTCCGACCTGGACGGTGGCACCTACGATCCTGAGACTGGCGCGTACACCATCAGCGGCTCTGCCGCCGCGATCAACGCTGCTCTGGGCGGCCTGGAATTTGCGCCCACCCCCAATCTGGTTGCACCTGGGCAGACCATCACCACCGCCTTTACCATTACAGCCACGGATACGGCTGGGGGCACTGCCACAGACGGCTTGACCACGGTCGTCGCCACGGAGGTGGCGGCAACGATCGGAAACTCGATCACGCTCGATGGAACATTCTCGGAGTGGCCGGCGGCCGACGTGGTCATGACCCCGGCAAACACCGTCGCAGGGTATCAGGTCTACGGCGCTCTGCTCAACGACGCGACGCTCGGCCAGACGTATTTGATCGGCATCGACGCGACCGACGCGACGGACCCGGTCATCGGCGCGGGCAGCGTCATCTATTTGAATACTGATCAAAATGACACGTCCGGATTTAGTCCGTTCGGCAACATCGGCGCCGAGTATGAGGTGCAGTTCGCTTCGGATTCGCTTGGTGTGCTTGAGCCCTATCTGTATTCGGTCACACCCACCGGTGCCGTCACCCTGCTCAACGGCGGGGCGCCGCTCGATGCCGGCTTCTCGAGCAATGGCGAAAGCGTGGAACTCGCGATCCCGCAGGCGTTGCTGACGCCGGACGGCGGCGTTGCGCCGGCCTCGATCGATTTCGGCGCCCTTGTTAATAACGTAGAGGGCCTGCCCGGCAGTCTTGGCGTCAATCCGGAATACATCATCACCGACCCCTCGGTGGTGGTCCAGCCAACAACGATTGCAAATCAGATCACGCTGGACGGGACATTCTCCGATTGGCCGGCGGCCGACATGGTCATGAACCCGGGAAACTTCGCCCCAGGATATCAGGTCTACGGCGCCTTCCTCAATGATGCGACGCTCGGCAACACTTACGTGATCGGTCTCGACGCGACAGCCACGACGGACCCGGTCATCGGCGCTGGCACCGTCATCTATTTGAATACGGATCAAAATGACACGACCGGCTATAATCTTTCGTTCGGCAACGTCGGTGCCGAGTATGAGGTGCAATTCTCCGATGGCTCCAACGCCGAGCTTCAGCCCTATCTTTATTCGCTCACATCCGCCGGCGCCACCACGGAGCTCAATGGCGACGCGCCGCTGGTTTCCGGCTTCTCCGACAATGGCGAAAGCGTCGAACTCGCGATCCCGCAGGCATTGCTGACGCCGGCCGACGGCGCCGCGCCGACCTCGATCGATTTCGCCACCCTGATTAATGGCACAACCGGTGTGCCAACCGATTTCACCCAGCCAGAGTACGTTATCACAGATCCCGCGACACTGGAAACACGGACGCCTACCCATAAAGTCGCTATCGTCTACTCCGACACGAGTGCAAGTCTCTACTTCAGTCCGACCGCCTATTCCGACTTGATCATGGCTGCCGAGAACCAGGCGCGCATGGCAGGGGTCTCGTACGATCTTATAGACGAGTCCAAGCTAACCAACGTTAACAATCTTCTCGGGTACGATGCGCTGATCTTCCCGGCAATGCCGAATGTCAACACGACAAATCTCCCGGCGATCATGTCGGCTTTGACCAGTGCCGTCTATAACTATCATATCGGGATCATTACCTCCGGTGACTTTCTGACCAACGATCAGACGGGTGCGCCGCTTGGCGGAAATTCCTATGCCAACATGGAGACCCTGTTGGGTCTCGCGCGGAATACGGGCGGCAACAGCGGAAATGTCACGGTAACAGCCAATGACGTCAGCAACCCGATCATGCAAGGCTACACCGCCGGCCAAGTGATCCAGTCTTACACCAATGAGGGTTATGCCGCATATCAGGGCGTAGGCGGCACCACGCCTGATGTTCTCGTCAACCAGAACGTGGCCGGAGTCGGCACACTGCCGGGCGTCGTTGAGACCACCACGGGCGGCACAAACGTCCAATTTGCGACGCAGGATTTGCTCGGGGACAGCAATCTACTGTCCAATGCCATCCAGAACGTAGTGTTGGGGACCCAACCCGGCGTCGCGATGGACATTTCTCGCGACGCCGGAATAATGGCCGTGCGCATGGACATGGACCAGTCGCAATTTACCGACGACGTCTCACCCGTCAATAACGCTGGAAGCGCGGAGCCAGGCATCTACAACACGCTGCTGCCGATTCTGCAGCAATTCAACCAGCAATACGACTTCACTGAGACGGCGTTTATCAATATCGGGAACGATCCAAATAATCCAAATGGCCCTGAGACAACCAATTGGGGGGTCAGTCTTCCGTTTTATCAAGAGATGCAGGGGCTGGGTATCGAGATCGGGAACCACTCCTACGATCACTTGCTCAATCCGCCGACCGAAACGTTCACCGCAGTCACCGCCACTGATACGCCGGCGGGTTCGGACGAAATAGTGCTGACCGACCCACCGCCGTCTTTCGGCGGCTCCACCGTGGGCATGCTGGTCGCAGGTCCCAATATAGGCGCGGGCGTCACCATAGCTTCGGGCGTTGGCGAGGGTGGCGCTATCGCAAACACGCAAGTCACTGCCGTGAACGGCGACACTATAGACGTAAGCTTTATTCCGGGAGGATACCTCGGGACCAATGACGGCGTGCTCGGTGATATACCGGCAGGCACGACGCTGACATTCAGCATCCCGGCCGAAAACACGAACTTCCTGCAAACCGGAAACGGAACTGTCCTGGATGCCGCCGGCGATCCTTTCACTTATGGCTTCCAGTTCGACCAGTCCAACACCGTCGAACAGGACAATCTCGGGACTCCGATCTACGGCGCTGCCATACCGGGCGCCAACGAAACCGTCTCTACAGATGAAAACATCCTGCCGTATTATCTATCGGCCGCGCCCACTGCGACGAGTCCAGGATACGTTGGCTTCTTGACCGGTGGTTGGACCGGTGTCGGATCGGGGTATCCAAGCGCTATCGGCTACATCAACCCGTCCGACGAAAATTCGCTGTATATCGCCCCAAACATGACCTTCGACTTTACGGAGGTCGAATACGAAGGAAAAACACCCGCGCAAGCCGACGCTGACTGGGAATCACAAATTGCCAATCTGACGGCCAATGCCGCCGGTACTCCAATCGTCGTTATGCCTATCCATGATTACGGACTCGCCGCGTGGAACACCAATGACGACACCGGTGTTGGCGCCCCCGAAACCACGGCGATGTACCAGACTATCATTGCGCAGGCCTATGCCGACAACTATGAATTTGTCACTATGGAGGACCTGGCTTCGCGGATAGCGGCGCAGCAAAATGCAAACATAAATTATACAACATCGGGTAATACGATCACTGTCACGGTGACGCCAGACCCCACAGCGCCCGACGTTTACGGAGAAATGGCGCTCAACATCGTCAATGGCGGCTCCGAGGTCATCCAGAATGCCGGTAATTATTACGCCTACAATGCGCAGGAGCTGTTCCTGCCGAACGACGGCGGCGCATTCACAGTCGCGCTCGGCAGCGCGCAGGATGCGGTCACTCACATCGAGTCCCTGCCGATGCGCGCGGACTTGGTCTCTGTTACCGGCGATGGCAAGGATTTGAGCTTTTCCGTGGTCGGCACGGGTGATGTTGTGGTTGACCTGGCGCAGGCAATTACTCCCTCGGTCACCGGGGCTTCCGTTGTGAGCCAGACGGGCACTCAGCTGACACTCGACCTGACCGGGACGGGCCAACAGAACGTTTCGATCAACTTGACGCCTGCCCCGACGATCAGCGGCACGGTGGCTGGTCAGGCAATTACCGATCTTCAGACCATCGCGCCGTTCTCAGGTGTGACGATCGCCGATGCCAATCTCGGCCAGACCGAGACAGTGACAGTCACGCTGTCCGCAGCGGCTAATGGCACGCTGTCGAACCTGGGGGGCGGCACCTACAACGCTGCGACGGGCATTTATACTGACATCGGCAACGCCGGCTCGGTAAGCACTGATCTGCAGGGTTTGGTGTTCACGCCGATCGCCAATCAGGTCGCGCCGGGCGGGGCCGTCACCACCGGCTTTACCATCACCGACACCGATACGGCGGGGGCCACCGCCACCCCAGACAGCACGACGACCGTTATCGCCACCGATGTAGCCGTTCTCCCGACGATCGGCGGCACCAAGGCAAACCAGGCGATTACCGATCTTCAGACCATCACGCCGTTCTCGGGCGTGACGATTGGCGATCTCAATCTCAACCAGACCGAGACACTGACCGTGACACTGTCCACGGCGGCGAACGGCACGCTGTCGAACCTGGGGGGCTTCACCAATCCGTCGGCCGGCGTCTACACTGATACCGGCACCGCCGCCGCGGTCACCGCGGCACTGGACGCCCTGGTGTTCACGCCAACGGAAAATCAGGTCGCATCGGGGAGCGTCACCACGGCGTTTACCATCACCGACACCGACACCGCCGGGCAAACCGCCACCGATAGCACCACCTCTGTGGTCGCCACCGAGGTTGTAGGACAGACCTTCACATTGACGACCGGCAAGGATACCGTCGCCGGGGGTGCCGGCAACAACGTGATCATCGCCAAGACCAACACCCTAAATTCCACCGATAATATCAACGGGGGCACCGGGACGACGAACACGCTCGAACTGATGGGAGGGGGCACCTTCAACCTGGGGCTGCCGGCGACGCTTGCGGGCATCGCGTTCATCACAGCGCAGGAGGGACAGGCAGCGACCGCACAGACAGTGACGCTGCGCGCTGGGCTGAACACAACGGTGAACGTGGCTTCGGACACGTCGGGAGATACATCGCCCACCGTCACCATCATCGGCGCCGCCAACAGCGACGTTATCAATCTCGGCTCGGGGAACGATACGGTCACACTGGGCTCCGGCGAAACGGTGACCAGCGGCGGCGGCAACAACACTTTCAAAGTGGCCTCGGCGACGCTTGGCAGCGTGACCATCAACGGCGGCGCGAAGGGCACAAACACGCTGGACGTCACGGGCGGCGGCACAGCCACCATGGGCGCCGGCATCACCGGCATCACCACCGTAGATCTGGCGAACGCGACAACCTTTACCGCCAATGCCACATCCGGGCTGCAGGTCATCGGCAGCGCTGGCGGCGACAACATCGCCGCCGGCGCCGCTGACCAGGTGCTGAGCGGCGGCTCGGGGGCCGACACGCTAACCGGCTCCGCTGCAGGCGACGACATTTTCCGCGATACCGTGACCAACACGAACAACGATACTATCATCAACCTGCTCCCCACCGACACCATCGACATCACCGACCTCGCGCCGGCAACCACGACGCTCAGCAAGTCTGTGGTCACTGCCACGAGCACCGTGCTGACGCTGACCAGTGGCGCGACTATCACGAATATTACGCTCTCTGGATCGTACCAAGGCAATTTCGTCCTTGGGGCCGACACCACAGGAGGCGGAGGCACCGATGTGACCTTCGTGCCCACAGCCGGCGTCACGACCGTGACCCTGCCGTCAACCGCGGAGACTCTTCACACCGGCCCGGTGAGCACCACGATCGTCGCGACCTCGGCCACCCTGCTTCCCGCCGACAAAATCACCGGCGGCACCGGCGCCGGCGTGGTCAACACGTTGGAGCTGACTGGCGGCGGAGCATTCAACCTAGCGGCACTGGCGTACCTGACGGGCATCCAGGTCATCGACGCCCAGGAGGGAGAGGGGCCAACAGCACAGACGGTCACGTTGCGCGCCGGGCTGAAGAACGCGACGGTGAACGTGACCGCAGACACGTCGGGGGATCCGTCGCCCGGCATCACCATCATCGGTGCCAACGACAGCGACGTGATCAATCTTGGCCCGGGCGCCGACACGGTGACGCTGGGCAACGGCGAGACGGTAAACGGCGGCGCCGGCACCGACATCTATAACGTGACCAAGGCAACGATTGCCAACACCACCATCAAGGGAGGCAGCGGCAGCAACACGCTGGTGGTGACCGGCGGCGGCAATGCGACGATGGGCAGCAACATCACCGGCATCAACGCTGTGCAACTGGCGACAACGACGAAGTTTACTGCCAACAGCACGGCTGGACTGCAGATCAGTGGCAGCAGCGCCGGCGGTGATACCATCATCCTGGGCGCGGCGACGCAAAGCGTCATCGGCGGCGGCCCCAAGGAGACGGTGGACGCGAGCTCGGCCAATGCGGGTGCCTCGGTCAGCGGGCTCGGCGCCAACAGCACGCTGGACATTACCAGCGGCGGCACCATCACCCTAAACGCCAACGCCGATGTCGCCACAGTAAAGCTGACATCCGCGAGCACCCTGATACTGAACGGAATGGCTTTCATCACGGCGGATGGCAGCACCGGTAAGGACACCATCCAGGCAGGTGGTATTGACCAGACGCTGACCGGCAACGGCGGGGCCGACACACTGACCGGCTTTTCGGGCGGTTCTGACACCTTCAAGGACACCGCGGGACATCTGAACGGGGTCCTTATCAGCGACTTCATAAACACAGATACGATTGATCTCACCAACGCGCTTTACAGCGCCATAGAGAAGGTAACGGCGGCTGCCAGTGGTGCCAATACCAGCGTCACTGTCACCTCAGGTGCGACGAAATCCGTATTCACGATAGCAGGCACCTGGTCGTCTTCCGGCTTCCAGCTGGCGTCCGATGGTGCAACCGGCACTTTCCTCACGCACTCGTAGGGAGACATTATCGATGTGTGGCATCGTCGGCGTCGTCAGTTCGCAGCAAGCGGCCCCAGTGATCCTGGGTTCGCTGCGGCGGCTGGAATATCGCGGCTATGACAGTGCGGGCATTGCCACGCTGGTGAACGGCCATATCGAGCGGCGCCGTGCAGAGGGCAAACTGAGCAATCTCGCCAGTGCCCTGGCCCGATCCCCGCTTGCCGGTACAACCGGGATTGGTCACACCCGATGGGCGACGCATGGCGCGCCAACCGAACGCAATGCACACCCCCATGCGACCTCCCGCGTTTCTGTCGTACACAATGGAATTATCGAGAACCATGCCAGACTGCGAGTCGAACTGGAGGCCGCAGGCCAGACATTCAGCACAGAGACCGACACCGAGACGGTAGCACAGCTCGTTGATCTCAATCTGCAATGCGGCATGGACCCAGTAGAAGCGGCAAGGTCGGCCTTCAGTCGGCTGGAAGGCGCCTATGCGCTGGCTATGATCTTTTCCGGCTATCCAGAACTTATCATCGTCGCGCAGAACGGCGCTCCATTGGCGATTGGTTTCAGCGAGGACGAGATGTTCGTCGGCTCCGACGGACTAGTGCTGGCACCGCTCACGCAGCGCGTCGCCTATCTGAACGACGGCGACTGGGCCGTGGTCGATCGCTTCGGGGCGCACGTTTATGGTGCCGACGGCGCCCGCGTGCAACGGGAGGTGAGGCGCACACGGCTCACGGGCTCGGCGATCGGCAAGGGTCAGTTCCACCACTTCATGCAAAAGGAGTTGCACGAGCATCCCGCGGTGATCGGCGACACGCTGCGATGCATGATCGATCCCGCAACTCGTGCTGTTACGCTGCCAGAGTTGCCGTTCGACTTTGCCAGCTTGCCGCGAATCACAATCAGCGCCTGCGGCAGCGCTTTCTATGCCGGGCTGGTCGGGCGCTGGTGGTTCGAGGCGATCGCACGCATCCAGACCGACGCCGATGTGGCGAGCGAGTTCCGCTACCGCACGCCACCGTTGGCACCGGGTGGGCTCGGCATACTGGTGAGCCAATCGGGCGAGACGGCGGATACGACAGCAGCGCTGCGGTATATGCACGAACAGGGCCAACACGTTCTTTCCATCGTGAACGTGCCGGAATCGAGCATCGCGCGGGCGTCGGATGTCGTGCTGGAGACTGTGGCCGGGCCGGAGGTGAGCGTCGCCAGCACGAAGGCGTTTACCGCGCAACTTTCGGTGCTGGCGTGCATCGCGATCGCCGCTGGACGTGCGCGCGGTGGGCTCTCCGCTTCGCGAGAGGACTCCCTGATGCAGTCGCTGCTGGACGTTCCGCGGCGTGCGCAGGAGGTGCTGGATCTCGAGGAGCAGATCAAGGCACTCGCACGACGTATCGCGCAGGCCCGCGACGTGCTGTACCTGGGGCGCGGCAACTGTTTTCCGATCGCGCTGGAAGGAGCCTTAAAGCTCAAGGAGATCAGCTATATTCACGCGGAAGGCTACGCCGCCGGCGAGATGAAGCATGGGCCTATCGCGCTCATAGATAAATACGTGCCGGTCATTGCCATCGCTCCATCAGGACCGCTATTCGAAAAGACCGCATCGAACCTGCAGGAGGCCGCCGCACGCAGCGGCCAGGTGGTGGTCATCAGTGACGAGGCCGGGGCGGCGAAGCTACGCAGCATCGCTGCGGAAACGATCGGTACTGCCAGCCGTCGATCCGTTTGTCGCCCCGATCGTATATGCGATCGCGGTGCAGTTACTGGCTTATCATGTAGCGGTGCTGAAGGGCACGGATGTTGATCAGCCGCGCAATCTCGCCAAATCGGTGACCGTGGAATGATGAGAGTGAATCCCCTCGCTATCACCATAGTGCCATCCCGGTGCTGTAAACCCATCGTTGATCAAGGAACGGCTGAAGATGTTCCGCCATGGAGCCACGAACTTGCAGGCTGATACAGATGATCGATATGACGCGCTGCCGATCGGCAAGCCCAGTCGGGGGCATGCAGTTTGGCTGCCGTTTGCGGTTTTCGTTTTGCTCGCCGGTGGCGTTGTCGGCGCTAGCATGGAAATTCCGCCAGCGCGACTTGCAGGGAGTCTGCAGACGCTCACCGACGCATGGAGCCGTCGGACGGCGGATGCTTCAGCGACACTCAGCCGCCTCTTGGCCACGACGGGCTGGCGGTCTGAGGCACCGCATCGCGTGGCAGCGTCTTCGATGACGGCGCATGTCACCAACGTGCCAGTCATTGCCGAGGCCGAGGACCGCACCGACCTTTCCTATGGAGATCGGCTGAAGATAACGTTTTTCGAGACTCTCGATGTACAGCTCGACAGCGGCACCCATTCGGATCAGGCAGTGGCGGCAGTCTTCCCTCGCATGGATATGTCCGGTGATTATCAAGTCGATGAAAGCGGCAGCGTAAATATCCCGAAGCTAGGCCAGATGGAGGCGGCCGGTCACACGATAACGGGCCTGCAGAGAGAGGTAGCGGCGTCCTTTAAACGCGTGCTCGGTAGAACGAGCGATGTGCATGTCGCGATCGTCGAGCGCCTGCCAGTCTACGTTCTGGGAATGGTGCGTAATTCCGGTTCTTTCCCGTATATGCCGGGGATGGTCGTGCTTCAGGGTCTCGCCGACGCCGGTGGCACCGGCTCTGGCACGATCGATACGTCGGGCGCGATCGAGAGCATCCGCGAGACCGAGCGTCTGCGCGCCGCAGAGGACCGGATGGATCAACTGCTAATCAAACACGCGGCGCTCATCGCAGAACGAGACACCGCACAAGAGATTGAGGTGCCTCCTAGCATCCAGTCGCGGATGTCGCAGGCGAAAAGTGACGATGAGCGGAAGATGCTGATGGCTCGCGTTACTGCTGCTGCGGTGACCCTCAGCCTCGACCGCAGACGTCACCAGGAGCAGTTCGTTCTTGCCCAACGACAACTCAATATCGCACAGGCTGAGCTCGACGCGCAGCACAAGCGTGCTGACCAGCTGAAAGACTTGGTGGAGAAAAAACAGATGATGTTGCATGAGCTGCAAGCCATTGCCACTCACGGCAGCGTGTCAAAATACAAAATTATGGATATGGCTACGGATATCTCCACGGTTATGGCCCAGCAGGATGAGGTCCAGGTGGCGATTGTGCAGACTGAGCGAAGCCTTGCCGAGGCGGCATTTGCCCTGGAGAAGCTGCAGACGGATTACGCAAGCAGGCTTGACGACGAACTCATCGCAACGCAGCACGACAAAGACGATTGCGCCCGTTCGATTGCGTCCATGCGCGCAGTCGTGCAGGTGCTGCAAAATAGTGGTGGGTTGGTTCCGGCCGGCGCAGCGAGATATCCAGGTCTTAGGATCATGCGGCGTGTGGCGGAGGGCCTGACGGAAGTTCCTGCCACCGAGACGACATCGCTGTTGCCGGGCGACATCCTTCAGGTCGGTTCCGCCACTCAGCCGGTAACGGCAACGTCCTTAGACAACGCGCCTGCAACTTTTAACGGAGGATGAAAGAATGAGCTCTCTTGCGGAGATACATGCTGATCCGGTGGCCAGTCTGTCCTCGACACGATGCGTGCAGACAGTCACGCAGGCTGTGATCATGGCGGGTGGCAAGGGGTCGCGGCTGCTCCCCTATTCGGCGCTGTTGCCGAAGCCGCTGATGCCGCTGGGCGACATGCCGGTGCTCGAGCTGCTGTTACGCCAGATGAGGAAGGCAGGTGTGACCGATGTCATTGTTGCCGTCAACCATCTTGGACATCTTATCCAGGCCTTCTTCGGCGACGGTTCTCGGTATGGCCTGAGCATTCGCTACTACAATGAGGACCAGCCGCTCGGCACCGCCGGCGCTCTTGGCAATATCATCGAGCATCTCGATGAGACTTTCATCGTCTCTAACGGCGATCTTCTCACCACCATGGATCTGGCGGCGATGGCCAGGCAACATCTGGCAATCGGGTGCGATGCATCGATTGGGGTTTTCGAGCGTGAAAACAAAATCGACTTTGGCCTGATCGAGTTTGACTCGGAGAGGCGTCTTTGCGCCTATCGCGAGAAGCCGATGAGTAAATATTACGTTAGCATGGGAATTTATATTCTTCAACGCGACGCCATTCTCCCTTGCATCAGCAAAGGTGAATATCTTGACATGCCCACGCTTCTGCTTAAGATGCGAGCAGCGGAGGCCGATATACGTTGCCACTATGATGACTGTATGTGGCTCGACATCGGACGGCCGGACGACTTTGCTCTGGCGCAGACCGTGTTCGAGCGTGACCGTGCACTGTTCCTCGAGGGATGAATACGTGCTGCGAGCCCTGGTTACTGGAGCGAGCGGCTTTCTGGGGCGCCACCTCGTCCAGGATCTGCGCCTGCAGGGAGTGGAGGTTACCACCTTGGGGCGCCAGCCCATGCCCGAGGCGTCCTCTATCGCCATGGGTGACGCACCCTGGCCGGTCGCGCGCCTGGCCAGAATCATAGAAATGGTCGAGCCGGATATGCTCTTCCACCTCGCCGGCCGCGCGGTCGGATCCGAGAGGCAGCTAGAGCAGTTGAACGTGGGAGTCGCGACGGCCATCATGCAGGCGCTGCGGGAGGTGCAAAGCCGACCGCTCCTGGTGTGTTGCGGCAGCGCCGCCGAGTACGGCTCGGCGATTGTCGATGGGCTGCCCGTGGAAGAAGCGCTGTCGTGTGCTCCCGTGACGGCCTACGGAGCGAGCAAGCTCGCACAGACAAAAGCCGCCTTGGCCTTCGCCGAGAGTACGGGTACCCGCGTCCTGATAGCGCGCATTTTCAACCCGATAGGCCCTGGAATGCCGGCCCATCTGGCACTTGCAGAGTTCGCCCGGGACATCGCCGCCCTGGGGTGCAAGGGGATATTGCACACAGGAAACATACATGTCTCGCGGGACTTCATAGATATAAGGCATGTCAGTGCGGCCCTGATCAGATTGGCGTGGCATCCTGATGCCTGCGGCGTCGTGAATATATGCAGTGGCTGGGCGACCCGTCTGAGTGAGCTTGTCCACATTTTGATTGACAGGTCGGGCAGGAACGTTACGATCGAACTGGCACCGGAGCGTCAGCGCGGTTGCGAACCGAAGGTCATTGTTGGCAGCACGCAGCTTCTCGCGAGAATTCGGCGCGCTGCCGCCACCGACGGACTACGAGGATGTGGTGTCGCGCATCTGGCGCGATGCCAGCGCCCATAGGAAGGAGATCGCATGAGCGCCGGCAGCCTTTCACCGCCGGGCCCGCTTTTGAAGCTCCGGTCGGGCCCACCCTCCGGGAGCAATTTCCCTCGACGGGCCTTTGTGGCGCGCGAGCCATCATTGATCCAGATGATGTCTCTCTCGGGATGGCGCAGCTTCGTTCCCGAAACACTTGGGCTTCTGGCCCTGATCTCGGTCATCCGGGCGGTTTTTCCGAACGGCCCTAGTGGCCTCGGTAGCATGCCGCATCCGTTTTGGATACCGGTCGTGCTGATGTCCGGTCAGTATGGAATTATGGGCGGCCTGTTCGCTACACTGTCAGCGACGGCTGCGTTCTTTATCGGCGGACTTCCGGCCCAATCCGCGACGCAGGATTTTTATGATTATGCGGGCGTCGTCGCCGCGCAGCCCTGCGTCTGGTTCGTCACCGCGCTTGTTCTCGGGGGGCTGCGGAGTCTGCATATCCATCACCATACCAATCTGCAGGAGTGGTTCGATGACGCCGGCATTGCAGCGGACGATCTCGCTGATGGCCTAGCGCGAGCCGTTCAGGAAATCGAGCGGCTGGAGCAGCGCGTCGCCACCGATTCTAGCACGGTGACAAGCCTCCTCGACAGTCTTGCAAAACTGGACCTGAGTAGCCGTCGCTCCATCGTGACCAGCGTTGCCGACGCAATTCGCTACGGCGTCGGCGCTACCAGTTTTGCCGTCTATCTCGCCGGCACGAGCGGCTTGACGCCGTATTTCGGTATCGAACACGGTTCCAGCGTCGCTCCCGCCATGATCGCCCCGCTGTCACCCGCCGTGATGCAGGAAATCAAAGGCCCAGGGGCCGTTACTGTGCCAACTGCTAACGGCGCTGCTTCTGCGGGCAGGCAGTACTGGGCACCCATCTGCCAGCCAGGTGCCACAGAGCCGATCGGTGTTGTCGTCTGCCATCGGCTGCAGCCGTCGCAGGACCCCACGACCGCGGTACGTCGGCTCAACGATGTATGCCGTGTGCTGGCAGGTACTCCTCTCCGCCTGTCCGGTTGCAGTTGCACAACCGTGCTACGTTGGCGAACCATGAGATGAGCGCCAGCGCCGAAATGGAGCCGACGACTGCGGCCGGATCCGGGTCGGCAACATCGGCCCCCGCCGCGCCGGCGCATGGCTGCTCGTTTTCGGCCTGCTTTGTCTCGAGGCGGTACTCTACCTGACTTTCGCTGCCGGTCGCCTGGACGTTGCTGAGGCTATCTATCTGCATCTCGGCCTGTGCACTATCAGCGCCGTGTTCGGAGGTGGGTGGCTGCTGGTCTCGTCCTCGGCTGCACAGGCTCACGACAAGGCTGCGTTCGTCCTGGCACTGGTCATTTGCACCAGCCTGGCAGGACCGTTCGGCACCTTGCTTGCCACAACGCTACTGCTGCCGCGCAGGGCCGAAAGCACGCTCGCGGCGCAGGCCATGACGGGCTCAGAGCTGACGCGCCTGGAGATGCTGCACGGGGCTTTGCTCGACCGCCGCCTGCGCGTTGAAGGCGCGAATTCAGCCCGGCCCTTACTGGACGTCATGATTGACGGAACAGCCAATGAAAAATTCGATGCGCTAAGTCTTATCTCGAGGCATTACGTCCCGGCCCTGGCGCCCGCCCTGAAACGAGCACTCGAGGATAAAGATGGCTCTGTCCGGGTGCTCGCGGCCAAAGTCATGGCCCGGCAGCAGGATGCTTACACCAACCGGATTGGCGTGCTGCAGGCCAATGCCGTCGCGATGCCGGAGAATTCAGCTTATTGGAACGAGCTTGCGCAGGCTCATCTGGATTGCGCGGAAAGCGGACTTCTCGATGCATCCCGGGCGGATGCCGAGGTAAGATATGCCGAGAGCTATTTTGCTCGCGCGGCGCAATTGCCAGCTTCGCCTTGCGCGTTAGGCCGGTCGTCCCACCGTAACGGTCAACCGAAGATTGCATCATATTGCAGCGTGGCATATGATAAAGATCATTAGGTCACGACGCGTGGTACCTGAAGCCGATGTCTGCCTTATCGTTGAGGGCGGCTATCCGTATAGCCTTGGGGGGGTTGCGTCCTGGATGGACGCACTCATACGCGCCTCCGCCGGGCTCAAATTTCATATCATTGCCATCACTATCTCGTCCCAGCCAAGGGCAAGAAAGTTTACAATCCCGGACAATGTCGTTGGTCTGACCGACGTCATCCTCGATGTCTCCCCCACGGGACGCCGTCCTACAGCAAGGGAGGAAGAGCGCGTCCGTCGCGGCGTCCGGTTGATGCAATCCACGATTGCCGGGAATTCGCAAACAAGCTTCCAGGAGCTCATCGAATTAGTTGGGCAGACCGGGTTCGGACAGGCGGCGTTGCTCGATTCGAAACCTGCATGGACGGAGATGGAGCGTGTCTATCAAGAGATACTGCCGGACGCACCGCTTATCGACCTTTTTTGGTCATGGCGCTTCCTGGCACGGAGTTTGCTGGCGGTTATTAACACACCACTACCGAACGCGCGTGTGTTCCATGCCGTTTCGACCGGATATGCCGGCATTGTCGGAGCTTACGCCAAACATGTAACCGGCCGCCCATACATTGTCACCGAACACGGCATCTACACCAACGAACGGCGTATCGAGATCAGCGTGGCGGACTGGATTTTTGATTCGGGTGCCAACGGGTTTGCCGTCGGCGAGAAGCCGCGGGAGTTGAGCGACTTCTGGCTCAACGGCTTCATCAGGTTTTCGCAGATCTCATACACGCTGGCTGATGTCATCACCACACAGTATCGGGCCAATCAGGATTATCAGCGATCGGACGGCGCGCCGGATCATAAGCTTCGCATCATCCCGAATGGAATTGACGTCGATCTCTACGCAGGTGTGCGCCGCAGCACCGAGCCGCGGCCGCCGACCGTTCTCATGGTCGGCCGCATTGTGCCCATCAAGGACACCCGCACCTTTATCATCGCGGTTTCTCTGTTGAAAGAGCTGGTACCGGACGTCGTCGCAATCATTATCGGCCCGGAGGAGGAGGATCCGGCTTACGCTGCCGGGTGCCGTGCGCTCGTGGCCCAGCTCGGGCTTGAGTTGACGGTGCAGTTCCTGGGCCGGGTCCCCGATGTGATGGAATATCTTGGCCGTGTCGACGTGATCGCGTTGACCAGCATCAGTGAGGCGCAGCCGATCGCATTACTGGAGGCAGCAGCGACCGGGCTGCCGGCGGTCACCACAGACGTCGGATCATGCCGGGAAATAATCGAGGGATTCGAGGGTGATCCGGTGATCGGCTGCGGCGGGATCGTGGTGGAGGCCTGCAACCCCAGGGCCACCGCCGAAGCGCTCGCCGCCATCCTGCGCGACTACGAGAGGCGCGCGGCAATGGGCCGGGTCATGCAACAGCGCATCCCCAGGCTCTATAACAAGGACCGCATCAGGCGCCTCTATGAAGACTTGTATGCAGAGCTCGCAGCCGACCGGTCGGGTGAGGCCGCGCCGGCCGGTGCTGACGACGCCGCTCCATCGAGAGCGCGCCTGCACAACCCGTATCCGCCCTGGTTTGGTAAGAAGCATCCCATTGGCTATGCCTGAAGCTCCGGTGATAAGCTGCCAGGAGCTACTTGAGTATGCTCTCGTGACTCTCCTGATGGCGTGCGGTATGGTTTTCTTCCTCCCGGCTCTAATTTACCTATTGTATTCCGTTAATAAAATGAGCTAATCTTTCCATCGTCCGCCGTCGTCCACCTGTTCACATCGAGAGAGTAATGGCTAGTACCTAACGCAACGCTTGAATGGATGACGCGGCAGCGGTCACTGACCAGCATCGCCACTGCCTATATCTACGCTGCTCTGTTGGTTGCCGGACCATGGATATTTACCGTGCTTGGCATTTTTGGTCTCAGCTACGCCGGCTGTTCGAGTCCTTGTGACCAACTGGCCGTGTTTCGCTCAATTGTCATCTACAATTCCCTTTACGCATTGGTGGTAACGACACCGCTAGCCTTCTTTTTTGGACGCTACGTAGGCGATCGGCTCTATGTCGGCGGGACCGCAAGCATCTTTTTCGCCTTCGTCGTGTCATTGGCTCTGTTCTGCCTTATGGCGTTCGTGACGGCAGTGCCGTTCTATGTTCTGGCAACGGACCTTCCCCCCGGCGTGAAATTTGCTGCCATACAGAATGTATTTCTGATCGGCGTTTCCTGGCTGCTGATCCCGTTTCTTGGCGCTATCAGGGCCCAAACAGCCGTCCTTGTGGCATTCGGTGCCAACGCACTGACGATGTCACTGCTCGGTTCGCTGCTGTCGAACCCGTCTGCAACCGTGCTCCTCGGCATATTCAACGTGAGTTTCGCGATTACGGACACGATTTTAGTTGGCACTCTGGTGCGTCGGTTCGGGGCCGGCATCCAGCCCGACTGGACTCTGCTCAGATTTCCGCCGCGGAAGTGGGAGCTGCCGATAGCCGGCTTTGCGTATGCGAGTGGCATTTGGGCCGACAAGGTCGTCATGTGGTATGGAGCGCCCGCCGGGACCCTCTCTGTTGGGGGAGCCCTGCGGACGATGCCGAGCTACGACACCGCAATGTTCTGGGCGCAGTTGGCCTCGATCCCCGTGATTGCAGTCGCCTTCGTACACGTGGAGACGGAATTTTCCGAGCTTTTCAATCGCTTCTACAGCCGTATGGAACAGCACGCGACCATGCGTGAACTCGCAACCGCCGTACAAAAGCTTCGCTCCTGTGTGATATCCAGCATCACGACTCTGTTTGTGGCTCTGGCGATCGTGGCAACGATGGCGTCCCTGCTGTCATTCGTGTTTATGGCAGAACTTGGCCTCCGGCCGACCTACATGAGCATACTTCGCATTTCATTGTTGGCGATGATATTCCACACTAGCTCTATGTTCTGTTTCTACTTCCTGCTTTACTTTGATCTGCGTCGGCCGGCACTTCTTATAGTCTCTATTTTTGCTGTTCTGAATCTGCTGCTCACCGGCGCATTCCTGGCGGCGGGGCAGGCCTTCTACGGTTATGGCATCATGATAGCCGCTGCCGTGACATTTGTCCTGGCTTTCGGCGCGCTGCTTCGCGAGTTACCGTGGTTACACTATCATGCCTTCATTACGAACAATTCCTCACTTTGAGCCGATGGATCTCTGCCTATGCGCTGCGACCTCTTGCCTGGTGCGGCGGCAGCGCGCCGGCAGATGGCGGAGCGGCCGACAGACTAGACCCCAGCTGACTGGAATAATTCGACATGTGGACAGGTAAGAAAGTCGTAGTGACCGGCGCCGGTGGTTTCATCGGCAGCCATCTGGTTGAAGCTCTCGTGAAGGCGGGAGCTTTCGTCACCGCTATGGTCCGATACAATTCCGGTTCGCTGATCGGCAACCTCACGTATCTTCATCCTGAAGTCCGCAAATCCGTTCGGCTCGTCCGCGGCAACGTTGAAGACGGCGATTTCGTATGTAGTGCTATAGCCGGGCACGAGATCGTTCTGCACTTGGCGGCCCTGATTGCTATCCCATACTCATACGAGGCTCCGCGCAGCTACGTTCGTGCCAACATAGAAGGGACACTAAACGTCCTTGAGGCCGCGAGACGCTCCGATGTCACCCGCGTCGTGCATACCAGCACCTCGGAGGTTTACGGTACTGCCTTGCGGGTGCCGATCGACGAAACCCACCCGTTGCAGGGCCAGTCTCCCTATTCGGCTTCGAAGATCGCCGCCGACAAACTGGCCGAAAGCTACTATCGCTCCTTCCGCACACCGGTGGTGACGCTACGGCCATTTAACACCTTCGGTCCACGCCAGAGCGCGCGCGCTTTCATCCCTACGATCATATCGCAAGCTCTCAACCAGCCCGAGATTCGGCTTGGGTCGTTGACGCCGGAACGCGACATGACCTTCGTCAGCGACACCGTTACCGGATTCTTGGCTGCGGCACTCACGCCAGGCATCGAAGGCATGGCAATAAATCTGGGAACCGGCGACACGCATTCGGTCGGCTGGTTTGCGACCCGCCTGTCGGACTTAATGGGGGTATCGAAGCCGATTGTGCTGGAAGTGCAGCGTATGCGGCCTGAGCACAGTGAGGTGCTGAAGCTGCTGTCCGACAACAGGCTGGCGCGCGAAAAGATGAACTGGTCCCCGCAAGTGGCGCTTGACGATGGGCTTCGGCAAACAATCGAGTTTGTCAAATCCAACAGAGATCTGTTTACGGATGATGGGTACGTGAGGTGATTTGCCCTGACAGGCTGGTGTTGATCGGGCGCGATCTGCATCCTGCAGGATCGCCTATTTGCGTGCCTGCAGGTCGAGTGGGAATGAAGATCACCGCACCTACCCGCTTTGTTGTGCTGGTGATTGCCCTCGTTGTTGCCGCGGCGGCGCTCATGGCACCACGCCGTGACGAGTGGGTCGCCGTGCTGAACGACGAAGGCGACCAGGCTCGCATCATCTCTCTGCTTCAGCCGCGATTGGCCCGTAGTCCTGACGATCCCGTTCTCCTCGGGGCATTGGCTCACGCCTACGCAGAAACACACAACTATAGCCGTGGTATCGAACTTCTGCGCCGTTATACAGCAATTCGTCCGAAAGATACGGGGGCGTATGCCTTTCTTGCCGATCTTTACGCTAAGACCGGCGATATGACACAGGGCATTGCGATGCTGCAACGCGCTATCGCGATCAACCCCGCGCTGCCCCACATCAAGGCATTGGCGTCCTTATACCACCAGGCCCAGGAAGCCGACAGAGAACTTGCGCTTTTGTCGCAGTTTGAAGCAAAGCTGACGTTGCAGAGCGGACTTTTGTTGCGACTGGCGGAGCTTCGCGTCAACGTCGGGGATCGCGAGGGTGCTATCAGAGCTCTTTTGCGTCCTCAGATCGTCTCTGCTTGGTCCGAACCAGGAGAAGACGCGGAGCCGCGTCTTCTCCTGGCCGGATTGCTCGTTCAGTCAGGGCAAAGCCGCGAGGCCGTCAACCTGGGTAAGCAATGGATTTTGCAATGGCAGCAGCCCTATCTGGCGAATCGTCTTCTTCGTGGCATCGTTCTACAGGCACCCGTCGCCGATGCATCAGAGCTCGCCGATGCGGTCGCGGCCTTGCACCCGGAAATCCGGCTCTTCCTGGTTCACGAACTGGCAACGGATGGTGCAAGGCCCGTAGCGCGCCACCTCCTTGAGACATGGGTGGACGCGAACCCATCGCCATCGACAAATGAGATCGCGGCGTTTCTGACCGCCTGTCGACAGCAGGATGAGCCGGGCATTGTGTGGCAAGCTTTCGGCGAGGTACTCAGCCATTCGCGATCGAGCGACGTGATCGCTCGCTACACCGACGCCATCCAGGCAGAGTTCGGGATCGGGGTGCTGGCCCCGTTCTGGCCCAAATTGCCGCGCGGGTTGCTCGAGCGCAAACCACTCCTGGCCGCTCGGCTCGCCTTTCACGAAGGCGATCTGGCGATGGCGAAGTGGCTGCTTGAGAAGACGGACCCCCGGGTACTTGCACCGTCCGATCGGCAGGCGTGGATTGATCTGTTGACCGTGGTTACGTCACCGCCCGAGGCTTTCACCTTCCTGCGCGACCAGCGGCATAACGGGCGCCTGCCACCAGACCTACTTGCCAGATATGCCCGACTTGCTGGCACACTTGGACAGGAAGTTGAATACCGGGCCGCAGTGGCAGACCTGACTATCGAGGCGCGCTAACCCAAAGGGGTTACCCAAGTAGCGATGTCTGCTTCTCCAGAAAACATAACTTTTGCACGCAGAATGGTGGAGCCAACCGCCGCGGGCCCGCAGACCACCAGCCTCAGACCCACGCGACGAGGTATACTAAAGGCGTGCGGCAGACTGCTGGCAACCATTCCTGCTTGGGCTGCGGTATCTTGCGCGAAACGACAGCTTACGTGGATCGCGTTCTACGGAGAGACAGCGGATGAAGCGTTGCTCTCGTTATATGATGTTGTCATTCTTGATCCCGGATTCAAAGGTTCCATGACCGCGGTGGCCCAATCCGGTGCGCACGTGTGTGCCTACCTCAGCCTCGGCGAGATCAGGAAGTCCGATCGCTTTTTCAACGAGATCGACCGCGCCGCTCTGCTTGGAGAAAACCCCGCCTGGCCGGGAACCTACCGGATAGATGTCAGGCAACCATCCTGGAAGAATTTGTTGCTTGGGCGGATTCTGCCCTGCATCGCTGAAGGCGGTTTCACTGGCCTTCTGCTCGATACTCTGGATACGCCACCCTATCTCGAGCAACTGGACCCGGAGGGCAACCGCGGCATGAAGCATGCGGCCACAGATCTTGTTAAGGCCATTCGCAAGTCCCAGCAGGACATGTTTTTGATCATGAATTGGGGATATGCCATAGTTGCCGATGTATTTAATAGCATCGACTGCATTCTCGTTGAGAGCCTCTTAACAGCGGCCGGTTCAGGTGGGAGCTACAAGTGGAATCCACCATCAGAAGTTGCGCTGCAATTATCCCTGTTAGCTCCGGTGCGACATCGCCGGCCACAACTGCCGATCCTGAGTCTCGATTACTGGAATCCCGATGACATCGAAAGCGTGAGGGAAATCTATCATCGCGAGCGTCTGTTGGGTCACTGCCCCTACGTGGCAACCCGGAAGCTAGACGGGATTTTCCCGGAACCGCCTCCGCGGGCTGCCGCCGGCGCCCCAACTACGAACCTCGCTGTCGTCGCGCCCTGACGTCAATTGGCAGACCTCACCGCACGAGAAAGCTGGCAGCGTGCAGGCTGGTGGGACCGATTCCAGGAAAGTCTATGGATTGGCCGCCTTCAAGGGGTAGCAGCGTGCCGCCGACGCCGTCGCTCCTGAACGCGGACAATATCTGCGAGACCTTGGCATAACCCCCGAGCCCTCCCAACAGGTCGATTACCGCGGTCGGATCCGTGCTGAGTCCGCCGACCCGGTCGATTCCCCCGGCGGCAACGTAGATATGCAGCCCCTGGGACCGGTCATCAATCGTTGCATCGACCGGACCCTGGCCGCCCCCCAGAAATGCAACGTTGTTGCTGCCATTGAAGATCAGCGTCGCTTTGCCGCCGGACAGGGTGACGATATCGTTGCCATTGCCAGCATGGACCGTCTGCCCGGTGCCAATGGCAACCGTCGTTCGGATCCGCGCCGTATCGACCAGAACGCGTCCGCTCAGGCTGGCTGGCAGGCTGCTAAGCGTGGCGACGTTGCCGCTTTCGTGGCTCTGCTATTGAATTCTGGCCCAGGAGTGCTGGCCAATTTTGGCCCACCCCCCGTCCCTCAACCTACGGTCACCCTGATGGATCAGGGGGCCTCGCGGGCGTGGCCGCGAAGTTCGGTGTTCATCGGCGCGTTGTTCGCCGGGCGATTGCCGGTGCGCTGCCACCGCCGCACCATTACACGGAACGAAGCAAGCCGAAGCTGGGCGCGCTTGAGGCGTTCATCGAGCGGGTGCTCGAGGAGGATCGCCGCGCCCCGCGTAAGCAGCGCCACACGGCACGGCGGATTCATCGTCGGATCCTGACGGAATTCCCTGACGCTGCGGTCGCTCAGTCGACGGTGCGCAACCACGTCCGCGAGCGCAAACGTCAGCTGGGACTGCTGCGGCGCGAGACGTTCGTGCCGCAAAGCTACAGTTGGGCTCAGGAGGCTCAGGTCGACTGGTATGAAGCCTGGGTCGATCTCAGCAACGAGCGAACCAAGGTGCAGATTTTCACCATGCGCTCGATGGCCAGTGGCGCGGCATTCCACCGGGCCTACCTGCACGCCACACAGCAGGCGTTTCTGGAGGCACATGAGCACGCGTTCGCATACTTCGGCGGGGTGTTCCACCTGCTGCGCTATGACAATCTTGCCAGTGCGGTCCGCAAGATCCTGCGTGGCTACCGGCGGGAGGAGACGGTTCGGTTCATGGCGTTCCGCTCGCACTGGCGGTTTGCCGCCGAGTTCTGCACGCCTGGCGAGGGGCATGAGAAGGGCGGTGTCGAAGGCGAGGGCGGCTACTTCCGGCGCAATCATCTGGTGCCGGTACCGTGCGTCGCCGACCTCGATGCGCTGAACGCGCTGCTACTGACCGGCTGCCGCGCGGACGAGGCACGGGTGCTCGATGGGCGCACGCAGTCCGTTGGCGCGGCGCTGGCCGAGGAGCGGAGCCACCTGCTGTCCCACGTGACCGAAGGCTTCGACCTGGCCGATGTCGTGTTCCCACTGGTGGACAAACAAGGCTGCGTCGCGGTGAAGACCAACTTCTACTCAGTGCCAGCCCGCGCGGGCACTCGGGTGGAAGCGCGGGTCCATCCGCTGCATGTCGAGGTTTGGCACGCCGGCCGTCTGATTGCCCGCCACGAGCGGTGCCACAGCCGCCGCCAGCATATGCTGGATCTCGAGCATTACCTTGATGTGCTCAGCCACAAGCCCGGCGCGCTCGCCGGGTCCAAGCCGCTGGCGCAATGGCGCGCGGCCGGTCGCTGGCCCGCCTGCTATGACGCGTTGTGGGATCGGCTGCAGGCGCGGCACGGCAAGCAGAATGGCACTCGCGCCATGGTGGAGGTGCTCGGCCTGGGCCGGGAATTTGGCCATGACGCGCTGCGGACCGCAATCGCCGCCACGGTGTCGCTCGGCGCCTGTGATGTGGCGGCGGTGCGCTATTTGCTGACCGAGGCGGACCTGCACAAAGCCCGCCCCGTCCCAATTGATGTTGGCGTCCTGGCCCGCTACGACCGGCCCATGCCGAGCGTTGTCGATTACGACACGCTGCTGATCTCCACACCCTGCGTCGGGAGCGCGTGATGCAGGATCTCCAGGACCAGGCCATTCGCCAGCACTGCAAGGCGCTGCGCGTGCCGACGATCGGCAGCCAGTTCGCCCGGTTGGCCGAGGCGGCTACCCGGGAGGGTCAATCCCATGTCGGTTATCTCGAGGCGTTGCTGGCGGCCGAGATGGAGGAGCGCGAGAGCCGGGCCATCACTCGGCTACTGCACGAAGCGAAGCTGCCGCGGATGAAGACCTTGGATGCGTTCGAATTTGAACGTTCCAGCGTCTCGGCCGCTCAACTGCGCACGCTGGCGGAAGGCGAATATGTGGCCAAGGCCGAACCAATCCTGTTGGTAGGCGAGGTGGGCACCGGAAAAACCCATCTGGCGACTGGGCTTTGCGTGGCCGCCTGTCGCCAGCGCCGGCGGGTGCGGTTCACCACGGCGACGGGGCTGATCAACGAACTGGCCGAGGCCGCGCACACCAACCAACTCAGCCGCGCACTCGGCCGATGGGAACGGCTCGACCTGATCTGTATCGACGAACTCGGTTATGTGCCGCTGGCCGAGACCGCGTGCGAACTGATGTTCCAGGTGATCGCCGACCGGGCAGAGAAAGCCGCGGTGATCGTCACCACCAACCTGCCGTTCTCCGAGTGGTCGCAGGTGATCCCCAATCCGCGGCTATGCAAAGCGCTGATCGATCGGCTCACCGACCAGGCGCACATCATTCCCACCGGCAAAGACTCGTATCGGTTCCGCCGTACCACGGCGCAGCGCAAGGCGGGGAAATCATGACAGGGAGGACAAGCAAAGCGCCACTGACCTGCTGAGCGCGGTCTCGGCTCGGCTCAGCAGGTCAAACACCGGGGGGTGGGCCAATATTTGTCAGCACAAGTGGGCCAATATTCATTGTCACAGCCACTTTCGTCCACCACCGCGGCACCGGGCGGCAGTTTCACCCCGGTGACACTGAGGTGGTTGGTGTTTTGTCCCGCCGCAACAGTGTGATTGAACGTCAGCGTACTGGTGCCAGAGCCCGAGATATAGGTCGCGGTGCCGCCGTCGCTTGATGCGAGCGTCGGGGTGCCGGTCACTCTAACAGCCTCGCTGAACGTCAACGAAATGTGCACGACGCCGCCGGTACCCAAATCGCCCCAGGTCGGGACGGTGTGGATGGCAGTGATTGCAGCGCCTTCAGGCAAGCGAAGCCTTCCGTGTCCACGCCGTCAAGATTGAAGTTCGGGTTCGCTATGTAGTATCCGACGCCGGCAGCTGCCGCTTCGGCCTCGACCCTGGCCCACTTCGGCCGCCCCGCTCACGTACTCCACGGCAATCATGGGCTTATCCGCTGCCAGTACATTGTCCAGCAGACTGTGGTTGTAGCTGATGTCTGCTGCCCGTTGCGGCTTGGTGGCGTTCTGATAGAACAACTGTTCTTCGTACACCCCCTTTGGTGTTCACGAAAGCACGGTTCGTCAGCAGGTCTTCGGCGCCCGAGGCATTGATCCGGATCTGGAAAGGTATCGGTGTCGCGGCGTGGTGGACGAGGCGGAGACGGCGCGCAACAGGACGAAATCGAAGGTGCGGGCGAGGGTTGAGCACAGCATCGGGGTGATCAAGCGGGTGTTCGGCTTCGCGAAAATCCGCTATCGCGGGCTGGACAAGAACGCACACCGGCTGTTTGTGACCTGTGCTCTGGCTAATCTGTTCATCGCCCGCCACCGATTGTTGAAGGTGTGACGGGTCTACTGTGTCCGCAACCCGGTCGCACACCCGCGCACACGCCGAAAACACTGGGCATTGCCCAACCGGGCAGAGGCTGTATTCCAGACAGGCAACCACATGCTATCGATCCGAGCCTGCTGGGGCTTGATCAGAAGCTCCCTAAAGCAGGACGGGTCCGGGAGTCTTCTCCGCATTCATGGAATCAGGCTTTCGCATTGAAAAGTCCCGTCCCAATAGGAGGAGCGACAGGAGAGCCCATTATCGCGGCACTCCTGCACGTCGCAGGCCGTCGATGTAGAACGCGCGGTCATCGGGCCTTAGCGGCGGCCGAGATACGATCTTGTCTATCGAAACGCCGGGATCGATCTCCCGAAGCGTCACCAGACAATGGCTAGCTTCCTCTTTACGCGCCAGATGTCCCAAAATCGCGAGACGGACGTTCAATGCAGAGACGTGTCCTGGATTTCGCTCCAGCACGACTTCGGCCAGCATCTCCGCTTCCGCCAGATTGTGGCCAAAAAACTGGGCCGTCATCAACGCGTGCTCGACCAAAAATATGTGCGGGTCTTGCGGTGATAGTGATCGCGATGTCATCGCATGGCGAACGGCGGTGATGTGTTCTCCGTTGTAGATCTTGGACCAGCTGCTCAGAGTCCAGGCAATCGGCAGATTGGGATCCAGATCAATCGCCCGCGCGTGCAGTTTGAGCGCACTTTGTACATCGTGGATGAGATAGGCTTTGACATGTCCGGCAATGGCGAGCGCACGCGCGTCAAGGGGATCGAGCAACACGGCGCGCTCCGCGGAGGTCCCGGCTAAAGTCGTAACATCTCGCGGATCTTCCACCCAACCCTGACCAACCGCCATAATGCTCCAATAGGCCATCCAGGCATGCGCAGCGGAATAGTCAGGATCAAGTTCAATCGCGCGGGCCAGGAGTTCACGCGCACGCATGAACTTCGGCCGATCCAGCCGGAAAATTCCTTAAATCGCCGTCAGCAAGGAATGGTGAGCGGCGGGGATCTCTGTCTTGACTGGCACTGCGAAGGCCGACCCACGTAGGAACATCTCGGGGTCAACCTGAGCGACTGTCTCGGACGCGATCCGATGTTGCAGTGAAAACAGGTCGTCCAGCTGCCCATCGAAATAATCGCTCCAGATCACTTCGAAATCAAACACGACATCCAACAAGGCGACCTTCACGCGGACCTGGTCGTCCGTGATCTGGATGGTGCCATCAACGATGTAATCGAGCTGGTAAGCCCGGCACCGTTCCAAGGCATCGGGAGCAGGTCCGGACCCATCCCAGAACGTCGTGGTCGCGATCAAACGAGGGGCACGGAACCGGGACAGAGCTGCGGAGACCTCCTCAGCCATCCCGAGAGCTATTCCGTATCCGACCGATGCACCGGCGCTGCGGAACGGCAGCACTGCCATCCGCCAGCCAAGCTGATGTCTCGGAACTTCAAGCAACAACGACAAGGCCATACCCCTTCGGGAACATCCTGCATCAGCCCAACACACCCGCATTATTGATCATTAACGAGCGGGGTGACAATTCCCCTTTCACTATGAGCAAGCAGTCTGCGCATAGAGCGATGACACAATTCGCTATACCCGGGCAAAACCCGGTATCGTGTAGCAACGGCCACCACGCCGGGATTGGTCCGGGTCGGGCCTAATTCCCAGCTTTGGCGCACCACGATGAGCGCCGTTGCCCCGCGCCGAGATATCCGCGTTGACGTTGCGGCGTCAGGATGGGCGGAGTCCGAGACATGCATATTAGTCTTGCGGGGAAGGCAGGTCTCCGGCTTGCGGTCGTCGCTTTGCCGAGCCGGGCGCTAGCCATGTTTCCCTCTGACCTGGGCCCCCGCGGCAGCTCGGGCGTCAGTTCCTGAATGCGGGCTTCGATCCGGGCCAGTTTGGCGCGGTAGACCGCGACCTGCGGTTCCACCCGGCCCAGCACGCGGTGCCGAGCTTCGAGTCTGGGACGAAACAGCCGAATTTGCCAGAGAAAAATGGCCCCATAAAACCTGCCCAGGGCATAAATCTGCGATCGCTGGTGCATCGCAGGCTGCTGGTGCGGCATCGTGGTTAGGTGATTGACATTGCGGCAATCTGAGCGCGCGCGTTGCAGCGTCGGTGCCGCTTCTGACGAGCGTCTCCGCCGGCTGGCGGCAGATCGTGGCGGAATACCCGCCGCATCGGCGGCCACCGGTATTGCTCATGGGATCAGCCACCCGGATCCCGACGAAGCAATCCAGAGCGTCAGGACATCCGGAGACATCGACCTCATCGGAGCAGTGGTCTACGACCCTGGCGTGGGAGCAGACTGGGGTGGATCAGGCGCCACACTGGAGTTCACCAATTGGGCTTTGCCAACGCGGACAGGTTTGAGAACCATTGCGAATAGCCCCGGAATCCTTCGCGTTCACCTTCCTGCTCGGCCTGTTTGCTGCGCTACCGGCGCTGTCAATAGACATAAGCGCGCCGACGCTGGTGTTGCTGCCGAAGGCCTTAGGGACGTCCCGGCCGGTCGCCGTTCTAACTTTGTCCCTTTTCATGGGGGGGTTTGCGTTAGGGCAGCTGAGCGGCGGCCGCCTTTCCGACCGTCGGGGGCGGAGGCCGGTGTTGCTGGCCGGATTGGTGGGCTACACGGTCGCCGGCATCGCCTGCACGCTGTCTTCGACCGGACCTGCGCTGGTGATCTCTCGCTTCATCCAGGGCCTCGGCGCCGGGGCGTGCTCAGTGCTGTCATTTGCCATGGTGCAAGACCTGTTTGAGGGTGATAACGCGCGGGCGAAGCGATCCTTCGTGACAGTGGTCTTTGGCGCCGTTCCTATCCTCGCCCCCGCCATTGGTTCATTGCTAACAGACTTGGCTGGATGGCGTGCGGTCCATGGCGTGCTCGCGATCGCGGGGGGATCGCTGTCGGTCATCACATGGTTCGGTGTCGCGGAGAGCAAGGGCACCGCCATGGAGGCCTCGCTCCCCACTAACCTGAGAAACGCCGTACGGCTGCGGGACGATTCCAGGTTTGTCTGGTTAGCTTTGGCAAATGCCCTTAGTTACGGAGGGGTCTTTGCCTACATCGCAGGTTCGCCGGTCATAATCATGGGTCAGATGGGATTATCTTCCGCGATGTTTGCAGCGATATTCGCAAGTACGGCCTCAGCATTGACCGCGGGCGCGTGGACCAGTGGCCTGCTCAGTCGCCGCGGCTTTGGAGCGGCTGCCTTACTCGGCCCCAGCCTCAGTGCCGCAGCCGCCGCGACCCTTGCATTGGCGGCGGCCAGCCTAGCCGGCACCACGTCGGGTGCACTCCTGATGCTCCCGCTGTTGGTTGCACTCTTTACCCGAGGAGTCATTGCTCCCAATCTCCAACACCTCGCCATCGAACGCCGACGAGAGCATGCAGGTGCGGCGTCAGCTGCAGTTGGCATTTCGCAACTTCTGTTAGGCGCCTTCGCCAGCGCCGTGGTAGCGTTCCTCCTGCCAAACTGGGGACCGAGCGCCGTTGCCATTCCGATGGCCCTGTTGGCTGCTGCTGCGTTGATCATTTGGTCCTGGACTAGCCGGCAATGATGTAGAATTCCAGCTTCTCGTGATTGCCCTCATCCCCGGCCAGATTGGCTACATGCTCGATCTGTTGATGCCCCTTCTGGTGAGGCTGACAAATTCTGAGATCAAGGCAGCTGATGGCGTGGTTGCGCAGGTTTCGTACGGCGTCGAGTACCGGCAGGTCCTGGAAGAGATAGGTTCCGCTGGGCTGCCGATCCACCAAGAGTCGCTTCTGCCTGATTGGCACGTAGAGCCAGTTCACGGGGATGTTAGCGTGGCGGCCAGCTCGGGCGCGCTGAGCGAGCCGGCGTCATGGAACCACCTGCTGCGGGGCTCGCTCACCGGGATGCCGGCAGCGTGTCGGATCTGCTGCACGGTGATTGGGAGAACCTTCTCCTCGCAGTTGGGGGAGAGATGACCCTCGCCCGTGAGGACAGTGGCAATTTCCGCGTCGGACATGCGGTCGCGGGCGAGGCCGAGCGCCCGGGTGCGCATTTCCATTCCTCGCGTAAGTTTAGCAATGGCGTTGACCTTCATCTTGACCTCAAGATGGTCACGGCGCCGCCGCGCCAGACGACGCGAACCAAGGCGACGCCTCCTCAATGAGCCGCGCACTGAATCACTCGGAAAGATCGCCCGTAGAGAGGGTGGCGCGGATCCAGAACCTGGATCACCGCCGTCAATGATTCGTCAGGCCCACCAGAGGGGATATTCCTGAAGGCCTTCGCTGGAAGGCATCGATTGCTGGCATCCGCAGCGGACGTGGCGGCCGGAGCTGGCTGGCTGACGCTGTCGTCGGCAGCGTACAAATATCGTGGGCATGGCAACGGGCGGATGTGATTCCATCGTCCGTGCGATGGCCGATCAGAACGCCATGCTCGACGACGGGGTCGCGTGCCGATAAAAACCTCGCCCGACAATCCTGGCATAGGTGTCGATCGGAACTGCGGCATTTGCAATGATCCTCAGTGACCAGGGCATCAATCCGCATCTCTGTCTGTCAGCACCGTATGGCCGAGCGGACACATCCGGCGCTTGCGGACCATGACGGCATAGCTGCCCTGGCGAATCTTCTGGTCAGGGTGGGGTAGGAGCACATTCCCCAGACGATCCCAATCAGAACTCGTCAGTTCGGAGGCTTCCGAGCACACAAACGACTCCAGGACTTCGTCCCGGTAAGCCAGTTGCGGAATCGGCTGGACCTGAAGAAATGGCGCCTGTGCCCGTATGTGTACCGGTAGACTGGTTCTGGTGAGCCGAAAGTTCGTAAAGAGCGGGCCGAACCAGATATCCGTCTCGACGATTCCCTCCCAGGCAACCAATCCCGGAATGGCCGGAAGATTGACAGGAGCACGTACCGACAGGCTCCATCCAGGGCGGGTTCTCGCCAGCAGACCAGTCCACATCTGGACGCCCCCCAACTCGGGCAGGGCTGTGAGAAATGGAGGCGAGTAACCGCGCAATCGTTCCGGGACCACGGAATCGAAGACTGCGGTGAATCCCGGGAACTGGACGGCGCCGCTATCGGTGCCGGATAATGGCAACCAGCTTTCGTCGTCACCGTACGACCAGAAGACTTGTTCGCCGTCCCATAGCAGCCGGATGTCCATCGGAGGGAATATCCAGTACCCGTATCCGGTGGCAGAGGTGAGGGCATCGCAATAGCGCATCGCCCGGCTAGGCAAATACCCAGCCGCCGAGCGTTCAGCCCGTTTCGGTGGTCTTGCATCCGGAATAAGACAAAAGAACTCAGTGGTACGGTTTTGGTACATGTGTTGTGCGCTTGAGATCGAGGCGGCATCCCGCGAGCTACGCGGGATGCCTCGCCACTGGATGAGCTAGAAGCGCATCATCCCGCCGCCGATATGCACTCGGCCGGCATCTTTGCTACTGTCCCGAGTGCTGGTTGCAACCATGCTGCCGGTGGGGATCTTGGCTGGAGTCGCCTGGATACTGGAATTTGGATCGGGCGTGGTGGTCGTTGTCACAGTGGCCTCATCAGCTGGGAACATAACTGGACCTCCAAAGTGTGATCAGTAAGCTAACGTGGTATCAAGGAAAGGGTTGCTTTGTAAATAGAAAAACCGCTGTCGATCAAGAAAAGTTTTGGAAGAGCTTCTGAACTACCTTGTTCAGAAGATAGGATTTGCTTGTATAAAAAATGGTCTGTGCAATTTATTCGAAGTCATGTGACTACATGCTAAGGTTTCCGTCGATTGTTAAATAGAGCCAAGGTGCTTTGATAATTGCGTGTAGTGTTGTGGTCAATATCGGGAGCTAATCGGCGAATTTTGGGTTATCGGGATTAAATATGTCGCTAAGATGCGAACTGTCAGATCGACGGCTTCTTCGGTTTTTTGAGGGACGGCTTGTGGGATCCGCTGGGGCCGACCGTTTGCTGCCGGCGATTCAGGCAGACACGCTGATCTCCTACAAGGCGTTCGCCGCTAACGAACGGGTCATCGCGCCACAAGCTGCGGCGGGAAAACCGCAGGCATCCCTCCCAAGGCCCAACGGCGCGCCTCCAACTTCGATCGGCAGATTTGCAAAATCAGGCCATCTGATCGAGAATTGCGTCGCAAAAGTTCAAGCAGTTCCCGGCGATCGCCCGGCACCACCACAGGGACTCCGCGCAATTTCTGCGCGGTCATCCTGCTAATGCGGCGGAGATACCCTGCGGTATCGGCGTGCGCCACCATTACGGCCTCCCGCCCGGCCGGCCTCCCCCAAACAGCACCGTCCGCGACCAGGCCAGTGAGAGCTGTGCGCGGATTTCGGCTGAAAGTGGAACATGTGCAGAGTCTGCTCCAGGCCGCTGGCTCAATCAATGGTGGCAAATCGGCCGGATCATCTGCTAGTGTGACTTGAATACAACGATCTTCACACCCTGTCTTGGAAGAGAGCGCGAAGCGCGGTGCTGACCAAAGGTGGATCATTATTGGAGCACTTCGCCCGGCTCGCGGCCAACGTCGCTGAGGCATCGGCGGCGGTCATCGGAGTGCCCGGCCGGCGCAACGACCCGGGACCGATCCTGGCTGCATTTGGCCCGCTCAGCAATCAGGCGACCGCAATTTTCGAAATCGATAGAGCCTTGCAATACGGCCCCAGCCTGACCGTTGTGCCGGACCTAACGCAGGACAAAAGGTTTGCTTCTCAACGTGCGACATTCGAGCATCTCGGCCTGCGTTTCCTAGCACATTTAAGGCTGCTGTCGTCCGGAGGACGGCGCATCGGTTTTATTTGTGTTTTCGACCAAACCCCCCGGCCGGGTCTTACGAACGTCCAGGCAGCCTCGCTTGGGCATGTCGCCAGTATGGTCATCGAAGACCGCAGGAGGGAGCAGCGCCACCTCCATCTCATGCATGTCGCCGATCGCGCGCTCCGAGTGGACAGGATGCTGCGTCTTGTATCGGAAGCGGCGTCCTGCGCCGACGCTCTAACCAGCTTGCTTGAGGAGCTCTGTCTTGTTCATGATGCCGCCATCGGCCGAATTTGGCACCTGATCCGACCTGACGACCCTATGCACGAAATCAGCCGCTACGACCGAGACGATCGCACGAGTGATGGCTTGCTGTCCGCCGAGCAGATAATCGCACGAAATGCGACGACCGCCGAGGCTATCCGCAGTAACAAACCTTATGTGGGCAAATTCCCTCAGGCCGAGGTCTGCATTCCTATTTGGGTTCAACAGCAGCGCTTCGGAATCTCGCTCATCTTCAGTAGCGAACGTTTGGACCTCGATGTGGTGGTGGCAGACATCATCTCACTCGCGGATACAATTAGGCCGGCATTGTTCCGCAAGGTGACGGAGGAGCGCGTACGCTTTGCCGCCCATCACGATGACCTGACCCAGCTATCGAACCGCCTGATGTTTCGGGAGCGGTTGCGCAGAGTTCTGACCGCGGCGCAGTACGGCGGACAAGGGTTTGCTCTGATTTATCTGGATCTGGACGCATTTAAGTCGGTGAACGACATGCGTGGTCACGAGACAGGTGACAAACTTCTTGTCGCTGTCGCGCAGCGATTGCGGGAAAGTGTGCGGGAAGGTGATACCGTCGCTCGGATGGGGGGCGACGAGTTTGCGATCATCCAGTCACTTGGGACCCAACCTTTCGCGGCGATGGCTTTGGCGGAGCGGTTACTGGAGACGATCAATCAGCCCTTCGAACTGGCGGGAGCGAGTTCGTCGATTGGCGTTTCGATAGGCATTGCTCTCTATCCCCAGGATGGTGAGAGTCCTGATTTATTGCTCCGGAATGCCGACGCCGCGCTCTATCGCGCCAAACAGGCCGGGCGCAATACCTTTTGCTTGTTCGACCGGGGAATGCAGACTGGTCGGACGAAGCATGTTCTAATAGAGCAGGATATGCGGGACGCGATTGAAGGAAAGCACTTCACGCTCGCCTATCAGCCAGTGTGCGACAGTGTGTCCATGGGTATTGTTGGATTTGAGGCGCTGCTGCGATGGGGCAATCCATTATGCGGTCCGATCCAGCCTGATCAATTCATCCCGCTTGCCGAAACCAGCGGCCTTATCATCCCGCTGGGCCATTGGGCGCTGGGGTCAGCGTGTGCCGAGGCCGCAACATGGGATCCTCACGTGTTCCTCTCCGTTAATCTCTCACCATTGCAGTTTCGCCAATCCGACCTTCCCCAGCAAGTTGCGGATGTCCTGAACAGGACGGGACTACCCGCCGCGCGGCTTGATCTGGAGGTGACCGAGGGCTTGCTGCTGGAAGAATCCGATCTCATCCTGCGGACGATGCGAGGGCTTCAAGAGCAGGGGGTCCGCATAACCCTGGACGATTTCGGCACCGCCTATGCCGGCCTGAGCTACCTTCGCCGCTTTCCCTTTGATGGCATAAAGATAGATAAGTCGTTCATCCGCGGTCTATGCGACGATGCTGACGCGCTGGCGATCGTGGAAGCCATCTTATCGCTCGGCAATCGGTTGAAGCTTGCCGTCGTGGCCGAAGGTGTGGAGACCGAGCGCGAACTTGACATACTGCGCAAGCTGGGCTGCCGCTTTGTTCAGGGTTATTTGCCTGGTAGACCGGTTGAGAGTCAGCAGGCACGAGCCTTGTTGCAGCGATCTGGAGCGGAGTCCCGAAATTGCGGAGTATCTTCTGCTACAGTGAACTTCACCTGGTGACGTGCGGCGCGGAGAGCTGCCGGGATATCGTGCATTTTCGGTCGTGCGAAACAGACCGCCCGCCCTGGGACTGTCGGAAATAAGGAAGGCGCTCGCCGAGCGGGCGCTGAACGCCGAGATGGCCGGCTCGAGCTGGACATGCCGCGGGACCGGCAGGCGACATTCGATCGAGGCTGATCGCCAAATACCAGCGGCGATTTCCGGGCTTCGACGACAAGATCGTCCTGAGCGGCTGCGACAATTCGGCCGTCTTGCAGCAGGCCTAATCATGATATCGATAAAAAATGCCGATAATGTTTACCTCTGCCTCCAAAACCCGTCAACTCGCCTTGTCACGCGACATTCGTCAGATCGCCGGCCGCCTGCTTTCGACCGAACTGTGTTTGAAGCTCTAGCTGAACGCGTTGCAGCACGCCATCCCAATCGCTGCGCACTTGCTGACGGAACAGCCGCATCGAGGGATACCAAGGGCTATCATCGCGGTTCAGCATCCATCGCCACTCGGAGATCCACGGGATCAACACCCAGACAGGTACTCCGAGAGCACCCGCCAAATGGGCGACGCTCGTATCGACGCTTATGACGAGATCCATCAGTCGGCAAAGCGCGGCCGTGTCGCTGAAATCAAATAGTGTCTCTCCAGGATGGACCACATTTGTACGATCCAGACAGTCGCGCTCGGTTTCGGTCAGGAGCTTCTGTAGGCTGACAAACTGAATGCGTGGATCGAACAGTCGCTGGAACCGTTCCAACGGCACGCTTTTGAGGAGGAGCCCGGTGGTTCCCCAGACCACGCCAACCCTCGGCTTTGTCTTTTCCCCCAGCCGATGCGCCCAAGCAGCAATCTTCTTTTCATCGACGGAAATGTAGCTTGGTGGTGGAATCGTGGCGAGCTCTGTCCTGAACGCGAGCGGAAGGCTCATGATAGGACAATGGAAGTCAAACAAAAGAAAATCGGCATCGACATCCACAATAGGAACTTTAGCATCGAGGCCCCGCATCAATGTCTGGAGTGTTCTTTGCGGCGCGAACAGGACTCGTGCTCCAGTCTGCTGACAGAGGGTCACGTACCGGCTAAACTGAATGACGTCGCCGAACCCCTGCTCCCAATGGATCAGGAGTGTCTTCCCCGAAAGGTCGGCGTCCCCCAACCACAAGGGTTTGGCAAAGTTGCGGTTTCCGGCGGGTTTTTTCGTCCTCTTGCGCGTTTCGTATCCGCGCCATCCAATCTCGAACTCTCCTATCAAAAGGTGCAGAAGCGCTTTGTTCCAGATCGCTTCGGCATGATCCGGCTTCAACAACAGCGCCCTGTCGAAGCTCGCGGTGGCCTCCTCGAACCGCATCAGATTCCTGAGAACAACACCGCGATTGCTATAGGCTTCGGCGTAATCCGGTCTTAGCGCAATGGCTGCCTCGTAACTGTCAAGCGCCTCCTCGAAGCGTTCGAGTTCTTGAAGCAAATTGCCCCGATTGCTGTACAACTCCGCGCGGGCTGGTAGAAGCGCAATGGCTCGTTCGTAGCTGTCGAGCGCCTCGTCGAATCGCCGGAGGTTTTTAAAAGCGCTGGCACGATTGTTGTAGATCCTCGCGTCAGCAGGCTCAATAGCAATGGCCCTCTCATAGCACTCGAGTGCTTCCCCGAATCGCTCCAGCTCCAAGAGAGCGTCCCCTCTCCTGCGGTATGCTTCCGCAGACCCCGGCTCGTTGCTGTCAAGCTCAGCATCGGACCCACGCTCGTAGCTGCCATCTGGGGGCATAGTGTCTAAGCGGTGCATACCGGTACCTGGTCAACAGCGAAACTCGCCGGGGGAAGGCCTTTTTGCGTGCGGTTCCACATTCCCATGTAGGCTGCCTCGAGATCGCGCGTGAAGCGAGCCGTATCGAACAACGGTTCGATATCGCGATTGTGCATCAGCTTCGTTTTGATGCGTGCAAGCCACTCGGGATCGCGCGCCAGCGCTGCTGCCAGCGCCTCATATTCGGCCAGCGAGGCGGTCACCAGTTCGGGCAGGCCGACCGCCCGAAGCACGCTCGCAGCCACGCGGGAGGGAAACGTATTTCCCGGGCATGTCACCACCGGTACTCCGACCCAAAGCGCATCGCAGGCAGTGGCGTGCGCATTATAGGGACGCGTGTCGAGAAATAGATCGGCCAGTTGCAGCCGCGCAAGGTGATCCGCTGCGGAAGGCACTCGCGGCGCGAATATGATGCGGCTGGGAGCGACCCCACGGGCACTTGCCTCGCGACGCAAGTTGATCATCGCCCAGGGATTCAGGGACTTCAGCCACAAAACGCCGCCCTCGACCTGCTTTAACAGGCGCATCCAAATGTCGAAGATCTCGGGATTGAGTTTGTAATCGTTGTTGTGGCACGCGAACACGAGCCCCGTCATTGGCAATCCGGCCTCGGTGCGGGTTGGGGTACTTACGGCGATCGGACGGTTTCTGTCGTACGGCATATAGGTGTGCGGCAAATACACGACCTGTTCCATGTAATGGACCCGATGCTCGGGCGGGATGACGACGGAATCTGCGATGAGGTAGTCAAAGAACGGCAACCCCATCGTGCCGGCATAACCCTGAAAAGTCGCCTGCACGGACGCAGGCCGGTGGGCGAAAATACCGGTGCGACGGTCCCCCGAGTAGCCGTTCAGATCGATTGCGATGTCAATCTCCAGCTCGCGCATCAGCCTGGCAACTGCGAGATCGCTCAACGCCTGAACGTTGAGGAACTGGTCGAAAGCAGCTGCGATTTGCCGACGCGTGGCGCTCCCATCGTCCGGGCCCAAGCCTATCGCCACGGTCTCGAAACGCGATCTGTCGTGATGCTCGAAGCAGCCTGCCATCACTTCCGCCACCACGTGGTCGCGGAAGTCCGTCGAGCAATAAGCGAGGCGAATCCTGTCGTGGCTGTACCGCTCGCCCCGATATAACGGCGTCAGTGGCCGCATGAGTGCCCTGCCAGAGAGCTGCGCCAGCATAAGGCTGTCCGCTTCCGAGTCCGATATGGCCCGATGCCAGAACGGCCCAAGTATCTGGCGCCCCGCTCTGATCTCCGAAGCCACGCGACGCTCGTCGGTTTCGCGCCGCCGCCAATCGCACGCGCACAGCCGGGCAATGATGCCGACGCGATGCGCGACCAAATTGTCGGGATCGAGGGTCAGAGCGCGATCGCTGGCATATGTCGCCTCGGCGAAACGTTGCAAGCCGAAGAGCCGTTCGCCATGGATCGCCCATGCCGTTGCGTCCCGCAGATCAGGCGGCGATTCAGCAAGATCGGCTCGACCGCCCGCCGCCCGCACCGCCGCTGTGCGCCGCTTCCACGTGATCATATCATGATCGACGAAGGACAGCGCTTTGTCGTAGCAGGCAACAGCCTTTCGATAGCGTCTGAGTCCGAACAGGGCATCCCCGAGGTCGCGCCATGTGGCCGCATCGTTTGGGAAGCGAGCCACGGCGCGCTTGGCTTCCATGTAGGCACGGTGGTATCGCTGCGCAGTCAGCTTGACCTCAACTCCAGCCGGTATAAGAGCGAGGACGGGAACCGTACCGGCGAAGAAGTATGGCAGATGCTCGATCCTGCCGCGCATTCGCCGATACGCGTTCGACAATGGGTGCCCCAGGATATCGGGGATCAGCCTGACAGGAATGGAAGCGGGACGGGCATCATGGGACCGCGGCAGGGATCGGGCTCGTCGCTGCGGCGAGAACACCGTCCGCGCCACATAGCGCACTCGGCGCACTATGCCATCATGAAGGCGCAGTCGATCCATCGACAGAGAGTTATCGCTCCGCGAGAACATCGGATCGTCGGATTGCCAGGACCCCACGACGCGGCGGACCATCGGTCCGATGGTTGCGTCCGCTAACTCGGCCCGGACGACGGCAGCCGGAACGGGCAAGTGGAGGTATTTCCGGGCAAGCGCTGTCGCCAGAAGGAGCGCGCGCGGATAACCTTGCGCCCGTGCGCATTCGGCCGCGAAGGTCCAGTCGAGTTTCGGGTACGACGCGATGAAGGCGGCCAGATCACAGAGCCATTTCAGCTTCCGCCACATCTCTGTGCCGCCACAAAGAGCCAGATGGTGGAGACCGTCTTCCGGCGCCAGCATCAGAAGCGTCATGCCGCTTAGCTCTGTCCCTTCGGAACGGCGCCACAACGCCGGGTAGTCGATATCGAAATCCATGTTCGGCGAGCTCAGTCGTGTACGCAGCACGACCGGTGTCCCGCTGGATCTCCCGAAAAGGGCTACGTGTCCCTGGATCCGGTGGTTCCAATCGAACGGCGCGTCGCGCTCGTAGTCGAGCTTTCGCAGGGCGGCGAGGGCCGGAGCGATGTCAGAATCATGAACGAGATACTCCAGCTTCCCGACATCGCGACGCCCGAGACCACCGTAGGCTTGGATCGCGAGGACCGGTCCTCTCAGCGGAATTGTCTCGACTCCGTTATCTGCCAGCGCTTCTACCAGCCGGCCTAGCTCGTCGAAGAGCGCGCAGCTTCTCCGAGACATCTCGTCCATGACCGCATGGAACGCATCCAGGATATCGCCGGGCAGCTGGTCCGGCGCGATGCGCGCAAGCGTATACGCGGCGGAGCTCGTCAGACCGTGGGCGACCGCCTTTTGGGCAAACTGCGTCCAATCTATCCCGTCCGAAAGCAACTCCTGAATCGTCGCTTGCCTCTCTCGAGTCGGGGCAGGCAGGCCGCATGCCAAAAGCAGACGAAGCTCGGCCGTCAGGTGCGAACCGTTCGACGACTCGATCATATCTGCTGTCTTGCCCGACGTGTTTGGAAGACCGCCATGCCTGCCGAACGCTTGCCTACAATGGGTTATTATCGAGCTTGCGTTGCGCGAGGTCCTGCAGCATCGCTTTTGCTTCGTCCGGCCGTTTCTCGGCAACCAGCACTCGACGAGGAGGAAGGCAGAGGCGGTGAAATCAGGTCGCTTGTCGAGGACATGGCGGAAGATCGCTTCGGCCTCCGGCAAGCGCTTCTGCGCCAGGCGCACCGACCCCAGCAAGTTCTGGACCCAGGGATCGTCCGGCTTTGCCGCCGATAACGACTCGGCCATTTCCGAAGCCTTGTCGATATCACCTCGACGCAACGCGGCCATCGGCAGGACAATCTCGGGCGCGTCCCGCATGACGACCTTCTCAATCTCCGTAACATCCCCGACCGCGTCGCCATAGATCATGCGCAGGCCGGTGGCATCCATCGGCGGCAGGCCTTGGTGTGGCGGAGCAGCCGCCAGTTGCTCATCCAATGAAAGAACTTGATCGGATTGGCCATTACTGAGATAGGCTCGCGCGAGGATGGTGGCGGCTTCTTGATCCGCAGGATTGGCCTTGACCAATGGCTCGAGCAGTCTGATGGCGCTCGCCGGATCCTTGCGCTGAAGCGCTATCTCCGCCCGCAGGGGCGCAACACCCGGGGCGTTGGGCTGTCTGGCCTGGAATTTGGCGAGGTAGTCGTCAGCTATCTCAGTATTGCCTAGCCAAAACTCCACCACGCCATACAAATAGTACGCGATGGGCATCTGACCCAGAACGGAGTGCGTTCTTTCGAGCTCTTGATTTGCGTAGTCAAACTGCCCTTCACGGGCATGGATCAGCGCGTCGAGGAAACGGATCTCAGCATGTCTGGCAAGTCGCAGTGCGGCGTCAACATCCTTCGTCGCCTCGGCCAGCTTGTCCAGACTTATCAGTGCGTCGGCGCGGCCGGCCCAGGCCGGTACGCCTGATGGATGCGATTTGATAACCTCGCTGAACTTGGCGATGGCTCCATTTGTGTCGCCCTCGGCGCGGTCCAATACTGCGGCGATCCGGGTAACGCCTATTTCACCGGGTCCAGCGGCGCGTGCCGCCTCGACCTGCTCGCGAGCCTCGGGCAGCTTCCGAGTCAGGATCAAGAAGCCAGCAAGCGCTATATGGGCTCGCCAGGAAGAGGGGTCCAGTCGAACCGCGTCGCGCAACATGGGCTCTGCGCTGTCGTAGCTCGAGGTCTCGAGCAGTACCTCACCCAGGCTCAAACGTACCACAGACTCGTCGTGGGCCTCGCGATTGGCGGGATGGACGGTAGCCAACAGCCTGTTCTCATCCCCCTCCAGGAACAGGCTCCACGCAAACAGGGCATCCGCATCATCGGTATATTGACCGCCAATATGCTGCGCCGCATGCGCCTCGTTCTCCGCGAGGCCATACTTTGCATCGTCGATGTAGAGATGCCCAAGCTTCAGATGGGCAGCCGCGTCATCCGGATGGGTCCTCAGGTGCTCGCGCAGCTCTGCCTGTTGCCGTCGCTCAGGGGCAACCGCGGCGGCTCGTTCTGCCTCTGTCGTGTTGGCGGCACGCGCCGGCGGCAGCGCGGCCACGGCCCAGGCGGCTACCGTGCCGGTCAGGAGGAGGGTGCGGAGTTCGTATGAGGTCTAACAGCTGCTGTCTCCCTTCTTACCCGGCGACAGGTTCGAACCAGCCGCTGATCGAGTATCGCAATCCGCCAAACGAAGTGACCTGGGCAACCGAGTGGCGCTTCGGTACGCGAAACAGGTTCAGCGCATTGAATGTGGGCAGGTAGCCCTCTTCAATGTGGTCATTGCGGTCATAAAATTGCAGAGCGCCACCCCAGTCGGGCTTCCATTCCGGCGTCATGTTCAGCACGTACGCGATGCGCCTTTTGGTCAATCCGTCATCGTGGACTGTCAGAAAATCGAGCGGCTTATACAGCGTTGCAATGGCGGAAATCCAACCAATAAAGTCATCGCCCGTCACCTCGCGTGCGAAGCAGAAGAACTGCGGGCTGGTCAGAAATTGAACCAGCTTGGCAAGATGGTGCCCGGGTTGTGGATGGATCTTACGGTTTTCCAGCAGCCGATACAGGTGGTAGAAGTATTGGAAGCCTGAATGAGCCCGTTCCCACGCAGCGATCGCCATTTCCTGATGGTCCTCGGCGGAAACCGATTCGAACTCTCGAGCCTCCTTGCCCTCATTGTAGATAAAACCCCAGGGCGTCTCTCGCTCGAGCGCGCGGAACAGGCGCCGCGCGGAGGCGTCGGTCAGAATGTCCGGTATATGAACGCGCCCGGTTCGTCTGAAAGCGTCAGCGAGTTGCGCCCGATCCAGTCGCGGATTGAGCTCCGGCGCAACGTCTTCCGGTTCAGCACCATCGGTGGAAGCCGTAGAAACCTGATCACTCACTTTTCTCTGCCGTCCAACTGTGCCGGGGCGGGATAGGCGCGTTGAAGATCAGGCAGGGGATCCCGCGCCCAGCAAACCGTCACCGCCGTCGCAAAGCGAACCAGATCGAGGTAAAGGGACGTGGTCTTGCGCATCAGCCGGCGATGGCGGGACTGCTTTCTTTGATCGGTTCATGATGAAGCCGATCCGTGCCGTTCGACTGTCCGGACTGCAGGTCGTTCCGTCGCACCACAAGACCCTCCTCGAGCAGGCGCTCAATGAAAACGACTTTCTCCTGATCCTGCAGATCGCCGGGAATGTCGCGGATTCCAAATATCGGCCGGCACAGAGAAAACTCCAAGGCTTCCCGGAAAAAATGGGGGAAGACGATCGTGCGGGAACCATAATTGACGCGCACCGAGTTGTCGGCGACATGCATCCGGAACACGATGCCAGGTCGCGCTCCCACCAAGTCGTCCAGGTCCAGCGGCTTCGGATGAAAGAAGTCAGCGATCTGATTGGACACGTCAAGGGGATGGAGGCCGACGATTTCGTCCATGTACTGCTCGACCACGCCGCGCAGGAAGCTTACGTCAGAAAGTTCGCGAAACACTCCCTTCAACCGGCTCACCAACGCGTCCTGCGAGCCGCGATTGAACCCAAGGGGCATTGGGTGCCGAAGTTGTTCGTTCTGCAGAATTGCCGCCCTCACCGCCGCATAAACAAGATCGTCCCAGTGCTCGCCGGTCACCCCGAGCGTGATGTGAAGCGAAGGTTCCGTCGCGCACTCGGCGGCGTGCACGAATCCGCGCGGGATATAAGTGACGTCGCCCTGTTCGAGGACAAAGGAGTGGAACTCACCCCTGAGTTCGCGACCCTCATCGCCCATGGACTGGTCTTTACTGGGATAGGTGCGGCGCCGTTTTTCGATCTTCCAATGCTTAGAGCCTACAACCTGAAGGATGAAGACGTCGTGGTTGTCCCAGTGGGGGCTGAAGCCTTTTCCGTTGGACGGTGTGAGGTACAGGTTTGTCTGAAACCGATGGCCCAGTTCGGACGCCAGCACCCGGCAGAGCCGCGCGAGTTTCGGCTCGCCACGGTGGACCTGATCCAGGACCAGCGTCCCGCCGGCGCGCATGTCCCCAAGAATGGCCTCCAACCCTTCCGTCATCCCGCTTTTATAGGAGACATTCTTATTGATCGACGCGTTGGCCATCTTGACGTGGTCGGGTGACCGAGCGATCGCCTCGTCGAAATCCTGGAGCGTGAACAAGTTGTCGTAATAATCAGGGTTTTTGCGATGGACGATCAGAGGCTGCCGCTCCCAGTAGAGCGCGCGGAAGTCTTCGTCCGTGGTCGGTGCCACCAACGTGGAAAGCGACAGGCCTTCCAGGAAACGGCATCGCATAGCAGATAGCTCCTCCCCCGGTCGTGGCGCCCGCTGATGGGGCACGTCACTCTCAGTAAGCCTCCTTATGCCATCGCGCAACAAAATCCTCCAACTTCAGCGCCTTGATCTTCTCGATGACCCGGTTCTTTATCTCCTGCTCGACCGCTTCGAACCCGGCTTCATCGTCAAGCCGGGTCAATGGTGTTCGGAACAGTTCGTCCGAAATCAGCGGCCGCTCGATTTCCTTGATCGCGTGCCAGCCGGTCGGGGGAAGGAAGAAGACGCCGAGATGAACCGAGGTGCTGAGGCCGCTCTCGCAATGATGCCAGTAGCCCCCCGGTACGAACAGCAGATCGCCGGGCTCGAGAACTTCGTCCAGGATCGGCTGCGCGTTCTCCAGCGTGTGCTTCGGCATGGCCCTCAGCGGATTTGATACCACCGGCCCGAAGACCTGCCATCGTTTGGTCCCTTCGATCTGCAGGATAACGAGGTCCTCGGGATCGAAATGCACCTTGAAAGCCCCGGCGCCGGCGCCGGAGGTGACCACCGCGCCGACAAAGGACCCTTCGTGCAACCGCGTCTTGATCTCGTTGCAGACCGCGGCCAAAGCCGGCACGTGCGCCTCGACGCGGAGAATAACGACGCTGAACCCGTCCGCCAGGAAGGCCTGCAGCTTCGCCGTATCGACCTTGCCGTTGGTCGTCCATCGTTCCGGGGGCACGGTGTAGGACTCCTTGGTGACCCGTATGGCATCCCGCTCCAGCGGGTGGTTCCCCGC
Organism: uncultured Pseudomonadota bacterium; assembly: GCA_963764525.1. Taxonomy (GTDB): domain Bacteria; phylum Pseudomonadota; class Alphaproteobacteria; order Acetobacterales; family Acetobacteraceae; genus DATDIC01. Next base: position 9,608 of record CAVXTC010000002.1, on the reverse strand, counting down.
AGCGAGGATGTCCCGGAGCGCTGCCCAACCCAGAAACGGCGCGTAGCGGTCGCCCTTGGAGCCGGGGCGGTATGCCAGTTCGCGCCGGCGGAGAAGGTCCCGGAATTCCGCCTCCGTCAGCGGCGAAACAAGCTCCGCGAGCGTCGAAGGCACTCCACTCTCGATTACCGACATTTCCCCAGCACCTGCGACGTCAGCCTCAGTCACTCGTCCAAGTTACACCGCTCCAAGGGACGGTACCAAGCGCAGATTTGCGACAACATCAAAATGCTGCAACGGCCGAACCGGGGGGCAAACGTCCCGCCACAGGGCTCGAGCCGGAGGTCCGTAACAAGACACCGCTACACACAACCCCCCACCGTCGGTAGGATTCCGCGTATCAACAAGCCGATCGGCGTCCTTTAGACCCGTTCAGGTGATGTGGTCGTCCTGTTGAGGCTTGCCATCGTCCGGGTTGAAGTTGGAACCGAGACTGATCGCGTCGATGTCTTCATGCGTGTTGCCAAACGTGAAGTCATCCAAGATGTGATAAATCACTGCACGCGCCGCCGGGGCAGTCACCGCCACTCGGGCCGAGGTGCGGACAAAGTCGCGCCGACTCTGCGAAGCACATCCCGTCTTCTCGTCAGGCACTGGAAACATCCTCTGGTGACTGTCACCCGGAGTTCCGAACCGCCCGAGAGGCACCCATAGCATTACTCGCGCGGTCTGGCGCACGCGAGTAACCGGCCAGTACTTAGGTAAACCTGCCCCGGTTCCGTGGCCAAGCCCCGAAGGTAGGCCACGGAACCGAGGCAGGCACACCCGCTCAGCTTCGTGCAGGCCCGCTTAGCTGGGAATGGCGTCGTCCTGTTGCGGCGTGCCATTGTTCGGGTTGAAGTTGGAGCCCAGACGGATCGCGTCGATGTCTTCATGTGTGTTGCCAAACGTGAAGTCATCCAAGATGTGCTGGCTGGAGGCTTGGTATGGCGAGATCTGCGCAAACGCCGGCCTCGTTGACGCGCGCAGCAGCATAGCCACCGCCGGCGCGGTCACCGCGACCTGCGCAGAGGTTAGGACAAAACCGCGCCGCCCCTGCGAAGTAGCCTCCACTTTATTCTCTTCAGGTTTGTTCTCTTCAGGCATGATTGCTCTCCCGTGATGCTTGTCCACCGCGGCCGCCGACGGGGCCAGAAACGCTTCTAGCCGTTTCGACGCGAGAGCGCAATACCAAATTTAAACCTTTTGGCAACTCATTCGTGATAGGGGCGATTCGCCAAAATCAGCCATGAATTGACTTACGCCAAATTACCGACCGAGCCGGGCGGGTCTCCGATCACCTCAACGACCAGGTCCGCGGCCGCCTCGAGGCAGGAAAAGTTCAGCGCATAACAATCGATGCCACCTATCCAGCGGACCAGTTCCCGGACGTTGTCGTGGTCCAGCCGTCGGCGCAGCCCCAGGCATTCGCCCATCAGACGGCCCAGCGCCTCGCCCGGAGGGACGGGTGTGAGCTGGGTCGTTGCATCCTTCTCGTAGCGAGGGAAGATGATGTGGCTGACCGGGGCCGGGACCTGGCTGGCCGCGTCGGCCGGCGGAGGCACGTAGCGCAGCACCTTGCCGTCGTTGCGCACGTGAATGGGCAACGACTCGATCCCCGGACGGTAGCGGGCCATCAGATCCCAGCCGGTGCTCTTGATGGCCATGGCCAGCGGCATCGGTGGAACGTGAAATGTGGCGGCTTCGATGAGCGCCACCTCATCGGAGAAATACCGAAACCCGCGGTGGACAAGCGCAACCGTCAGCGAGGACTTGCCGCTCCCCGCTGCGGCCGGCAAAAGGACACAGCTCTTGCCGGTTCCGACCACCCCAGCATGAATGTACATCAAAAAATCGTGAGCGCCAACCGCCGATTGCCACATGGCTGCCTTCACGATCGGGCCCAGCCAGGAAAGCCCGCGCGCGCACCCGATCGGCACTCGGTCGCGATAGACGTCGCTGCGCATGCAATGGTGCTCCAGCGGCTCGGCCTTCAGGTCGATCACGACGCTGGCGACGCCAGGTTCGTCGGAGGCCAAATGGCCGAGGACCGAATTCACCAGCCGCACCTGTGCCCAGGCGCCGAAGCGGATCAGGGCGCGGGTCTCGAGCAGGCGATAGTGCTGTTCCGTGACCGGCTGGAAAGGCGCGTAAGGGCGAACCTCCTCGGCTTCCACCGTGGCCGGCGCGCCCCCCGGAGAGGGCGTCGACCCCGGACCGTCCGTCAGCAGACCGTGCGATTTGAGGGCCTCGAGCGTCGCTTCCACCCATTGCCCCGCCTGCTCCGATGCAACCATCCCCTGTGCTGCGAGTACGCGCGCAACGTCAGAGGCGCCGGCGCCTCGCCGCAGCTCACGGACGACCAATGCCGCTGAGGGGTTCAGGCTGAGCAGGAGCTGCGCCTCTTCGGAAAAGGCAATCGTGTCGCTTTCGAGCGGCAGCAACGCCAGGTCGCTCAGCACCGCCGTGCGCTCTCCCTGAACTTCCATATCTGTCAATTTCGTCCAGCTCCCTCACCTTCACCTTGCGAGTCTTTAACGCTCTGATAATCAGTCATTCCCGCGCTTGCTCGAAGTCGCAACACGGAACAGCTATCCAGGAGTTCATCGACATATTACCTTGATTCCGTGCGGTGGAGGATTAATCTGGGCGGCTTCCGAGCGAGCCGTCTCACAGGGCCCGCTGTAGGAATGCGTCGCAGGCGGAGCTCGATCGTATGCCGGATTTGTCCGCGGCGAGATATGCGAACGTGTTTTCAACGCCCCTCCTCACCCACGTCTGGGATGACGGCCCGGAGCTTAACCCCGGTTTGCGCGAGTGCATTCTTGCCCGTGAATCGGAGCATCGCGGGCTCGGCAAATCGAATCAGGGCGGCTGGCATTCCGAAACTGGCCAGCTCGAGTTCTGCGGCGATCTCGGACGGCGACTGGTCAGCCACATGCTTGAGCTCGCCGAGGAGGCCACACGGCGTGTTTTTGCCGAACGCGTCGAGCAAGCCCCGCCCTACCGGTGGACGCTGGCAGCTTGGGCGAATGTCAACCGCAACGGCCAATTCAACGCGATCCACGTGCACCCCGGGTCTACCTGGTCGGGAACCTATTACGTCGACCCGGGTGAACCAATCGAACCCGATCGCGGCGCCGCGCTCCATCTGTTCGACCCTTGCCAGGGCCGCAGCATGACCTTCCTGACCACTCTGCCCTCGAGCGTCTATGTTCATCCAAAGCCGGGCTTAATGGTGCTGTTCCCGAGCTATGTACCGCACATGGTGTTCCCCCACAACGGCAAAAGCGCGCGGATTTCGATCGCCTTCAACTTGCGCGCGGACCCGTATCCCTGACGTGCATGAACCGGGCAGCGTTGATCCCGAAGTCAGTTGTGGCTCGCCTTGGTGAATGGTGAAACCGGCGCGACGGCCCGGCCGTCTTCCGGTCGAGTGCCGGCGAGTCTCATCGTCGAGGGATGGAGGTTCGTGCCGCACTCCTATGCGATCGTCAACCAATGGCAGCTTCTTGCACTGGCGCGCCGCGACATTCGGCTGAAAGTCGTGGACGCGCCGTTCTATCGGCCTTGGCGGACCCAGGCGGGACTGTTCGACCCGCCAGCCGAACAGGCGCTACGATCGCTCGAGATCGCCCGGCCCGGCGAGAGTGCCGACGTCACGCTGAGGATCTTCGCTCCTTTCGATTTTTTACCGTCGGCCTCTCGGGTGACCGCGGTTTTTGCAACCTTGGAGCAGCAGCTCATCCGGAGGCATCAGCTGGCGGACCATGGCCAATACGAACGAATGCGACGGAGCCCACCGCCCGCGCATTTCAAGGTCATTACGCCTTCGCGGTGGTCGGCCGAGGGATTTTACAAAGCTGGTTTTAGTAAGGAGCAAGTCATTATTGTTCCGCATGGCATTGATGTCGGCACGTTCCGCCCTCTGCCCGCCGTGCGCAACCAGATCCGCAGCCGTCTCGGGATCAGAAACGGCGAGTTTGTGTTTCTCAGCATCGGCGCGATGACCGGAAACAAGGGGATTGACCTCCTGTTGCGGGGCTTCGCAGAGACCTGCCGCAAACTCCCCCAGGCGCGGCTCCTGCTGAAGGGGCTGAATCCCCTGTACAGTTCACGGGAGTTGCTGAACAAAGCCTTGATGATGTTATCCGCTCGTGATCAGCAAGAGGTTGTCGGCAAAATGACTTATGTCGGGGAATCGCTGTCGCATCAGGGCATGGCGATGCTCTATCAGGCCGCCGACGTTTACGTCTCGCCCTACCGCGCCGAAGGATTTAACCTGCCGGTATTGGAAGCCGCCGCCAGCGGCCTTCCGATTATTTGCACGCGGGGCGGGCCCACGGACGATTTCGTGACGGACGAGTTCGCGCGAAGGATAGAAAGCAGGACGACGGTCGTCCCGATCGAAGGTCAATACGCCTCACAATTGGACCCCGATGTGGACCATCTGATCGCCCTGATGACCAATGTTATCGACGAGACTGCCTGGCCCAGGCAGGCCGCCGACGCTGGCCCCCGGCATGTGGCAGCGAACTATACCTGGAATGACGCCGTCGATACGCTGATCCGTAAACTCGTGGACTGACCCGCTTCAGGCAGTCGCCGCGATCCTGGCTGTCATCCGATCATCTCGCCGGCCTGACGTCCTCTTCGGCATCGGCTCTCGACTTTCGAGCGTATCTGCCGAGTTGAGCCCGAATCCGCCGGTCAAGAACCTCCCCTCCATCGGGGTCGGTCGTGGTCTTACCGGAACGACGCAACGTCGTGCGAGGGCGCCGGGCTAAGGAGTTATTACCCAACCGAAAATGGACTTTCAGCAAGCCACCCTGAACTCACCGCGCTTGCCCACGAGAGGGCCGCCTGCACCTCGTCCCCGTATCGCGCCTCCGCGTCGGCAAGATCGGAGGCTCGCGCAGTCGCATCGTACGGCATTTGGTTGTCTTTGGCATGATGTGATGACGGACACAACATTTCGAGAGCCATGCGCTTGGCCTCATCGTCAGCGAGTCCGAGGAAATTGGCGGCCGTCCTCACGATTTGCTTCGGCCGGGAGATCAGGTCTTCTCCATTCAATACAAGGACGCGGTGCGAATCCGGCCTGGCCAGCAGGGTAACGACATAAAAAGCTGTTCAGCAGCCACATCGCTGCGGCGCCCTGGCCGTCGGTCAGGTCAGTCACCGCTGTTGCGGAAACAAACGGCACCTGCGTCATCGGCCGGCTCAACTGTTGCCTGTGCCCGCGCAGCCATTGGCGCCGATGCTCCGCCTTCAAGACTTGCAACAGAAACACTTTCAGGGGCGCAAAAAGGAAGATAACTTTTGAGCTTGCATCGTGATCGAGAAGCAAATTGCCCATCCAGTTGCAATCATCAGATGCTTTGACGATCACCGCATCGTCCGTGGAATAGACGCGCGCGAGCAGGGTCAATGTGACTCGAAGCCAATCGTCCCAGGAATCTGGCTTGCCGGGGATGGACGGATTATTTCCCAACCAGGAGAGCTGGCTCAGCACCCCCGGCTCCTTCAGAACGAAGCAGTGTGGCAATTGCTCAAGATAGCGGGCCAGAAGGGTCGAACCACAGAAAGCACCGTGCAGGATGAAGTGCGTCGGACACTCGGCTTGCCGTCGCGATAGTTTGGGGATTTCGGCAAAAAGTGTGGTTTGGCTGGAGACGACTGCCCGTTGGTCAAGAAAGGCCGACTGTCTAAAGGACTCCCTTGACATTTGCATGAATAAGACAGTATTATGCACCGGATCTATTTTCAACGGAAAGAAGTCAGGTGTCGCCAGGGGGTCGGATGAGGGGCTTGCAGCGCCACCTTCGCTGCCCGCGCCTGATCCGAGCCGGCTCAGCGCTTTCCAAACCGGCAGGGCGACGAAGTCATGGCCGAGGCGCACTGCCGGGTAGAGAAACGAAAGCCGGTCGGGCAAATCGAGGGTGCGGAAATGCGGCACCCGCGCCGTGAGCAGCGTGCGCGAGCCGTAGCGTAGACGGTCGCTGAGGCGCTCCCTCGCGTTCCAGCGGAACCGGGTGAGAGTGAAGACCGAAGGCCTCCCCGTGTCGGTGAACAGGCTCGTCCGCACACGCTCGACCAGCCGTGCCACGACAGGATCTCTGGCGACGGCGGCACGGAGGTGATCTGGCAGCTGGGCATCCAGCAGTTCACTGGCCAGTTCGGCGGCAAGCAGGGTCATGCGCAGGCAGCCCGCCTGCTTCGCGCGCGCCAATATGGCGGTCCAGTCGATTGCTGGATAAGCGTGCAGCAGAGCGGCAATGTCGGCCACCCACACCAGGCGTGACCACTGCTCCTTGCCGCCGTGCACGGCCGCGGCCAGCAGCGTATCTTCGGGTGAGAAACAGGCGAACCGGCGGCCCTGCGCCGTCTCTATGACAACGGCGCGGTCGAAGATCGGCCCGGTGTCCAGCTCGGCGCAAAAGGTGCGCGGCGAAAGAGCCCAATGCGGCTCCAGCGGGAGTCCCTCCTGGGCGAACAGAATATCGTGCCCGTTGTACCGATAATAGTCCGCGATGCGCCGAGCCCGCAGACCGATGACCGCCTCGCTGCGGTAACCGAGGTCGTGGAGCGTGGCGAGAGTGCCGGACAGGTGCTCGCGACGAATGAGTATGTCGAGGTCGTGATATTCCCGCATGGCAGGGTCGCCATACGCTTGCAGTCCGAGCACAGGTCCCTTGAAGGGCAGCGCGTTGATGCCGTCGGAGGCAAGCGTATCGAGCACGAAGGCAAGCTGCGCCACCGCGTCCGCAGCGACGCTCTCGCGCGCGGCAAGATAGGTCGTGCAGGCAATCGCGACGTCGGCCGGAACGAGTTCGGCTCCAACAGCGAGCAGATGACGGCAGAGCAGGGAAGCCGAGCCGTGCGCAAGGGCGTGCTCGACGAGAGCGCTCCAGTCTGTTTCGTTGAAACGGGACAGTGTCGCGGCCAACGCCACGGGATCCGCGTCGGCTGCCGCGGGAGGGCGGGCGGTCGCCAGCAGCGCGGCCCGAACGGGCGGGGACGTCACGCCGGGCGCTCGGCGGCGTCAGCCAGGGTCCAGCGCGAGAACACCGGGCTCCCCGCCCGGGGAGGCACATCGCCGTTTGATGTCCTGCCTCGTTCCATTCGCGTCCCCTTGGGCCAACGCTGGCACGCTTCGGGCCGGCCTCTTGATATACGTTACGACAAAGACATCCATGACGTCGATAGTCGAATTCAGCTCCTGACGGCTATCGCGGCTGGGGCGCGTTTCTGACCGGATCGCCCGCCGCGAGGACGCAAATGAAGCGGCTCGGCTGGCGCCGGGTCCGACGATAGGCGTTGTGGTCAGCGGGTTGGAGCGACACGGGTCCGCAGAGCGAATTTCGTGCCGCAGAGTCTGCGTTCCGGCGTTGAGGCTCGCTGCCGTTGCTGCGGTGCTTCAATCGTTGCGGAATACCTGGCGGGCGGATAATCTGCCGCATCAGTTGGAACAGCAGCCGCCATCGGGGAAATGCCAGCCGGGTTGAATGTATGGGGGAGAATTTGAAGCAGAGTCGGTTCAAGGGAGGGCGAGGGTGAGTTGGAGCTTCGACATTAGCAGGAGACTAAGGCGCTTGGGCAAGAATGCTCATTGCGGAGTTTTGGCCGCAAGAACCTTATTGAACAGAAAGGAAATCGGAGACTTACATATTGGCGGACGCCCGGTCGGTAGATCAAGCTCCGCAAGCGAGTTTTATGAAGCTTATTTTGGCTCTCTGGAGAGAAAGTTCGTGATCCAAATCGGAGCAAATGACGGAATTATGTGTGATCCGCTCAGGCGCTTCTTTGCTTCAAGCAGAAACCAGGACATTCAAGCCGTGCTGATTGAGCCAATTCCCTTCTATTTTAAGAAATTGAGAATCCTCTACGCTGATTATGCGAACATCTCTGTTATCAATGCGGCTTGCGGAGCGACAACCGGCTGCGCGACCTTACATTTCATTGATCCTGATGTGGCAAATCGAATGAATGGGAGAGGCCCCGCCAACAACTGGGCCCACGGCCAGGGAAGCTTCGATAAGACTGTTATCGAATACTGGATTCCGCCGAAATAGATTCCGCGGAGAAAACTATGTCAAAAACGTGGACTTCTACTACTCATCCATCAGGTCTATGGAAGTCAACGTGATCCGTCTTGCCGATATCGAGTTGTCGAAATGTCATGAAAACTTACTGGTGGTCATAGATGTACAGGGCTTCGAGTTGAACGTTATTTCTGGAATCAACTGGAACTATCCGCCAGCGTATATTGTGATTGAGGACGATCTGAACGATTCTGGTTCAATTGACGAATATCTTGGTTCGAGAGGGTACAGCTATCTCTGCGGGCGCAACGACAAAGTTTACAAACTCTTCCGAGGCCGAGGCTATACTGCTGCCAAGACACCTTCGTAGGTTCGAAGTAGGTTCCCAGATGAGCCCCCAATGTTCTGATCGTGCCACGTCGAGGCGGAGTGTGAACCTCGCCCGACACGCGCGCCGCCTGCTACGCCAGCTTCATCGTTGGATCGGCTTGGCGCTGTGTCTCCCGATGGTGGTGGTCGGCTTGACCGGCAGCATCCTCGTGTACCGCAACGAGCTCGCCGCATTGCTCAACCCGCCGCCGCGTCTGACCTGCGCGACAGGCAGGGCCCATGCCGTCGCGGATATCGTCGAGACGGTCCAGGAGCGGATTGGCAAGGAATTCAAACCGTTTCTCTATGAGCCACCCGGTGCGCCGGGTCGTCCGGCATCAGTACGGTTCGTTGCGCTCGACGGCGTCGCGGCGGGACCACGCGTGATCGAGGTGATGGTCGATCCCGTCTCCCTCGATTTCGTCAGGCAGAACTATAATGCCTTTCCCGGCCTCCTCGGCACAGTCGTCCGGCTGCACGCGAATTTGTTGATGAGCCGGGCAGGGCGGGCGGGCGTGGGTTGGCTCGGCGTCGCCATGCTGGCGCTCGGCATCAGTGGCTTCATCCTGTGGTGGCCCCGGTGGAATCGGTGGCGCGCAGCCTTCGTCATCAAGCGCGGCGCACGGGGGCTGCGCCTCTATCGCGACCTGCACGGCGCAGTCGGCATATGGACCTATGCCGTGTTCATCACGGTCAGCTTCAGTGGCGTTTATTTCTCCTTTCCGCAATCGATCAGTGCCGGTATCAAGACCTTGCTGCCAAGTCGCGCCACCAGCGGCCCTGTACCGGTTTTGACAATCGAGGGGGTGCAACGCATCGATGCCGATCGAGCGATCGCCATCGCGCTTGCGGCCGTCCCTGGTGCGCGGCTTCGCTCGATCGGATTCCCCCTGCGGGCCGATCGGCCCTTTCGTGTCCTCCTTGGGCCGCCCGGGAGACGCTGTTGGCGCGCCCGAGATGACTGCCCTGATCAATCCCTGGTCGGCAAAACTGATCGACCTCATCGATCCCGGACGCTTCGCTTCCGCTCAGATCGTTCTCGTTTGGCAGCCCACCCTTCATTTCGGACAGGGGCTCGGCTGGGTGTGGCGCACCTTGGTCTTTCTGTCCGGGCTCCTGCCGGCGATCTTCGCCATTACCGGCACCGCAATGTGGCTTATCAAGCGACGTGCCCGA
>CAVXTC010000001.1:0-51765 GCA_963764525.1 uncultured Pseudomonadota bacterium | reverse complement strand
AGTGGGGGTATTCCAGCAGTCCGGCGGCGAAGCTTTCGTCTTCCGCGCTCTCGGCGGCTCCCATAACGCCCGGCAGCAGCCGGACGGCGGCGTCCAGCACCGCCAGCGCGGCCAGTTCGCCGCCTGACAGCACGTAGTCGCCGATCGAGAGCTCTTCCATTGCGTGCGCTTCGATCACGCGCTGGTCGATCCCCTCGTACCGCCCGCACAGCAGGATCAGCCCGGGGGCGGCGGCGAACCGGCGCGCATCGGCCTGCGAGAACAGCCGGCCGCGCGGCGTCAGGCACACCAGCGGCCGCCCATCCACCACCGCACCGACCGCTGCATCAGCAACATCGGGGCGCATCACCATGCCGGCGCCGCCGCCGAACGGGGTGTCATCGACGCTGCGGTGCCGGTCGGTGGCGAAGTCCCGAATGTTCAGCGTGCCGAGCGACCAACGGCCGGCATCCAGCGCCCGGCCGGCAAGCGATCCGCCGAGGGGGCCGGGGAACATTTCGGGGAACAGCGTCAGCACAGAGGCGCGCCACGTCGTCATGAGTGGCCGCTGTCCGGTGCAGGGCCAACAGCCCCCTCCCGCAAGGGGAGACGGTGCGATCCACGACTCCCCCTCCCCTTGTGGGAGCGGGCTGGGGGGGGGGCGCCCTGAATCGCCAACTCGACGGGCTCCGGCGCGAGCACCGTGAGCCGTCCGCCGTCGATATCCACGATGGGGACAGCGGCCCGGGTGAATGGCACCAGTAAGGGCATAGCATCCGGGCCGGCAATCTCCAGGCTCGCGCCGGCGCCGTAGTCATGAACCGCGACCACTTTGCCGATCGGCGCGCCGGCGCGATCGATCGCAACAAGGCCGATCAGGTCCGCGAGATAGAATTCGTCGGCTGCCGGCGCCGGCAGGCGGTCGCGCGGTGCATACAGGCGGCAGTTGGTCAGCTTTTCAACCATCGCGCGATCCGTGATTTTGACCGCTGCACCGTCGATGATGTCGGTGATTTCGGCGATCCCGTCCCCGTGCCACCGCAGCGCGAATTGCCGCCCGTGGTCGTCCGACAACGGCCCATACAATTCGATCGCCTCGGGCGGATCGGTATAACTGGTGACGCGCACCAACCCGCGCACGCCGTGCGGCCGTCCGATCACGCCGAGCAGGATGCGGGAGCCACGCATCGATCAATGCACCGGAAACGCCAGCAGCTTGCCGAGCACTGGCAGGCCGATTGTAATGTTAACACCCATCATCCAGACCAGATTGTTCATCCGACCGTCGAGCCGATCCATGCGGTTGCCCAACTCCGCGAACCGGGTTTCGAACGATGCAATCGCTTCAGCCGCGCGCCGGGCTTTGTCATCCGGCGCGCTGGCGGAAATGAATGCATCATAGACCTCCGAGATCATCGTGGTCATGCGATCCGAACCTGTCCCATGGTATCGGCCAACTCACCCCGCGGCCGCGGCGGTCTTAGCGCGTTCCTGCGCCTTCTTCTTCGGCGCCGACTTCACCGGCTGCTCGCGGAACACCGGCATCGGGCCCAGCCCCGCCTTGCCGAGGAACCGTGCCACCCGGTCGGTGGCAATCGCTCCCTGGCTGATCCAGTGCTGAATTCGCTCGCCCATCAGGCGCACGCGGTCGACGTGCTCGGCCGGCAGCATCGGATTGTAGCTCCCGAGCTTCTCGATGAAGCGCCCGTCGCGCGGGCTGCGGCTGTCGGCCACCACGATGTGGTAATAGGGACGCTTCTTCGCCCCGGCGCGCGCCAGGCGGATCTTCAGGCCCATGGGTACAGTCTCTCCTTCAATGAGGTCTGTTCGGTTGGGTCATGCCCTTCGGCAACAGCGCGGACATGCCGTGGCGCATCAGCCCCTTCTGCCCGAGTTTGTTCATCCGTTTCATCATCGTGGACATGTCGTCGAACTGCTTGAGCAGCCGGTTGACTTCCTGCACCGTGGTGCCGGACCCGGCGGCGATGCGCTTCTTGCGCGATGCCTTCAGGATTTCGGGCGCCTTGCGCTCCTTGCGTGTCATCGAGCCGATGATCGCCGCCTGGCGCTTCAGGATGGCGGTATCCAGATTGGCGTTCTCGAGCTGCGCCTTGAGCTTGCCCACCCCGGGCAGCATGCCGAGGATGCCTGACAGCGACCCCATCTTGCTGATCTGGCGAAGCTGCGCCGCGTAGTCCTCGAGGTCGAATTTCCCCCGCGCCATCTTGCGGGCGAGCTTCTCCGCCTCGTCCTGGTCGATCGTTTCCGATGCCTTCTCGACCAGGCCGACGATGTCGCCCATCCCGAGAATGCGGCCGGCAACTCGTTCCGGATGAAACTCATCGAGCCCGTCCAGCTTCTCGCTGATGCCGATCAGCTTGATCGGCGCGCCGGTGATCGCCCGCATCGACAGCGCCGCCCCGCCCCGCGCGTCGCCGTCCATCCGCGTCAGCACGATGCCGGTGACGCCGAGCGCTTCGTTGAACGCGCGCGCGGTGTTCACCGCGTCCTGGCCGGTCATCGCATCGACCACCAGCAGCGTCTCGACGGGCTCGGTGGCGGCGCGGATGGCCTTCACCTCATCCATCAGCTCCTGGTTGATGGACAGGCGGCCGGCGGTATCAAGTATAACTATGTCAAAACCTTCCCGACGCCCGGTTTCCATGGCGCGGCGGGCGATCTCCACCGGCGTCTGGCCGGCGACGATCGGCAGGCTGGGGACGCCGGCGCGTTCGGCAAGCTGGGCCAACTGGAGCTGCGCGGCCGGGCGTTGCGTATCGAGGCTCGCCAGCAGCACGCGGCGACGCAGGCGTTCGCGCAGCCGCAAGCCCATCTTGCCGGCCGTGGTGGTCTTGCCGGAGCCTTGTAGCCCCACCATCAGCATGGGGATCGGCGCCGGGGCGTTCAGATTGAGCGGCACCGCCCCTTCGCCGCCCAGTTCCTCGATCATCACGTCGTTGACGATCTTGACGATCTGCTGGCCGGGGGTGACGCTATCCAGCACCTCCGACGCCATGGCGCGGTCGCGCACCTTGGAAATGAAATCGCGCACCACCGGCAACGCCACGTCGGCGTCGAGCAGGGCGACCCGGACCTCACGCAAGGCTTCGGCGACGTCGGTCTCGTTCAGCGCGCCTCGGCGGCGCAGGCCGTCGAAGACCCCGGTCAGCTTGTCGGACAGCGCCTCGAACACGTCGTCTCCTGTTGCGCGTCATGCCAATGCGGAACACGCCGCTGCGCGAACCTTCGCGGAGCGGCGGAGCCCCCGCAGGGCGGGGACCGGATGGCGGATGCACCCGGAAGCGGGGAGCTTATTGGACCGGAGGAGGATTGTGTCAAGCCGAACGGCCCGGCCAGCGCGTCAACCACCACATGCGTGCCTTCGTCGAGGAACCGCGCGGCAACCGCGTCAACGTACAGCGCCATGCCGGCGGCCACGAGCCCGGTCCAGCCCGTCTGGTGCGACGCCCCCAGCCCGGCACCGTTATCGCCATGGAAATACTCGTAGAACAGCAGATGATCGCGCTAGTGTGGGTCGTCCTGGAACTTCGCCGCACTGCCGAACACCGGCCGGCGACCGGTCGCATCGAGACGGAAGATCCCGGCCAGGCGTCTGGCGATTTCCTCGCTGACTTGGTAAAGCGTCATACGCACACTGCACCCAGTCGGGCATTCGACGGTGAATTCGTCGCCGTAAAAAAATAGAATTGCCGCAGCGCGCGGATCAGCAGCGCGTTGATCGGAAACAAGACTGGCCCGCACCAGTTCGAATTGCCGCCGAACAGTCCTGAACCCGACTCCGCCGGTTCGTAGGCGACGCGGTGTTCGGTGTCGCCGGACCGGAACACGTAAGGATTGTCGCGGTGCCATCTGGACAGCGACCGGATGCCGTAATCGCTGAGAAACTCCTCCGGGTCGAGCATGCGTGCCAGTACGCGCCGGAGGTTGGTTTCGTTCATCACCGCAAGCAACCGGCGGCCGCGCACGCCCGGACGGTTCGGCGACCCCGATCGCCTGCATCAGCGCCGGAAACCGCCGTGCCAACGCGGCGGCGCGTTCCTGCAGCCTCGGAAAGCGGTCGAGCATGTCACGCTCCAGCACCACCGTCGCGCATAACGGCAGATCGAGCCCCACCAGCGAGCGTGCATCGTCCGCCGCAATATCGGCCGAAATGCTGGGACGAACAGCATCACCATGTCTTCATAGGCGGGATCGTGCGCCGCCAGTTCCAGCGCAATTTGCAGCATTGCCTGGCAGAACAGCGCCATCCACGCAGTTCCATCCGCCTGCTCCAGGCTGCCACCGGTCGGCAACGGCGCGCCGCGGTCGAACACGCCGATATTGTCAAGGCCGAGAAAGCCGCCCTCAAAGACGTTGCGCCCGGAAGGGTCCTTGCGGTTCAGCCACCAGGTGAAGTTCATCAGCAGCTTGCCGAAGGACTGCGCCAGGAACGCCAGATCGCCGCGGCCGCGGCGCAGCTTCTCGACCTCATAGACAAACAGGCTCGCCCAGGCGTGCACCGGCGGATTGACGTCGCCGAAATTCCACTCGTAGGCCGGCATCTGGCCGTTCGGGTGCAGGTAGTCCTCATTCAGCATCAATGAGAGCTGCGACTTCGCGAAACCGGCATCCACCAGGGCCAGCGGGATAGTATGAAAGGCCAGACCCCAGGCCGCGTACCACGGGTATTCCCATTTGTCTGGCATTGAAATGACATCGCCGTTCAGCAAATGCCACCAGGGTCCGTTGCGCACATGGTGCGATGTCGGATCAGGCGGATCGACCCCCTGCCCAAGCAGCCAGACCTGCATGGCGAGATGATAGAATTGTTTCGACCACAGCATTCCGGCGAGTGCCTGCCGCATGATCCGGTGCGTGTCCTCGTCCGCTCCCGCCGGCTGAAGGCCGGCGTGGAACCGATCGGCTTCCGATCGGCGGCCCGCTATCGTCCTATCAAAAGATAGAATCACACGAGGTAACTCCCACGTCGTCGGTCAGGCGCAGCCGGATCGTCCGGCTCTGCGCCGGCGCGATCTGCAACACATAATGGGCTGCCGCTTTGGTCCCGGCCTGGGCGGGGTTTACCGCGTCCTGGCGGCCGTGCACGACGAACTCGCCGATCCCATCCTTCACGAAGGCGGTCGCATTCGGCTGACCTAACAGGCGCCGGTTGTTGGTATCGTTTTCGGTGAACAGCAGCGGCACGTCGCGGTCGCAGGCAAGCAGCCGATCCCCGAGCTCCGGATGCGACGCGAGGATCGTCGAATCCCCGCGGCGTCGCAGAACCAGACGCGCGGTCCCGTCGCCCCAAGCCCAGGTATTGCGAAACCACAGTGTCGGCAGCAGGTGCAATGTGGCCGGCTGATCGCCGCGGTTGGTCGCGGTGATCTCGATCAGGATGTCTTCAGGCGCCGCCTTAGCATACAGCACCTCCACGTCGAAATAACGGTCGTCAGCGAAGACGCCGGTATCGAGCAGCTCGAATTCAAGCTCGGCGCGCGAGCGGCGGCGGTTTTCGCGCACCAACTGCTCGTACGGGAACGCTCGCTGGGGATACTTGTACAGCATTCGCATGAGCGAATGGGTCGGCGTGTTATCAAGGTAGAAGTAATACTCCTTGACGTCCTCGCCGTGGTTGCCTTCGTTGTTGGTGAGGCCGAAATACCGTTCTTTCAGGATCGGATCCGCCCCGTTCCACAGCGCCAGCGCGAAACACAGAAATCTGCCGGTCGTCCGAAATGCCGGCAATTCCATCCTCGCCCCAGCGGTACGCGCGTGAACGGGCCTGGTCGTGGCTGAAATACGTCCCACGCGTCGCCGTTCTCGCTGTAGTCCTCGCGCACCGTGCCCCATTGCCGATCGCTGAGGTAGGGCCCCCACTTGCGCCACCGCGCCGCGTCATCGCCCGGGTCCGGCGTCTCCCTTTCGTCAGCCGGCATCGTCCCGATTCCCCCCGACAAATCCCAGCAATCGCGCGGCCGGCGCGATTGTCCAGCCCTGCACCACCAGTGACGCGATCACCAGAATGAAAATTGTGGCAAAGAACGCCAGGTCGCGCTGAGGATCGGCAATCGCCGGAAAAAAGCTCAGATAGATCGGCACCGCGCCGCGCAACCCGACCCATGACGCGAAGGCCGATTCGCGCAGGCTGAAGCGGAACGGCAGCAGGCAGGCGAACACCGACACCGGCCGCGCCACGAAGATCAGCACCGCGGCCGTGACGATCGCGTACGGAATGTATCGCGGCAGTTCGTGCGGCGTCACCAGCAGCCCGAGCATCAGGAACAGCACGATCTGCGACAGCCATCCCATGCCGTCAAAGAAGCGTTCCAGGTCCTCGCGCCGTTGCGGGCTGCGCGCATCGGTCACCACCCCGGCAAGGTAGATCGCCAGGAACCCGCTGGCCCCGAGCAACTGGGCCAGCCCGAACAGCGCCAGCGCGCCGGTCAGCGCCAATACCGTGCCGAGCGGGGCATCGAGCGGAAGCCGCCGCAGCGCCTGCGCCAGCACCCAACCGCCAGCCAGGCCCAACACCGCGCCGCCCACCATTTCTTCGCCGAACAGCATCGCGGCGTGGCCAAATGTGAGCCAGCCCGGCTCGGTGATGATCCGGATCAGCAGGATGGTCAGGAAGATCGACATCGGATCGTTCAGCCCCGAACTCGACCTCCAGCAAGGCCGACAGCCGCCGCGGCAGCGCCACGCCGGCGCCGCGCAGCAGCACCGCGACCGCCGCTGCATCGGTCGGCGCGGCGGCGGCGCCCACCAGCATCGCGCCGGCGAGCGGAACGCCGAAGAACAGCGCGATCGCCCCGCCGACGATGCCGGCGGTTATCGCCACGCCCACCGTCGCCAGTGCCGCCGCCGGCCAGATGGCAAGGCGCAGGATCGCCGGCGGGGTTTTCAGTCCGCCCTCGAACAGGATCACCGCCAGCGCGATGCTGCCGATCAGATAGGCTGCTGCGAAATCGTTGAACCGGAGGCTGAGCGGACC
Organism: uncultured Pseudomonadota bacterium; assembly: GCA_963764525.1. GTDB lineage: Bacteria > Pseudomonadota > Alphaproteobacteria > Acetobacterales > Acetobacteraceae > DATDIC01. The sequence continues at coordinate 44,792 of CAVXTC010000001.1, read as the reverse complement.
GTCCTCTCCGGCCAGCATGCCGAGCAGCAGGAACACCAGCAGCACGGGCGCCCCGATGCGTCGCGACACCAGTCCGGCAAGAATGCTGAGCACACCCAGCGCACCGCCGACCAGGATCAGCTCGTGCGCGTCCGTCATCACGGCGCGGCCGACCACGAGAAGATCGGCGTTGTTCATGCGCGGCTCGTGGTCGGTTGCCAGGTGCCATCCACCGGAACGGCTTCGGCGTCGCCGGGCCAGGGCGGCATGGTGGCACCGAGCACCGACAGGGTCTCGGCACTGTCGCAGCGGAACTGGAACGCCATGCCGGTCGGGATGGCGATCGACACCCCAGGCCGCAGTTCGGTGATCTCCTGCTGTGCGCCGAGCTGGCGCCAGATTCGGCCGCTACCGGCAAGCACGAACCAGACCTCCTCCACGCTGCGATGCACGACCGCTTTCGCGACTGCACCGGGCGGCAACGAAAACACCGCCAGACCGCCGCGCGACAATCCGCACAACACCCGCACCTCCGATCCATCGGGCGCGATGGCGTCCGCGGCGTCGCTGATCCGCCTCGTTTCGAATTGCATCCAGTCTCCTTTCTGCGCTTGGACGCGAGGCCGACGATACAGGAAATCGCTTGATCGTATTGCGCAACCGGGTCTATCTCGGCTGGCGCGTCAATGGATAATATTCCGGGGGAACGGCATCCACGTGAGACACTTGCTGGCTGCTGTTGTCCTGGCGCTGGGAAGCTTGCTCGCGATTGGTCCGGTCCGCGCGCAGGGCAGTGGATCATCCACCGCCCAATCCCCAGCGCGCCCAATCCCCAGCGCCCCATTGGCCGCAGACCTCCGTCGTGAATGGCGCCAGCGTCACCGTGTACCAGCCACAGGCGATCTCCTGGCCCGACCACAAGACGCTGACCGCGCGCGCCGCCGTGGCGATCACGCCGGCGCAGGCGAAGCAGCCGATCATTGGCACGATCGAGGTCTCGCTCGCCACCACGACCGACACGGCATCGCGCTCCGTCATGCTGTCCGACCCGCAGCTTCTTAATTCGCATTTTCCGGCGCTGGATACTCAGCGGGCCAGCCAGCTCGATCAGCGCATCCGCGCAGCCTTGCCGCAGATGCAGACCCGCAGCGTTCCGCTGGATGCGGTGCTGGTCAGTCTGAAAGAAACTGCCCGAGCCATCGGTGGCGGTCAACAACGACCCGCCGGTGATCTTCCACAGTGAGCGGCCGGCGAGTCTCCTGGTATTCGACGGGGACCCGGTGCTCGCCCCGGTCGGCAAGACCGGCCTCCAGGTCGCGGTGAACACCAACTGGGACGTGTTCAAGGATCACGACACCTGGTTCCTGCTGAACAACGGCATCTGGCTGTCCGCGCCTGACTTCACCGGCCCGTACAAGCCGGTCGCGACGCTGCCGGCGGCGTTCAACGCCATCCCCGCCGATGCCAACTTCGCTGACGTGCGCAAGCACATCCCGGCGCGGCCGGCGGGATCGGCCGCGGTCCCGACCATCTTTGTCAGCACCAAACCGGCCGAGATCATCGTCACCGCCGGCCCGCCGCAACTGGCGCCGGTGGCGGGGACATCTTTGCAGGTGGTACGCAATACCGGCAGCGCGCTGTTCTTCGATCCGGCGCAGAGCCGGTTCTATTACCTGGTGTCCGGCCGCTGGTTCTCCGCGGCGGCGCTCGATGGGCCGTGGACATATGCCACCGACAGTCTGACACCCGATTTCTCAATGATCCCTTCAGGCGATCCGGCGGCGGCGGTGCTCGCCTCGGTGCCCGGCACCGCGCCGGCGCAGCTTGCCGTGCTGCAGGCGGCGATCCCCCAGCAGGCAACGCTGAAGAAGGCTGACGCCAAACTGACCGTGGTGTATTCCGGCCCGCCACAATTCAAGGACATCCCGGGCACGACGCTGAAATACGCGGTGAACACGGACTCTCAGGTGCTGCAGGTCGGGAACCGGTTCTACGCCTGCTACCAGGGTGCCTGGTTCGTTGCTGATGCGCCGATCGGGCCGTGGGCGCTGGCCGACAGCGTCCCGCCGGCGATCTCCACGATCCCGCCCAGCAGCCCGCTGTATAACGTCACTTACGTGCAGGCCTATGCGGCGACGCCGACCACCGTGACCTACGGCTACACCGCCGGCTACATGATGGGCTTCGTCAGCGCCGGCGTGCTGGTCTATGGCACTGGATATTACTATCCTCCGGTGATCATTCCGGGTCGCGTGCCGATCTATTATCCCTATCCATACTCGTATGCCGGCAGCGTCTGGTACAATTCCGCCACCGGTGCCTGGGCGCGCGGCGGCACGATCTACGGGCCGTATGGCGGGGCCGCCTCGGCCGGGCGGTATTACAACCCCAGCACCGGAGGATGGGCGCGCGGCGCCGCCGTCTATGGCCCCAATGGCGGGGCGGGTGCCTGGTCGTACTACAACCCGAGAACCGGCACCTATTCGCACGGCAGCGCCGCGTGGGGCAGCGGCGGCGGAACCGCGCACGCCAGCTTCTACAACCCGCGCTATAATGTGTCGGGTTCCACCACGCAGAATGCCAACCCATACGCGCGCTGGGGCTCCAGCACGATCAGCGGGCCGAACAAGACAGTGAACACCGCCAGCGGCAGCAACGCCCGCGGCTCGGCGGGTGCGTTCAGTTCCACCACCGGGGCCGCCGGGGCCGGGTATCACGGCAGGAACGGCAACAACGCCGGGGTCGTGAAGGGTCCGGGCGGCGATGTGTATGCCGGGCGGGACGGCAATGCCTACCGCCACACCGATGACGGCTGGTCGAAATGGAACAATGGCTCCTGGACACCGGTCAAGCCGCCAACCAACAACACCCGGTCCCAGGCGGCGCAGCCCGGCGCGCAAAGCGACTACCGCGATTCCCTGAACAGCCAGCGCAGCCAACTCGATCGCTCGAGTTATCAGCAGCTCGAGCAGGATCGGCTGGGCCGCTCCGCCGGCCAGCGCGATCGGTACGGCAACGCGGGTCAGGGAGGCGGTCGTTTCCGCCGCTGAGGGCATGTGTCATGCAGGTTTTTCCGAGGGATGGAACGTCTCATATGAATCGAACTCGTGCGACCTGGCGGGCTTTGGGGGCGCTGCCGATCCTGATGATATGCGGGCTTGCGCCGGCGCTCGCGCAGCAGCCCACCCAGGCACAGGCCAACGCGATCCGGCAGGCTTGCCGCACCGATTACCAGGCGCATTGCTCCAGCGTGCCCACTGGTGGATCGGCCGCGCTCGCCTGCTTGCAGGATAATGCGGCCAGCCTGTCGCCGGGCTGCCAGACCGCATTGGGCGCGGTTGGTGGAGGGGCCGGGGCCTCGGTCGGCACCCCGGCGGCCCCGCCGTCAGCACGGACGCCGCCCGCAAAAATGCCACCGATGACGCCCCGGCAGGAAGCTACACTGATGCGCCAGTCCTGCGGATCCGACTACCATGCGTATTGCAGCGGCGTGCGTCCCGGCGGTGGCCGGGCGATCGCCTGCCTGCAAGACCATGGCGCCTCGCTGTCGCGCCAGTGCCGTTCGGCGCTGGCCGCGGCGCAAAGCCGCTAGGTGAGCCGGATGGCCGGGCCGCGCCGTGTCCGAATTGGCTTGGCAACAATGGCGCTCGGCGCGCTGGTGCTGCTCGCCGGCTGCAAGAAGGAAAACGCTTATGTCGCCCCGCCGCCGCCGCAAGTAGGCGTGGCGCATCCGCTGGCACGGCAGGTGACGCCATACCTGGATGCCACCGGCAACACGGTCGCCTACAACCAGGTCGATTTGGTCGGCCGCGTTGAAGGCTTCGTGCAGGAGATCGACTACACCGGACGGCGCCTTCGTGAAAGCCGGCACCACGCTGTTCGTGATCGAGCCGGCACCGTATCAGGCCAAGCTGCAACAGGCGCAGGCCTCGCTGCAGGCCGCGCAGGCCGCGCTGGTGCAGTCGGAGGCGGAGTACAAGCGCCAGGCCACACTGCTCGCACAGAACGTTACCGCGCAGAACACCTTTGACCAGGCCAAGGCCAAGCGCGATTCCGACCAGGCCAACGTGCTGAACCAGACCGCCGGGGTTGCGCTGGCCGCGATCAATCTCGGCTACACGCACGTGGCCGCCCCGTTCGACGGCGTGGTTACCAACCATCTGGTCTCGGTCGGCGAGCTGGTCGGCGTCACCAGCCCGACCAAGCTTGCCACCATCGTGCAGCTCGACCCGATCTACGTGCCGTTCAACGTCAGCGAGCAGGACGTGCTGCGCATTCGCGCCAACTTCGCCAAGTCCGGCCTGAGCGCCGCCGACCTCAGCGCCGAGATCAAGAAAGTGCCGGTTGAGGTCGGGCTGATGACGGAGCAGGGATACCCGCATGACGGCATGATGGATTACGTGGCGCCCGAGGTGGACAGCTCGACCGGAACCCTGATGGCGCGTGGCGTGTTCCAGAACCCGAAACGCACCCTGCTGCCCGGCTATTTCGTGCGCGTGCGCGTGCCGGAGAAAGGGCAGGCAGCGCAGTCCCTGCTGGTGCCCGATACCGCGCTCGGCACGTCGCAGGCGGGCCGCTACGTGATGGTGGTGAACAAGGACAACGTGGTCGAGCAGCGCAGCGTGCAGGTGGGCCAGCTCGACGGCGCGCTGCGGGTGATCACCGACGGGCTGAAGCCGGACGACCAGGTGGTGATCACCGGGCTGCAGCGCGCCATTCCCGGCGGGAAAGTCGCGCCGCAGCCCGCACCGATGCCCGAAGCGTAAGCCGCCGCGATGATCTCGAAGTTCTTCATCGACCGGCCGGTCCTGGCCAATGTGCTGGCCATCCTGTTCGTGCTGATCGGCGGCGTCGCGCTGATCACGCTGCCGGTGTCGCAATACCCGAACGTGGTGCCGCCGACCGTGTCGGTGACCACCAGCTATCCCGGCGCCTCCGCCGAGACGGTGATGAACACCGTCGCGCTGCCGATCGAGCAGCAGGTGAACGGCGTCGCAGGACATGCTGTACATGCAGTCCACCAGCGCCTCCGACGGGACCTACAACCTGACGGTGACGTTCCAGATCGGCACCGACCTGAATTTCGCGCAGGTGCTGGTGCAGAACCGGGTGGCCAGCGCCATGGCGCAGTTGCCGACCTCGGTGCAGGCGCAGGGCGTCACAGTGCAGCAGAAATCGACCGCGATCTTGCAGATCGTCGCGCTGACCTCTCCCAAGGGCAGCTACGACAGCCTGTATCTGAGTAACTACGCGACCATCAACCTGCTGAATGAGCTGTCCCGCATCCCGGGCGTCGGCAACGTGAATGTCTTCGGGGTCGGGCAGTATGCCATGCGGATCTGGCTCGATCCGCAGAAGCTGTATAGCTATGGGCTGACGCCGGGCGACGTGATCAACGTCGTCAAGCAGCAGAGCCAGCAGGTCGCCGGCGGCCAGGTCGGCGCACCGCCGGCGCCGGCGAACCAGGCGTTCCAGTACACCGTGAACGTGCAGGGCCGGCTCGCCGATCCGCAGGCAATTCGGCGCCATCGTCGTCAAGTCGCAGAACGGCTCTATCACCCGGCTGCGCGACGTTGGGCATATCGAGCTCGGCGCGCAGACCTATTCCCAGGTGTTCCGCCTGAACGGCAAGCCGGCCGCCGGCCTGGCGATCTTCCAGAACCCCGATGCCAACGCGCTGGCTGTGGCGACGGCGGTGCGAGCCAAGATGCAGGAACTGGCCCAGCTCGTTTCCGCCGGACCTGGTCTATACGGTCCCGTTCGACACCACCGGCTTTCGTCACGAGCTCGATCCACGAGGTCTATAAGACGCTGATCGAGGCCGGGATCCTGGTGCTGATCGTGATCCTGGTGTTCCTGCAGGACTGGCGCGCCACGCTGGTGCCGGCCACCACGGTGCCGGTGACCATCATCGGCGCGTTCGCCGCGATGGCGGCGTTGCACTTCACCGTGAACCTGTCCACTCTGTTCGCCATCATCCTGGCGATCGGCATCGTCGTGGACGACGCCATCGTGGTGGTGGAAGGCGCGGCGCACCATCAGGAACGCGGCCTGTCGGCGCATGACGCCGCCATCAAGGCGATGGACGAATTGTTTGGGCCGATCATCGGCATCACGCTGGTGCTGATGGCGGTGTTCATCCCCGCCGCGTTCCTGCCGGGGCTGACCGGCAAGATGTACGCGCAGTTCGCGCTGGTGATCGCCGCGACGGCGCTGATCAGCGCGATCAATGCCGCCACGCTGAAGCCGACCCAGTGCGCGATGTGGCTGCGTCCGCCGGTGCCGCCGGAGAAGCGCAACGTCTTCTTCCGCGGCGTCAACTTACATCTACAACCCGATCGAGCGGCACTATGCCGGCCTGATCGGACGCATGACCCACCACAGCGTGCTGATGGCGCTGATCGCGGTGGCATTGTGCGGTGGTGGCGTTCTGGGGCATCGGGCGGCTTCCAACCGCGTTCATCCCGACCGAGGACCAGGGCTACCTGCTGGTCGCCGCGCAGCTTCCCAACGGCGCGTCGCTGGAACGCACGCAGCAGACCATGGCACAGGTCACCAAGGCCGCGCTTGCCACGCCCGGCGTGGACCAGGTGGTCGAGATCAACGGCATGTCCGTGCTCGACAACAGTGCCACCCTGTCAAGCGCCGGCGTGGCCTATGTGATCCTGAAGGACTGGGGCGTGCGCGGCAAAGCCAAAGGTGAGGACCTGCGCTCCATCTACATGCATCTGCAAGGCGCATTGGACAAGCTGCCGGATGCCACCGCGCTGGTGCTAGTGCCGCCGCCGATCCAGGGGATCGGCAACTCGAACGGCTTCACCATGCAGATGGAGCTGCGCGACGGCAATGTCGATTGGGCGAAGCTGGACCGCATCACCAGCGCGATAATCGGCGATGCGTCGAGCCAGAGCGCATTGCAACGGGTCAGCACGTCCTATCGCGCCGACGTGCCGCAGATCGAGCTGGATGTGGACCGCACCAAGGCCGAGACATTGCACGTATCGGTCGGCGATGTGTTCAACGTGCTGACCGGCTATATCGGTTCCAGCTACATCAATCAGTTCAACCTGTTCGGCCGCACGTTCCAGGTGTATGTGCAGGCGGATTCGCGCTTCCGCCTGCGGCCGGAGGACCTTGCATCGCTGTACGTGCGCAGCAGCGACGGCAACATGGTGCCGCTGGGTGCATTGGTGACCATCCACCCGGTGGTCGGGCCGGCGCTGATCACGCTGTACAACCTGTACCCGTCGTCAACAGTGATCGGACTGCCGGCAGCGGGGTTCAGCTCCGGCGAGGCGATGTCGATCATGGAGCAGATGGCCAACAAGGTTCTGCCGCCGGGCAGCGGTTACCAATGGACCGCGATGTCCTATCAGGAGAAAGTGGTCGGCGGGCAGATCTACGTCGTGTTCGCGCTGGCGCTGGTGCTGGTCTATCTGTGCCTGGCCGGCCAGTACGAGAGCTGGATCGCACCGCTGTCCGTCATCCTCGCGGTGCCGCTGGCGCTGCTCGGTCCGGCGATCGCGCTCGGCGGCGCTGGGGCTGGCCAACAATCTCTACACCCAGATCGGCATCGTGCTGCTGATCGCGCTGGCGGCGAAGAACGCGATCCTGATCGTGGAGGTGGCGCGCGAGCGGCGCATGGACGAGGGCGAGCCGATCATGCAGGCCGCGGTCGATGCGGCGCGCGCTCGGTTCCGGCCGATCCTGATGACGTCGTTCGCGTTCATCCTGGGCATGGTGCCGCTGGTGTTCGCCAGCGGCGCCGGCGCCGCCGCGCGCGTGTCGCTGGGGCTGTCGGTGTTCAGCGGAATGATCGCATCGACCTGCCTGGCGGTGCTGTTCGTGCCGTCCTTCTTCGTCGTGTTCCAGCGGCTGGAGGAATGGATGAAGCGGGGCAAGCTGAAGATACCGGCGGTGCACAGCGCGGCGGAGTAGGCTGGGTACCCCATCATTTCCGCGCAGATGTCGCTTTCGCGGGAATGACGCGCGGATCTCACCGGAGCAGGCGCCGCCTCGATCGACAGGCGCCTCAGCCTGCATCATCTCGACGTATTTGAGCCCGGATGCGGTGTTGAATACGACAACGCGCTCATCCCTGGTCGATCGCATGCCGTTGCAGCAGCAGGCGTAATGGCGGCGATGCAGGCTCCGGCTTCGGGACAAAGCAGGATGCCCTCGGATTCTCCCGCTTCGCGCTGCGCGGCAAACATCGGCTCATCCGGAACCGCAATGGCGGTGCCGCCGCTCTCACGGATCGCCCGCAGGCAGAGCACGTCAGCCAGAAGGCGGGGAGCGCGCAATCCGGGCACAAGGGTGGTGGGATGCAACCAGGGCGACGCCCGCTCGTCGCCCTGCCTCGAACGCCCGCACCAGCGGAGCACAGCCTTCCGCCTGCACGCTGACAAGGCGCGGGCGCTGCGCCCGATCCAGCCAAGCGCTTCCATCTCGGCAAACGCTTTCCACATCGCCACCAGGCCGGTGCCGCCGCCTGTGGGATAGACGATCACATCGGGTATTTCACCGGCAAGCTGCTCGACGATTTCATACGCCATGGTCTTCTTGCCCTCGACGCGGTACGGCTCCTTGAAGGTGGTGAGTTCGAACCAGCCCGTTCGTCGGGCGCGCATTGCGATACCAGTGCCGCGCAGTCGTTCAGGAAGCCGCGCACCAGCGTCACCTTCGCGCCTGCCACCAGGCATTCGGCGCGATTGGATGCCGGCGCGTCCGACGGCATGAAGATATGCGCTTCCAGGCCGGCGCGTGCCGCGTAAGCGGCCATCGCGCCGGCTGCGTTACCAGCCGACGGGATCGCCAGCTTCCGGGCGCCCAGCGCCCTGGCCATCGTTACCGCGACCGACAGGCCACGCGCCTTGAAGCTGCCGGTCGGGTTTATCCCTTCGTCCTTGATCATCAGCCGCGGCACACCAAGCCTGGCGCCGAGACGCGCTGCCGGAAGCAACGGCGTCATGCCTTCGTCAAGTGTTACGATCGCCGAGGGGGCGGGTGCGGGCAGCACCTCGTGATAGCGCCACATTGTGGGGGATCGGGTTGCGACCTGATCGCGGCGCATGGTTCGTGCGGCGCGCTCGAGATCGTACGTCGCCAGCAGCGGGGCATTCGCCGGACTGAGGTTCCAGAGCCGATCGGCGGGGTATTGCTGGCCGCTTTGCGAGCAGACAAGCCCGACAAGGGTGGAAAAATCCTGCATGCTCAGGCCTCGGATACTCGGGGATGCCTTGGGGATGCCTTGGGGATCCCGGCGTCTTGTCACGCTACCGGCTGCTGACTAGCGTGACAACGAGCCAAGATCAGCAGCGCGAGGACAACAGGGCGTGAGTATCGAGACGATGAGCGCGCGAACGAACCGAGCAATTCCGGCTGGCGAAAAGCCTCGGCGTGGTGGCGATCGCTGCGTCGGCGCTGACGCACGAATACGGCGCGACGATCAACTATGCAGCGACCAACAGTCTCGGCGTCTATCCGAGCATCCAGTGGCTGGTGCCCTGGGCGATGTTCGCGGCGGGAGTGGCGCTGATCCCGAAGGTCTTCCTGTACATGCGGTTCTCCAGCGTAATGCCGCGGGCCGGATCGATCTATGTGTGGTTGGGCGCGTACGCTAAGTCTGCCAGTGAGTTTTGTGCTGTGCTTCCTGGACTGGATCGGCCTGACCGCGGCGATGGGATTTATCGCCTATGTGTTCGGAACGTTCCTCGGCCAGGCGGTGATCGGTGCCGGGCTGCCTGCCGGCGCCCTGCTGCTGACGCCTGCTCGGCCATCTGCTGATCGGTGCCGCGATGTTGTGGTCGTTCTTACGCCGCCCATGTCAGGGGCGTGCATATTTACGGGCGGCTGGTGACGATCCTCGCGGTGCTGATCGTCGCTGCGGTGATCGTGATCGTGCTGTATGGGTTTGGCACCGATCCCGATACCTTCATCCGTCTGGCCGCAACCAAAACAGGAGTGCAACTCCAGCCTCCTGCCAACCCGACATCACCGACGGTTTCCGCCTTCGTCGCCGTGACCTTCCTGTTCATCGCAGCCTATGGCGGGCTGACCGGCGCCCCGGCGCTCGGCGGGGAGGCGCGCGATGCCGCCAGGACGCTGCCGAGGGGCCTGTTCTTCGGCTGGCTCTCGGCGCTGATCCTCTACACCGCGGTCGCCGCCGCGCTGTTCCATGCGGTGCCGTGGTGGGCAACGCTGGGCCTGATCCACGGCAAGGCCTCGGCATTGGCGACGGCCCCCGGGCTGATCAGCGTCGTGGCGCCGAAACTTGTCGGCACGATCCTGAACGTTCTGGTCGCCATCATCGTCGGCAAGACGGCGATGCCGCAAATGATGGTCTCTTCCCGGCTGATCTTCGGATTCGCCCAGGACCACGTGATGCCGGCGACTTTCCTGCATACCTCGAAGGGGAAGGCACCGGATCACGCATTGCTGCTCAGCACCGGCGTGGCGACGGTGTTCCTGGTCCAGTCGATCTTCGGCGGATGGGCGATCGGCATCGTCATCCGGTCGTTCACGGTGCTGCTGATGCTGGCGTTCCTTGCGATCGGCACGCTGAACCTGCGGCTCAATCCGCGCTTCCGCGGCATCGCGTGGGCAGAAGCGGCGGGGCGGGCGAGAACGATGGTGGTGATGGCGATCCTTTCGATCGTGATCGCGGTGGTGCTGCTGTATGGCGGCCTGATCATCCCGAACACGCCGTGGTTCCTGCAGCCGCTGTTCCAGGGCGCCGTCGCGGCGTGCATCGCGATCTGTATCTATTCCACTGCCCGGCATCGGGCGCGCGCCAACAACATCGCGCTGACGCATGTCGCGGCGGAGTTGCCGCTGGAATAGACTGTGGCGTTCAGCGGGAAGGAGACACACATGCTCGACATGACCGGCAAGGTCGCGATCGTCACCGGTGCCGGCTCGGTCGGGCCAGGCTGGGGCAATGGCAAGGCGACCGCCACGTTGCTCGCGCGCCAGGGCGCTTCCGTGTTCCTGGTCGATGTCAACGAAGCGGCTGCCGAGGAAACGCGCGGCATCCTCGAATCCGAGGGCAACACCTGCGCCGTGCATCGTTGTGACATGCTGGATGCCGCCCAGGTGCAGGCGATGGTGCAGGCCTGCCGTGACCGGTTCGGCCGCATCGATATCCTTGTCAACAATGTCGGAGGCTCGGCGCCCGGCGATGCGGTCAGCATGCCGGAAGAAGTCTGGGACGGGCAGATCGACTTCAACCTGAAGACAGTGTTCCTGGGCTGCAAATACGTGCTGCCGGTCATGGCGGGGCAGGGCAGGGGGGCGATCGTCAACATTTCGTCGGTCGCCGGCCTGCGGAATGACGGCCATGGCGGGCGCCAGCACGTCGGCTACAGCGCGTCCAAGGCGGCGGTCATCCAGTTCACCCGCTCGACCGCCGGCGCCTTCGTCAAACAGGGCATCCGCTGCAACACCGTGGTGCCCGGGCTGATGCATACGCCGCTGGTGGAGCACCGTCTCGCCCGTACCGTCGCCGGCAACGACGCCGCGGCGCTGATCGCCAGTCGCAACGCACGCACGCCGATGGGCCGCATGGGAACCGCGTGGGACGTGGCGCACGCCGTGCTGTTCCTTGCCTCCGAGGAGGCGAACTACATCACCGGGACCGAGATCGTCGTCGATGGCGGTCTGATTCTGGCCTCACCCTGAACCCGTACAAGGAGACCGCCATGGCCGAAGGACGGCTGAAGGAACTTACGCCGGAAACCATGACGCCGGAGCAGCGGCGCGTGGCCGAAGCGATCCAGTCCGGCCCGCGCGGGGCGGGGTTGCGCGGGCCGTTCAACGCGCTGCTGCGCAGTCCGGAACTGGCCGACGCGGTGCAGAAAGTGGGCGAGTATATCCGCTTCAAGAGTTCGATCCCGCCGCGGCTGAACGAACTGGCGATCATCATCGCCGGGCGTCGCTGGACCGCGCAGTACGAATTCTACGCACATCGCCGGCTGGCGTTGCAGGCAGGGCTGAAGCCGGAGATTGCCGACGCCGTCGCCGAGGGCAGGCGACCGGACGGCATGGATGCGGACGAAACCATCGTGTACGACTTCACCACGGAGCTGCTGAACACCGGGCAGGTGTCGGACGCGACCTACCAGCGGACGCTCGGGCGGTTCGACGAACGCGGGGTAATCGACCTGGTCGGCGCCGTCGGGTACTACAGCGTCGTTTCGTTGGTGCTGAATGTGGCGCAGGTGCCGCTGCCGGCGGGGGAGGCGCTGCCGCTGAAGCCGTTGCGGTAAGACGGGGCCAACCCCTTCTCCAAACCCCCTCCCGCCAAGGGGAGGGGGCTTTCTTCTGTTCGTAACTACTCCGCCGCTTTCGCCTCGGCGGGTGCCGGCAGCACGCGTTGGTCGCGGCCGGCGGCGATGGCGCGCAGCTTGTTCATCACGGAACCCGTGCCCGCCGGGATCAGGCGTCCGACGATCACGTTCTCCTTCAGCCCCATCAGGTTATCGACCTTGCCGGCGGTCGCCGCCTCGGTCAGCACCCGCGTCGTCTCCTGGAAGGAAGCGGCGCTGATGAAGCTGTTGGTTTGCAGGCTGGCCTTGGTGATGCCCTGCAACACCGGCATCGCCATCGCCGGGCGGTCGTCCTTGCCCAGCTTGCCGTTGACCACATCGAACTCGATGCGGTCCACCTGCTCACCGGCGAGGTAGGTCGTATCGCCCGGATCCAGAATCTCCACCTTCTGCAACATCTGGCGGACGATCACCTCAATATGCTTGTCGTTGATCTTCACGCCCTGCAGCCGATAGACGTCCTGGATCTCGTTCACCAGATAGTCCGACAACGCCTCCACGCCGAGCACCTTCAGGATGTCGTGGGGCACGCGCGGGCCATCGACCAGCGGATCGCCACGACGGACGAAGTCGCCCTCCTGGACAGAGACGTGCTTGCCCTTCGGGATCAGGTACTCGGTGTCCTCGCCGGTCTCGTCGTTTTTCACGATGACGCGGCGCTTGGCCTTGTAGTCCTTACCGAACTCCACGCGGCCGTCGATCTCGGCGATCACCGCGTGGTCCTTCGGCCGCCGTGCCTCGAACAGCTCGGCCACGCGCGGCAGGCCGCCGGTGATGTCGCGGGTCTTGCTACCCTCGCGCGGGATGCGGGCCAGCACGTCGCCGGCCGCCACCTGCGCGCCGTTCTCGACGCTCAGAATGGAATCGGGCGACAGGAAGTAGCGCGCGTCGCTGCCGTTGGGCAGGCGCACGACCTCGTTACGCTCGTCCTTGAGCTGCAGGCGCGGACGCAGATCAACCCCCTTGGCGGCCTGCTTGTAATCGACCACCACCTTGGAGGTCAGACCGGTGACTTCGTCCATCCGCTCGACCAGGGTGATGCCCTCGATCAGGTCGAGGTACTCCACCTTGCCGGCGCGTTCGGTCATGATCGGCAGGGTGAACGGGTCCCACTCCGCCAGCTTCTGGCCGCGTGCCACCTGCTGATTCTCCTCGACCAGCAGGCGGGCGCCGTAGGGGACGCGGAAGCGTGCGCGCTCGCGCCCCTTGTCATCGACCAGGACGATCTCGCAGTTGCGACTCATGACCACGGGCGTGCCCTGGCTGTTCATCACCACGTTGCGATTCTTCACCGTCACCGTGCCTTCGTGGCTGGCTTCCACCGCCGACTGCTCGGCGCCGCGCTGGGCGGCACCGCCGATGTGGAAGGTGCGCATGGTCAACTGCGTGCCGGGCTCGCCGATCGACTGCGCGGCGATCACGCCGACCGCCTCGCCGATATTGACCGGCGTGCCGCGGGCAAGGTCGCGCCCGTAGCAGCTTCCGCACACGCCCACGCGGCTGTCGCAGGTCAGCACGGAACGGATTTTCACCGTCTCGACACCGGACCGTTCGATCAGTTCGGCGGGTTCTTCTTCGATCAGCGTGTTGCGCGGCAGGATCACCTCGCTGGTGATCGGATCCAGCACATCTTCCGCCGTGGTGCGGCCCAAGGATGCGCTCCGACAGACTGGAAACCACCTCGCCGCCGTCCATCACCGCGCGCACGGTCAGCCCGCGTTCGGTGCCGCAATCTTCCTCGACGATGATGCAGTCTTGCGCGACATCGACCAGCCGGCGCGTCAGATAGCCGGAGTTCGCGGTCTTCAACGCGGTGTCCGCCAGCCCCTTGCGGGCGCCGTGGGTGGAGTTGAAGTACTCCAGGACCGACAGCCCTTCCTTGAAGTTGGCGATGATCGGCTGCTCGATGATCTCCCCCGAAGGTTTGGCCATCAGTCCACGCATCCCCGCCAACTGTCGCATCTGGGCCGGCGATCCCCGCGCTCCCGAATGGCTCATCATCCATACCGAGTTGGTGGGCCTGCCGGGCTCCTGCTTGCTGATCTCCTTCATCATCGCGCTGGCGACTTCATCGGTGCAGCGCGACCAAGCATCGACGACCTTGTTGTATCGCTCGCCGGCGGTGATCAGGCCTTCCTGGTATTGCTGCTCGAACTCCTTCACCTCAGCTCTGGGTGTGGCGGATCAGTGCCTGCTTTTCGACCGGGATGATCAGGTCGTCCTTGCCGAAAGAAATGCCGGCCTTGCAGGCCTGGCCGAAGCCAAGCCCCATCAGCCGGTCGGCGAAGATCACGCATTCCTTCTGGCCGCAGTGACGATACACCGCGTCGATCACGTCGGAGATGTTCTTCTTGGTCAATTGCTTGTTGACCAGGGAGAACGGTACGTCCGGGTGTTTCGGCAGGATCTGCGCGATCATCATCCGGCCCGGCGTGGTGACCACGATTTCGCGGATGAGGTTGCCCTTCTCGTCGATCGTCTCCCAGCGCGACTTGATCTTGTCGTGCAGGCTGATCGACCGGGAGAACAGCGCGTACTCGATCTCGCCCATGGTGCCCTGGGCCGGCGCGTCCTTGTCGGCGACGGCGCGGTACTCGGGCGTTTCAAGCGACAGGTAGTACAGCCCGAGCACGATGTCCTGGCTGGGCACGATGATCGGCTTGCCGTTGGCCGGGCTGAGGATGTTGTTGGTGGACATCATCAGCACGCGTGCTTCGAGCTGCGCTTCCAGCGACAGCGGCACGTGCACCGCCATCTGGTCGCCGTCGAAATCGGCGTTGAACGCGGTGCAGACCAGCGGATGAAGCTGGATCGCCTTGCCTTCGATCAGCACCGGCTCGAACGCCTGGATGCCGAGCCGATGCAGCGTGGGCGCGCGGTTCAGCAGGACCGGGTGCTCGCGGATCACCTCTTCCAGGATGTCCCAGACTTCCGGCCGTTCCTTCTCCACCATGCGCTTGGCCGCCTTGATGGTCGTGGCGTGGCCGTATTTCTCCAGCTTGGCGTAGATGAACGGCTTGAACAGCTCGAGCGCCATCTTTTTCGGCAGCCCGCATTGGTGCAGCTTCAGCTCCGGCCCGACCACGATGACCGAACGGCCCGAATAATCGACGCGCTTGCCGAGCAGGTTCTGGCGGAACCGGCCCTGCTTGCCTTTCAGCATGTCGGACAGCGATTTCAGCGGACGCTTGTTGGCGCCGGTGATGGCACGGCCGCGCCGCCCGTTGTCGAACAGCGCATCAACGCTTTCCTGCAGCATGCGCTTTTCGTTGCGCACGATGATATCAGGCGCGCGCAGCTCGATCAGCCGCTTCAGCCGGTTGTTGCGATTGATCACGCGGCGGTACAGGTCGTTCAGGTCCGACGTGGCGAACCGACCGCCGTCGAGCGGCACCAGCGGCCGCAATTCGGGTGGGATCACCGGCACCACGTCCAGGATCATCCAGCCCGGCTTGGCGCCGGACTCGGCGAACGCCTCGATCAGCTTCAGCCGCTTGACGTATTTCTTGCGCTTGGCCTCGCTGCCGGTTTCCTTCAGTTCCTGGCGCAGGCGCGTCTTGTCGGCATCCAGGTCGATGCGGCCGAGAATCTTCTTGATCGCCTCGGCGCCGATGCCGACCTCGAACTGGTCGTCACCGAACTCGTCCTGCTTGGCCATCAACTGGTCTTCGGTCAGCAACTGGTGCTGCTTGAGATCGGTGGTGCCCGGTTCCAGCACGACGTAGCTTTCGAAATACAGGATCTTCTCCAGCTCCTTCAGCGTCAGATCGACCATCAGGCCGATCCGGCTGGGCAGCGACTTCATGAACCAGATATGCGCGACCGGGCTGGCCAGTTCGATATGGCCCATGCGCTCGCGACGCACCTTCGCCAGCGTGACCTCGACGCCGCATTTCTCGCAGATGATGCCACGGAACTTCATCCGCTTGTACTTGCCGCACAGGCACTCGTAGTCCTTGATCGGGCCGAAGATGCGCGCACAGAACAGCCCGTCCCGCTCCGGCTTGAAGGTGCGGTAGTTGATGGTTTCGGGCTTCTTGATCTCGCCGTACGACCAGCTCCGGATCTGCTCCGGGGAGGCCATCTGGATCTTGATCTGGTCGAAAGTCATCGCCTGGCCGGTCTGGCCGAGGATCTTCATCAATTCGTTCATGCGTATGTCACCCTTTTGAGGTCAATCGTCATGCCCGGGCTTGTCCCGGACATCCACGCCTTCCGCGTCACGGAACCAGAGGTGGATGGCCGGCTTCGCCGGCCACGATGAAACAGAGTGCTTCCGATACTCACGCCGCGCGGCTGTCCAGCTCGACGTTCAGCCCCAACGATTTCAGCTCTTTCACCAGCACGTTGAAGCTCTCCGGGATACCGGCCTCGAAGTTGTCCTGCTCGCGCACGATCGCCTCATAGACCTTGGTGCGGCCGGATACGTCGTCGGATTTCACCGTCAACATCTCCTGCAAGGTGTAGGCGGCGCCGTAGGCTTCCAACGCCCAGACCTCCATCTCGCCGAAGCGCTGGCCGCCGAACTGCGCCTTGCCGCCCAACGGCTGCTGGGTCACCAGGCTGTACGGCCCGATCGAGCGGGCGTGGATCTTGTCGTCCACCAAGTGGTGCAGCTTCAGCATATAGATGTAGCCCACCGTGACCCGGCGCTCGAACGGCTCCCCGGTCCGGCCATCGACCAGCGTCACCTGGCCGGACGTATCGAGCCCGGCCTTCACCAGCATGTCCTCGATATCGGACATGCGCGCGCCGTCGAACACCGGGGTGGCGATCGGGACTCCCTTGCGCAGGTTGTCGCCCAGTTCCAGGAGCTGTTCGGTATCCAGGTTGGCGATCTCGTCGCGGAACACTTCGTCCCCATAGACCGCCTGCAACCGGTCCAGCAGCTCCTGCCGCGCCGCGCCGGTACGGCGATACCCCTCGACCAGTTCGCTGATCTGGCGGCCGAGCGTGGCGCAGGCCCAGCCCAGATGCGTCTCCAGGATCTGCCCCACGTTCATCCGGCTCGGCACGCCGAGCGGGTTGAGCACGAGATCGACCGGCGTGCCGTCATCCAGGAACGGCATGTCCTCGACCGGCACCACGCGCGACACCACGCCCTTGTTGCCGTGCCGGCCAGCCATCTTATCCCCGGGCTGCAGCTTGCGCTTTACCGCAATGAAAACCTTGACCATCTTCATCACGCCGGGCGGCAGTTCGTCGCCGCGCTGAAGCTTTTCCACCTTGCTGTCGAAGCGCGCCTGCAGCCGGCCGACCGAGGCGTCGAACTCGCGCTTCAGGGTCTCGATCTCGGCCATCACCGGATCGTCCTGCACGCCGATATGGCGCCATGCGCCGCGTGGATGTTCAGCCAGCACGTCCTCGGTGATCGTCGTGCCGGACTTGATGCCCTTGAAACCGCCGGATGCCTTTCGGTTGAGCAGTTTCTCACGCAACCGGTTCAGGAAGCTGCGCTCCTGGATCGCCTTCTCGTCATCGCGGTCCTTTGCCAGCCGCTCGATCTCGGCGCGCTCGATCGCCATGGCGCGCTCGTCCTTATCGACGCCACGGCGGCTGAACACGCGCACATCGACGATCGTGCCGGTCACGCCGGGCGGCAGCTTCAGGGACGTGTCGCGCACATCGGACGCCTTCTCCCCGAAGATCGCCCGCAGCAGCTTTTCTTCCGGCGTCATCGGGCTTTCGCCCTTGGGCGTGACCTTGCCCACCAGGATGTCGCCCGGATTCACCTCGGCGCCGATATAGACGATGCCGGCTTCGTCCAGGTTCTTCAGCGCCTCTTCGCCCACATTCGGGATGTCGCGGGTGATTTCCTCCTGGCCCAGCTTGGTGTCGCGCGCCATCACCTCGAATTCCTCGATGTGGATGGAGGTGAACACGTCGTCGCGGGCAATCCGCTCGCTGATCAGGATCGAAGTCTTCGAAGTTGTAGCCGTTCCACGGCATGAACGCGCACAGCACGTTGCGCCCCAGCGCCAGTTCGCCGAACTCGGTCGAGGGCCCGTCGGCGATGATCTCGCCTTCGGACACCCGGTCGCCCACCTTCACCAGCGGACGCTGGTTGATGCAGGTCGATTGGTTGGAGCGCATGAACTTGCGCAGCCGGTAGATGTCCACGCCGCGCGTCGTGCCGTCCTCGCTGGTGGCACGCACCACGATGCGGGCGCCGTCGATCTGATCGACCACGCCGGCGCGGCGGGCCACGATGGTGGCGCCCGAATCGCGGGCCACCGCTTCCTCCATGCCGGTGCCGACCAGCGGCGCGTCGGCCTGGATCAGCGGCACCGCCTGACGCTGCATGTTGCTGCCCATCAGCGCGCGGTTGGCGTCGTCGTTCTCCAGGAACGGGATCAGCGCCGCGGCGACCGACACAAGCTGCTTGGGCGACACGTCGATCGCGGTGACGTCTTCTGGTCGTGCCAAGCGGAAATCGCCCTGCTTGGCGCACCGAAACCAGGTCACCGGTGAAGCGGCCCTGACCGTCCATCGGCGCGTCGGCCTGGGCGACCACCAGCCGCTCCTCCTCCATGGCCGACAGATAGCGCGGCTCGGCTGCACCTGGCCGTCCTTCACCAGCATGTACGGAGTCTCGATGAAGCCGTACTTGTTCACCTTGGCATAGGTGGCCAGCGAGTTGATCAGGCCGATATTCGGCCCTTCCGGCGTTTCGATCGGGCAGATGCGGCCGTAATGCGTCGGATGCACGTCGCGCACCTCGAACCCGGCGCGTTCGCGGGTCAGGCCGCCCGGGCCGAGCGCCGACAGACGCCGCTTGTGCGTGACCTCCGACAGCGGGTTGGTCTGGTCCATGAACTGCGACAAGCTGCGACGAGCCGAAGAACTCCCGCACCGCGGCGGCCGCCGGTTTGGCGTTGATCAGGTCGTGCGGCATGACGGTGTCGATATCGACCGAGCCCATGCGCTCGCGGATCGCCCGCTCCATGCGCAGCAGCCCGACGCGGTACTGATTCTCCATCAGCTCGCCGACCGAGCGGACGCGCCGGTTGCCGAGATTGTCGATGTCGTCGATCTGGCCGCGACCGTCCTTCAGCTCGCACAGCGTCTTTACGGTTTGCAGAAGGTCATCCTTGCGCAACGTGCGGGCGGTATCGGGTACAGTATTCAGGTCGAAGCCAAGCCGCATGTTCATCTTCACGCGGCCGACCGCCGACAGATCGTAGCGGTCCGGATCGAAGAACAGGCCGCGGAACAGCCCCTCGGCGGTTTCGGGCGTCGGCGGCTCGCCGGGGCGCATGACGCGATAGATGTCGATCAGCGCGTCATCGCGGTTGCCGTTCTTGTCCACCGACAGGGTGTTGCGGATCCAGGGGCCGTTCGACTGATCAACGGCGAGCGTCGGCAGCCGGATGATCCCGGCATCCTCCAGCGCGGCCAGCTTCGCCTCGACCAGCTCCTCGCCGGCCTCGGCGTAAATCTCACCGGTCTGCACGTTGACGATGTCTTCAGCAACGAAACGGCCCAGCAGGTCGGAGCGGCCGACCAGCACTTCCTTGGTGGTGTCGGCGATCTTGCGCGCCTGGCGGGCGGTCAGCTTGGCCTCGGCCTCGGCAACCACCTCGCCGGTGTCGGCATCGATCAGCGGCTCGAGCAGCTTGATGCCGCGGAACGCCTCCGGGTCGAACGGCCGCGCCCAGCCTTTCGGGGTGCGATCGAACACCACCTGGCCGTAGAACGTAGCTCAGTATCTCCTCGGCATCCATGCCGCGGACCTCGCCCTGCTCGATCGGCTCGCCCTTGGCCTCGCGGGCGGCGCGAAGCTGCTCGGTCGCGGCGCTGTCCAGCGCGTATAGCAGCGTGGTGACCGGCAGCTTGCGCTTGCGGTCGATACGGACGTAGACGAGGTCCTTCGAGTTCGAACTCGAAATCGAGCCAGGAGCCGCGATAGGGGATCACCCGGGCGGCGAACAGGTACTTGCCGCTGCTGTGCGTCTTGCCCTTGTCATGGTCGAAGAACACGCCCGGCGAGCGATGCATCTGGCTGACGATGACGCGTTCGGTGCCGTTGATGATGAACGTGCCGTTGTCGGTCATCAACGGCATGTCACCCATATAGACGGGCTGCTCCTTGATGTCGCGGATCGAGCGCGCGCCGGTGTCTTCGTCGACGTCCCAGACGATCAGCCGCAGAATGACCTTGAGCGGCGCGGCATAGGTCATGCCGCGCTGGATGCATTCCTCGACGTCGTATTTCGGGTCTTCCAATTCGTAATAGACGAACTCCAGCCGTCCGCGGCCGGCGAAATCGTCGATCGGGAAGACCGATCGGAACACCTCCTGCAACCCGGCGGGCGCGCGGCTGTCCGGGCGGACGTTCATTTGCAGGAACGCCTCATAGCTGGCGCGCTGCACGTCGATCAGATTGGGCATCGGCGCCACTTCGGGGATACGCCCGAAATTGCGGCGGATGCGCTTGTGCCTTGTTACCGACCTGGAAATCGCGTTCATCGACCGTCCTGCTTGCCCGAATTGCCGAAAGGCATCACTCTGTAGGCCCGTCTCAGCGCGTTGCCATCTCACCCCGGGGCCCCGGGCGCGCCGTAACTCTTCCGCGAAAACGGCTGCGCGGGCGGGAACACAACGATTCCCGCCCGTGCCGGCCTCGCGGCCTCACCCGACACTCTGATCGCGCCGCCCGTCAGCGGCGGCGAAACTTGCTCCAGTTCAAGCCCTCTTACTTGACCTCGACCCCGGCGCCCTGATCCTCCAGCATCTTGCGGATTTTCGCCGCTTCGTCCTTGCTGACCGCTTCCTTCACCGTCTTCGGGGCGCCTTCGACCAAATCCTTGGCCTCTTTCAGCCCGAGTCCGGTAATGGTGCGGATCTCCTTGATCACATTGATCTTCTTGTCGCCGATCTTGGACAGGATGACGGTGAACTCCGTCTGTTCCTCGGCGGCGGCGGCAGGCGCGGCAGCCGCCGGAGCCGCGGCGGCGGCCACGGGCGCGGCGGCGGAAACGCCCCACTTTTCCTCCAGCAGCTTCGAGAGCTCAGACGCCTCAAGCACCGTCAGGCCGGACAGCTCGTCAACCAGCTTCTGTAGATCTGCCATTTGCGTAGGTTCCTTAATCTAGACCCTGTTCGGTTCCGTTCAAGCCGGATTTACCGACTTGTCTCTTTTTCAATGCTGCCACCTGTCACGCGGCCTGCTCGTCCTTGCGCGCGAAAGCGCCGAAGACCCGGGCAAGCTGGCCGGCCGAGCCCTGCAGGACCACCGCCATCCGGGTCGCCGGCGTGGCGATCATGCCGACCAGGCCGGCGCGCAGCGTGTTCAGGCTGGGCAGCGCGGCCAGTGCCCGCACCCCCTCCAGATCCAGGCTGCGCGCGCCAAGCGCGCCGCCGATCACCACCAGCTTGTCATTGCCGCGGCTGTAATCGACCGCCGTCTTGGCCACCGCCACCGGATCGGATGCCCAGGCCAGTGCGATGGGACCCTTCAACAGCGGCCGAATGCTCGCGAAGACAGTGCCTTCCAGCGCACGGGTGGCCAGCCGATTCTTCGCCACCTTGAAGGTGGCGCCGGCAGCGCGCATCCGGCGGCGCAGATCCGTCGCTTCGGCAACGGTCAGACCCTGATTGCGGGTGACCACGACCATCGACGTCTCGGCGAACACCTGAGCGAGCCCGGCGACAAATTCCCGCTTTTGCGTGCGGTCCATTTTTCCTCCGTCTCTCAGGCCGTGCGCGTGTGGACCGCGTCCGGCCGGTTGCTCAATGAGCTGCCGGAATCGGCAGCCCGGTTCGCCTGTCCTTCAGTCGGAACCGCCAGGGCGATCTGCCCGGCTTCCCGTCTCCCGCGCGCGGGCCGGAGCCCATTATCCGCCGGCGTCAAGCCCAGCAGACGTGCGGTCTTGGACAGGTTCGGGCGCCTTCCGACGCCCTGCCCACCGCCCGGGCGCGGCCCGGGACGGCGTATCTCAACTCGGGCTGGCTGCGAGGCTGGCGACCTCCACCTTCACGCCCGGGCCCATCGTGGAACTGAGTGCGGCGCCTTTCAGGTAGGTGCCCTTCGCACCAGCGGGCCGGGCCTTCTGGATCGCGTCGGCCAAAGCGCGCGCATTCTCCAGCAGCTTCTGTTCCTCGAAGCTGGCCTTGCCGATGCCGGCGTGAATGATGCCGGCCTTTTCGGCGCGGAATTCCACTTGACCGCCCTTCGCCGCGGTGACCGCGCCGCGCACATCCATGGTGACGGTGCCGAGCCGGGGATTGGGCATCAGCCCGCGCGGCCCGAGGATTTTGCCCAGCCGTCCGACCACGCCCATCATGTCGGGCGTGGCGATGCAGCGGTCGAAGTTGATTTCGCCCGCCTGAACCTTTTCCGCGAGGTCCTCGGCCCCGACCACGTCGGCGCCGGCAGCCTCGGCTTCCTCGGCTTTCGGGCCGCGGGCGAAGACGCCGACGCGGACGGTCTTGCCGGTGCCGTTGGGCAGGTTGATCAGGCCGCGCACCATCTGGTCGGCGTGCCTGGGGTCGATACCGAGATTCATCGTCATCTCGACCGTTTCGTCGAATTTCGCAGTTGCGTTGCGCTTTACCAGGCTGATCGCCTCGGGCAGCGCGTAGGATTTCGACTTGTCGAACGCGGCATAGGCGGCGTTCAGGCGCTTTTCATGCGGCATGCTTCAACCCTCCACCACGGTCAGGCCCATCGAGCGGGCCGATCCGGCCAGCATGCGTACTGCCGCTTCAACGTCGCCGGCGTTCATGTCCTTCATTTTCTGGGCGGCGATCTCCCGCAGTTGGGCCGTGGTGACCTGACCGACTGTGGCGCCTTTGCCGGGGGCGGTGGCACCCTTCTCGATGCCCGCCGCCTTGCGCAGGAAATAGCTGTTGGGCGGGGTCTTGGTGATGAAGCTGTAGGTGCGATCGCCGAACGCTGTGATCACCACCGGGACCGGCATGCCCGGCTCCATGTTGGCGGTCTGCGCGTTGAAGTCCTTGACGAACTGCATGATATTGAGGCCGCGCTGACCAAGCGCCGGCCCCACCGGCGGGGACGGGTTCGCCTTACCGGCTGGAATTTGCAGCTTGATGTAGCCGACGATCTTCTTTGCCATGATCCTTGGCCTTTCGTAGCCTGCGGCAAGGACCGCGGTCCAAGCGACGCCCGGCCCACCATGATGGGCCGCGTCTCCCGCGTTCCGGATGAAGGGCGGCGATGTAGAGGATCGGCGAACCGGAGTCCATAGGGGCTATGGTCAGGAACGGACGATTTGCCGGCTGGACCTGTCGCCGGCTGGACTGGTCGTCAGGCTGGACCGGTCGCGAAGCTGGACCGCCGTCGCAACGGGAGGAAGCATGACAGATACCAAGATGCCGGGCCGGATATCGGGCGATCCGCCCGGCGGTGGATCAGGCCGGAGGCAACCTTGAAGCGGCGATCCGAATCAATGCGCGGTTGCAGGCCCGACTGTTGCGCGATTCATCCCCGGTGATCGCCGATCTGGTAAAACAGGGCCGGCTTTCGGTCCGCGCCCGCTATTACGACCTGGCAAGCGGACGCGTCGAGCTGATGGAGCCGTGAAATTCGATCGTCGTTCCCGCGCAAGCGCATAGGCGCTAACCTACCCGCAAGACGCCTCCTCATCGTCATGGCTAGGCTTGGCCCAGCCACCCACCTCTTCATTTGGGGGACCGAAGCGAGGCGTGGGTGGCCAGCACAAGGCCGGGTATGACGACAGGAGCGCGCATCGCATGCGGCAGATACTGGAACGGCGGATCGATCAGGCGCTCGGCCGGGCACCGGCGGACCTTGTCGTCCGCAATGCCCGCATCCTCGATCTTGTCACCGGTGCGCTGACACAAGGCGACATCGCGATCTGCGGCGACATCATCGTCGGAACCCAGGACAGCTATCGCGGTGCGCGGGAGATCAATGCCAACGGCCGCATCGCCGTACCGGGTTTTATCGACAGCCACGTGCATTGCGAGAGCACGCTTGTGGTCCCCGGGGAATTCGACCGCTGCGTGCTGCCGCGCGGCACCACCACCGCGATCTGCGATCCGCACGAAATCTGCAACGTGCTTGGGCTGCAAGGATTGCAATACTTTCTGGACAGCGCCCTCGGCACCGCGATGGATTTGCGCGTGCAGCTTTCGTCCTGCGTACCGGCAACCGCGCTGGAAACCTCCGGTGCCCGGCTTTTGGCGGCCGATCTGGTGCCGCACAAGGATCATCCGCAGGTGATCGGGCTGGCCGAGTTCATGAATGTTCCCGGCGTCCTGAACAAGGACCCGGAGTGCCTGGATAAGTTGGTGGCGTTTCAGGGCCGCCACATCGATGGGCATGCGCCGCTGCTGTCCGGCCGCCCGCTGAACGCCTATCTGGCCTGCGGCGTACGCAACTGCCACGAAACCACCACCGCGCATGAGGGACGGGAGAAACTTTCCAAGGGCATGCAGGTGCTGATCCGTGAAGGAACCGTTTCCAAGGACCTGAATGCCCTGGCATCGCTGATCGATGATTTCACATCACCGTTTCTCGGACTGTGCACCGACGACCGCAATCCGCTGGACATCCACGAGGAAGGCCATCTGGATCATCTGGTGCGCCGCGCCATCGCGCTCGGTGCGCCGCCGGCAGCGGTATATCGCGCCGCAAGCTGGTCGGCTGCGCGCGGCTTCGGATTGACCGATCGCGGTCTGGTGGCGCCGGGATTCCTGGCCGACATCCTGCTACTCGACGATCTCGATAGCTGCGCGGTCAGCCTGGTGCTGCGTCGCGGCCGTCCGGTCATCGCGGAGCTGTTTGCCGGGCGCAGTCTTCCGGCGCCCCCTGCCGGCAACTCCGTGCGGCTGAGTCCGGTTACCGCCCACGCGTTCGCGGTGCCGGCCAGCGGCGGGTCCACGCCGGTGATCGGCATCATTCCCGGCAAGATATTGACCGAGCGATTGCAGGCGGACCTGCTGTATCGCGACGGGGCGCGCCATGCCGATGCGACGCGCGACCTGCTGAAAGTCTGTGTGCTGGAACGGCATGGCCGTAACGGCAATATCGGCCGCGGCTTCGTCAAGGGCTTCGGACTGCGCGACGGCGCGCTGGCGTCCTCGATCGGCCACGACAGCCACAATGTGTGCGTCGTCGGAACCCGAGACGATGACATGGCGGCGGCGGTCAATCGGCTGATCGAACTCGGCGGCGGTTTCGTCGCGGCACGGGACGGGCGGGTGCTGGCGGAACTCGCTTTGCCGTTCGCCGGACTGATGAGCCTGGAACCGTTCGATGCGGTGCGCCGGCGGCTGGAAGGCTTGCGCGAGGTAGTGCGGGAGATGGGCTGCACGCTGCCCGAGCCGTTCCTGCAGCTTGCCTTCCTGCCGCTGCCGGTGATCCCGCATCTGAAGATCACCGATCGCGGGTTGGTCGATGTGGACCGGTTCGAGCTGATCGAGGGCTAGACAGCGCGGAAACCGGCGCCGGCCCCTCGCTGTGCGCGTCCGGCAGGCCACGTGTGCATCGGCGCGAGGCCCGCCTTCGTGGCGTAACCGATCAGCACCAACAGGAAGGCGAGCACCAGCAGGACCGGGTTCATTTGTGGCCCGGCTTCGCGCAGCACCGACCAGGTCATGTCGTAGCGGGGGCCGAGCACGAAGGTTCCAGCCCAGTAGAACAGCACGGTGCCCAGCAACGCCAAACTAATCCCACTCGACACGACGATGATGTATTTCCATGCCGCCTCGATGCTTTCCGGCGCACGCTCGAACGCGACCAGGAAGGTGCTGACCAACGTTGTCAGTTCGATCGCGATCCAGTAGAGGCCAGCGCTGTACATCAGCGGCGCGATCAGCGTGGTCAGCGCGAATCCGGCGAGGCACTGGCCATGGTCGCGACGATGGTCGGCGCGCTGACCTTGGCACGCGCCGTCGAGGATCCGGAATTGTCGGACCGCATACTGGCCGCCGCGCGGACACGATTGGCGTCGCGTTAGCCGCACTTGGCGCCCTCGCCCATTTCCTGAACGCATATGGAAGCACGACACATGACCCAATCCGACAAAGTCGCGCTACGATCATGGCTCGAGAGATGGTGGGGCGCCTATCAGGCCTGATCAGCGTTCGCCAAATCGGACAGTCCGAGGTCCAGGGAGCCCTAATCATGTACGGGCGACGTTTCATCCGTCATGGCAGACGTCTGAGGTGCCGGGAGCTTTATGCAGGGCGCTGATCCTCATCGATCCGCGGCCAAACCAACATTGGCCAATATTTCCAGGTAAACAGGAAGAAACCTGTTACCCATAGCAGAGCCGAAATATCAAGCAGGGCCATGGAGGATGCGTCCGCGAACGCTGCTGCGACTCTGGTCACGCCCGCTAGCGTGATCATCGCGTAGATCAGGGTCGTGATGTGATCCGCTTCCAGCGGCCGGCCGGTATGCCCACGCGCCACTCGCGTCATCACCGCGAGCACCATGGTGCCAATGGTGCCGGCCGTGAGAGCATGGATCGCGGCGGGCTCCGGTATCGCAACGATCAACAGGCTTCCGCCCAACAGACCCGCGCCGATCACGAGCCAAGCATATCCCACGTGCAAGATCGCCAGCAGCGGTTCGCGTAGAGTCGCCGTCCCGCGCCAGCGTGC
Source organism: uncultured Pseudomonadota bacterium (assembly GCA_963764525.1). Taxonomy (GTDB): domain Bacteria; phylum Pseudomonadota; class Alphaproteobacteria; order Acetobacterales; family Acetobacteraceae; genus DATDIC01. The sequence continues at coordinate 17,892 of CAVXTC010000001.1, read as the reverse complement.
TAGACGCCAGACGTTGAGCGCTGCGCCGAGCAGCAGCACCGCGCCGACCTGTCGTGAGTTGGGAAAGAGCGTCCAGCCAAGAAGGCCGGTGTGGAGTGCAGCGAGCGCGGCGCTATCGATCCGACCATGTGCGGCGGGAAGAGCCGACGGCCCACGCTTTACGAGCCAGTTGCGCGTGAAGGCGGGAATGATACGGCCGCCAATAGCCGAGACGAGGATGATGATCGCGGCGATTGCGAGGCGCCATCCAAATCCTGGCGGCACATTAAATTGCGCAAGTTCCAGATACATCAGCAAGTCCGCGATCCCGAGGAGGCCGATCGGAAGCGGCATCATGAGATTGCGCCAGTTTCGCGTGGCGACGATCTCGCGGGCCGCGACAGCGAAGAGCGCAAAGGGAAACGCCGGATCGGCAGCGGCCGCGAGCCAGAGTGGCAAGAACGCGGAAACCAGGCAGGCGATGCGCCCGAGCAACCACAGGGCAACGAGCGCTGCCAATGAAGCCCCCTGGATGGGCCTGCGGCCCGTCCAGTTGGGAATTGCGGTCAGCATGAAGCCCGCAATCGCCGCAACCACGAAGCCGAACAGCATGGCGTGAATATGCCAGGTGAGGGAATCAAAGCGGCTCGGCAAGTTGCTGCCCGTCATGAAGAGCACGATCCAGAGCGCGAGCGCCAGCGCTGCCCACAGAGCCGTCGCCAGGAAAAAGGGCCGGAACGCAAGGGACCACAGCGTGGTGGATTGACTGCCTGTTGCTCGCGCTATCGCCACTGCATACCTCGCTTGGTTGTCGCCCTCCTTCATCCCGGCTCGGGCGCGAGCAGCCCAACGTCGGCCGGAGAGTCCGGGTTTAGACGTGCGGATAGTAGTGCCGAAGCCGGTCTGAAGGTTTGCGCCGGCGCAAACCGAATTTAAGATGCGTGGCGTCAGTCGGCCGCATCCTCGGCGATCCGTAGAATCGCGGATGGGTTACGAAGGGTCAGACGCTGGTTATGACTCACGAGCAACCCTGCTTTCTCCCAACCTGTCAGGATGCGGCTGGCGGTGTGGAGTGTCGTGCCGGCGATGTCGGCGATGTCCTTGCGCCGCAGCGGAAACTCGATTGCCGTTCCCTCCACGGTGCTGTGGCCTGCTTGATGCGCGAGCCGCAGCACCACGTGGGCGATCCGTCGTTCGGCCCGCTGGGTGGCCAGTTCACGGACGCGATTCTGCACCTCCTGCAGGCGCTTGCCGATGATACAAATGACGTTGATGGCGATCTGCGGATAGCGGTTCGTCAGCTCGAGCAATTCGGCCTCGCTCCAGCTTGCCTCCAAGGTTTCGACAAGGGTAACGGCGTCGGCGGGATAGCGGCCATCGGTGAACAGCGACACGGTACCAAATATCTCACCGGGGCAGATGAAGCGGACCACGACCTGGGCGCCGTCGCTGCCTGACTGGGCGATGCGCACGCCGCCTTTGACGACGGCATGAGCGCGCACGTCGGCATCGCCCTGGTTGAAGACCAGGGTGTCCTTGGGCATCCGGCGCATCTGCGCGGCGGCCGCGACCGTCTCCAGGGCAGACGGCGGCAGTTCGCGAAAAAGCTCGATCGCAGCTAGCGTTTGCGGAGCGGGCTGGGCGCGTCGGGACATGTGAGGACCTTACCCGCCGATGCCGAATAAGGGGAGTGGTTTGCTCCAGCGCAAACGCCCTGGGTCGGTGCCGCGGTAGGTTCTGCTTGAACTGAATCGGATCAAACCAATGGGATTGTGGATTTGCGGTGACAGAGGGGACCGCCTGCCGGCTTACCTGTGGGAGCGCAATCTTGGATGACGTCATCGCCGCCCGCGCGCTGCATGTGCTGGCCGTCGTGATCTGGATCGGCGGCCTGTCGATGGCGACACTCGTGGTGTTGCCCGCGGTCCGGCGCGGCGCGCTGGGACAAGACTGGCTCCAAGCCTTTCAGGCAATCGAGCATCGCTTCGCCTGGCAGGCGCGCGCGGCAATCATGGTGGCCGGGTTGACCGGGTTCTACATGACCTGGCGGCTCGATCTGTGGGATCGCTTCCGCACCGCCAGCTTCTGGTGGATGCATGCCATGGTCTGCCTGTGGCTGCTGTTCGCCTTTGTCCTGTTTGTCGCGGAGCCGTTCATTCTGCATCGCCATTTCCGCAGATGGGCGACGGCGCGGCCCGAGATCGCCTTCGCTTGGCTGTACCGGGCGCATGGGGTGCTGCTGGCGCTGAGCGTTTTGACGATTCTCGGTGCGGTGGCGGGAAGCCAGGGATGGTAATCTTTTGAATAAGCCGCAGGTGCGGTCGTACGGAGCCGGCCGGCAGACACACTGGGAGAACGGGGCATGGACGCTGAGCACGGACTGAGATCATGACATTGGCAGCCGAGCAGATCGACCCGCCAGTCGAAGATCCGGTCAGCAATGTCCTCAAATGGGTGCTGCTGTTTGTCGCCATTGCCACCTTCGGCCTGCTTGCCTGGGCGACGGTGCAGACCTACCGCGCGGCGCCGCCGCAGCCGGACCGTTTCGTCAGCGCGGACGGGACCGTGCTGATGACCGGCGCCGACATTCTGGCCGGCAAGGGCGGCTTCCAGAAAGCCGACCTGATGGATTACGGCAGCCTCTACGGCATGGGCTCCTATTATGGCGAGGATTACACCGCCTCGACCCTCGTGGCGCTGGCTACAGCGACGCAAAACAATGTCGCGCTGGCCACGTTGGGCAAGCCGTTTGCGGAGCTGTTGGCCGATCAGCAGGCCGCCGCCGCCGCCGCGATGCGCCGTGCCCTGCAAGGCGTGGACTTGACCAGGCGGGAGGTCGCGCTGTCCGCCCCCTTGGCGGATGCCTTGGTGACGGTGCGCGACGCTCTGGCCAAGACGCTGGACACCGCCAATCCCACCGCCGGCTGGACCCCGGCCTACAGCCTCACGCCGCCGCTCGCCGTCAAGACCGCGGATTTTCTGGTGTTCTCCGCGCTGACAACAGTGGCGCGGCGGCCTGGCACGACCTGGTCCTGGACCGAGAACTGGCCCTACGAGCCCATGGTCGGCAATACGCCCACCACCAACACGTTCAAATGGACCTGGATCAGCTTCTGCTTCACCTTCTTTGCCTTCGGCGTGGTCATCTTCATCTATGAGTTCTTTCTCAATAATCCCGACGACGCACCGATGGACCCGGTGCTGGCGACATTCCGGCCGCTGACGCCGAGCCAGAGGCGGATCGGCAAATATTTTCTCGTCGTCGCGGCGCTGCTTCTGGTGCAGATCGCCGCCGGCACCATCATGGCGCATTCCTATTACGATCGGACGAGCTTCTACGGCATCGCCATCAACGACTTCCTGCCGTTCAACTTCCTGCGCGACGTCCACATCCAGGCGCCGATCATCTGGATCGGGCTGTCCTGGATCGGCGCGGCGTTGTTCCTGGCGCCCGCCATCGCCGGCGGCCAGGAAGCCAAAGGCCAGCATCTGGCTGGTGGATTTCCTGTTCTGGGTCACGCTCGCGGTCGTCGCCGGTGCGCTGATCGGCGACTATCTCGGCATCATGGGCGTGATCGACCAGAACTGGTTTTGGTTCGGCAACCAGGGCCTGTCCTATATCCAGCTCGGCCGCTTCTGGCAGATCGGTTTCTTTATCGGCCTCGCGCTGTGGAGCCTGCTGGTGATGCGGGCGCTGTGGCCAAGCACGGCGCTCTGGCAGAAAGCGGCTGGCCAGTTCTGGACCGGCCGCATCCGCATGGAGCACCTGATCTGGGCCTCCACCATCAACGTCGCGGTGCTCTATGTGTTCGGCATGATCCCGCTCACCGGGATCGAGAAGTCCTTCACCCTGACCGACTTCTGGCGCTGGTGGGTGGTCCATCTGTGGGTCGAGCAGTCGTTCGAGTTCTTCGCCGCCTGCATGACCGCCTATCTGCTGATGTCCGTCGGCCTGGTCTCGCGCAAGCTTGCCGAGCGGGCGACCTATTTCGAGATCATCCTGGTCTTCCTCGGCGGCGTCATCGGCACCGGCCACCATCTCTACTGGGCTGGCGGGCCGAGCATGTGGGTGCCGATGGGCAGCATGTTCTCGTTCATCGAGGTCCTGCCGCTGGTGCTGCTGATCATCGAGGCGATCAACCACTACCGGCTGATCAAGGCGCATCAGGAGTTCAAGTACCGGCTGGCCTACACCTATGTCATCGGCGCGGCGTTCTGGAATTTCGTCGGCGCCGGCGTGTTCGGCGGCGGCACGCTCAACGCGCCGCTGGTGAACTATTACGAGCACGGCACCTTCCTGACGCTCAACCACGCGCACACGGCGCTGTTCGGCGCCTTCGGCGAACTGGCGATCGGCCTGATCTATTTTTGCCTGCGCTACATCGCGGCCGACCGCCATCGCTTCAGCGAGAAGCTCGGGCTCTGGGCCTTCTGGCTCTACAATGGCGGGCTGGTGTTGTGGATCCTGCTCAACTTCTTCCCGATCGGCTGGCCGCAGCTCGACGCCGTCTATGAACATGGCCTTGCCTACGCCCGCAGCAGCGCCTTCTACAACACGACGCTGTTCTGGCAGTGGATGCGGCTGCCGGGCGACGTGGTGTTCGCGATCGGCGCGGTGCTGATGGCGTGGGACTTCATCATCAAGCTGCGTCCGCTTTATCCGAAAGCCGTGGATCGGCTGATCTTCCGCAAGCCGCTTGAAACACAGCCCGAGCCGGCGGAATGACGATGGTGAAGGGGAATGCTAATGCGCTCCCGCCGCGCTTCCGGACGGCTTCGCCAGCACCAGCGTCAGCGGCAGCGCCGCCAGGAACGCCAGCGCCATCAGCAGCAGCACGTCGTTGTAGGCAAGCGTCAGCGCCTGCTGCTGCACCATGACAGCCAACTGCTTCAGCGCCGCCAATGAGGCGTTGCCGGCCTTGGCCGGCTCCATTGCCGCGCGTCAACTGCGTGCACGAACCCCATCGCGCCGGGTCGCGCCCAGGTGACGCTCTCCTGCAAATGCAGCGTGTGCGCGGCCAGCCGCGAGGTCGCCACCGTGTTGATCAGCGCCAGCCCCACCGCGCCGCCCAGGTTGCGCATCAGGTTATACAGCCCCGACGCGTTCTTCACCGCGTCCGGCGGCAGCCGGCCCAGGGCGATCTGGTTCACCGGCAGCATGATGAACATCATCGAGGCACCGCGCAGCGCCTGCGGACCGAACAGCTCCCAGAACGCGGTGTCGGTGGTCAGGCTTGCCATCCACCACAGCCCGCCGCCGAACATCGCCAGACCGGCGGCCAGCATCACCCGCAGGTCGATCCGTTGCGCAAGCTGCCCGGCCACCGGCGCCGACAGGAACATCGCCGCGCCGGTCACGAACATCGTCTCGCCGATCTGCAGGCTGTCGTAGCCGCGCACCCGCGCCAGGAACAGCGGCAGCAGATAGACCGAGCCATACAGCCCAAGCCCAAGCACGAAGCTGAACAGCGAGCCGAAGGCGAAATTGGCATTGCCGAACGCTCGCAGTTCCACCAGCGGATCCGGCCGCGTCAGCATGCGCCAGAAGAACAGCACCCCGCACACGGCGGAAACGATGCCGGCCCAGAAGATCGTCTCGTCCTGAAACCAGTCCCAGCGCTCGCCTTCTTCCAGCACGTATTCCAGCGCGCCGAGAAAGCCGGCCATCAGCAGCAGTCCGGCCAGGTCGAAACCGCCGGCAAGGCTCCAGTCCGGCCGGTCGATGTCGAGCCACGCCCAGACCGACACCGCCACGGCCAGCGCCCACCGGGACGTTGATCAGGAACAGCCAGTGCCAGGAGTAGTTGTCGGTGAGCCAACCGCCGAGCGTGGGGCCGATGGTCGGCGCCATCGTGGCGGTCAGTCCGATCACCACCGACATGCGGGTGCGCTGCTCGCCCCGGAACAGCAGGAAGGTCGTCGCGAACACGGTCGGGATCATCGCCCCGCCGATGAAACCCTGGGCGGCGCGGAACACCACCATCTCGCCCAGTCCGGTGGCGCCGGCGCAGAGCAACGAGAAGACCGTGAAGCCAAGCGCGCTGGCGACGAACAGTACCCGCGTGGACAGCAGTCGCGACAGCCAGCCGGACAGCGGGATCATGACGATCTCGGCGATCAGGTAGCTGGTCTGCACCCAGGCCGCCTCGTCGGGGCTGGCCGCCAGCCCGGCCTGGATGTCGGTGATCGAGGCGCTGACGATCTGGATGTCCAGGATCGCCATGAACATCCCGACCACCATGGCCATGAACCCGGCCCATTGGCGCCAGGTCAGCCGACCGTCGGCCGATGTCACGGCACGACCCGGTGCAACGTCGCCGCGGCGGCGCCGAACAGGCCAAGCTGCCGGGCCGGCGCCGGCGCGTATCGACGCTCGCCGTCACAGACAGGCCGGCGCGCAGCCAGGTCGCCGTATCGGCCTGGGCGGGGTTCAGCGCCACCTTCACCGGTACGCGCTGCACCACACGCGTGAAGTTGCCGGTGGCGTTCTCCGGCGGCAGCAGGCTGAACAGAGCGCCGGTAGCCGGGGCCAGGCTGTCCACGCGGCCCTCAATGGGATGCGCCGGGTCGATGTCGGCGGTCAGCCGCACCTTCATCCCCGGCCGCATCTTCGTAAGCTGGGTCTCCTTGAAATTGGCGGTGACATACAGACGCCCGGGAGGCGGCGCCACCGCGATGAGCTGCGCGCCGGTCTGCACGTGCTGTCCGAGCTCGGCAGCCCGGTTGCCGACGATACCATCGAACGGGGCACGGATCACCGTGTAGGACAGGTTGTTCGCGGCCAGCTTTTCGGACGCGGCCGCGTTCTGCTGGCGTGCCTGAGCCTGGCCAAGCTGCGCGGCATACACTGCAAGCTGCTGCTCGGCGGCGGCTTTCTGCGCCTGGGCGGAGGTCAGCGCCGCGTCGGCCTTGCGCCGGTCGGCGATGGCCTGATCGTTCGACTGGTGCGACGCCCACCCCGCCTTGGCCAGCTCCGCCGACCGCGCCGCGTCCGCCCCGGCGAGGGTCTGTTGCGCCTGCGCCTGCACGATCGCCGCCTGAGCTGCCTCGATCATCGCCTGCTGCTGGGTCACCTGGCGCGCCGCCGTCAGCACCGCGGCGGCGGATTCGGCGGCGGCCGCCCGGGCCTGATCCAGCCTCGCCTGCCAGTCGGCCGGGTCGAGCAGGATCAACGGATCGCCGGCATGGACGGGCTGGTTGTCGGCGACGGGGATGCCGATCACGTCGCCCTCGATGCGCGGTCCGAGCACGGCGATGTCGCCCTGTACATAGGCGTCGTCGGTGGACTGGATGTAGCGGCCCTCGGTGAACCACCAGTTGGCGGTCACTGCGACCGCGGCTGCCACGACAACGGCCAGGGCTGGCCGCACCAGCCGGCGAAGGCGCCAGCGCCGGGCCGGGCGGCTTTGTGTGGACAGGTCTGGGGTCAAATCTGGGGCCAGCTCGCTGGTAATGGCGTTCATCGGGATCCCTCTGAACTGAACGGTTCAGTTCGGGAGTGGATATGGCAGGATGGGGAGGCGGGTCAAGTTAAAACTGAACCGTCCAGTTCAGGCTTATCATGACCCGTGCCGCGATCCGTCCACACGTCCGCCATGAGCGCCAGCCTGATCCGCGCTCCCGAGCCGGAATCCTCCAAACGTCAGTCAATCATGGATGCCAGCAACGGAACTCTTAATCGCGCACGCTCGCCTGCTGCGCTTCCTGTGGGAGGAACGGTCGTTGCCGATCCACCGCGTGGTGAGCGGATATCGAATTGTCCTCGATGAGGTTAGGATCCTGCGTGTCCGCCACACCTCCCATCGGCCGACCAATTCCTGGCTGTCAGGAAAATCCACGAGCAATCACAATTCCGCGCCCATGATGTTGCGGTCGAGCGTCACATGGCCCGCGTTTGCTAGTTCGGCGTGGACTCAGGCGAAACTGGATTCCCTGACGATCAGCAATAATAGAACTTCCTCGCGTGCCCCGCGCCGGGCACGATGCTCCTCCAGCATCTTACTGAGGCCGGTGTGTATCTCAGCAAGCATTGCAAGCTGTGCCTCGGGCGCCCACCGAGGCGGAGATCGACGGGACGGTGGATGCGACGGGTTGCGACGTTCATGAAGGCTTACGGCACGGGTGTAGGGATTCAGTTGGGCCAGACCGCCTCATCGATCGCCTGCGCGAAAGACCACGGGCAGGACCAGGGAAACACGTCGCGCGGCAGATCTGTTTCCGTTTCAGCGCGCAGCACCGCATCGCCATAGGCATCGCGCATCACTTCATCCAGGCTGGCGGTCAGGCTAGGATTGTCGCGCATGAGCCGGGCGATCTGCCGTCGCTGTTCCTCGATGGTCAGCCTCCAGCTTTTCCCGCGCCGCTCCGGCTGATGCGACCATTTCAGAAGATGCAACAGCAGCACCGCCAGCCGGTTGACCAGTTCGCGCTTTTCGCCGCGGCCCATGCTCTCAATCTCCTCGGCGATGTGCCCGACATCCGCCTCGGAGAGTCGCCCCGCACGGAGCAGCGCCGCCTGGTCATTGGCCCAGCCGTAAAAATCGGTGTCGTATTTGCTTGTGCTGCTCATTGCGTCACGCCCTGACAGGTGAGTTCTGGGCAGGCGGCCGCCGCTGGTCAAGCGGCTTGGCGCCTCTTGAACCCGATTGCCGCCCCTGCCAGAACACCGGCATGGCGAAACCGACCCGGACCCTCACCGAGGGGCAGCGTGCTTATGAGGCCAAACGTGCCGCCAAGGCTGGCATGAGTCTCGAGAAATGGCTGGACTCGAAGCAGCGCCAGCAGGAATCCGAGGTGCGCGCCCGCGAGAAGGTCGTGGAGGCGGCCAGGCCGCCGAAGAAGCCGGGCTTTTTCGGCCGTCTGCTGGAACGGGCGCACAAACCGCTGTAACCGCCATCCTGGCCGCCCACGCGGACTGGAGCGTCGATCCCCGCAAGCGCTGGGTCACGGTGGCGCGCCGGGAGCCTGCAGCATGGCGCATCGCGGCGCCCGCGCCGGTCGGCGATGTCAGCGATTTTCTCGGCCGCCTGCGCATGCAGGCAGCGGGAGGGCCGGTGGCACTTGGACTCGATCTGCCGCTGGGCCTGCCGCTCGGCTTATGCGCGGCACTTGCCGGATTCGGGCTTTCCGGCCTTCTTGCGTCGGCTCGCCGGCCAGCCGGCGTTCTTTCAGGTCTGCGCCACCCTGGCCGAGGTTGCAGCGGACCGGCCCTTCTATCCCACGCACGGCCCGGCGCGGGATGACGCGTGCGGCCCATGCCGCGGCACTCGGGCTGGCCGGCGCCGCCGATCTGTCCCGCTGCTGCGACCGCGCCACGGCCGAACGGCCGGCCGGAGCGCCGCTGTTCTGGACGCTCGGCGCCAACCAGACCGGCAAGGCGGCAATCGCCGGCTGGCGGGACATGCTGCTGCCTGCATTTGCCGCCGGCGAAGACGTTCGGCTCTGGCCGTTCGACGGCCCGTTTCGTTCCCTGCTGGCCCCCGGTGCCGTGGCGATCGCCGAAACCTATCCGGCCGAGGCGCTGCGTCATCTCGGCTTGCGGATGGCAGGCAGCAAGCGCCGGCAGCCGGACCGCGCCGCCCTCGCCGCCGGCCTGAATGCCGCGATGGCGACGTTGTCCGCCCGACCGGACGACGCGCTTGGCGGTTGCGATCGAAACCGGTTTCGGCGCCGACGCGGCGGGCGAGGACCGCTTCGATTGCGTGCTCGGCCTGCTCTGCGTGCTGAACGTGCTGGCCGGAAACCGCCCGGACAGTGCGCCCGACGATCCCCGGATTCGGCGATGGGAGGGCTGGGTGCTCGGCCAGACCGCGCTGCCGCGCGGCTGGAGCGCGATCGCTTCAACCTGAAGCGCTCTTGCTCCAGCTTCTTCATTTGAGAGCGTGATTCACGCTTTCCGGCAATTCCACCTCAAGCATCACGCTCTATCCCGGTCCCATCAGTGCATTCGGAATGAACAGCACGAGTTGTGGAATATAGGTCGCCAGCAGCAGCGGCACGATCAGCGCCACGATGAACGGCGCGACCTCGCGGGCGAATGCCACGATCGGCACGCGACTGAGGCCGCACATCACGAACACGATCGACCCCACCGGGGGCATGATCAGGCCGATGCTCATGTTGACCGTCATCACCACGCCCAGATGCACCGGATCGATGCCGGCCTTGATCGCCAGCGGCAGGATCATCGGGGTGATGATGACCAGCGCCGGGATTGCCTCGATCAGCGCGCCGAACGTCAGCAGCAGCACATTCAGCGACAACAGCAGCACCCAGGGATGCGCGGTGTCGCTGAGGAACGGCATGCGGGCGAGCTGCGCCGGCACGTCCGCGCGCGCCAGCACCCAGGACAGGATCGAGGCCGTCGAAAGCACGAACATCACCTTGCCCGTCGTCCACGCCGTGCGGCGAACGATCTCCGGCAAGGCGCCCGGGCGTACCGTGCGGTACACCGCCAGAGCCAGCAGCAGGGCGTACACGCTGGCGATCGCGGCGGACTCGGTCGGCGTGAACACGCCGCCGACGATGCCGGCCACCACGATGACCGGCGTGACCAGCACCAGCGCCGCCCGCCGCGTTGCCTTCGCCATCCCGATAATGCCGACATAGCGCCCGCGCGGCAGGTTCATACGGCGGGCGAACAGCGCCGTCAGGATCATCAGCCAGCCGCCCATCAGCAGGCCCGGGATGATGCCGCCCAGGAACAGACGGCCGACCGACACGTTGGCGATCGACCCGTAGATCACCATGATGATGCTGGGCGGGATCACCGGCCCGATCGTCGCCGCGGCGCCGACCAGGGCGGCGGAGAACGCCGTGGGATAGCCGTTCTTGGTCATCGCCGGTACCAGCACGGTGGCGGTCGCCGCGGCATCGGCGGTTCCCGACCCGGAAATTCCCGCCATGATCATGTTGGTAACGATCGCCGCATGGCCCATCCCGCCGCGCAGGTGTCCGACCACCGCTTCGGCCAGCTGCGCCAATCGGTCAGTGATCTTCGCCGCTTCCATCAACTCGCCGAGGAACAGGAACAGCGGCACCGCCAGGATGACGAATAAATCCAGGCCGAAGAACATCCGCTGAGCGATGACCTCCAGTCCGACCCGCGGCAGCATCAGCAGCGCCGCCGCTGCCGCGAGGCCCATCGCGAAAGCGATCGGCACGTCCATCGCCATCAGCAGGAACATGCTGCCGAACAGCACGCCCATCACCATGATGCGCGCGCCCGATCGGACCGGCGGCCGAGCAGGCCGGCAATCCGGCCGGCGAGGTGGAGGCTCATGTACGCGGCGGAGAACGGCAGCACCGCATAGACCGCGCCCAGCGGCAGCTCCAGCACCGAGGAACGGGCATCGGCCAGACGCCAAGCCCATGCGGTGCTTTTTTCCGTAAGCATGACGGTGAACGTCAGGCACAGCATGGTGCCGAGCAGATCGACGATGCGGATCGCACGCGGCGGCAGCCGTTCGAGGGCCACATCGATCGAAAAATGCTGCCCCTGACCCACGATCACCGCGGCCGCGAGAAAGCTCGACCAGATGAACGAATAGCGGGCCACTTCATCGGTCCACGGCAGCGGCAGTTGCAGCACGTAGCGCACGAACACCTGCGCCACCACGCATACGAAGAAGGTAACCCACAGCAGCACGACGACGCCCATGATCGCGGCGTCGGCGACGGCCAGCAGCCGGCGCATGTCGGCTATTTCGTGTCGATGACGGTCTGGATCAGCGCCATTCCGCCGACCCGGTCGGCGTATTTCCGATAGACCGGCTGAACGGCGGTGCGGAACTGCGCCATATCGGTGACATCGTTGATCTGCATGCCGTCCTTCTGCGCTTCGGCCAATGCCTTCTGGTTATCGGCATCGTAAGCGTTGTTGTACCAGGCCAGCGCTTCGACCGCCGCCGCCCGGATCCCCGCCTGGTCGGCTTCCGGCAGGCTGGCAAACCATTTCGCGTTCGCCGCGACCCCGGAGGGGATCGAGAAATGCCGGGTCAGGCTGTAGTATTTCGCGACCTCCGGCACCTTCCCTTCGATCAGGCCGTTCGGCGGCGTCTCCGCCCCGTCAATGACGCCCTGCTTGGCCGCCATATAGACCTCCGGATAGGCCATCGGTGTCGGGATCGCGCCGAGGTCCCGAAACGTATCCACCATGATCGGGCCTTCCATGACACGCAGCTTCATGCCCTTCAGGTCGGCCGGGGTCCGCACCGGACGGCGGCTGTTCCAGACCGAGCGAGGACCATCGGCCATTCCGGCGATAAGGATCATGATGCCGGTCTTGCTCTGGAACTCGGCATACACCTTCTGCCCTATCGGGCCGTTGACCACCTTCCGCATGTGATCGATGTCACGGAACAGGAACGGCAGGTCGAACAGCATCGTGTTCGGATAAAACGAGCCGAGAACGGCGTTGTTGAACTGGCACATCTCGAGATTGCCAGCCATGACGGCCTCGATATTCTCCCGCTGGCCGCCGAGCTGGCCGTCGGTGACGACCTTGATCGCGACATCCCCGTTGGTTTTCTCGGCAACCTTGGTGGCGAACAGCGACTCCATGCGGACCATCAGGAACGCCGCCGCATTGACGGTGGCCAGGGTGGCCTCGTTTTTCGCTGCCGCAAACGCTTCGAGCGGCGGCAGGCCGATCGTGGCGGCAGCCAACCCGGTCAACCCCTGACGCCGGGTCAGTGAAAGTTTCGGCATTATTGTTTCCCCCCGTTCATCGCCTGGCCGCGCCAGGCAGGAATTCTTCTACCCGGAATACAACCCCGCCTCCCGCGCCCGCACCTTGATCAACGACACCAGCAAATCGAGCGTCGGGGTCGGCACGCCGACCATACGCGCCATCTCCAGCGGCACGGTGTAGAGCGCGTCGATCTCCATTGGCCGGCCCGCCTGAAGGTCCTGCAGGATGCTGGGACGGTGGCCCAGCGCCCGGTTGATCCCCACGGTCCGCTCCACATCCACAACCGGCGACCGGCCCATGGCGCGCGCCACCGCCTCGGCCTCGGCCAGCATCCGCCGCGAGGCGGCCACCAGCACCGGCTCTTCATGCGTCGCCCGTACCGGCGATTGCGTCAGCACGCACATCGGCCCGGCACTCAGGTTGAAGATCAGCTTCTGCCAGATCAGGTCACGGATGCGATCGTTGACGCTGACCGGCAGGCCGGCGGCACGAAACGCACCGGCCAAGGCCTCCAGCCGCGGCGAATCGCTGCCGTCCGGTTCACCGAACGTGGTGCCCAGCGTCTCACCGCTCACCATGCGCACCACGCCCGGCGCCGGGACGGAACTGGCCGGCCAGGCGATCCCGCCGATCACCCGTTCGGGTCCCACCGCGCGCCACAGCGCGTCATCGCGGATCCAGACGCGGCAGCCGTCGCCCTTCCATCGGCCCGCCATGGGCATGGAAATACCACCAGGGAATGCCATTCATAACGAACGCAACCATCGTCTCGGGGCCGAGCAGCGGCGCGATGCCGGCGGCGACCGAGGCCAGCGACGGCGCCTTGACCGTCACGATCACCGCGTCCTGCCTGCCAAGATCGGCCGGGCTGTCGCTCGCCGCGATGCGGGCGTTGATCGTGCCTGCCTGAGTTTCCACCGTCAGCCCGTTGGCGCGGATGGCCGCGAGGTGCGCACCGCGCGCCACCACAGACACCTCCGCCCCGCTCTGCGCCAGCAGGCCGGCGAGCCAGCCGCCGATCGCACCGGCGCCGAAGACGCAGAGCTTCACGACAGGATTTCGAGCGCCGCGCGCGCCAGCGCCTGCACGCCATACCCGATGCAGCGCTCGTCCGGCTGGTAGCCAGAGTTGTGCAGCCGGTCGGTGCGGCCCGGCTGCCCGGAGCCGATCCGGAGCTGGAACGACGGCACCAGATCGGCCATCAGCGCAAAATCCTCCCCGCCCAGGCTGGCCTCGCCCTGCTCGATCACGTCCCCCAGTTGCTGCTTCACCGCGGCAACGGTCGGATCGAGCATGCGGTCGTCGTTGACCAGCGGCGGCACGCCGCGCCGGTAATCGAGATCGCAACGAACGCGCATCCCTTCCAGCATGCCGGCGCACAATCGGCGGATCGCCCGCTCCGCCAGATCCCGCACGTCCGAATGCAGCGTGCGCACGGTGCCTTTGATCAGCACGCTGTCGGGGATGATGTTGTACGTCATCCCGCCTTGGATCGCGCCCACCGTAACCACCGCTGGCCGGGTCGGGGGCACCTCGCGCGAAACCACAGTTTGCAATTGCAGGATCAGGCTGGCCGCCGCGACGATCGGATCGATCGTGGTGTGCGGATAGGCGGCGTGACCGGACTTGCCATGCACGGTGATCTCGAACCGGTCGGACGCCGCCAGGCAGGCGCCGCGCACGAACCCGAACTTGCCGACCGACATGTCCGGGTGGTTGTGGAAGCCAAGCGCGTGATCGACCTTCGGTGCGTCCATCACGCCGTCGGCGATCATCGCCTTCATGCCTCCCAGACCTTCCTCGGCGGGCTGGAACACCAGCTTCACGGTCCCGGCCAGTTGCGGTGCCAAATCTTTCAGCACCGCGGCGACGCCGAGCAGCGTTGTGGTGTGGATGTCGTGGCCGCAGGCGTGCATCAGCCCGGGCACTGTGCTGGCAAAGGGCAGGGCGGTGTCTTCCTGGATGGGCAGCGCGTCCATGTCGGCACGGATCGCCAGCACCGGGCCGGATCGGCCGCCGTCGATCAGCCCGACCACGCCGGTCTTGCCGACGCCGGTTTGGTGCGGAATGCCGAGGCGGGTGAGCTCGCGTGCAACGATCGCCGCGGTGCGCACTTCCTCGAAGCCGAGTTCCGGATGGGCGTGGATATCGCGTCTGACCTCGATCAGGTCGGCTTCGATTCGCCGGTACGGCCTCGCGAATGGCGGTTTGCGGGTCGTTGGCGAGGGTCTGGGACATCGGGGTCTCGTGCTGTTTCGGGCACACACCATGCGGGAGCGGGTCCGCGCCGGCAAGGCGCGGACCCGCTGCATCCGTCGGTCGTTCGCCGCCGACACGCGGCAGGCGCCGCTGCCCTGTCCTCCGCCGTTCGGGCGGAGGGGCGGGACATCAGCCGAGCGTGCTGAGCAACTCGGCATCGGTGGGGAACCGCTTGGTCGCTTTCTTGGAGAAGCGCAGCCGTCCGTCCACCGTGATCTCGAACACGCCGCCGCTGCCGCGTCGCAGCTTCACGTCGGCATCCGGCTTGTTCGCCACGATCATGTCCCGCGCGATGTTGGCGCGCGGCTCATAGTTTCACGCTCCGCAGTATTCGATTTCGACCTGCATGCCTGTGTGCCTTTCGGTTGTGCATCAGCGGGAGAAGGGTAGCGCGGTTTGGGGATGACTGGAAATGGCGTCCGGCTCGCGGCCGCGCCGGAACAGCAACAGTCGGCCGGCTCCCTTCACGGGCACGCCGCCGGCGCTCATACTGCAGGCACAACCAGCCGTTCCGACCGCAAACCGAAGGACATCGAGGCCAATGGACAGCCCGAATATCGACACCAACTCCCGTATCGTCGCCGGCTATCGCGCGCGCACGCCAGGCTCGGCGGAACTTGCGCGCGAGGCGGCGGGGCTGCTGCCGAGCGGCATTTCGCACGACGCCCGCCACATCGAGCCATACGGCATCTACGTCGAGCGCGCCGCCGGCCCGCGCAAATGGGACGTCGATAGCAACGAATACGTCGATTATTTCGGCGGCCACGGCGCGCTGCTGCTCGGGCACAACCATCCGGCGGTGACCGGCGCGGTCGAAGCGGCGCTGGCCCACGGCACGCATTTTGGCGCCAACCATCCCGGCGAGGTGCGCTGGGCCGCGGCAATCCGCCGCTTGGTGCCGTCCGCCGAGCGCATCCGCTTCACCTCATCCGGCACCGAGGCCACGCTGATGGCGGTGCGGCTGGCGCGCGCCTTTACCGGCCGCGGCACGCTGATCCGTTTCAAGGGACACTTCCACGGCTGGCACGACCACATGACGTTTGGCTACTCCAATCACTTCGACGGCTCGCCCACCCCGGGCGTCGTATCAGGGTGTCGCGGAAAAGGTGACGCTGCTGGAGCCGGACGACCTGGCCGGGCTGGAATTGGCCCTTGCCGGCGGCGACGTTGCCGCGGTGATCATCGAGCCCACCGGATCGAGCTTCGGCCAGGTGCCGCTGCGGCCGGAGTTCCTGCACACGCTGCGGCGGCTGACCGAGCGGACCGGGACGCTGCTGATCCTGGACGAGGTGATCACCGGCTTTCGGGTGTCGCCGGGCGGGGCGCAGGCGGCGGCCGGAGTGCGGCCGGATTTGTCGAGCTTCGCCAAGATCGTTGCCGGAGGACTGCCGGGGGCGGCGGTTGCCGGACGCGCCGACATCCTCGACCGGCTGGATTTCGCGGCGGCGGCCAGGACGGGGCAGGAAAAGGTGCAGCACCCCGGCACGTTCAACGCCAATCCGGTCTCGGCGGCGGCGGGAACGGCGGCGCTCGGCGTGATTGCCGGGAGCGAGGTGAACGCGCGCGCCGACGCGACGGCGACCGCACTGCGCCAGCACTTGAACGAGGTGCTGGCCGAGGCGGGCCTGCCCTGGGCGGTATATGGCGGATCCTCCGGGTTCCATCTGTTCGTCAACCCGCGCGGTCGCGCTGTGGCGCCTGACCGGTTTGATCCCTTCGCGGTGCCGCGGGACGAATTGAAGGAACAGCCGAAACGGCTGGTCGAGCGGCTGCGGCTGGCGCTGCTGACCGAGGGAGTTGACGTGAACGGCCGTATCGGCGGTTTCGTCTCCGCCGCGCATGGACCGGCAGAACTAGCCGACACGGCGCGCGCGTTCGGGGCGGCGATCCGGCAGTTGCGTGCCGAAGGAGAGCTCGGGTAGGGCGGAAAAGCGCAGCGCACTCCGCCATCGCCGTTCGGCGGAATGCGCTCCGCTATTCCGCCCTGCATGTATCGAAGCGCGCGTGCTTCAGGCTCGGCGTCAGCGAGACATGCGCCAGCCCCTGACTGACGATCCCCAGCATCCGCGCGGCGGCGAGTGACAGATCGATCACTCGGCGTCGTGACGGCAGCCGGTCGGTTATGGTCACCACCACGGAGCGGCCGTTGGCCAGTGTGACGCGCACCTTGGTGCCGAACGGCAGCCAGGGATGCGCGGCGGTCAGCAAGCTCTGCTGGAACAGGGCGCCGCTGGCGGTGCGATGGCCCTGTTGGCGGGGGCCGTAATAGCTGGCGGTGCCCTTCTCACCGGTCCACGACGCGTCCTGCTGCGCCGGTGTGCGGGCCGCGTGCGCGCTGCCATGCGTGCCAGCGAGGCACGCCCCGGCCAGCAAGCCGGGGAGTGCCAAACGTAACAGTCCCCCTACAAAACGAGACAGCACGCGATCAAGTATTCGAGTCTCTCATTTCTGGGATGCGCGCCGCACAGTCCGGGAAATCGATCAGTCCCCCGAGGGAGCCGCCGCCGGCGCCCAATCGCGGGCCGGCATAGCCATCGTAACGATCGCGCTTGTCTGCCCCTACGGCACGAGCACTCTGCTTTTGCAGCATTCGTTTATCTCCACATTATTGTGGGCTACCCGGCTTACCCAATGTTGCTGAGTTTGAACTCGGGATGCAACCCCCGAATGCCCGGGCGATTGCGAATTGGGAGGATCGGCCCACGGAAAGGCTTCGTCATCCCAGGGCGGCGGCACGAGATGCGCCCCGTCCGGGGGCGAATTAACGACGTGCCACGGTGCCGGGAACCCCATCGCGGCGACCCGAATTCCCGCGTGGCAGACAGCGCCGTGTCAGCGTTCGTGTGCTTTCACCCGGATTGACGGCGGCATCAGCCGCAAGCGAGCCGCAAAACTGCCCGATCAGCCGGCCGCCCCCGGGTCGGAGCCGCCAGTCACGCCCGGCAGTATAGCGCGCTATGCCG